>NZ_CP107947.1:6000000-7200000 GCF_036059255.1 Micromonospora sp. NBC_00389 | reverse complement strand
GACGCGCTGCGCGTGGTCAGCGAGGGCGTCAACCGGGTCCGCGACAACGGCGACACCGGCATGCTGCTGATCACCCACTACACGCGGATCCTGCGCTACATCAAGCCGGACTTCGTGCACGTCTTCGTGGCCGGCCGGATCGTCGAGCAGGGCGGCCCGGAGCTGGCCGACAAGCTTGAGGCCGAGGGCTACGAGCGGTACGCCGCCGGGGCCGGCACGGCCCGGGCCTGAGCGAGAGAGGCGCTGCCGAGATGACCAGCATCGCGATCCCGTCCGGGATGCCGCAGTACGACGACGTGCCGCGTTTCGACGTGGCCCGGGTGCGCGCCGACTTCCCGATCCTGGACCGGGAGATCAACGGGCACCCGCTGGTCTACCTCGACAGCGCCAACACCTCGCACAAACCCCGGCAGGTGCTCGACGTGCTCGGGGAGCACTACGCCCTGCACAACGCCAACGTGTCGCGCTCGGTGCACACCCTGGGCACCGAGGCCACCGAGGCGTACGAGGGGGCGCGGGCGAAGATCGCCGCGTTCATCAACGCGCCGAGCCCCGACGAGGTGGTGTTCACCAAGAACTCCACCGAGGCGATCAACATCGTGGCGTACGCGTTCTCCAACGCCTCGCTGCGTGCGGACGCCGACCCTCGGTTCCGGCTGGGCCCGGGCGACGAGGTGGTGATCTCCGAGATGGAGCACCACTCGAACATCGTCCCGTGGCAGTTGCTCTGCGAGCGGACCGGCGCGACCCTGCGCTGGTTCCCGGTCACCGACGGCGGCCGGCTCGACGAGTCCGGCCTGAACGACCTGGTCAACGAGCGGACGAAGATCGTCTCGCTGGTGCACATGTCGAACATCCTCGGCACGATCAACGCCACCTCCCGGATCACCGCGCGGGTCCGTGAGGTGGGCGCGCTGCTGCTGCTGGACTGCTCGCAGTCGGTGCCGCACCTGCCCATCGACGTGGTCGACCTCGATGCCGACTACATCGTCTTCACCGGGCACAAGATGTGCGGCCCGACCGGTATCGGTGTGCTCTGGGGCCGGGGCGAACTGCTGGCGGCGATGCCGCCGGTGTTCGGCGGCGGCTCGATGATCGAGACGGTCACCATGGCCCGGTCGACGTTCGCCGCGCCGCCGGCCCGGTTCGAGGCGGGCACCCCGCCGATCGCCGAGGCGGTCGCGCTCGGCGCGGCGGTGGACTACCTCACCGGGATCGGGATGCAGGCCATCCAGTGGCACGAGAAGGAGCTGACGGCGTACGCGCTGGAGGCCCTCGACTCGGTGCGTGACCTGCGGATCTTCGGCCCGACCGTGCCGGTGGGCCGGGGCGGCACCATCTCGTTCGCGCTGGGTGACGTGCACCCGCACGACGTGGGTCAGGTGCTCGACTCGCTCGGCGTGCAGGTCCGGGTGGGCCACCACTGTGCCAAGCCGGTGTGCAACCGGTTCGGCGTCCCGGCCACGACCCGGGCCTCGTTCTACCTCTACACCACCACGGAGGAGATCGACGCTCTGGTGGCCGGTCTGGAGCAGGTGCGGAAGGTGTTCGACTGATGCAGCTCGACCAGCTCTACCAGGAGATCATCCTGGACCACTACAAGCACCCGCACGGGCGTGGCCTGCGCGCTGCCGAAGACTCGGGCGACCAGGTCGCGGAGGCGCACCACGTCAACCCGACCTGCGGCGACGAGGTCACCGTCCGGGTGGCCACCGACGGCGCCGTGCTGCACGACATCTCGTACGACGGGATGGGCTGCTCGATCAGCCAGGCCTCGGCGAGCGTGCTGCACGAGTTGCTGCGCGGTCGGGGTGCGGGGGAGGCGTTCGCGGTACACCAGGCGTTCGTCGAGTTGATGTCCGGCCGTGGCCAGGTCACGCCGGATGAGGACGTGCTCGGTGACGGGGTGGCTTTCGCGGGCGTTGCCCGCTACCCCGCTCGGGTCAAGTGTGCGCTGCTGCCGTGGATGGCGTTCAAGGACGCTGCGGCACGCGCCGGGGTGGGCGCGAGCCCGGAGGTGAAGGCATGAGCGAGAACACCGCTACCGCAGCGACGCCGGAGGCCGGTGACGCCACCGCGACGCCGCAGACCGACGCCGTGACGACCGACGCCGCCGCGACGACCGACGCCGCCGCGACGCAGGGTGCCGGCGACGCCGCCACCCCGGCGACCGGCGTCAGCAAGGCCATGATCGCCGATATCGAGGAGGCGATGAAGGACGTCGTCGACCCGGAGCTCGGCATCAACGTGGTCGACCTGGGCCTGGTGTACGGGGTGCACGTCGACGACGAGAACGTCGCGACCCTGGACATGACGCTCACCTCGGCGGCCTGCCCGTTGACCGACGTGATCGAGGACCAGGCCCGGCAGGCGCTGACCACCGGCCCCGGCGGCGGTCTGGTCAACGACATCCGGATCAACTGGGTCTGGCTCCCGCCGTGGGGCCCGGACAAGATCACCGACGAGGGTCGGGACCAGCTCCGTTCCCTCGGTTTCAACGTCTGACCCGACTCCGTTCCACCTTCGTCGAGCGCGGCGCCCGTTTGGGTGCCGCGCTCGATGCGTTGTGGAGCAGCGCGAGCCAAAAGTGGAACGGATCGTTCCGGTCTGCTAGGCTGATCCCAACGCAACGGAGCGGAACATTCCGCTCCGAAAGCGCGCGGAGTCGCTCGTTTGACGGGGTCGGCGGAGAGGTCAGGACGATGAGCGAGATGGCAGCTGGACAGTGGCGGACCGTGCTCGACGAGGCGCACAAGGCACTCCGGACGGCCGCCGAGGGGGTCCCGGCCGACGCCTGGGATCGGCCCACCCCGTGCAAGCGGTGGACGGTCACCCAGGTGCTTCAGCACGCGACCGACGACCAGATCGCCTACGTGGCGGCGATCGTCGGCGGGCCGGGGCCGGCAGAGGACCCGTTCGCACCCTCCGGTCGGATCGACGGGGACAAGCTGGTCGGCCTACGCGCCGCCCTCGACGCGTCCGCCCGAGCCTGGGCGGGTGTCGCCGACGACGACCCGCAGGTGCCCACGCCGCTGCCCCAGGGCAAGCTGCCGGCCCAGGTTGGCGCCGTCGCGTGCGCCCTCGACGCGGCAGTGCACGCCTGGGACATCGCGACGGCCACCGGCCAGCCGTCCCCGCTCGGCGACGAACTGGCCCGTCCCCTGCTGGTGGTCGCTCGGCAGATCGTCGAGCCGCTGCGGGCCTATGGCGTGTACGACCCGGCGATCGACCCCGGTCCGGAGGCCGACGAGGTCAGCGTCCTGCTCTCCTACCTCGGTCGCCACCCCCACTGGCCCGCCCGAAAGCCCTGATCGGCCTGGCGGCCTTGTCAGCCCCATGATCGTGCTCGATCCCGGAAGGAGTGCCTGCCGCCAGTTGGTGAGCCCACTACTTCATGGATCGGGCCTCGGGCCTCGGGCCTCGGGCCTCGGGCCTCGGGCCTCGGGCCTCGGGCCTCGGGCCTCGGGCCTCGGGCCTCGGGCCTCGGGCCTCGGGCCTCGGGCCTCGGGCGCGGGGCGCGGAAATCCGGTGGCGGGGGTGTGGCTTCGGCGCGCAGGATGCGCGTGTGACTGAGGCGTACCCGATGCAGGTCCTTGTTCGTGCGGCGACTGCCGTGCGTCGACAGCGGCCGGTCCGGCGACGAGCCTCGGCCCGACACCGACGTCCGTGAGCGGGGCGTTCCTGGCCGGTCTGGTGGCCGGTTACGGCGTCGCCATTCCCGTCGGAGCGATCGCGATCCTCATCCTGGGCCTGAGTGCTCGTACCTCGTTTCGGGTCGGCGCGGCCGCGGCGCTCGCGGTGGCGACGGCCGACGGGCTCTATGCGGCGGTCGCGGCGCTCGGTGGCGCCGGCCTGGCCGGGGTCATCGCGCCGGTCGCCGGGCCGCTGCGGGTGGTCGCGGCCGTCGTCCTGCTGGGTCTCGCCGCGCATGGCCTGTGGCGGACCTGGTCCGCCCATCGCTCGCGGCAGACCCCGGCGGCACCCGTCGGTCGGGGTTTGAGCACTCCCGGACGGGCCTACGCGGCGTTGCTCGGGCTGACCCTGCTGAACCCGGCGACGGTGCTGTACTTCACCGCGCTGGTGCTCGGTCGTCGGGAGACCGCCGACGCGGAGACGGGCGACGCGGCGCTCTTCGTGGCGGGCGTGTTCCTGGCGTCGGCGAGTTGGCAGATGCTCATCGCCGGCGGTGGCACCGTGGTCGGCCGGGCACTGAGCAGCCCGCCCGGGCGGCTGGTCACCGGCCTGGTCTCCAGCGCGCTGATCGCCGCGCTGGCGGTGGTCGCGCTGCTGCCGGGCTGAGCGGTCCCCGCCTGACCGCCCGATCTGCCTCGTCGTGCCGTACCGTCGGGCGGTGACCAGTCGACCCGCAGCCGGGGGAGGCCGGTGGGTGGAGGTCGACCCGGCCCGCGTCGGCCGCTGGGTGGAGGGCTTCGCCGACCGGCACGGCCCGCACACCATCACCGCGCGGGAGTACGGTCTGCTGCTCACCGCCCCCGACGGGACCACCGCCGAGCTGTACGCCCCGCCCGGGTCGCCGGCCAGCGGCGACGTCGCCGGGTTCGTTGCCGCCGCCGTCGCGCCCCGCCGGATCGGCCTGCTCCTGGCCCGCAAGGGCGCGGTGGCCGTCGGTGTGGCCGAGGGCGCCGACCTCGTCGTCTCCAAGGTGGACACCCGGTACGTGCAGGGGCGCACCGCCGCGGGGGGATGGTCACAGCAGCGGTTCGCCCGGCGGCGCGACAACCAGGCCAAGGCGGCGCTGGGTGATGCGGCGGAGCTGGCCGTACGGCTGCTGTTGCCGGAGGCGGCGGCGCTGACCGCGGTGGTCTGCGGCGGTGACCGGCGGGCGGTGGACTCGGTGCTGGCCGATCGGCGGTTGGCCCCGCTCGTGCCGCTGCGGGCCGAGCGGTTGCTCGACGTTCCGGAGCCTCGACACGCGGTGCTCGTCGCTGCGGTGGCTGCGGCCCGTGCGGTGCGGATCCGGCTGCGCGACCCGGCACCCGACTGACCTCAGCGGTTGACGGTGGTGCTGAGAGAGGAAAGGCCGGGGTTCCTGGCGAGCCCCGGCCCCCCCGCCCCACCCCCCGCCGGGCGGAGACCTCGTCGGGGGAGGGGAGGGGAGGTCAGAGCTGGTCGGTGCCGAAGGTGTCGCAGGTCTTCGGGTCGCCACGGTCGAAGCCCTGCTGGAACCAGCGCTGCCGCTGCGCGGAGGTGCCGTGGGTGAACTGGTCCGGGTTGACCTGCCCACCGGAGCGTTCCTGGATGCTGTCGTCGCCAATCGCCTCGGCGGCCTGCACAGCCTCGCTGATGTCGGTCGGGGTGATCGACTTGAACAGCGGTTCCTGGCCGGTCTTGTCCTTGCTCTCGGTGGCGTGCTTGGCCCAGGCGCCGGCGTAGCAGTCGGCCTGCAACTCCAGCCGTACGGAGGCGGAGCGGGGGCCGCTCTGGTCGCCCTGGCCGGCCCGCTCGTTGGTGCCGAGCAGGTTCTGGATGTGGTGTCCGTACTCGTGGGCGAGCACGTAGGGCTGGGCGAACTCGCCCTTGGCGCCGAACCGGGACGCCAGCTCGTCGTAGAAGCTCAGGTCGATGTACACCTGCCGGTCGGCCGGGCAGTAGAACGGGCCGACACCCGAGTCGGCCTGCCCGCAGCCGGTGTTCACGGCGGCCTGGAAGAAGTTGGTGTCGGTCGGCTCGTACTTCCCGTTGCCCAGCTCCGGGTACGCCTGCTGCCAGTAGGCCTGGATGCTGTTGACGAAGAGCAGGTTGCGGCAGCGGGCGTCGTCGAAGCGCTGGGGGTTGTCGCGCGAGCACAGCTGCTCCAGGTCAGTGCCGCCGGCCTGCCCGCCCTCGTCGCCGTTGGTCATCGCGTTCAGGCCGAACCCGCCGCCCAGCAGGGCGACCAGCACGGCCACCACGATGCCGACCAGCCCGCCGCGACCACCGCCGCCGGGCAGCGGAATGCCGAGTCCACCGCCTGCCCCGCCGCCTCGGCCCCGGTCGTTGACCTGGGAGGTGTCGAGTTCGGCCCGCTCGTTGAGTTCCATGCTGACCCCGATCGCCGTATGTCCGTCACTGTCGTTTCGATGTCGCCGTGTCGCCTCAATGCCGGACCGGGTCCGGACAACCGTTCCGGTACCCGATGATCTTGAGTGGTAATCGCGGCGGGGCCGCCCGGGAGCGCCCGGTACACTTGTCAGGTGCTGCGCTGCGAAGGCTGAACCGCCCCGCGCCGCCGGGCCACTGGGCCCGCCGGCCGTTTCGCGTGCCCCGAGTCAGCCTTCCACTCCCCGAGAGCGAGCCCGAAGAAATGATCACTGCCACCGGCCTGGAACTCCGTGCCGGCTCACGGATCCTGCTGTCCGACACCACCCTGCGGGTGCAGCCCGGTGACCGGATCGGCCTCGTCGGCCGCAACGGTGCCGGCAAGACCACCACGCTGAAGGTGCTCGCCGGTGAGGGGCAGCCGTACGCCGGGCAGATCGACCAGCGCAGCGCCATCGGCTACCTGCCGCAGGACCCGCGTACCGGCGACCTGCAGGCGACCGGCCGCGACCGGGTGCTCTCCGCCCGCGGCCTGGACGTGCTGATGGCCCAGATGCAGCAGCTCGAGGCCCAGCTCGCCGAGGACACCGACGAGAAACTGGTCCGTCGCTACGGTGCGTTGGAGGACCAGTTCGCCGCCCTGGGTGGGTACGCCGCCGAGGCCGAGGCCGCCCGGATCTGCGCCAACCTCGGCCTACCGGACCGCGCGCTCGCACAGACCATCGGCACCCTCTCCGGCGGTCAGCGCCGGCGCATCGAGCTGGCCCGGATCCTGTTCCGCGACGCCGGCGAGAACGGCGGCGGCATCCTGCTGCTCGACGAGCCGACCAACCACCTCGACGCCGACTCGATCACCTGGCTGCGCGGCTTCCTCGCCAACCACAAGGGCGGTCTGATCGTGATCTCCCACGACGGCGCACTGCTGGAGTCGGTGGTCAACAAGGTCTGGTTCCTGGACGCCACCCGGTCCGTGGTCGACGTGTACAACCTGGGCTGGAAGGCGTACCTGGAGGCGCGCGAGACCGACGAGCGGCGCCGCCGCCGGGAGCGGGCCAACGCGGAGAAGAAGGCCGGCGCGTTGATGGCGCAGGCCGACAAGATGCGGGCCAAGGCCACCAAGACCGTCGCCGCGCAGAACATGGCCCGCCGGGCCGAGAAGCTGATCTCCGGCCTGGAGGAGGTGCGGGTCTCCGACCGGGTGGCCAAGGTGCGCTTCCCCAACCCCGCGCCGTGCGGCAAGACCCCGCTGACCGCGACCGGCCTGTCCAAGTCGTACGGCTCGCTGGAGATCTTCACCGACGTCAACGTGGCGGTGGACCGCGGCTCCCGCGTGGCCATCCTCGGGCTCAACGGCGCCGGCAAGACGACGCTGCTGCGGATGCTCGGTGGGCTGCTCACGCCGGACACCGGCGAGGTGCACGCCGGGCACGGGCTGCGGCTGGGCTACTACGCCCAGGAGCACGAGACGCTGGACGTGCAGCGGACGGTGCTGGAGAACATGCGCGCCGCCGCCGTTGAGCAGTCCGACACCGACCTGCGCAAGATTCTCGGCGCGTTCCTCTTCTCCGGCGACGACGTGAACAAGCCGGCGGGGGTGCTCTCCGGCGGCGAGAAGACCCGGCTGGCCCTGTCGACCCTGGTCTGTTCCGGTGCCAACGTGCTGCTGCTCGACGAGCCGACGAACAACCTCGACCCGGTCAGCCGGGAGCAGGTGCTCGACGCGATCGCCAACTACCCGGGCGCGATCGTGCTGGTCACCCACGACCCGGGGGCGGTGCTGGCGCTCAAGCCGGACCGCGCCATCCTGCTGCCCGACGGCGACGAGGACGCCTGGAGCGACGACCTGCTCGAGCTGGTCGAGCTGGCCTGACCGCCCCGGTCGACGTGCCCTGCGGGCGGTCCGACCGGGCCGTTCTCAGCCGAGCTGGTTGACCAGCCGGCCGAGTACGCCGGAGCTGACCAGGATCACCAAGCCGATGCCGACGAAGAGCGCCGGCACCAGCCAGTGGCCCGCGCGCTCGACCAGCCGGACCACCCTCCGGTGCCCGCCCAGCCAGGCTCCGGCGGCGCACCACACCGCGATGAGCAGCACGAAGACCAGCAGGAAGACCGCGCTGTCGGCGGGGCCGAAGGCCCGGAACACGGGTACGTAGACGGCCACGTTGTCGGCGCCGTTCGCGATCGTCACCCCGGCCACCCCGAGCGTGGAGGCCACCACGGCGGGTGCCTCGTCGTCGTCGCGCCGCACGAGGGCGCGGACCCCGAGCGCGATCGGCAGCAGCCCGAGCAGCCCGGTCCACGGGTCGGGCACCACCAGCAGGCCGGCGGCGACCACCGCGCTGGCCACCGCCAGCGTCCCGATGCCGAGGTACTGCCCGGCGACGATCTGCCATGGCCGCGGTCGGCCGGTGCGGCGGGCGGTGACGAAGAACAGGGTCAGGATGACGATGTCGTCGATGTCGGTGGCGGCGAAGACCACGGCCGCCCCGGCCGCCGTGCCCAACAGGTCGATCACGACCGCAGGGTACGGGTCGTCGACGGGCGCTGCCGAGCGGCGGCGGTGGTACGCCCGGCCGGTGTGACGGGGCCGGTTGCCAGCATCACGCTATCGGGAAGCTGACATTGCATAGCGTGTCGGTTGGCGAAGAGTTGATATCTGGCGCATGATCGTCCGAGGCGGTCTAATAGGTGGGACCGTATCCGAACCGCACAGTCTGGGACGTGAGGACACAGCATGGCAGCCACTGGCACAGCCACCAGCACTGAGAAGGGTCGCCGGATCGTCGGAGCCGAGCGTCAGACGCTCGCCAAGGACCTGGTAAAGCGGTACACCTCGGGGGAGAGCATCCGCGCCCTGGCGGCCTCGACGGGCCGTTCCTACGGGTTCATCCACCGAGTGCTCACCGAGTCCGGGGTGCAACTGCGTCAGCGTGGCGGCGCCCGGCGCCGCAAGAAGGCGTGACCTGCCCCCCAGCGTCGTCGACCAGCGCCGCACCCCGGGCCGCCCGGTGACCGCCGAGGCGACCGGGGTCCGGCTGAGCTGCGACGGGCCGGTTGCCACGGTGACGTTGTGCCGGCCCGACGTGCTCAATGCCCAGACGCCCGCCATGTGGCGCGCGTTGAGCGACTTCTCCCGCGACCTGCCCGGCGACGTTCGGGTGGTGGTGGTCCGGGGCGAGGGGCGCGCGTTCTCCGCCGGCCTCGACCTCGCGGTGGCCGGCGCTTCCGGCCCGGGGTCCTTCGCCGAGCTGGCCACTCTGCCCGAGCAGGCCTGCGCGGACCACATCGCCGAGTTCCAGGCCGCCTTCACCTGGCTGCACCGGCCGGACGTCATCTCCGTGGCGGCCGTGCACGGCCACGCGATCGGCGCTGGTTTCCAGCTCGCGCTCGCCTGTGATCTGCGGGTCCTGGCCGCCGACGCGAAGCTGTCAATGGCCGAGGTGACCCTTGGCCTGGTGCCCGACCTGGCCGGCACCAAGCGCCTCGTCGAGCTTGTGGGCTATGCCCGGGCGCTGGAGATCTGCGCGACCGGCCGTCGGCTGGACGCCGCCGAGGCGGACCGGATCGGGCTGGCCAACCTGGTCGTACCACCCGCCGAGTTGGACGGTGCGGTCCGTGACCTGACCGCCGGCCTGCTCGCCGGTGCCCGCGACGCGGTGGTGGAGATCAAGGCGTTGATCGCCGGCGCGTCCGGGCGGTCGCATGCCGACCAGCAGCGCGCCGAGCGGGAGGCGCAGACCCGCCGGCTGCGTGACCTCGCCGGCCGGGGAGAATAGTAAGGACCATTCGGGAAGATCCGGGTTACGACCGAGGTTGTCAGAGTCGTCGGGAGAATTGACCTGACGGAGCGGTCTGCCCGACAACCCGGAGGTGCGCGGTGTCCAACCCGATGTCCGGCGGTGGCATGGCGGGGTGGAGCATGCTCCGGTCGATGCGCAACCGCGACGAGGTCTCCACCCACCGGCTGAAGCACGGGGTGGCCCGGCGGATCGTGGCCTTCGCCCACCCCTACCGGCGCGACATCGGCGTCTTCCTGGCCACCGTGGTGCTGGCCGCCATCATCGGCGTGGCCACCCCGGTGCTCGCCGGTGACGTGATCAACGCGATCAACCGGGGCGGCACCGAGGCTGGCCGGCTGGTGATCCGGCTGGCCCTGTTCATCGCCGGCCTGGCGGTCGCCGACGCGCTGCTCTCACTGGCCCAGCGGTGGTATTCGGCCCGCATCGGCGAGGGCATCATCCTCAACCTGCGCACCCGGGTCTACGACCACGTGCAGCGGATGCCGTTGCAGTTCTTCACCCGCACCCAGACCGGCGCGCTGGTCAGCCGGCTCAACAACGACGTGCTCGGCGCCCAGCGGGCGTTCACCTCCACCCTGTCCGGCGTGGTCAGCAACGTCATCCAACTGGTGCTCACCGCCGCGGTGATGTTCACCCTCTCCTGGCAGATCACCGCGCTCTCGCTGGTGCTGCTGCCGATCTTCATCATCCCGGCCCGCCGCGTCGGCCGCCGGCTGGCCGACATCACCCGCGAGTCGTACAACCTCGACGCCAAGATGAACGCGACCATGACCGAGCGGTTCGGGGTGGCCGGCGCGTTGCTGGTGAAGCTCTTCGGCCAGCCCGAGATCGAGGCCAGCCGGTTCGCCGGTCGGGCCGAGCGGGTACGGGACATCGGCATCCAGTCCGCCATGTACTCGCGCACCTTCTTCGTGGCGATGCTGCTGGTCGCCTCGCTGGCCCAGGCCCTCACCTACGGTCTCGGCGGCTGGCTCGCGGTGACCGGCGGCGTGACGGCGGGCACGGTGGTGACCCTCGCGCTGCTGCTCACCCGCCTGTACGGCCCGCTCACCGCGCTCTCCAACGTCCGGGTGGACGTGATGAGCGCGCTGGTCTCCTTCGACCGGGTCTTCGAGGTGCTCGACCTCAAGCCGGGCATCGTGGAGAAGCCCGACGCGGTGCCGGTGCCCCGGGGCACCGGCCGGGTCGACTTCCGGGACGTGCGGTTCCGCTACCCGAGCGCCGCCGAGATCTCCCTCGCCTCGCTGGAAGAGGTCGCCACGCTCGATCGGACCGTCAACGAGCCGGTGCTCAAGGGTGTCTCGTTCAGCGTCGAGCCGGGCCAGATGGTCGCCCTGGTCGGCCCGTCCGGCGCCGGCAAGTCGACGCTGTCCATGCTGATCTCCCGGATCTACGACGTCACCGACGGGCAGGTGCTGGTCGGCGGGGTGGACGTGCGCGACGCGACGCTCGCCTCCCTGCGCGACGAGATCGGCGTGGTCACCCAGGATTCGCACCTGTTCCACGAGACGATCGCCGAGAACCTGCGCTACGCCAAGCCGGACGCCACCGACGACGAGATCTGGGCCGCGCTGGCCGGCGCTCAGGTCGCCGACCTGGTCCGGTCGCTGCCCGACGGCTTGGACACCACGGTGGGGGAGCGCGGCTACCGGTTCTCCGGCGGCGAGAAGCAGCGCATCGCCATCGCCCGGCTGCTGCTCAAGGCCCCGTCGATCGTGATCCTCGACGAGGCGACCGCGCACCTCGACTCGGAGAGTGAGGCGGCGGTGCAGCGAGCGCTGTCGGTGGCGCTGGCCGGGCGGACGGCGCTGGTGATCGCGCATCGGCTCTCCACGGTCCGCGACGCCGACCAGATCCTGGTCCTGGACGGCGGGCGGATCGTCGAGCGGGGGCGGCACGACGAGTTGGTGGCGGTCGGCGGGCTCTACGCTGAGCTGTACCGGACCCAGTTCGCGGTCGCCGACTCGCCCACCCCGTACGTGGACGCGACCGGCCCCGAGCCGGTGGTCATGCCGCTGGGCACCTACATCGCCGACGAGGCGCTGCCACCGGCCGCCGCCAACTGACCTACCCGCCGCGGCACACCGACTCAGGCCGGGCGGCGGTCCGGCAGACCGGTCGCGACGCGCAGCTCGGCGAACGCGGCGCCCAGGGTGACCGGCGTGAAGTGCGCGTTCAGGCCGCTCGGGTTGGGCAACACCCACAGCCGCGCCCCGGCCAGCTGCTCCGGCAGCGGCCCGAAGGTGGCCTTCGGCCGACCGAAACCGATCCGGTACGCGGTCACCCCCACCACCGCCACCCAGCGCGGCCGGTACCGGGCCACGGCGGCGGCCAGCAGCCGAGCCCCGTCGAGCAACTCCTCAGTGGTCAGTTCGTCGGCACGGGCGCTGGCCCGGGCGGCCATGTTGGTGATGCCGAGGCCGAGGGCGGGTAGCTCGTCCTGCTCGCTCGGGTGCAGCAGCCGGGGGGTGAACCCGCCTCGGTGCAGCGCCGGCCAGAACCGGTTGCCGGGCCGGGCGAAATGCCAACCCGTGGCGGCCGACCAGAGGCCCGGGTTGATGCCGACGAAGAGCACCGCCAGGCCCGGCGCGAGCACATCGGGGATGGTCCGGTCCGCAGCGGTGGCCAGCTCCGCCCGCGTCGGCCGGGGATGTCCGGCAACGTCGCTGGCTCGCCGGTCCGGGCCGGGCGTCACCGCACGGGCTTCTCGGGCGGCACGGCCAGGGCTCGGCGGCCCGCGCCGGGCGTCACAGCCCGCGCAGCGCGCCACCGTCGACCGGTACGGTGAGGCCGGTCAGGTAGCTCGCGGCGGGGGAGAGCACGAACGCGGCCACCCGGCCGAACTCGGCCGGGTCGCCGATGCGCCGCAACGGGATGCTGGCCTCCGCCTCGGCGCGGGCCCGTTCCGGGTCGCCGGTGGCGGCGAAGAGTTCGCGGTTGCGGTCGGTCAGGATCCGGCCGGGCAGCAGGCCGACCACCCGTACGCCGCGCGGGCCGTAGTCGTCCGCGATGTCCTTGGCGACCCCGACCAGACCCGGCCGAAGGCCGTTGGAGATGCCGAGGCCGGGCACCGGCCCGCGGGCCGAGGTGGAGAGCACCAGCCCGATCGCGCCGCCCTCGGGCAGCGCGCCGGCGACCGTGCGTACCGCGCGGACGGTGCCCAGGAAGACGGTCTCGAACGAGTGCCGCCACTGCTCGTCGGTGACCGATGCGGCGTTGCCGGGCGGCGGGCCGCCGACCGAGATGAGTGCGCCGTCGAGCCGACCGAAGTGCTCCCGGGCCGCCGCGACGAGCTGATCAGGGGTTTCCGGGTCGGCCAGGTCGGCGGTCAGCCCGACCGCCCGCTCCGGTCCACCCAGCCGCTGTGCGGCGGCGGCCACCCCGTCGGCGTCCCGGGCCGAGAGCACCACCCGGGCCCCGTCGGCGACCAGGCACTGCGCCGTCGCGTAGCCCAGGCCGCGGGAGGCGCCGGTGAGCACGTACACCCGGTCGGTCAGTCCGAGATCCATACCGCCGATCCTGCCGCATCCGGTGCGCCGTCGCCATCGGCGGCGGGCCGTGCCGCCGGTGGACGCGGGGCGGGGCGCAGCAGGCGTACCCGGCCGGCGATCTGCACCGCCACGGCGCCGCCGGCGCGGGCCATCGCCGGCAGCCGGCGCGGACTCGGCGCCCGGCGCCCGTCATAGCGCAGACGGGCCTCCCGGGCGGCCAGTTCCTCGGCGCCCGCCGGGGGCAGCGCGCCGCGCTCGCGCAGCGCCCGGGCCAGGTCCCAGCCGTCCCGCAGTGAGCCAGCGGTGGGACGGCCGGCGGCCCAGCCGGCAAAGGTCGACGACCAGCCGGCGCCGAGGCCGGCGGCGAGCAGCGGCCAGTGCCGGGCCACCTCGCCAGCCCGCTTGCGCAGCAGCGCCGCCCGCGTGGCGGCGAGCTGGGCCGGTGCGAACCCCGCCGGTGGCGGCCCTCCGGCGACCAGCGTCGCCACCAGCTCCGCCTGCCGGTCGGCGAGCCTTGTGAGATCGACGGGTGGCCGCGCGCCGGTGCCGTCGCGTGCGTCGGTCATCGGTCGGTCCCGAGAAACCCGGCTTTTGCCGTGGGGAGGTAAGGGACCGTTTCAGACGTCGCGCTGGTTTTCGACATAGCGTTTGACCACCTCTGAGGTCGCGCCGCCGGTCGTGGCGACGAAGTAGCTGTTGGTCCACAAGGTTGGAAGCCCGGATTTGAGGTGCGGAAATTCTTGCCGCAGAAGTCGCGACGACCTGGCCTTGATCTGCTTGACGAGTCGGTGGATGCCGTACTGCGGGTCGCAGACGACCAGCAGGTTGACCTGATCGGGCATGGTCTCGATTGCCTCGATGGGAGCGTCTCGTTCGGCGCACACCTCGCGAATGATCTGTTTGAGCCGGTCGTCCACTGCCCCGGTGAGGAGGGGCGGCGGTACTTCGGGCACCACACGACGTGGTGTTTGCAGCGGTAGACGACGTTGTTGTTGGATCTGACCTCATCCACACCGGCACTAGGCGACGCCGTGTTCTAGAGTGAATGCCGTGCTGCAGGTAGTCCGTTACACCTACCGGCTGCGCCCCGGTGCGACCGCGACGGCCGCACTGCTCGCCGAGTGGGGCCGCTGCCGATTCCTGTGGAACGAGGCCGTGCACCAGCAGAAGATCGGTGCGAAGCCCACCTTCGGCGCCCTGTCCAAGATGCTCACCGAAGCCCGTGCCCGAAACGTGTGGCTGCGTGAAGGCTCGCAAGTCGCCCAGCAACAAACCCTGCGCACCTACGCGGCATCGCTGCGCCACTCGTTCACCGTAAAAGGCCGTGGACGGCCGACGGTGAAAACCCGTAAAAGGTCGCTGCCCAGCATGGAATACACCATGCGCGGCTTCACCATCGCCGACGGGCGGCTGCGCCTTGCCGGTGGGATCACCGTGCCCGTCGTGTGGTCCCGGGATCTGCCGTTCCCGCCGACCAGCGTGCGCGTCTACCAAGACAGCCTCGGGCACTGGTACGCGTCGTTCGTCGTCCGCCGCGAGGCAGCCGCCGCACCCGAGGCGTCCGGGGCAATCGGCATTGACTGGGGCGTGAAGGTCACCGCCACAACCACCGACGCCCGATTCGACCTGCCGCACCTCGGGCATCGCAAGCGGTGCGCCGCCGAGTTGGCCAGGGCGCAGCGGAAGATGGCTCGCCGACGCCGCTCGACGGGCCATGCGCAGTCGAACGGCTACCGCAGGGCCAAGCGCGCGGCGGCGAAGCTGCACAAGAAATCCGCCCGGCAGAACAGCCACGACTCCCGGCAGTGGGCGAAACGGGTCGTCGACCACCATCAGGTGATCGCCGTGGAGGATTTCAAACCGACGTTCCTGGCCAGGTCCACGATGGCACGTAAGGCCGCTGACGCCGCGATCGGCGCGGCCAAGCGGGAACTGATCCAGCAGGGCATGCGGGCGGGCCGGAAGGTGGTGCTGGTTCCGCCCGCGTACACGACCATGACGTGTTCCTCGTGCGCGGCGAGAGCCAAGCAGCGCATCGGGTTGGCTGTCAGAGTCTTCGAGTGCGCGGCCTGCGGTTTCACCGCCTGCCGTGACGCGAACGCCGCGAGGACGATCCTCGCCACGGTAGAGCGCGACCGTGCCGGTGCTGACGACGTGAGACATGCGATCACCTCCCTACGGGATGGGGGGGGGGGGGGGGGGGGGGGGGGGGTCGGATGCGGTCCGAGCCGGAAATCCCCCGGTTTCATCCGTGGGGAAGCGTTAAGTCACGGCTGGGAAGCCCGCGGCGGTGGCCAGGGCGTCCAACTCGGCGCGGAGCTCGGCTGCCGGTGGGTACCCGCCGTCGCGCTCCAGCAGCAGCGCCGGCGGTCGTCGCCGGGCACAGAGCGCGCCGACCAGCTCCAGCACCGCCGGGGGCACCGCATCGGTGTGCGTGTCGTGGTAGAAGCCGCCGTGTTCGGCGCCGCCGGCCACGTGCGCGTATCCGACCCGGTCCAGTGGCAGCCGGTCCAGCAGCGCGAGCGGGTCGGTGCCCCGGTTGCGGGCGTTGGCGTACACGTTGGCGACGTCCAGCAGCAGCAGCGCCCCGGTCCGGTCCAGGATCTCGGTGAGGAAGTCCCCCTCGTCCAGCTCGTCGTCGGGCCAGTCGACCAGCGCGGCGATCGGTTCCAGGGCGATCGGCACCGGCAGCTCTGCCTGCGCTCGGGCCACGTTGGCACAGACCACGTCGACCGCCTCCCGGCTGCGCGGCAGCGGAAGCAGGTGCCCGGCCTCCAGGCCGCCGGCCCGGACGAAGGCGATGTGCTCGCTGACCAGCGGGGCGTCGACCCGCTGCGCCACCGCGGCCAGGTGGGCGACCCGGGCGGGGTCGACCGGCTCGGTGCCGCCGAGGGAGAGCCGCACCCCGTGGGGTACGACCGTCACCGCGCGCTCGCGCAGCTGCGCCAGGCCCGGCGGGAGGGGCCCGGTCGCGGAAACCGACTCGGCCACCACCTCGACGAAGCGCAGCCCGGGCAGCTCGGCCACGAAGCCTGCGATCTCCGGACGCCAGCCGATGCCGACGCCGGACGGGCCGGTCATCCGCCGCACCCGCCGCCACCACCGCACCCGCCGCCACCGCCGCACCCGCCACCGCCGCAGGAGCTGCCGCCGCCGGAGCTGTCCCCACCGCCATCCCCGCCGCTGGAGCCGGACGACCAGCCACTGCCGGACGCCGCCTGGCGCTGGATCTCGGCCTGCTCGGCGAAGCCCGGGTCGAGTGCCCAGAGCGAGGCGGTGCCGAACAGTGCCACGCCCATCGCGGCGCCGGCCGCGCCATAGGTGGCGTACGCGGGGGACGAGGCGGGGGCCAGGTGGGTGTGTTGGCGGCGCAGGTCGCGCAGCGCGGCGCGACCAGCCCGGGTACGTACCGGCGCCCGCCACAGCACCAGCAGCACCGGCAGCATCGCGGCCATGGTGAGCACCAGGTAGCCCACCGAGCGCCCGTTGGACAGCCCGGCGAAGAGCCGGTACCCGCCGATCGCCAGCAGGCCGACGAGGCCCAGGGTCCAGTGCCGGGAGGCGGCCCGCCGCTCGTCGCTGAGCAGCAGTCCACGCTGTTCGAGACCGGTGCGGAGCTGGTTGAGCGCGGTACGGACCCGTTGGTCCTGGGGCAGCTCACCGGCTCGGGCGCGCTGATGGACGGCCCAGTACACCGCCTGGTCCAGCGGGGTGAGGCCGGTCGGCGCCGAGCCGGTGGCGAGCAGCCGGCGGTCCGGGCCGACACCGATCGCCCCAGCACCGCGCAGGCCACCGACCGCGGCGTGCACCGCGAGGCGGGGACCACCGTTGAGGTATGCGGCCTCCTGGGGACTGAGCGGCCCCGACACCGTGTCCGGGGCGTTGGCTGGCCGGCGGACCCGGTGCCACACCGCGAGCGCGATCATGACGGCGGTCGCTACGAGGTAGAGCCGGAGGAAGGTCGGGCCGGGGATGCCCCAGGTGTCGCCCGACGCGGCGAGGTTGGTCATCGGCTGCTCCTGTCGCCGGAGGGATCGGCGGCCCCATTGTGGAGCAGCGCCGCCACGGTCGGCGCCCCGGTGTTGCGGCGGGACCGCTCAGCGGCGGCGGACCGCCTCCTCGACCAGGTCAAGCACGGGCCCCAGGTCGCCGGCCGGCCGGCCCATCGCCAGGTGCAGCACCAGGCCGTCGTAGGCCAGCTCCAGGAACTGGGCCAGCACGTCGATCGGTACGTCCTCGCGCAGCACCCCGGCGTCGCGCTGGCGGGCCAGCCGGTCCCGGGTTGCCTCGGCGATCGCGGCGGACCGCTCCGCCCAACGCTTGGCGAACGCCGGGTCGGTGCGCAGCCGGCGGGAGACCTCCAACTGGCTGCCGAGCCAGCCGGTGGTGTCCGGGGAGACCGCGCCGGCCAGCAGGTCGCGCATCACCTGCACCAGACCGTTGCGGGCCACCGTCTCCACCATGGCCGCCGCGTCGTCCTCGGCGACGGCGAGGAAGAGCGAGTCCTTGTCCCGGAAGTGGTGGAAGATGGCGCCCCGGGAGAGCCCGGTGGCCTCCTCGAGGCGGCGTACGGTTGCCCCCTCGTAACCGTGCCGGGCGAAACACGCGCGCGCGGCGGCGAGGATCTCCTGCCGGCGCGCGTCGAGCTGATCCTGGCTTACTCTGGGCACGCGTCGATCGTTGCAGGTCACCCCCGGTGATGCAAACCGTACGTACGGCTTGGTATGCCGGCCGGTGCGGGTCACCGCTACCATCGCCCGGTGACCCCGCCCCGCACCGTGCCCGCCGCCCCGCTGACCGTGGCCACCGTCCAGGCAACGCCGACGCCCGGAGACGTCGCCGGCAACGCGATCGCCGCCGCCGACCTGGTCCGCCGGGCCGGTGGGCAGGGCGCCCGGGTGGCCGTCCTGCCCGAGCTGTACCTCTGCGCGTACCACCCGCCGGCCCTCGCCGCCGACCCGGCCGGCACCGACGTCGCGGTCGACCCGGCCGGAATGGTCGCCGACCCCCGGCTCGACCCGCTGCGCGCCGCGGCGCGCGAGGCCGGCGTCACCGTGCTGGTCGGCGCCGCGGCCCGGCACCCGGACGGCCGGCGGACCATCGCCGCGCTGGTGGTCGACCGTGCCGGCGCGGTCCGCGTCGGGTACGACAAGCAGCAGCTGTGGGGCGACGAGCGCGAGCTGTTCAGCCCCGGCGGGCGGGGTGCCACGCTGCTCGTCGACGACTGGCGGCTCGGCCTGGGCATCTGCTACGACGGCTGCTTCCCCGAGCACGCCCGCGCCGCCGCCCTCGATGGCGCACACGGTTACCTGTGCCCCAGCGGCTACCTGGCCGGCTCCGCGCACCGCCGGGACCTGTACTACGCCGCTCGTGCCCTGGACAACACCATGTTCGTGGTCTTCGCCAACGCGGTCGGGGGCGCCGACCCGTGGCGGTTCAACGGCGGCGCGGCGATCTACGACCCGCAGGGACGGGTGCTGGCCCGGGGTGCCGACGAGGGCACCTCGGTACTGGTGGCGACCCTGGACCCGGCCGAGCTCGCGGCCACCCGGGCGGCTCATTCGATGCTCGCCGATCGGCTGCCGCACCAGGGCGGCCCGCGGGTGTCGCTGCCCGGTTGAGCCCGTCGTCAGGTCGATACCGGCCGGATCTGTTGGCGGACACGTGGGTCCCGTAGGGTGCCCGAGTGCCACTGCTCCTGCTGGATCTGGACAACACCCTGCTGGATCGGGCCGGGCCGTTCCGCCGCTGGGGTCAGCGCTTCCTGGACGGCGTCGGCGCGCCCTCCACCGACATCGACTGGCTGATCTCGATCGACGCCGACGGGCTGACCGATCGCTGGGATCTGGCCGACGCCATCCGGGACCGCTACGAGCTGCGCATCCCCTCGATCGACCTGGTGGAGGAGCTGCACGACGGGGTGGTGGCGCAGACCCGGCTCGATCCGCTGACCGCCTGCGCGCTGCGGATCGCCGACGACGCCGGCTGGGTGCCGGTGGTGGTCTGCAACGGCACGGTACGGGTGGAGGACGCCAAGATCCGCCAGACCGGCCTGGACCGCTACGTCGCCGACTGGGTGATCTCCGAGGAGGCCGGGGTCAGCAAGCCCAACCCGCGGATCTTCGCGCTCGCCGCGCAGCGGGTCCGGATGCCGCTTCGCGGCGCCTGGGTGGTCGGTGACAGTCCGGAGGCGGACATCGGCGGTGCCGCCGCGGTCGGGCTGCCCAGCGTCTGGCTGCACCGGGGGCGTACCTGGACGGACGTCAGGTTCGCGCCGAGCCGCACCGTGGACGGGCTGATCGCCGCGGTGGCCACCGTGCTCGCCGGCTGACGGGTCGCCGGCCGCGCGTTCTGCCGCCGCTCGGGACCGCGCCGGCCGGCAGGGCGGCGCTCGAATAATTCGGTTGACCGCCTGCCGGGGCGGCAGCGAGCATTGTCGGCGCATCGTGCACCCGGGCGTGCGCCCGGTCGAGGAGAGGGGGTCGGTCATGGCCGTCTTCGCAGGTCGCTTCCAGCTGCCTTCATCAGCCTCGACCAAGGGAACCTCACCACAGTGCGCGATCATGACCTTCCGGCGCTGGAGCGCCGGAGCCGCGGCAAGAGCCGCTTTGACGACGACGAACCGCAGTTTCTGAAGCGCGGGCGGCCAGCCGAGCCGCCCGCCGACCCGGACGGCGAACCTGACCCGGACACCGGCGAGCGCTGGTCGTCCTGGGACGACGCCGTGCACGGTCCGCAGCCGTACCCGGACTGGCTGATCACCGAGTTGGCCGCCAAGGACACCGAGTTGGGTGTGCTGAAGACCGGCAAGGAAGCGGACGTACACCTGGTCCGCCGGGCGGTGCCCGATACCGACCGTTCCTGCCTGCTGGCGGTCAAGCGGTACCGGGACGCCGAGCACCGGCTGTTCCACCGGGATGCCGGCTACCTGGAGGGCCGCCGGGTGCGCCGTTCCCGGGAGAACCGGGCGATGGCCGGCCGGACGGCGTTCGGCCGACAGATGATCGCCGGGCAGTGGGCGGCGGCCGAGTTCGCCGCGCTGGCCCGGCTCTGGGAGATCGGCGCCGGGCACGACCGGATCGCCGTGCCGTACCCGGTGCAGCTACGCGGCACCGAGCTGATGCTGGAGTTCGTCGGCGACGCCGAGTCGGGGCAGGCCGCGCCCCGGCTGGCTCAGCTGCGACCCGGCCCGGCCGAGCTGCGCGACCTCTGGGCCCAACTGGTGGAGGCGCTGCGGGTGCTGGCCCGGGCCGGCTACGCGCACGGCGACCTGTCGCCGTACAACCTGCTCGTGCACCGGGGCCGGCTGGTCGTGATCGACCTGCCGCAGGTGGTCGACGTGGTGGCGAACCCGCAGGGGCCCGAGTTCCTGGCCCGCGACGTGCGGGTGGTGGGCGCCTGGTTCGTGGCCCGTGGGCTGCCCGCTGAGCAGGCCGATCCCGGCGTGCTGACCGGGGAGCTGCTGCGCGAGGCGGGCGTCCGCTGACCGGGATGGGTCGGACGGCCGGGTCGGCCGTCCGACCCGCCCGCGCGGGTCACTGCAGGTAGCGCTCCACCTCGGGCTTGGGGCGTTCTCCCTGGGAATCCGGGTCGCCGTGGGTCTGCCGGGCGGCCCGGCGGCGGCGCAGCAGGTCCCAGCACTGGTCGAGGGACTCTTCCAGGTTGCGCAGCCGCTCGCTGGCCTCGCCCTCGGTGCCCGACTCGTGGGCCTGGGCCGCCGCGCGCAGCTTGTGTTCCTCGTCGACCAGCTCGGAGATCCGGTTCAGGATGGTCTTGTCGTCCATGCCACAGAGCCTGGCACAGGGTGCCCGGCATCGCCCGGATTCGGGGGTACCGGTGCGTCCCCGCTCACCGGCGCGGACACGGCCGGTGCGACGTCGTGCGGCCGTCCCGGTGTCCTGGTCGCCCGGCGGTGCGGGGCGACCGGACCGGCGCGACCAGGCCGCCAGGGTGGGTCACGTCCCGACCTGCGCCGGAGCCTGTCCTGACTATCCACTCAGGACTAACAGAGGGCTGTGCCATCGACGGAGGTCTGGCGTGGCGGTGGAATCTCACTGGCCGCAGGTCTGGAGGTGCCCCGCTTTTGGTGAGATGCTTCCGTCGCCCAGAAGGTGAAAGTTCCACAGTCCCGACCGGCCGAAGTGGACCGCTGCGGCCGGCGGTACGACGAGGAGACGTGGTTTCGATGTCCCAGGTGTCCGATGCCGGCCCCGCCCCCGTCAGCACCGAACCCCGGACGATCCCGCTCCGCCGCGTCCTGCCCGCGATGGTCCGCGACCCGCTCGGCGCGCTGGTCGGCTTCGCGGACGCCGCTGGCGGCGAAGTCGTCCGACTGAACCTCGGCTCGTTTCGCCCCTACCTGGTCAGTCACCCGGAGCACCTGCAGAGGGTGCTGCGGGACAACGTTGCCAACTACACCCGCGACGGGGACGGCCTGCTCTGGCGGCCGGTCCGCCGGATCGTCGGCGACGCCATCCTGGTCGCCGAGGGCGAGGTCTGGGAGTCCAGCCGGGGCGCGCTGCAACCGCTGTTCACCGCCAAGCGCGCCGAGACGCTCGTCGACAAGATGGCCGAGGCGATCAACGAGGCGGTCGACGAGTGGCTGGAGCCGGCCCGGGACGGGCGCCCGATCGACGGCGGCGCCGAGCTGACCCGGATCGTGCTGCGCACCACCATGCGGGTGCTCTTCGCCGACCGGATCTCGGTGCCGGACGCGCTGCGCATCAGCGCCGCACTGGACACCGTCACCACCGCGATGCTCCCGCGCCTGCTGGTGCCCTTCGTGCCGTACGCGGTGCCGATGCCCGGCGACCGGCCGTTCCGCGAGGCGGTGCGGACCATTGACGAGGTGGTGCTGCCGATCATCCGGGAAGCCCGGGCCCGGCCCACCGACGGCGACGACATCATCTCGACCCTCTGCAGGCCCCGGGCGGATGGTCGGGTCCCCGACGAGTACGCGATCCGCGGCGACGTGGTGGCGATGTTCTCCACCGCCACCGAGACCACCATCGCCCTGCTCTCCTGGCTCTGGCCGGTGCTGTCGTCCCGGCCCGACGTGGCCGAACTGATGACCGACGAGATCGAGCGGGTGGTCGGCGGCGACCAGGTCCGCCGCGAGCACCTGCCCGAGCTGCGCTACGGCCGGATGGTGCTCGACGAG
Source organism: Micromonospora sp. NBC_00389 (assembly GCF_036059255.1). Lineage (NCBI taxonomy): Bacteria > Bacillati > Actinomycetota > Actinomycetes > Micromonosporales > Micromonosporaceae > Micromonospora > Micromonospora sp. NBC_00389. Next base: position 7,177,510 of record NZ_CP107947.1, on the reverse strand, counting down.
ATGTTGCGGCTCTACCCGGCCGGTTGGATGATCCCGCGGACCGCGGTCGGCGACGACGTGCTGGGCGGGGTGCGGATCAAGGCCGGTGGGACCGTGCTGGTCAGCCCGTACGTCACCCAGCGGATGTCGACGTTCTGGGACGACCCGGAGCTCTTCGACCCGGAGCGGTTCGACCCGGAGCGGCCCCGGCGGCCCTACCGCTACTCCTACTTCCCGTTCGGCGGCGGCCCGCACCAGTGCCTCGGGCAGTACCTGTTCCTGCTGGAGGCGCAGCTCATCGTCAGCACCGTGCTGAGCCGCTACCGCTTCCGGCTGCGCCACCCGGTCGACCTGACGCCCCGGATGGGCGCCTCCCTGCAACCCAAGCAGCGAGCCGAGCTGATCCTGACCCCGGTCGAGCGCCCGGTCGTATCGTGACGGGGGCGCCGCGGCCGGTGCGGGCCGACCTGGACGCCGTCGCCGAGCAGGGCAGGGTGAGCGCCCTCGCCGTGCGGGGCGTACGCGACCTGCAGGACGTCACCGCCGCCCACCCCGAGCTGTTCGAGGCCGGGCCGTTCGACCCGGCGCTGCTCAGCTCGGTGGCCACCGCGATCGCCTTCACCGCGCCCTGGCACACCGCCGCCGAGCTGCGGATCACCACCCGTACCCTGCTCTGGGTCTTCGCCGCCGACTGGCAGGTCGACTACCTCGCCAAGTCCGCGGACGACGTCCGGGCGGTGGTGACCGACTGCCTGGCGGTGGCCGACGGCGGCACGCCACCACCGGGGCGGCACCTGGCGCGGCTGCTGGCCGACCTGCGCGACGAGCTTGCCGCCGTGCCGGCCTTCGCCCGGCTGCGCCCGGTCTGGCGCGACGAACTGGCCCGGATGCTCGCCGCCGTGGCCCGCGAGTGGGACTGGAAGAAGCTGCCGACCGACCCGGCCACCGGGCAGCGCCTGCCGGACCTGGACGGTTACCTGGACAATGCCGACAACCTCGCCTGCTCCTTCGTCAACGTCACCCACTGGATCGCCACCGGCGACGACGAGACCCTCGCCCAGCTGACCGACCTGCTGGCCGTCGGGCGCGGCGTGCAGCAGGTGCTGCGGCTGGTCAACGACCTGGCCACGCACGGCCGGGACGCCGAGTGGGGTGACCTGAACGCGCTGCTGCTGGTCGCCGACCCGGCGCAGGTGCACACGCGGCTGGCCGAGCTGACCGCCCGGTCCCGGGCGGAACTGGCCACCCTCGGCGAGCGTTGCCCGCGCCAGGCGGACTACCTGCACCGGCAGATCTCCTTCACCGGCGGCTTCTACCAGGTGTCGGACTTCTGGGGGGTGCGCGATGAGTGACGGCGCGTACCGCGTGCTGGACGACCGGGCCACCGGCGGCGATCCGGCGGCAGACCCGGCCACGGACGCCGCCCGCGAGCTGATCGCCGGCCTGGCGCTGCGGCCCTGGGGGCAGGTCGCCTCCTCGGTGTACGAGACCGGTCGGCTGGTCGCCGACGCCCCCTGGCTGGCGGGGCACCACCAGCGGATCGGGTTCCTGCTGCGCGGCCAGCGCCCGGACGGCGCGTGGGGCCCACCCGAGGGGTACGCCCTGGTGCCCACCCTGAGCGCCACCGACGCGCTGCTCGCCGCGCTGGCCGACGGCCGGGCCGGAACGGACCTGCTCGCCCCGGTCGCGCGTGGGCTGGGCGCGCTCACCCGCACCCTGCTCGCTAGCGACGCCCGGGTCCTGCCGGACACCCCGGCGCTGGACCTCATCGTCCCGGCGCTGGTCGACTCGATCAACGAGCGGCTGGCCGGGCTGGACCGGGCGACCGCGGATCGGCTGCCCCGCCCACCGCTGGGGCTGCCCGCCGGGCTGGGCCCGGACCGACTGCTCGCGGTGCGGACGGCGGTGGCCGCCGGTGCGCCGCTGCCGCCGAAACTGGCCCACTTCTACGAGGTGCTGGACGCGACGCCGACCGACGCCGGGCCCAGCCTCACCGCCGTGGGCGCGTCACCCGCCGCGACCGCGGCCTGGCTGACCACGGCCGGCCCGGACGCCGGCCCCGCCGCGCACGCCTTCCTGCGGGAGCTGATCCGCGACGGTGGCGGCCCGGTGCCCTGCCCGGCCCCGATCACCGTGTTCGAGCGGGCCTGGGTGCTCAGTGGACTGTGTCGCGCCGGTGTCGCGGTCAACCCGCCGGCCGCCGTGCTGGAGAGCCTGACCGGGGCCGCCGGCGCCGAGGGCATCGCCACCGGCGACGGCCTGCCGACCGACGCCGACACCACCTCGGTGGCGCTGGACGCGCTGGCCCGGCTCGGCCGCCCGGCCGATCCGGCCAGCCTGTGGGCGTACGAGACGGCGGACGGCTTCTGCACCTGGCCGGGTGAGGACGGCTTCTCGGTCACCACCAACGCGCACGTGCTGGACGCCTTCGGCCAGCACCTGGCCGGGCACCCGGACGCCGACGCGCGGTACCGGAGAGCGGTCGACCGGCTCAGTGTCGTGCTGCCCGGGCACCAGCGCGCCGATGGCGGCTGGCAGGACCGATGGCACGCCTCGCCGTACTACGCCACCGCCTGCTGCGTGCAGGCGCTGGTGGAGTTCGGCCGGGGCGCGGCGGCGGCCGAGGCGGTGGACCGAGCGGCCCGCTGGGTGCTGGACACCCAGCGCGCCGACGGCTCGTGGGGGCGGTGGGTCGGCACCGCCGAGGAGACGGCGTACGCCCTGCAGGTCCTGCTGGCGGCACCGACGGCGGTGCCGCGGGTCGACGACGCGCTGGCCCGTGGGCACTCCTACCTGCACGAACCGGCCACCCGGGAGCATCCTCCACTGTGGTACGGCAAGGAGCTCTACTGTCCTACCGCCATCGTCCGCTCGGCGGTGTTGGCCGCCTGCCGGCTGGCCGCCATCCGCGCCACGGGTCTCGGTCATTCGGTGGTGGATTGTGGTTACCGGGCAACAAAAACAACAACTTGAGGGGTTGTGTGGACACTGCTAGCGTACGCAGAGCCTCAGCCCCGTATGCCCCGCTGCGGTGGGACATCGCCCTCCATGATCACCCGTTGATGAGCTGAGTCAACGCCCTGCCTGGGACGGTTCAATGCGTTCTCGCGGTACGAGTATCCGCACCAAGGTCGTCGCCCTGCTCCTCTCCCTTGTCGCGCTCTGGATGTTCGCGGCGTGGGTGACCCTGCGTGACGGCTTCAACCTGCTCGGTGTCCAGTTGCTCAACAGCAAGGTCTATGCGCCGAGTGAACCGCTGCTCCAGGAGCTCCAGTTGGAGCGGCGGCTGACCCAGGCGTACCTGAGCAACCCCGACGCCGAACAGCGGGCGGCGCTGGAGGCCGAGCAGCGCAAGACCGCGCAGCTGGCGGGAGACTTCGCCGCCTCGGCCCGCAACTGGCAGGTCGACGTGGCCGGCAGCTCGGCGCTCGACGCCCAGCTCGCCACGTCGATCGCCCGGATCGACGCGCTTGAGCAGACCCGCGCCGAGGTGCTGGGCCGCAAGATCGACCGGATCGCCGCCGCCGCCGCCTACACCGACGCGATCGAGTCGATCTTCAAGATCTACGACGTGACCGGCAGCCTGGACGACAAGACGATCGCTGGCGAAGCCGCCGCCCTGATCCAGCTCAACCGGACGAAGGAGCTGATCTCCCAGGAGGACGCTCTGCTCAGCGGCCTGTTCGGTAACGGCCGGATGAGCGGGCCGGAGTACGCCCGGTATGTCGCCCTGGTCGGCGCCGAGCGCTTCCTCGGCGAGGAGACCCGAGCCCGGCTCGGCGACGCCGACCAGCGCCGCTACCAGCAGCTCGTCGACGGGGAGGCGTTCACCCGGCTGCGCGCGGTGCAGGACAGCATCATCCGCGAGGGACGCCCCGCGACCCAGTTGCCGATCAGCGCCGAGCAGTGGCGCGGCACCGTCGAGCCGGCGCTGGCCGAGGTGAACGAAGCGGTGGTCGCCGGCGGTGAGGGCATCGTGGGCCGGGCAACCGGCGTCGCCGTGATGGTCGTCGTCCGGCTGGTGCTCGCCACCGGCCTGGGCCTGCTCGCCGTCATCGCCTCCGTCGTCGTCTCGATCACCACGGCCCGGACCCTGCTGCGCCAGCTGGACCGGCTGCGCCAGGCCGCCTGGCAGCTCGCCGACGAGCGGCTGCCCCGGGTGGTGGAGCGAATCGGCCGTGGCGAGGAGGTCGACGTGGCCACCGAGGCGCCTCCGCTGGAGTTCGGCACCGACGAGATCGGCCAGGTCGGCAAGGCGTTCAACGCGGTCCAGGAGACCGCTCTGCGTACCGCCGTCGAGCAGGCCGACCTGCGTCGCAACGTCCGCGAGGTCTTCCTCAGCCTGGCCCGACGCACCCAGGCGCTGGTGCACCGCCAGCTCACCCTGCTGGACGCGATGGAGCGGCGCGAACACGACGCCGAGGAGCTGGAGGACCTGTTCCGGGTCGACCACCTGGCCACCCGGATGCGGCGCAACGCGGAGAACCTGATCGTGCTCTCCGGCTCCACCCCGGGCCGGGCCTGGCGGCGCAACGTGCCGATGGTCGACGTGGTGCGCGGCGCGGTGGCCGAGGTGGAGGACTACACCCGGGTCAACGTGCTGCCGCTCGGGCCGGTCTCGCTCGCCGGCCGCGCGGTCGGCGACATCATCCACCTGCTCGCCGAGCTGATCGAGAACGGCCTGTCGTTCTCCCCACCGCACACCACAGTGGAGGTTCGCGGCCAGCTGGTGGCCAACGGGTTCGCCATCGAGATCGAGGACCGGGGTCTCGGCATGAGCGAGGAGGACCTGGCCGCGGCGAACCACCGGATCGTCGACCAGTCCGAGCTGAACCTCGCCAACGCCGCCCGCCTCGGGCTCTACGTGGTGAGCCGGCTGACCGAGCGACACGGCGTGCGGGTACGGCTCAAGGAGTCGGCGTACGGCGGCACCACCGCGGTCGTGCTGATCCCGGTGGACCTGGTCACCGAGAACGGCGTGAGCCCGGAGGACTCCGGCTCGTTCCAGACCGGGTCGCCGGCCATCCCGCTGCCCTCCGCCCCGACCGCCGGCCCCGCGGGTACCGGCCGCCCGGCCCTCGTCGCGCCCATCGCGTTGGCCGCCGCGCCAGCGACGCCGGACGTACCGGAGCCGGTGACCCCGGCCGCCCCGGGGGCGGCCGACACCAGCACCCCAACGGTGCAGGCCGACGGTACCGAGGTGGCCTCCCTGCCCACCCGACAGCGGACGACGCCCGCGACCGCAACGCCGGAGCTGCCCAGCCGGGCACGCCGCGACCTGGGCCAGCCCGCCCTGGAGGGCCCGACGATGCCCACCGGCCTGCCCGCGCTCGACCGTGCGGGGCCGGTGGACGCGGACGGCGACGGGGGACCGGCACCGGTCCGGGCCGAGACGGACCGGACCGACTCGGGCCTGCCGGTCCGGATCCGGCAGGCGAACATCGTGCCCGAGTTGCGCGACGACCCGGCGGCGACGGAGACCGCCGACGACGAGGAAGTGGCGCGTCCGCCCGAGCAGGTGCGCCGGATGATGAGCTCCTACCAGAGCGGCACCCAGCGCGGTCGGACCGACGCGGCGCGACTGCTCGGCGGCACGGCCGGCGCGCCGCCAGCGGCGACGCCCGAGCCGACCGACGAGGAACCGCAAGCTACCTGACCGGCGCCGATGATGCGGGTTTCCGCGCGGTGTGACGGTCAGCCCCAGACGAGCACGGCGACAACAGCCGGGGGAGAAGAGGACGACGAGTGGGCCAGAAGACGGCTTCGAGTGCCGACCTGACGTGGTTGCTGGATGATCTGGTGGGCCGGGTGAAGCAGGCCGAGCATGCGGTCGCACTCTCGACCGACGGGTTGTTGATGGCCTCCTCGCAGGGGCTGAGCCGGGACGACGGCGAGCACCTCGCGGCGATGGCGGCCGGCATCCAGAGCCTCGCCCGGGGTGCCGGCAAGCGCTTCGGCGGCGGGCAGGTGCAGCAGACCATCATCGAGATGCAGTCGTCCTTCCTGTTCGTCACCGCGGCCGGCCGCAACGCCTGCCTGGCGGTCCTGGCCGGTGAGGACGCCGACGTCGGCCTGATCGCCTACGAGATGGCGATGCTGGTCACCCGGGTCGGCAAGTACGTGGCCTCACCATCCCGCGTCGATCAGCCGGCCGGCGAGAAGTAGCGGCCATGACGGTGCAGGGAGAATCCGCGGACCATCAGTGGGTGGATGACCATGCGGGCCCGGTGGTGCGCCCGTACGCGGTGACGCGTGGACGGGCGCGCCCGATCACCGGCACGTTCGACCTCATCTCCCTGGTCACCGCGACCCGAGCCGACGTCACACCGGAGGTCGGTCTCGGTCCGGAGCACCTGGCGATCGTCGGACTGTGTCAGCGCATTCAGTCCGTCGCCGAGATCGCCGCCCATCTCGACCTGCCGGTGGGCACCATCCGGGTGCTCCTCGGTGACCTGGCGGCTCGCAGCCTGGTGCAGGTCCGCGAGCCGCAGACCACGGCCGGTCTTCCCGACAACAGCATCTTCGAGGCGGTAATCAATGGACTACGGGCACTCTGACCGGCCGGCGGGAGCGCCCCCACTGCCCACAGCGATCAAGATCTTGGTCGCCGGTGGCTTCGGTGTGGGCAAGACGACCATGGTCGGCGCGGTGAGCGAGACCCGACCGTTGCGCACCGAGGAGGTGCTGACCGAGTCCGGGGTCGGCATCGACGACCTGTCCGGGGTGGAGGGCAAGACCACCACCACCGTGGCGATGGACTTCGGCCGGATCACCATCAGTGACGATCTGGTGCTCTACCTGTTCGGCACGCCCGGGCAGGACCGGTTCTGGTTCGTCTGGGACGAGCTGGCGCTGGGTGCCATCGGCGCCGTGGTGCTGGCCGACACCCGTCGGCTGGCCGACTGCTTCCCGTCGATCGACTACTTCGAGGGCCGGGGCACCCCGTTCGTGGTCGCGGTGAACTGCTTCGCGGGGGCCCGGCAGTACCGGCTCGACGAGGTCCAGGCCGCGCTGAACCTGGACCCGGGGGTGCCGGTGCTGCTCTGCGACGCCCGCCAGCGCGAGTCCAGCAAGGAGGTGCTCGTGACGCTCATGGAGCACGCCATGAAGACCCGGGAGGCCCGCCGCCGCGCCGCCGGCGCGAACTGACCGACGGCCGGCGAGATTTCCCGGCACCCGGTGTCCGGAACGGCCGCGGCCGTTCGTCATGCTGGCGATACCCGGACACACCCAGGGAGCGCCCAGATGAAGTACATGATGTTCGTCTGCACCGACACCGAGCCGGACACCGACCCGACCGACGTACCGGACATCCACGCGTGGGTAGCCGAGAACGATGCCCGTGGTCGCCGCCTCCAAGGCAACGAACTGGCGCCGACCACCGCGGCCACCACGGTCCGGGTGCGCGGCGGTGAACTGCTCGTCTCCGAGGGACCGTTCGCCGAGACCACGGAGGTGATCGTGGGCTTCGACCTGCTCGACTGTGCCGACCTGGACGAGGCGATCGAGGTGGCGCGCACCCACCCGATGGCCCGCCACGGCCGGCTGGAACTGCGCCCGCTCATCGACCTCTCCGCCTAGCCAGGTGAAGGGATCGGAAGCGACGGCCGGTGACCGGATCGGAAGCGCCGACCGGTGAGCGGCACGTGAGCGCCGGCCGGGCGACCGGCACGGGGGTGGTCGCGGCGGCGGACGCCGTCGCGGCCGCCAGCGCCGAGGCGTACCCCCGGATCGTCGCGACTCTGATCCGGGTGACCGGGGACTGGGCGCTGGCCGAGGACTGCGCCCAGGAGGCGCTGACCGTCGCCCTGGAGCGCTGGCCCGGCGACGGCGTGCCGGCCAACCCGGGCGGCTGGCTGATGACGGTGGCCCGCAACCGGGCGGTCGACGTGCTGCGTCGGGCCGCCGTCGAGCGCCGCAAGCTGCACGACCTGGCGGTGCTCACGCCGGCCGATGGGCAGCCCGAGCCGAGCGTGGGCGGGGACGTGGTGGACGACCGGCTGAAACTGATCTTCACCTGCTGCCATCCGGCGCTCGCGATCGAGGCCCGAGTGGCGTTGACGCTGCGCACGGTCTGCGGCGTGCCGACCGCCGCCATCGCCCGACTCCTCCTGGTCAGCGAGTCGACGATGACCCGACGGCTGACCCGGGCCCGGACCCGCATCGCGCAGGCCGGCATCCCGTACCGGGTGCCGGACGGGCCGGCGCTGGCCGAGCGGCTGCCCGGCGTGCTCGCCGTGCTGTACCTGCTCTTCACCCGGGGTTACGAAGCCGACGGCGAGCCGGCCTTCGCCGACGAGGCGATCCGGCTGGCCCGGCTGCTCGACCGGCTGATGCCGGAGCAGTCCGAGGTGGCCGCGCTGCTGGCGCTGTTCCTGCTCCAGCACTCCCGCCGGGACGCCCGCCGCGACGCCGCCGGCAACCTGCTCACCCTCGATCGGCAGGACCGCCGCCGGTGGGACCACACCGCGATCGCCGAAGGGCTCGGCGCGCTGGCCCGGGTACGCCACGACGGGCCGTACGCGTGGCAGGCGCGGATCGCCGCCTGCCACGCCACCGCCGGTTCCGCCGAGGCCACCGACTGGCCGGCGATCGCGCGGGCCTACGACGCGCTAGCCGGGATCCGGCCCTCGCCGGTGGTCGCGCTGAACCGCGCGGTGGCGCACGGCTACGCGTACGGCCCGGCTGTCGGGTTGACGGTGCTCGACGCGGCCCGTGCCGGGGGTGGCCTGGACGACCACCCGCTGGCCGTCGCCGTGGAGGCCGACCTGGTGGCTCGGCAGGGCGACCGGCTGCACGCCGCCACCCTGTTCCGGCGGGCCGCGGCGGCGGTGGGCTCCGCCGCCGAGCGCCGAGCCCTGCTGAGCCGGGCCGTCGAGATCGCACCATAGCCCGCCGCGCCGCGCGGGCTCGGAACGCGGCAGGGCCCCTGCCCGCTCGCGGCGGTCAGGGGCCCTGGTGACGTCGGTACGTCAGTTGGCGATCATGCGGCGCAGCACGTACTGCAGGATGCCGCCGTGCCGGTAGTAGTCCGCCTCGCCCGGGGTGTCGATCCGGACCACCGCGTCGAACTCGACGCCGGTGTCCGTGGTCACCGTCACCGTGCGCGGGACCTCGCCGTCGTTGAGCGCGGTCACCCCGGTGATGGTGAACGTCTCGGTGCCGGTGAGGCCGAGCGACTCGGCGGTGGTGTCCAGCGGGAACTGCAGCGGCAGCACGCCCATGCCGATCAGGTTGGAGCGGTGGATCCGCTCGTAGGACTCGGCGATGACCGCCCGGACGCCCAGCAGCATGGTGCCCTTGGCCGCCCAGTCCCGCGACGAACCCGAGCCGTACTCCTTGCCGGCCAGCACGACCAGCGGGATGCCGGCCTCCTGGTAGGCCACCGAGGCGTCGTAGATCGAGGTCTGCTCGCTGGTGAGGTGGTTGACGGTGAAGCCGCCCTCCACCCCGGGCACCAACTGGTTGCGCAGCCGGATGTTGGCGAAGGTGCCCCGGATCATCACCTCGTGGTTGCCCCGGCGGGAGCCGTACGAGTTGAACTCGTGGCGCGGCACGCCGTGCTCGGCGAGGTACTGCCCGGCCGGGGAGTCGGCCTTGATCGAGCCGGCCGGCGAGATGTGGTCGGTGGTCACCGAGTCACCCAGCTTGGCCAGCACCCGCGCGCCGGAGATGTCGACGACCTGCTGCGGCTCGCGCTGCATGCCCTCGAAGTACGGGGGCTTACGCACGTAGGTGGAGTCGTTCTCCCAGGCGAAGGTGTCGCCGGTCGGGGTGGGCAGCGACTGCCACCGCTCGTCGCCGGCGAAGACGTCGGCGTACGCGGCGCTGAACCCGGTGGCGCCGATCGCCTGGGCGATGACGTCCTGGATCTCGGCGCTGTTCGGCCAGATCTCGCGCAGGAAGACCGGGTTGCCCTCGGTGTCCTCGCCGATCGGCTCGTTGGCGAGGTCGATGTCCATCGTGCCGGCGAGCGCGTACGCGACCACCAGCGGCGGGGACGCCAGGTAGTTCATCTTGACGTCCGGGTTGATCCGGCCCTCGAAGTTCCGGTTGCCGGACAGCACCGAGACGACGGCGAGGTCCTTCTCGTTGACCGCGGCGGACACCTCCTCCGGCAGCGGGCCGGAGTTGCCGATGCAGGTGGTGCAGCCGTAGCCGACCAGGTTGAAGCCGAGCTTGTCCAGGTACGGGGTGAGACCGGCCCGCTCGTAGTAGTCCATGACGACCTTGGAGCCGGGCGCCAGCGTGGTCTTGACCCACGGCTTGCGGGTCAGGCCCTTCTCCACCGCGTTGCGAGCCAGCAGCGCGGCGCCGATCATCACCTGCGGGTTGGAGGTGTTGGTGCAGGAGGTGATCGCGGCGATCACCACGGCACCGTGGTCCAGCTCGTACTCGACGCCGTCGGCGCCGGTGACCCGGACCGGGTCGGTGGCCCGCCCGCCGGAGCCGACCGCCGCCGTCTCCAGGTCGCGCGGCTCGTCGGCCGGGTCGCTGAACTCGTTGGCCGGCGGGTCGCTGGCCGGGAAGGACTCGGCGCTGGCCTCGTCGGCGGGACCGTTGGCGCCGATCGGCAGCTGCTCGCGGGCCACGCCCGGCTTGAGGTCGCGCTCGCCGGCGGAGTCGTCGGCGACGTAGTCGGTCAGCGCCGAGCGGAACAGCGTCTTGGCGGAGCCCAGCGGCACCCGGTCCTGCGGGCGCTTCGGGCCGGCCAGGGACGGCTCGATGGTGCTCAGGTCGAGCTCCAGGCGCTCGGAGTACTCCGGCTCGGCCTCCGGGTCGTGCCAGAGGCCCTGCTCCTTGGCGTACGCCTCGACGAGCGCGACCTGCGCGGCGTCCCGGCCGGTCAGCTCCAGGTAGCGGACCGTCTCGGCGTCGATCGGGAAGATCGCCACGGTGGAGCCGTACTCGGGGGACATGTTGCCGATGGTGGCGCGGTTGGCCAGCGGCACGGCGCTCACACCGGGGCCGTAGAACTCGACGAACTTGCCGACCACGCCGTGCTTGCGCAGCATCTCGGTGATGGTGAGCACCAGGTCGGTGGCAGTGGTGCCGGCCGGCATCTCGCCGTGCAGCTTGAAGCCCACCACGCGGGGGATCAGCATGCTGACCGGCTGCCCGAGCATGGCGGCCTCGGCCTCAATGCCGCCGACGCCCCAGCCCAGCACGCCCAGGCCGTTGACCATCGTGGTGTGCGAGTCGGTGCCGACCACGGTGTCCGGGTACGCCTGGCCGTTGCGCTCCATGATCGTGCGGGCCAGGTACTCGATGTTGACCTGGTGCACGATGCCGGTGCCCGGCGGGACGACCTTGAACTCGTTGAACGCGGTCTGGCCCCAGCGCAGGAACTGGTAGCGCTCCTTGTTGCGCTCGTACTCCAGCTCGACGTTGCGCTCGAAGGCGTCCGCGCGGCCGAACAGGTCGGCGATCACCGAGTGGTCGATGACCAGCTCGGCCGGGGCGAGGGGGTTGACCTTGGTGGCGTCACCGCCCAGGTCGCGCACCGCCTCGCGCATGGTGGCCAGGTCGACCACGCAGGGCACGCCGGTGAAGTCCTGCATCAGCACCCGCGCGGGGGTGAACTGGATCTCCACGCTCGGGGCCGCGGTGGAATCCCACCCGCCGAGCTGGCGGATGTGGTCGGCGGTGATGTTCGCGCCGTCCTCGGTCCGCAGCAGGTTTTCCAGCAGGATCTTCAGGCTGTACGGCAGCCGGTCGTGGCCGTCCACCTTGTCAATCCGGAAAATCTCGTAGCTCGCGTCTCCGACGCGTAGCTGGGTCTTCGCACCGAAGGTGTCGAGGCTCGCCACGTCGTACTCCTTCACACCAGCGACCGTGAGTAGTCCTGAGCAGTGTGTCGCACCGGCCGGGGTGCCGCCGAGGTTAGGTGACACTTACCGCCGATTCCGCTCTCAACAAAACCGTACGTCCGTCTTGCTAGATATGCAACCCAGCGCCGACCCCTTCGGCACTGGCCTTACCCCTAGCCTCCTAGGACGCCCTGCCGAGCGTGCCTCAGGCCACGCGAGCTGGATCCGCACCGCTGGGCCGGTTCCTGCTGGCCACGCGGCCGGCGGCTGGGCTGGGCTGGTTCTTGGGGTGCTCGCCGTTTCGCCAGTAGCTGGTGGCTCCGCCGACGGGCCCGTCGGTTCGCGGCGGCCGAGCCGATGCCGGACGCCGACCCGGTCCGCGCCGGCAGAAGACCCTGACCCGAACGACGACGAAGGGCCGGACCCCGGTAGGGGTCCGGCCCTTCGTTGTTGGTTGCTGGGTGTCAGCTGGTGGCGTAGCCGCGGGTGGCGATCCAGTCGGCGAGGTGCTCGACGGTGACCTCGTAGGAGGCCTGGTTCGGGTCGGCGGAGTCGGCGATCTTGACGATGTTGCCGTTGTCGCGGTAGCCGACGACGCTGATGTAGTGCCCACCCTCGAAGGAGTGGCTGGTGCCGTCGACGTCGACGCTGGTGCCGGCGATGTTCGCCACCACAGCCCGACCGTCATCGACGGTCTTCACGACGTCGGCGCGCAGCTTGTCGGTCTGCTTGCCGTCAGCGGCGGGGGTGCTGATCTCGACGCTGCGGTAGGCGTCGTTCTTACCGGTTTCCTTGTTCAGCACCGGGGTGATGTCGTTGATGGAGTTGGTGCCGGCCTCGGTGGTGCCCATTTCCTTGGCCATGGCGTCAACGCTGATGTCCTTACCCTGCACGGACAGGGCGTTGCGGGCGGCGGCGGGGCCGCAGTAGTAGAAGTTCGGCTGCGCCTCGTAGCGCACACCCAACTGACGCTCACCCGACGACTTCCGATCGGACTGGGTCTGGCTGGCGGGCTTGGCATCGGATGCGGCGTAGGCGGCGGTGACGGGGCCGGCGATCGCGCCGCCGGTGAAGGCGAGTCCAGCAGCGGTCAGAGCGGTCTTACGAATCAGATCGGTACGCATGATGGCGTGCTCCTCTGCATCGGGGGTGCACGCGGCAGGGGGGTGCCGCGTCAAGGAAGTTCAAGAAGGGGGGAACGGTCCGGCGATCCGGGGGGACCTGCTCGGGGTTCCGGGGATGTAACCGTGCCGGCCGGTCGGGTGTTCCCGGCGGCTGGCGGCTGGCTACAGGGGGATGTAACCGGGGCGGCCGGTCGGGTGTTCCCGGCGGCTGCCGCGCACCGGGCCAGGGGGCCATGGTCGCATGCCAGGTATAACGACCCGGGCCGGCCCCCGATTCCACGCTGAGGGTGGCCCCGACCACGGGACGGCCCACCCCAAACGGGACGACACCCCAGCCCGCCACGGGCCGACAACCCATTCCGGCCTGTCCGCCACACAACCGGGACCCACCGGCGGTCTACCCCGAGCGCGTCACACCCGATCGGGCTCGCATCCCGAACCGGACACCACACCCACGTGGCCGCCCATGTCAACCGGGCGTCGAGCCAGGCACTCTCCGGGAAAACGCTGCCTCCCACGTCACGCCCGCGTGCCGCGCCCCGCGTCACGCCCTTGGCACCCGTCACCCGTCACGCCTGCGGCCCGCGGCCTGCGTCACGCCCGCGGCCTCACCTCACCCATCACCCCGGCCCTCGCGGGCGGTGAGCCCGGCTGGGAGACCGGCAGTCGGGCGGGTCGACGGCGGGGGACACCCGCACGTTTGAGCGTGATACCTGAGAGTCATATTGATACCTCACAGTCATCACGCTCAAAAGCACGCACCCGCCCGCCGAGCGGCGGCCTCCTAGGTCTGCGCACTTTCCGGGAAGGTGTGGCCTCGGCGTGCCGCGCGCGTATGACGGTGGCCTGCGCGTGTGACGCCGCGTGAACGGGGCGCCATATGACGTGGGGTGGGGCGCTGGACGAAAACGGGACCCGTGCACGCGGCGCGGTCCGGCAGCTCAGCGCGCGTGACGCGCTTAAATGCGCGGGTCAGCCCACGTCGAGCAGGTCCAGGACGGCGTCGCGGGCGGCCAGGACGGCCGCCTCGGACTGCGGGGTGTGGTCGAGGATGTCGAAGCTGTGCTGCCCGTCGGGAACCTCGATCACCCGGACCGGCCGGCCGTGTGTGGTTGCCGCCGCGAGGAACGCCTCGATACCCGCCAGGACCGGAGGTATGTCCCGCCCCGCCCGGGTCAGCACCAGCGGGACACCCGCGCCGGAGCCGAGCGCCTCGACGGGCAGGAACCTCGCGTCGATCTCCCAGCCGGGCAGCGGGATGAGCAGCGGGTAGGTCAGCGCGATCCCGCGCAGCCACGGCGGCGCGATGCGCAGCCAGTCGGCGGAGAAGAGGCCCCCGCCGGAGAAGAACCAGAGCACCACCCGGTCGGGGTCGACCCGGGGGTCGGCGCGAACCTGCTCGATCATCCCGGCGATGTCGTCCGCCGTGGCGGGCAGCGCCGACAGGTCGGCCACCTGGTAGCTGACCAGCGCGGCGACCAGGCCGCGCTCGGCGAGCAGCGCGCCGTAGCCGCGGTAGAGCATCCAGTCGCGGGGATCGGGCACGCCCGGGGGCAGCGGGGCGCCGTGCACCAGGACGACGGCGGGCGCGGGACCGGCACCGGCGGGCAGGTGCAGATCGACGTTGCCGTGCCGTTCGACGGGCGCGGCGGGCGTGGACAGGACGAAGGGTCGCTGCGCGACGGGCGTCGTCATGCCCCGATGGTAGCGATCATGGGCCTACCCAACTGCCCCGTCGACCGTCCACGGGGGAGCGTCGGGGGCGGAGGGTCAGGCGGGGTCGGCGGGCTTCGCGGCGTCGCCGGCCTGGGCGTGCCGCTCCAGCAGTCGCTGCCGGATCTCCTCGGGGGTGTACGCGCGCCGGCGCCGTTCGGCCCGCGCGATGACCACGCCGGAGGCCGCGACCCCGGCGAGGCCGGCCAGCCCGAGGACCTTCCACCACCGCATCCGTTGCCGCATCGGCCTAGGGTAGACCCTCATGAGCATCAGCCTGGATGAGGCGGTCGAGTTGACCCGCACCGGCGACGTGTGGGTGTTCCGGGGCCGCAGCGTGCCGGACCGGGCGATCCAGTTCACCACCAACAGCCCGGTCAACCACGTCGGGATGGCGGTGGTGCTGGACGACATGCCGCCGCTGATGTGGCACGCGGAGCTGGGCAGATCGTTGCCGGATCTGTGGTCGGGCACCCACCAGCGCGGAGTGCAGCTGCACGACCTGCGGGACGCGGTCTGTGTCTGGGCCAACCGGTACGGCCAGCGGGCCTGGCTGCGGCAGCTCGACCCGCCGGCGGACGGGGAGATGGAGCGGGCGGTGCTGCGGACGATCGCGCGGCTGGACGGCACGCCGTTCCCGTCCACCGCCCAGCTGGCCTGGCGGTGGGTGCGGGGTCGGGTGCCGGCGCTGCCGCGTCCCGGCCGGCTCGCACCGCCGCCGGCGCCGGTCACGCCGTCGGGTGGGTCGGCGGGGGCGCGGGACCGGGCGCTGGAGACGGCGTACTGCGCCGAGGTGGTGGCGGTGACCTACGAGGCGATGGGGCTGCTGCCCGGCGGCCGGCGTCCGAACTGGTACGACCCGGGGCGGTTCTGGAGCGGGGACGACCTGGGTCTGGCCGGCGGCGCCGGGCTGGGTGCGGAGATCGAGGTCCTGGTTCCGCCGCGTTGAGGTTTGGCCAGCCCGGTGACCGGCAATTGGTGTCGCCGTGAGCGCCTCCACCGACCTCGACACGCTGGCCGACTTCTTCGACCGGTACGGCGTGGCGTTGACCTGCGGCGACGTGCCGGCCATCGTCAGGTGTTACGCCCTGCCCGGGTTGGTGGTGGCCGACACCTACAGCTTCTCGTTCACCTCACCGGCGAGGGTGGCGCTGTCCTTCGTGGGCGCGGCACCCGACTACCAGGACCGGGAGTTGGTTGCGGCGCATGCCCGGATCGGGGATGTACAGCCGGTGTCCGCGCTGCTGACGATGGTGGCGGTGGAGTGGGAGTTCCTGGACAGCCAGGGGCTCGCGGTGCCGGGGGAGCGGTACCGATACCTGCTGCGCACCACGGGTGAGGGGCCGGCCATCTGCACGGTCATCCGGACGGCCTGACCGAGACGACCGGGACCGTCCGCGCGGGCCGGCCGTTTTCCGGTCCGGGCCGGCCGGTCGGTTCGATCCTTACTCGCCCGATTTCCGGTCTGGCCGGTGCTGGCTACGCTGGCGCCTCGGCGGGGGACGAGGGGAGACCTGGTGGCGGTGCGGCCGGACAGTGCGGGAGATGCGCGGACTGCGACCCGGGTGCTGGCTTCGGTGCCGTGGATCGTGGTGCTGCTCGGCGTCTGCGTGCTGGTGGTGCTGCTGGTGGTCGCGCTGCTGTCGTTCCGTACCCGGGAGCGGGAGGGCGCGCCCGTGGCGGCGCCGCCGGTGTTCCTGCCGACGGTGCCGGCCGCTGCGTCGTCCGGCGGGGGGCCGACGCCTGGTGCGGAGCGGCGCTCGGCGTCGCCGCGGCCGTCGCGCAGCACCAGGACGCCGTCGCCGCGGGTCACCACCAGCTCGCCTGCTCCCGGCCGGACGAGCGCCCCGGCGGTGCCGCTGGGTCCGGCGGGTGACACGGTCACTGCCCGGTACCAGGTCGGTACGGATGGCTGGGACGGGACCGCGGCGGTGCTGTCGATCACCAACGGGTCGAGTCGGTCGGTGGACTGGCGGGTGGAGTTGGCGTTCGACGACGACATGCGGGTCCTGCGGGTCAGCGACGACTCGGGGATCTCGGTGTCGGCGCGCGGGGACGGCGAGTTCGTGTTGCGGGGGACCCGTTCACTGGACCCGGGCGACACTCGGACGCTGCGGTTGCGGGTCGGCTGGGACGACTCGGCGGAGCGGCCGGTCCGGTGCACGGTCAACGGGGCCGACTGCCAGCTCGGCTGACCTGGTGCCCGGTTCGGTGGGGCAGGGCGGGTGTTGTCGGCGTTTCCAGGCCTGGCCGCCGATCGCTACGCTGCCCGGACGGCCCGCTGAGGGAGGTACATGTCCGGCATGCGTCGCGCCCCGCGACCGTCCCACGGTCCGGTCGCCATCACGTCGTCGCCCTGGATAGTGGTGTGCGTCGGCGTCGTCGTGATGGTGGTGCTGCTCTTCGTGGTCCTGGGCGCGTACCGGGGGCGTAGTCCGGCGCCGGACGACGTGTCGGCGCCGACGCTGCCATTGCCGCAGACGCCGGTCCCGCCCACCGGCCCGGCTCCGACGTCGTCGGCGCGGCCGTTGCTGCCCGGGCTGTCGCCGCGCGCGACCGGGCTGCCGCCGAGCCTCGCGGCCGGGTCACGAGCGCCGACGGTCAGCCCGTCGGCCGGGCCGAGGTCGACGACGCGGGCACCGGATCGGCCGCCGGCGGTGAGTGGCCGGTACCGGGTGGTGCAGAGCTTCGACGGCGGTTTCATCGGCGAGGTGCTGATCGCCAACGCGACCGGCGAGGACCGGGGGTGGACGGTGCGGCTGGATTTCTCGGGTGGGCGACTGGTGACCACCTGGGTGGAGGGCGTGCCACAGGGGACGGTGCGGCAGACCGACGGCGCCGACTTCACGTACGTCAGTGGGGTGGACGTGCCGGCTGGCGCTTCGGTGGCGTTGCGGTTCCACCTGGAACGGGCGTCCACCCGTCCGCAGGGGTGCACGGTCGACGGGGTGCGCTGCACGGGGTTCTGATCTGGACGGTCGCCGGCTGGCGCCTGCTTTCGCAAGGATGCTGCTTTGTTGCGACTGTGTTTGCAAGGTATTGCAGAATGTTTCGGCGAGGGTTAGCGTGCGGCCAATCAGCGACCAGAGGAAGGCGTCGATGAAACCCCCGCCGATACCGCGCACCGCCCTGCTGGCCCTCGTCTCCCTGCTCACCCTCACCCTCGTCGGCACCCCGGACGCCGTGCACCAGCTCGGCGGCGAGGCGGACCCCCGGCCGTCCGGCACCGACCCGCTGGCCGCCGCCGGCGCGGTCCAGTGGCGCGACGAGCCCACCGCCGAGGTGCTGCTCGACGCGGGCAGCGACACCGCCCGCGCCGAGCAGTTCTACTTCGTCCTGCCGGACCGGTTCGCCAACGGCGATCCGCGCAACGACCGGGGCGGCCTCGCCGGTGACCGGCTGCGGACCGGCCTCGACCCGACCGACAAGGGCTTCTACCACGGCGGCGACCTCAGGGGCGTCATCGACAAGCTGGACTACATCCAGGGGATGGGCACCACGGCCATCTGGCTCGCCCCGATCTTCAAGAACCGGCCGGTGCAGAGCAAGGGCGACGACATCTCGGCCGGCTACCACGGCTACTGGATCACGGACTTCACCCAGGTGGACCCGCACTTCGGTACGAATGAGGAGATGAAGCGGCTGGTCAAGCTCGCCCACCAGCGCGGTATCAAGATCTACCTCGATGTGATCGTCAACCACACGGCCGACGTGATCAAGTACGCCGAGGACAGGTACGCCTACGTGGACAAGGCCACCTCGCCGTACACCGACGCGCAGGGGCGGGCGTTCGAGGACCGCAACTACGCCGACGGCAGCCGCGCCTTCCCGCCGGTGAACCAGGCGTCGGCGCCGTACACACCGGTCTTTCCCGACCCGGGTGACGCCACCGTCAAGGTGCCGGCCTGGCTGAACGACGCGACGATGTACCACAACCGGGGCGACTCCACCTTCGCCGGCGAGAACAGCGAGTACGGCGACTTCTCCGGCCTCGACGACCTGTGGACCGAGCGACCCGAGGTGGTCCAGGGTCTGACCAAGGCGTACGGGGACTGGATCGGCGCGACCGGCGTCGACGGGTTCCGGCTGGACACCGTCAAGCACGTCAACATGGACTTCTGGCCGCAGTTCAGCAAGGGCATCGAGCGGGCCGCCGAGAAGGCCGGCAAGAAGGACTTCTTCATGTTCGGCGAGGTGTACAGCGCCGACCCGGAGATCAGCTCCAGCTACGTCCGGCAGGGTGGCCTGCCGGCCACCATCGACTTCGCCTTCCAGGAGGCCGCGCGTGGCTACACCGCCGGCGCCGGCTCGGCGAAGGCACTGGCCGACGTGTACGCCCGCGACGACCTCTACGCCGCCCGGGACACCGACGCCGGACGGCTGACCACCTTCCTCGGCAACCACGACATGGGCCGGATCGGCTCGTTCATCGCTGGCGGCGGCACCGCCCCGGCGAGCCACCTTCGCCGCGACCAGTTGGCCCACCAGCTGATGTTCCTCACCCGCGGTCAGCCGGTGATCTACTCCGGCGACGAGCAGGGCTTCACCGGCCCCGGCGGGGACAAGGACGCCCGGCAGGACATGTTCGCCTCGAAGGTCACCGACTACCTCGACGACGACCTGCTCGGCACCGACCGCACCCACGCCAGTGACCAGTTCGACCCCACCCACCCGCTGTACCGGACCATCGCCGAGCTGGGCCGGCTGCGTCAGGCGCACCCGGCGCTGCGCGACGGCGTGCAGGTCACCAGGTACGCCGCCGACGGGCCGGGCGTCTTCGCCGCCTCCCGGGTCGCCCCCGCCGACCGCATCGAGTACGTGGTGGCGGTGAACAACGCCGACTCCGCGCAGACTGTCACCGTGGACACCTGGTCGGCCGGCGCCACGTTCACCGGCATCTACGGTTCGTCCGGTGCCGCCACGGCGGGTGCCGACGGCAAGCTGACCGTGACCGTGCCGCCGCTGTCGGCGGTGGTGCACCGGTCCGGTACGGCCATCGCGCAGCCGGCCGGCAAACCGACCGTCACCATCACCACCCCCGCCCCGGACGCGCTGGTGGCCACCCGGGCCGCGGTCACCGCCAAGGTGACCGGTGACCCGCTGGCCACCGTCACCGTCGCGGCCCGCGTCGCCGGTGGCCGGTGGACGCTGCTGGGCAGCGCCGACCACGCGCCGTACACCGTGCAGCACGACCTGACCGGGCTGGCCGGCGGAACGTCGGTGGAGTACAAGGCGGTGGTCCGCGACGGGCGGGGCCGCACCGCGACCGCCCGGTCCACCGCCATCGTCGGCACGCCCGAGCAGGGCGGGTCCCGGGAGTGGGCGGTGGTGCACTACCAGCGCCCCGCCGGCGGGTACGACGACTGGGGCCTGTACGCCTGGGGCGACATCGACCCGGCGTACGTCACCGAGTGGCCGAAGGGGCAGCCGTTCGCCGGGGAGGACTCCTACGGCCGGTTCGCCTGGGTGAAGCTCAAGCCGGGTGCGAAGTCCGTGGGTTTCGTGGTGGTCGACAGGAACGGCACCAAGGACGTCGGCGCGGACCGCAGCATCGACGTCACGCAGACCGGTGAGGTCTGGCTCAAGCAGGGCGACCCGGCGATCTACCCAGCCCGGCAGGCGGCCACCGGTGAACCGGCGCCGCCGGTCGAGGAGGGCACCGCGGTGATCCACTACCGGCGGGCCGACGGCAACTACGACGGCTGGGGCCTGCACCTGTGGGACGGAGCGGCCAACCCGACCGAGTGGTCGACGCCGGTCCCGCCGACCTCCACCGACGCGTTCGGCGCGGTGTTCCGGGTGCCGCTGGCGGCCGGGGCCACCGGGCTGAGTTACATCATCCACCAGGGCGACACCAAGGACCTGCCGGGCGACCAGCGGCTCGACTTCGCCAGCGCGGGCCGGGAGGTGTGGCTGCTCGCCGCCACCCCGGGCCGGCTGCTGCCGTCGACCGCGACCAGCGCCAGCGGGGACACCGACATCAGCCAGCAGAAGGCGCACTGGATCGACCGGTCCACCGTGGCCTGGCAGACCGGGCCGACTGACGGCAGGACGTACGCGCTGGTCGCCGCGCCGACCGGCGGGGTGAGTGTGGTCGACGGGGAGCTGACCGGGACGTACACCACGCTGCCGCTGCGGGCGCAGCGCAACGGGCTCACCGAGGCCCAGCGCACCGCGTTCCCGCATCTGTGGTCGTACCGCGGCTTCAACCTGGACCGGGGGGACCTGGCCAAGGTGCCGGCGGCGCTGCGCGGGCAGTTGCTGGTCACCGAGCGCGACGCCGAGGGCGCCCTGCTTGCCGCGACCGGCGTGCAGATCCCCGGTGTGCTCGACGACGTGTACGCCGGGGCCGCCGACGCCACCCTCGGGCCGACCTTCGCCGGTCGTACGCCGAGCGTGGCGCTGTGGGCGCCGACCGCCCGGACGGTGGCGCTGCAACTGTTCGACTCGCCCACCGCGCAGCCGAAGACGGTGCCGATGCGCCGCGACGACCGCACCGGGGTCTGGTCGGCGCGGGGCAGCCATGCCTGGATCGGGAAGTACTACCGGTACCAGGTGCAGGCGTGGCAGCCGGCGGCGCAGCAGGTGGTCACCGCGTCGGTGACCGACCCGTACTCGGTGGCTCTGGCGGCGGACTCCACGCACAGCCAGTTGGTCGACCTGAACGACCCGTCGCTGGCACCGGCGGGCTGGCGGACGCTGCGCAAGCCGGCCCCGGTGCCGGCGGCGAAGGCGCAGGTCTCCGAGCTGTCGGTGCGGGACTTCTCGATCGCCGATGACACCGTGCCGGCCGAGCGGCGGGGCACCTTCCTTGCCTTCACCGACCCGAAGACCGCCGGCATGACCCATCTGAAGGCGCTCGGCGACGCCGGCGTCACCCACCTGCACCTGCTGCCGGCGTTCGACTTCGCCACCATCCCCGAGAAGCGGGGCGACCAGCGCCAGCCGGCCTGTGACCTGCCGGCGCTGCCGCCCGACTCCGAGGAGCAGCAGAAGTGCGTGGCGGCGGTCGCCGAGTCCGACGGCTACAACTGGGGCTACGACCCGCTGCACTACACCGTGCCGGAGGGCGGCTACGCGGTCGACCCGGCCGGCGCGGCGCGGACCACCGAGTTTCGGCGGATGGTCGCCGGGGTGAACGACGCCGGCCTGCGGGTGGTCATGGACGTGGTCTACAACCACACGTCGGCGGCCGGCACCGACGCGAAGTCGGTGCTCGACCAGGTGGTGCCCGGCTACTACCACCGGCTGCTGGAGGACGGCACGGTGGCCAACTCCACCTGCTGCGCCAACACCGCGCCGGAGCACGCCATGATGGGCAAGCTGGTCGTCGACTCGCTGGTCACCTGGGCCCGGCAGTACAAGGTGGACGGCTTCCGGTTCGACCTGATGGGTCACCACCCGAAGGCGAACATCCTGGCCGTGCGTAAGGCACTGGACCGACTGACCGTCGCCCGCGACGGGGTGGACGGCAGGTCGATCCTGCTCTACGGCGAGGGCTGGAACTTCGGCGAGGTCGCCAACGACGCCCGGTTCGTGCAGGCCACCCAGGCCAACATGGCCGGCACCGGTATCGGCACCTTCAACGACCGGCTGCGTGACGCGGTGCGCGGCGGCGGGCCGTTCGACGCCAACCCGCGGGCGCAGGGCTTCGCCTCCGGGCTCTACACCGACCCGAACGGCGATGCGGTCAACGGGTCACCGGCCGAGCAGAAGGCCCGGCTGCTGCACGCCCACGATCTGATCAAGGTGGGGCTCACCGGCAACCTGCGCGGGTACCGGTTCACGGATTCCGCCGGACGGCAGGTCACCGGCGCGCAGGTGGACTACAACGGCTCACCGGCCGGCTACACCGCCGCGCCGGGGGAGGCGGTCACCTACGTCGACGCGCACGACAACGAGATCCTGTACGACGCGTTGGCGTACAAGCTGCCGCAGGCCACCGCAGCGGTGGACCGCTCCCGGATGCAGGTGCTGGCGCTGGGCACGGTGGTGCTGGGGCAGGGCACCGGCTTCGTCACCGCCGGCACCGGGCGGCTGCGGTCGAAGTCGCTGGACCGCAACTCGTACAACTCCGGTGACTGGTTCAACCAGATCCGCTGGGACTGCACGCGGGGCAACGGGTTCGGCGCCGGCCTGCCGCCGGCGCCTGACAACCAGGACAAGTGGTCGTACGCGCGGCCGCTGCTCGCCGATGCGGCGCTGGTGCCAGGCTGCGCGGCGATCGACACGACCGACGCCCGGTACGCCGAGCTGCTGAAGATCCGCGAGTCCTCGCCGGTCTTCGGGCTGGGCAGCGCCGACGAGGTGCAACGGCGGCTGGCGTTCCCGCTGTCCGGCACCGCAGAGACGCCCGGCGTGCTCACCATGACGTTGGACGGCCGTGGCCTGGATACGCGGTGGGCCTCCGTCACGGTGGTCTTCAACGGCACTCCGGAGGCTGCTACGCAGCGGCTGTCCGGGTTGCGCGGGGCGGACGTGACGCTGCACCCGGTGCTGCGTACCTCGGCCGACCCGGTGCTGCGGACCGCCTCGTTCGACGCGACGACCGGCACGTTCACCGTGCCGGCGCGGAGCGTCGCGGTGTTCGTACAGCCCTAGTTCGCACGGGTCGACCCCCTGCCACCTCCGGTGGCAGGGGGTCGACCTTTTTCCGTCGCTGTTCCGCTGTCGCGTTGCTCAGTTGAAGCAGTCCTCGACGGTGTTGGCGCAGTTGGTGGGGTCGTTGTCGGTGACGGTGGAGTCGTCGTCGAGCTTGACCTTGCCATCGTTGTTGAAGATGCCGCCGGCGATCCCCTTGTGGTCCTTGCCCTTGTCCTTCTCGTTGCCGTTGTCGGCCTTGTTCTTGGTGACCTTGGTGTTGGTCAGGGTCACCTTGCCTTCGTTGTTGTAGATGCCGCCGCCGTTCTTGCCGGCGAAGTTCTCCTTGATCTTGTCGTCACGCAGGACCAGGGTGGCCGAGTCGTCCTCGTGGTCCTTGTTGGACCAGGAGCCCTGCCAGGCGGCCGGGCCGGTCATGCCGCCGCCGTTGTGCTTGTCCTCGAAGGGCTCGCCGTTGAAGAAGCCTCCACCGAAGCGGTTCGCGCTGTTCTCGAAGATCTCGCTGTCGGTGACGGTGGCCGTGCCACGCTTCTCCTCGTCCTTGCCCTTGGACTTGCCGTGGTTCTTCTCGTCGCTGCTGACGTTGTAGACGCCGCCGCCGTCCTTGTGGGCCTTGTTCTTCTCGATGGTGCTCTTCTTGACCGTCAGGACGGTGTCGACAGCGGCGATGCCGCCGCCGTTCTCGCCGGCGGTGTTGTTCTTGATGAAGGTCCAGCTGACCTCGACGAAGCCGTCGTTGCTGAACAGGCCGCCGCCGTTCTTCTTGGCGGTGTTGCCCTCGATCAGGGTCTTCTCGATCGTGACGGTGCCGGCCTTGCCGTCCTTGTCCTTGCCGTCCTTGCCGTAGCCGTTGGCGCCCGACTCGTACTTCTTCTCCTTGTCCTTCTCCTTGTCCTTGTCCTCGTCGCCGTGGCCGTTGGCGACGCCGCCGCCGTTCTTGCCCGCGGTGTTGTTGGTGATGCGGGACTCGGGGCCCTTGCCGTCGTGGGAGCCCGTGACGTCGAGGACGCCGGCGTTGAAGATGGCGCCGCCGTCCTTTCCGGCGTGGTTGTTGTCGAAGGTGCTGCCCTCGGCCTCGACCCGGCCGAAGTTGGCGATGGCGCCGCCGTTGTTCTCGGCGCTGTTGAGGACGAACTTGGCGTTCACCAGGTGGGCCTCGCCGCCGCGTTCGACCAGGATGCCACCGCCGTCGCCCTCGTGCTCCTTGTCGTCCTTGCCGTCCCAGTCGGACTTGTCCTTGCCCTCCCAGTCGGACTTGTCCTTGCCGTCCCACTCGGACTTGTCCTTGCCGTCCCACTCACGCTTGTCCTCGGCCGGCTTGGTGGACGTGGCGGTGGGCTTCGCAGCGGGAGCCGCTGCGGGAGCGGCGGCCGGAGCCGCAGCCGGAGCCGCAGCGCGAGCCGCACCGGGAGCCCCACCGGGAGCCGCAGCGGGAGCCCCACCGGGGACCGCAGCCGGAGCCACAGCGGGAGCACCACCGGGGGCACCACCGGGAGCCGCAGCCGGAGCCGCAGCCGGAGCCTTGGCGGGAGCCGCTGCCGGGGCGGCGGCCGGAGCCGCAGCGGGATCGGCGAGCGGCTCCGCGACCGGAGCCCCGCCCCCGGTCCCGTTCTGGTTGCTGGGGACCGCCTTCTTCGGCGGCGGCTTGGGCTTGTCGTGCTTGTCTTCCTTGCCGTCCTTCTCGTACTTGCGGTCTTCGCCGGCGGCGCCGTTGCGGATCGTGACGTCCTTCAGGGTCAGGTCACCGCCGTTGGCTACGCGGAAGATCCGGAAGCCCTCCTCGGCTTCCCGCTTGATCGTCGCGCCGTTGCCCTCGATGGTGATTTCCTGCTTGATCGTCGGCAGGCCCGCCTCGGACTTCTTGTCGTGCTGGTCGAGCTCGTAGGTGCAGTCCTTGGCCAGCTTCAGGGTGCCGCCGTCGTCGCGGTTGGCCAGGTCGAGGGCCTCGACGAGGGCATCGTCGTCGCACTCCACCTCCCGGACGCGATCGCGGTCGTCCTTGTCCTTGTCGTCCTTGTCCTTGTCGTCCTTGCCCTCGTGGTCCTTGCCCTTGTCGTCCTTGCCCTTGTCGTCCTTGGCCGCGTCCTTGCCGTCGTCGCTGACCAGCTGGGAGGTCGACCACTTGACGTCATTCAGTCGGTGTCCGCCGGTTACCCCGGTTGTGGCGTAGGCGACGCCCGCGAGGCTGACCGCTCCCGTGAGGCCCGCAACGCCGGTGACAAGCCAGAGCCGGCGGCGGCGGAACGGCGAGTTCTTCTCGCCTGTCGCGTCATCGCTATTGCGAAGGTATTTGGACATCGGAGCTCTCTGCCCTCTCCTTGTACCCAGACAAGGTCGCTTCGCCGTGGCGAGGCGGCCTTCGCTACAAATCGGTTGTAGCTGCTGAACAACACCGTATGGGAGAGTTCTTCACTATGCGGGCGAATCCGAAGAAACCCCACATTGGGCATGCCCGGCGCGGACGGCAGGAGTGGGGACGCCCAGGGCCCCTGGGCATGACCGGTGCTGAGAACGCGACCGGTGGCGGAAAGCTCACGGATGCCGCCAGGCCGTGGCTGGTGGCGGAAAGCTCGCGGGGACGCCGCGGAGGATCAACGGTGATGGTCGGACACACTCATCCCGTACGGCGCGGTAGCGGCAAGATCAGCCCAAGACGCCGGCGGGCCCCGCCGCCGGAGTCTCACGACGAATACGTCGCAGACGCCGGCGGCGGGGCCCGCCGTTGTTGTACGTGCGAGGTCAGACCGGCAGGCGCGGGCCCGCCTCGCGCTGCTCGGCCAGCCAGGTCTCCACCTCGTCCGCGGTGCGCGGCAGGCCGGCCGACAGGTTCACCGCGCCGGTCGCGGTGACCAGCACGTCGTCCTCGATGCGCACGCCGATGCCGCGCAGCTCGGCGGGGACCAGCTCGTCCTCCGGCTGGAAGTACAGCCCCGGCTCGACGGTGAGCACGTAGCCCTCGCCCAGCGTGCCGTCGCGGTAGTTCTCCTTGCGGGCGTTCGAGCAGTCGTGCACGTCGATGCCGAGCATGTGGCCGAAGCCGTGCAGCGTCCACCGCCGGTAGACCGAGGACTTCTCGTCCATCGCCTCGTCCACGCTCACCGGCAGCAGGCCCAGCTCGGCCAGGCCCTCGGCGAGCACCCGCATGCAGGTCAGGTGGACGTCCTTGAACTTCACCCCGGGCCGGATGGCCTCGATCCCGGCCTGCTGCGAGGCGTACACGATGTCGTAGACCTGGCGTTGCAGGGCGGTGAACCGACCGCTCACCGGCAGCACCCGGGTCACGTCGGCGGTGTAGAGGTTGCGCCCCTCGACACCCATGTCCATCAGCAGCAGGTCACCCGGTCGAGTGGCGCCGTGGTTGTGCACCCAGTGCAGGATCGTGGCGTGCTCGCCAGCGCCGACGATCGAGCCGTACCCGACGTCGTTGCCGTCGTGCCGGGCCCGCAGCGCGAAGATCCCCTCCAGCAGCCGCTCCGAGACCGCCCGGTCGGCCGGCAGGATCCGGGCCACGTCCTCGAAGCCACGCACCGTGGCGTCAATCGCGTCCTGGAGTTGGCCGATCTCCCACTCGTCCTTGACCAGCTTCTGCTCCGAGATGGCGATCGCCAGCTCCCGGTCGCGCGGCGGCTGCC
Source organism: Micromonospora sp. NBC_00389 (assembly GCF_036059255.1). Classification (NCBI taxonomy): domain Bacteria; kingdom Bacillati; phylum Actinomycetota; class Actinomycetes; order Micromonosporales; family Micromonosporaceae; genus Micromonospora; species Micromonospora sp. NBC_00389. The sequence goes on along the minus strand of NZ_CP107947.1, from coordinate 7,150,651 downwards.
CTTCGGCGCGGACGCCGTCGTACGGGCGTACCGCTGCGTCCACCTGCGTGTCGAAGCCGCGCAGCACCCGGGTCCGCCCCGGCGCCAGGTCGGCCAGCGTCGCCTCCAGGCCGGTCAGGTCGGCGGTGGGCAGGCCCAGCTCGGTGGACTTCTCGCTGAGCGTGTGCCGCCGGCCCACCCACAGCTCGCCGTGCCGGCTGCGGAAGAACTCGTCGGTCTCCCGGGACGAGCGGGGCCGCATGTACAGGGTGGCGTCGTGCCCCGAGCCGTTCGGGCGCAGCACCAGCACGCTGTCCGGGTCGTGGTCGCCGGTCAGGTAGACGAAGTCACTGCCCGGCCGGAACGGATACCCGGTGTCGTTGGCCCGGACCTTCTCGGGGCCGGTCGGGATCACCAGCGTCTCGCCGGGGAAGGCCGCCGACAGCGCGGCCCGCCGCTTGGCGTAGTTGGGGGCCTCCTGCCGGGGCGCGACCGGGAGCGCGGTGTCCCGCCAGCCCTGCCGCATGAAGGACAGGAACGCCTCCGGGAAGTCCGGATCATGCGATTCCGTACCGTTCGTCGGCGTTCCGTCGGTGCGTCCCTCGGTCATTGCGCCGCTCCCTCCGCTTCGTTGCTGGTCCAGACCGTATCGCGCGCCCGGTTCCCGATGGTGCCGGCCAGGGGGGCTCTGGATCAACGGACGGCTGCGACGGGCCGATGGCGCGCGTGGAAAGATGTCCACCATGTGCGGACTCCTGGCCTTCTTCAGCGCGAACGGTAACGCCGCCGCGCACCGCGACCACATCGCCGGAGCGTTGGAATGCCTGCACCACCGCGGCCCCGACGAGACAGGGGTCGAGGTGGTCGGCGACGCCTCCGGCCGATACGCGGACGGAGTGTTCGCCCACAAGCGGCTCGCCATCATCGACGTCGCGTCGAGTCACGAGCCGCTGCCCTACGCGAACGGCCGTTACCTGCTCACCTTCAACGGTGAGATCTACAACTACATCGAGCTGCGCGACGAACTGGTCCGGAACTTCGGCGCCCAGTTCGCCACCGCCGGTGACGGCGAGGTGATCGTCGCCGGCTACCACTTCTGGGGCGAGCAGGTGCTCACCCGGCTGCGCGGCATGTTCGCCTTCGTCATCTGGGACCGGCAGGAACGGCGCGCGTTCGGCGCCCGCGACTACTTCGGCATCAAGCCGATGCACTACCTGGAGACAGCCGACGGGCTGTACCTGGCCTCGGAGAAGAAGGCGCTGCTGCCGTTCGCGCACAGCAACTACCAGGGCGACGCGGGCGTCGACGCGGCCAACCTCAGCCACTACCTGACCCTGCAGTACGTCCCCGAGCCCGGCACGCTGCACAAGGGCGTCAACCGGATCGGCTCCGGGGAGTACCTGACCTGGACCCCGGGCGGGCGGATCGACGTACGCCGCTGGTACCGGCCAGTGTTCCGGCCGGCGCCGGTCGACGACGAGCAGAAGCTCTACCACGAGATCCGGGAGACGCTGCGGGAGAGCGTGCGCATGCACATGCGCTCCGACGTGCCGGTCGGTTCGTTCCTGTCCAGCGGCATCGACTCCACCGCGGTGGTCGCGCTGGCCCGGGAGTTCAACCCGAACATCCTGACCTTCACCGTCGGGTACGACGTACCGGGGTATTCGGAGATCGACGTCGCGCAGGAGTCGGCCCGGCACCTGGACGTCACCACCATCCCCACCAAGATCGGTCCGCAGGACATGATCGACGCGCTGCCGAAGATCGTCTGGCACCTGGACGACCCGGTGGCCGACCCGGCGCTGGTGCCGCTGTACTTCGTGGCCAAGAAGGCCGCCGAGCACGTCACCGTGGTGCTCTCCGGTGAGGGCGCCGACGAGTTCTTCGGCGGTTACACGATCTACCGCGAGCCACTGTCGCTCGGCACCGTCAACGGCCTGCCCGGTGGGGTGCAGAAGGGGCTCCGCGCGGTCTCCAAGGCGATCCCGCAGGGGGTCAAGGGCAAGAGCTTCCTGGAGCGCGGCACAACCCCGATCGAGGAGCGCTACTACGGCAACGCCCGGATGTTCACCGAGGAGGAGAAGCAGCACCTGATGCGCCGCTACGACCCCTCGGTGCGCTACACCGACGTGACGGCGCCGATCTACGCCGAGTGCACCGAGCTGGACGACGTCACCAAGATGCAGTACGTCGACCTCTACACCTGGCTGCGCGGGGACATCCTGGTCAAGGCCGACCGGATCTCGATGTCCCACTCGCTGGAGGTACGGGTGCCGTTCCTCGACCGCGAGGTGTTCGACGTGGCGGCGAAGATCCCGGTGGACCTCAAGCTGCCGCCGCGCTCGGACGCCACCAAGTACGCGATGCGCCAGGCGTTGCAGGGCGTCGTCCCGCCGGCCATCGTCAACCGCAAGAAGCTGGGCTTCCCGACCCCCACCCGGGTCTGGCTGCGCGGCGAGATGTACGAGTGGGCCCGGCATGTGCTGAGCACCTCGGGCGCCGGCGACCTGCTCGACCTGTCGTACGCGCTGCGGCTGCTGGACGAGCACAAGCGGGAGGAGGCCGACCACTCCCGCAAGGTGTGGACCGTGCTGATCTTCTGCATCTGGCACGCCATCTTCGTGGCCAAGACCCTCGACCCCGGCATCCAGCGCAACCAGTCCGCCCTGCTGACCAAACCGGTGGTCGGCTCCATGGTCCGCTGACCCCGCTGCCCGCCCCGACCCTGTTGATCAAGAGGTTTGCGTCACCGGAACGCCTCCGGATGACGCAAACCTCTTGATCATTTCGGGGTGGGGTTGGACGGGGGCGGGGTTGGGTTTAGCGGCGGGCGCAGGTGACTGTTGGCAGGGTGTTGGTGCCGGTGGTGCTGGCCAGGAAGCCGAAGCTGGTGGTGCCCTCCGGCGCGACCGTGCCGTTGTACGAGACGTTGCTCGCCGTCACCGACGAACCGGACGAACTCTGGGTGGCGTTCCAGATCTGACTGATCGACTGCCCGCTGGGCCACGTCCAGCTCGCGGTCCAGCCGGCGAACGGCGTACTGCCGTGGTTCATGATCATGACTTCGCCCTGGAAGCCGCCCTGCCAGGCGCTGACGACCTTGTAGACCGCCATGCAGTCACCGCCGTGCGGCGGTGGGGTGGTCGGGGTGGGGGTTGGCGGGGGAGTCGTCGGGTTCGGCGGTGGGGTGGTCGGGGTGGGGGTCGGCGGGGGAGTGCCGCCCGGACCCACGCCGGTCACCTGGCCGTTGCCGCCGTCGAAGGTCACGTCGGAGCAGCCGAAGAAGTTCTCCTGCGAGTCCGAGCGCACCCAACGGGAGTAGATGATGTGCCGGCCGCTCTTGCCCGACGGCAGGTTTCCGCTGAAGTAGTAGTGCCCCTCGTTGGTGCCGACCCCGCCGCGCTGCGGCGGGTTGGTCACCGTCAGGAACGGCTCCTCCAGGTCGCCCCACGCCAGCGGCCGGTTCGGGCTCCAACTGTCCTTGGTCACGTAGAAGTAGAAGGTGCCCGGGTGGTGCGCCCAGTTGCTGTACCGGAAGTCCAGCCGCGCCCCCGAGGTCAGGTGGGTCAACGGCCAGTCGGTACGGGCCAGGTCGTAGCCGCTGTAGCCGGAGTTTCCGCCGCTGCACAGCTGCCCGTCCGGGATGAAGCCGACGGTCCGGCCGCCGGCGTCGGAGCGCAGCACGCTGAACCAGTTGTAGAGCGAGTTCGCCCCGCTCTGCGCCACGGCGGCGGAGCACGCGGGGTTGTTCGGCCTGATCTCACCGGTCTGGCTCAGGCCGTCCTGCCAACACAGGAAGGTACGGCTGCCGGGGGTCATCGCCGCACCGTGCGCGGCGGCGGGCTCCGGGCTGGAGGTCAGGGCGACGGCGCCCAGGGCGAGGGTCACGGCCGCGATGAGCAACGCGGCCGTACGGGATCGTTTCACGGGTTCTCCTGACTCGCGAGGCGCGCCGCCCGAGCCGCCCCGCCGCAATCGGGTGGGTGTGGCCTGGTCGCCCCGCTGCGGTGAGCGGGTGCGACGGTCACGGCGATGTGCCTCGGCAGGAAAATGGCCGGTGGACACGTGCCGTCAACGGTCCCTGTCGTGGACCGGCGCCCTCGCGTCAAACGAACCCGGCAACCGGCGGCGCGGCAGCCCTCGCACCGCCCGGTATGCGTCATCCCACCACGCCGCCCGGCCGCAGCGCAATAGCCGATCCTCGATGCGTCAGACCGGGTGCCGGGCGACCCTCAGAGCAGCTTCTCCAGCGTGATCGGCAGCTCGTACTGCCGGCGTCCGGTGGCGTGGTGCACGGCGTTGGCGATCGCGGCGGCCGCACCCACCACGCCGATCTCCCCGACCCCCTTCATCCCGAGCGGGTTCACCACCTCGTCGTGCACCTCGATGGTGTCCACCACGACGTCCGGCGCGTCCGCGTTGACCGCGACCAGGTAGTCGCCGAGGCTGGCGTTGGCCCAGCGACCCGACCGGGGATCCATCCGGGTGGCCTCCAGCAGCGCCTGGCCGAGCCCCCAGAGCATGCCGCCCATCAACTGGCTGTGCGCCGTCTTGCGGTTGAGCACCCGGCCGGGCGCGAACACCCCGACCATCCGGCGCACCCGTACGACGCCGAGATCGGCGTCGACCGCCACCTCGGCCATCTGCGCGCCGAAGGTGTGCACCCCGTACCCGGCGTCCTGCGGTGGCGGCGTCCAGGTGCCGAGCACCTCCGCGTCCGGGGTCAGGGTGCGGGCCATCATGTCGGCGTACGCCTCGCCGACGTCGGGCCGGTCGCGCAGCACCATCCGCCCGTCCCGGACCACCACCGTGCCGGGATCGGCGCCGTGCAACGGCGAGTGGGCGTCGGCGACCGCGCGCCGGATCAGCTCATCGCGCAGCTGCGTCGCCGCGAGGTGTACGGCGGAGCCGACGGCGCTGGTACCCGCGGAACCCACGGCGGCGGTGACGTTCGGCAGGTCACTGCTGCCGCCGACGAACCGTACCCGCTCCACCGGGAGGCCGAGCGCGTCCGCGGCGACCTGGGTCATCGCGGTGAAGACCCCGGTGCCGAACTCCGACACGCCCGCCTCGACGACCGCCGTACCGTCGTTGTAGAGCCGGGCCCGGGCGCGCTGCGGGTTCACCGGCTGGGTCACCGGGTAGAGCGCGCTGGCCATGCCGCTGCCGATCAGCCACTGGCCCTCGCGCCGGGGCCGGGAGTCGCGGTCGCGCCAGCCGAACAGCTCGGACGCCCGCTGGTAGCACTCCTTCAACCCGCTGCTGGACCACGGGTGCCCGCTCTCCGGGTCGGTCTCCGAGTAGTTGCGCAGCCGCAGCTCCAGCGGGTCGATCCCGATCCGCTCGGCCAGCTCGTCCATCGCGCACTCGAGGGCGAACATGCCGGTCGCCTCACCCGGGGCGCGCATGAAGGTCGGGGTGATCGTGTTGCCCCGGACCAGGTGGTAGATCCCCTCGTAGTGGGGGCTGGTGTACGCCACCGCCGGGCTCTGCAACGACGGCTCCGCCCAGTCGTCGAAGCGCGAGGTGAGCGACAGCTTGTGGTGGCGCAGCGCGGTGATGCGGCCGTCCGCACCCGCGCCGATGGTGATCCGCTGCTCCTGCTCCTCGCGGTGCCCGCAGGAGGTGAACATCTGCTCCCGGGTCAGCGCCAGCCGTACCGGCCGGCCGACCTGCCGGGCGGCGAGCGCGGCCAGCGCCGGGTGATGCCAGATCATCGCCTTCGAGCCGAAGCTGCCGCCGACAGCGTGGCTCACCACCCGGATCGAGATGGGTGGCAGGCCGAGCAGCGCCGCGACGGTGAACTGGGTGGCGTTCGGCCCCTGCGTCGAGTCGTAGATGGTCAGCCGGTCGACGTCCTCCCAGACCGCGGTGCTGGCCGACGGCTCGATCGGGTTGTGGTGGTTGGGCGCGAAGCGGTACGTCGCGTCCACGCACACCTGCGCCTCAGCCAGCGCCTTCGCCACGTCACCACGGGACGCCTGCCCCGGCAGCAGCCCGCCGAAGATCCGTTCGGGCACGTACGCCTGGTCCCGAGCCTGGTCGAGCAGGGTGGTGGAGGGCGTGGTGGCGTACTCGACGCGGATCAGGGTGCCGGCGTGGTCGGCGCGTTCGACGGTGTCGGCGACCACGATGGCGATCGGCTGGCCGGAGTAGTGGATGGCCTCGTCCTGCATCGGAAAGAAGGTCTGCCCCGGCGCGGCCAGCCCGGCCAGCGACGGGAGCAGCTTCGGCACGCTGGCGACCCGGCTCAGGTTGCGGTGGGTGAGCACGGCCAGCACCCCGTCGGCCCGCTCGGCCTCGGCGGTGTCGATCGCGGTGATCCGGCCGCTGGCCACCGTCGCGTTCACCAGCACGGCGTGGACCAGGCCGGTCACCGCGACCTCGGCGGAGTAGCGGGCGTCCCCGCGCACCTTGGCACGGCCGTCCACCCGATTGAGCGTGCCGCCGATCGCCGGGCTCATGCCGGTCCCTCCCGCTGGGTCATTTGCTCCAGAGCCCGGACCATGGTCCGCCGAGCCAGCTCGATCTTGAAGGCGTTCATGCCGTGCGACACCGCCGGTGCCAGCTCGGCCGCCGCGGCCCGGGTGAACGACTCGGTGGTCGCCGGAGCGCCATCGAGCTCCCGCTCGGCCGCCCGTGCCCGCCACGGTTTGGTGGCCACCCCGCCCAGGGCCAGCCGGACCTCGGTGATCCGGCCGCCGTCGACCGCGATGGCCACCGCGACCGAGGCGAGCGCGAACTCGTACGACTCACGGTCGCGGATCTTGATGTAGCGGGAGGTGGCCGCCACCGGTGCCGGTGGCAGGTCGATGCCGGTCACCAACTCGCCGTGGGTCAACGGGTGTTCCCGCTCCGGGGTCTGACCGGGCAGCAGGAAGAAGTCGTCGATGGGGATGCTCCGCGCACCGCCCGGCCCCTCGGTCCGCACCACGGCGTCCAGCGCGACCAGCGCCACGGCCAGGTCGGACGGATGGGTGGCGATGCAGTGGTCGCTGGTGCCGAGGACCGCATGCCCCCGGTTGATGCCCTCCAACGCGCTGCACCCGCTACCGGGCAGGCGCTTGTTGCAGGCCGCCTCGGTGTCGCGGAAGTAGCCGCACCGCACCCGTTGCAGCAGGTTGCCGCCCATGGTGGCCATGTTGCGCAGTTGCGGGGAGGCGCCGAGCAGCAGCGACTCGGCGACCATCGGGTAGCGCCGGACCAGCTCCGGCTCCTGAGCCACGTCGCTCATCCGAGCCAGCCCGCCGAGCCGCAGCCCGCCGTCGGGCAACTCCTCGACCCGGTTCAGCGGCAGGTCGTTGATGTCGACGAGGCGGCGCGGCTGCTCGACGTAGATGCGCAGCAGGTCGACCTGGGTGGTGCCGCCGGCCAGGAAGGCGCTCTCCGGGTCGGAGCTCACCGCGCCGATGGCGGTGCCGACGTCGAAGACCCGGGAATAGCTAACGGGCCGCATCGGCGCCGCCTCCGTCGCGGATCCGGCGGATCGCCGTGCGGATGTGCGGGTACGCGGCGCAGCGGCAGATGTTGCCGCTCATCCACTCCCGGATCTCCGTGTCGTCGCTGGCATGCCCCTCGGCCAGCAGCGCCACCGCGGACATGATCTGCCCGGGGGTGCAGTACCCACACTGGAACGCGTCGCAGTCCAGGAAGGCCCGCTGCATCGGGTGCAGGGTGTCTCCGTCGGCCAGCCCTTCGATGGTGGTCACCTCGCGGCTCTCGCAGGTGATCGCCAGGGTCAGGCAGGCCAGCACCCGGCGACCGTCGACCCACACCGTGCACGCGCCGCAGGCGCCCTGGTTGCAGCCCTTCTTGGTGCCGGTCAGTTCGAGCCGGTCGCGGAGGGCGTCGAGCAGGCTGACCCGTGGCTCCACGGTCGTCGTCCGACTCTCCCCGTTGATGTGCAGGTGGACCTCCACCTCGCCGGGACCTCTGACCACCGCGTGGTCCGGATTCGGCGCGGTACGCAGCGCCTCGTACGACTTCACCAACTCACACCCCCTCTGGTGAAACCGACCATATCCTTCGCTTAATGCCGTCTTACGGCTTTTGCGACCAAGGACTCCGGCCTGCGGTTCGGCCCGGGGTTGGCTCGGCTGAATCAGCGCCGGGACGGAGATTGGGGAAGTGTGCCGGAGGTGTTCGACGAGGTGCACCGCCGATGCCGGGCCGGCGAGGCGGTCGCCCTGGCCACCGTCGTTGCCACCTGGCGGTCCGCGCCACAGCCGCCCGGCGCCACCATGCTGGTGGCGACCGACGGCACGGTCACCGGCAGCGTCTCCGGCGGCTGCGTGGAGGCTGACCTCTACGAACGGGCCCACCGCGTGCTCGACACCGGCGTACCCGAGCTGATCCGCTACGGCGTCAGCGACGACGACGCGTACGCCGTGGGCCTGACCTGCGGCGGGGTGCTCGACGTGTTCGTGGAGCGGATCGAACCCGACGCCCTCGCGGAGTTGGACGCAGTCGCCGTCGCGCGCCGGGCCGGCCAACCGGCGGCGGTGGTCACCTGCGTGGCGGCCGACGACGGCGAGGTGCCGGGCGACGGCGGCGACCTGCCGGGCGCGGTGCCGGGCGACCCGGCGGGGCGGCTGGGCCGGCGGCTCGTGCTGACCGGGGACCAGGTGACCGGCTCGCTCGGCGCCGAGCGGCTGGACGCCGCCGCCACCGCCGACGCCCTCGGGCTGCTCGCCACCGGGCACAGCGGAATGCTCCGGTACGGGTATCACGGGCAGCGCCGGGGCACCGGCCTCAGCCTGTTCGTGGCCGTCCACGCCACCCCGCCCCGGATGATCGTTTTCGGTGCGATCGACTTCGCCGCCGCGGTGGCCCGGATCGGCGCGTTCCTCGGCTACCGGGTGACCGTCTGCGACGCCCGGCCGGTCTTCGCCACCGCTCGACGGTTTCCGGAGGCGGACGAGGTGGTGGTGCAGTGGCCGCACCGCTACCTGGGGGCGGAGCTGGACGCCGGCCGGGTCGACGGACGGACCGTCGTCTGCGTGCTGACCCACGACCCGAAGTTCGACGTGCCGCTGCTGGCGCTGGCGCTGCGCCACCGGCTGGCGTACGTCGGCGCGATGGGGTCACGACGCACCCACGACGAGCGGCACAAGCGACTGCGCGAGGCGGGTCTCGATGCGGCGCAGCTCGCCCGGCTCGCCTCGCCGATCGGGCTGGACCTCGGCGGGCGTACCCCGGAGGAGACCGCGGTGAGCGTGGCCGCCCAGATCGTGGCGGGCCGCTGGGGCGGGACCGGCCACCCGCTGACAGCACTCGCCGGGCCGATCCACCACCCGGTATAGCCGCCGGGTCGGCCGGCTTGGCCGCCTCGCCCGTGTCCCGGTAGGGCCGGACCGTGCCTTCGGCGCCCGCCGGGCCGTGCGCTGTGCCAGCCTGGTGCCACGCCGGTCGCCTCAGCGTGCGGCGGGCGGTGGCGGGGCTGACGACGACGAAAGGACCGGCATGGGATACGCGGTGGTGCTCGGCGAGGCGCTGGTCGACCTGCTCGACACCGAGCGCGACGGTGAGCGGGTCTACCGGCAGGCGATCGGCGGCGGACCGCTCAACGTCGCCGTCGGGGTGAGCCGGCTCGGTAGCGCGGCACAGTTCGTCGGGTCGCTCGGCGACGACGTGCTGGCCGGCCGGATCCGCGCCTTCCTGACCGCGCTCGACGTCGGGCTGGCCGGCGTGGTCACGGTGCCGGCGCCGACCACGCTCGCGGTGGTCACCTTCGCCGGCCCGGAGCCCGACTTCCGCTTCTACGGCGACCCGCCCTCCTACAGCCTGCTCGGCCCGGACGATCTGGACGTGGCGCTGGTGGAGGGCGCCGACGTGCTCTACTGCGGGTCGGTCGTGCTGCTCCAGCCCGCCACGCTGGCCGCCGCCCGGCGTGCCTGGTCGCTCGCCCCCGGGCTGCGGGTCTTCGACCCGAACGTGCGCCCCCGACTGCTGGACGGGCCGGCCGCGTTGGCCGGGCTGCGCGAGGTGGTGGCCGAGTTCGCCGCCGGCGCGCACCTGGTCAAGCTGAGCACCGCCGACGCCGAGCTGCTCTACCCGGGCGAGCCGGCCGAGGGGGTGGCCGCGTACCTGCGGGAGCTCGGCGCCGCCACGGTGGTGGTGACGCTCGGCGCGGCCGGCGCGGTGCTCGCCGCCGCCGAGGCGGATCCGGTACGCGTGCCAGCGCCGAAGGTGGACGCCATCGACGCCACCGGCGCCGGCGACTCGGTGATGGCCGCGTTGATCGCCGACCTGCTCCTCGACGGCGAACCGACCGACCCGGCGGGCTGGGTCGAGCGGGTGGCGTTCGCGTTACGGGTGGCCGGCCTGGTCTGCGAGTCCCCGGGCGGGGCCACCGCCATGCCCACCCGCGCCGACGTCCAGCGCCGCTTCGGGGGTTAGGCGGTGCCGTTGAGTTCGGTGTAGCCGCGGCGGGCGGCAGTCAGGGCGGCGCGGGCGCCGAAGGGTGCCTCGGCGGCGACTCGTTCCGGTGGTGCGCCGCCGGTGTGCGCGGCCCGGATCAGCCAGGCCAGCTTCGCCAGCTCGGCGTGCTGGGCGCGGACGAACTCGACGTCCACCGGGTCGCCGTGGCCCGGCACCACCACTGTGCCTGCGGTGGTCAGCCGGAGCAGGTCCGCGACCGCGTCCGGCCACTGCAGCGGGTACGAGTCCTCGAAGGCGGGCGGGCCGCTCTGCTCCACCAGGTCCCCGGCGACCAGCACGTCCGCGTCGGGTACGTGCACCACCAGGTCGGCGTCGGTGTGGCCCCGCCCCGGGTGACGCAGCAGCACTCGCCGGCCGCCCACCTCCAGCGCCGTCTCGGTGTGCACGGTGTGCGTCGGGGCGAGCAGTGGGGTGTCGGCCAGCTCGGCGGCGAGCGCGGGGTGCTCCTCACGCAACTCCTCGTACGCCTCCCGGCGCAGCCGCTCCGGCTGCTCGCGCAGGGCAGCGGCGGCCAGCTCGTGCGCGTACACCGGGCGGGGTGGGTCGCCGGCCAGAACGGCGTTGCCGAAGCAGTGGTCGTAGTGGTGGTGGGTGTTGACCAGGGTCAGCGGACGGTCGGTGATCGCCCGGACGGCGGCGGCCAGCGTGGTGGCCTGGCCGGCCGAGGAGAGGGTGTCGACCAGCAGCGCCTCGTCGTCGCCGACGACGAGAGTGACGTTGACCCGCAGCAACGGCTCGCGCAGCACGTGCACCCGGTCGGCGACCTCGACGACATCGATGGTCACGATGCCCGCCCGGCACGGTCGACGAAGCGCTGCCGGTTCACCAGGATCCGGTCCACCCGGCCTCGGGCCACCGTCTCGTCACCGTCGCTGACGGTGATCTCGAACGACAGCCGGCGGCCGTCCACCGCGGCCAGCAGTGCCTGTGCCTGGACGGTCCGGCCGACCACGGTCGGCGCCAGGTGCTCCAGCTCGACCCGCGTTCCCACGGTGGTCGAACCGGGCGGCATCGCGGGCGCCGTCGCCGCGACGGTCGCCGCCTCGGCCAGCGCGACCACCCGGGGAGTGCCCAGGACCGGTACGTCCCCGGAACCGACCGCCCAGGCGGTGTCCGCGTCCGTGACGGTCAACTCGACCCGGGCGGTCAGACCCGGCGCGAAGGCCGGCTCGGGCTGCTCCTGCATGGTCGTCAGCCTAGGTGCTCGCCGAGCCCGGCGACCACGCGCCCGCCGATCCCGCCGCACCCGCCGGAGCCGGCCGCCGACCACCTGCGGACGGGTCCTCCGGGTGGTCGCCGCCGGTCGATGCCGCCCCCGTCGTTACCCTTGACCGCGATGGCCGTCGTGACTGACCCCCAGCCCCCCGCCCGGACCGACCCACCCGCGTCCCCCGACGGGGGCCGTCGGCGCGTGGTCGCCATGTCGATCTGGGCGGTCGCCTTCGTGGCCGCCTGGCTGGGCATCGGTCTACCCACCGACCCCGCGTACGCCTTCGTGTGGATCTGGTTGGGGACCATCGCCTGGAACAGTGACCGGCCGTGGCGCAGTCACCTGCGCTTCGCCCGGGACTGGGTGCCGGTGGTGCTGCTGCTTGCCGCGTACAACCTCTCCCGGGGGTTCGCCGACAACGGGGCCACCCCGCACGCGATGGAGCTGATCGTCGCCGACCGGTTCATGTTCGGCTGGGCCACCGGCGGTGAGGTGCCCACCATCTGGTTGCAGGAGCACCTCTACCACCCGCAGGTGCAGTGGTACGACGTCGCGGCAAGCTGGGTGTACTTCTCGCACTTCGTGGTGGCGTTTGCCGCCGCCGCGGTGCTGTGGCTGCGTGACCGGCACCGCTGGGCGGCGTACATGCGGCGGTGGGGTTTCCTCTGCGCCGCAGGCCTGGCCACCTACTTCCTCTACCCGGCCGCCCCGCCCTGGTGGGCCGCGCAGAACGGGCTGCTCACCGAGGTGGCCCGGATCTCCACCCGGGGCTGGAGGGAATTCGGCATGCACGGCGCCGGCAACGTGCTCAACGCCGGCCAGATCGCCTCGAACCCGGTCGCCGCGATGCCGTCGCTGCACACCGCCTGGGCATTGTTCGTGGTGCTGTTCTTCCTGCGCACCACCCGCCGCCACTGGTGGCCGCTGCTGTTCGCGTACCCGCTGGCCATGACCTTCACCCTGGTCTACTCGGGTGAGCACTACGTGATCGACGTGCTGGTCGGCTGGGCGTACGTCGGGCTGACGTTCCTGGTGGTCGGCCTGGCCGAGCGCGGGTGGGCGGCGGTGCGGGCCCGTCGCGCGGGGTCCGGGGGACCGCCGCCGGAGATCGCCGGCCCCGACGGCGCCGCCGGACTGCCGGAGCCGGACCGGTCGGACAGCGAGAAGTCGGCACCGGTCGGGCCGAGCACCACCGACCAGCCCCCGGTACCCGTCGACCGCTGACGCCGAGGGTTGGCCGGCGGCCGGCGGAACGGGTCAGCCGGGCAGCTGGGTGGCTTGCGAGCGAGCGGTCAGCCGGGCAGCCGGGTGGCGTGCGAGCGGGCGGTCAGCTCGGCCGCCAGTGCCCACGCCTCCGCCAGGTCCCGGTCCTGGGCGGCCGCACCCGACCCGCCCGCGGTGTCCGCGTGCACGGTGGCCAGCCCCAGCAGGCGCTGTACCGGCCCCTGCACCACCCGCACGCTCTGGATCCGGGCGTACGGGACGATCGCCAACTGCCGGGTGAGCAGCCCGGACCGGGTGGCGAAGACCCGCTCGAACAGGCCGGCGCCGAGCGCGCCACGGCCGAGCGGGTGCAGCCAGCGGGTCCGGGGCGGCGGTGGCTGCAACGCCAGCGCGTCGAGGCGTACCCCCGGCAGCACCTCGGCGACGATCATCGTGGCGGTCGGCAGGTCACCCACCGGCAGCAGCCGGTCCGGCCGGTTGCGATCATCGGCCTCCGCGACGGAGTATCCGGCCACCTCCAGCCGCAACCGCAGCCAGCCGTTCACCCGCCAGAGCAGCGGCCAGGTGGCCCGTACGGTCTGCACCCGGTCCAGCGGCACGGTCTGCGCCCGGGTCTCCAGCAGGCCGTTGTGCACCCGCAGCGTGCCGCCGTCGCGGGCCAGCCGGAAGTTCCAGTCGTCGAGGACCCGGCGGATCGGTTGCAGCAGCACACCGGCCATCGCGGTCAGCGTGCTCGCCACCGCCACGAACGACCACGACCCAGCGGTGACGAACTGCACCACGACGAAGGCCAGACCGAACGGGAGCAGGAACGCCTGCGGGGTGAGCAGTTGGCTGACCAGCAGGCTCTGGTTGCGTACCGCGTGCAGCGGCCGGCCCGGCGCGGCCGCCGGCGGCACGGTTCCCGGGGCCGCCCCGGGCACCGCGAGGCCCGGCGCGGGCGGCTGCGACGCCCGTCCGGCCAGGGCCAGCAGCCGTTCGCGCAGCCGGGCCGCGTCGGCCACTCCGAGGTACGCCAGCGGCGCCTCGGTCTTGCCCCCGCCGACCACCTCCAGCCGCAGCTCGGCCAGGCCGGTGAGCTGGGCGAGCAGCGGTCGGACCACCTCCACGGCCTGCAAACGCTCCAGCGGGATGGCCCGGGTACGCCGCCAGAGCAGCCCCTCGTACACCCGCAGCTCGCGGCCCACCACGTGATAGCCGGTGTTGTACCAGCTGACCACCGACAGCACGGTCGCGCCGAGCGCCAGCACCACCACCATGGCGGCGAACCAGCCGAACCCGACCCGGGACAGCGTCGACCAGGACAGCCCGGCGATCACCACGACCAGCGACTTGGCCCCGTGCAGCAGCGGGCTGAGCGGATGCAGCCGCTGTCGTGGTTCGCCGTCGCCATCGGTCGGCGGCATCGGCCAGGGATACGGCACCCCGGGCGGTACAGCTCCGTAGGGCGGCGCACCGCCCGGTGCCACGGCACCGTAGGGCGGCGAACCGCCCGGTGGCAAGGCGCCGTAGGGCGGCGTGCCGCCCGGTGGCAAGGCGCCGTAGGGCGGCGTGCCGCCGGGCGGTCCAGCCCCGTAGGGCACAGCGCTACCGGGCGGTACGGCGCCGTACGGCACGGCGTCGGCGGGTGGCGGGCCGGTGGGGGGCGCGCCGCCGGGTGGCGGGGGCGGCCGGGTGTCCGGCTCGGCGGGACCGTCGTTCATCGGGCCGGTCCCCGGCGCAGCCGGTGGTCGACCGGTCGAGTGCTCACAGCCCCTCCGCCCGGTCCTCGCCGAGCGCGGTGAGCCGATCGCGCAGCCGGGACGCCTCCGCCGGCCGCAGCCCCGGCACCCGGGCGTCGCTCGCCGCCGCCGCTGTGTGCAACTGCACGGTGGCCAGGTCGAAGAGGCGCTCCAGCGGCCCCGCGCTGACATCGACGAACTGCATGCGGGAGTACGGGACGATGGAGAGCCGCCGGACCAGCAGCCCGTGCCGGACGAGCAGGTCGTCCTCCCGCTCGGCGTACCCCCAGGCCCGGACCGCGCGGACGATGGCCACGGCGCGCCACCCGCCGAGCACCAGCACGACGGCGAGGGCGAGCCCGAACAACCAGTGACCGCTCAGCGCCCACCCGATCGCCGTCACCGCCAGCCCGATGGCGACCACGATCGCTAACCGGATCAGCTCGACCCAGATCAGGTCGGAGGAGATCGGCTGCCAGCGGACCGTGTCCGGCCACGGCTCCAGGGGGCCGCGACCGACCGGCCCGCCCGTCAGCAGGGGACCGGGTGCCGCGCTGGCCGGGCCGGGGCCACCGGCGGCGGGCAGCGGGCCGGACGTCGGCACGGCGCCGGGCGCTGGCATGACGCCGGCCGGTGGGGGAGGTGACGTGGCCGGGGTGGGCGGCCAGGACGGGGAGGTGGGTCCGGGGGGAGCCGGTGGGTCGACGCGGTCCTCCGCGCTCACCGATGGGATCCGTTCTGCTCGCTCACGCCGCCACCTCGCTCCGCTCGGCAGCGGCGCGAGACGCCACGCTGCTGTGCCTCATGGTTCGCCCGCTGCGCTCGCTCACATGTCGAGGGTAGGCGATCCGGGCACCGGTGTGACGGCACGCAGGAAGCCGCGAGCGTCCAGGAAGTCGCCGAGGCTGCCCCGATGCTCGCCGCAGGCCAGCCAGGTCTTGCGCCGTTCGGCGTCGTGCAGGCGGGGATTGTTCCACTCCAGCGCCCAGACGGCGGGGGCGCGGCAGCCCCGGGCCGAGCAGATCAGGGCCTCTTCGGCGGGGGAGGGGGTGCTCATCCCTGCCAGTCTAGGACGGCGGGACGGAAGGTTTGAGCGCCGGGCGGCCACGGGGGGAGCCGCCCGGCGACGGGGTGAATCGTACACGCGGCTGGCCGGTCCGTGTCCACCCGTGGCGGGCGATTCGGCCGCTCGGGACGGCGCGGCGAAAATCGGCTTCTCCCCCCCTCGCCACTCAGGAAGGCGTGCGAGTCTTGATACCGCACCAGCCGCGACGACCGACAAACGCTGTGGAGGACCGGTGGCCCAGCCGACCATGCCCGACGCCCCGACGCCGAACGGGGTGGCCCCGGAGAGACCCGAGCCGGTGACCACACCCGCGCAGGACGCCACCCTGCTGGAGCGGGCGCTGTTCGAGATCAAACGGGTCATCGTCGGGCAGGACCGGATGGTGGAGCGGATGTTCGTGGCGCTGCTCGCCCGCGGCCACTGCCTGCTGGAAGGCGTGCCCGGGGTGGCCAAGACCCTGGCGGTGGAGACCCTCGCGAAGGTCGTCGGCGGGTCCTTCGCCCGGGTGCAGTTCACCCCGGACCTGGTGCCGGCCGACATCATGGGCACCCGCATCTACCGGCAGTCCAGCGAGAAGTTCGACGTCGAGCTTGGCCCCGTGTTCGTCAACTTCCTGCTCGCCGACGAGATCAACCGGGCACCGGCCAAGGTGCAGTCGGCGCTGCTCGAGGTGATGAGCGAGCGGCAGGTGTCCATCGGCGGGGAGAGCCACCGGGTGCCCGACCCGTTCCTGGTGATGGCCACCCAGAACCCGATCGAGCAGGAGGGCGTCTACCCGCTGCCGGAGGCGCAGCGGGACCGCTTCCTCATGAAGATCGTGGTGGGCTACCCGACCGACGCCGAGGAGCGGGAGATCGTCTACCGGATGGGTGTCGCCGCTCCGGAGCCGACGGCCGTGTTCGACACCCCCGACCTGATCGCCCTGCAACGCAAGGCGGACCAGGTCTTCGTGCACAACGCGTTGGTGGACTACGCGGTCCGGCTGGTGCTGGCCACCCGGGCCCCGGCCGAGCACGGCATGCCGGACGTCGCCCAGCTGATCCAGTACGGGGCCAGCCCGCGCGCCTCGCTCGGCCTGGTCCGGGCCACCCGCGCGCTGGCGCTGCTGCGCGGGCGGGACTACGCGCTGCCGCAGGACGTGCAGGACATCGCCCCGGACATCCTGCGGCACCGGCTGGTGCTCAGCTACGACGCGCTCGCCGATGACGTGCCGGCCGACCACATCGTGCACCGGGTGATGTCCACCATCCCGCTCCCGGCGGTCGCCCCCCGGCAGCAGGCATCCCCGTCACCGACCGCCCCGCCGCCGGGCGCAGGCTGGCCCGGGCAGCGCCCGTGACCTCACCCACCCCTCGACCCGCCCCCCTCGCCGATCGCAGCGAGGCCGTGCTGTCCCGGCTTCAGTTGCTGGTCACCCGCAAGCTCGACGGCATGCTCCAGGGCGACTACGCCGGGCTGCTGCCCGGGCCGGGCAGCGAGGCGGGTGAGTCGCGGGAGTACCGCCCCGGCGACGACGTCCGCCGGATGGACTGGCCGGTCACCGCGCGGACCACGACGCCGCACGTGCGGCGTACGGTCGCCGACCGGGAGTTGGAGACCTGGCTGGCGCTGGACCTCTCGGCCAGCCTGGACTTCGGCACCGGGCAGTGGCTCAAGCGGGAGGTGGTGGTCGCCGCCGCTGCCGCCATCACCCACCTGACCGTGCGCGGCGGCAACCGGATCGGTGCGGTGATCGGCACCGGCGGCGGCGCTCCCGCGCCGACCCGGCGATGGCGGGCTGGGCCACCGCAGGCCGGGCCCGGGGTGCTCACCCGGCTGCCGGCCCGCTCCGGTCGCAAGGAGGCGCAGGGTCTGCTGCGTGCCGTCGCCAACACCGCGATCCAGCCCGGCCGGGGTGACCTGGGCGCACTGATCGAGATGCTCAACCGCCCGCCCCGACGGCGCGGGGTGGCCGTGGTGGTCTCGGACTTCCTCGCGCCGGCCGAGCAGTGGGCCCGGCCGATGCGCAAGCTGCGGGTCCGGCACGACGTGCTGGCGATCGAGGTGGTCGACCCGCGCGAGCTGGAGTTGCCCGACGTGGGCGTGCTGCCGGTGGTCGACCCGGAGAGCGGCGAGCTGCACGAGGTGCAGACCGCCGACCCGCGGTTGCGGCAGCGCTACGCCGAGGCCGCCACCGCCCAGCGGGCCACGATCGCCGCCGCGCTGCGCGGTGCCGGCGCGGCCCACCTGCGTCTGCGTACCGACCGAGACTGGCTGCTGGACATGGTGCGTTTCGTGGCCGCGCAGCGGCACGCGCGTACCCGGGGGACGACACGATGATCCGTTTCATGCAACCGTGGTGGCTGCTGGCCGTGCTGCCGGTGCTCGCCCTCGCCGCGTTCTACCTCTGGCGGCAGCTGCACCGCCGGACGTACGCGATGCGGTTCACCAACGTGGATCTGCTGCGCACCGTGGCGCCGAAGGGGCTGGGCTGGCGACGACACGTTCCGGCGACGGCGTTCCTGCTCTGCCTGCTGGTGCTGGCCACCGCGCTGGCCCGGCCCGCGGTGGACACCAAGGAGCCGCTGGAGCGGGCCACCGTGATGCTCGCCATCGACGTGTCGCTGTCCATGCAGGCCGACGACGTGGCGCCGAACCGGCTGGAGGCGGCCCAGGAGGCGGCCAAGCAGTTCGTCGGCGAGCTGCCGGAGAGCTACAACCTGGGTCTCGTCTCGTTCGCCAAGGCGGCCAACGTGCTGGTCCCGCCCGGCAAGGACCGGGCGGCGGTGACCAGTGCGATCGACGGGCTGGTGCTGGCCGAGGCGACCGCGACAGGCGAGGCGGTGTTCACCTGTCTGGAGGCGATCCGGTCGGTGCCGGCCGACGGCGCGGCGGGCATCCCGCCGGCCCGGATCGTGCTGCTCTCCGACGGGTTCCGCACCTCCGGCCGATCGGTGGAGGAGGCGGCGGCGGCCGCGCAGGCGGCCAACGTGCCGGTCTCCACCATCGCCTTCGGCACCGACACCGGCCAGGTGGACATCGGCGGCCAGCTCCAGCGGGTGCCGGTGGACCGGCTGGCCCTGGCCGAGCTGGCCGAGACCACCGAGGGCTACTTCTACGAGGCGGCCTCGGTGAGCGAGTTGAAGCAGGTCTACCAGGACATGGGCAGCTCGATCGGGTTCCGCACCGAGCCCCGCGAGGTGACCCAGTGGTATGCCGGTCTGGCACTGCTGTTGGCGCTCTGCGCCGGCGCGCTCAGCCTGCTCTGGTCGTCGCGAATGCTCTGACGTCGGCGGTGCCCGGGCTGGTCCCGGGCACCGCTCGTCCGGCCAGCGTGACGAGAGCGGGCGGGAGAACGATGGTCAGTGACCGCCGCCGGCCAGTACGAAGACGACGGCCACCCAGACGGCGGCGAGGGTGAAGCCCAGCGGGGCGACGTAGCGGCTCATGGACGGCTCCGGGTGGCGGCTGGACGGTCCGCGTGCGGGGGCGGACCGCAGGGGTGGGGACGCGCACACGAAGTCGTGACCGGGCGGCTCCCGGCGACCGTCCGGAATCGGACGGCGCGGCACGCGCACCTCGGCGTGAGCCGGGTGGCGGGGAGCGGAGCGGGGTCAGCTCACCAGACTGAGTCGTGGCTCAGCGGGGCTGACCATCGGCCCGGCCACGACTGGGAGGATCGCTATCTCGCACAGCGATCACCTCCTGAAGTCGGCCGGGCCGGAACGTCGATGATCGTACACCCGCGGTGCCGCCGGGACGCACTCGGCCGACCGGCCGGCGCTCCCTCCACCGCCCGGCTGGCCCAGCCGCTGCGCCGGCCGGCCCGCCCGCACCAGGGTGACCAGCACCACGGCGAAAAGCGGCAGCCAGCAGCACCGGGCCAGCACCCAGCCCGGGTCGTCCGGCGCGGTGTGCAGCCCCGGCAGGGCCAGCCCGCCCCGGGCGACGAGCGCGGTCACCGCCACCAGGACCGGCTGGTGCCACAGGTAGATCCGCACCGCGTTCCGGTTCACCTCGGTCACCGCCCGGCCCGGCAGTGGCCGGGCCAGCAGCCGTTCCAGCATCGGCCGGGCGAGCAGCCCCAGCCCGACCTGGGTGACCGCCAACGCCACCGCCAGCAGCGACGGCGGGTTCAGGTTGGACACCCCCGCCCCGGGCACCCCGACCGCGCTGACCGGATAGCCCAGCGCCAGCAGCGCGGCCAGCGCCGCGGCGCCACCACCGGCCAGCGCGCCCGCCACCCGCCGGCCGACCAGCCGCCCGTCGGCGTGCGCCACGCCCAGCAGGAACGGCACCGCCCAGGCCGTCACCACACTCACCGGCGGCAGTCCCGCGCCGGCCGGCAGCAGGCGCATCGCCAGGTCGGCCGCCGCCACCACGACCACCGCCGGCGCGACACAGAGCGCCACCTCCCACCGGCGGACGGCGGCGACCAGCGGGCCGGTCAACGCGACCAGCAGCAACAGCGGCAGCAGGAACCACAGCGGACTCACCGCGAGCCGCAGCGCGACCACGAGCGTGTCGTCCGGGGTGCCGGCCACGGTGGCGGCGAGCAACACGGCGGCACCCACGCCCAGCAGTGCCACCGTGGGCAGCAGGAGCCGGCGCAGCCGGCCGGCCAGCCAACCGCCCGGCCCGCCCGGGTAGCGGGCCAGCGACCGGGCCGAACCGAACCCGGCGGCGAAGAAGAACAACCCGAGCGTCTGCAACACCCAGGTCGCCGGGGCCAGCGCGGGCAGCGCGGTCAGCGGGCTGGCCTGGTGCAGCCCACCGTCGTCACCCAGCACCAGGCCGGTGACGAGCCAGTGCCCCAGCACCACCCCGCCGATGGCGTACGCCCGCAGCGCGTCGACCGCCCGGTCGCGGCTCACCGGGCGCTCCCCGCCCGCTCGGCGGCGGCTCCGTCCCGCACGACCGCCGCCACCGCGACCAGCGTGGCGCTGCCCGGCACCAGGTAGCCGTCGTGCCCCGCGACCCCGGCCACCGGCAACGGCCGGGCGCCGAACGCCGGGTCGCCGGGGCGACGGCCGTACCCGAGGCCTGCCAACCGCACGGATGGCACCCGGCGGATCCAGTCGGTGGGTGCCTCGGCCGCCCAGAACCGCCGACCGCCGCGCAGCTCATCGGCGTGCTGCACCCCGGCGCCGATCCCGCCGATGCTGACCACGTCGCTGACCTGCGGTGGGGCGGCCGCCGCGGCCAGCGACACCACCAGCGCCCCGTAGCTGTGCCCGACCAGGGTGATCGTCGCGGCCGGGCGGCGGCCGGCCAGCTCCCGCAACAGCGCGGCCAGGCCGACCGCGCCGCGCCGGGCGCTGGCGCCGCCGACGGCGGTCAGCACCCCGTCGGGCGGGTCGTAGCCGAGCCAGGCCAGCACCGCGACCCGCGCCGCCGGGTCGGCCGCCCGCAGTGCCCGGTACAACTGCCCGGCCTGTACCGCTGGCGCCCGGTGGGCGACCCCGCCCAGCCCTCGGTCGAAGTCGGCCAGGGTGCTGCCCACACCGGGCACCAGCACCGCAATCCGATCGGCGTCGGCCAGGTCGCCGAGCACCTCGACCGCACGGCCGTCGCCGCGTGGGTCGAACGTGAGGAACCGGCGTCCGCCGGCAACCCAGTCCGCGTACGGCGGGCCGGCCGCGCGCATCGCCGCCGCCGTGACCGGGTACGCCTCGACGAAACCGGCCGCCGCGACCGGCTCGGCTCGGGTGGGTAGAACCAGGTTCACGCCGAGCAGCGCGGCCAACGCCAGCCGGCTGGCACCTCGTCGTCGCATCACGTTCTCCCTCCGGAATGTCGTCCAGAGGCAGGGTGCGTTGGTGGGTGGCGCCCGGTCGTCGTCCCGGAGAGCCGTTCCCGGGCTGGCTCCGCGGAGCTACTCGCCGGCGGCGACCAGACCCGTCTCGTACGCCAACACGACGGCCTGGGCCCGGTCTCGCAGCCCCAGCTTGGCCAGGATCCGCCCGATGTGCGTCTTCACGGTCTGCTCGGCCACCACCAGGTCGGCGGCGATCTCCGCGTTGTTGCGGCCTCGGGCGATCAACCGCAGCACCTCGGTCTCCCGCGGGGTGAGCCCGGCCAGGTCGGTGGGGCGGGGCCGGCGGCGGTCCGGGCGGGCCGCGAACTCGGCGATCAGCCGACGGGTGACCGCCGGGGCGAGCAGGGCGTCGCCGGCCGCCACCACCCGCACCGCCTGCACCAGGTCGGCCGCCGGGGCGTCCTTGAGCAGGAAGCCGCTGGCCCCGGCGCGCAGCGCCTCGTACACGTAGTCGTCCAGGTCGAAGGTGGTGAGGATGAGCACCCGGGGGCGCTGCGTCGACCGGTCGCCGAGCAGCTTGCGGGTGGCGGCAAGCCCATCCAGCACCGGCATCCGCACGTCCATCAGCACCACGTCCGGGTCGAGCCGGCGGGCGGCGGCGACGGCCTGTGCGCCGTCGGCGGCGTCACCCACCACCAGCAGGTCGGGTTGGGCGGCGAGCAACGCTCCGAAGCCCTGCCGGACCATCGCCTGGTCGTCGGCGATCAGCACCTTGATCATCGGTCCCCGCCCTCAACGTCGTACGGCAGCTCGACCGCCACCTCGTAGCCTCCGCCGGGCAGCGGCCCGGCGGTGAACGTACCGCCCAGTGAGGTGGCCCGCTCCCGCATGCCGGTCAGCCCGTGCCCGGCGCCGGCCTCGGCGGCCGGCCGGACGTCCAGGTCGTCGGGCGGCGCGTTCTGCACGCGTACCGCCAGGGTGGACCGGCCGGCGCGGACGGTGACCCGCACCGCGGCACCGCCCGCGTGGCGGGCCGCGTTGGCCAGCCCTTCCTGCACGATCCGGTACGCGGCCAGCCCGACCGGCGCGGGCACCAGCCCGTCGTCCACCGGCTCGGCGTCCAGAGTCACCGGCAGCCCGGCCCGGTGGGCCGCGTCCACCATCGAGCCCAGGTCGGCCAGGTCGGGCTGCGGCGCGGTCTGCGGGCCGTTCGACTCGCTGCGCAGCACGCCCAGCAGCCGCCGCATGTCGGTCAGCGCGGCGCGGGCCGAGCCGGCGATGGCCGCGAACTCCGCCGCGGCCGGCGCCGGCACGTCGGTCAGCCGGTACGGCGCGGTCTCCGCCTGCACCGCGATCAGCGACATGTGGTGGGCCACCACGTCGTGCATTTCGCGGGCGATTCGGGTGCGTTCCTCCAACACCGCGCGGCGCTCCTGCTCCCGCTCGCTCAGCTCGGTCTGCGCGGCCAGTGCCCGGCGGGACAACCGGTTGCGCCGGACCAGGTCGCCGACGATCGCCAGCGCGCCGAGTAGCGCCAGGACGGCGGCCCGGTTCTCGGGGTGAACCAGGGTGAGCACCGGCACCGTGGTGATCGTCACCAGCCAGACCAGCACCGGCCGGTCGACCCGCGCGACGACCCCCGCGACCACCGCGATCGACCCGAGCGCCAGCGGCGGGGTCCACGGCCAGGGCTCGTCAGCCGGCGCGTTGAACGTGCACACCAGCAGGGCCAGCACCATCAGCCGCCAGGCCAGCAGCGGATGCCGGGGCAGCGCCAGCAGCGGTGCCACGGTCAACGCCGCGAACAACACCCCGATCGGCGCCGGCAGGCCCCAGTCGCTCTCCACGGCAAACGTGATCCAGAACAGGCCGAGCGCGGCGAGCAGCCCGACCGGGGCGGAGTAACGGGCCAGCCTGGGCCAGCGGGCCAGCAACGGACGGACGGCCGGGGCGTCCGGGCCCAGCAGGGTCTGCCGCAAAGCGCGCAGGGCCGCGGCGATCAGTTGCCGGTTCACCACCGGGAGGCTACGGGCCAACACCCCCGCAGGTCGTGCCACCAGGGGTTGATCCCGGTGTCGTACCCCGGTGTGACGCGTTCCCGTTAGCGCTTACCTGCCGGTAACGCCTAGGCTCCGACGCGTCCGTGCTGACCATTCGCAAGGGGGAACCGTGGCCCGTACCGTGCTGGTGACCGGGGGCAACCGGGGAATCGGCCTGGCCATCGCGCAGGCCTTCGCCAAGCAGGGCGACCGGGTGGCGGTGACCCACCGCAGCGGCGACGCCCCCGAGGGGTTGTTCGGGGTGCGGGCCGACGTCACCGACGCGGCCTCGATCGACGCGGCGTTCACCGCCATCGAGGCGGAGCTCGGGCCGGTCGAGGTGCTGGTCGCCAACGCCGGCATCACCGACGACACGCTGCTGCTGCGGATGTCCGAGGAGCAGTTCACCGGCGTGCTGGACACCAACCTCAGCGGGGCGTTCCGGGTCGCCAAGCGAGCCTCCGGAAAGATGCTCCGGGCCAAGTGGGGCCGCATGATCTTCATCTCCTCGGTGGTGGGCCTCTCCGGAGGTGCTGGTCAGGTCAACTACGCCGCCAGCAAGGCCGGCCTGGTCGGCGTGGCCCGCTCGATCACCCGGGAACTGGGCAGCCGCAACATCACCGCGAACGTGGTGGCGCCCGGCTTCATCGACACGGACATGACCGCCGGCCTGTCCGACGACCGCAAGGCGGAGATCCGCAAGTCGATCCCGGCCGGCCGGATGGCCCACCCGGACGAGGTCGCCGCCGTGGTCACCTGGCTCGCCGGGGACACCGCCGGGTACGTCTCCGGCGCCGTGATCCCGGTCGACGGTGGCCTCGGCATGGGCCACTGACCAGCGCTTTCTGACTACGTACGGAGGAACCCCTGCATGTCCGGACTGCTCGCCGGTAAGCGGCTGCTGGTCACCGGCGTCATCACCGACGCCTCGATCGCCTTCTCGGTGGCGAAGATCGCCCAGGAGAACGGCGCGCAGGTCGTGCTGACCGGCTTCGGACGGCTCTCCCTGGTCGAGCGGATCGCCAAGCGACTGCCCGAGCCGGCGCCGGTTATCGAGGTGGACGTGACCAACACGGAGCACCTGACCAGCCTCGCCGACCGGGTCCGCGAGCACGTCGACGGGCTCGACGGCGTTGTCCACTCGATCGGCTTCGCGCCGCAGAGCTGCCTCGGCGGCGGCTTCCTCGACGCTCCCTGGGAGGACGTGGCGACCGCGCTGCACGTCTCCACCTTCTCGTACAAGTCGCTGGCCATGGCGGCGCTGCCGCTGATGTCCCCCGGCGGCGCGGTGGTCGGCCTGACCTTCGACGCGACCAAGGCGTGGCCGGTCTACGACTGGATGGGCGTGGCCAAGGCCGGCCTGGAATCCGCCTCCCGTTACCTGGCGCTGCACCTGGGCAAGCAGGGCATCCGCAGCAACCTGGTCGCCGCCGGGCCGCTGCGCACCATCGCCGCCAAGTCGATTCCCGGCTTCGACCAGTTCGAGGACGCCTGGACCGAGCGGGCCCCGCTGGGCTGGAGCCTCACCGACCAGGAGCCGGCCGCCCGGGCCTGCCTGGCGCTGCTGTCCGACTGGTTCCCGGCCACCACCGGCGAGATCGTGCACGTCGACGGCGGCTACCACGCCATCGGCGCCTGACGTCCCCGGCGACGCCCCCTGACCGCCGTCCCGTGTGATCCACGTGGGCCGGAGCAGGGGGCGTCGCCGGGTCGTTCCGCCCGACCGGCAAGAATGGGCCCATGGCGTACGACGCGGTGGTGCTGGTGTCCTTCGGTGGGCCGGAGCGGCCCGAGGACGTGATGCCGTTCCTGCAGAACGTGACCCGGGGTCGCGGCGTGCCGCCCGAGAGGCTGGCCGAGGTCGTCGAGCACTACCTGCACTTCGGCGGGGTGTCCCCGATCAACCAGCAGTGCCGTGACCTGCTGGCCGCCGTCCGCGCCGACTTCGCCGCCAACGGCCTCGACCTGCCCGTCTACTGGGGCAACCGCAACTGGGACCCGCTGCTCGCCGACACCGTGACCCAGATGCGCGACGACGGTGTCACCCGGGCGCTGGCCTTCGTCACCAGCGCGTACGGCGGCTACTCGTCGTGCCGGCAGTACCAGGAGGACATCGCCGCCGCCCGGGCCGCGGTCGGCCCGGACGCCCCGGTGATCGAGAAGCTGCGCCAGTTCTGGGACCATCCCGGGTTCATCGAGCCGCACACGGACGCCGTCCGGGCCGCGTTGGGCCAGCTCGACCCGGCCAAGCGGGGCACCACCCGACTGGTCTTCACCGCCCACTCCGTCCCCACCTCGATGGCGGCCAACGCCGGCCCACACGGCGGCCGGTACGAGGCGCAGCTGCACGAGGCCGCCCGGCTGGTGGCCGCGGCCGCAGCCCCGGACCTGCCGTACGACCTGGTGTGGCAGAGCCGCTCGGGTCCGCCGCAGGTGCCGTGGCTGGAGCCGGACATCAACGACCACCTGGCCACCCTCGCCCAGGGCGACACCACCAGCGTGGTGGTCAGCCCGATCGGGTTCATCTCCGACCACCTCGAGGTGGTGTGGGACCTGGACACCGAGGCGCTGGAGACGGCCAAGCAGCTCGGCCTGGAATTCGCCCGGGCCGGCACCCCGGGCACCGACCCGCGCTTCGTGACCATGGTCCGCGAGCTGGTCACCGAGCGGACCGACCCGGACGGCGCACAGCTGCGCCGCCGCCTGGGCGAGCTGCCGATCTGGGACACCTGCCCCACCGTCTGCTGCGTGCCGACCCGTCGCCCCTGACCGTCCACCCGCCCACCGACACCCTGGGATCATCGATGCAGGACCGAAAGCCCGTGCAGAGCTGGCTGACCGACATGGACGGCGTGCTGGTGCACGAGGGCCAGCCGGTGCCCGGCGCGCCGGAGTTCATCAAACGGATGCGCGCCTCCGGCAAGCCGTTCCTGGTGCTGACCAACAACTCGATCTACACCCCGCGCGACCTGACGGCTCGGCTGAGCCGGATGGGGCTGGACGTGCCGGAGGAGTCGATCTGGTCCTCAGCACTGGCCACCGGCCAGTTCCTCGCCGACCAGCGGCCGGGCGGCACCGCGTACGTGATCGGGGAGGCCGGGCTGACCACGGCGCTGCATGCCGTGGGCTACGTGCTCACCGACTTCGCGCCGGACTACGTGGTGCTCGGGGAGACCCGCACCTACAGCTTCGAGGCGATCACCAAGGCGGTCCGGCTGATCAACGACGGGGCCCGGTTCATCTGCACCAACCCCGACGTGACCGGCCCTTCCGTGGAGGGCGCGCTGCCCGCCGCCGGCTCGGTCGCCGCCATGATCTCCAAGGCGACCGGGGTGGAGCCGTACTTCGTCGGCAAGCCGAACCCGATGATGATGCGCTCCGCGCTGAACACCATCAACGCGCACTCGGAGAGCACCGCGATGATCGGCGACCGGATGGACACCGACATCCTGTGCGGCCTGGAGGCCGGGCTGGAGACCATCCTGGTGCTCACCGGAATCAGCAGCCGCACCGAGGCGGAGCGCTACCCGTACCGCCCGTCCCGGATCGTCAACTCGGTCGCCGACCTGCTCGACGAGGTCTGACCGGCTGGCCTCGTGCCGGTGCCGCCGCCTCCCGTCAGGGGCGCAGCGGGGCGTTGCAGGCGGCCACCAGTGCCTGCCGGCAGGCCGCGGTGAGCGGGCGGAGCGCGGCGTCGCGCTGCTGGGCCTCGTAGTTGTTGATCGCGCCACCGGGGGCGGCGTGCCCGGCCAGCGCCAGCACCCGGTCGAGCACCGCGGCCCGGGCGAAGAGCCGGCGGGCGCGGGGGTCGAAGCCGGGCGGCAGGTCGGTGGCGCCGTCCGGGCGGCGCAGCGCGGCCAGCGCGCCGGCCAGCTCGGGTCGCCACTGGGCGACGTCCAGGCGGGTCAGCGCGGCGGTGGTCTCGGCCAGCGCGGCGGCCAGTTCGGCCTCCGCCTCGGCGGCACCGGGCAACACGAGCGACGCGGCGGGCGCGTTGGCCGGCAGCGGGTACACCCGCCAGAGCACCGTCTCGAAGCAGTCCCCGGAGCCGGAGGTGTGCAGCCGGACCTGCGGGATCAACCCGAGCATGCCAGCCACCACCGCCTCGCCCGTGACCAGTGCCGCGCCGGCGAAGTCGCCGGGGCCGGGCAGCCCTCGGGGGTCACCCGGCGCGGGCAGCACCAGGCGGATCTCGTCCGGGGAGAGCTTGGCCAGGGTGGGCAGCGCGGCGCTGAGTGGGACGTCGGTCCAGGTGCCGGGAGCGTCCGCCACGAGGTGTTCCTCGTCGCCCGCGATGGCGTCGGCGACCTCGTCGTACGGCACCAACCCGGCGCGCCACGCGCGCACCCAGGCAACAAACCGGCTCGACCGGCGCGGCGCGAGTGTGGCCGCGCCCGTTGCGGGGGTGGACATGCCGAAAGGGTACGTGGTGACCGGCGGCCCTGTCTCGACTGCCGCTCCGGCCGCCCTGCGTGCCCCGAACTGCCCCCTTCGCCCCGCCTCTGCCCGTGCCGACAACGCAGTGGTGGCGGGGGTTCGCTGGTGGTTCGCGGCGTTTCGCCGCCGCTGTGACCGAGGCGGTGGGGCATGGTGCCCGGCAGGCGGCGGTGTGTCGGGGTGATGTGTGGGTGCGACGGGGTTAGCGTGATCGACATGGCGGGGCGATACGGCGAGGACGTGTTGGCGGGGGACTGGCGGCGGCGGAAGGTCACCCCCGAGGTGGACGCCGAACCGGATCTCGTGGTGGAGGACGCCGAATCCGGGTTCTGCGGCGCGGTGGTGGGCTTCGAGTCCGGCGCGGTGGTCCTGGAGGACCGGCACGGCAAGCGGCGCAACTTTCCCCTGCTGCCGGCGGCGTTCCTGCTCGACGGTCGCCCGGTGACGCTGCGCCGCCCGACCCGCGCGTCGGTGCCGGCGGCCCGCCGGCGCACCGCGTCCGGTTCGGTGGCGGTGGACAACGTCCGCGCGCAGGTGGCCAAGGCCAGCCGGATCTGGGTCGAGGGCATCCACGACGCCGCGCTGGTCGAGCGGATCTGGGGCGACGACCTGCGGATCGAGGGCGTGGTCGTGGAGCCGCTGGACGGCATCGACGCCCTCGACGCCGAGGTACGCGACTTCGCCCCCGGCCCGACCCGGCGGCTCGGCGTACTCGTCGACCACCTGGTGCCCGGCAGCAAGGAGAGCCGGATCGTGGCCCGGGTGAACTCGCCCTACGTGCTGGTGACCGGGCATCCGTACGTGGACGTCTGGCAGGCGGTCAAGCCGGCGGCGCTGGGCATCGCGGCGTGGCCGGTGGTACCGCCGGGGCGGCCGTGGAAGGAGGGGGTCTGCGCGGCCCTCGGCGTGGCCGAGCCGGCCGACATGTGGCGGCACATCCTGTCCCGGGTGAACAGCTTCGCCGACGTGGAGACCCCCCTGATCAACGCCATGGAACGCCTCATCGACTTCGTCACCGAACCGGCCTGACCCGCAACGGCCGTCCGCGCCGTGCTGTCCGCGCCGCGCAAGATCCGCACAACTTCCAGGATGTAGTGGCCTCTTCGACCCTCGGAGGCCACTACATCCATGATTCTGTGCGGATCTTGCCCAGGAGGTCAGCGAGCGGTCAGGGTTCCTGGTCGGGGTGGCGGGTGTGGACGAAGGTGGCGATGTCCAGGGCGACCGCACGGCCCTGCTCGTCGCGGCGCACGGTGAGGATCTCGCCGTCCTGTCCACCGGCGCGGCCCCGCCACCGGTCCGGTCCCTCGGCGACGAAGCGCAGATCCGGTACGCCGACCGGGCCGGCGTGCAGGTCGCCGGTGGCGTCCGCGAACACCTCGATCTCGCTGCCCATCCACCACCAGCGGCCGGTCAGCTCGCTCAGCTCGGCGGGCGGCGCGGCAGCGGCCGGCAGCCAGGGGGTGATTGGCGCGGGCTCGGCGTCCAGCACCAGCGTGAGCAGCCGCCGGCCGAGCGCGCCGAGGTGCCCGGTACGCAGGCCGTACGAGTTGGCGAAGCCGACCACGGCGGTGCGGGTGGGCCGGTGCACGGCCAGCGAGGCGATGTAGCCGGGCATCGAGCCGCCGTGCCCGACGTACACCCGGTCGCCTTCCCGGAAGAGCTCCAGCCCGAGACCGTGCCCGTGGTTCCAGGACTCCAGGTCGCTGATCACCACGGGGGAGCACATCTCGGTCAGCGTCTCGGCGGCGAGCACCGAGGGGTCGGGGTCGGCCAGGAACGCTGCCCAGCGACCCAGGTCCTCGATCGTCGACCAGAGTTGCCCGGCCGGGGCCATCGCCCCGGTGTCGGTGCGGGGCTCCTCGCGCAGCGTGTCGTGCCACGGGTGGACGACGTAGCCGCGGGCGAACGGCTCGGTGGCCGCGTACGTGGTGCGGCCCATCCCCAGCGGGGTGAGGATCCGCTCGCCGAGCAGGTCGGCCCAGGGCGTCCCGGTGAGCCGTTCGAGGACGCCGCCGAGCAGCCCGTACGCGAGGTTGGAGTAGTGGTAGGTGGCGTGCGGCGGGTACGCGATCTTGTCCAAGGTCAGCCCGGCCAGCAGGGTGCGCAGGTCGGCGCCCTCGGTCCGCTCCCACCACTCACCCTCGGGTTCGCGCTGGATGCCGCTGGCGTGCCCGAGTAGCTGGCGCAGGGTGAGCGTGCCAACGCCGGTGCCCGGCAGGTGCCGTTCCAACGGGTCGTCCACGGCCAGCCGGCCGGCGTCGCGCACCTGCATGATCAGCGTGGCGGTCATCGTCTTGCTGATCGAGCCCAGCCGGTACTGCAGGTCGATGTCCGGGCGGGGATGCTCTCCGGCGGCGGCCAGATGCACCAGCGCGCCGTCGCGGACCACGCCCAGCACCAGCGACGGGGCGCGCCCGTCGACCTGTGCCTGGGCGACCATGGCGTCGACCTGTCGGGCGGTCTCGGGCAGCAGGGTCAACGGGATCTCCTCGCTCGTCGGCTCGGGCCGGCTTATCGAGACGGGGCGTTTCGGCCGGCCAGGTGGGTTTCGCCGAGCTTACTGATCATCACGGGTCGTCCGCGCGTGCAATTGCGTGTCACGATCAGGGGGTGGACGCCGTGGTGTGGATCGTGTTGGGTGTGTTGCTGGTGGTCGCCGAGATCTTCACGACGACGCTGTTTCTGATCATGTTCGGGGCTGGCGCGTTCGCCGCCGCAGGTGCGGCCGCCCTGGGCGCGCCGGTGGCGATACAGGCGCTGGTGTTCGCGGTGGTGTCGGCGTTGAGCCTGGTGGTGGTCCGACCGGTCATCCGGCGGCATCAGAGGACCGCGCTGGACAGCGGCGAGCAGCCGTTCGGCCTGGAGGCGATCGAAGGCTCCACGGCGTTGGTGCTGGAACGGGTGGACGCCGAGCACGGCCTCGTCAAGATTGACGGAGAGCTGTGGAGCGCCCGGTCGTACGACACGACGCAGGTCTACGACGTCGGTCAACGGGTTCGGGTGATAAAGGTCCGGGGCGCGACCGCCCTGGTCTGGCAGGACGATGTTTCTTCCGCCGGCGAGCTGCCGGAATCGAGAGGGTGAACGGGATGACGGTCATAGGGGTGCTGGTGATCGCGGTGGCGCTGATCGCCGTGGTGACGCTGGCCAAGGCGGTGCGGATCGTGCCGCAGCAACGCCAGGACGTGGTGGAACGGCTCGGCAAGTACAAGCGCACCCTCAGCCCCGGCCTCAACCTGCTGGTGCCGTTCATCGACGCGGTCCGTACCAAGGTAGACATGCGGGAGCAGGTGGTCAGCTTCCCGCCGCAGCCGGTGATCACCTCGGACAACCTGGTGGTCTCGATCGACACGGTCCTCTACTTCAAGGTGGTCGACTCGGTCCGGGCGACCTACGAGATCTCCAGCTTCCTCCAGGCCATCGAGCAGCTCACCGTCACCACGCTGCGAAACGTGATCGGCTCGCTGGACCTGGAGCGGGCGCTGACCAGCCGGGACGAGATCAACCGGCACCTCTCCGGCGTGCTGGACGAGACCACCGGCCGCTGGGGCATCAAGGTGACCCGGGTGGAGATCAAGGCGATCGAGCCGCCAGCCAGCATCCGCGACTCGATGGAGAAGCAGATGCGCGCCGAGCGGGACCGCCGCGCGGCGATCCTGACCGCCGAAGGACACAAGCAGTCGCAGATCCTCACCGCCGAGGGCGAGAAGCAGTCCGCGGTGCTGCGCGCCGACGGTGATCGGCAGGCTCGGATCCTGCAGGCCGAGGGCCAGGCGAAGGCGATCCGGACGGTATTCGACGCGATCCACCAGGCGAATCCGAGCCAGAAGGTGCTCGCCTACCAGTACCTGCAGGCCCTGCCGCAGATCGCCCAGGGCAGCGCCAACAAGGTCTGGATCATCCCGGCCGAGCTGACCAAGGCACTTGAGGGGATGGGTGGCGCGCTGGGTGGTTTGAGCCAGATGGTGGGGGACCTTCCCGCACCGGAGGCAGCCGACCACGCGAGCCAGGTCGAGCGCGAGGCCGCGGAGGCGGCGCAGGCCGCAGCGGCCGCCGCCCAGCAGATCCACGACGAGGTACGCGTCGCCGAGGCGCAGGCCACCGGCACCAAGGGGCCGCAAGGGCTGCCCGCGCCGGAGCCGGTCTCCCCGACCAGCCTGGTCAACGACCCGACCGATCAGCGCGAGCGCGGCTGATCCAGTAGAGCGGCCGCCCGGCCGGGTAAATGCGAGAAAGACTCATGGGGCGCTCCGACGCCTGCCACGATCGGTCCTAGGACGGGTGGTGACCAGGCAATCGGGGCGCCCCGGCGCGTCCCGCACCGCTCGCGGACGAGCGAGGTGACGCATGAAGGATCCGGCGAATCGGATGTGGTCCTCCGCCCCGGTGCCCGGCGCGCACGACCCGGCCGGCCCACTGGGTTCCCGGAGCAGCGGCGGAGGATTCGGCGTACTGCCGTTCGTGGGCGAGCCGACCCCGGCCGGACCGGCAACGAACGCCAGTTGGGCCTGGTCGATACGCCGGTTCGCGCGGGCGGCGGTGTGGCTGCTGCCCGCGTACGCCATCCTCTATGGCGTGGTGGCGATGGCCAGCGACGGCGGGGTGGGCAACGACCCGTATCCGGCCGACGGTCGGGCGGCCTACCTGATCGGTTGGGTGGCCGCGGTCTGGCTTGGCCTGCTCGCGCTGCTGGCCCTCACCGGGCTGCTCGCCGCGACCCGCAGTCGTCGAGTCGCCGCCGCCGGTCTGCTGGTCAGCATCGCCGGCACCGTGCTGATGCTGCCCTTCGCCGGGCTCGCCGAGCAGACACCGGTCTTCGGCACCACGGCGCGTTCGCTGGTCCTGGTCGGTGCCACCTTCTACAGCGTGGGCTGGTTCCTCACCGGATGGGCGGTCGCCCGGTCGGGCACGTTCAGCCTCGGCGACGGGGTCATGCTGATCATCGCCGCGCCGCTGCTCGGCCTGGGCGGCGCCCTGATCGGGTCGCTGCAGACGTTCGGCGCGATCTTCGTGCTGATCGCCGGCATCGGCATCGGCTACCGCTCCGGGCGCCTGGTGCCCCGCGACATCGCCCGCGACGCCGCCAGCGCCAGCCTCTCCACCCCAACCCCCTAACCCACCCCACCCCGCTTCGGTGATCATGAGGTTGACGAGGGTTTCCTTGATCGAACTCCCCGTCAACCTCATGATCACCAGGGGTGGGCGGGGGTGGGTCGGGGGTGGGTGGGGGTGTGCGGGCGGGTTTGGGTGGGAGTTGGCTGGTGGGGGGCGGTGAAGTTGCTGACAATCGGGCTGCGAGGGTGGTCGGTTGGCGGCATTCGTGGCAATCCTGGGGAGCATGGCCGCCTCCCGCTCGCCGCTGTCGCGGCTGTTCACCGTGCTGCTCGCCGGCTTGCTGGCCGGGCTCGCCCTGGCAGTCGCCGCGCTGCCGGGCAACCTGCTGCTCGGGTTCGCCGCCCGCTCCGCGATCGGGACGTACGCCGCGTTGCCTGACGCGCTGCGCACCCCGGCCACCCCGCAGCGCTCCTACCTCTACGCCAACGACGGCAAGACGCTGATCACGACGTTCTACGACGTGAACCGCACCGACGTACCGCTGGCGGACATCGCCCCGGTGATGCGGCAGGCGATTGTGGCGGCCGAGGACCGGCGGTTCTACTCGCACGGCGGCGCGGACCTGCGCGGGCTGGCCCGCGCGCTGGTGTCCAACGTCAAGGGCGGCGGCACCGAGCAGGGCGGCTCGACGCTGACCATGCAGTACGTCCGTAACGTGCTCAAGACCGACCCCACCCGCACCGCCGAGGAACGCGCCGCCGCCACCGACCCCACGATTCCGCGCAAGATCCAGGAGATCCGGTACGCGGGCGCGTTGGAACAGAGCCTCGGCAAGGACGAGATCCTCAACCGGTACCTGAACATCGCCTACTTCGGCTCCAATGCGTACGGGATCGCGGCGGCCAGCCAGCGCTACTTCGGCAAGCCTCCGGCGCAGCTGACCCTCGCCGAGTCGGCCCTGCTCGCTGGCCTGGTGCAGTCCCCGGACGCGTACAGCCCCATCGACGGGAACAAGGACGACGCGCTGGCCCGCCGGTCGTACGTCCTGGACTCGATGGCCGAGACCGGCGCCATCACCGCCGGGCAGGCCGCGCAGGCCAAGGCGGAGCCGCTGACCCTGCACCCCACCGCGCAGCCCAACGGCTGCACCGCCGTGGCCCAGGGCCACGACGACTGGGGCTACTTCTGCGACTACCTGCGCCGATGGTGGGTCGCCCAGCCGGCGTTCGGGGCCACCGTGCCGGAGCGCGAGCAGGCCCTGCGGTCGGGCGGCTACACCGTGGTCACCTCGCTGGACCCGCAGATCCAGGCCACCGCGCAGCAGCAGGCCACCAAGGTCTACGGGTACGACAACAAGCGCGCCCTGCCGATCGCGGCCGTGCAGCCGGGCACCGGGCAGGTGCTGGCGATGGCGGTCAACCGGCACTACAGCCTGGCCGACAACCCGGGCGGGCAGGCCAACTACCCGAACACCGTCAACCCGCTGATCTCCGGCGGGGCCAGCGTCGACGGGTACCAGGCCGGCTCGACGTTCAAGCTGTTCACCATGCTCGCCGCGCTGGAGTCCGGCCGTACCCTCTCCACCGGCTTCGACGCACCCGCCAAGTTGCCCACCCGGTACGCCGCCGAGGGCCCGGGCAGCTGTGACGGCACCTGGTGCCCGGCCAACGCCAACCCGGACTGGATGGACGGGTACCGGATGATGTGGGACGGCTTCGGCCGTTCGGTGAACACCTACTTCGTCTGGCTGGCCGAGCAGGTCGGCCAGGACAAGGTGGTGGAGATGGCGCAGCGGCTCGGCATCACCTTCCGCGCCGACGCGGACGCCGCCTTCGCCAAGGACGACGCCGCCAACTGGGGTTCGTTCACCCTGGGCGTGGCCGCCACCACCCCGCTGGACCTGGCCAACGCGTACGCCACGGTGGCCGCCGAGGGCACCTACTGCACGCCCGTGCCGGTGGTCTCGGTGACCGCAGCGAACGGTGACAAGGTGCCGGTCGGGCAGCCGGCCTGCAAGCGGGTGCTCGACGCCGACGTGGCCCGCGCCGCGACCGACGCCGCCCGCTGCCCGGTCGGCCAGCAGTCGCCGTACGGGCAGTGCAACGGTGGCACCGCCACCGGCGTGAACGACATCCTCGACGGCCGCCCGGTGGCCGGCAAGACCGGCAGCTCGGAGCAGAACTCGACCGAGACGTTCGTCGGCTTCACCCCGCAGGTCGCGGTCGCCGGTATCGCCGCCAACCCGGACGACCCGACCGACTCGGTGGGCTCCGCGGTGCAGGCCAAGGTGATCGACGCGGTCGCCCGGGTCATCGCCACCGCCGTGAAGGGCCAGCCGGAGAAGGCGTTCGTCGCGCCCAGCCGCGAGTTGGCCGGCGAACCCCGCCGCCCGGTCGAGCGCGCCCCCGTTCCGGACCGTCGACCAACCCGGGAGGACGACCCTCGCTCACTCCTGCAACGCTGGCTGGACCGCCGCGGCTGACCGCCCTGCCTGGCCCCCGCCCCGGCTCCTGCGGGGCGGGGGGACCGTCAGCCCTGCCGGCGACGGGGGCGGTAGCTGGCCAGGGTGGCGGGTAGGCCGCGGCGGATGATTCCGGCCCAATCGGTGTCGCCGCGCAGCACTGCCGCCGCGGTCTTGCGCGCCTGCTCGGCGGTGAAGTGTGGTGGCAGCATCAGCTCCGCCGGGTCGACCAGCGCGTTGATCACCACCGGCCGGTCGGCGGTGAGCGCCCGGTCCCAGATCGCCGGCACCTGCTCCGGGGAGTCGACCAGCTCGCCGTGCAGCCCGAGCACCTGCGCCCACTGGTGGTAGCCGATGTCCGGCAGCTGCTGGCTGTCCGGGAACATCGGCGTCCCCTCGCTGGAACGTTGCTCCCAGCTGACGAATGCCAGATCCCGGTTGTTGAGCACCAGCACCACGAACCGTGGGTCCGCCCAGCTGCGCCAGTACTTGGCCACGGTGATCAGCTCGTTGACGCCGTTCATCTGCATCGCACCGTCGCCGATCAGCGCCACCAGCGGGCGGTCCGGGTGGGCGAACTTGGCGCTCAGCGCGTACGGCATGGCGCCGCCCATGGACAGCAGGGTCCCGGAGAGGCTGGCAAGCATCCCGGGCCGGACCTGCACGTGCCGGGCGTACCAGGCGGTCGTGGTGCCGCAGTCCACGGCGATCATCGCGTCGTCGGGCAGCCGCTCGCTGAGGGTGCTGAACAGCAGCTGCGGGTTGACCGGGTCGGCGGTCTGCTCGGCCAGCTCGCGCTGCACCCGGCGCCACGACGAGGTGGCCTCAGCGATCTCCGCCCGCCAGGCGGTCGGCCCGGGGCCGGTGCCCAGCTCGTGCAGCAACGCCCGCAGCGTGGGGCCGGCGTCGCCGGTCAGGTTCACCTCGGTCGGGTATCGCAGCCCGAGTTGGGTGCCGTCCACGTCGATCTGCACCGCGCGGGCCTGCCCCTGCGGCGGGTAGAACTCCGAGTACGGCATGTTGCTGCCGACGATCAGCAGCCGGTCGCAGCCGGTCATCAGCTGCCAGCTCGGCCGGGTGCCGAGCAGCCCGATCGAGCCGGTGACCCACGGCTCCCGGTGGTCGACGGCGGTGAAGCCGAGCAGCGCGGTGGCCACCCCCGCGCCGAGCCGCTGGGCGATCTCGCGGACCTCGTCCGGTGCCCCGAGCGCGCCCTGCCCCACCAGCATCGCCACCCGCTGCCCGCTGCGCAGCACCTCGGCTGCCCGGCGCAGGTCCGCCTCCGGCGGCACGGTCGGCGGGCTGCTCGGCACGTTGCTGGTGTGGTAGTAGCCGTGCGCGTACGGCGGGTCCGGGATGGCCGGCTCGTCCTGCAGGTCCGAGGGGAGCACCAGGGCGGTGACGGTACGCCGGGCCAGCGCCGTGCGGCACGCCCGGTCGACCAGATGGCGGACCTGCGCCGGGTGGTCGAGCTGGGCCAGGAACGCCGCGGCCACGTCCTTGTAGAGGGCCAGCAGGTCGACCTCCTGGTAGTAGCCGCCCCCCTCGGCGGTGACCGCGGTGTGCCCGACCAGAGCGACAACCGGCTGGTGGTCGAGCTTGGCGTCGTACAGGCCGTTGAGCAGATGGATGGCGCCCGGCCCGCTGGTCACCAGCGCGCAGCCCAGCGGCCCACCGCCGTACTTGACGTGCGCCGAGGCGGCGAAGCCGGCGGTCTCCTCGTGTCGCACCTGGATGAACTGGGCCCGCTCGTTGGTGCGTTGCAGAGCGGAGGTGAGGCCGTTGATGCCGTCGCCCGGGTAGCCGAAGTACCGGTGCACGCCCCAGCTGAACAGGCGGGCGACGATGTGGTCCGCGACGGTGGCGTGCTTGGGCAGGGCACCCGCTTCGCCCGGCGCGGCGTGGTCTGGGCTCACCTGGCTGGTCCTTCCGGTTGAGTCCTTTACTCCGCCCGCCATTCCCCTTCCTTTCCGGACAAAACGCCCCGGGTGGGGTGGGCTCGACCGGCCCCGGAGTGCCGGGCGGGCCGTCCGGCAGAATCGTCGGGTGCCCGTCCACCAGATCACCGATCCCGACGACGACCGGATCGCCGACTACCGCGCGCTCACCGACGTCGAGCTGCGCACCCGCTGGGAGCCGCCGCACGGCCTGTTCATCGCCGAGGGGGAGCTGGTGCTGCGCCGCGCGCTGCGCGCCGGCTACCCGGCCCGGTCGTACCTGGTCGACGCCAAGCGGGCCGACCAGCTCGCCGACCTGGACACCGGCGACGCGCCGGTCTACGCGGCGACGCAGGACGTGCTGCAACGGGCCACCGGATTCCACGTACACCGGGGGGTGCTGGCGTCGTTCCACCGCCGTCCGCTGCCGACGGCGGCCGAGGTGCTCGCCACCGCGCGCCGGGTGGTGATCCTGGAGGACGTCAACAACCACACCAACCTCGGCGCGGTTTTCAGGGGCGCCGCCGCGCTCGGCATCGACGCGGTGCTGCTCTCGCCCACCTGCGCCGACCCGCTCTACCGACGCAGCGTACGGGTCAGCATGGGCGAGGTCTTCGCGGTGCCGTACGCCAAGCTCGAGCGCTGGCCGGTGGCCCTGGACCAGGTGCGGGAAGCGGGCTTCACCGTGCTCGCCATGACGCCGGCTCCGGACGCCGTACCGATCCAGCGGCTCACTCCGGCGCAGCGTGCGCGGGCGGCGCTGCTCCTCGGCGCCGAAGGCCCTGGCCTCACCGCGGCGGCCCAGTCAGCCAGCGACGTACGGGTGGTAATCCCGATGCGGCGCGGAGTGGACTCGTTGAACGTTGCCGCCGCAGCCGCGGTCGCCTTCTGGGAGTTGGGTCGCGACGATCCCCTGTGAGGTGGGCGCTCGACGGGACAGAACATAGTATCCGCAGTCGTGACAACTTCGCCCGATTCGAGCATCCATCCTTTCCGGGTCGACATTTCGCAACGCGATCTCGACGACCTGTACGAGCGGCTCGATCGCACCAGGTGGCCCGACCAGTTGCCCGGGGTGGGCTGGGAGTACGGCGTCCCGCGGGACTACCTGATGGACCTGGTGCGGTACTGGCGGCACGAATACGACTGGCGTGCCGCGGAGGCCAGGCTCAACGAGTGGCCGCAGTTCACTACCACGATCGATGGGGCGGACATTCACTTCGCGCACATCCGGTCCCCGGAGCCGGGCGCGACTCCGCTGCTCATCACGCACGGCTGGCCGGGCTCAATCGTGGAGTTCACCGAGGTCGCCGGGCCGCTGACCGATCCGCGGGCCCACGGCGGCGACCCGTCCGACGCCTTCCACCTGGTCATGCCGAGCATCCCGGGGTTCGGGTTCTCCGGGCCGACGCGGGAGACCGGATGGGAGTTCCGGCGGGTGGCCGCCGCATTCGCCGAGATGATGCGGCGTCTCGGCTATCAGCGGTACGGCGTGCAGGGCGGTGACTGGGGGTCGGTCATCTCCCGCGAACTCGGTCGTACCCAGACCGGCCACGTCATCGGCGTACACCTGAACCTGCTGCCGAACTCGTCCGTGACGGAGGAACCGGACGCCGACCTGCTCGCCACGTTGAGCCCGGCGGAACGGGAGCGAACGCTGGCCTCGTGGCGGCGCACCCAACAGTGGGACCGCGACAGCGCCGGCTATGCGGTTATCCAGTCCACGCGACCGCAGACGCTTGCCTACGGCCTGACCGACTCTCCGGTCGGCCAGTTGGCCTGGATCGCGGAGAAGTTCAAGGAGTGGACGGACTCGTCGGCCCGCCCGGAGGACGCCGTCGACCGCGATCACCTGCTCACCAACGTCATGCTCTATTGGCTCACCGGAACGGCCGGCTCGTCCGCCCGCATCTACTACGAGCGGGCACATGCGGACTACTGGGGGTCGCCGCCGGAGCCGTCCACCGCACCGACAGCCCTGGCCGCCTTCCCGCGGGACAACTTCATTCCGTTGCGGCACATCGCCGATCGAACGAACAACATCGTGCGATGGACGGAGTTCGACCGAGGCGGGCATTTCGCTGCGATGGAGACACCCGATCTGCTGGTCGCTGACATCCGAACGTTCTTCCGACAGCTCCGCGCGGAGACGTCTGACTGATCCGGCCGGGTCAGCAACCCCGCTGCCGGGGCAGTGGTGAGGGCGGGCGCGCCCGCCCTCACCGGCGTCACGCGAAGTACTTCGACCAGAAGTTGTGGGTCGGCCAACTGGTCACCGCGCGGGAGGCGGCCCAGAGCGCGGGGTCGATGTCGCCGTAGGTCAGCCCGGACTCGTCGTCGCGCCGGTTGAACACCGCCGCCCAGCTCAGCCCGTGGTAGGTGCGTACCACGATGCTGTACGTGCCCGGCAGGCTACCGGTGTGCCAGGTGTTACGCCCGGTGCCGCCGGTCGTCACCGGACGCACCTGCCAACCGAGGCCGTAGTACCAACCGTTGGCGTTCACCCCGGTCGGGTTCGGCACCGCCCACGCCCGGCCCAGCGAGGTGCTGTTCAGGATCGGGCTGCCGGTGTCGAAGGCCGACGCCCAGCGCACCAGGTCCACGGCGGAGGCGATCCACCCGCCGTTGGCGTCGTGCATTCGCATGCTGAACGTGCCGTACGGGGAGTCCACGATGGTGCCCGAGTTGTCCAGCACGGTGGTGCCGGTGTACTGCGACTCGTACCCGACCTCACCGCTGTGCCGGGCGACCGACCAGCCGTTCGCCATCCGGGTGATGCCCAGTGGCGCGAGCAGTTCCTGCCGGACGTACGTCTCGTAGGGCTGGCCGGTCACCGCCTCGACCACCCGGCCGGCCAGCAGGTAGCCGTAGTTGCTGTACGACACGTACGAGCCGGGGTCGTGGCTGAGTGGCTGGCCGGACATGAACCGGACCACGTCGGCGTGGGTCAGCTCCAGCGGCGCGCCGAGCGACCGGGCGATGACCAGGTCCTTGAACAGGGGGTCGAAGTTGGTCAGGTTCCGGTCCCAGCCGCCGGTGTGCTGGAGGATCCGCCACAGGCTGACGTTGGCCAGCCGCGGGTCCACCGCCTGGCCGGCGGGCGGGGTCAGGTCGACGTACCTGCCGACCGGGTCGCCGAGGCTGAGCCTGCCGTCCTGGGCGAGCCGGAGCAGGGCCGCCGCGGTCAGTGACTTCGACAGGCTGGCCACCCGGAACAGCGAGGTCGGCTGGATCACTTGCGGGGAGTCGTTGCCGTAGCCGCGGGCCAGCACCAGCCGGCCCTTGTAGGTCACGGCGAGCTGCCCAGCGGAGACGTGCCGGGCCTGCATGAAGGTCTGCATGGCGCTGTCGAAGGCCGACAGCGCGGCCACCGCCGTACCGCTGGCCACCCAGGTGGCCTGCGGTGCCGCCTGGCCGGGCGACCCGCCCAACGCCCCGGCGGCGAGGGTCCCCGCGCCCGCCGCGCCCACCAGCTTGCCGAAGGCGCGCCTGCTGATCGTTGTCCTGTTCATGCCTCCCCCTCCCAAAGATCACAATCAGCGGCACGCTACTCGATGTGATCTTCGAACGATGCCCCCGCAGCGGGATGTCGAGTTCCGGCGTCACGGACGGTAGCGTGGCGGCCGTGTTCCCTACCGTCCGTGAGGTCCTCGCCCTGGACCCGGTCCGCCACGGCGCGCCGCGCGTGGTCGCCGGGGACGCCGGGCTGGACCGGCCGGTCCGCTGGGTGCACGTCGCCGAGGTGCCCGACATCGCCACCCTGCTCGGCGGTGGCGAGCTGGTGCTCACCACCGGCATCGGGCTGCCCGGCGACGACGCGGGGCTGCGCGCGTTCATCGGGGACCTGGCCGACGTCGGTGTCTCCGGGCTCGTCGTCGAGCTGGGCCGCCGGTACGTCAGCGGGGTGCCCCGGGTGATGGCCGCCGCCGCCGAGCGGCGCGGCCTGCCCCTGGTGGAGCTGCGCCGGGCCACCCCGTTCGTGCGGATCACCGAGGCGGTGCACGCGTTGATCGTCGACGCGCAGCTCACCGAGCTGCGCGCCACCGAGGAGATCCACCAGCGGTTCACCGACCTCTCGGTCGAGGGCGCCGACGCGACCGAGGTGATCCGGCAGGCCGCCGAACTGTCCGGTTGCCCGGTGGTGCTGGAGAACCTGTCCCGGCAGGTGCTGGGGTACGACCCGGCGGGGGAGAGCGCCGAACTGCTCCTGGACGGCTGGGAGCAGCACTCCCGGCGGATCCGGCCGGCCGGGCGGACCGCGTACGACCCGGACAGCGGCTGGCTGGTGACGGTCGTCGGAGCCCGGGGGCAGGACTGGGGGCGGCTGCTGCTGCGCTGGCCCGGCGGCGGGGAGTTGCCCACCCGCCGGGGCACCGACCCGGCGCGGCCCGACCCGAGCCCCGGGCCGCCGACCCGGCTCACCATCCTGATCGAGCGGGCCGCGTCCACCCTCGCGCTGGGCCGGCTGATCCGCCGCGACGCCGAAGGGCTGGAACGGCAGATCCACCGCACCCTGCTCACCGCACTGCTGGACCACTCCCGATCGGTGGACGAGGTGGCGCTGCGGGCGAAGGCGCTCGGCGTGGTGCTCGACCGCCGGCATCTGGTCGGCGTGATGGTCCGGCACCGGGCCGACGACCCGGCCGGCGAGGGCGGTCCCGAGGCCGGCCCGGCCCGGCTGCGGGACCTGTCCGAGGCGGTCGGCCAGGCGCTGCGGGAGGCGAAGCTGACCGCACTGACCAGCGCGGTCGACGACCACTCGGTCGGCGCGCTGCTGGCCCTGCCGGACCCGGCCGCCGAGGACCGCGCGCTGTCCGCGTTCGCCGCCGCGCTGCGCCGGGTACGCCTCGACGCAGGCGCGTCCCGGGTGGCGTCCGGCGCCAACGCGTCCCCGGTGGCGTCCGGTGCCGACGCGTCCCGGGTGGTGGCCGACGGAGTAGGTCGGTCGGTGGGCGGGGTGATCGTGGCCGCGGGGTCCGGGGTGGGCAGCCTGCGGGAGGCCCGACGATCGCTGATCGAGGCGCGGCAGATCGCTGAGGCGGCCCGCCGCGACCGGCGTGACCTGCCGATCTTCCGGCTACCGCACGTGGGTCTGGCCGGCCTGTTGCACCTGCTGCGCGACGAGCCTCGGTTGCAGACCTTCGTGGAGCGCGAACTCGGGGCGCTGCTGGAGTACGACGCCCGGCACCCCCGGGAGCGGCTGCTCGACACTCTGCGCGCGTACCTGGAGCAGGGGCGCAACAAGTCCGCCGGCGCCGCCGCCGCCCACCTGTCCCGGCCGGCCTTCTACGAGCGCCTGGCCCGTATCGCCCGCATCCTCGACGTCGACCTCGACTCGGTCGAAGCCTGCCTCTCGCTGCACGTGGCCCTACTGGCCCTGGACGCCGTCCGCACCCCCTGACCCACCCCCACCCGAGGCGGGTGGGTCAGGTGAGGGTGGTCAGGGCTTTGGCGTAGGTCGGGGGGATGTGGTTGGGGCCGCCGGGGGTGAAGACGTCGGAGTTGGCCACGGCGGACCAGGCGGTGGCCGGGACGGCGTCGACCAGGGCGCGGATCACCGGGGCGTCGCGCCACTGGTCCTGCTCGGCGAGCAGGCCCAAAGCCACCACCGACTCCTCGACCTCGCCCACGCACTCGAACGGCTTGTGCCCGTCCACGCCCAGCAGCTCCCGGTAACCGGGGATCTGTGACTCGTCGGCCAGCAGGTCGCCGCCGAAGATGCCCACCACCCGCTCGCGCGGCATGAACGGCGCCATGGCCAGGAAGACGAACCGGCACTTCGGGCAGTCGCGGCACCAGCGTTCGCTCGCGTTGTGCAGCTTGAAGGCGGAGTTGCAGCTGGTCACCACGTCGTCGTACCGGGTGAACTCGGCGAAGAGCCGGGCGATGTGCAGCTCGGACAGCGAGCGCAGCAGCGAGAA
The DNA here is from genome assembly GCF_036059255.1 of Micromonospora sp. NBC_00389. Taxonomy (NCBI): domain Bacteria; kingdom Bacillati; phylum Actinomycetota; class Actinomycetes; order Micromonosporales; family Micromonosporaceae; genus Micromonospora; species Micromonospora sp. NBC_00389. The sequence continues at coordinate 7,107,421 of NZ_CP107947.1, read as the reverse complement.
GTACGGCTCGGTCAGGCCGGCGTGCTCGGCCAGCGCCGCCCGCAGCAGCCCTTCCGCCTCGACACCCTTGGACCACTGGTGGTTGATCTCGTGGCCGTTCCAGACCAGGTTCGGGTCGGACGCCGAGCGCTCGTTGGACATCACCACCGGGCCGAGCCCGTGCAGCACGGCGGTTGCCACCGCGATCAGCGAGTTGATCGCGGTGACCGGAATGTGCCCGTTCAGCGCGCCGGCCGCGTTCAGGTCGAACAGCACCGGGTCGATCCGGCGCCGGGCGGCCAGCGGGGTCAGCCCGGACGCCTCGTTGACCGAGACGATCACGTGGTTCGGGTTGACCGAGAACGGCACCGGGTCCAGCTCGGCCCGGCGCAGTGCCTCCAGGCTGACGATGGAGTCCTTGCCGCCACCGACCGCGGAGAGCGGGCGACGGTCGGAGTCGTCGTACACTCGGGCCGGTGGCACCTCACCGGCCGGCACCTCCGGGCGCAGCTCCAGCACGTGCGGCAGTTGGTTGCGGTACGCGTACTCCGCCAGGCCCTGGGTGTAGATGGCGGTGACGTAGTCGACGGCGGCCGCGCCCAGCGGCGCCGGCAGCACCAGCCGGGGCGGCGCGGCGGCCTTGTAGTAGCTGACCCCGGCGACCAGGTGCAGCACCTCCAGCACCCGGCCGAGGGTGGCCACCGTCTCGTCCGAGGGCGGCTCGGCAGGCAGCGGAAGGGTGATGACCTCGGTGAACCGCTGCTCGCCGGCTGGGCCGGTCAAGGCGTAGTCGAACAACACCTCGCCGGTGGCGAAGTCGATCGAGTAGGACGGGAAGGTGAAGGCGTCCATCCGCCGGAGCTGCTCGTTGGGCACACGCCATACTAGGCCCTGGTTCGTCCGGCCGTGTCCGGCTGCGCCGGACCGCGCCCGCCCCACCGCCGCCGCGACCCTTGAGGAGAGCCCCGTGCGCCTGTCTGACCTGCGCGGACGTACCGTCGCCGTCTGGGGGACCGGCCGGGAGGGCCGGGCCGCGGTGACCGCGATCGCCGCGCACGGCCCGGCCGAGCTGGTCGCCGTCGACGACAGCGCCAACTTCCTCTCGCTGCCCTGGGACGGCCCGCTGGCCGAGGCAGCCCCACTGGTCACCGGCGAGGCGGGCTTCGAGCGGCTGGCCGCCGCCGACGTGGTGGTCCGCTCGCCGGGCGTGCCGCAGACCCACCCGTGGCTGGTCGAGCTGCGCGGGCGCGGCGTCACCGTCACCCAGGGCACCGCGCTGTGGATGGCCGACCACGCCGCGCGCACCGTCGGGGTCACCGGCAGCAAGGGCAAGAGCACCACCTCCAGCCTGATCAGCCACCTGCTCACCGCGATGGGCCGGCCGAACGTCTTCGGCGGCAACATCGGCGTGCCCACCCTGGACCTGCCCGAGGCGGAGCTGTACGTGCTGGAGCTGTCCAGCTACCAGTGCAGCGACCTCACCGACTCGCCCCGGGTGGCCGTGGTCACCGCGCTCTTCCCCGAGCACCTGGACGCGCACGGCGGGGAGCGGGAGTACTACCGGGACAAGCTCAACCTGCTCGCCCACGGCCCGGAGACGATCGTGGTGAACGGCGCGGACCCCCGGCTCGCCGCTGAGCTCGGTGACCGGCCGGCCGTCCGCGCCGGTCGCACCGACACCACCCACGTCGCCACCGGCGCGGACGGCACGCCCTGGTTCCACCTCGGTGACCAGCCGCTCTTCCCGCGCGCCGTGCTGCCCCTGGTGGGCCGGCACAACGAGGGCAACCTCTGCGTCGCGCTCGCCGTGCTGGACGCGCTCGGCGTGGACGTGGTGGCCGACCGGAACAGCCTCGCCGTCGCGGTCGCCGAGTTCCAGGGGCTGGCCCACCGGCTCACCGAGATCACCGACCCGTCCGGGCTGACCTTCGTCGACGACACCCTGGCCACCAGCCCGTACGCGGCCATGCACGCGATCGACGCGTACGACGGGCGGCCGTTGACCGTGATCGTCGGGGGCAGCGACCGAGGGCTCGACTACACGCCGCTCCGGGAGCACCTGGCCGAGCGTGAGATCACCGTCATCGGCATCCCGGACAGCGGCCCCCGGATCGTCGAGGCGCTCGCCGGGCTGCCGGCGGTACGCACCGAGCTCGCCGAGGACCTGGTCGCCGCGGTGGGGCTGGCCCGCAAGCTCACCCCCGCGGGCGGGGTGGTGCTGCTCTCGCCGGCCGCCCCGAGCTATGGGCGGTTCCGCAACTTCGAGCACCGCTCGGAGGTGTTCGCGCAGGCGGTCGCGGACACCGCCCGCTGACTCAGCTCCGGTCCGCCGGGGTCGGGTCCGCCGTCTCGGTCAGGGGCAGCACTGCCGTGTCGTCGTCGTCCGCGGGCTCTCGCGGTGCGGGTGCCACGGGCTCCGCCGGGGCACCGGCCGACCGGCGTTGCTTGTCCGGGGTCCAGGCGAATGCGAGTGCCCCGCCGACCAGGGCCAGCAGCATTCCGATCAGGAAGCCGCCCAGGTTCGAGGTCAACCAGGAGACCAGCCCGAGCACCAGCGAGACCAGAGCGTAGAAGACCCGCTGCTGGGGGGCGGTGATCAGCAGCACCCCGCAGATCACCAGGACGGTCGGCACCAGGTACGCGGCGAGCCCCTGCGGCCCGATGTGCAGCAGCACCCCGAGCGGCGCCCGCAGGGTCACCAGCATCTCCGCGCCCCCGAGGGCGATCAGCACTCCGGCGGTGAGCGGGCGGCCCCGCCGCCAGCGGCGCCAGCGCCCGCCGGTCCGGTGGGCGGCCGGCGCCGTTTGGTGTCGTCCGGCGGTCACGTCAGCACCCGTCGGAGGTGAACGCCATGCGCAGGTTGGGCAGGTTGAAGACGGCGGCCGTGGTGGCGTAGTTGTTCTGCCGCAGGTTGTCGATGGTCACCGTGTCCGCCTGCTGGGAGAAGACACCGGGGTTACCTTTCACGCCGGGCACCTTGTCCAGGGTGCTGGCGTCCTGCCCGACGTCGATGTTCCGGAACGAGGCGTTGCCGGCGATCTCGTCGCCGTCGACGACCAGGGTTCGGGCGGTGACGGGCGTGCCGGCGCCGCCGGCGGTGATCTTCAGGTAGACGCCGCCCAGGTTGATGCTCTGGCAGAGGTTGGTCAGCTCGGCCCGGTCGATCGCCGAGACGATCACCAGGACCTGCCCGCCGGTGTCGCCCTGGTTGGGGCTGTCCGGGATCATCTGGTCGAGGGTGGCGAACTGCTCGAACCCGGTGCCGGTGAGCTTGTCGGCGGTGACGGTGAACGGCATGCCCGAGATGGCGAACTGCGCGCCCAGTACGCCCTGGGCGGTGAGCACGACCATGCCGGCCGCACCCGCCACGACGGTGCCGAACGTGACGGCGAACCGGCGCCAGCGCACACCGCTCCGTGGTGGACCGGGCTCGATCGGTGCGGTCTGCTCCGACATGGCGGCTCCCCTTTGAGATCAATTCACTGGCGACAATGGGAATTGCGACCCGGAATGAAAGCGCATCGAGGCGCAGAGCCGAAGTTACCGCCGAGGAAAGGGCGGGTCAACAGCGTGTGGCAGACAGTTGGGCGGCATTTGTCAAATGCGGCCAAAGTGAAAAACCGCTGCGGTTTCCGACCCCGAATGATCAGGAGTGGACGGTCGCCTCGCTGGGCGACACGCACGGCGCGGTCGTGCTCGGGCCGTCGTCCGGGCGTATCGGCCGCGTCGCCCGGGCCGCGTCGTCGGTGCCAAGGAACGGCGCGGTGGCCGCGTAGGTGAGCACCGGCAGCAGTTGTGGCAACTCCGCCGCACGACCCTGCGCCACCCGGCCACGGATGGTGGCGTAGATCCCGCCGACCACCGTGGACACCAGCGCGTCCCGGTCCACGCCGGCGACCGTCGGCCCCGGGCCCGCGTCGGCGAAGAACCGGCGGAAACTGCTGAGCAGGGCGTCCCGCTCCCGGCGGGCGTCCGGGCCGGCCGCGTCCACCTCGACGAGCGCCATCCGGGCGAACGCGGGCACGCTCGCCAACACCTCCAGCAGGGTGCGCAGCGCGGCGCGGGCGGCGTCCGGCCAGGCCGGGCCGGCCTCGCGGTAGGCGCCCTCCATCAGCTGTGACACCACGGCGATGCCGTGCCGGTACGCGGCGAGGAAGGCGTCCTCCTTGCCGGTGAAGAGGGCGTAGAAGGCCGGCCGGGTCACGCCGGCGGAGTGGCAGATGTCGCTGACCCGGGCGTTGTCGTAGCCCTTCGTCGCCACCTCGTGCACGAGCCCGTCGAAGAGGCGGTCACGCTGGGTCGCGGCCACCACCTCGGCGGAGACGCGGCGCGGGCCGCGCTTGATCGCGCGGTCCGGGTCACGGCCGGGACGTGCGCCCGGCAGGGGCGCCGGCTGCGGGAGGCTCTGCGTGGTCAACTTATCGACCTCCGTTGATGCGTTGACTTTGCGACCCTCCGGGGTTTATAACTTTCTGCACGCTCAGTTGGCATGCAGTCACCGTTGGTGATCTCCCCGGATGGTCACCCTGGCTCGTCGAAGGAGGGCTCGATGGTTGCCATTATCGCCGACCACGAGCGCTCTCCCAAGGTCGGAGAGGCGCAGGTGACGCGGCTCAGCCGCAGTGCGCCACACCGGCCCGCCCGCTGACGCAGCGGCACCTCCATCACCGCCAGCCGGCCCCGACGGCCGCCCGGCACGCCCTCCACCACCGCCGTCCACTGCGGATGGCCACAATCGCCGCCCGGGTCTCCCCGCCCGGCGGTGACCGCCTGTGCGGTCCGCTCAATCCCGTCCCACCACCGGAAGGAAGAACCATGCCCAGGTACGGAAGAATCGGCGGGGGCCTCGCTGCCCTCGCACTGCTGGCCGGTGTCGTAGCCGCCGCGCCGGCCTTCGCCGACCCGTCGTCCTCGCTCGCCGGGAACGTGCTGACCTACCCCACGCCCGGCGGCACCGCCGTCGCCGTCAACGACGTCATCCAGGCCAGCCTCAAGACCGGCACCAACGCCACCTTCTACAACTCCGCCAGCGGCACCACCGGCCTGAAGTGCGCCGTGTCCAGCTTCAGCGCCAAGGTGCTGACCAACCCGATCGCCCCGGGCACCGCCACCGAGAGCCTCACCGCCCAGACCTTCACCAGCTGCACCACCAACGTGTTCGGCACCACCGGGGTGAGCAGCGTGACCGTCAACAACCTGCCGTACACCACCTCGGTCACCAGCGCCGGCGTGGTCACGATCTCCGGTACGGCGGCGGCGCCCATCCAGAGCACCGTCGTGCTGAACACGCTGCTCGGCCAGATCACCTGCGTCTACCGGACCAGCACCAACAGCCTCACCGGCGCGGCGTCCAACGCCACCAACTCGATCACCTTCACCAACCAGCCGCTGAACAAGTTCTCCGGCCCGTCCCTCTGCTTCGGCACCGCGTACTTCTCCGCGACGTACTCGCCGGTGCGGGACACCACCAAGGGGAACAGCCCCGTCTACGTGAACTGACCACGGCCCACGGGCCGGTGCGCGGCGATCCGCCGTGCTCCGGCCCTCGACGCGCGCCGGTCAGCCGGCGGTCAGCACCGTGTGCAGGGCGCGCATCGACCGGATCGCCGAGCGGATCTCCTGCAGGTAGCGGCCCGGGCTGAGGGTCGGCTCCGGCAGCCGGGCAAGGTCCGCCAGAGTGGGGTCGACCCCGACGGTGTCGATCCCGCAGCCATACGGCACAGCCAGGGTGCGCAGCGCGTCGCAGTGCTGGAACGGCACGTAGATCGGCGCGGTCACCAGCAGCACCGCGTCGCCGGGGGCCAGCCGGACGTGTCCGGCCCAGAACCGCTGGGTGTCCGCGGTGTGCGCGCGCCGACGCTGCGGCTCGCTTGACGGCGCGGCCAGCACCCGCACCGGCGGCAGAGCGGCTGGCAGGTACGTGCGCGACGACCACGAGTGGTGCACGTGGCCCGCGTCGACGCCGTCCTCCTGCGCCGGGGCGGTCACCCCGAACGCCAGCCGGACCGCCGCGTCCAGGGCGTCCACCTCGGTCTCGCAGCCGGGCACGCCCGCCGCGGCCAACGTCCGGTGCTCCAGGTCGGAGAGCGGCCGGAAGCTGCCCAGCACCGCCACCTCGCCGGTCACCCGCAGCCCACGTCGCAGCAGGTGCGCGGCGTACGCGACGCGACGCAGGCAGGCGTGCGCCAGACCGCCCAGCACGACCAGGTGGGCGTACGCCGACCTGACCGGTGCCACGGGCCGGACGAGCCCGAGCGCGGCGGCGGCGGCGCGTACCAGCTCGACGGTGCCGGCGTCGAGGTCCGGCTCCCGGGCGTCGGGCCGCTCCCGGCCGCCCCGAAAGTCCCAGTGCCGGGCGGAGAACTCGTCGAGGAACCCGAGGGTGTCGGCGAGGTCGCCAGCCGGCCAGGTGCCACCGAAGCGGGCGACAAGCCGGCGCAGCGGGTCGGCGCCGATCCACCCGTCGATCCCCGCGATCATCGCCGTGGTCGGTGCGCCCACGGTCCCGGCGGGCAGCGCCACGTCCGGCCCGACGAGTACCGATCCGGAGGTCATCGGCGTAATTCCGATCGGTCCATCCGCCGTCCGTACCGGTGGCGGAGCAGGGATCTCGGGCACCGCCGAATCGTACCGAGCGGTGGTCCCGGCGCGGGCCGGCGTGGCCCGGTCCGGTTGGCGGGGCGGCTTACCCTGGCGGCAGCCAGCGCCCGGGAGGTACGTCGATGGCCGATCTGCTTCGCCGACCCCGCGCCGACCGGGTCGGTCCGGCGGGAGGGTTCGTCCGGCTGCTGGCGCACACCGACCCGGTCGCGCTGGTCGGCATCCTGCTGTCGATCTCGCTCTCCGTCACGTTGGATCTGACCAACGCGGCGACCGGGGTGGAGTCGCTGCTCGCCGGCCTGATGGGCACCACCATCTCGCTGCTGGTCGACTCGCTGGCCCGCGCCGAGCGCCGCTTCCACCTGCGGACGCTGCTGGAGGGGCCGTCCTGGCTGGTGCACGCGGTGCCCGAGGTGGTCACGGGCACCCGGGAGGCGGTCGAGCGGCATCCGGGTACGCGGGTCGCCGAGGAGGCCCGGCGCCGCTTCGAGCGGTTCCGGGCGGAGACCGAACAGCTGCGCGCCGGGCGGATCATCCGGCCGGGCCACGACTGCCAGGACCTGCTCGGCGCCACCCGGGACTGCGTCCGGCGGCTGGACGCGGTGACCAACGTGATGCCGCGGGCCAGCGGCGAGCTGAGCTGGTGGCGCGGCGACATCGGCCGGCAATACTGGGCGGCCAACGTCGAGGCGCTGGCCCGGGGCGTACGGATCACCCGGGTCTTCCTGCACGCCGGGATGACCGACGAGCTGACCGAGCTGGTCCGGGCGCAGCGCCAGGCCGGGGTGCGGGTGGGGCTGCTGCCGTGGGGGGTCGTGGAGGCCGCACGGCACGTCAACCTGACCCTGTGGGACGGCGTGGCGTGCTGGGAGGGTGTGATGAGCGCGCACGGCGAGATCACCGAGAACCAGTTCTCGGTCAACGCCGCCGACCTGGCCCGGCTGACCGACGTCTTCGAGGTCTGCGTCGAGGCCGCGACCTTCCTCGACTGACCGCGACCAGAGGGGCGGACCGCCGATGACCGTGAGCGCCGTGCTGCTGGTGACGGCGGTGGTCTGGGCGGTCAGCCTGATCCGGTCGGTACGCCTGCGGGCGTTCGTCTACAGCCTCCCGCTGCCGATGTCGCTGGCCCTGGTGAGCACCGGGCACCGGGTGGAGGGCGCACAGCTGCTCGGGGTGCTCGGCCTCAACCTGTTCTTCGTCGTCGTGGCGGTCACCCACCACCGGCTGCGCTGGCCGATCCTGCTCGCCGACGCCGCCGGGATCGCCGGGTACGTGGCGTTCAGCGCCGGCCTGCTGGCCGTGCCGGTGCCGTTCGGACCAGCGCTGGCCGGCACCGTGGCGCTCTGGTTGCTGACGATGTTGCTGCTGCGCCGGCAGCACTCCGCCCCGACGCCGTCACCGAAGGTCGAGCCGCCACCGGAGGCCGAGCCGCCACCGGAGGCCGAGCCGCCCGCGGAGGCGGGGCAGCGGACTCGGCTGCCGGCGCCGGCCAAGCTGCTGGTGATCCTGCTCGGCGCGACGCTCACCGGGCTGCTGGGCGAACTGCTGCGCGCGATGGTGGTGACCTTCCCCTACTCCGGGGTGCTGGTGGCGATCGAGAGTCGCCGCGACCTGGTGGCGTTCACCGGGCACTTCGCCCGCAACAGCCTGGCGCTGGTCGGTTTCCTGACGGCGTACCACCGGTGGCAGGACGATTCGCCGGTCGCCGCGCTGGCGGCCGGCTGGGTGGCCTTCGCGCTGGTGGCCGTGGCGCTGCACGCGGCGGCTCCCGGCGGTGTGGCCCGGCGCCGCTCGGCGCTGCCCACCGCCGGCTGACCACTGCCGTCGCCCGGCTGACGCACTGTCAGGAGCGAACGCGCCCTGCGCTACACAGTGGCAGTTGTCCACACCGGCCGCCGGTGGGAGCGTGCGGTATCCACGAATGCCGCTGAAGGGTTGCCACGATGACCGACGACCTGCTGGCCCGGCACCGGGCCGTGCTCCCGTCCTGGATGCCGTTGTACTACGCCGAGCCGATCGAGTTGGTCGCCGGCTCGGGTCGCCGGGTCACCGACGCCCAGGGCCGCAGCTACCTGGACTTCTTCGGCGGCGTGCTGACCAACATGATCGGCTACGACATTCCGGAGATCCGCGAGGCGGTCGAGCGTCAGCTCGCCACCGGCATCGTGCACAGCTCGACGCTCTACCTGATCCGACAGCAGGTGGAGCTGGCCGAGAAGATCGCGCAGCGCTCCGGCATCCCGGACGCACGGGTGTTCTTCACCAACTCGGGCACCGAGGCGAACGAGGCGGCGCTGCTGGTCGCCACCAACCACCGCCGCTCGCACCAGATCCTGGCCGTGCGCAACAGCTACCACGGCCGGTCCTACGCGGCGATGGGCGTCACCGGCAACCGCAACTGGTCGGCCAGCGGGCTCAACCCGCTCCAGGTGGCCTGGCTGCACTCCGGCGACCGGGTACGCGGTCTGCTGGCCCGGCTGAGCGCCGAGGAGCAGGTCGACGCGGCGGTGGAGGACCTGCGTGAGGTGCTGGCGACGCAGACCGCCGGCGACGTGGCCGCGCTGATCGCCGAGCCGATCCAGGGGGTCGGTGGTTTCGTGCACCCGCCGGACGGCCTCTTCGCGGGCTGGAAGAAGGTCCTCGACGAGCACGGCATCCTGTTCATCGCCGACGAGGTGCAGACCGGTTGGGGGCGTACCGGGGAGCACTTCTGGGGCTACCAGGCACACGGGGTCACCCCCGACCTGCTCACCTTCGCCAAGGGCATCGGCAACGGGTTCGCGCTGGCCGGGGTGGTCGGTCGGGCCGAGGTGCTGGAGTCGGTGCCGGCGATCAGCTTCTCCACCTTCGGTGGCAACCCGATCTCCACGGCGGCCGGCAACGCCGTGCTCGACTACCTGCTTGAGCACGATCTCCAGGCGAACGCGGCCCGCGTCGGCGCGATCCTCGCCGACGGCCTGCGCGCCGAGGTGGGCGGCCTCGACTGCGTCGCGGAGGTACGCGGCAAGGGGCTGATGCTCGGCGTCGAGTTCGTCCGGCCGGGCTCCAGCGAGCCCGACCCGGCGCTGACCAACCGGGTGTTCGAGGCGTGCCGGGCCGGCGGCCTGCTCGCCGGCAAGGGCGGCCTGTACGGCAACGTGCTGCGGATGGGTCCACCGTTGACGCTGACCGAGGAGGAGGCCCGCGAGGGCCTGGCGATCCTCGTCGACGCGATCCGCTCCTCGGCGGGGGTGGCGGCATGAGTATCGGACACTTCATCGACGGTAAGCGGGTCGGCGGCACCTCCGAGCGGCGCGGCGACGTGTTCGATCCGGCGACGGGTCGGCGTACCGCCGAGGTGGAGCTGGCCTCGACCGCGGACGTCGACGTCGCGGTGCAGGCCGCTGCCCGCGCCGCCCGGGCGTGGCGGGACGCGTCGTTGGCGAAGCGGTCGGCGGTGTTGTTCGCCTTCCGGGAGTTGGTGCACGCCCGCCGGGACCGGCTCGCCGAGGTGATCACCGCCGAGCACGGCAAGGTGCTGGCCGACGCCGCCGGCGAGGTGCAGCGCGGCCTGGAGGTGATCGAGTACGCCTGCGGCCTGCCCTCGGCGCTGCGGGGGGCGTTCAGCGAGAACGTCTCCACCGAAGTCGACTCGTACACCATCCGGCAGCCGGTCGGGGTGGTCGCGGTGATCTCCCCGTTCAACTTCCCGGTGATGGTGCCGCTGTGGTTCGTGCCGGTCGCGGTGGCCTGCGGAAACGCGGTGGTGCTCAAGCCGAGCGAGAAGGACCCGAGCGCGGCGCTGCTGTTGGCCGAGTGGTTCGCCGAGGCGGGCCTGCCTGACGGGGTGCTCAACGTCGTCAACGGGGACAAGGAGGCGGTGGACGCGCTGCTGGACCACCCGGAGGTGCGGGCCGTGTCGTTCGTCGGCTCCACCCCGATCGCCCGGTACGTCTACCAGCGCGGCACCGCCGCCGGCAAGCGGGTGCAGGCGCTCGGTGGGGCGAAGAACCACATGGTGGTGCTCCCCGACGCCGACCTGGACCTGGCGGCCGACGCGGCGGTCAACGCCGGGTTCGGTTCGGCGGGGGAGCGGTGCATGGCCATCTCGGTGCTGGTGGCGGTGGAGCCGGTCGCGGACGCGCTGGTCGGGCGGATCGCCGCGCGGATGGCCGGTCTGCGCACCGGTGACGGCCGGCGGGGCTGCGACATGGGTCCGTTGGTCACCGCCGCCCACGCGGCGAAGGTGCGGTCCTACGTCGACGCCGGGGTGGCCGCCGGAGCGGTGCCGGTGGTCGATGGCCGGGACGTGACGCCGGACGGCGACCCGGATGGCTTCTGGCTGGGCCCGACGCTGTTCGACCGGGTGACCCCGCAGATGTCGATCTACACCGAAGAGATCTTCGGGCCGGTGCTCGGCGTGGTCCGGGTCGGCTCGTACGACGAGGCGGTGGAGCTGGTCAACGCCAGCCCGTACGGCAACGGTACGGCGATCTTCACCAACGACGGCGGTGCGGCCCGGCGCTACCAGCACGAGGTGGAGGTTGGCATGGTCGGGATCAACGTGCCGATCCCGGTGCCGATGGCATACCACTCGTTCGGCGGCTGGAAGTCCTCGCTCTTTGGTGACCTGCACGCGCACGGCGAGGACGGGGTGCGGTTCTTCACCCGCGGCAAGGTGGTCACCAGCCGGTGGCTGGACCCGCGCCACGGCGGGGTCAACCTCGGGTTCCCCACCCAGACCTGAGCAGCCGCAGCACGCCCGCCCCGGCCAGGTACGCCAGCAGCGCCGGGGCGGGCATGCCGAGCGGCTCCGGGGCGCCTTTCGGGGTCACGCTGTTGATCAGCAGCGCGGCCACCACGGCGGTGTAGCCGGCCACGGTCAGCACCGTGCGGGTCGTGGTGCCCCGGCCGGCCCGGCGCCCGGTGCGGTGCCGACCGCTACGGGCCTCCACCGGCCCGAAGATCGCGACCAGGACCGCCAGGACGGCCGTGAGCAGCAGCAGCCAGGGCACCCGCCACGCCCACCAGGCGGTCGAGCCGACCGCCGGGGTGGGCAGTGTCCCGGTCGCGTCGAGCAGCCCGATCAGCAGGATCGCGGCGGTCAGGTGCCAGAGGAAGACGGTCAGCACCACCAGGTTGACCCCGATCACCAGCTGCCACGGGCGCCGGCGGCGCAGCAGGCGCTCCGCCGGGCCGCGCAGCAGCAGGATCAGGCCGAGCTGGGCGGCGGCGACGGCCAGCAGCGCGAGGCTGGGCGGCCCGGCGTTGTGCAGCCGCTCGCCGGGCACGTTCAGCATGGCCACCGGCCAGGGGCCGGGCACGGTGAGCAGCAGCAGCGCGGCCAGCCCGCTGGCCAGGAACGCCAGGCCGGCCCGTCGGGAGGTGGGCAGCCGACGCCGGCGTACCTGTGGATGCTCGGTAGCCGACGGCCCGGCGGCGTCGGCCACCGCACGTGGCGGGGTGGTTTCACCGACGGCAGCCGTGGCGGCGCGGGTGTCGTGCCAGGCGAAGCCGAGCTGGTGTACGGCCAGCCAGCCGAACAGGTAGCTGCCGTAGCTCAGCTCCACCGGCCCGGTCAGCCGTCCCAGGTCGCCGAGACCGACCAGGGCGACCAGCAGCAGGGGGACGGCGAGACCGAAGCGGCGGTGCAGCGCGTACATCGGTGGGGTGAGCGCGACCACCGCCAGGTAGGCGACCAGGAACCAGAGCGGGATGGTGGCGAACCAGACCACCTCGCGGATCTGGGTCGGGTCGCTGCCGAGCAGCCGGGCCAGCGCAGCCGCGGCGGTGAGCACCAGCACCAGCACGCTGGTGGGGCGGACCAGTCGGGCGCTGCGGTCGAGCAGCCAGCCGGCGGCGTCGCCGCCCCGGGCGCGCAGCCGGGTCAGCGAGGCCGCGTTGGCGTAGCCGCCGACCAGGAAGAAGACCGGCATCACCTGGGCTATCCAGGTCAGCGGGTACGCCCACCGCAGGTCGCCGAGCGCGGAGTGCCCGGTGGGCAGGCCGGCGTCGTCCCGCTCGATCACCGTGACGCCCCAGTGTCCGACAACGACCATGGTGATGGCGAGCGCGCGAAGCAGATCGATGTACCGCTCCCGGTCGGCCGGGGTGCGCTCGGCGAGCTGGCGCAGGCGGCCCATCGCCTCAGGCTATGCGCCCCGGCACCGGCCGGTGGTGTAACGGTTCGCTGTCAGGACTTGAAGTCGGGCCCCGGCTGTCGTAGAAATTCTTCAGTAACATCGTGTGAACTGAAGAGAATCAACGTGCCTCGCGAGACGGACGCCTTCCCCCACTCACCCGGCGACCGCCCGACCCGACCCGAGGAGAACCCATGAACAGGCGTGACATCCTGCAGCGCAGCGCCGCTGCCGGCCTGCTGGCCACCCCCGCCGCCGCCCTGCTGGCCGGCTGCGCCAGCGGCGGCGGTGACAAGGACGACAACGCTGCCTACAAGGGCACCAAGAGCGAGCAGAACCCGCTCGGCGTCAAGGAGGACGCACCGCTCGAGGTGGTGATCTTCGGCGGTGGTTTCGGCGAGGAGTACGCCAAGGCCCACGAGGCCATGTACACCGAGAAGTACCCGAAGGCGAAGGTCAAGCACTCCGCCACCCAGGAGATCAGCAAGACCCTCCAGCCGCGCTTCGTCGACGGCACCCCGCCGGACGTGGTCAACAACTCCGGCGCCGGTCAGATCGACTTCAACGGCCTGGTCAGCCAGAACGCCATCGCCGACCTCGGCGAGTTGCTCGCCGCCCCGAGCCTCGACGTCCCCGGCAAGACGGTCAAGGACACCCTGCTGCCCGGCGCGGTCGAGGTCGGCTCGTACGACGGCAAGTTCCTGGTGTTGAACTACACCTACACCGCCTACGGCATCTGGTACTCCAACAAGCTGCTCACCGAGCGTAAGTGGGAGTACGCCAAGACCTGGGACGAGCACATCGCGCTCTGCAAGCAGATCAAGGCCGCCGGTATCGCCCCCTGGACGTACGCCGGCCTGCACCCCCGCTACATGAGCTGGCCGGTGATCGCCACCGCGATCAAGCTCGGCGGCCCCTCGGTGGCCACGGCGATCGACAACCTGGAGCCGAACGCCTGGAAGTCCGACTCGATGAAGACCGCCGCCGACGCGTGGCACCAGATCGTCAAGGACAAGTTCATCCTGGAGGGCTCGCCCGGCCTGGACCACAAGCAGTCGCAGACCGCCTGGTGCCAGGGCAAGGCCGCCTTCATCTCCTGTGGCTCCTGGCTGGAGAGCGAGCAGAAGGACGTCACCCCGGCCGGGTTCAACATGACCATCGCGCCGACGCCGAGCCTGGGCAGCGGCGACAAGCTGCCGTTCGAGGCGATCCGGGGTACGGCCGGTGAGCCGTTCATGGTGCCGGCCAAGGCCCGCAACGTCGCCGGTGGCCTGGAGTACTTCCGGACCATGCTCTCCAAGAAGGGCGCCCAGGACTTCACCCGGAAGGTCGCCAGCCTCACCGTGGTCGCCGGCGCCACCGAGGGCGTCGAGCTGCCGTACGGACTGACCAGCGTGGTCAAGGCGCTCGACGCGTCCGGCGCCAACGGCTTCAACTGGGTCTACAACAACTACTACCGCAAGCTGGAGCGCAACCTCGTCGACGCCGCGTGCGGCGAGTTCTTCAGCGGCCGGATCGGCCCGGCGGAGTTCCTCGAGCAGTGCCAGAAGGGCGCCGACTCGATCGCCCAGGACAGCTCGATCAAGAAGTACAAGCGAGCGGCCTGACAGCCCGGCCGGCGGGGGTGGACCCACCCCCGCCGGCCGTATTCCGGGGAAAGGTCCTCACTGTGAGACATGGCAAGTGGCCGCTGATCGTCACCTTCCTGGTGCCGCCGGTCCTGCTCTACGTCGTCTTCGTGGTCTCGCCGTACCTGCAGGCGTTCCAGATCTCGACCACCGACTGGCTCGGCTACTCGCCCGACGCCAACTCCGTCGGCCTGGCGAACTTCAAGACCCTGTGGCACGACGACTACGTCTGGAACGCGCTGAAGAACAACGCGATCCTGCTGGCCCTGGTGCCGGTGCTGACCATCGTGCTCGGGCTCTTCTTCGCCACCATGCTCGCCATGGGCGGACGCAAGGGCCGCGCCGGTGTGACCGGGGTACGCGGCGGCGCGCTCTACCGCACGGTCTACTTCTTCCCGCAGGTGCTCTCCGTGGTGATCATCGCGCTGCTCTGGAAGGAGGTCTACCACCCCAACAAAGGGCTGCTCACCGCCGCTCTGCACGGGATCGGCCTGTCCGCGCCGACCTGGCTCGGCGATCCGGCGACCGCCTTCTGGTGCGTGCTCGCGGTGATGGTGTGGAGCAACGTCGGCTTCTACGTGGTGCTGTTCGGCGCCGCGATGTCGGCCGTGCCGAAGGAGATCTACGAGGCGGTGCTGCTCGACGGTGCGTCCCGCTTCACCACGCTGCGCCGGGTCACCCTGCCGCTGCTCTGGGACACCGTCCAGGTCGCCTGGGTGTACCTGGCCATCTTCGCCCTGGACGGGTTCATCCTCGTGCAGTTGATGACCAACGGTGGGCCGAACTTCTCCACCGACGTGATCGGCGTCCGGATGTACGACACCGCCTTCGGCAGCGAGACCAAGTTCGGCTACGCCTCGGCGATCGGCGTGGTGATGTTCTTCCTGACCCTCTCGGTGGCGGCGCTGTCGCTGCGGGCCGGCCGGCGCGATCGGATCGAGTACTCGTGACCACACTGGACAAGCCCGCCCCCGCCGCCACCGCACCGACACCAGGCGCTGGCCGGGACCGCCCGGTCCGCCGGGAGTTCGGCGTGGCCAACGCCTTCTCGCACGGCTTCCTGCTGCTCTGGGGCCTGCTCACCGTACTGCCGCTGCTGTGGATGTTCATCAGCTCGTTCAAGACCAACGGGGAGATCCTGGCCGACCCGTGGGGGCTGCCCGAGACGCTGCACTGGGACAACTGGGTGCGAGCCTGGACCGGCGCGCACATCGGCCGGTATTTCCTCAACAGCCTGGTGGTGGTGGCCGGCTCGGTCAGCCTCACCATGCTGATGGGTGCCACCGCCGCGTACGTCTTCGCCCGGTACGAGTTCCGCGGCCGGCAGTTCGTCTACTACCTGTTCGTCGGCGGCCTGATGTTTCCGGTGTTCCTCGCCCTGGTGCCGCTCTTCTTCGTGGTCCGCAACGCCGGTCTCTTCGGCACCTGGACCGGGCTGATCCTGGTGTACGCGGCCTACTCGCTGCCGTTCACGGTCTTCTTCCTGACCGCGTTCTTCCGGACCCTGCCGACCTCGGTGGCGGAGGCCGCGATGGTCGACGGGTGCGGTCACTTCCGGCTCTTCTTCCGGGTGATGCTGCCGATGGCGCGTCCGGGACTGATCAGCGTGGCGATCTTCAACTTCCTCAGCCACTGGAACCAGTTCCTGTTGCCGCAGGTGTTGATGCAGGGCGACGAGTCCAAGTGGGTGCTCGCCCAGGGGCTGTTCGCCCTGTCGGTGAGCCAGGGCTACGCCGGCGACTACGCCCGGCTCTTCGCCGGGTTGAGCATCGCGGTGCTGCCGGTGCTCGCCGTGTATGTGGGCTTCCAGCGGCAGGTGCAGGCCGGGCTGACCGCAGGCCAGCTCAAGTAACACGGCCGGTGCCGACCCCGGAGTCTCACCCTCCGGCCCTGGCAAGCGCTTGACCGATCCTGATCTCATCGCGCCTCGCGCCCTTGATCGCGCTCGATCCTGGAAAGAGTCCCCACCTCGTGGCGGGAGGGGACTACATCCTGGATCGAGCGCGATCATCGTGCGGCGGCCGCGCGCCGTGCGGCGGCGGGCCGCCCGTGGATGGTCAGGGGGTGGCGGGGAAGAGTCGGGCGTGCAGGGTGGCCGGGTCGGTGAGCTCGGGTAGCTCGCGGGCGGCGAGCCAGGCTGCGGCGGCGGCCCCGTCGCCGGCGGTGCGCAGCGGGGCCTGCGGCCAGCGCCGGCCGACCTCGGCTCGGACGGCGGCCGCCAGCGGGGTGTCCCCGGTGAGCAGCCCGCCGCCGAGCACGACCGGCGTCACCGCACCGGCTGGGCGGATCCGGTTTACGCTCTCGGCGAGGTGCGCGGCGGCCTCGGTGACCAGCGCGGTGGCGACGGGTTCGCCGTCGGCGGCGGCGGTGACGACCAGCGGCGCCAGGCGGGCCAGCTCGACCGGTGGCCGGCGGGTCACCGCCTGGATCGTGGCGTCCACGGTGTCCCGGGGGCGGGGGGCGATTTCGGCGCTGCCCATCAGTTCGGTGAGGACCGCCGTGGTCAGCGCGCCGGGGGTGCGGCCGGCGTCCAGGTCGGCGAGCAGCCGGCGGACCGACTCACGGCCGAGCCAGAAGCCGGACCCGGCATCGCCGAGCAGCCAGCCGTGGCCGTCGGCGACCCGGTCCAGTCGCAGGTCGCGGACCTGCGCGGTGATCGCCCCGGTGCCGGCGATGAGCACCGTGCCGTCCGGGGCGGCGGTGCCGGAGGCGTAGGCGACCAGGGCGTCGCCGTACACGGCGTACGGGCAGCGCAGGCCGGCGTCGTGCCAGGCCCGGTCGAAGGCGGCTCGTCCGGCCGGATCGGCGAGCAGCCGGGCTGCCCCGGCCAGCCCGATGGTGCCGGCCGCCACCCGGGTCGGGTCGACGTCGGCGAGCGCGCCGCGGAGCGCGGTCAACAACTCGGCGGCGGCCTGGTCGGCGCCGTGACTGGTGGGGTTGCCGCCGCCGGCGCGGCCGGTGCCGAGGCGTTCGCCGGTCAGGGTCAGGGCGGTCGCCCGGGTGGACGTACCGCCGACGTCCAGGCCGACCACGACGGTGTCGGACATCGGCACGGCCTCCTTGCGCTGGGCGGCGATCGGCCTGTTCATGCTGGTCGGCGTCGTCCCAGAGGGCAAGATCCGGCGGGCCCGGCAGGGTGTGCGCCAGGTAACAGTTTGAAAACTTCGCCCACGGTCTTGACATAGACGGTCGTTCAGTAAGAAATTTTACCACTAACAGTTAACAGTCTTTTCGGAAAGGTGAGGCGTCCCATGGTTGATCACGAGGTGGACACCGCCGCGGGGACCGCGGTGGTCGACGCCGACGCGTTCGACCGGCGGGGCGCGCTCGGGTCGGCCTCCGACGGGGTGCTGGCCCGGGTCCGCAACGGTCTCGGTGAGCTGACCGGCGCGCTGCGTCGGGTCGCCGAGCACGTGCTGAGCGATCCGGAGGCCGCCGCCCGATCCACGATCGTGGAGCTGGCCGAGCGCAGCGGCACCTCCCCGGCGACCATCACCCGCTTCTGCCGGGCGATGGGCTTCGAGGGCTACGCCGACCTGCGGCTGGGCATCGCCTCCGAGACCGGGCGGGCGCGCTCGGCCGGGTGGACCATCGACATCGGACGCGAGATCCAACCGAGCGACCCGCTGGCCCGGGTGCTCGACCAGATCATGGCCGCCGACACCCGAGCCATGCACGACACCGCCACGCTGCTCGACCTCGCCGAGGTGGAGCGGGCCGCGGTGGCGATCGCCGGCGCCAGCCGGGTGAACATCTTCGGTGCCAGCGGCAGCGCGCTGGTCGGCGAGGAGATGCAGTTCAGCCTGCACCGCATCGGTGTGGCCGCGTGGGCCTGGAACGACGTGCACGAAGGGCTTGCCAGCGCCGCGCTGCTGCGCGCCGGTGACGTGGCGCTGGGCATCTCGCACACCGGGCAGACCCGGGAAACCATCGAGATGCTCGCCGAGGCGGGCAGCCGGGGCGCCACGACCATCGCGCTGACCGGCTTCCCCCGTTCGCCGTTGGCCGAGCTGGCCGACATCGTGCTGCTCACCGCCAGCCAGGCGACCACCTTCCGGCCGGACGCGCTCTCCGCCCGCCACCCCCAGCTGGTCGTGCTCGACCTGCTCTACATCGCCGTCGCCCAGCGCACCCACGACCGCGCGCACGCGGCCTTCCGGCGCACCGCGCAGGCCGTCGACGGGCACAAGGCCGCGAAGGGAGCCGTTTCATGATCAGCGCCCAGGGGTACGCGGACGCGGTCCGCCCGGTGCTCGACCGGCTGCTCGACTCCGAGGCCGACGGCATCACCCGGGCCGCCGACCTGATCGCCGAGAGCCTGCGCGCCGGCGGGGTGCTCCAGGCGTTCGGCGCCGGGCACTCCGAGGCGTTCGCCGCCGAACTGGTCGCCCGGGCCGGCGGGCTGGTCCCCACCAACCGACTCTCGGTACGTGACCTGGTGGTGCACGGAGACGCCCCGCGGGACGTCCTCGCCGACCCCAAGCTGGAACGCGACCCCTCCATCGCCCACCAGATCTACGCGCTCGCGGCGCCGCAGCCGCACGACGTGTTCGTGGTGGCGTCCCAATCCGGCATCAACGGCTCGGTGGTCGAGCTGGCGGCGCTGGTCACCGAGCGCGGTCACCCGTTGATCGCGGTCACCTCCGTCGAGCACACCGCACGGGTCGCCCCGCGGCACCCGTCCGGTCAACGGCTCGCCGACCTCGCCGACGTCGTGCTGGACAACGGCGCGCCGTACGGCGATGCACTGCTGCCGCTCGAGGGCGGCGGCGCGGTCTGTGCGGTCTCCTCGGTCACCACGGCGCTGCTGGCGCAGTTGCTGACCGCGGAGGTCGTACGACGGTTCCACCAGGCCGGAGAGGTGCCCCCTATCTACCTCTCCGCCAACGTCCCCGGCGGGGACGAGCACAACATCGCCCTCGAGTCGCGGTACGCCGGACGTCTCCGGCGTACCGCCTGACCCGAATTCCACAAGGAGAGACGACGATGTCGATTACCCCCGAGCACCCGGCCGCACTCGACCGTCGCACGGTGCTGCGTCGCGCCGCCGCCGTGGGCATGCTTGCCACTCCGGCCATCGGCCTGCTCAGCGCCTGCGCCACCAGCGGCGGCGACGAGGAGAACGAGCAGGTCGCCGGCGGCACCAAGAGCGCCACCAACCCGCTCGGCGTCAAGGACGACGCACCGATCGAGGTGGTCATCTTCAACGGCGGCTACGGCGAGAAGTACGCCACCGACGTGCACGAGCCGCTGTACAAGAAGGCGTTCCCCAAGGCGGAGATCAAGCACCAGTCCACCCAGGCGATCTCCACCATCCTCCAGCCGCGCTTCGCCTCCGGAAAGCCGCCGGAGTTCGTGAACAACTCGGGCGAGAAGCTGATGGACTTCGGCGCGCTGGTCGCCGACGGTCAGCTGCAGGACCTCACCGAGCTGTGGGACGCCCCGTCGGTCGACGACCCGGCCAAGAAGGTCCGCGACACCGTGGTGCCCGGCACCATCGAGGCGGGCTCGTTCAACGGCAAGCCGTACGTGCTGTACTACGTCTCCACCGTCTTCGGTATCTGGTACTCCGGCAAGCTGTTCAAGGACAACGGCTGGGCGCCGGCGAAGACCTGGGACGAGTTCATCACCCTGCTCACCGCCATCAAGGCCAAGGGCATCACCCCGTACGGCTACGCCGGGGCGAACGCGGCCTACTACCAGTGGAACGTGATCCTCACGCAGGCCGCGAAGATCGGCGGCGTCGAGGTGCTGAAGAACATCGACAACCTGGAGGACGGCGCCTGGAAGCAGGACGCGGTCAAGCAGGCGGCCACGGCGTGGGCCGAGGTCGGCTCGAAGTTCATCGACAAGAGCTTCGAGGGGCTCAAGCACACCGACGTGCAGCTGCGGCAGAACCAGTACAAGGTGGGCCTGTACCCCAGCGGTGACTGGCTGGAGGGCGAGCAGAAGAAGGACACGCCGTCCGGCTTCGAGTACCAGCTCATGCCGGTGCCGAGCCTGACCGCCTCGGACAAGCTGCCGGCCACCGCGCTGCGGGCCACCGCGGGCGAGGGCTACTTCGTCTCGGCGAAGAGCGCGAACCCCAAGGGCGGCCTGGAGTACATGCGCCAGATGCTCTCCAAGGCGGGCGCGAAGGGCTTCACCGAGGTGGTCAAGGCCCCGACCGTGGTCACCGCCGGCTCGGAGGGCTTCGCCTTCCCGCCCGGTGTGGCCAGCTCGCAGGCCGCGCTCAAGGCGGCCGGCCAGGACGTGTTCAACCTGTACTTCGACGGCTGGTACAAGGAGCTCGACACGGAGGCGCGCACCGCCACCAACGAGCTGATGTTCGGCCGGATCAACGCGGACGCGTACCTGGAGCGGATCCAGAAGCGCGCCGACGCGATCAAGAAGGACAGCTCGGTCGCCAAGTTCAAGCGCTGATCGATCGGAGCGTAGGGGTCATGCGGCACGGCAAGTATCCATTCGTGATCGGGTTCCTGTTTGCCCCGGTCACGCTGTACGTGGTCTTCGTCATCGCGCCGTACGCGCAGGCGTTCCAGATCTCGATGACCAACTGGCGGGGGCTGTCGGCCCCACAGTGGGTGGGCTTCGACAACTACCGGAGGCTTCTCGACGACGGCGCCTTCTGGAAGGCGGTCCAGCACCACGGCGTACTGCTGCTTGCCCTGCCGCTGATCACCATCGCCATCGCGTTGTTCTTCGCCTTCCTGCTCAACGTGGGTGGCAAGAGCAGCGGGGGGCAACGCCAGGGGGTCTGGGGGGCGAAGTTCTACCGGGTGGTGTTCTTCTTCCCCCAGGTCCTGGCGGTGGCCATCATCGCGGTGCTGTTCCAGATGGTGTACCGGCCGAACGAGTCCGGCCTGATCAACGGCGTGTTGATGAAGCTCGGCTTCGACCCGGTGCTCTTCCTGGTCCGGCCGAACCTGGCCCTCTGGTCGATCATCGCGGTGCTGGTCTGGCAGGCCGTCGGCTTCTACGTGGTGCTCTTCTCGGCCGGGATGGCCTCCATCCCGGGTGAGATCTACGAGGCCGCCGAGATGGACGGGGCGACCAAGGTGACCCTGTTCTTCCGGGTCACGCTGCCGCTGCTCTGGGACACCCTCCAGGTGGCCTGGGTCTACCTGGGCATCGCGGCGTTCGACGCGTTCGCCATCGTCGCGGTGCTCTCGGTGGACGGCGGCGGCCCCGACGGCGCCACCACGGTGCTGGCCATGGAGATCTACCGCAACGCGTTCGTCTACTCGAAATACGGCTACGCCTCGGCCATGGGCGTGGCCCTGTTCTTCCTGACCCTCACGTTCGCGGCGCTGACGCTGCGGCTCAGCAAGCGGGAAAGCGTGGAGTACTGATGAACCCGCAGTCGACGCTGCCGCCGACGCCGGCGGCGAAACCGCCGAAGACCGGCGACCCGGGTGCCTCCGGTGGGCGAGGGCGGAAGGGCCCCCGCTCGGAGGTACGGTTCTTCGCTGGCCTGGGGCACATCGCGCTCGCCGTGTGGGCGGTGATCGTGATCGTGCCGATCCTCTGGACCTTCCTCGCCGCGTTCAAGAACACCAGCGAGATCTTCAGCAGCCCGTGGACACTCCCGGCGGAGTTGCGGTGGGAGAACTTCGGCCGGGCCTGGACCAAGGCGAACGTCGGTCGGTACTTCCTCAACAGCGTCATCGTGGTCACGTGCAGCACCTTCGGCACGATGCTGCTCGGCTCGATGGCGGCGTACGTGCTGGCCCGGTACAAGTTCTGGGGCAACCGGGCGATCTACTACCTCTTCGTCTCGGGGTTGGCCTTCCCGGTCTTCCTGGCCCTGGTGCCGCTCTTCTTCGTGGTGAAGAACCTGGGCCTGCTGGACACCCACACCGGGGTGGTGCTGGTCTACATCGCGTACTCGCTGCCGTTCACGATCTTCTTCCTGGCCGCGTTCTTCAAGACGCTGCCGTCCTCGGTGGCCGAGGCGGGGTTGATCGACGGCTGCGGGCACACCCGGCTGTTCTTCCAGGTCATGATGCCGATGGCGAAGCCGGGCCTGATCAGCGTGGCGATCTTCAACATCATCGGTCAGTGGGCGCAGTACCAACTTCCGCTGGTGCTGCTCTCCAATTCGAAGGACAAGTGGGTGCTCACCCAGGGCATCGCGGACATCTCGGTCAACGCCGGTTACGAGGCGGACTGGTCCGGGTTGTTCGCCGCGCTGACCATCGCCATCCTGCCGATGATCATCGTGTACGCGGTCTTCCAGCGTCAGATCCAGGCCGGCCTCACCTCCGGCGCGGTGAAGTAGCCGCCGCTCAGTAGGCGTGGGTTCCGGAAGGAGTGGTCAGGATGGCCACTCCTTCCGGGACTGCGGACGCTCGTCGGCGTGCCACGAGTGCCAGAGGGCGGCGTACGCCCCGCCGGCCGCGACGAGATCGTCGTGGCTGCCGATCTCGGTGATCCGGCCGTCCACCAGGACGGCGACCCGATCAGCGTCGTGCGCGGTGTTGAGCCGGTGCGCGATCGCGATGACGGTCCGCCCGACGAGCACGGCGGCCAACGCCCGCTCGGTACGCCGGGCGGTGGTCGGATCGAGCGCGGCGGTCGCCTCGTCCAGGATCAGCGTGTGCGGGTCGGCGAGCACCAGCCGGGCCAGTGCCAGTTGCTGGGCCTCGGCCGCGCCCAGTTGCCGGGCACCGTCGCCGAGCGGGGTGTCCAGGCCGTCGGGCAGCTCGGTGTACCAGTCGGCGCCCACGGTGGCCAGCGCGGCGCGCATCTGCTCGTCGGAGGCGTCCGGCGCGGCGAAGGCGAGGTTGTCGCGTACCGAGCCGATGAAGACGTGGTGCTCCTGGGTGACCAGGGCGATCCGGCGACGACGCTCGGCGGGGTCGAGGTCGGTCACCGGGCACCCACCGATGCTGACGACGCCGCGGCGCGGCGCGTCGATCCCCGCCAGCAGCCGGGCCAGGGTGGACTTGCCCGCCCCGGACGGTCCGACGACGGCCAACCGCTCGCCGGGCCGTACCTCCAGATCGATGCCGTGCAGCACGTCGTGCCCGCCGGCGTAGGCGAACCGCACCTGGCGCACGACGAGCCGCTCACCCCGCGACGTGGCCGTCGTGCCGGGCGGCTCCGGCGGGACCAGGCCCACGCCGAGCACCCGGGCGAACGACGCGAAGCCGCGCTGCGCCTGCTCCGTCCACTGCAGCAGCCGGTCCAGCGGATCGATCGCCTGCTGCAGGTAGAGCGCGGCGGCGATCACCGCGCCGAGCGAGACCATCTCCCGGGAGAGCAGGTACCCACCGACGAGCAGGACCATGGCGATCGGCAGCGGATAGCTGGCCTCCACCACCGAGAAGAACACGGTGCGCAGCGCGAGAGTCGCCCGCCGGGCCCACCACACCCGCGTGATGCGAGTGGTGCCGTGCCCGATCCGGTCGTCGGCCAGCCGCAGCGCCTCCACGGTCCGGGCACCCTCTGCGGTGGTGGTCAGCGTCTCGGTCAGTTCGGCGGCCGCCGCCCCCTCGGCGAGGTACGCGGAGGTGGCCCGCCGCAGGTACCAGCGGGTCACCGCCCAGATCGACGGCAGCCCGGCCAGCGCCGCCAGCCCGAGCAGCGGGTGGAGCAGGAAGACCGCCCCGAACAGCAACGACAGCTGCACCGACGCGATGACCATGGTGGGCACCACGTCCCGGACGGTGGTGCCGACCGTCGACACGTCGACCGAACTGCGGGTGGCCAGGTCTCCGGAGCCGGCCCGCTCGACGACCGAGACGGGCAGCCCGAGTGTCCGGTCGACGAACTCCTCGCGCAGTTCGGCGACGGCCCGCTCCCCGAACCGGTGGCCGGCGTACTGGGCGTACCGGGAAAGCAACGCGCTCACCAGGACACAACCACCGATCGCCAGCGCCAGTCGGTCCACCGTGGCCACACCCGCGCCCGCGGTGACCCGATCGACGATGGTGCCCAGCAGCCAGGGCGGGGCGAGCCCGGCTACCGCCGCGGCGCTGTGCAGCGCCAGCACGACGCCGACCGCGCGCCGGTGCCGGCCGATCAGGTCACGCAGCGCCCGGCGGACGGTGCCGCGCTCGGCCACCGGCAGCCGGCTCACGGATGGACCCCCGCAGCGTCGGCGGACCGGTCGATGTCGGGATCGGCGCTGCCCCGGGCCACCAGGTACCGGTACCCGGGGTCCTGGTCGAGCAGGTCGGTGTGGGTGCCGGTGGCGACGATCCGGCCCGCCCGCAGGTGGGCGACCAGGTCGGCCCGGCTCAGCAGCAGCGGCGACGTAGCGAGCACGATGGTGGTCCGCCCGGCCCGCGCGCTACGCAGCCGGTCGGCGATCCGCGCCTCGGTGTGCGCGTCCACCGCCGATGTCGGGTCGACGAGGATCAGCACCTCCGGCTCGGCCAACAGCGCCCGGGCCAGGCGTACCCGCTGGCGCTGACCGCCGGAGAGGGTGCGGCCTCGGGCGTCGATCACCGTGTCCAGGCCGGCCGGCAGGGCATCGACGACGTCCTCGGCCGACGCGGCCCGCAGAGCCGCGCGGATCCGGTCGTCGTCGGCCTCCGGCCGGGCATCGTGGTCGGCTCCCGACCGGGCATCGTCGTGGCGGCCGTCCGGCGGGGACAGCAGGATGTCGCGCAGCGTCCCGGCGAAGAGGTACGAGTCGTGGTCGGCGACCAGGATCCGGGCCCGGACCTCGTCCAGGGCGATCCCGGTCAGCGGCACACCGCCCCAGGTGGACTCGCTGGCCACGTACCGGCCAAGTCGATCGGCCAGTGCCAGCGCCGCCGCCGGATCGTCGGCGGCCACGCCGGTCAGCCGGCCGGTACGGACGGTCAGCCCGGTCACCGGGTCGTGCAGGTCGGCGGGGCGGTCGGGCGCGGCCCTGACATCCGGCCTTCGTGGGTCGGGCACGGTGCCCCGGCCCCGCCGACCCGGGCCGCCGACGTCGTCCGGGGTGAGCTTGAGCAGGGCCACGATCCGCCGGGCGGCGACCCGGCCGCGAATCAGCTGGTGGCTGCCCTCCAGCAGGAACCAGACCGGCACGATCAGGGTCGCCACGTAACCGTAGACGGCGACCAACTCGCCGACCGTGACGTCACCGGTCACCGCCATCCGAGCAGTGAGCCACACCACCGCCGCCAGGAACAGCCCGGGGATGGCCACCGTCGCCGCGTCGATCCAGCTGTTGACCGCGCCGACGCGGTAACCCTCGGCGAGCAGGTCCCGGGATCTGGCCGCGTACCGGCGAGCGAACAGGTCCCGGCCGCCCACCCCGGCGAGCACTCGCAGCCCGGCCACGATGTCGCCGGATCGGGCGGTGAGCGCGCCCTGTTGCGTCCGGTAGACCGATTCCGCCCGTTCGAGGCGGCGTAGCAGCGGCCCGACGACCAGCGCGACCGCCGGCACTCCCAGCAGCACGCAGAGCGCGAGGACCGGGGAGATCGACCAGAGCAGCACGGCGATGACCGCGTACGCGACGACCGCGCCGACCCCCGGCCCGGTCAGCGTCAGCACCTGCGCCGACCAGTCGATGTCGGAGCCGCCGATGGTGGCCACCTCGCCTGCGGCGGCCCGGCGCGGCAGTACCGCGCCGATGCGGGACACCTGGCGCAGCACGACGGCCGCCGAGCGGGCCTTGGCGTCCTCCCGGATGAAGGTCATCGTGCGGTGTCGCATGATGCCCAGGTACGACAGCCCGACGCCCGCCACGACGATCGCCGCGACCCAGAGTGCCAGGGCACGGCTGTCGTGTGCGCGCAGCCCGTCGTCGACGGCGCGGGCGATCAGGTAGGGCCGGAGGGACAAGCCGACCATCCAGGCCGTTCCGAGCAGGCTGCCGCGCAGCACCCGCCAGGGCTGGCGGCGGACCAGCCACCAGAGATAGCGCATTGGCCCCCCGGTGTCCGGAATGCCAGGGTCGGAATGCGGGATCTGCGGGGGCACCCGGCCACGCTACCGAGCCTTCCCACGATCCACTGTCCGGTTTTCGCGCGCCCGACCGCGCGCGCCGGCCCGGTTTCGATGGATGGGCTCGGCCGATGTCACAGGGGCGAGGCAGAATCGCATCCGTGCTGGTGGCGATGGTGTCCGACGAGCGGGGCGGGGGAGAGTTGCGCCCGCTGGATGCCGCCGGCCGGCCCGCCGGCCCGACCGAGATCGTCACCGACCTGACCGCCGCGGTGGCCAGGTGGGAGGCCGCCGGGCATCCGCGCTGGGTGTGGCCGACCGCCGGTGCGGTCTACCCGGCGCTGCTGCGGGCCGGGGTGCGCGTCGAGCGCTGCCACGATGTGGAGCTGACCGAGGCGCTGCTGCTCGGCCACGCCGGCCGCTGGGGCGAGCCACGATCGTTCGCCGCCGCCTGGGCCCGGCTCAGCGGCGCGCCGGTGCCGCCCGATCCGCCGCCGCGCCCGGCCGCTCCGCCCGGGCACGGTCAGGGCGCGCTCTTCGACGCGCTGCCCGGCCCGGCCGGCCCGGGCATCGACGCCCTGATTCAGGTGTACGCCGACCAGCTCGCCCGGATCGCCGACACCGAGCACCCGGGCCGGTTCCGGTTGCTGGTGGCTGCCGAGTCGGCCGGCGCGCTCATCGCGGTGGAGATGGGCATCGCCGGGCTGCCCTGGCGGGCCGAGGTGCACGACGCCATCCTCGGCGAGCTGCTGGGTGAGCCGTCTCCGGTCGGCGGCCCGCCGCGCCGGCTGGCCGAGCTGGCCGCCCGGATCGCCGACGCGTTCGGCGTCCGTCGGCTGCACGCCGACTCCCCGGCGGAGCTGCTGAAGGCGTTCGCCCGGGTCGGGGTGGAGCTGCCCAACACGCGGGCCTGGGTGCTGCGTGGGGTGGACCATCCGGCGGTGCCGCTGGTTCTGGAGTACAAGGAGCTCTACCGGATCTGGACGGCGCACGGCTGGTCGTGGCGCGAGCAGTGGGTCCGTGACGGGCGGTTCCAGTCGGAGTACGTCCCGGGCGGGGTGGTCTCCGGCCGCTGGGCCACCCGGGGCGGTGGCGCTTTGCAGATCCCCAAGGTGATCCGCCGCGCGGTGGTGGCCGACCCGGGCTGGCGGCTGGTGGTCGCCGACGCCGGTCAGTTGGAGCCCCGGGTGCTGGCCGCGGTCTCGGGCGACGCCCGGCTGGCGGCGGCGGGCGGGGCCGGCGACCTGTACGCCGCACTGGCCCGGGACGCCTTCGCCGGTGACCGTGCCAAGGCCAAGGTTGCCCTGCTCGGGGCGATGTACGGGCAGACCGGCGGGGCCGCGGTGCCCGCGCTGGCGGTGTTGAAGCGCAGCTACCCGACGGCGTTCGGTTACGTCGAGGCGGCGGCGCGCACCGGTGAGGCGGGCGGGTTGGTGCGCTCCTGGCTTGGGCGCACCTGCCCGCCCGGCTCAGCGGGGTTCGGCGACCCCGATGACGTGCCGACCGACCCGGATGGCGCAGCCGACCGGCAGAGTCCTCGGGCTCGCGCCGCGCGGTCGCGGGGGCGTTTCACCCGTAACTTCGTCATCCAGGCCACGGCTGCGGAGTGGGCCTCCACGCTGCTGGCGACGCTGCGCACCGAGTTGGCCGGCACCGACGCCGAGCTGGTCTTCTTTCAGCACGACGAGGTGATCGTGCACTGTCCGGCGGCGCAGGCCGAGGCGGTGGCGGCGGCGGTGGGCCGTAGCGGTGAGCGGGCTGCGGGGCTGCTGTTCGGCGACACCCCGGTGCGGTTTCCGCTGGATCTGTCCATCGTCGACTGCTACGCCGACGCGGCATAGCGCACAATTTTCCTATTTGCCCCGCTACCCGGGGCTGGCCGCACTCGTTGCATCCGGTGTCCGTAGGACGGGATGGACCGGGTACCGCCGTGCCCGGTCCGTTCCACGGTGGAGGGGGCGCAGCTGAACCGGATCGCAGGAATGATCATCGCCGCGGGCGGGGGGCGCCGCATCGGTGGTCCCGAGGCGCTGCTGCACCAGGGGGAGAAACCCCTGGTCAACCAGATGATCGACACGATGACCGAGGCGGGCTGCGAGCAGATCGTGGTCGTGCTGGGTGCCGCCGCCGAACAGGTCCGGGAGACCGCCGACCTGGGCAAGGCAACGGTAGTGATCAACAAAGCGTGGGGCACCGGGGTCGGCTCGTCGATCCGGGCCGGCCTGGCCGCCATGGATGACGAGGGGATCGAGGCGGTGGTGGTGGTCCCGGTCGACATGCCGGGCCTGACCGCGGTCGCGGTCCGGCGGGTGGCCGCGCTGCCGTACCCGGATGTGCTGGTCTGCGCCACCTACGACGGGCTGCGCGGCTACCCGATGCTCTTCGGCCGTCGGCACTGGTCCGGCATCGCCACCCTGGCCAGCGCCGACGTGGGCGCCCGGCCCTACCTGTTGGCGCACAAGGACCAGATCGTCGACATCGCGTGCGACTCGGTGGCCGACGGCAGCCGGGTCGACACCCCGGAGTTGATGGCGCTCTACGGGCTCACCGTTCCGCCGCAGCGCGTCGGCGTCTGAGCGCCGGTCGAACCGGTCCGTGGCCGCGCCGTGACCCGGCCGGCCGGCCGGGCGGGCAGTTGCCCGTCGGGTCGGCCGGCGCGGGGATGACCCGGCGGCTGCCGTCAGTCCGTCGGCTGGTCCGGCGTCCCGGTCTCGACCAGGCGCCGGTACCAGTGCGCACTGTCCTTCCAGGTGCGCTCCTGGGTGTCGTAGTCGACCCGGATGATCCCGAACCGCCGGTCGTAGCCGTAGCCCCACTCGAAGTTGTCCAGCAGCGACCAGACGAAGTAGCCCCGGACGTCCGCGCCCTGTTCGCGGGCGTCCGCGATGGCGGCGATGTGCCGGCGCAGGTAGTCGACACGCCGCTCGTCGTGCACCGTGCCGTCGGCCGACACGACGTCGTCGAACGCCGCGCCGTTTTCGGTGATCATCAGGGGCTGGCCCGGGTACTCCTGGCGTAGCCGCAGCAGCAGGCCGGTCAGCGCGGCCGGGTCGATGTTCCAGCCCATCGCCGTGTGGGGGCCGGGCTGGGGCAGGAAGTCGACGTCGTCGGCGCCCACCCACGGTGAGTGCGCCGAGGCGCCGTGACCGTCGGCGTCCGACCGGGCCGAGTGCCCGTCCCAGGCGCGGACCAGGGTGCTGGAGTAGTAGTTGACGCCGAGCACGTCCAGCGGCACGGCGGCCACCTTCTCGTCGCCGTCGCGGACGAACGACCAGTCGGTGACGCTCGCCGTGTCGGCCAGCAGGTCGGCCGGGTACGCCCCGCCGAGCATCGGCCCTAGGAACGACCGGTTGGCCAGCGCGTCGATGCGCCGCACCGCGTCGGCGTCCGCTGCCGAGTCCGACTCCGGACGGATCACGTGCAGGTTCAGCGTCACCGAGAGTTCGGCCGTCGGCGCCAACTCCCGCACCACCCGCCCGGCCAGGCCGTGCGCCAGGTTGAGGTGGTGCACCGCCGCCAGCGCGGCGGCCGGTTCGGTGCGCCCCGGGGCGTGCACGCCGGAGGCGTAGCCCAGGTACGCCGAGCACCACGGCTCGTTCAGCGTTGTCCAGGTGTGCACCCGGTCGCCGAGCGCGGCGACGATCCCGGCCGCGTACTCCTCGAAGCGCAGCGCGGTCTCCCGCGCCGGCCACCCGCCGGCGTCCTCCAGCTCCTGCGGCAGGTCCCAGTGGTACATGGTGGCCACCGGGTGGACCCCGCGCTCCAGCAGGCCGTCCACGAGCCGCGAGTAGAAGTCCAGGCCGGCCTGGTTGAACCGGCCGGCGCCACCCGGCTGCACCCGCGGCCAGGAGATGGAGAACCGGTACGCGCCCAGGCCCAGCCCGGCGGTGTGGTCCAGGTCCTGCGGCCAGCGGTGGTAGTGGTCGGCGGCCACGTCACCGGTGTCGCCGTTGTGCGTCCGACCGGGGGTGTGGCTGTAGGTGTCCCAGATGGACGGCCCGCGGCCGTCCTCGGTGGCCGCGCCCTCGATCTGGTACGCCGCCGTGGCCGAGCCCCAGACGAAGCTCTCCGGGAAGGTACGGGACGTCATCGCGCCGCCACCTCGGTCCCGGCCACCACGCAGTGGTACGCCGACGAGGCGCCCGCCACCAGTTCGGCGGTGGCGACGCCGTCGCGGAAGCTCACCTCGAACTCCGTTCCGGGCCCGTCCCCGGGCGACGGGATCCGTACCCGTTGGCGTTGCCCCTCCGCCGGTGTGTAGAGCCGCAGTTGCACGCCGTCCGCCCATTCGTAGTCCGGCCGGTCGGAGCGCGCCCCGAACGGGATGATCGCGCCCGGCCGGGCGAGCACCGGGACGCTGTCGAACTCGTGCTTCTCGGTGACCCAGGCCGGGCCGGTGAGCTGCGCGCCGGTGACCAGGTGGGTCCAGGTGCCGGCGGGCACGTAGAAGGTGACCTCCCCGTCGGCGCTGAGCACCGGCGCGACCAGCACGTCGGAGCCGAGCATGTACTGCCGGTCCAGGTGCGCCGCGGCCGGGTCGTCCGGGAACTCCAGGATCATCGGCCGCATCATCGGCACCCCGTCGCGTTGCGCCTCCTGCGCCGCGCCCGCGAGGTACGGCATCAGGCTGAGCTTGAGCCGGGTGAAGTGCCGCAGCACGTCAACCGCCTCCTCGTCGTACGCCCACGGGACCCGGTACGAGCCGGAGCCGTGCAGGCGGGAGTGCGAGGAGAGCAGCCCGAAGGCGATCCACCGCTTGAACACCGTCGGGTCGGGGGTGCCCTCGAAGCCGCCGATGTCGTGGCTCCAGTAGCCGAAGCCGGACGCGGCCAGGGACAGCCCGCCGCGCAGCGACTCGGCCATCGCCACGAACGTCGACTCGCAGTCGCCACCCCAGTGCACCGGGAACTGCTGGCCTCCGGTGGTGGCCGAGCGGGCGAACAGCACCGCCTCGCCCTTTCCGCGCTCGGCCTCCAGCAGCTCGAAGACCGCCTTGTTGTAGAGGTAGGAGTAGTAGTTGTGCATCCGCTGCGGATCCGAACCGTCGTGCCACACCACGTCGGTCGGAATGCGCTCACCGAAGTCGGTCTTGAAGCAGTCGACGCCCATGTCCAGCAGCGCCTTGAGCTTGCCGGTGAACCAGCGGACCGCGTCCGGGTTGGTGAAGTCGACCAACGCCATGCCGGCCTGCCACTTGTCCCACTGCCAGACCGACCCGTCGGCGTTGCGGACCAGGTAGCCGGCCTCGCGGCCCTCCTCGAACAGGTACGAGCGCTGCGCGATGTACGGGTTGATCCAGACGCACACCTTCAGGTCGCGCTCGTGCAGCCGGCGCAGCATCCCCTCCGGGTCGGGGAAGGTCGCCGGGTCCCAGACGAAGTCGACCCAGTGGAACTGGCGCATCCAGAAGCAGTCGAAGTGGAACACCGACAGCGGCAGGTTGCGCTCGGCCATTCCGTCGACGAACTCGGTCACCGTCTTCTCGTCGTACGAGGTGGTGAACGACGTGGACAGCCACAGCCCGTACGACCAGGCGGGAACCCGGGCGGGTCGGCCGGTCAGCGCGGTGTAGCGGCGCAGCACGTCCTTCGGGGTGGGCCCGTCGATGACGTAGTAGGTGAGCGACTGGCCCTCGACGCTGAACTGGGTCTGCGTGACGACCTCCGAGCCCACCTCGAAGGAGACGTGCTCCGGGTGGTCCACGAACACCCCGTAGCCGGCACTGCTCAGGTAGAACGGCACGTTCTTGTACGCCTGCTCGCTGGCGGTGCCGCCGTCGGCGTTCCAGATGTCGACGGTCTGGCCGTTCTTCACGAACGGGCCGAACCGCTCGCCCAGCCCGTACACCGTCTCGCCGACGCCGAGGGCGAGCCGCTCGTGTACGTGCCGGCGGCCCTCGCCGTCGGTGACGATGCCGACGCTGCGCCCGGTGGACGCGGTGACCAGCCGGTCGCCGTGCAGGAAGTCGACCCGCCACCCGTCGATGAGCGCGACCCGGGCGGTCAACTCGCCGGTGGTCAGCGACGCGCTGATCCCGGTGACGTCGACGTGGATCGGGTGCTCGTCGTCGGTGGCCAGCCCGAAGTGCGGCTCCTGGGGCAGCCCGCCGCTGTGGTGGCCGATGGTCACGCCGACGACGCCGGGGGCGGGGGAGAAGAACCGGACGGTGACCACCGGCCGGTTGAGGGTGTCGCCGCGTCCGGTGATCTGACCGGCCGGCGCGAAGACGGTGAAGCCGCGCTCGTCCGGCTCGACCGATTCCACTGTGCCGGGGCGCAGCACGCTGACCCCCGGGCGCAGTTGCCAGTACCCGTCGGTGAACTTCACTTCTCGGCTCCTGCCGTGATGCCGCGCGCCAGAGTGCGCTGGAAGATGAGGAAGAAGATGATGGCCGGCACCAGGCTGATCAGCGCGCCGGCGTTGGTGGTCGGGGCGTCCATCAGGCGGTCGCCCTGCAACGACGCGAGCGCGACCGGGATGGTCTGCGTCTGGTTGTCGATCAGCATGACCAGCGGGATCAGGAACTCGTTCCAGGTCCAGATGAAGAAGAAGATGAGCAGCACCGCGAGGGTGGGCCGCAGGTTGGGGAAGACCACCCGCCACAGGATCGTCCACTTGCCGGCGCCGTCCAACGAGGCGGCCTCCAGCAGTGAGCGCGGGAACGTGCTCATCACCGAGGCGAGCAGGTAGGTGCCGAACGCGCTCTGGATGACGGTGAAGATGATGATCACCGAGAGTTGCGTGTTGTAGAGGCCGACCTGCTTCGCGACGTAGTAGAGCGGGTAGATCAACGCTTCCTGCGGCAGCATGTTGGCCAGCAGGAAGAGCCCGACGATCCAGAGGCGTCCGCGGACCCGGCCGATGCCCAGGGCGTACGCGTTGAGCAGTGAGACTGCCACGCCGAGCACCGCCACGGAGCCGGCGATGAGCGTGGAGTTCCAGAGCTTCAGCGGGAAGTTCACTGTGGTCCAGTACGTCCGCAGACCCGTGGTGTAGAACTCCGTCGGCCAGCTCAGCGGGCCGCCGTTGGAGTAGTCGCTGGGCGATTTGAACGCGTTGAGCAGCATGAACGCGAACGGCACCAGCATCACCAGCGCGCCCAGCGTGACCAGGGCGAGCACCACCCAGCGGCTGACGCCGCGGTGGTGCCGGTCGCGGACCGGACGGGTCCGGGGCGGGGCGGGCGCGCGGTCCGCCGGAGTGAGCGTGACGGCCATGTCAGATCCCCCGGTCCCGGCGCTCGCTGCGGTACTGCATCCAGATGAACAGCACGGCCACCACCACGATGATCAGGGTGAGCACTGTGGAGATCGCGGAGCCGTAGCCGACCTGGAGCTTCTTGAAGAACGTGTAGTACGCGAAGTACGAGGGCACGTTGGTGGCGTTCTCCGGGCCGCCCCGGGTCAGGGCGAAGATCGGCCCGAACACCTTCAACGCGGCGATCGTGCAGGTCAGGGCCACCACGAAGGTCTCCGGCCGGATCTGCGGAAGGGTGATCGCCCGGAACCGGTGGACCCAGTTCGCGCCGTCGACCTCGGCCGCCTCGTACAGCTCGGGGTCGACCCGCTGCAGCGCCGCCATGAAGACGACCACCGGGTAGCCGATCTGCACCCAGATCATCACCGCCATCACGGCGGGCAGCGCGGTGTCCGGGTCGCCGAGCCAGTCATGGCGTAGCGCGCCGAGACCAACCGCGTCGAGCAGACTGTTGAACGCGCCATCGGGGCGCAGGATCCAGCCCCAGACGATGCCGGCCACCACGACGGGCAGCACCTGCGGGAGGTAGAACGCGGCCCGCAGCGCGGCGGCGGTACGCGGCCGGAACCGGCGGCCGATGATGTCGAAGAGCACCGAGGCGAGCACCAGCCCGAGCAGGGTGGGCACCACCACCATCGCGATGAGCATCGCGACGGTGTTCCGGAACGACGCCCAGAACACCTCGTCGTGCAGCAACTGCTGGTAGTTGTCCAGGCCGACCCAGGTGGGGTCGCCGACCCCGGACCACTTGGTCAGCGACAGGTAGCCGGTGCCGACCAGCGGTGCGCCGATGACCAGGATGAAGAGCACCGCTCCGGGGAGCAGGTAGAGCCAGTACGAGGCGTTGCGGCCGCGACGTTTCCGGCCTGGCGCGGGCTGAGTCGGGGTCGTCGCCGGGTGTGCGGCGGCGACGGTCTCGGAGACTGCCATGGAAGATCCTTCCCGGCGGGGCGGGCGGGCGCGCCGGTCGTGCCGGTCACGCCCGCCGCTCGCCGTGTCACTTGCCGGTGATCTCCTTGACGCCGTCGGCGTACGGCTTGGCGATCGAGTCGAGGACCTGGTCGGGCGACTTGGAGCCGTTGATCAGGCCCTGGAAGCCGGATACCAGCACGTCGTAGTAGCCGGGAACCGGCCAGTCCGGGTAGAAGGCGAGGCCGTCCTGCTTGCTGACCGTGTTGAAGTCCTCGATCAGCTTGCGGTCCTTGGGGTCGCTGATCTTCGCCGGGTCAGCGGCGACCGGCACGCCACCGTTGTTGCCGATCAGGTCCTGGATCTCCGGACGCAGGGTGATGTCGATGAAGTCGTACGCCAGGCCCTTGGCCTTGCTGGTCGCCGGGACCACCCAGAGGTTGCCGGACGAGCCGGCCTGCAGGGTGTTGCCGGGGAAGAGGAACGTGTCCCAGTTGGCCTTCATCTCGGCCTTGAACCGGCCGTACCACCAGCTACCGGAGACGATCATCGGGGTCTTGCCGCCGATGAACGCGGTGCCCATGTCCTCGGCCTTCAGGCTCGCCGAGTCCTTGGCGACGTAGCCCTTCTTCACCCAGTCGGCGAAGGTCTCCGCGCCGGACTTCAGCGGGTCGGCCTTGAAGTCGACCGGATTCTTGTAGAGCTGGTAGTTGTCGACGAACTGCCGGTCCGCCTTGGCCAGCGCCAACTGGTAGAAGAGCTGACCGGCCGGGTACTCGGCGCCCGCCATGCCCAGCGGGGTGACGCCCTTGCCGACGAAGGTGTCCATCGCGGAGGTCATCTCGGCCATGGTGGTCGGGACCTTGATGCCGTGCTGCTGGAAGAGGTCCTTGTTGTAGTAGACCGTCACGTACTCGCCGTAGTTCGGCACGCCGAACCAGTTGCCCGAGCCCATCACGCCCTTGTCGCTGTAGCGGGCGGTGGTCTGCAGGCTGGGGCTGAGCTTGCCGGCCCAGCCGCGCTTGTCGGCCTCGGCGCTCAGGTCGGTGAGCAGGCTCTGGGAGGAGAGCAGGCCGGCGGTCGCGTTGCCCTTGTTGTACTCCATCACGTCCGGACCCTCGGACGAGTTGATGATCATGCCAGCGTTCTGCTGGATCTGCTCGAACGCCTTGCGCTCGAAGCGCACCTCGACGCCCGGGTGCTCGGCCTTGAAGATCTCGATCGACCGGTCCCAGGCGACCCCCATGGCACTGTTGGCGCTCTCGTAGTGCCACAGTTTGAGGGTCTTGGCCCCGCTGTCGTCCCCGCTGTCCCCACCGCCGCACGCGGCCATGGTGGTCGTCGCGGTCGCTGCCAGGGCGAGCGCGGCGACGATTCGGCGGAATCGCTGCATTGCTATCCTCCTCATTGAGTATCTAGCCGGTACTTCACTGGGCCCGTCGTCGCGTTGCAGCGCGGCGGCGGGCCGTTTTAGCTGGTCAACCCCCGTCGGTCGGTGACCGCCCGGGTGCGTCCGGTGCTGGCTGTCGTGGCACGGCGGTCGATCCCCGGACTTCCAGCGCGCACGGCAGCAGTTGCTGGTGGCGCTCGTCGCCGGACCCGTCCAGGTGGCGCAGCAGCGCCTCGATGGCGATCCGACCCATGGCCGAACCGGGAGACGTCATCGCGGTCAACGCCGGGGTGGCCAGCTCGGCGACCTGCCGTGAGGTGACCATCGAGACGACCGAGACGTCCTCCGGCACCGAGAGCCCTCGGCCGGTCAGCTCGCCGAGGATGCCGAAGATCGCGGTCTCGTTCATGGCCAGCACGGCGGTCAACTCCGGTGCCTGCGCGAACGCGGCGGCCAGGGCCGCCCGCCCGCCCGCGGCGCTGTCCTCGGCCGGGATCATCACCGGCTCCAGGCCGTGCCCGGCCATCGCCGACACAAAGGCGTCCCGGGTACGCAGCGCGGGACCGTAGCCGCTGGCCAGGGTGGCGGCCGAGTGGTTGACGTAGACGATGCTCCGGTGACCCAGCCCGACCAGGTGGGCGACGGCCTCCCGCACGGTCTGCTCGAAGTCGATATCGACGTAGGAGAGCGCGGTGGTGTCGCCGGTGCGGCCGATCAGGACCAGCGGAACGCCGGCCTCCTGGAGCACGGTGACCCGCTCGTCGGCGAGCTGCACCTCCATCAGCACGACCCCATCGAGCATCCGCTGGCTGGCCAGCCGCCG
Organism: Micromonospora sp. NBC_00389; assembly: GCF_036059255.1. NCBI lineage: Bacteria > Bacillati > Actinomycetota > Actinomycetes > Micromonosporales > Micromonosporaceae > Micromonospora > Micromonospora sp. NBC_00389. The sequence continues at coordinate 7,070,824 of NZ_CP107947.1, read as the reverse complement.
CAGGTCGTCGAGGTCGCCGCCGCCGACCGGCGAGAGCACCAGGTGGTAGCCGGCGGCGCTGGCTGCGGCTGCGGCGCCGGTGACGAAGGCGGTCTCGGTCGCACCGAGGCCGCGCTCGTCCATCGGCATCAGCAGGCCCAGGATCCGGCTGCGCCGGCTGGCCAGGCCGCGGGCCATCGCGTTGGGCTGGTAGTCCAGCTCGGCCATCGCGGCGAGCACCTTGTCCCGAGTGGCCTGGGAGATCGGCCGGGTGCCGGTGAGCACGTACGACACGGTGCTGACCGAGACCTGGGCGAGGCGGGCTACGTCGTGCATGGTGGCCATCGCGCACCTCCTCCGGCCGGGCGTGGGATCGCTCCCGAATAATCGTCGAAGCGTTTCGACGAAGCGTTTCGACAGACGCTAGGCCACCCGTTACGACGACGTCAATAGCCGATGTCGAAAAGAAAGTCGGGCCGCCCTGAGGCCCCTCGGTGCTGCCCGTACTGGCCGCGCCGCGTCCCCCGCCCGCCCCTGGTGGCGCGCCGAACGCCATGGTCACGCTCGATCCTGGATGTAGTCGCCTCGTACCGCACCGGAGGCCACTACATCCAGGATCGGGCACGATCTTGGATGCGACGGCACCCGACGGGCCGCGCACCCGACGGCGGCGCCCTGCCCACCCGGGCGGCGGCGGCCGCGGGGTCAGGAGAGGTCGAACAGGGCGGCGGCGCTGTCCCAGCAGACCGCGCGCAGCCAGTCGTCGCCCAGGTCCAGCCGGGCCAGCCCGGTCAACTGATCGGCGTACGGGTAGGGGATGTTCGGGAAGTCGCTGCCCAGCAGTACCTTGCCCGCCAACCCCAGCTCGCGCAGCCGGGGCAGCTCGTCGGCCGGGAAGGGTACGAACCGGTCGAAGAACGGGGTGAACGCCATCGTGGTGTCCAGCCGAACCCGCTCGTACGCCTCGGCGAGGTCCAGGAACGCCCGGTAGTCGGGGGCGCCGAGGTGCGCCACCACGGCGGTCAGCCGGGGGTGGCGGGCCAGCAGGGCGGCAAACGGCTCGGGTCCGGTGTGCGTGGTCCCCACCGGGGCGTGCCCGGCGTGCACCACCACGGGCACACCCGCGTCGGCGAGCATCCCCCACACCCGGTCCAGGTCCGGGTCGGTCGGCGAGAAACCGCCGACCTGCACGTGCACCTTGAACAGCCGGGCCCCGCCGATCAGCGCGGCCTCGACATAACCGGGAGCCTCCGGCTCCGGAAAGAACGTGGCCGAGGGCAGGCATCCCGGTGTGGTCCGGGCGAACTCCAGCGTCCAGCGGTTCAGCTCCGCCGCCATGCCCGGCCGGTGCGGGTACGCCAGCGCGCCGAACGCCCGTACCCCGAGCCGGCGCAGGTGCGCCACCCGGTCGGCGTCGCTCCACCGGTAGCGGATGGGCCACTCGGTGCCGACCAGCGGCCCCGCCGCGTCGAAGTACTCCCACACCCGGCGCAGCAGCCGCGGTGGCAGGAAGTGCACGTGCACGTCGGCCAGCCCGGGCAGCCCGAGCGCGCGCCAGAACTCCGGCACCTGCTCATCCGCCGCTGGCGGTGACTGCTGCGGCACCGGGTCGGTCATATCTCGATGTTGAACCGTTGCAGCACCGAAGGAGCGATCAGACCCGCGGTGGAGAGCAACGCGACCACGGTCAGGACGGCGCGCAGCACGACCACCTCGGTCTTGCTGCCGGTACGCAGCGCGATGCTGTTCGGCAGGCCGATCATCGTCCACATCCGCCGTCTGATCGGGATCGGCCAGAGGATCGGCACCCCAGCCCGGGTGATCATGTCGCCGAGGATGTGCACGAAGCAGCCCACCCCCACGGCCACGCCGATCAGCGGATAGCCGCGCCCGCCCGGGAGGTTGACGAAGGTGAACCAGGCCGCCCCGGCCGAGGCGAGGGTCACGATCACCCAGCCGGCCCGCTCAGCCCAACCGTCGAACAGCCCACGCAGAGCCAGGCCGAACATGAAGAACAGGATGGTGATCACCGCCCACTTGCCGTACGCGGTGCAGAGCGCGGTGGTGCCCCAGCCGACCAGCAGGGTGAACGGGATGGTGTGCGTCAGCGTCCGGTGCCCGTTGTTGCGCCGGGGATCCTTGCTGAGCTTCGTCGCATAGTAGACCCCGAGCGAGATCTTCTCCATCACCTCGGCGACGAAGAGCGAGAAGACCCCGAAGGTGCGGGCCACGGTGGCGCCGCCCTGGTTACGGGTCACCTTGCCCGACAGGTCGAGGTCGGGAAAGAGCGCGCCGCCGGCGCACACGGCGGTGCCCACCGCCAACGCGAGCGGCGACTGCTGGTAGTCAGCGAACTGGTCCAGTGCCCAGGACCCGGCCAGCCATACCGCCGCGCCAGACAGCGCGTGCGACGGTCCCATCATGTCGGCTCACCCTCCCCAGGGATCTTGAGCGCCAAAACTACGCCACTGTAGTCAGCGTCGGCGCCGCAGGGGCATCACCCGGACGGTCCACAACGGACAGTCTCAGAGTGCGGGGGTGAAGCTCTGCCGGATCATCGGCAAGTATGTCGCGTTGACCTGCCAGTCGAACTCTTTTGTCAACCACGAGACGGTGTAGGCGCGCCCAGCCGAGGTGTTAGCCAGCAACCGGAAACTGTGCACCCGGTCGCCGGCCGCGTTCTCCCAGGCGCACTCCCAGATCGCGCCGCCCTCGAAGATGTCCAGCGCGGAGATGTCCACCTTGCGATAGCCCGGTAGCGCCTCGCCGCCGGTGAGCCGGGCCTCCTCGGCCCGCCAGTACGCCACCGGATCGGGTCGGGCCGGCCCAGCCTCGACGCTGAGCACCCGAGGGCCGTCGGGCTCCCGGAAGCAGGTCACCGCCTCCTCGGTCCAGCGCAGCCAGGTCACCGGCGCGGCGATCCGGAAGCCGGCCGGGTCGTCGTGCCAGGTCCAGCCCTCCACCAGCCGGTACCGTGCGCCAGCCGGCGGCGGCACCGACGGCACCGGGACGGCAGCCGGCGGCGGGGGCGTCGCGCAGGCGAACGCGGCCGGCCGGGAGGTGGTGACGCCGCCCCCGGAGCCGGACGGCGGCGTTCGTCCGTCCCCGCGGTTCATCAGTGCAAGCGTGACGCCCACCGCGGCAAGCAGCGTGGTGACGGTGGCCGCACCGCCCAGGGCGAGCAGCCGCCGACGTCGGCGGCCGGGAAGGGGCGCCGGCCGGCGTCGCCGGCTCGCCCGGTCGGCGGGCTGGGCCGACTGGTCGATCAGAGCGGGCACGGCGGCGCGGCCTGCTTTGCGCACCGCCGCCACCGCCGCGGAACGGGCCGGCTCGGCGGGCTCGTCGTCGTCCGTCGCCGCGCTCCGCAGCAGCGGCTCCACCTCGGCGGCGGTCAACCGCCGCCAGGGGTCACGCTGCAACAGCCCGGTGAGCGCGGGACGCAACGGCCCGGCACGGCGCATCGGGTCGGGCGGTTCGGTGGCCAGCGCGCTGAGCGTGGCCATCGCACTCGACCGGGCGTACGGCGAATGCCCCTCGACCGTGGCATAGAGCGTCGCGCCCAGCGACCACAGGTCGGTACGCGGGTTCGACACCCCGTCGCGGGCCCGCTCCGGTGCGACGAACTGCGGCGAACCGAGCACCATGCCCGGCCCGGTCATCGCCCCGTCGCCGCCGTCGAAGGTGGCCAGCCCGAAGTCGGTGAGCACCACCCGACCGTCGTCGGCGACCAGCACGTTGTGCGGCTTCACGTCGCGGTGCAGCACCCCGGCGCTATGCGCGGCCCGCAACGCGGCGAGCACGGCCAACCCGATCCGGGCGGTGCGCTGCGGGCTCAGCGGCCCCTCGTCGCCGATGATCTGCTGCACCGAGCGGGACGGCACGTACTCCATCACGATCCAGGGGCTCTCCCGATCGTGCACGACGTCGTAGATGCGGACCACGTTATGGTGGTTGAGCCGAGCGGCGGTGCGCGCCTCGCGCAGCGTCCGCAGCCGCAACTCCGCGCGCTCGGTCTCGGCCAGCCAGGACGGCGGCACGACCTCCTTCACCGCGACGTCGCGGTGCAGCATCTCGTCGCGGGCCAGCCACACCCGGCCCATCCCGCCGGTGCCGACCAGGTCGAGCAGCCGGTACCGACCCGCGATCAGCAACTGCTGCACGGACGCTCCCCCTCGGTCACCCCGGGTTACACGATAGCCACCGACGCGGGTTTTCCCATCCGCTGAGCGGCCTCGATCCACGCCGGACGGCGGTCGGGAGCACGACCGTACGGTGCAGGTCAGCGGGGTGATCGGAAGCTGTTTCGCAACACTGTCCAGTCCGCGCCGGCGGCGGTCCAGTCCCGGTCGTCGGTGGTCCAGCCCAGCATCCAGCGACCGCCCCCGGCGGGTGGATCGACGACCTGCTGTCGGGCGTGCAGCCGGGCGCCGTACGGCGCGTCCCACCGGCACTCCCACTCCGCCCCACCGCCGCTGGCGGCGAGCCGGATCTCGTTGTAGCCCGGCAGCGCCCCGTCACCGGCCGCCGCGTCGCGGAGCGTCCGCAGCCGCGCGAGCGGATCCGCCGCGCCACCCTCGGCGACGCTGAACACCCGGCCGGTCGCCGGGTCCTGGAAGCAGACCACCGCTCGGTCCCGGTAGTAGTGCCAGCTCGCCGGCACGGAGACCCGGAAGCCGTTGGTGTCGGCGTGCCAGACCCAGCCGTCCGGCGGGTGAAACTTCTCGCCGGGAGCCGGCGACCTGGCCGGCACCGGCGCGCCGACGATGTCCGGGCGGACGCACGGAAACGGGGGCGGGGGCAGGTCCCGCCCGCCCAACGGTGGAGGCCGGTTGCCGCCATCACCGAACGGACCGGCCGGGCCACCACCACCGGGCGCACGGTCGGGGCCGCCACCGCCGGGCAAACGGTCCGGTGACGGCGTGGGGGTCGGCCGGCTGGCGGTCCCCCTCGGCTCGTCGCCGGTGACGGCCAGCGCGGTGCCGACGCCGGCGGCGGCCGCCACCAGCAACGCCGCGACGACCAGGCCCGCCCGGCGCGCCGCACGCCGCCTGGCCGGTCGGCCGAACGTCCGAGCCGGTGCGTCGGCGGTGACATCCGGCTCGCCCGGGGCGTCGGCCCCGGTGGCGGTGGGTTGTTGGTCGGGCTCGGACAGCCGGCTGGTGGGGTCCTGATCGGACAGGTCGGTGGACACGTCGGGCCGGTCTGCCGGGTCGGGCACCGGGGGCGGGCCGGTGACGCCGGTCGCGGCGGCCGTGAGCAACCGGTGGGCCTCGTCATGGTCGACGCGGTGGCGCGGGTCGCGGCACAGCAGCCCGGCGAGCACGGGCGCGAGCGGTCCGGCGCGCGAGGCCGGGGCCGGTGGCCCGGCCGCCAGCGCGCTCAGCGTGGCCATCGCCGTGCTGCGGGCGTACGGGGAGCGGCCCTCCACGGCGGCGTACAGGGTGGCCCCGAGCGACCACAGGTCGGCGGCCACGGTGGACACCCCCTCGGCGGCTCGCTCCGGGGCGACGTACTGCGGGGAGCCGAGCACCATGCCGGGGCGGGTCATCGCGCCGTCGCCGCCGTCGAAGGTGGCCAGCCCGAAGTCGGTGAGCATCACCCGCCCGTCGTGTGCCATGAGCACGTTCTGCGGCTTGACGTCGCGGTGCAGCACCCCGGCCGCGTGCGCGGCGTGCAGCGCGCCGAGCAGGGCCAGGCCGATCCGGGCCGTCCAGGCCGGCTCCAGTGGCCCCTCGTCGTCCAGCACGTCCTGCAGGGTGCGCGACGGGACGTACTCCATCACGATCCACGGGCTGCCCTCGACCGGGACGACGTCGTAGAGCCGGACCACGGCGGGATGGTTGAGCCGGGCCGCGGCGCGTGCCTCCCGCAGGGTGCGCGAGCGCAGCTCGGCCCGCTCGTGGTCGGCCAGCCAGCTCGGCGGCATGACCTCCTTGACCGCGACCTCGCGGTGCAACATCTCGTCGCGGGCCCGCCACACCCGGCCCATGCCCCCGCGGCCCACCAGGTCGAGGAGCCGGTACCGACCGGCGATCAGCACCTGTGCACACTGCTTCCTTGTCATTGCCTTCTGATGGGCAATGCGGATGTTTCGCTCTCCGCTCGGTGTACCGGGCTGGAGTCCGGGAGCGGCAGTCTGCTCCGGTGGCGATCGGCCCGTGCCTGGACGATCTGCCTCACCGCGCGATGCGGGGTGTGCAGGTTGATGTCGGGGTCACCATGTCGTCGCAGGACGTTGATCGCGGCGTTCACGTCGGCCTGCCACACCACCCCGCACGAGGTGCAGTGAAGTCGGTCCCCGCTGCGGTGCCCGAGAGCGCCGCAGCGGTGACAGACTTGTGAGGTGTAGGCGGCGTTGACGTGCACGAGCGCAGAACCTCTGCGCTCCGACACATTCTTCAGCGCCTCCGCGGTGACTCCCTTGGTCCACGCGGCGAGACGCCGGTTGGTGTTCTTGCCGAGCTGCTTGCGCCCGGTGAACGTCTTGGTCAGGTCTTCGGCCACCACGACGGTGGCCTTGTCCACCACTTGGTGCACGGCGGTGAAGATCTCCGTGCGCACCCGCGCCTGGTGACGGCCGGCCTGCCGGTCGCGCTTGATCGTGCCGAGGTTGTTCGTGGCGATCCGGTCGGCCTTCGCCCGGTCGCCGCGCCGGGCGGCGGTGTTGGCGATCGAGCGCAGTTTCGCCCGGCGGCGGTTTCGTTCCTTGATCCGGTCGGACTCGGCGGTCAACAGGTCGCCGAGGCGATCGCCGTGGTGGTTGCCGTCGGAGTCGGTCAGCGCCTCGGTGTAACCCTTGTCCACCCCCAGCGTCGCCGTGCCACACGGACGCTGTGAGGTCTTCATGCCGGCGGCGTCGATCTGGTAGTGGATCTCCACCCGGCCGTCGCGCAGGATCAGCCGCAGCGTGCCCGTCGGGGCGACGGTGGTGTTCAACGGGATGCGGATCATCTGGCGCCGCACCAGGCCGGGTACGGCCAGCCACAACCGCCCGGCGTCGTCAGCCCGGGTATGGTGCTGATCGGAGCGCACCACGATCTGGTTATGGGTGCGGTTGTGCCCGCGCCGCCAGTGTGAGCGCATCTGCCGCGACAGGTACGGGTCATCGGCCCATCGGTCGGCCTTCAGTAGTCCAAACAGCCTCTTGCGTTGCGTCTGGTCGCCGGCGTGCCGTCGAACGGCCTGACGCCCCCGCGCTTTCGCCGCTTCCCGGGCCGCGGCGATATCGGCCATGGCGTCGCGGACGGTTTCCTTCCACGCGTTGGCCAGCACCCCGAACTGGTGGTGGACGCCCTCAGCAAGCCACCGGTCGCGAACCTGCCGGTCCTTCAGCCCGGCCCCTGCGGTCGACCCGTACCGCTGCCACACCTCGCTGCGGACTGCACCCAACCGCCGCGCCTGCTCAGCCAGCGCCTGATATTTCCCCGCGTTGAGGCGGTGCGAATAGGCGATCCGGGTCACCTTCACGACGACCCCCCGGTCACGTCCGCCGCCTTGAGCTTCTTAGCAAAGTCGCCTATCCGGTAGATGCTCCTCATGATGACCAACTCTTGAAAGAGCTTGAGCAATAACACCCGCCTAGAGTTCATTCTCTTCAGCCGCTGTCCCGGGTACACCCTAACCAGCGGATCGGGGGCCGCCTATAGGTCATCCGCTTAGCTTCAGCAGGCGGCGTGGTCGGCCGCGGCGAGCAGATTGCCCTCCGGGATGGCGATCCGGGTACGTCCGCCCGCCAGTCGGGCGGCGGCCCGTCGGGCCTGTAGCGGACCGTGCTCGCGACGGGCGGTGGTGTAGCTGGCGGCGGTGCGGGCCGCGATGGTGGCCCAGCCGTACCGCTCGCCGACCATTGTGCGGGCGCGTCGGGCCATCCGCCGGGCGAAGACCTCGTCGCCGAGCAGTTGGCCGACCGCCCCGGCGAGCGCGTCCGGGTCGCTGTGCGGGAACGTCACGCCGGTCACGCCGGACTCGACGATCTCGGCGAGCCCGCCGGTGCGGGCCACCGCGAGTGGCGCCCCGGCGGCCGCCGCCTCCAGGGCCACCATGCCGAAGGGTTCATAGAGGCTGGGCACCACGGTCGCGTCGGTGGCGCCGAGCACCGCCGGCAGTTGGGTGGCGTCGAGGAAGCCGGTGAAGCGGACGGTCGAGCAGAGCGCGAGCCGCCGGGCCTCCTCCTCCAGTTCGGGGCGGTACGGGCCGTCGCCGGCGATCACCACGCGCAGCCCGGGGTGCCGCTCGCGCAGCCGGGGCACCGCGTGCACCAGGTGTTGTACGCCTTTCTCGTAGACGAGCCGACCGGCGTACCCGATCAGCGGGCCCTTTCCGGCGAAGCGTGCCCGGGCCGAGGCGACCGCACGCGGTCGGGCGCGCCAGGCCCGGTTGTCGACCCCGTTGGGCACCACGTCGACCTGCGCGGCCGGCAGGTCGAACAGGGCGGTCACCTGCTCGCGCATGTACCCCGAACAGGTGATCACCCGGGTGGAGGAGCCGCTGAGCCAGTGCTCGACGCCGTGGATGGTGCGGTTCATCTCCTCCGGCAGCCAGCCCTGGTGCCGGCCCGCCTCGGTGGCGTGCATGGTGGTGACCAGGGGCAGGTCGAGGTGTTCGGCGAGGGTGATGGCGGTGTGGGCGACGAGCCAGTCGTGGGCGTGGATGACGTCGTAGGTGCCGGCTTCGGTGGCGCGCAGCGCGGTGCGGGTGAGGGTGTGGTTGAAGGCCATGGTCCAGGCCAGGAGGGAGCTGGTGGCCAGGGGGAAGGTGACGGGGTCTTCGGGGGCGCGCAGGATGCGGACGCCGTCGGCGTACTCCTCCAGGGGTGCGCCGTCGGCGTGCCGGGTGACGACGGTGACGTCGTGGCCTGCGGCGGCGAGGGCGACGGAGAGGGCGTGGACGTGTCGGCCGAGGCCGCCGACGAGCACCGGCGGGTACTCCCAGGAGAGCATCAGCACCCGCAGCTGCCGGGCGGGGTGGATGTCGATCACGTGGGCGTCGGGTGACATTGCGGCCCCCTTTGAGTTGTCCCCGGGCGCGCGCCGACCGGCACCGGAGCCGGGGCCTACCGTCGCGTCTGGATCTCCGACCCATCCTGCCGGGGTCGAGATAACCAGCGGAGACACCGCCGTTGCGGTCGTGTAAAGCGCTACTGGCCCTTTCGGCGCACCCGCAGCAGCTCGGCGACCGACCACGCCTGGAACGGGCAGCCGGTGGCGGCATGCGGCGCGAGGCCATCGGCCGTTTCGCTCACCGAGCCTAGCCCAAACTCGGTCAGATGCGCCTCAATACCGATGAAGACGTCATCGACCGACATCTTGCCCCGACGGCACGCGTCCACGTACGGGCCGAGCAGCCACGGCCAGACCGTGCCCTGGTGGTAGCCGCCGTCCCGCTCGGCCGGGCCACCCCGGTGCCGGCCCACGAACTCCGCCGAATCCGGGGCGAGGCTGCGCGGCCCGAGCGGGGTCAGCAGCCCGGCCGCGACCCGGCGCAGCGTCGGCTCGTCCGGCTCCAACGGGGCGAACGGCAGCGACCAGGCCAGCAACTGGTTGGGGCGCAGCGCGTCGTCGTCGTGCAGGGCCGCCCCGCCCAGCGGGTACGCCGGCGCGGGCGCGTCCAGCACGTCGTGCAGCCAGCCCGTCGGGGTCGGGTAGCGGTCCCGGAACGAGGCGGTGGCCTGCCCGTGCCGTCGCCGCAGCTCGTCCGCGTCCTGCCCGGCCAGCTCGGTCAGCTCGGCGAGCCCGGCCAGCCCGTTGATCCACAGCGCGTTGACCTCGACCGGCTTGCCGGTACGCGGCGTGACCGGCACGCCGTACACCCGGGCGTCCATCCAGGTCAGCGCGGTGCCCGGGGCGCCCTGGGCGAGCAGCCCGTCGGCCGGGTCGACGCCGATGCCGTAGCGGGTGCCGGCCAGGTGCGCGTCGATGACCGTGCGCAGGGCCGGCAGCAGCTCGTCGCCGAGGTCGGTGTCGCCGGTGATCGTGACGTGCCGGCTCACCGCGTGCAGGAACCACAGCGTGCCATCGACGGTGTTGTACTCCACCCGCCCGGTGTCGGCCGTGTTGGCGAGCATCCCCTCGGACAGCGTCGCCGCGTACGCCCGCAGCAGCTCCCGACCCTCCTCGGCGCGGCCGGTGCAGAGGAACAGCCCCTCGTACGAGATCATCGTGTCCCGCGACCAGGCGCCGAACCACGGGTACCCGGCCACCACGTCGATCGCCGTGCCGCCGCCGGGACGCACCACGAACGCGTCCGCGGCCAGCGCGAGCGTCGCCTGCACCGGGTCGGCCGGCTTCGCCGCGGCCACCACCTGCCGGTTACGCCGCCGTGCCGTCGTCACGATCTCCTCGGCCGGTGGCGGCTCCTCATCCAGCCGGCCGGCCCAGGCCCGCACCGACACCGTGTCGCCGGGGCGCTCCAACTTGCCGGCGAAGCGTCCCGCGTACCAGAGATCCTCGTCGGCGTGCAGGCCCCGGGTGGCCTCCTCGCGGTGGTGCACGCCCAGCCACCACTGCCCCTCCGGCGCCCAGCCCGGGCCGGCGAGCCGGTACGCCCCCTCGACGACCGCGCCGCCGGCCACCGGCTCGACCTGCGGCGTCGGGCCGTCGGCGCGCCGTTCGCCGTGCGCGTCGCGCCAGGTGCAGGCGGCGGAGAGTTCCAGCCGGACCGGCCCGCCGGCGACCAGCCGGTGCACCACCGCCACGCAGGAGCGGCCGGGCAGCATGGCCAGCTCGCGCTCGATCACCACCGCGCCGATCCGCCACCGCCACCGGGGCAGCCCGTCGACCAGGTCGAAGCGCTCCAGCAGCTCGAAGCCGCGCGGGTCGACGTCGCCGGAGGACCACTCGTGCGCGCCGAGCCGGACCCGCGCGCCGGACGGCAGGGTGACCGCCGGGTCCAGGCTGACCAGTCCCACCCGACGGGACGCCGGGGTCTCGCCGGGCACCACCAGCAGGCCGTGGTAGCGGCGGGTCCGCAGCCCACCGACGGTGCCCATGGCGTAACCGCCGATGCCGTCGGGCACCAGCCACTCCCGGCTGGCGGCGCTGGTCAGGTCGCCGCAGACCTGCGGGCCGAAGCGAATGTCGATCAACTTTCCTCCACCGGCGGCGGGGTGTAACACGCCACGACGAGAATGGCCGCTGTGGTCAAGTACCGCGGCGACGTCAAAGATGTGCACGTGATCACTGACCGATCGTCCTCCGACGCCTCGCCACCCGACGCTGAGCGGCTCCGGCTCGCTCAGGCCAACTCGGGGGAGCAGGACTGGCGCGCATGGGGGCCCTATCTGTCCGAACGGGCGTGGGGGACGGTGCGGGAGGATTACAGCGAGCACGGTACGGCCTGGGACTACTTCCCGCATGACCACGCGCGGTCCAGAGCCTACCGGTGGAATGAAGACGGGATGGCTGGCGTCTGCGACGACCGGCAGACCTTCGCCTTCGCCCTCGCGCTGTGGAACGGCACGGATCCGATCCTCAAGGAGCGGATGTTCGGCCTCGGCGGTGACGGCGGTAACCACGGTGAGGATGTCAAGGAGTACTGGTGGTACGAGGACTCCACGCCCACCCACTCCTGGATGCGGTGGCGCTACCACTACCCGCAGGCCGCCTTCCCGTACGACGAACTGGTCGCGGTGAACGCGCTGCGCGGCCGGGACGACACCGAGTACGAGCTGGTGGACACCGGGATCTTCGACGACGACCGGTACTGGGCGGTGACCGTCGACTACGCCAAGTCGTCCCCGACCGACCTGTGCATGGTGGTGACCGTGGCCAACCGGGGCGACCGGGCGGCCACCCTGCACGTGCTGCCCAGCCTGTGGTTCCGCAACACCTGGGCCTGGGGGCTGCCCGGCGGTGACCGGATTCCCCGGCTGACCGGTGAGGGCGCGAGGCTGGTCGGCGAGCATCGGGTGTTCGGCCAACTGCTGCTGGAGGGCGACGGCGACCCTGTGCCGCTGCTCTGCGACAACGACACCAACGCCGAACGGCTCTGGGGCCTGCCCGGCCGGTCCCGCTATCCGAAGGACGGCATCAACGACCACGTGGTCAACGGCGCGGCGACGGTCAACCCGGCGGGGGAGGGCACCAAGGGGGCGCTGCACTACGTACTCGATGTGCCGGCCGGCGGTCAGCGCCAGATCCGGCTGCGCCTGACCCGCACCGCGTCGCCGCCGGCCGCCGCGCCGCCGCCCCGCGCGGATCTTGGCGACGGCTTCGAGGCGGTGGTGTGGGCGCGGCGGGCCGAGGCGAACCGTTTCTTCGCCAGCGTGATCCCGGAGGCCGCCACTCCCGACGAGGCGCTGGTGGCGCGGCAGGCCATCGCCGGGCTGATGTGGGGCAAGCAGTTCTACCATTTCGACGTCAAGCGCTGGCTGGACGGCGATCCGGGCTCGACGCCGCCGCCGGCCGGACGCCGGCACGGGCGCAACAGCGCCTGGTGGCACATGACCAGCTTCGACGTCATCTCCATGCCCGACCCGTGGGAATATCCCTGGTACGCGGCCTGGGACCTGGCCTTCCACTGCGTGAGCATCGCCCGGGTCGACCCGGGCTTCGCCAAGGAGCAACTGCTGCTCCTGCTGCGCGAGTGGTACCTGCACCCCAACGGGCAGATCCCGGCGTACGAGTGGGCGTTCGGTGACGTGAACCCGCCGGTGCACGCCTGGGCGGCGCTCAAGGTGTTCGAGATCGACGGCGGCCGGGACTACGAGTTCCTGGCCCGGGTGATGCACAAGCTGCTGCTCAACTTCACCTGGTGGGTCAACCGTAAGGACACCGGCGGCAACAACGTCTTCGAGGGCGGCTTCCTCGGGCTGGACAACGTCGGGCCGTTCGACCGGTCGGCGGCGCTGCCGGTGGCCGGTGTGCTGGAGCAGTCCGACGGCACCGGCTGGATGGCCATGTACGCGCTGAACCTGCTGGACATGGCGATCGTGCTGGCCGAGCACGACCGGACCTGGGTGGACACCGCCACCAAGTTCTTCGAGCACTTCGCGTACATCGCCGCCGCCGCGTACGAGCAGGGGTTGTGGGACGACGAGGACGCCTTCTTCTACGACGTGCTGCGGCTCGCTGACGGCACGAAGGTGCCGTTGAAGGTCCGCTCGGTGGTCGGGTTGCTGCCGTTGGCCGCCACCACCCGGCTCACCGCCCGGACCCTGCACCGGCTGCCGGAGCTGGGGGCGCGGCTGCGCTGGTTCCTTACCAACCGCCCGGAGTACGCCGAGGTGATCGGCACCCGCCGGCTGGGCCCGGACGGCCGCCAGCAGCGGCTGCTGTCCATGGTCGGTCCGGAGCAGGTCGTCCGGCTGCTGGCCCGGATGCTCGACCCCGACGAGTTCCTGTCCGACTTCGGCCTGCGCACACTGTCCCGCGCACACCTGGACAAGCCGTTCTCGGTCACCCTCGGCGGGCAGGAGTTCTGCGTCGGCTACGAGCCGGCCGAGTCGACCAGTGGGCTGTTCGGCGGCAACTCGAACTGGCGCGGTCCGATCTGGATGCCGACGAACTTCCTGCTGATCAGCGCGCTGCGCGACTACGCGGCGTTCTTCGGCGACGACCTTCAGGTGGAGTATCCGACCCGCTCCGGGGTGAAGCGGACGCTGGACGAGGTCGCCGACGACCTCTCGGCCCGGCTGATCTCGCTGTTCACGCAGGACGACTGGGGTCGACGGCCGATCTACGGTGCGTGCCGGATCTTCCAGACCCATCCCGACTGGCGGGACCTGATCGCCTTCCCGGAGTACTTCCACGGCGACAACGGGGCCGGGTTGGGCGCCTGGCACCAGACCGGCTGGACGGCCCTGGTCGCCGACCTGATCCTCACGCTGCGCCGCTGACCCCACCGCCGCCGGGCGGCCCGGCGTACGTCGGCGGCATGATCGTGCTCGATCCATGATGTAGTGGCATCCCGACGCCCCGAGGCCACTGGATCCTGGATCGAGCACGATCTTGCGGGTCGCTCAGCCTTGTGCGACCTTGCTCGTCAGCCGTTGAAGGATTCGGGGCCGAATCGTCCCCAGGCCACGTAGGCGGCCAGGGCGAGATAGGCCAGGTTCAGCGCAATGAACGTGCCGTCGCCTTGCCGGAGATGGGTGATCACCGCGCCGACCATCAGCAGGATCCAGCAGACGGCGGTCACCGGCACCAGGACCGGTGCGATGTCGAGCACGGCCGGCAGGATCAGACCGACCGCAGCCAGGAGTTCGAGGACCCCGAGGGTCTTCACGAAGCCGACGCTGGCGTGCTCGGTCCACCCTCCGCCGGGGGCCTCGGCCAGTTTCTCCTTGGGCACGAAAGTCTTGCTGATGCCGCCAACCAGGGCGACTATGGCCAGCAGTCCGGCAGCGACCCACAGAGTGACGTTCATGAGGTTTCTCCTCGCAGGGTTGTTGGCGACTCTGGTCTCGAAGTCAGCGTCGCCATCGGCTCGGGCAGGAGATGCCGCCGGCTCGATTCCTGTGACAGCTCGGCCAGGTGACGCCGGTCACAAGCGCCTGTTGTCACCGAAACCGGCGGAGCGGTGTCTTGTGAGCGACGCAGCCGAGATCGAGGACAGGAGCCGCCGGTGGCCAGCACATTCCGGAACCCGGGAGCGCAGTCATGAGTGCGGACCCGGCTACCGAAGCATTCGTCGCCCACCGCAACCTGCTCTTCACCGTCGCCTACGAGATGCTCGGCTCGGCCGCCGACGCTGAGGACGTCCTCCAGGAGACCTGGCTGCGGTGGGCGGACGTCGATCTTGAGACGGTGCGGGATCAGCGCGCATACCTGGTCCGGATCGCCACCCGCCAGTCGCTCAACCGGCTGCGTACGCTCGGCCGCCGCAAGGAGTCCTACGTCGGCTCCTGGCTGCCCGAGCCGCTGCTGACCACGCCCGACGTCGCCGACGACGTCGAGTTGGCCGAGAACGTCTCGATGGCGATGCTGCTGGTGCTGGAGACGCTCGCCCCGACCGAGCGGGCGGTGTTCGTACTGCGCGAGGTGTTCGATCTGGCTTACGACGAGATCGCCGAAGCCGTCGACAAGAGCCCGGCGGCGGTCCGCCAGATCGCCCACCGGGCACGAGTACATGTCGCCGCGCGCCGGCCGCGCGGGGTTGTTTCGCCGGCCGAGGCCCGGGGTGCGCTTGAGGCGTTCCAGCGGGCGGTCGAGACCGGCGACATGCAGAGCCTGCTCGACATCCTCGCGCCGGATGTCGTGCTCATGGGTGACGGTGGCGGAGTCAAACAAGCGCTGCTGCGGCCCGTCACGGGGGCCGGCAAGGTCGCCCGGCTGCTGGTCACCAGAAAGGTCAGGATCGCGGCCATGTCGATACAGCCGGCCGAGGTCAACGGCTACCCGGCGCTGGTCCTCCGGCTCGACGGCGAGATCGACACGGTCGTGGCGCTACGCATCGACGACGGCCTCATCACGGGGCTCTACGCTGTGCGCAATCCCGAGAAGCTGTCGCATATGCAGCGGGAGACCGCCCTGCACCGCTGAATCCGTGGCCCGCATGACTGGTGGTGCCACCGGGTCGTCAGCGGGCCGACCCGAGCAGACGGCGCCACCATGCGGGGCGGGTGTGCCCGTCGCCTGGTGCGGACGGTCCTGGGACGCTACGAACCTCCCAGTGCCTCCCGGAGCCATCACACCGCCGGCCACCACCATTATCCAGCTTGACGCCACCTGGTTGACGTCGCTGGATGCCATGCCGAGGCCTGCCGGAAAAGATCACGCGTGCCGGGCGGGGCTTGGGTAGCGTTGCCGAGCGTGATCGAGCTTGTCGAGCGGCATACCGTCCTCGCCGTGGTGGTCGGGTCGCGGGCGTACGGGCTGCACGGCCCGGGCTCCGACTACGACCGGCGTGGTGTGTATGCGGCACCGACCCGCGCGTTCTGGCATCTGGACAAGCCGCCCACCCACGTGGACGGGCCGGCAGCGGAGCAGTTCTCCTGGGAGTTCGAACGCTTCTGCGTGCTTGCCCTGCAGGGCAACCCGACGGTTCTGGAGGTGCTCTGGTCCCCGCTGGTCGAGACGATCACCGAGGACGGGGAGCGGTTGCTGGCGGCGCGGCGGGCGTTCCTGTCGAGGCGGGTGGCCGAGACGTACGGCAGTTACGCCCGGGATCAGCTGAAACGGGTGGCGGCCCGCCGGGAGCGCACCGGGGAGACGAATCACAAGCAGGCGATGCACATGATCCGGCTGCTGGTCGCCGGAGCGCATGTCCTGCGTACCGGGGAGGTTCTGGTCGACGTGCGGCACCTGCGCGACCGGCTGCTCGCCGTGCGGCGCGGTGAGCTGCCGTGGGACGTGGTCGGCGCCTGGGCGGCGGACCTACTCGCCGACCTCACCGACGCCGACGCCAACACCGCGCTGCCGGTACAGCCCGACCGGGAAGCCGTGGACCGGCTGCTCACCGCCGTACGGGAAAGGAACCTGTAGTGACCACCGAGGTGCCGTCGTGGGCCGGCGAGGCCGCTCGCGCTCTGCCCCGCCCGCTGTTGTTCGCCACCGTCAGCGGTGCCCACCTGTACGGGTTCGCGTCTGTCGACTCCGACCTGGATCTGCGGGCCGCGCACCTGCTGTCGCCGGGTGAGGTGGTCGGGTTGCGCACCGGCCCGCAGACGTTGCAGCACACCGGCGTGCGCGACGGTGTCGAGTTGGACGTGGTCAGTCACGATCTGCTGAAGTTCGCCAAGCTGTTGAACAGCCGCAACGGGTACGTGCTGGAGCAGTTGCTGTCACCGCTGGTGGTCGTGACCACCGCGGTGCACGCCGAGCTCATGTCTCTGGCCCCGGGGCTGATCACCCGTCACCACGCGCACCACTATCTCGGGTTCGCGGCCGGCCAGGAGAAGTTGTACGCGAAGACCGGGCAGCTCAAGCCCGCGCTGTACACGCTGCGGGTCCTGCTCACCGGGATCCACCTGATGCGGACCGGCCGCCTGGAGACGGACCTCGGTGTGCTCGCGACGAGGTTGGCGTACGTGCCGGACCTCATCGCCGCCAAGCGGGAGGCCGAACACGGACCGCTCCCCACCGGCGCCGCGCAGCGGCTCGCCACCGACGTGCCGCGGCTGCGCGCCGAGCTGGAGGCGGCCCGGGACGCGTCGGCGTTGCCCGACCGAGCGGACCCGGAAGCCGTGAACGCCCTGCACGACCTGGTGGTGCGGACCCGCCTGGGCGTGATGGCCGACGGCGTCGTTCCGCAGAGCTGAACCGCGACCAGTGCCGGGCCGTGGTATCGGGGTTCTCGCCAGTGTTCAATGGCGGGTATGGAGTGGATCGTGCCATTCGCCGTCGTGTTGGTGCTCGTGCTCGTGCCTCTGCTCGCCGCGAGTGGCCGCCGTTCCAACGTGGATCAGCAGGCTCGCAGGCTGGCCGTGGTCGAGCGCAAGTTGGATCTGATCATGGCCCACCTCGGCATCCGCGAGCCTGAGCCCGAGGCCCCTGGCGCGGTCCTGCAGGAGTTGCTCGCCGGCCGCAAGATCCAGGCCATCAAGATCTACCGCGAGGCGACCGGTGTCGGTCTGCGGGAGGCAAAGGACGCCGTCGAACTGCTCGCCCGGCAGCGCGGCCTGGGATGACGTACGTCGGGCGCCTCGGACCGTGGCCTGCCCGCGAGGTCGAGTGCCTTCCGCGAGACCCCGCCACGTCGGCTCAATCGTCGGACTGGCGTGGGCGCAAGCCGTTGAGTGCTGTGGTGACGACGCGGTCGGCGTACTCGGCGGTGAGCGGCCCACTGCGTTGCAGCCAACGGTTGAGCAGGGGGCCCCAGATCATCTCCACGGCCACGTCGAGGTCGAGGTCCTCGGCGAGTTGCCCGGCCAGCTGAGCACTGCGTAGCCGTTGTCGCTTGGCTTCCTTCAACGGCCCATCCAGGCGTTCGACGTAGACGGCGGCCAGCTCGGGGTCGTGCGCGATCTCGGTGGCCAACGCGCGCATCGGCTGGTCGTACTGCGGATCGTTCAACTCCGTGACCGTGGCGCGTAGCACCGCTGTCAGGTCGGCTTCCAGGTCGCCGGTGTCGGGCAGTACCGGAGGCTCGCCCTCGCTGGCGCTGAGGAGAAGGAAGGCATCGAAGATGACCGTGCCCTTGGATGGCCACCAGCGGTAGATGGTCTGCTTGCCGACGCCGGCGCGCGCGGCGATGCCCTCGATGCTGAGTTTGGCGTATCCGACCTCCCGGAGCAGGTCGAACGCCGCCGTCAGGATGGCCTGCCGCGAGGCCTCTTTCCGGCGGGCCGCGTTCGGCGTGGCTCGGTGCTGCGTGGTCATGCGCCGAAGGTTACCAGAAACACGAGACGGACCGTCTCGTCTTGACTGGCGAAGCGGCACGGCCTACCGTCATCGCAGAAGCGAGACGGACCGTCTCGTCTCAAGGGATGGAGATCGACTGTGCGCACCTCATCCGGCACTGCACCGCGTACCTGGTTCATCACCGGCGCCAGCCGCGGCCTGGGCCGCGCGTTCACCGTCGCGGCGCTCGAACGCGGTGATCGAGTGGTCGCCGCCGCCCGGACCATCGCCCGCGACGACTTCGACGAGCGCCACGGTGACAGGCTGCTCGTCCTGAGGCTCGACGTGACCGACCGGGCGGGGGTCTTCGCCGCCGTGGCCACCGCGGTCGAGCACTTCGGGCGGCTCGACATCGTCGTCAACAACGCCGGCACCATGTCCATGGGCATGGTCGAAGAGTTCACTGAGGCGGAGGCGCGGGCCCAGTTCGAGGTGAACGTGTTCGGCACGCTCTGGGTCAGCCAGGCCGTTCTGCCGCACCTGCGCGCCCGACGTGCCGGGCACATCGTGCAGATCTCCAGCATCGCCGCGCTCGGCGGCTTCCCGAGCACCGGGATGTACAGCGCGAGCAAGTTCGCGCTGGAAGGTATGAGTGAGGCGCTGGCGATGGAGGCGGCGGCCTTCGGCATCAAGGTCAGCATCGTGCAGCCCGGGGGCTACTGGACCGACCTGTACACCAGCATGACCTCGACCACCCCGATGGAGGCCTATGGTCCACTGCGCGCCGAACTGGAGCGGCAGTGGGCCGAGGGCTCGATCGACAGTGAACCCCGACTGGCCGCCGACGCGCTGCTGAAACTGGTCGACAGCGACGACCCGCCGCTGCGGCTCCTGCTCGGCAGCATGGTGTACGACCTGGCGTTCGACATCTCACGCCGACGAATGGACACCTGGGCGAGCTGGGAGAAGGTCAGCCGAACCGCCGAGCACGCCGTCCCGGCTCCCGGTGACACACACTGACTAGCCGACGGCCGGAGGCCCCACCGTCCGCAGTGGACAACAAGAAAGGCAAGGAGTCCAGCTCCTTGCCTACCTCAACATATAGCGCACCGGGGGCCTTGCGGCAAGACCCGGGTCCTGCCGCAGAATCTCCATCCGAACCCAAAACCTGTGGAAATCAGCGATTCGCGAACTACGTGCGCTTTGTCAACGTGGCTCTCGCGTACGCCGGGCCGCCGGTGGGACTCGCGGGGCAGAGGGGGATTCCATGTTTGACGTGATCGTCGTCGGTGGTGGGCCGACCGGCATGATGTTGGCCAGCGAGTTGCGGCTGCACGGCGTGCACGCGCTCGTGCTGGAGCGGGAGACGGAGCCGGCCAGGTACGTTCGGGCGCTCGGTCTGCACGCGCGCAGTGTCGAGGTGATGGACCAGCGCGGTCTGCTGGAGCGGTTCCTCGCGCTCGGCCAGCAGTACCCGGTCGGTGGCTTCTTCGCCGGCATCCCCAAGCCGTCGCCGGCCCGGCTGGACACCGCACATCCGTACGTCCTCGGGATCCCGCAGACCAGCACCGACCGTCTGCTGGCCGAGCACGCCGTCAAGGTCGGCGTCGAGTTCCGCCGCGGCTGCGAACTGGTCGGGCTGAGCCAGGACGACCACGCGGTGACCGCCGAGTTGGCCGACGGCACGCGGCTGCACTCGCGTTACCTCGTCGGCTGCGACGGCGGCCGCAGCACGGTGCGCAAGCTGCTCGGCGTCGGCTTCCCCGGCGAGCCCAGCCGGGTCGAGACGCTGCTGGGCGAGATGGAGGTGGCCGCGCCGGCGGAGACGGTGGCCACCGTGGTCGCCGAGGTTCGCAAGACCCAACTCCGGTTCGGTGTCGGGCCCGTGGGGGACGGGGCGTACCGCGTCGTCGTGCCCGCAGAGGGGGTGGCCGAGGACCGCGCGGTCCCGCCGACCATCGAGGAGTTCAGGCGACAACTGCGGGTGTACGCGGGCACCGACTTCGGCGTGCACTCACCGCGCTGGCTGTCCCGCTTCGGTGACGCCACCCGGTTGGCCGAGCGCTACCGGGTCGGCCGGGTGCTGCTGGCCGGCGACGCGGCGCACATCCACCCACCGATGGGCGGGCAGGGTCTCAACCTCGGCGTCCAGGACGCGTTCAACCTCGGCTGGAAACTGGCCGCCGAGATCAACGGCTGGGCACCGGAGGGGCTGCTGGACAGCTACCACACCGAACGGCACCCGGTGGCCGCCGACGTACTGGACAACACCCGCGCACAGAGCGAGCTGATATCCACCGAGCCGGGCCCCCAGGCGGTCCGTCGGCTGGTGTCGGAACTGATGAACTTCGAGGACGTGAACCGGTACCTCACCGAGAAAATCACCGCCATCGCAGTCCGCTACGACTTCGGCGAGGGACATGAACTGCTCGGCCGGCGGATGCGCGACATCGGGCTGAAGCGGGGGCGCCTCTACGAGCTGATGCACGACGGCCGCGGACTGCTGCTCGACCAGACCGGCCGGCTCTCGGTGACGGGCTGGGCCGACCGGGTCGACCACGTCGTCGACGTCAGCGAGGAACTGGACCTGCCCGCCGTGCTGCTGCGGCCGGACGGCCACGTGGCGTGGGTCGGTGACGATCAGCAGGACCTGCTCAGCCACCTACCCAGGTGGTTCGGCGCCGCCGCCAGCTGAGCGCGCAGGTGTGACCGTCCATGATCGTGCTCGATCCACGATGTAGTGGCATCCCCGGCGTTGCGAGGCCACTGGATCCAGGATCGAGCACGATCATCGGGTCAGGCGCCCTGACCTGCGCGTTGAACGGGCACCGCACAGTCACCAATCCGTCACCGCGCCGCTACGTCCGGTGTCCTCGACTTACGCTCGTGGGCGTGTCCGCACCCACCGAAGGCGCCACCGAAGAGGACCGACGTGACTTCATCGTCACGGTCGCTCGGGAGTTGGCCGAGGCCGAAGGCTGGACGGGGGTGAGTACCCGGCGGCTGGCCGAGCGGGCCGAGGTCGACGTCGGCGATCTCTACCGGCACTTCGCCGATCAGGAGGCGTTGCTCGCCGCTGTCGCGGTGTGCGCCTTCGCCGACCTGGCCGCCGACCTGGCCGAGGCTCACGCGGAGGCCACC
The DNA here is from genome assembly GCF_036059255.1 of Micromonospora sp. NBC_00389. Taxonomy (NCBI): domain Bacteria; kingdom Bacillati; phylum Actinomycetota; class Actinomycetes; order Micromonosporales; family Micromonosporaceae; genus Micromonospora; species Micromonospora sp. NBC_00389. The sequence continues at coordinate 7,049,486 of NZ_CP107947.1, read as the reverse complement.
GAAGGTCACGCCGAGGCCACCGAAGGTACGGAACGGGCCTGGCCGGCGGTGGTGAGCGCATACCTCGACTTCGCGTACGCGAATCCGGAGGTCTACGACGCGATGCTCGCGCTGACCCCCGACCTTGCCCTCGGCGTGGATGGCGTGCCGGCCGCGCCCCGGGCCGTCTTCGCGGAGCTGCGGGCGGCCCTGGCCCCACTGGCCGAGGGGCGTGACCCGGACACCCTGGCCGAGGTGGGCTGGAGTCTGCTGCACGGCGTGGTGATGCTCACCAGAGGCGGCCGGCTGCGCCCCGAGGCGCAGGACGAACGGGAGGCGATGATCGCGGACCGGTTGCTGCGGTGGCCCTGACCGGCGGGCCGGAAAGTCGCTGGGTTCGCCGCGCGATACGTCCTAGAGTCCCGGATCGGCGGAGGAGCTGATCACAAGGAGGTGGCGGCATGACGGTGGACGCGATGGCCCGGCGGCAGGCGCAGGTGTTGGTCTTCGACGCGGACGACACCCTCTGGGAGAACAACGTCGTCTTCGAGCGGGTGATCGACGATTTCCTGGCCTGGCTCGACCATCCCACTCTGGACCGGGCCGAGACCCGGGCGATCCTCGACGACATCGAGCGGGCCAACGCGGTGGCGCACGGCTACGGCAGCAAGGTCTTCCTGCGCAGCCTCGCGGAGTGCCTGGAGCGGCTGCGCGAGCGGCCGGCCACCGACGCCGAGCGTCAGGAGATCGACCGGCTGGCGGTGGCCCTGGTCGAGCACCGGGTCGAGTTGATGCCCGGGGTGGCCGACGCGCTCGACGAGCTGGCCGGTCGGCACGAGCTGTTGCTGCTGACCAAGGGCGACCAGGTGGAACAGCAGCGCAAGCTGGACGCCTGCGGGCTGCTGCACCACTTCCGGGCCGCGCACATCGTCGCCGAGAAGAAGGTCGACACGTATCGGTGGCTGATCCGGGAGCACGGCTTCGACCCGGCCGGCGCGTGGATGATCGGCAATTCCCCGAAGTCGGACATCCTGCCGGCCCGAGCGGCCGGACTGAACGCGGTGTTCATTCCGAACGAGAACACCTGGGTGCTGGAGGACGACGAACTGGACCCGACCGACGCGGGCGTTCTGCGGCTGGCCGAGTTCCGCGATCTGCTGCGGCACTTCTGACCGTCCAGAAGCCGAACAGCGCCAGCGATCATGGTCGCGTTACGCCGACATGCCGCTTTTCCACCTTGAGATCAGTCACGCCGCTGGCGGTTCGCCGCGCCTTGTCCGGCCCGTCGTGGCGCGCCTAACCTGGGTCGGCGCTCACGGCCTCTCGGGGTGTGCCGGGGGCGCACCGGCGTCCGGCGGGTGGGCACCGTGGAGCTGAGTGCGGAGCGGCCGGCTCGCTCCGTCGAGCCGCGAGGCGTCGTGCCACGCACGCGCGTGCGACGGGGTGCCGGAGCTGTCCGCTTCCCTGCCGGTCCGCCGGAGGTCAGGGCCGGGTAGTTGCGGACCCGGCCCTGACCACGCCCCCAAACGACCACCCCCGGCGAGCGGGACAGACGCGAGCCGGGCCGACTGTCAGGATGACGGAATGAAGCGCAGATCCCTCCTGCTCGGTGCCGCCGCAGGCCTCGCGGTGCCGGCCGTGATCGCCCCTGCGGCGCCCGCGCTCGGCGCGAGCCGGCCGCCGGCGCCGGCCTGGGGCACGGCGCCGGTTCCCCGATCCACCCGGCCGACGCTGCCGCGCCGCAACCTGGCCGCCCGGCTGACCACCCTGCCGCCGCAGACGAAGCAGGTGCTCATCGTCAGCTCCGCCAGCTACACCACCAACTACGCCACCCTTGAGGCGTACGTGAAGATCAGGGGTCGCTGGCAGCCCGCCTCGGCGTCGTTGCCCGCACGGATCGGCTCACAGGGCTTCAGCGACAACCACGTGGAGGGTGTGCCGACCACGCCCACCGGTGTCTATTCGATCGGCCCGACCATGTACGGCATCGCGGCGAACCCGGGCATGCGGTACCCGTACCACCGGCTGGTCAGCGGCGACTGGTGGAACGAGAACCCGTCGTCGTCGCGGTACAACACCTTCCAGCACAGCTCGACCCACCCGGGCGGGGCCAGCGAGGCGCTGTGGACGGAGGTGCCCGCGTACACGCACTTCGCGGTCATCACCTACAACATGGCGCCGAACGTGCCGACGCCGATCCCGAACGCGGGCAGCGGCATCTTCCTGCACCAGTTCAGCACCAGCGCCGGCAACGCCACCGCCGGTTGCGTGTCCCTCTCCCACGACAACCTGGTCGACGTGCTGAACTGGCTGGACCCGACGGCCTCGCCGCGCATCGTGCTCAGCCCGTACGCCCAGCTCGGCCGATACTGACCTGCGCCGCAGAGGCGGGGTGTCCGGTTCAGGAGACCTTGCCGCCGCGGACGATGGCCACCGCCACCCGGCAGAACTCGTCCATGTCCGGGTTGAAGCCGGCCGCGATGTCGGGATGCAGCCCGGACCGCGTCTCGTCCAACAGTCGCTGGCAGACCTGCTCGACCGGCTCGCCGGCGTAGCCGCCGCGGACCCGTTCGATCGCTGCCTGGAGCGCCGAGGTCAGCTGGTCCTCCAGCGGGCCGCGCAGCTTCTGCTGCACGGGGTCGAGCCCGCGCGGGTCGAGCGTGACATGTGGCTCCGACATCGGTGCTCCCTTCGTCGGCGTCCGCGGTACCCCACCGCAGCCGTCGGTCAAACCCCGGTCGGTACGGCGGCGACCCGCACCTGATACGAGAAGTCCTCCGCCGGCTCCTCCTGGTACGACAACCGGCGGATCTGCCGGTCGTCGTCGTAGAGGGCGACGTCCACCAGGACGCCGAGGTGGGCCAGGCCGATGCTGGACACCCGCTTCTTGTCCTGCAGCACCGCGCAGACGCCGCCCAGCAGGGTGCTGGCGTCGGCCGTGCGGTGCCCGGGCGGGCAGCGTAGGACCAGGTCGACCTCGACCGGCCCGGGCAACGGCGTCCAGCCGGTGCGCTGGGCCGCTGCCAGGGCGGCCTGGAGCAGGGTGCGGACCCTCGTCGCCTGCCGGTGCCCGGCGGCGAAGATGGACAACGCTTCGGTCTTGACCGGTGGCAGGCCGCTCACCTCGAATGTCAGGGCGAGAGCGCGGGTGTCCTGCACGACGGCACCTCCTCGTTGGGACGATCCTGCCGAACCGCGGGAGCGGCGGTGGGACGTTCCCGCGATTACCAACCGATCGGGCAGGCTGGGGTCGGCCAGAGGCGTGTCGACGTCGGCGGCGAACGCGTTGGCTGCGGCGCTAGGAAGACGCTAGTCGACGGTGCGCGCGCTGGGTAGTCGTTCGCTCACCCGATGGGACGCGGTGCGAAGGCGCAGAACTCGTTGCCCTCCGGGTCGGCCAGCACCCACCACCAGTGGGCCTCGTCAATTGGCTCCCGCAGCAGCGTCGCGCCCGCCTCGATCAGCGCCATGGGTTCCGGGTCGACCAGGTCGACGTCCCAGTGCAGCCGGTTCTTGACGGTTTTGGGCTCGGGCACCCCGTTGAACACCCAGTGGTCCCAGGGGAACCCGGCCGCGCCGACCACCGACGCGTTACCCGACCCGTACTCGACCGTGCCGCCGACCACGCCGCTCCACCAGGCAGCCTGGGCGGCCGGGTCGGCCGCGTCCACGACCAGCTCGAAGAGGCCCGGTCGGGCGCCTTCCCGGGCCGGGAAGGCGCAGAACGGGTTGCCCTCCGGGTCGGCCAGCACCCACCAGCCGACCTCCCCGTCCGGTTCGCGAAGCAGCCGGGCGCCGGCCGCGAGCAGCGCCGCCGGCTCCGCGCCGGCCAACAGCAGATCCAGGTGTACGCGGGTTTTGCCGGTACGCGGCTCCGGCACGCGGTTCACCCAGATCGACTCGGCGTTCGAGCGCGCGGAGCGCGGGTCCAGGCGAGTGTCGCCGTCGCCGAGGTCCACGACCTCGGCGTCGAGCATCCGACCCCAGAAGGCACCCAGGGTGTGCGGGTCGGCGGCGTCCAGACAGAGATCCTTGAAACGGGCTAGCACCGTCCCAGGATGCCCGGCCCGGCGGCGAGCCTGCTCGCCGCCGGGCCGGCGCTGTGGTGATCTCCCGCACACCGCGCCTCGCCACCCCCGGTCCAGCGGCGTCGGGTTTCGCGCAGGTTTCGTGACTTCCCAGCTCGGGCAGTGTGAAGGCCACGAAACGTCCGGGGTTGCCGCGCCGCTGGCCCAGCGCCCCGACCGTCTCGCCGTGCGCCGGGGCACGGTGCCTTCTCCCGGCTGCTGGCCGACAAGAGGGGAGGGGTGATGAACGACCCTGACGAGGCCCGACGTCGACGGCGACCACGGGTCCGCGTGGTGGCGGCTGCCGCCGCGTTGACGCTGGTGGCGCCCTTGGCCGCCTGTGGTTCCGGTGACGCTGGTGGCCCACCGACGCTCAACCTGTACTACCCGCCGGAACAGAACCTGCAGAAGGTCGTCGACGACTGCAACGCGCAGGCCCAGGGGCGGTACAAGATCGCCTACCGGGTGCTGCCCCGACAGGCCGACGAGCAACGCGTGCAGATGGTGCGTCGGCTGGCCGCCGAGGACACCGGCATGGACCTGCTCGGTCTGGATGTCACCTGGACCCAGGAGTTCGCCAGCGCCGACTGGATCCGCGAGTGGACCGGCCAGGACAAGGCCGAGGTCGAGCAGGGCACCCTCGCCGGGCCGCTGGACACCGCCCGCTACGAGGACAAGCTGTACGCCGCGCCGAAGAACACCAACGTCCAGCTGCTCTGGTACCGCAAGGACCTGGTGCCGCAGCCGCCGACCACCTGGGACCAGATGATCACGGCCGCGCAGCAGCTCAAGGACCAGGACAAGCCCTACCAGGTGCTCACCATGGGCGCCCAGTACGAGGGCCTGGTCGTCCTCTACAACACCCTGGCCGAGAGCGCCGGTGGAAACATCCTCAACGACGACGGTACGCAGGCCGTGATGGACGCCGGCACGGTCCGGGCGCTGGAGCAGTTGCAGCGCTTCGCCACGTCGGGCGTGACCTCGCCGTCGTTCAGCAACGCCACCGAGGACCCGGTCCGGCTGGAGTTCGAGTCCGGCGCGGGCGCGTTCCAGGTGAACTGGCCGTTCGTCTACCCGGCACTGCAGGAGGCGAACCCGGAGCTGGCCAAGCAGGTCGGCTGGGCTCGGATGCCGGGCATCGACGAGAACACCCCGAGCAAGGTCACCATCGGAGGGGTGAACATGGCGGTCAGCTCCTACTCCAAGCACCCGGAGCTGTCCTTCGAGGCGGCCCGCTGCATCCGCAACGCCGAGCACCAGAAGTTCTCCGCGATCAACGACGGCGTGCCGCCCACGATCGAGGCGGTCTACGACGAGCCGGAGATGGTCGAGGCGTACCCGATGAAGGACACCATCCTGGAGGAGCTGAAGGAGCCGGCGACCCGCCCGCTGACCCCGGCTTACCAGAGCATCTCCACCGTGATGTCGGCGATCCTGTCGCCGCCGTCGGCGATCCGTCCGCAGAAGACCGCGGACGAGCTGCGCGGCGCCATCGCCGACGCTCTCCAGTCCAAGGGGGTCCTCCCGTGAGCCTGCCCGCCACGCCGACCGGGGCGGACGTGACCGCCGAGGAGACCACCCGCGCCACCGACCGCCACGCCACCGTCCCCACCCAGCGCACCGGCCGTCGCAAGGCGCCGCTGAGCGAGAACAAGAAGGCCGAACGCAAGCTCGGCTGGCTGCTCTGCGCGCCCGCCGCGCTGGTCATGGTCGCGGTGACCGCGTACCCGATCATCTATTCGGTCTGGCTGTCGCTCCAGCGCTTCGACCTGCGCTTTCCCGACCAGCGCGAGTTCATCGGGCTGGAGAACTACGTCACGGTGCTCACCAACGAGTTCTGGTGGACCGCGTTCGGGGTGACCATGCTGATCACGGTGGTCACCGTGGCCGTCGAGCTGGTGCTCGGCATGGGACTGGCGCTGATCATGCACCGCACGCTGGTCGGGCGGGGCATCGTGCGGACCGCGGCGCTGATCCCGTACGGGATCGTCACCGTGGTCGCCGCGTTCTCCTGGCGGTACGCCTGGACGCCGGGCACCGGCTACCTGGCCGACCTGTTCAGCGACGGCGCGCCGCTCACCGAGCGGGCCAGCTCGCTGGCGATCATCATGCTCGCGGAGATCTGGAAGACCACCCCGTTCATGGCGCTGCTGCTGATGGCCGGGCTGGCGCTGGTCCCGGAGGACCTGCTCAAGGCCGCGTCCACCGACGGCGCGACCGCCTGGCAGCGGTTCACCAAGGTGATGCTGCCGGTGATGAAGCCCGCGATCCTGGTCGCGCTGCTGTTCCGCACCCTGGACGCGTTCCGGGTCTTCGACAACATCTTCGTGCTGACCGCCGGCGGCAACGAGACCTCGTCGGTGTCGATGCTCGCCTACAACAACCTGATCCGGGGCCTGAACCTCGGCATCGGCTCGACGATGTCGGTGCTGATCTTCATCACCGTGGCGATCATCGCCTTCGTCTTCGTGAAGCTGTTCGGCACCGCTGCCCCGGGCAGCGACGACGGGGAGAGGCGCTGACATGGCCACCGGTACCGAAACCACCACCCGCGCCCGGCTGCGCTGGGGCCTGTTGGACGTCCTCGTGGTCGTCTTCGCGCTGGTCCCGGTGCTGTGGATCGCGTCGCTGTCGTTCAAGACGCCGGCCACCCTCACCGACGGGAACTTCATCCCCCGGGAGTGGACGCTGGACAACTATGGGACGATCTTCGACACCGACCAGTTCGTCCGCGCGCTGGTCAACTCGATCGGCATCGCGCTGATCGCCACGCTGATCGCGGTAGTGCTCGGCGCGATGGCGGCGTACGCGATCAGCCGACTGGACTTCCCCGGCAAGCGGGTGCTGGTCGGCGTCTCCCTGTTGATCGCGATGTTCCCGCAGGTGTCGCTGGTGTCGCCGCTGTTCGAGATCGAGCGGCAGCTCGGCCTCTTCGACACCTGGCCCGGGCTGATCCTGCCGTACATCACCTTCGCGCTGCCGCTGGCGATCTACACGCTGTCGGCGTTCTTCAAGCAGATCCCGTGGGACCTGGAGAAGGCGGCGAAGATGGACGGCGCCACCCAGGGTCAGGCGTTCCGGCGGGTCATCGCCCCGCTGGCCGCCCCCGGGCTGTTCACCACGGCGATCCTGGTCTTCATCTTCTGCTGGAACGACTTCCTGTTCGCCATCACGCTGACCTCCACCGAGCGGGCTCGTACGGTGCCGGTCGCGCTGTCGTTCTTCACCGGCGAGTCGCAGTTCGAGGACCCGACCGGGGCGATCTGCGCCGCCGCCGTGGTGATCACCATTCCGATCATTCTGTTCGTCCTCTTCTTCCAGCGCCGCATCGTGTCCGGCCTGACCTCCGGCGCAGTCAAGGGATAGGTGGTAGTCGTGGCTGACATCGTGCTCGACAAGGTGAGCAAGAAGTTCCCGGACGGGACCGTCGCCGTGCAGGACGTCGACCTGGAGATCGCCGACGGCGAGTTCGTCATCCTGGTCGGCCCCTCGGGCTGCGGCAAGTCCACCACCCTCAACATGATCGCCGGGCTGGAGGACATCAGCTCCGGCGAGCTGCGCATCGGCGGTCAACGGGTCAACGACAAGGCCCCCCGGGACCGGGACATCGCCATGGTGTTCCAGTCGTACGCGCTGTACCCGAACATGACCGTGCGGGAGAACATGGCCTTCCCGCTGCGGCTGGCGAAGCTGGACAAGGAGGCCATCAACCAGAAGGTCGACGAGGCGGCCAAGGTGTTGGAGCTGACCCCGCTGCTGGACCGCAGGCCGGCCAACCTCTCCGGTGGGCAGCGCCAGCGGGTGGCGATGGGTCGGGCGATCGTCCGGCAGCCGAAGGCGTTCCTGATGGACGAGCCGCTGTCCAACCTGGACGCCAAGCTGCGGGTGCAGATGCGCACGGTGGTGTCCCGGTTGCAGAAGCAGCTCGGCACCACCACCGTCTACGTCACGCACGACCAGACCGAGGCGATGACCCTCGGTGACCGGGTTGTGATCATGCGCGGCGGTGCGGTGCAGCAGGTCGGCCCGCCGCAGGAGCTCTACGACCACCCGCGCAACCTCTTCGTGGCCGGCTTCATCGGCTCGCCGTCGATGAACTTCCTGCACGCCGTCGTGCAGGACGGCGGGTTGCGTACCGCGTTGGGCGACGTGCCGCTCGGCGATCGGGTCCGCCGGGAACTGGAGGCGGCCGACGCGCCGCGTGAGCTGATCCTCGGTGTCCGCCCCGAGCACTTCGAGGACGCCGAGTTGGTCGACGAGGACACCCGCCGCCGGGGCCTGGAGTTCGAGGCTCCGGTGGAGATCGTCGAGTCGATGGGCTCGGACAAGTACGTCTACTTCACCGTGGAGGGAGAGAAGGCCAGCGCCGCCGAGCTGGAGGAGTTGGCCGCCGACGCGGGCTCAGCCGACTTCAGCGGCGCCGGCAGCAACCTGGTCACCCGGCTGTCGGCCGAGTCCCCGGTGGCCGAGGGGCAGTCGCGCCGGGTCTGGTTCAACCTGGAGAAGATCCACCTGTTCGACCCGGCCAACGGGCGCAACCTCACCCTGCACGAGGGCCGGGCGGCCGGCGCGCTCGCCGACTGACAACGTCCACCGTGGTGGGGCCGGCGGTCCGCCCGCCGGCCCCGTCGGGTCCTGCGCCGCACGCCCGGCCGTGACAAGGTGGTCGCAGGTCGCGTCGTGAAGCGGGGGACGGATGAACCGACGACTGGTCGCGCTGGCCAACGCGCACGGCGTGTCCACCTGGTACGAGGACTGGCGGCACCGGCGCGTCGAGGTCGCGCCGGAGACCGTCGTCGGCGTGCTCGGCCTCCTCGGCGTGGATGCCACCAACCCGGCGGCCATCGCCGACGCGCTCACCGCCGCCCGCGCGGTCGACCGGGCCGCCCTGCCGGAGACGGTGGTGCTCACCCACGGCGCCACTCGGGTGCTTCCCGGCCCGGGCGTGGTGACCCTGGAGGACGGTGGCCACCGCGCGGTCGACGGCGAGCTGCCGGCGGACCTGCCGCTGGGCTGGCACCGGCTGGCCTGCGCCGGCCGGGAGGCGACGCTGGTGGTGGTGCCCCGCCGGCTGCCCGTGCCGCCGCGCACCTGGGGCTGGATGCTTCAGCTCTACGCGCTCACCTCGGAACGCTCCTGGGGCATGGGCGACCTCGGTGACCTGGCCGAGTTCACCGGTTGGGCCGGTGCCACCGGCGCGGGGCTGGTGTTGCTCAACCCACTGCACGCGGTCGGGCCGGCGCATCCGGTCGCCGCTTCACCGTATTCGCCGGCCAGTCGGCGCTTCGTCAACCCGCTCTACCTGCGGGTCAGCGAGACCGCCGCGTACCGGGCAGCCGACCCGGCGACCCGGGCGGTGGTTGACGCGCTGCGCCCCGACCGGGGCGACCTGATCGACTACGACGAGGTGTGGACCGCCAAGCGGCACGCCCTGGAGCTGCTGCATCCGTACGCCCAGCCGGTGGACCTGGGCGCGGACCCGGCGCTGACGACGTTCGCCACCTGGTGCGCGTTGGCCGAGCGGCACGGGAACGACTGGCGGGCCTGGCCGGCGGAGCTGCACCACCCGGACGCCCCGGCGGTCGCTGAGCAGCGCCGCCAGCTCGCCGACCGGGTGGCCTTCCACGCCTGGCTGCAACACCTGTGCGACGAGCAGCTCGACGCCGTCACGGCGGCGGCCCGGGCGGCCGGGATGCTGGTCGGCGTGGTGCACGACCTGGCCGTCGGCATCGACCCGGGTGGCGCGGACGGCTGGCAGCTCGCCGACGTGCTGGCCCAAGGCGTGCGGGTCGGCGCCCCGCCGGACGACTTCAACCAGCTCGGCCAGGACTGGGGGCTTGCCGCGTGGCGCCCGGACCGGCTCGCCGCCACCGGTTACGCGGCCTACCGGGACATGCTGCGGCGGACCCTGCGGCACGCCGGTGGCCTGCGGGTCGATCATGTCGCCGGGCTGTGGCGGCTGTGGTGGGTGCCGCCGGGTGCCGGGGCCGCCGAGGGCACCTACGTCCGCTACGACGCCGAGGCGATGCTCGGCATCCTCGCGCTGGAGGCCCACCGGGCCGGGGCGGTGGTGGTCGGCGAAGACCTTGGCACCGTCCAGCCGGCGGTGACCCGGGGGCTGCGCGGGCGGAACATGCTCGGCTCGACCGTGCTGTGGTTCGCCAGGGACGACGACGGCGACTTCGTTCCGCCGACCCGCTGGCCGCGCAACGCGCTGGCCACGATCTCCACCCACGACCTGCCGACCGCTCCCGGCTTCCTGACCGGCGAGCACGTCCGGGTACGCGACGAGTTGAAGCTGCTCGGCGCCGACGTGGCGGTGGAGCGGGCCCGGGCCGACGCGGACCGGGAGCGGCTGCTGACGATGCTGCGTGCCGAGGCGCTGCTGCCCGACACGGCCGCGCCGGATGACGGCGAGGTGGTGGTGGCGATGCACGCCGCGCTCGCGGCCAGCCCGACCCGACTGCTCGGCGTCTCCCTCTACGACGTGCTGGGCGAGGTGCGTCAGCCGAACATGCCGGGGACGGTGGACGAGTATCCGAACTGGCGGCTGCCGTTGCCGGCGACCGTGGCGGAGATCTGTGCGGACCCCCGGGTGGCCCGGGTCGTCGACGTGCTGACCGCGGCCCGCCCGCGACCTGCCAGCCCGGACGAGGACTGACGCCCGACGCCGCGCTGGTCAGGCCGGCCAGTCGAACCGGGGCGGCAGCCCGAGGAAGTCGGCGTACCGGCCCAGGGCCTGCTCGACCCGGGCACGTCCGGCGGTGTCCAGTGGCGTCAGCGGCTGGATCGTCACGGTGACCGCGGCCCGGGCGACGCGACGTTTCCACAGGCCCACCACCCGGCCGGCGCGGACCACGGTGGACTGGAAGATGCCGTTGTTGCCCGGCACGACGGCGGCCTGGTGCGCGGGGTCGAGCATCAACGCGCGGTCCCGGAAGCCGAGCAGGTACTCGTCGAAGCCGGGCAGCACCAGCACGTCGTCGACCGGGGGGCGCGGTGCGTCGGCCAGCGCCGCGTCGACGTGCATCTCCACACCGTCGACCCGCACCACGGTCAGCACGTCGCCGGCGGCGGCCAGCCCACGCCGCGCGTCGGTCAGGGTGAGGCCGGTCCAGCCGGCGAACTCGCGGGCGGTGACCGGACCGTGCCCGCGCACGTAGCGGTGGGCGAGCACGGCCAGCGCCTCGTCCCGGTCCAACTGCCGTGGCCCGGGCGCCCACTCGTCGAGCAGCGCGAAGGTCTGTTCGGTGCCGACGTTCGGCGCAAGGCAGGTCACTCCGCGCACGCTGGCGTACCAGAGCAGGTGGTAGCCGCGCTGGCTGTCGGTGGCCAGGCCGGCCGCGCGGAGGGTGGCCAGGCACTGCGCCCGGGTGAGTCGGCCGCCGCCGGCCAGCGCGGCGCCGAGCACATCCACCGCCCGGTCGGCGTCGGCGTCGGTGAGCCCGAGCTGCGCCCGCCGGGTCGACGCGCCGGCCAGCGACCGGACGCCGGTCAGCTCCAGCATCCAGCGCGCGTCGGCGGGCGGGACGAGGTGCACGGTGCCCCGCATCGGCCAGGTGCGCAGCGCCTCCCGCTTCTCCAACGCCGCCTGCACGTCGGTCACGGTCTGCCCGGGCAGCCGCGCGCCCAGCGACCACAGCCCACTAGCCAGGTCCTGTGCCTGCATCGCGCCGAACCACTCGACCACCTCGGCGACGCTGCCGGGTCGGACGCCCGGGTGCGGCCGCAGCAGCAGGCTGCTCATCCGCAGCGCCAGCGCGTCGGCTGCGCTGAGGTCGACAGGCATGGGTCGTGCCCCTTCCGGTTGCCGGGCTGCCAGCCTAGGGCCACCCACCGACGACTCCGCCTGACGCGGCGTCCCGCGCATCCGCCGCCCCCGCGCCCGTGGCCTGTCGCTCGCCGGTTCGCGCCCAGGGGGCGTAACGGCCGGCGCAGCGGGAAAGCGGCGCGTCGGAAGTACGCGCGCCGCGCGTGCGGAAGGGAGTCTGATGACTGCCGCAAACGAGCCGGCCCGGGGTACGGGCGCGCCGGCCGGGTCCCGGACCCATCGGGCGGACGCCCGCGCGAAGACCAGCGCGGCCGCCACCTTCGCCCTGGTCTTCGGCGTGGCCGGCCTGATCAGCGTGCTGACCGCCATCCTCGCCTGGATCGGGTTGGTGCTCGGCATCATCGGGGTCATCCTCGGCATCGTCGGGCTGAAGATGTCCCGCCGCCCAGGCGTGACCGGGCGGGGCGTGGCGATCGGTGGCCTGGTGCTGAGCATCCTGGCGGTGCTCATCGGACTGGGCCTCGCCGCGGGCATCTCCACCTTCATCAACAACGAGGGTGCGGTGGACCGCCTCCAACAGCAGGTCGACGACCTCCGCGACAAGCTCGACTGACGCTCACCGACGCGCACGATCGACGCGCCGGGCCGGGGCGCGCTCGCCGGCCGCGTCGCGCGACGGCTCCGGCGGGCGCGGCCGGAGATCACAGTAGGGTGGGCGACGTGCTCCGCCAGGTCACCGCGATCCGCTACGTCACCCCGCTACGCGAGGGTGGCTCGCTGCCGGGCGTGGTGGAGGCCGACGACCTCGGCACGTACGTGGCGAAGTTCCGCGGCGCCGGGCAGGGGCCCAAGGCGCTGATCGCCGAGGTGATCTGCGGTGAGCTGGCCCGCCGCCTGGAGCTGCGGGTACCACCGCTGGTGGTGCTCGACATCGACCCGGTGATCGGTCGGGCCGAGCCCGACCAGGAGGTGCAGGAGCTGCTGCGCAACAGCGGCGGCGCCAACCTGGGGATGGACTTCCTGCCCGGGGCGCTGGGCTTCGACCCGGTCGCGCATCCTGTCGACCCGAGGCTGGCCTCGCGGGTGCTCTGGTTCGACGCGTACGTGGAGAACGTCGACCGGAGCTGGCGCAACCCGAACCTGCTGGTCTGGCACCGGGAGCTGTGGCTCATCGACCACGGCGCCTGCCTGTACTTCCACCACAACTGGCCGCGCGCCGGCGCCGCCGTGCACCGGGCGTACCGCGCCGAGGACCACGTGCTCGCGCCGTACGCCGACCGGCTCGCCGAGGCCGACGCCGAACTGGCCCCCCGGGTCACCCCGGAGCTGCTCCGCGAGGTGCTGGCGCTGGTGCCGGAGGAGTGGCTGACCGCCGCCGACTTCGACTCGGCCGATGCGGCGCGGGAGGCGTACCTGGCGCACCTGTCCGCCCGGGTCGCGCGCACCGCCGACTGGCTGCCGCAGGGGAGCGCGGCATGAGGCAACCCTTCGAGTACGCCGTCATCCGGCTGGTGCCCCGCATCGAGCGCGGCGAGCAGATCAACGTCGGCGTGCTGCTCTACTGCCAGCAGCGCGACTTCCTTGCCGCGCGCACGCACCTGGACGCCGATCGGGTCCGCGCGCTGGCGCCCGACGTGGACCTGCCGGCGGTGGCCGCGGTGCTCGACTCCTGGGACCGGACCTGCGCCGGTGACGGACCGGCGACCCGGATGCGGCTCGGCGAGCGGTTCCACTGGCTGGCCGCGCCACGCAGCACGATGATCCAGACCGGGCCGGTGCACACCGGGCTCACCGCCGACCCGGCGGCGGAGCTGGAACGGCTGATGGCGGCGCTGGTCCGCTGACTGGAGGCGGTGACCGGCGGACGGGCCCCTGATCGCGCTACGCCCGCCCCGTTGCCGGCGGAGCGCGATCCCCCGTTCAGGTGCCCGGCGCGGGGCGGCGGAGTACTCCCGTCGGCACCGGTGACATCAGGATCGCTCTCCGTGAGCACCCGAGGGTCGGAACGCCCCGGAACTTGCGGAAAACTTGAGGATGCGGCCGCCGATCGGCGGGGCAGCGCGCGCCGGCTGCCGTTTGACGGTGCAGGCAACGGGTAGTCGCCGGAGCTGACTCTGACGAGAAGGGGAACATCTGATGGCTGCCCAGACCAAGGTAGCGGTGATCTACTACAGCGCCACCGGCATCACGTACCAGATGGCGCAGGCCGTGTGCGAGGCTGCCGGGGATGCCGGCGCCGAGGTGCGCCTGCGCAAGGTGCGCGAGCTGGCGCCGGACGAGGCGATCCGCTCCAACTCCGGGTGGCAGGCACACCGCCTGGAGACCCAGGATGTGCCCGAGGCGATGGTCGACGACCTGTCCTGGGCCGACGTGGTGATCTTCGGCGCGCCGACCCGGTACGGCATGATCGCCGCCCAGTTGAAGCAGTTCATCGACACGACCGGCCCGCTGTGGGCCCAGGGCGCGCTGGTCAACAAGGTCTACTCCGCGTTCACCTCGACGTCGACCGCGCACGGCGGGCAGGAGACCACCCTGACCTCGCTCTTCACGGTCTTCTACCACTGGGGTGGAGTCGTGGTGACCCCCGCCTACACCGACACCAGCCAGTTCATCGCCGGCAACCCGTACGGCGCCTCGCACACCAGCAACAACGGGGAGATCCCCCCGGACGCCGTGGCGCTGGGCGCCGCCGCGCTCACCGCCCGACGGGCGGTACAGATCGGCACCGCGCTGAAGAAGGGCCTGGCCGGCTGAGCCGACCGGTGACCGGTGGCCGGGCAGGGGCTCTCGATCCCGTCCGACCACCGGTCGATCCAGCCGTACCCCTCAGGCGTGGTGACTATGCCCGTCCGCCTGCCGCCGACAGCTCATCCGGGCGCGGGGCCGGCAGCAGGTCGCCCAGCAGGTCGGTCAGCACGGCGAGCCCGTCCGGGCTGAGCACCGACTCGGGGTGGAACTGCACCCCGGCGAAGGCGCGCCCGCGCAGCGCGTGCACGGCGCCGTCGCGCACGTCCCGGGCCAGCTCCACCGGCCCGTACGCGGTGTCCAGCCGGTCCACCTCGGCGCGGGCGGTGAACGTGGAGTAGAAGCCCACCCGACGGGGGTGGCCGAACAGCGGCACCTCCCGTTGCAACCCCTGGTAGGGGGCCTCGCGCCGGTGCAGGGGCAGCCCCAGCAGCCCGGCCAGCACCTGATGGCCGAGACAGACCGCGAGAGTCGGGCGACCGCTCGCCAGCAGCCCGGTCAGCAGCCCGCGCAGCGCCACCATCTTCGGCTCGTCCTCGCTGCCCGGGTCGCCCGGTCCGGGCCCGGCCACCACCAGGTCATAGGCGTCGACCGGGCCGCTGGCGTGCCACGGCCGCAGCGTGACCGCGAGACCCAACGCGCCCAGCTGGTGAGCCAGCATGCCGGTGAAGGTGTCCTCGGCGTCCACGATCAGCGCCCGGCGGCCGATCAACCCGGGCAGCCCTGGCGCGTCCGGCGCCCGCTGGTCCAGCCAGAACCGCGCCAGCGGCGCGTTGCGCCCGGCCAGCGCCTCGCGTACCGCCGGGTCGTCGGCCAGCCGCGCGACCGGCCCGCCGTCGCCGGCGGGCGCCGCCGGGCCGAGGCCGAGCGCGGCCAGCACCCCGGCCGCCTTGGCGTGCGTCTCGGCCACCTCGCCGGCCGCCGTCGAGTGCCGGACCAGGGTGGCGCCCACCGGCACCCGCAGCCGGCCGCTGGGGGAGATCTCGGCGGTACGGATCAGGATCGGCGCGTCCAGCGTCTGCCGGCCCGCCTCGTCGTGACCGAGCAGGGCCAGCACGCCCGCGTAGTAGCCCCGGCCGACGCGCTCGTGCCGGGCGATCACCCGGCATGCGTTCTCCATCGGGCTGCCGGTCACGGTGGGGGCGAACATCGTCTCCCGCAGCACCTCCCGCACGTCGCGGGTGCCCCGACCGGCGAGCAGGTACTCGGTGTGTGCCAGGTGCGACATCTCCTTGAGGTACGGGCCGATCACCTGACCGCCGTGCTCCGCGACGGTGGCCATCATCTTCAGCTCCTCGTCGAGCACCATGTACAGCTCCTCGACCTCCTTGGGGTCGGCGAGGAAGCGCAGCAGCGCCGCCCGGTCCGGCGTGCCGCCGACGGGCCGGAAGGTGCCGCTGATCGGGTTCATCATCACCAGCCCGTCGTCGACGCTGACGTGCCGCTCCGGGCTGGCGCCGACCAGCGTCCGAGTGCCGGTGTGCACCACGAACGTCCAGTACGCGCCGCGTTCGGCGACCAGCAGCCGGCGCAGCGCGGCCAGCGCGGCCACCAGCGGCGGGCCCTGCACGGTGGCGTGCAGGGTGCGGTGGATGACGAAGTTGGCACCCTCGCCGCGGCCGATCTCCTCGGACAGCACCCGCTGCACGGTCTGCGCGTACTCCTCGTCGGTGACGTCGAACGCGGCGTCGACGGCGCGCACCGGTTCGTCGGGCAGCGCGGCCAGCGCGCCGGCCAGGGCGATCCGTCGGTGCTCGCGGACCTGGAGGCACTCCAGCGGGTATCCGTCGTCGCGGCAGGCGAAACCGCGCTCGGTGATCTGCCGGTACGGCACCAGGGCCAGCGTCCGCGCCCCGGGCGCGCCCGGCTGCAGCGGGATGTCCGCCAGCCGGTCGACGGTGTCGACCGGGCCGGTGAACAGCTCCAGCTCGTCGGCGCCCTCGCGGCGCAGCAGCGCGAAGGGGCCTGGGTCGACGCCGCGCGCAACGGCGGCGAGCAGGTCGGTCAGGTGGGTCAGGCGGGTCATCGGGTTCTCCGTGGGGCCGGGCGCCGCCAGTGGGGCGGCCATCCGGGCCGGGAGATCCGGCGGCCGCCTCGATGGCGGCCGCGTGGATGGAGCTACGCGCGGGGGGTGGCCGCCGGGTCGGCGGGCCACCAGCAGGTCAGATGCGCGAGCATGCGATCCACCCTACGCGCCCGCAGCCGGGCCCGGAACCCGATGGCGCGTCCCGGTGGCGCCCGGCCCGACCGACGTTCCGGCACGGTCGGCAGCGGGTAACTTGACCGGCGATGAACATTCTCGCGCTCGATCTGGGCACCTCCTCGGTACGCGGGCTGGTGCTGGACGGGGACACCCAACCGATGCCCGGCGCCCTGGCCCGGCGGAAGGTCAACCTCGCCATCGGCGACAACGGCACCGGCACGCTCTCCGGTCCCGACTATCTCGCCTCCCTGATCGAGTGCCTCGACGAGCTGGCCGCCGCGGGGCACCTGCACGACGTCGATCTGGTCGCGGTCTCGGCGCAGTGGCACTCGGTGCTCCCGCTGGACCGCGACGGCACCCCACTGGGTCCGGTGCTCACCTGGCTGGACACCCGGCCGACGCCGCGCGACGGTGCGCCCGGCCCAGCCGACCCGGACGACTTCCACCAGCGCACCGGCTGCTGGTGGCACCGCAACTACTGGACGGTGCGGCTGCCCTGGCTGCGCGAGCAGTCCGGCAGCCCGATCGCCCGGTTCGTCGGCCTGCCCGAGTACGTGCTGGGAGAGCTGCTCGTGGGGGCACCCATGTCGGTGTCCCAGGCCTCCGGGACCGGCCTGCTGGACCTGGGCAGCCTGCGCTGGGACGACGAGGCGCTGACGCTGGCCGAGGCGCGACCGCAGGAGCTGCCGCCCCTGGGCGAGCTGGAATGGCATGGCCGGCTACGGGCCGACCGCGCCCGCCGCTGGCCGCAGCTGGCCGAGGCCCGGTGGTCGCCGCCGGTGGGCGACGGCGGGGCCTCGAACGTCGGCTCGGGCTGCGTGGACCCGAGCCGGGCCGCGGTGACCGTCGGCACCTCCGCGGCCGTACGGCTGATGCAGCGGATCCCGGCCGGCGAGCCGTTGCCCCGGCTGCCCGAACGGCTCTGGCGCTACCGGGTCGACCACGACCACGTGGTGACCGGCGCGGCGTACTCCAGTGGTGGCAACCTGTTCGCCTGGGCCGACCGGGAGTTGCGGCTACCCCAGGGCGCTGAACTGGACGCGGCGCTGGCGCTGGTGCCGGCGGGCGGTGGCCGGCCGGCCGACCCCCGCTTCGGCGGCGACCGGGCGCCCGGGCTGGCCCCGGCGGGCACGGGCGAGCTGCGTGGGCTCAGCTTCGGCACCACGGCGGTGGACATCCTGGCCGGGCTGATGCAGGGCCTGTGCGAGCTGGTCGCCCACGACCTCGCGGAGCTGGAGTCCACGATCGACCGACCGGTCGAGGTGGTGCTGGGCGGTGGCGCGGTGGCCGCGTCGGTGTGGTGGCGGCAGTCGTTCGCGACGGCGCTCGCGCCGCGACCGGTGTCGCACCAACGCAATCCGGAGATCGGTGCCACCGGCGCCGCGTTGGTGGCGCTGGGCCGTTACGGTGACGCGGTGGAGCTCGCCGACATCGGCCGGACGGACGAGCTGGTCTTACCGACCACGACACCACCTTCGCACCCGCAGTATCCTCTCTGAACCGCCGCCACGTTCGGACCGTTGACAGCGCTCCCGAGCCTGGTTGGATGGACTGCGCTCCCCGGACCGCGGTGGACGCGGCAGGACGGAGGAGGCAGGGTGGCGGTCGGTCCCGACCCGGTGAACGGCGCGGTGTCGAACCATCGCCGGCGTCGCTTCGATGTCCGGGTTGTTCCCCACCGGCGCCGCTCGCCGTTCCGGCTGCGCGACTGGCGGATGAGCACCAAGCTGGCCACCGTTCTGGTGGTGCCGTCGGTGGCGTTCCTGGTGCTCGCCGGCGTGCAGACCAGCGCGCTGGTGGGGCGGACCACGGCGTTGAACGACTTCGCCCGTCAGGTGGGCATCGGCCGGCAGATCACTGCGGTGGTGCACCAGCTCCAGCAGGAGCGGGACCGCTCCGCGGGGGAGCTGGGGGAGCTGCGCCGCGGTGGCGACCGGGAGACCTCGGCCGCGGCCCTGAAGCCTCTGCAGTCGGCCACCGACCGGGCCATTGTGGACCTGCGGCGGGCGGCCGAGCCGCTGGCCGACGCCGACGCCTCCTGGCGGGTCGCCTTCTCCGAGGTGCTGGAGGCGTACGACCAGGTGGTGGACATCCGGCCGGCGATCCCGCCGGCGGTGCTCAGCAACGACACCATCCTGAGCAACTACCACCGGGCTGTCGACGTGCTGCTCGACCTGCTCGCGGAGCCGACGCCGGGTCAGGAGCGGCCGGCGTTGAGCGACGCGGTGCTGCGCTACGTCCAGCTGGCCCGGGTCAAGGAGCTCTCCTCGCGGGTTCGGGCCCAGCTCTACGCCGCCGCGCGCGCCGGCCGGTACGGCACCGAGGACCGGGTGCTGCTCACCGACCTGCGTGCCCAGCAACTGACCGCGCTCGGCGCGTTCCGGGTGGCCGCCACCAGCGACCAGATCCGCCGGTACGACGAGAGCTCGGTGGATCCGCTGTTCCTGGTCGCCACCCGGTTGGAGGAGCGCAGCCTGCCGGCCGGTGACGCACCGCCCGAGGTGCTGCCCTCGGAGCAGTGGTGGGCGGCCAGCCAGCAACGCCAGGAGCTGCTGCGGCAGGTCGAGGCGGGGGTGCTGGACGACGCCGTGCGACAGGCCGACGACGCCAGCACCGGCCAGCTGCGCACCACCCTGCTGGTGGTCGGCGGGATCGTCGCGGTGCTGCTGGTCGCCCTGCTGATCTCGCTGCTCGTCGGCCGGTCGGTCGCCCGGTCGATGCGGCTGTTGCGCAGCCAGGCGCTGCGGATCGCGCAGATCGAGCTGCCGGACGCGCTGGACCGGCTGCGGACGGTCACCGGCGGGGTGCCCGGCATTGAGGTCCCGCCGGCGGTGGTCCGCTCGCTCGATGAGATCGGCGAGCTGGCCGAGGCGTTCGTCGCGGTGCACCGCAGCGCGGTCACCGTCGCCGTCGAGCAGGCGCTGATGCGCCGCAACGTCAACGCGATGTTCGTCAACCTGGCCCGGCGCAGTCAGGTGCTGGTGGAGCGCCAGCTGGAGCTGCTGGACGATCTGGAGCGCGAGGAGAGCGACCCGGACCAGCTGGAGAACCTGTTCAAGCTCGACCACCTGGCCGCCCGGATGCGCCGCAACGACGAGAGCCTGCTGGTGCTGGCCGGCACGGAGTCCACCCGCCGGTGGAACCGGCCGGTGGGCCTCGGCGCGGTGCTGCTGGCCGCCGCCGCCGAGATCGAGCAGTACCAGCGTGTCCGCCTCGAGTCGGTGGGCAACGTGCACCTGGTCGGGCACGCCGTCGGTGAGCTGGTGCACATGCTGGCCGAGCTGCTGGAGAACGCCACCGCCTTCTCCCGACCGGACACCGTCGTGGTGGTGACCGCCCGGGTCGAGGCCGTGTCCGCGCTGATCGAGATCGCCGATCGTGGCCTGGGCATGAGCCCTTCCGCGCTGGCTGAGGCGAACGTGGTGCTGGCCAGCCCGCCGGCCGCGGACGTCGCGGCGGTCGAGCGGATGGGTCTGTTCGTGGTCAGCCACCTGGCCGCCCGGCTCGGCGTGCGGGTGCGGCTGGACGGCGGCGAGGATGGTCTCGTCGCCCGGCTCGTGCTGCCCGCAGCGTTGCTGGCCCCGGCGGGGGCGGTGGAGTTGGATCCGCCGGCGCCAGCCCGGATGTTGGCCACGAGCGCGGCTCGGGGCGTGGGAGCCCGGCGGGTGCCTGGGGCCACCCGGGCGGCGGGCGTGCCCGGGCCGGCCGTGGCGCCACTGGACCTGCCCGTGGCGGGCCGCCCGCCGGGGATCGCCGTGCCCCGCCAGGGGTCGGTCCGGGCGGGGGACGTGCTCGCCCCGGCGCGGTCGGGTAACGGCGGCGGCTGGTGGTCCCCGGAGGGTCCGGTCGGGCCGGCGGGGGCGGGGCCGGTCGTGCCGCCGGCCATCCCGGTGACCGCCGGTACGAACGAGCGGGGCCTGCCGATGCGGGTACCGATGGCACAGCTCTCCGCGGTCACCCGCCCGGCCCGGCCGGAATCGGCGCCGGCGCGCGACGATCTGGACCCGGAGGCGGTCGGTGGCATGCTTTCCCGGCTCTACAGCGGGGTACGGCGTGCTGAGGCCGAGGACACCACCGAGATACCCGTGCCACCCTTCGGGGGGCACGACGAAGGGGGACGACGACAGTGACGACGTTGAGCCAGGAGGCACGGGACCTGAGCTGGCTGGTGAGCGCGTTCGCGGAGCGGGTGCCGGGTGTGGCGCACGCCGTGGTGGTCTCCTCCGACGGGCTGCTGGTGGCGCTCTCCGACAACCTGCCCCGCGACCATGCGGACAAGCTCGCCGCGGTGACCTCCGGCCTGATGAGCATCACCGCGGGCGCGGCCCAGATGTTCGACAATGACGTCGTCAAGCAGACGGTGGTCGAGATGGGTCGAGGCTACTTTCTGGTGATGCAGGTGCGGGACGGGTCGATTCTGGCCACGCTGGCCGCCGGGGACGCGGACATCGGCGTGGTGGGCTACGAGATGGCCCGGCTGGCCAAGCAGGCGGGGGAGATGCTCACCCCGGCGCTGCGGGCGGAGTTGCAGCAGGCGCTGCCCCGCTGATGGTCCGGCCGTGTCCCGGACGGTCACCGGCTCAACGGAGCCGAGCCGTCCGGGCCCGGCCGTCCGGGCGGCCCGCTCAGAGGCCGCCGTCGGCGATGACCGACCGGTACCAGTGGGCGCTGCGCTTGAGCACTCGCCGCTGGGTCGGGTAGTCCACGTAGACCAGTCCCCACCGCTGGTCGTACCCCTCGGCCCATTCGAAGTTGTCCAGCAGCGACCAGACGTGGAAGCTCTCCAGCGGCACACCGTCGGCGATGGCCCGGTGGGCGGCGGCCAGGTGGTCGCGCAGGAAGCTGATCCGGCCGGGGTCGTCGATGGTGCCGTCCGCGGCCAGGGCGTCCGGGGTGGGCAGCCCGTTCTCGGTGACGGTGAGCGGGATCGGGCCGTAGTCGCGGGTGACCCGGGTCAGGATGTCGTACATCCCGTCGGGGTAGATCTGCTGCCACTCGGCCTCGGAGGTCGGCCAGCGCTGCTCGGTGCGGCCGTCGGCGGTGACGTAGATCGGCGTGTAGTACTGCACCGCCAGCAGGTCGACCGGCGAGGAGATGACCGCCAGGTCGCCGTCGCGGATGCCGCGGACCATCCGGCTCTGTGGGCCGAGGTCGGCCAGCACGTCCTCCGGGTAGCTGCCCTTGAGCAGGGAGTCGAGGTAGAGGCGGTTCTCGTAGCCGTCGTAGAGGCGGGTGGCCGTGGCCGCGTCCGGCGAGTCGTCGGCGGGGTAGCAGGGGTGCAGGTTGAGTGCCGGGCCGATCCGGCCGGTGCCGCCGGCGGCGCGCAGCGCGCGGACCGCGAGTCCGTGGGCGAGCTGCAGGTGGTGGGCGACCAGGTAGGCGGCGTCCGGGTCCTGCCGGCCGGGGGCGTGGTGGCCGCTGAGGTAGCCGTTCTGCACCACGGTCTTGGGCTCGTTGATGGTGAGCCAGGCCGGCACCCGGTCGCCGAGGGCGCGGAACACCGCGTCGGCGTAGTCGGCGAAGCGGTGGGCGGTGTCCCGCGATTCCCAGCCGCCGGCGTCCTGCAGGGCCTGGGGTAGGTCCCAGTGGAACAGGGTGGCCATCGGCGCGATGTCGCGCTCGTGCAGGCCGTCGAGGAGGCGGCGGTAGAAGTCGAGCCCGCGCTGGTTGGGCGCGCCGGTGCCGTCGGGCTGGATCCGTGGCCAGGAGATGGAGAAGCGGTAGCTGCGTAGCCCGAGGTCGCGCATCAGGTCGAGGTCCTCGGCGTACCGGTGATAGTGGTCGGCGGCGACGTCGCCGGTGTCGCCGTTGCGGGTGCGCCCGGGGGTGCGGCTGAAGGTGTCCCAGATCGACTCGCCGCGGCCGTCCTCCTTTGCGGCGCCCTCGATCTGGTACGCGGAGGTGGCCGCGCCCCAGCCGAAGTCGCGGGGAAAGCGCAGCGGGCCGGCGGGCCCGGTAGGTATCGACATGATTCTCCTCGTGGATACGGGGCCACCGCCGAGATTCGGGAGCGCTCCCATGATAGGTCAGGGGCGGCGAGCCCGGTCAGCCGGCCGTCGTGTCGGCCGGGAGTGGCGGGTTGAGGGGTGCGGGCCCCGGACAGCGAACGAGGCCGACCGGGCGGCGCGGCGCGCCTGTCCCGTCAGCCTCTTTTCCCATCGTGTACGGGGGTTTAGTGTGGGGACGGGGGAGGGCAACCCCCGTCCCCACCGTAACTGCACACACACGGGCGGAATTTGGGTCCTGCCGTGCGTGTCGCGCGGGAGCCGGGCCACGCGAGTGGCTCTGGTTCCACCTCCCTCCGTGTGGCGGGACGATGGCTGACGACGGCGTCCGGGCTGGCCCGTCGTCGGCCCTCGGGCTGGTTCACCGGGCCCGTCAGAGACGGTCCCGGTGATCTTCTAGTTGGAACCTTGTCGATGGAAGCGCTCCCATCGACGATGCTGCGACTGTAACGCCCGTCACGCCTTTGTGAAAGACCCAAAACGAGATCGAAACAAGGCTCTGATTCGGCCTGCCGCACGCTTGCTGTGGGAGCGCTTCCATAGCACACTGTCGATTCAACGCGACAGGAGCCAGATCGCGTGGACGCGGGTCCGAGCACCGGCCTCAGCGCCAACATGACGATCAAGAGCCTTGGCGACCCGCTCACCGGCTGGGCGCTTCCCCGGAAACCAGCGGGTCACCCAGGGCTGGTCGGCACGGTGGAGCCAGACCGGCAACCAGGTCACCGCCACCAACGAGTCGTGGAACGGCAACCTCGATGCCGGCGCCACCGCCAACATCGGCTTCAACCGGATGTAGCGAGAATCCCGGTCCTCGAGGGCCGGGAGGAGTCGCGTCACGGACCGGGATGTTTCTGTTCTTTGATGTATTCCTTGACCACTTCTAGTGGGGCGCCGCCGCAGGACGCGGCGAAGTACGACGGCGACCACAGGTGGCCGTGCATGATGTGCCGGTTGATCCGGCCGGTGAACTCCTCGCGTAGGTAGTGCGCTGAGACGCCCTTGAGCCGGTTGACCAGCGTGGAGATCGACAGCTTCGGCGGGTAGTGCACGAGCAGGTGCACGTGGTCATCCTCGCCGTTGAACTCGCGCAGCGCCGCGCCCAGGTCGGCGCACACGTTCCGCATGACCTGTTCGCAGTGGGTGAGCATCGCGTCGTTGAGGACGCCACGCCGATACTTGGTGACAAAGACAAGATGAACCTGCAGGTTGTAGACAACGCTTCTACCTCGGCGAACATCCGGATCTGGCGTCCATCGTGGTGACATGGACAAGATGCTACGGTGTGGTCATGCTCGCCAAACTGGACAAGCCCGTGAAGCCGGGTTTGGCCGCCAAGGCCCTCGGCATCGACTACTCGGACCTGCCGAAACTCGACCATCCCTGGACGAAGAGGGACGTCCGGTCGCTGCGTGACAGCAGGCCCGGCTGGCTGACCGAGGCGCGCCGCCGGCACGCGACCCGCGTGCAGCAGGCGAGCGAGGCTCGGGCCGCAGAGCTGGTCGCGGAACTGGCGCGGCTCGGCTACGGCGCCCCGGACCTCGGCACGGTTGATCAGGCTGCGCTCTACATCGACGGCGCCGTGACCCACCTGACGACCGTGACTCGCTGCTCCGAAGACGAAGCGGACCGGGCTGCCTGGCGGCGGTGGCCGAAGTCGATGGCCGCCGAAGTGGACTACGCCGACCAGGGCGCCTAGTGAAGATCGTCGTGCAGGTCCGGTTGTTTCCGGACGCCGCCCAGCATGCGGCGCTGCGGGCAACCCTGGACCTGTGCAACGAGGCCGCAAACGTCGCCTCCACCCAGGCGTATCAGCGGCGGGTGTTCGCCAAGCGGTCGCTGCAGCGGCTCACCTACGGCCAACTGAAGGACATGGGCCTGTCGGCCCAGCCCGCGATCCACGTCGCCCGTAAGGTCGCCGGGGCGTACGCCACCCTGAAGGCCAACATCCGGGCGGGGACCCTCGGCCCGGCCGGCTCGAAACGCCGGCAGGCAGCAGAGGGCAAGCCGATCCAGTTCCGCCGGGACGCGGCCCAGCCGTACGACGACCGCTGCCTTTCCTGGCGACTGACCGACCGGACCGTGTCGATCTGGACCGTCACCGGACGGGCCGGGCCGATCCTGTTCGGCTGCTCCGACCAGCAGCACGCCCTCCTGGTCACGCACCGCCACGGCGACTCGGACCTGATCTGCCGCGACGGCAAGTGGTACCTGTACACCACCTGCGACATCCCCGACGCACCCACTAAGGAGCCGGACGGGTTCCTCGGCGTCGACCTCGGCATCGCCAACCTCGCCACCGACTCCGACGGCCGCCACCACAGCGGCAAAGCCACAAACCGGGTCCGGCACCGCAACCAGCGCCTGCGCGCCAAACTCCAGACCATCGGCACCACATCCGCCAAACGGCTGCTGAAGAAACGCCGCCGCAAGGAATCCCGGTTCGCCGCCGACACCAACCACCGCATCGCCAAGAGCATCGTGACCGAGGCCGAACGCACCGGCCGCGGAATCGCCCTGGAAGACCTGGGCGGCATCCGCGACCGGGTACGGCTCCGACGGCCCCAGCGGGTCACGCTGCACTCGTGGGCGTTCCACCAACTCGGCCAGTACATCGCCTACAAGGCGAAGCGGTCCGCAGTGGCGGTCGTGCACGTCGACCCGGCGTACACCTCGCAGGGATGCTCCGCCTGCGGACACGTCGCCAAGGCCAACCGGCCCAACCAATCCACCTTCCACTGCCGGTCGTGCGGCTTCGCTGAGCACGCCGACCGAAACGCAGCCCGCAACATCGCCGCACGCGGTGTTACAGGCTGGGCAGCAGCCAGCCTGCCGAACGCGGCGTGACCCGTGCACCCAGCACGGCCTCACGATCCGCAAGCTCGGTCCTCTAGGGCCCAGAAGCTGACCTACCACCGGTTCTGTGCGCAGCGACGTCGCCATGGCGTACGCCGACTACGGCAACCCGTTCCCGAACGGCTGACAGCACCCCTGGTGTGGGCAGCGTGCCCCGCCCACCCCGGGTTCCGGCCGGGTCCGGGGGAACGACGGGACCCGGCCGGCGGACGGCCTGACACCCACGGTCAGGCCGGGGTGGGCCGGCCATCCGGCCAACGCAGCGGATCGGCCGGCCCACCCCACCGCCCGGACTGGAGGCTGTCGCGAAAAAGCCCAGAAATTCGGGCGGTCACGGGATCACGCCGAAGACGGTGACGGAGTAACGTACGTCACCGGAGAGGCCGCTCCCCCCGTGGCGGCCTCTCCTCTTTTTATGCCCACCAGCGCCCCTGCCGGGTCCGGTTCAGGCGGGCGGCGCGGCAGACTCCGCGGTGACCGGGTGACGCAACCCCGGGTGCCCGGCCGGCAGGGACCGGCGCAGCACCACCCAGCTCAGCGCCAGCGCCGAAGCGACCAGCGGCCAGGTCAGCGCGACCCGGGCCACCACCAGCGCGAGCACCTGTCCACTCAGGAACAGCGGCACGAACACCGCCAACCGCAGCAGGTAGGTCGCCGTCCACACCCAGCTGGCCCGGCCGTACCCGCGCAGCAGCGCTGGGTCGCGCCGCCACCGCGCCCGCTGGCCCAACACGGCACCGACCAGCACCCCGAGCAGCGGCCACCGCACCACGATGCTGACCGTCCAGGCCAGCGCGCTGGCGGCGTTGGAGAGCACCTGGATCAGAAAGAAGTTCTCAGCCCGGCCGGTACGCACCGCGATCAACGCCGCGACGCAGACGGCGAGCAACCCGATCAGCACCGAGCGCGGCCGGTCACCCCGACGCAGCCGTACGCCGGCCACCACGGCGCCGACGGCCACCGCCGCGCCGACCCCGGCCCCCAGCGACTCGCCGCCGAGCAGCCAGCCCGCGGCGAACGCCAGCGGCGGCAGGGTGGCATCGATGGCGCCGCGCCGGCCGCCCAGCAGGTCCGCCAACGACTCGGCCCGAGCCGGCCCGTCAGGGCTCGGGTCGACCCCGGTCCGCTTGTCCGCGTCGGGCGCGGCCTGGCCGGCGTCCCGTTCCGGTGTGCCGCCCACCGCCACCTCCTCGCGTCCGTCCCAACCTAGCCGCCAGCCGTCGGTGGGCCACCGGCCGGTCGGCCGACACCGGCCGCTACGGTGTGCGGATGCGGGCGACGGCAAGGGGTTGGACGGCGGTCTGGTTGGTCGCGCTGGCCCTTGTCCAGACGGTCGTCTTCGTTGTCGTCTGGCGGGTGGCCGTGCACACCGAGATCGGCCAGTGGATCGACACCGTCGCGCTGACCGGTAACCGGATCGGCCAGGATCGCATCGATGGCCCGGTGGACAAGCTCCTCAACGCGATGTCGGTGGTCTCCCTGCTGGCCGCCACCGCGATGATCGGGTTCATCGCCCTCATCCGGGGGCGGATCGCCCTGGCCATCGCCGCCACCCTGCTGATCGCCGGGGCGAACGTCTCCACCCAGCTGCTCAAGTACGGGCTGAGCCGGCCGGACTACGGCCTCGATCCGGAACGTGCGGCGGTGGGAAACAGTCTGCCCAGTGGCCACACCACGGTGGCCGCGTCGGTGGCGGTCGCGCTGGTGCTCGTGCTGCCGCCCAAGGTGCGGGCCGTCGGTGCGTTCCTCGCTGCCGGCTACGCCGCCGTCGCCGGGGTGGCTACCCTCTCCGCTGGCTGGCACCGACCCAGCGACGCGGTCGCCGCCTACCTGGTGGTGGGCGTCTGGGCGGCGCTGGCCGGGCTGCTCCTGCTGATCACCCAGCGGGAGCAGGCCGAGGTCGCCCCCGGCGACGCGCACCGACTCGCCGCGCTGCTGCTCGGGGCGGCCGGCGCGATCGCCCTGATCGCCTGCGGGCTGGCCCTGTCCTGGCTCGTCGACCTGCGCGGCACCGGCCCGGACGAGCTGGCCCGCCGGCCGCTCTTCGCCGGGTACGCCGGCAGCGCCGCCGGCATCGCCGGCACGATGGCCGTGGTGATGGCGTTGGTGCTCACCGTCGTGCACCGGCTGGTGCCCCGGGTCAAGGGCTGAGCGGACGAGTGGATCCGGTCCGAGCGGCGTTCCGCGCCGAGTGCGCACGGCTCACCGAAATCCTGGGCGAGCTGGATGACGCCGACCTCGACCGGGTGACCGACTGCCCGCCGTGGACGGTTCGAGAGTTGATCGCGCACGTGCGTACCGGCGCCGGCCGGCTGACCGACATGCTCGCCGCGCCGGCCCCGCCGCGCGCCGAGGTGGACGCCGCCGGCTACTTCGGCGCGGCGAAGTTCACCCCCGAGGTGGACGCCGGTCGGATCTCCGGCGGCCGGCGGGACGCGCGGCAGGTGGACCGGGCGGCGCTGTCGACCGAGTTCGACCGGGCCTGGCGGGCCGCCGACGCGGCGGTCGCCGCGGCCCCGTCCGGGCGGGTGGTCCGGACCCGGCACGGCGACGCGATGCGCGTCACCGAGTTTCTGCGGACCAGGGTGCTCGAGGTGGGCGTGCACGGCCTGGACCTGGCCGCCGCGCTGGACCGGCCACCGTGGCTCACCCCGCAGGCGGCGACGGTCATCGCCGACCTGCTCACCGGCGGGCGACCGGTGCCGGCCGAGTTGCGCTGGGATCGACTGACCCTGATCCGCAAGACCACCGGGCGGGCGTCGTTGACCGGCCCGGAACGGGCCGCGATCGACGCCGCCAGCTTCCGCTGGCTCGCCTTCGGCCGCTGACCCCGGTCAGCTGGCCGAACGGGGCGCGGGCACGTGCGGGGCGACGCCGCGCAGGTGCGTCAGCACCACCGGGTCGATCCGCCCCGGCACCAGCCGCTCCTCCAGGTTCTCCAAACCGGCCCAGGAGATCAGTGCCGCCTCCGGCCCGTCGTCGGTCACCGGGTGGCCCAGCGCGCTGAGCAGCGCCGCCACCTCGTCGGCGACGGCGCCGCTGAGGTCGAGCAGGGTGGCCGGGTCGGGCCGGCTGAACAGCAGGGCGTGCACGGCGAGCAGCCGGCCCAGCTCGGCGACCGGGTCGGGGTGGTCGTCGACCCGCAGGTCGACCAGCACGTCGCTGCGGCCGCCGTACCCGCCGCCTCGCTCGACCACCAGCAGGCCGGCGCTCTGCCGGCCCCGCCGGTCGCCACCGGCCTCGTCACCGGCGCGCAGCGCGGCGACCAGCCGCTCGGCGAATGGCAGCGCGGACCCGGCCAGCCACGCGTCGCCCAGCGCGTCGACGACCTCCGGGCCGGTGAGCACGTTGCCCTGCGCGGCCCAGCCGTCGCCGGTCCGCCCGCCGGCCCACGGGTGGCAGGCCGGCCCGGTCCAGTTGGCGCCCGGACCGCTGGTGCCCACCACGCCGAGCTGGCGGTGCTCCCGCTCGGGGTCGGCGGCGATCAGGCCGGCCACCACGTCGGCGGCGGCCACGCCGGTGCGCAGCAGAGTCAGCCCCTGCGGACCGTAGGCGAGGTTGACGTGCGCCTGGGTGGCCAGCGCGCCGACCTCGGCCGCCGCGGCCGGCACCAGCGCCCCGGCGGCGAGGAACTTGCTGGCCACGACGACGCCGTGCAGGCGGTCGTCGGCGGAGCGTGCGACGAGGGAGAAGGTCACCCGCCGAGACTAACCTGCCGCGCCGGCATCACATTGCCCTCCGCCGATGGCTCAGAACGGCGTCGCGGCGGCCTCCGGTGGGGCGCCGTGCGCCCGGCGGGCGTCGGTGACCGCGACGGCGGCCAGCACCAGCGCTCCGCCGGCGGTGGCGACCAGACCGGGCAGGAACAGCAGCGGCACCGCCCCTGCCGCCAGCACCAGGATGGCGATCCACCGGGACGGGGAGACGCGCCCGAACACCTCGTACTCGAAGCGGGCCCGGCCGGCCAGGAACAGCGCCGGCCCACCGATCACCATGGTCAGCCATGACCCGGGGATCCGGTCCAGCGGATGCTCGATGATCAGCTCGTAGCCGACCGCGGTGGCGGCCAGGCCGATCACCATCAGCAGGTGGGTGTCCGCCGCGGACCGGCCGATGCTGGCCGGGTGCCGGGCCTGCGCGACGGCCTCGCCCAGGATCTGCCCGGCGCGCTGGATGTAGATCCGCCACAGCAGGATCGACGTGGCCAGCGCCAGCGCGAACGCCCACGCGTGCGAAGCCTGGTACGGCCCCTTGCTGTACGCGAAGCCGGCCACCAGGATCGTCTCGCCCAGCGCGACCAGGAAGAACTGCTGATAGCGCTCGGCCAGGTGTTCCCCGGCGATGTCCCACTTCGAGACCGTCGACCGGCCCAGCCCGGGCACCGGCCAGCCAACCCGGGCGGCCAGGTACTCGATGAGCAGCGCCACCGTCCAGAGCATCACCTTCCCGTTGGTGGGCAGCATCGCCCCACCGATCCAGAACACTCCGCTGACCGCGAACACCACCACCATCCGCACCTTCAGCCGGCGGTGCGGATTCGGTCCCAGCGCGATCACCAGGATCAGCGGCCGGGAGACCTGCGCGACCACGTACGCCACCGCGAACATCATCCCGGTCTGACTGAACGCCCGGGGGATCGCCACCCCCATCACCAGGCTGCACACCAGCGCGATCATCACCACGGTCTGCAGAGGCACCCGGTACGGGTCGTAGCGGCTGGTCGTCCACGCGGTGCCCTGCCAGACCGCATAGAGGGCGAGCAGCAACAGCAGTGTCTTGCCGCCCCCGGTGACCGCCCCCCAGCCGTGCACCCGATCCAGATCGTGGCTCAGATCCTCGAACGCGCGCGTGGAGATCCGGGTGAGCGCGAAGACGTAGACCAAGTCGAAGAAGAGCTCCAGGAAGGTCGCCCGGTTGGGGGCGGCCGCCGCGGGTAACGGCTCCAGGCGTCCCACTCCCCTGGAATCCACGGTCAGCGGCCTGTGCCGTCGGTCCGGTCCACCTGGCAGTCGTAGCACCGTGCGACAGCCCCGGCGGCCCGATACCGGCAAATCCGCCCGGTTCGGGGATCTTGCTCGCAGGCCCCGTCAACGGGCACGATCGATCGGTGACGAATCGATGGGGCATGACGGTGCCGTTGAGCGGCATCCCGCTGGCCGACCATGCCGCGGTCTACGCGACGCTCGACCGTGCCGGGTTCACCGACGTGTGGTCGTCCGAGGTCGCGGGGACCGACGCGTTCACCCCGCTGGCGCTCGCCGCGGCCTGGCAGCCCCGGCTGCGGTTGGGCACCGCCATCACCCCGGTCTTCACCCGGGGGCCCGGGCTGCTGGCGATGAGCGCGGCGGCGCTGGCCGAGGCCGCGCCGGGCCGGTTCTCGCTCGGCATCGGCGCGTCGTCGCCGGTGCTGGTGCGGGACTGGAACGCGGTGCGGTTCGACGAGCCGTTCCGGCGGACCCGGGACGTTCTGCGTTTCCTGCGCGCCGCGCTGCGTGGCGAGACCGTGGACGAGGTCTACGACACCTTCACCGTGCGCCGGTTCACCCTGGAAAGGCCGCTCGCGGTGCCGCCGCCGATCCTGCTCGCCGCGCTGCGCCCGGGGATGCTCCGGCTGGCCGGCGCCGAGGCCGACGGGGTCATCCTCAACTGGCTCAGCGCCGACGACGTGCCCCGCGCCCTGGCCGAGCTGGGCGAGCGCCGCGCCGGCTTCGAGGTGGCCGCCCGGATCTTCGTCTGCCCCACCGAGGACGCCGGGTACGCCCGGACGCTCGGCCGCCGGCTGATCACCAGCTACCTCACCGTCCCGGCGTACGCCGAGTTCCACCGCTGGCTCGGCCGCGACGAGGTGCTGGCGCCCATGTGGGAGGCCTGGGCCGCCGGTGACCGGCGTGGCGCCAGCGCGGCGGTGCCGGACGAGGTGGTCGACGCGCTGGTGCTGCACGGCTCACCGGAGCAGTGCCGCGCCCAGGTGCGCCGCTACGCCGACGCCGGCGTGGAGGTGCCGGTGTTCGCGCTGCTGCCCACCCCCGAGGTGACCGCCGGCGGGGCGGCCGCACTGACCACCCTCATCGCCCAGTTGGGCACCGACCCCGTAGGAGCGTCCGCGTGAACCTCACCGACCGGATCGTGGTGGTCACCGGCGGCGCTGGCGGCATCGGTGCGGCACTGTCCCGCCGGTTCGCCGCCGAAGGCGCCGCCGCCGTGGTGATCGCCGACCTGGACGGCGACGCGGCCCGCGCGGTCGCCGAGGGCATCGGCCCGGTCGCGCACGCCACCACACTCGACGTCACCGACGAGGATCAGGTCCGCGCGCTGGTCGACGACACCGAGCGACGGTACGGCCGGATCGACCTGTTCTGCGCCAACGCGGGAGTGACCACCGGCGGGGGAGTGGAGGTCGACGACGCCGGCTGGGACCGGGCGTGGCGGGTCAACGTGCTCGCCCACGTCTACTCGGCCCGCGCGGTGCTGCCCGGGATGCTCGCCCGCGGCGGCGGCCACCTGCTGCACACCTGCTCGGCGGCGGGCGTACTGACCGCGGTGGGCGACGCCGCGTACACCGCGACGAAGCACGCCTCGGTGGGGTTCGCCGAATGGCTGGCCATCACCTACCGGGACCGGGGCATCCGGGTCAGCGCCCTCTGCCCGCAGGGAGTGGACACCCCGATGCTCGCCGGCGGGATCGTCGAGGGTCACCTGGGCGCCCGGGTGATCGCCGCCTCCGGCGCGGTGCTCACCCCTGACCAGGTCGCCGACGCGGCCATCGCCGGGTTGGCCGAGGAGCGCTTCCTGATCCTGCCGCACCCGGAGGTCGCCGACTACGCGCGCCGCCGCGCCGAGGACCCGGACGGTTGGCAGGCCGGCCTCCGCAAGCTCGTCCGCCGCCTAACGGCCTGACCCGCCCCCTTCCACCCCGACCTATCCGCCGGTGATCAAGAGGTTTGCGTCAGGAAACGGACCCGAGGTGACGCGAACCTCTTGATCACCGGGGTGGGTCGGTCGCCGTGCGGCGGCGCAGGGGTGCGGGATGGGTCGACCAGATGACGCGGCGCCACCAGGGGCGGGCGGAGCGCAGGCTCGACACGTAGGCGATGGACACCTCGGCGGCCCGGGCCGCCTGGTCCGGAGTCGCCGCGCCGGGAGCGAAGGCCACCCGGTTGAGCAGGTCGGCCAACTCGTCGACGCCGCCGCTTTCGGTGGCGCCGGTGCGGGTCGCGGTGTCGTCCGGAGTGGGCGGCCCGTCGCCCGTCCGTCCGCCGCCGGCCCTTTCGGTGCGGGCGTCGGCGAGGGCCTGCCGGGCCTGCCCGGCCACCTCGGTGGCAGCCAGGTCGTCGCCGACCGGCCGACCAGCCAGCCGCAACGCGTCGGTTACCTCCCGCCAGGCGCCGGCGATGCGCTGGCCAGGGTCACCCCGGCCGAGCCGGGCGCGGGTGAGCGCACGGCGCATCGCCAACAGGGTGAGCAGCAGCGCCCCCACCAGCAGCAGCAGGCCACCGCTGCCGCCGGCCACCAGCACCGGGGTGGACACACCGCCCTGGTCGCTCGACCCGCCGGGGGCGGCGGCCGGCTCCGGCGACGCCGTCGGCTCCACGGTGGGTGCCGGGGCCTCCGACGGCGGCGGATCCTCAGGCGTCGGGCGGAAGTCCTCCTCCACCGGCCTCGGCTCGTTGTCCGGGCGGGGCATTGGGTCGAACGCCACCCAGCCCAGGCCGTCGAAGAGCACCTCCGGCCAGGCGTACGCGTCGCCGGCCCGTACCGGCCCCTGCCCGCTGGACTCGAAGCCCACCACCACCCGGGTGGGCAGCCCGGACAGCCGCCCGAGCACCGCGAACGCCGCGGCGAACTGCTCCGAGGTGCCCTCCTGCCCGCCGCCGTTGCGTGGTCCGAAGAGGAAGAAGCCCAGGTTCGGGTACGCGTGCCCGCTCGGCGCGTCCGCCGCCACCCGGTAGTGCTCGGCCAGGAACTGTTCGATCGCCGTGGCCCGCGCGTACGGGGCGCCGTTCTCCTCGGCGAGCTGTGCGGCCAGCCGTCGCAGCGGGTCGGGCACCCCGTCGGCGACCCGCAGCACCCGGGCCACCTCCGCGCCGGCCGGCACGTTCGCGGTCGCCAGCAGGTTGGCGTCCGGGCGCTCCCGGGCCGAGGTCACCGTGTACCGCAGCCCCGGCGTCAGCCCCTCCGGCCGGATCAGCGTCCCGGTCGCCGGGTCGTACGCCACCCGGGCGCCGCTGACCTCACGGGGCGTGGCCACGGCGGGCAGCAACTGGCCGCTCAGATCAGCCACGGTGATCTGCTGCCGGACGGTCTCCACCACGCTGTCCCGGGCCGGCGTCGAGGCTGGCAGGATCCGACCGGCGTTGCGGTACGTCGCGCCGACCCGCCAGGTCACCCCGTCGTAGTCGCTGAGCACCGCCAGCCGGATCCGCACGCTGCCCCCGGCGCCGTCCGCAGCCTCCGGCCCGTCCTCGGTGCCGCCGTCCGGCCCGGTGCTGTCGGCGCTCGGCGCGACGCCACCGGCCGGCGGCCTCGGGGCGCCGGAACGAACCGTGCTCACGTCGAGCAGTTTCTGTTCCGGGTGCAGCGCCCAACCGGAGATCCGGATCAGCGGGTTCTCGTCCAGCGTCTGCACCTGCGGCGGCTCCACGTACCGGCGGGGGTCCACCGGTCGGCCGTCGACCTGACCGGCTAGCACCGGGCCGAGCAGCGCGACCAGCCCGACCACCAGCGCCACCCCGAGCGTCGCGGTGATGGCGAGCCGGACCCGCACCGCCGCGCGTACCCGGGGGGCGAGGTCAGCGCTCGGATCACCCCCGGCCGCCGGTACACCGGTGGGCGTCGCCAGGCCGACCGCCGCGACCGCGACGAACGCCAGCGTCACCCCGATCGCCGGTTCGGCGTTCGGGCCGACCACGTAGAGGGCGGCGGCGTAGAGCCCCGCTGCCGGCAGGTAGCCCAGCAGCACCCGGCCGGTGCGCAGCGCCACCTCCGCGCCGGCCAGCCCGGCCAGCCAGGCGGCGACCACCGGCACCAGCACCGTGTCCGGCGTGGGCTCCACCGGGATCATCGCGGTGAGCAGCCGGGGGATGCCGTTGCGCGCGGCGTCCGCGGTCACCTCCAGCAGGCCGCCAGGCAGATCCGCCCGAGCGGCGGCCAGCCGCAGCGACCACAGCGTCCAGCCGGCCATCGCGGCCACCGACAGTGGCGCCACCAGCCAGGACGGCAGCCGCCGGGCGGCAACGCTGACCAGCACCGACCCGGCCGCGGCACCGATCACCAGCCGGGTCAGCAGGTCGCCGGCGTACACCCGGCCGAGCACCACCCCGGCCAGCGCGGTCAGGCCGATCAACGCCAGCGGGACGACGGACGCCCGCAGCACCCGCAGCACCGGCCCGGCGTTCCGCTGCGGTGCGCCCGGTTCCGGGCTCGTGGCAGGGCCCGCCGGGCCGACGGTGCTCGCACCACCGTGCCGCTGCTGGCCGACGTCCGTCACCACCGGCGCACCCCGTCCCACTCGGCGGCGAACTGCGCCCCGTCGGCCGCGTCGACCACCACCAGGCCGGTCGCGCCGGCCGGCGTCGGCTCCGTCGCGCCGAACACCCCGACCACCACCGAGGGGTACGCGCCGCGCAGCGCGCCGACGTGGCCCAACTCGCCCCGACCACCCGGCCCGGTCAGGAAGATCAACGTGTCGCCGAGCCGGTCCTGCCGCAGCCGGGTGGTGGCCGCGCGCAGCGCGTCGTCGTCGCCGGAGAGCTCGGCGGCGGCGAGCCGGTCCAGCGGCCCGAGCGGGTGCCCGCCGCCCGGGTCCTCGCCCGTCTCATCGCCGGTCCGGTCGCCGCGCCTCCGCTCGGCCGGGGTGGCCGGTTCCGGGGCGACCAGCAGCAACAGCACCGGCAGGTCCGCGCGGTGCGTGGCGGTGACGATCGAGGCTGCCGCCTCGCAGGCCGACTCGAACGACTCCGCCACCCCATCCACCCGCCGCTGGTGTGCGGCGGCGCGATTGTCCAGCAGCACAACCAGGCGGGGCAGGCTGGTGTCCACGTTCTCCCGCACCATCAGCTCGCCGACCCGGGCGCTGGTCCGCCAGTGAATCCGGCGTAGGTCGTCGCCCACCACGTACTCCCGCAGCGAGTCGAACGTGATCGACCCGTGCGGCACCCCGTCCACCCGGCCGTCGAGGCTGCGCCCCGCGCCGGTCGGTACCGCCGTCAGCGGGTGGATCCGGGGGTGCACCCAGACCGGTGCCGTCGCACCGTACGGGCGGGCCAGCGCCACCAGGCCCAGCGGGTCGCGCCGGGTCACCCGCAGCGGCCCGACCGGCACGACCCCACGGCGATGTGTCGGCACCTCGTAGCGGACCTCCGTGTCCCGGCCGGGTCGCAGGCGCAGCAGCGGCACCGGCACCGTGCGGGCCCCGCACCGGTCTTCGGCCAGCAGGTCTGCCGAGCGCAGCCGGCCGGTGTTGCGGACGGTCAGCGTCATGCTCGCCGCCTCGCCACGGGCCACCCGGTCCGGGTCGGCCCGACGGGTCACCGTCAGCCGGGGCCGCCAGGCCGCCGTCAGCGCGGCGTAGCCGACGGCCGCGCCGGCCGCCGCACCGAGCAGCGTCAACTCGGGGTACGCGAACCGGAAACCCACGCCCAGCAGCACGACGGCGGAGGCGAGCAGCCCGACTCCGCGGGCGGTGATCCCCATGGCGCTGCTGCCGGTCAGCCCTGCACCGGCGCCGGCTGCCCCGACGGCAGCGGCACCGGCACCGAGGCGATGGCCTGGCGCAGCACCTCCACGGCGGTCAACCCGCGCACCTGGGCGTCCGGGGTGAGCAGCAGCCGGTGCGCGAACACCGATTCGGCGAGCGCCTTCAGATCCTCGGGCATGATCCAACCCCGTCCGTCGATCAGCGCGTACGCGCACGCCGCGCGGGTCAGCGCGATCACGCCCCGGGGACTCACCCCGACCCGCACGTGCTGGTGGGTGCGGGTGGCGGCGGCCAACCGGACCGCGTACGCGTAGAGCGGCTCGGCGATGTGCACCCGGCGGGCCATCCGCACCATCTCCCCGACGGTCGCGGTGTCGGTGACCGGGGTCAGCGCCTCGGGGGAGCGGACGGTCGCGCCGCGCAGCACCTCCACCTCGACCGCCTCGTCCGGGTAGCCGATGGAGAGCTTGACCAGGAAGCGGTCCAACTGCGCCTCGGGCAGCCGGTAGGTGCCGTCCATCTCCACCGGGTTCTGGGTGGCCACCACCAGGAATGGCTCCGGCACCGGGTGCCGGACCCCGTCCACGGTGACCGTGCGCTCCTCCATCACCTCCAGCAGCGCCGACTGGGTCTTCGGCGACGCCCGGTTGATCTCGTCGGCGATGACGATGTTGGCGAAGACCGGCCCCGGGTGGAACTCGAAGTCACGGGTCGCCTGGTTGAAGATGGTCACCCCGGACACGTCCGAGGGGAGCAGGTCGGGGGTGAACTGGATCCGGCGCCACTGACCCTTCACGGTGGCGGCGATGGCCCGCGCCAGGGTCGTCTTGCCGACGCCGGGCACGTCCTCCAGGAGCACGTGACCCTGAGCGAAGAGCGCGGTCAGCGCCAGCCGGACCACCTGCGGCTTGCCGAGCACCACCGCGTTGATGTTCTCGGCCAGCCGGGCGGCCAGGGCGGCGAAGCCCTGCACCTCCGGCTGGGTGAGCGGCTCGTGGGTGTTCACGGTTGGTGGTGCTCCTTGCCTGGCTGGTTCAGCAGGTGGGCAGGACGTTGATGTTGTCGCCGCCCTCCAGGTTGAGCCAGGCCCAGGGGATGTAGTTCTTTCCGCTGTACTCGACCTGCACCCACCAGGTGCTCTGCTTCTGGTTGTTGTAGATCCAGGAGTCGACGTTCTCACCGGACTTCTTGCAGTACGCCCTCAGCCGGGTGCCAGGCTTCGCCCAACCCTCCTGCTGGTCGTTGTCCTGCCGGGTGACCCTGAAGATCTCGTTGCCGTTGCGGCCGTCGACCTCCCTGTCGCAGTAGGTCCGCTGGTCGCCGCTCGGCCCGTTGTTGCAGGTCGCGATCCCGTACAGCGCGTCGGTGCCCTGCGCCCTGGTCGCGGTGCCCTTGCCGGCGGCGTTGCTCGCGGTCACCGTGAACGTGTACGCCGTGCCCGGCGTCAGGCCCGGCACCGTGATGCTGGAACATGCCCCGGCCTTCGCCGGCTCGCCCGGCGTGCTCACCGAACAGGTGGCCTGACCGCCGCCAGCGTCCACGGTGAACGTGACCGTCGCCGAGGTGGCGGTCGCCGACGAGCCGGTCACCGTGACCCGTGGTTCGGCGACCGTGCGGGCCGTGGCGGTCGCCTCCGGGCCGGGCCCCGCCTCGTTGACCGCCTTCACCTTCACCGTGACGTTCTGGCCGTTGCCCAGCCCGGTGACGGTGGTGCTGGTGTCGGTCACCTCGCTGCTGCGCCCACCGACGTCCACCAGGTACTTGGTCACCGGTC
Organism: Micromonospora sp. NBC_00389; assembly: GCF_036059255.1. NCBI lineage: Bacteria > Bacillati > Actinomycetota > Actinomycetes > Micromonosporales > Micromonosporaceae > Micromonospora > Micromonospora sp. NBC_00389. Next base: position 7,011,390 of record NZ_CP107947.1, on the reverse strand, counting down.
GGCCGTTCGCCTCGGCCGGCGCCCACTGCACCGTGACCGCGCCCGGCTGATTGGCGACCGTGCCGGCCTGCAGGTCGACCGGCCGTCCGGGTGCCGCGAACGGCACCACCGTGTTGCTGACCGGCGAGGCCGCCGAGCCGGCGCCCTTGTCGTTGACCGCCACCACGGTGAACGCGTACTGGGTGCCGAACTCCAGCTCCCCGCCGGGCACCACCAGCTCCGTCTTCGTCGACTCACCGGCCGGCGCGTTCGTCCCCGCCGAGCTGGCCGTCACCGCGTACTTCGCGATCTTGTTGCCCTGCCCGTTCGCGGCCGGCCACTTCACCAGCACCGTGCCGTCCGGCCGCTCCTGGGCGGTGACGCTGGCCGGCGGGTCGGGCACCGCCGCCGTCGGCGTCACCGGGTTGCTGCTGCGCGACGGGCCGTCGCCCTTGGCGTTGACGGCGTGCACCGCGAACCGATACGTCTCGCCGTTGGTCAGACCCTTGACCTCCACCGCACGCTGGTTGGCGCCCACCTCCAGGCGTTGGCCGGCACCCTGCACCACGTACTTGATGATCTCGGCGCCGTTCGCGGCGGCCGGCCGCCAGCTCACCCGGGCCTGGGCGTTGCCGGCGGCGGCGGTGACGCTGCGCGGCGCGCTCGGCTTGCCCACCCGGGGCTTCTTCGGCGGAGGCGGCGGTGGGGGAGTCGGCGGCGGGTCACCGCCGAGCACGTCGTTGGCGTACTTGTTGACCTCGCGCACCTGGTGCTTGTCGTCCACCACGCGCGCCGTCGCTGAGTCGGGGGAGTTGATGAACAGGTGGTTCTCCCGTACCTCCAGCTCCAGCGGCCCGTTCGCCCGACCGCGGACGGTGTCGACCAGTTGGCCGGCCGCGTCGAAGGAGTAGATGGTGCCGGTGGCCTCGTCGGCGCAGTAGAAGCGGTCCGCCCAGGCCACCGCCGGGCTGAGCCGCTCGCCGGTGCCCGGCACGGTGAACGCCCGCTCCTCGCCGGCATCGCCCACCACCAGCACCCGCCGCTCGGCCGGCACGGTGACCGGGATGCGGGGCCCGCTGGTGCGGGCCGGCAGAGCCGCCGGCCCGGTCAACGTCAGCGGCGTCGGGCGCACCTCGCCGCGCTGCACCCGCACCAGCTTCCCGGCGGTGCGATCGAGCACCGCCACCCCATCGTCCAGCGTGGAGACCACCAGATCGTGGCTGGCCTCCGCGACCTCGTACGTCTCGACCCGCTCCGGGCTGAGCCCGCCGCCGGCGGGCGCGGCCGAGGCCGGCGCGGACGGCAGCTTCGCGGCGGTGACCGCAGACACGGTGCCCTCGCTGGGCACCGCGATCCAGAGCCGGCCCTCCCCGTCGAAGGTGCCGCCGGTGATGCCCGGGGGATAGCGCACCGGCTCGCCGACCGGCGTCAGCGAACGCGGATCGAGCTGCCGCACGATGCCCTGCACGGCGTCGACGACGAACGCCGCGTCCTCGTGCAGCGCGACACTCACGCCAAGGCCGGGAGTGGTCCGGGTGGTCGCGGTGAGCTGCAGGGTGGCCAGGTCCAGTGAGCTGACCTGCCCGGTCTGCAGGTCACGCAGGATCAGCAGCCGGTCGGTCTGGGTGACCTGCATCGGGTGCCGACGGGCACCGGCGACCTCGGTGCGGGTGTCGACCCGGGCGGTGACCCCGTTGACCCGGGCCAGCTCGCTGCGCGCCGCGCTCCACAGCCAGGAACTCGCGTCGTAGTTGGCGACCGCGTTGTCGGCCGCGCCCAGCCCGAGGACGGTCAGCCCCATGGCGGCCAGCAGCGCGGTCACCGTGCCAACTGTCACCAGCCCGCCGCGCAGCCTGGACCGCGAACGGGGGGTGTCGGTCTCCACGGCATCGTCGATGCTGGCCACAGCCGGCTGCCTCCCCTGAGTCGTGGCAGGTGGCGCGCCTCGCGGCGACCCCTCCCCTGAGCCGGGTGCCATCATATGGCTCTGCCGGTGACGGGGGAACCCGCACGGTCACCCCTGTGGATACCGAGCGTGTGCGTTGTGGACTCCCAGCTCAGCTCGGTGACGGCCGGTCTGGCTGGGTCAGCTCGTTGGGGTGGCGCGCTCCCGCTGGGTGCAGACCTGTCCCGAGGTGGCGAAGTTGTCGGTGGAGTAGACCGCCAGCACGGTGAAGCAGTAGTCCACCCGGGAGTTCAGCCCGTTGACCGTGTAGCTGAGCCGGCCCGGGTCCACGGTGGCCATCACTCCCAGCGCCTGCCCCGCCCGACCACCGGCGACCATGAACGGCACCGAGCCGCCGGACGGGTCCGTCCAGCTCAGCGTGATCGTGACGGAGTCGTCCCGCAGCTTCAGGTCGCCCGGCGGAGGCCCGGCCGGCGCCGGAGCTGTGGCCGCCGGCGCGGTCCCGGTCGAGGGTGGCGAGTCGTCGCGGGTCAGAACCAGCGCGCCCAGGCCGGCCACGCCCACCACGGCCACACCGGCCGCCACCACCGCGGCGATCAGCGTCGCTCGGCTGCGGCCCGTCGACCCGCCCTCATCGCTGTACGCCGCCGACCGGTACCCGTCCTGACCCGGCTGGTACTGCTGGCCTGGCTGGTACTGCTGACCCGGCTGGTACTGCTGGGCCGGATACGCCTCCTGGCCGGGGTGGTACAGCTGGCCTGGGTATGGCTCCTGGGCCGGGTACTGCTCCTGAGGTGGATAGGGCTCTGGGGTCGGTCGGGACGCCGGGGCGGTCGGCGGCAGAGGGTAGGGCGAGGCTGCGTCGGCAGGTGACGTGAACGGACCCGGGGGAGGCCCCGTGGCCGCCGGTGGAGTCGACACCGGCTCGGCGTACCCCCCGGGGCCTGGTGCGGTCGGCGTCATCGGGGCCGGGTCGGCGCCCGGTGGCCAGGATGACGGTGCCGACTCGGCAGGAGCAGCGACGGGGCCGGGCTGCCGGGCGGCCTGGTTCGACGGGGCGGCGGTCGGCTGGCTCGGGCCTACGTCGGGTCTGGCCGGGTCGCTGCTGAACGACCGGACGGGCGGGAACACCTCGCTCTGGGCAGGGTCGACGCCCGCCTGGTGCGGCGGCGCGCTCGCCGGAGCTACCGTGCCGGGCTCGACCTCACCGTCGGTCCCGTCCGTGTCCATGGGGGTCTGGGCTGCCGGTTCGCCGTCCGCTGTGGGCAGTGGTTGCGACGGCGCGGTGCGGCTCCACGGCGGCGCGGTCAACCCCCAGGGCGGTACGGGCGGCGCGCTCACCGGGGGCGCGGAGACCGGGTGACCGTAACCGGGCGGCCCCGACACAGGGTAGGACTGGCCCGGCGGTTCGGACACGGGATAGGGGTGGCCTGCTCCAGAGACTGGCTGGCCGTAGCCGGGCGGCGCGGACACCGGGTACGGGTACCCGGGCGGTGCGGAGACGGGTTGGGCGTAGCCGGGAGGCCCCGACACCGGATAGGGCTGAGCTGGTGCTGCCGACACCGGGTAGGGCTGGGCCGGCGGGCCGGAGACCGGGTACGGCTGGCCGGGTGGCGCGGAGACGGGTTGGGCGTAGCCAGGTGGCCCCGATACCGGGTAGAGGTGGGCCGGCGGTCCGGATACCGGGTAGGGGTGCCCGGGCGGTGCGGAGACGGGCTGGATTTGCTGGGGCGGCGCCGCCCCGGCGCTGCTTGCGCTGCCCGACCCGCCCGCGCCGACGCGGGTGGCCGCGATACGAGCGGCCTCCTCGGCCAGCAGCGGTTCGATCTGCCGGACCCGGATCGTCGGGTTGTCCCAGCGGGGCGCCGGACCCGGCGGGGCCGCCGGTGCGGGCGGTGCGGCGGCTGACGCCTGGGCGGAGGAAGTCGGCGGTGTGGACGGCGCGTCGACCGTTGAGTGGGTCGGTTGGTCGCCTGTCCGTTGACGCGGCGGTATCGCCGAGCCGGACGGCTGCCGAGGTGGCGGCTGTTGTCCGACCTGGTACGCCGGCTTCGTCGGCTGGCCCTCCGCCGGTGGCCGGGGTGCTGGATCTACCGCCGGTCGGGGCTGCTGCTCCGCGGCGCGCTGGCGCGGCGGCACGGGAGGTGCGGGCGGCGTGGGTGGCGGGCCGGGCTGCGGTGGCGCGACGGAGGTCGACACCGACCGCACCGGCGGCTGGGCCGGCGCAACCCGGGGGGCGGGAGCCGCTGCCGGTGGTGCGCCGGCGCCGGTGGACGCGGCGGGCGCGCGTACCACCGGTGGGGTTGACCGGGGCGTGGGCGGCTGTTGCGGCGGAGCCCACGGTGACGCGGCGGCCGGGCCGCCCGCTCCCGGCCGCATCGCGGCCAGGGTCGCCAGAGACAGGGTCGGGCCGGACAGTGCCGACCGGGTGCCGGAATCAGTCGCTGCGGTGGCCTGGACCGGGTGGGGTGTCGGCGGCGAGCCGTGCCGCTCGGCCGGCCCTGGTGCAGCCTCACCGAGGTAGTGGCGGGCGGCACGTACCGCCGGGTGGTGCTCCCCGAGTGCGGCGGGCCCCGCGGTGGCGACGCGGGTGTAGTTGCGGCGGGCCTCGTGCCGATTGCCCAGCTCCTCGGCGACCTCGGCGAGCTCGAAGGCGAGCGGGAGCATCACCGGGTCGGAGTGTTCCCAGCGCCGCTCGCCCGCCGCGAACGCCTCCTCCAGCACCCGACGGGCGGCGAGCGGGTCCTCCGCCTCCCGGTGCAGGCGGGCCAGCAGGTGCGCGGTGTGCAGCACCTCGGGGTGGTCCTGGCCGTACGGCGGGCGGGCGGAACCGACGGCCTCCGCGAGCAGTTGCCGGGCGGAGCTGAGGTCGCCAGCGGTACGCAGGGCGAGGGCCCGGTGCTGGGCGGCTGCCAGGGGAGAGGGTTGGGGCACGTGGCAATGCTGCCGCCAGAGGGCCGCCGCACGCTACCCGGACACGCCTTCGAGGGCCCTTCGGTGACGGCTGGTGAGGCGGTCTGAGCAGCGGTGGGAGCGCCTTCAAGGAGGGGTCGGAAGGCGATGTGCATGATCCACCAGTGCCGTGTACAGTAACTCCCCGTGCGGTCCGCTGGGCCGACCCTCGGGTGTCAAGATCATCCAGGTCGGCGAGGTAGGCTGAACGTGCAGGTCCGGGTGGCGGAATGGCAGACGCGCTAGCTTGAGGTGCTAGTGCCCGTATAGGGCGTGGGGGTTCAAGTCCCCCCTCGGACACAGATTTTCCGCATTGGTGCGCTGTTTCACGTGTTCGTGTTCAAGCATCCTTGAACACCTCATCCACCCTCTACCGTCACCGCAGGTGAACGGCGGGCGGGGGTGGTCCTCGTGACCGCCTCCTTCGTACCGCCGGTGATCCCTAAGGTGACACCTGGCGGCACCAGTCCCGGCCCGGTAGGTCGGGGCCGGCGGCCGCTTCCCGTACCGGCATTGGATGCCGGATCTTCCCGTGTGACGGACACCGTCTACGCGTTGAGCGCGGTGGACAAGAGTGGCCGGGTTGCCGACCGCAGCATCCTCCGGGCGCTGGGCTGGGTCCCGGACACACGGCTGCACATCCGCGAGCACACCGGAATCATCGTCGCCAGCGCGACGACCCATGGCGTCCACTGCGTCGGCGAACCTGGTTATCTGCATCTGCCGTTGGCGGTGCGTCGGTGGTGCCGCCTGGCGGCCGGGGACCGCGTCTTACTCGCCGCCGATCGTGGCAGTGGCGTCCTGATGGCGTATCCCCTTGCAGTGCTCGACCGACTGCTCGCTGGTGTCCAGGTTGCGATGGCGGGCGGTGAGGCACCGTGAGTCAGAACGCCGCTGGTCGGCCGGAGTTGGAGGCAGCCCGGCTGTTGCTGGAGCGGATGGGCATCTCCCCGGCCGATCTGCTGGATGTCCGGCCGGCGCGTCCGCTGGCCCCGACGTTCGCCGAGTACGTGCCTGTCGTCGCTGCCGCGGTGTCGCCGGGGACTCGGCGAGCGTACGGCTCGTACTGGAACCGGGTGGTGCAGGTGTGGGGCGATCGGCGTATCGACGAACCCCGCCCCTCGGAGATCGAGCAGTTACGTGCCCAGGTGCAGGTCAACGTGGTGGCGCGACGCAACGCCCGGGGTGGCCGATCCGCTGCCGAGCATGTGGTGGCGGCATTGCGCTGCCTGTATCGGCGGGCGGTCGCGGACGGGTACCTGGATGCAGCCGACAATCCGGCGTTGAAGGTGGACAAGCCCCGCCGGCTGCCCAGTACCCGCAGGGCGATCGGCGACGCGCGCCTAGCGGAGATCAACCAGGTCGCGGCCAGCACGGGCGACGACCCAGGCCTGGACACGTTACTGATCAGGTTGCACACCGAGACGGCCTGCCGTCGCGCCGGGGCACTGGCCCTGCGCCCACGAGATCTGGACACCGACCAATGTCTGATCTTCCTCCGGGAGAAGGGAGGCACCTCCCGGTGGCAGCCGGTCTCACCGACGCTGATTCGCCATCTACTCGCGCATCACGCCGAGCGGGGTGACCACGACAGCAACGGCAGCCTGCTGCGCTACCGCGATGGTCGACCGCTGACCTCCCGGCGCTACGACCATCTATGGACGCGTGTCGGACAGCACCTGCGGTGGGTCCACACCCAGCAGATCAGCACCCATTGGCTGCGACACACCACCCTGACGTGGGTGGAACGCACCTACGGTCATGCCGTCGCCCGTGCCTACGCCGGCCACACCGACGGCGGCAGCGCGAGCGGCTCGACGGCCACCTACGTGCGGGCAAGTCTGCACGAGGTCGCGGTGGCTCTGGCCGGCCTAACCGGCGAGGAACATCCGCTCGCCGAGGAAGCGTAGACGGGAATCATCTAGCTGTTGGCCTCCCCCGCTAGGACGAGGGAGGCCAACGTCTCCTTGAAGCGAACCGTCTAGCCGCACTTTCGGAGCCGTGTTGACCGGACTAGCTGAGGCACAACGCGTGTCGTGAAGGCAGGTGCGCCCGGGTAGCCGGTAGTCGCGCCGTGGGCTGTCCCCAGCCCGGTCCGCCATGGTGAGACCGACGGCATGATCAAGCACAAGAAAGCCGTCACCGCGCAGATGCGCCAGCGTGTTCGGGAACGCCTGCCCCACCTGCCCATTCTCGCCGACACCGCTCAACGCCGCAGCCAGGACCAAGCCGCCCTGCTGGAAGCCGCCATCGCCGCCGACGCGGACGACGCATTTCGGCATGCCGGGATTCGCTACCGACGCGTCGTGCGGGCCGCGCGCCGGCGTCCAGGGCAACGGGTGAGACTCCCCGCCCGCGCATCCTGGTCGACGTCGTCGATACGGGCGAGCGCATCGATGTCACCTCAGCCGAATCGGACGCCTTCTGGGCTTGGGCCGTATCGAAACCCTGCGGCACACCGGCGTCCGCATAGAAGAGCTTCTCGAACTGACCCACCTAGCGCTGGTCTCCTACCGGCTGCCGGACACCGGTGAAGTTGTCCCCCTGCTGCAGATCGTTCCTTCGAAGAGCAACCAGGAACGGCTGCAACTGGTCGGACCCGAACTCGTCAGCGTCCTGGCGACGATCGTCACGCGGCTGCGCACCGTCGGCGGGTGGCGCCGATCCGATGACGGCCCGCTACGACCCTTACGAGCAGATCACCGGCCCGCAACTGCCTCACCTGTTCCAGCGGCCGATCGGCCCGCGCTCCGGGGTCATGAGCCAGCGCACCATCCAGAAGCTGCTCACCGCGACCCTGACCCGCGCCGGCCTCAGCGACGCGGCCGGCCAGCCGCTGCACTGCACCCTGCATGATTTCCGCCGCATGTTGGTCACCGAGGCCGTCACCGGCGGCCCGCCCGTCCACATTGCTGCCAAGATCCTCGGCTACCGCCACCTATCCGCCACGCAGGCATACCTCGCCGCCTTCCAAGATGACCTGATCCGCACCTACCGCGGGTTCCTCGACCGACGCCGCGCCGTCCGCCCCGAGACCGAACACCGCGAACCCACCAAGGACGAGTGGCGCGAGTTCAACCAGCACTTTCAGCTACGCAAGCTCGAACTCGGCACCTGCAGCCGCCCCTACGGCACACCCTGCAAACACGAGCATTCCTGCATCCGGTGCCCGATGCTTCAGGTCGATCCCACCCAAGCTCACCGCCTCGTCGAGATCGCCCGCACCTGCGCCAGCGCATCGACGAGGCACGCGCCAACGGCTGGCTCGGGGAAGTCGAAGGCCTTCAGGTGAGCCTCGCTGCGGCCGAAGCGAATGTCGCCTCCCTCGATCGACAGCGAACGAGATCGCCCACCCAGACCGTCCTCGGCATCCCCAAGTCCCGGACCGCGCCCGAGCCTCCGAACCCATGATCGGAGGCCGAGTCCGCAGGCCCGCGCCTGTCGCGCCAGCCACTCTCCGCTTGTGACCGATAGTGACCTGACGTCACTATCGATCACACCTTGCTCCTAGATGGAGCGGGGCTGTTGAGCTGTGATGTCGGAACACCTGTGCGAACCGACGAATACAGCGACGCGCGACGACAGCACGGTGAGTTACGATGTTCGCTGTCCAAACAGAAGGACCCCGGGCACCTCGTGCACGGGCGACGACGACCGGGGCCAACTCCTTGATGTGGTGTCCAGGACGATACCCGCATCACTCCTTAGCGGCAGGCACTTCGCCAAGGTGTGATCTTCGCCTGCCCAGCTCTCGGCCCCCGTGGGTCCCTCCTCGATGATGGAGGGAAATTGAAGCTCATCAAGGCGAAGGTTACCTACTACCGCTCGATCGGGGATTCCGAGGAGTTCCGGGTCGAGGACGACGTCACCTGCCTGGTCGGCAAGAACGAGTCCGGCAAGACCAACATGCTGCAGGCGCTGTTCCGGCTCAAGCCGATCGAGCAGAAGACGTTCGACAAGATCGTCGACTTCCCGGCGAACATGGGCCGAAAGCGCCGGGAGCTGGGCGACTCGCGGATCCCGGTGGTGGAGGCGACTTTCCGCTACGAGGACCACGAGATCAAGATGATCGAGGAGGATCTCGGCCGCGGAGCCCTCGCAAGCCACGAATTCGTCCTCACCATCCCCTATGTCGGAATCCGTCAATACAGCCACAAGGTCAACGAGCTGGCGATTGTCAACCACCTGCGGTCCGGGTTCGACCTTCCGGTCTCTGTCCTCGGCGGCGTCGCGAAGGCAAGGACGATCGCGCAACTGCTCACCGCGGTTGACGAGCTCGAGGAGCCGACCTCGGGTGCCCGGGCCGCTGCGGAGCGAATCCGTGGATGGCGTGATCGGAGCGTCACTCTCCACCTGATCGACGAGTACGCATCCACGCTCATGCCGCACTTCGTCTACTTCGGCGACTACGACATCATGCCCGGCAAGGTGTCGATTCCCGACCTCATCGGGCGCGAGAAGAACGACACCCTCAAGCGCGGTGAGAAGGCGCTGATCAGCCTGCTCGACATGGCCGGCGTCAGCTTGGACGAGTTCAGCGTCGCGGACAACCACGAGCGGCTCATCCGGGAGTTGGAGAACACCAGTAACGCGATCACCGAGGAGGTTTTCGAGTACTGGTCGCAGAACACTGACCTGGAAGTCGACCTCAAGGTCTTGCCGCCCGAGGTGGGTGCCCCCGCCCCGCTGCACGTTGGCCCGATCCTGCAGGTCCGTGTCCGCAACCGCCGGCACGGCGTGACGGTCCCGTTTGACGACCGCTCCCGCGGCTTCGTCTGGTTCTTCAGCTTCCTCGCCTACTTCAACAAGGTCGAGGAGAACACCAGGGGTGACCTCATCCTGCTGCTCGACGAGCCCGGCCTGTCCCTGCACGGCCGCGCCCAGGAAGACCTGCTCAAGCTCATCGACGAGCGTCTCGCGACGAAGCACCAGGTCATCTACACGACCCACTCGCCGTTCATGGTCTCCTCCAAGCACTTCGAGCGGGTCCGCACCGTCATCGACCACACCGAGGGCGGCACGAAAGTCTCAGAGGAGATCTTCAAGGCCGACACCGACACGGCCTTCCCGCTACTGGCCGCGATGGGCATCGAGATGACTCAGACGCTGTTCGTCGCTGACGACACCCTGCTCGTCGAAGGCCCCAGTGACATGATCTACCTGGACATGTTCACCGACGCCGCTGAAGCCGCCGGCCGCACCGGCCTGGACCAGCGATGGGTCGTCACACCTATCGGCGGGGCTGGCAAGCTGTCCACGTTCGCCACGCTTCTCGGCGCTAACAAGATCAACGTTGCGGTTCTGGTCGACTCCAGCACCAAGGATGTCCAGGCAGTCCAGCAGCTCCGCGCCAACGATCAGCTCGCCCGCAACGGCCTGATTGAAATCAAGGAGTTCACCGGCGCGGCAGACGCCGACATCGAAGATCTCTTTGAGCGCGACTTCTACCTTGAGCTCGTCAACCGCGCCTACGCCGACGACCTGACGGCGCCCATCACCGTCGCGGACCTAAACGCGAAGGACCCAAGGGTCGTCCGGCAGATCGAGGCCTACTTCCGCAAGCACAAGATCGCCGGGGGCAAGTTCAACCACTACAAGCCGGCCCGCACCTACCTACGCGAGCAGGCGTCGCTCCCGGATCTCGACGCCACCATTCTCGACCGGATCGAGAAGCTCTTCCAACGGCTGAACAGCCTGATCCGCAAGAACAAGAGGCGATAGCACCTCCAGGCTCGGCGCCGGCACCAGACCGAGAACCGGCGCCGAGCCGCCTTGGGTCAGGCGACTGCGGCGGATAGTGACAGGCCCTAAGGGACGTCTCGTAACCCCGGTGTCTGTCCGTTGAGGACGGTCGGTCAGGATGCCTGGGTGCAGGTGATCACCGCGGCCCGCCCGGAGTGGATCTTTCCGTTCACGGGGCTGCAGCCCGCCCAGTTCCGCAAGCTGGTCCGCGTGGTCGCCGAGCGTGGCGGTGACGGCATCGCCGATGGCCGGCCGGGCCGGCAGTGGGCCTTGGACCTTCCCGATCGGGTGTTGCTGGTGGCCACCTACTGGCGCACGAACCTGACGATGCGCCAGATCGGGCCGCTGTTCGGGGTGTCGCACTCGGCCGCGCACCGGGTCATCGACACTCTCGGCCCGTTGCTGGCCCTCGCGCCGGTGCTGCGGCGGCCGGTCGAGCAGATCGCCATCGTCGACGGCACCCTGATTCCCACCCGCGATCACCGGCTGGCCGCCCGCAGCAAGAACTACCGGTACTCGACGAACCTGCAGGTCGCCATCGACGCCAGCACCCGCCTGGTCATCGCCGTCGGCGACCCACAGCCGGGCAACCGCAACGACACGATCGTCTACCGCACCAGCGGCATCGAGGAGAAACTCGCCGGGCGGCCGGTGATGGCCGACGGCGGCTACCGCGGCAACCCCGAGGTGATCATCCCGTACCGCAAGCCCGCCGACGGCGGTGACCTGCCGGCCTGGAAAGAAGCCCTCAACGTCGAACACCGGAGGGTCCGTGCAGGGGTCGAACACGCCCTGGCCAGGATGAAGTGCTTCAAGATCCTGCGTGACTACCGCCGCGCCGCTCACACATTGGCCGACGCCGCTTCCGGCATCGCCAACCTCCACAACATCATCCTCGCCGGCTGATCGCCGGTCTGGCGCCGGGCAACACCTTCACCCAGTTACGAGACGTCCCTTAGGGAGGGGTTTCTCGGTGGTTGTCGCTTGCTGTTGTGCATCGTCGGATGCCTTCGGCGAGGTTAGATCCGGCTGTGGGCCATCTTGGGAGGAGATCGCCGTGGACACGAGGCTCGGGGCTACGGGTTCGACGGGCTGGGGCTCGTCGGAGGACCTGAGCCGCGGGGGTGCCGGCATCCAGGGTTTGAGGTTCTGAATGACCTGCTCGTAGAAGTCGTCAACGGCTGTGAGGAGCGAGTCGATGAATGCCCCTCGGCCGGTACCGCGCTTCGAGCCCGCCGCAGACACCTGCGCGATGCGGAACGACCGCAGTTCCTTCGTGGGGTCGCTGATCAAGGTCGTCGGGTCACTCCGGACCACTCGGAGAAGTTCAACGCTTCCTGGCCCCCGGCCATGCATCGTGAACGCCTCGACCCGCACGTTGTCCGGGGCATCCTTAAGCTGGCGTATCAGCCAATTGACCCGGGTTGCGGGTCTGCCCGCGCGCGGCGCATCCACATCAACGTGACAGAAGATCTTGGCGGCCCGCAGATCGGCCGTGATGTAGAGCGAGCCGATGGCGCCCGGAATCTTCAGCCCTGCGGTCATGAGGCCGGTGGACGCCAACTGCGTGACCAGCATCTGGGTTCGGCTGGCGGGATCGGCCAGTTCTCGGCGGGTAAGGGCAGGCGTGACCTCCGTGCCCAGTCGCCGCCCCAACTTGAGGCCGGCATAGCGCACCAGGGCGTCGAACCGCCCGGCGATCTCGGTGACAACGGAGTCGGTGGGACGCAGGGTGCCCGCGCCGACCGCTTCCCGCACCGGCACCCACGCCGGGCCCATGTCGTTGAACTCCATAGCCCCGGACCGAGGATGTTCCAGGTACCGGATCAACTCGCCAAGAACCCACGCTTGGTCAGGGTCCGCGACACCGCGATATTCCTTCTGCATGACGGCTGCCGTGAGGATCTCGCTCCACGGTAGGTGGTGAAGTGTCACCTTCTTGAGCTTGCGTCTGTCGACCGACGTCGGATGCTGGCCCGCGATGGGAGGTATCTCGTTGGACACCGTGATCAACGCGTCGAAGCCCTCGTCTCTAGCCACATCCAGGTAGCGCTCGAGCTGCTCTGACTGCAGCTGATTGCTGCCTGTCTTGACCTCTACGAGCGCGGTCCACTGGCGCTGGCCGCGGGTGACCCGGATGAGGCCGTCGGGGAAGCACTGCTTGTCGCCGTGCTTGAAGGGAACCTCGATGAACGTCTGCACAGGTCCGGCTGGCGCGCCCAGCGGTTGGGTGAGGGCTCGACCGAACTCTCGCACGGCGGTCATTACCGCGAGCAGTGCCGACGTCGCGCGCCGCTCTTGCTCTTCAGCGCCGTTGATTCCAGACGTGGGAATGAGACGGGCGGTAAGCCAGGTATCCTCCGGCATGAATCACTCCTCGTAACGGTTGTTTCACGCAAACTACACCTGGGGTGATGGAGAAAACGGACCGACTGATGGAACGAGCGCACAGGAAACCCGACCGATTCGGACGTATGAGGGGCGGTCGGTGGGGGCGATTGCTACTGGTACCCGCCGGGCTCCTGTTGCGTTGCCGGATCGATGAACGCGTTGTACCCCGGGTGGGGGCCGAGGTCAGATCGCCTGGGCGAGCTCAGCAAACGCCGTCGACACTCGCGTTGCCGGCGGGGCATCGACGGCGAGTTCGTAGTGGCCACGTCGTAGGTTCTCCATGAAGGCGTGTCCAGCGATGATCACCTGCGTTGTCGTGTCGGTTCGTAGTCCGCGCATCGGTCTCAACCGGTGTTTGAGCTGGCTGTGGTCGGCCTCGATCGGATTGTTCGCGTACTGCTCAACGTGGTGCCACGCCTGCGGGATGAGCTCGTCGAGCACTGTGGGGTAGACGGGCGCGGCGTCGGTGACGACCTCGCTCGGTGTCACCTTCAATGTCGACAGCGCCCGGCGGAAGAACCGGCGTGCCGCGTCGGCGTCGCGGCGGGCCGAGATGAGCGCGTCGATGACCTGCCCGTGCTGGTCGACCGCTCGGTACAAGTAACGCCACACACCGTTGATCTTGACGTAGGTTTCGTCGACGAACCACCGGTCACCTGGGGAGTGCCGGCAGAAGCGGGCGGCGTCGGCCAGCAGTGGAGTGAACCGCTGCACCCACCGGTAGACCGTGACGTGGTCGACCTCGACTCCGCGTTCAACCAGCAACTCTTCAACATCGCGGTAGGAGAGGTTGAACCGTAGATACTAGCGGACGGCGACGACGATCACCTCGGACGGGAAACGGAAACCGGCGAACGCCGACGTCGGTGGCAGCCACGGTCGCGGACGGGTCGACAGCTTCACCAGTCAAGCTTGCCTTGGCCTTGCCAACGCTCAATGCAACAGAGCCCGAACAGACAAGACAGCACAGGTGATCATCGCCGGCCACGCGTTCATGCAGAACCTGCGCCGGACACTACGAACTCGCCGTTGACGCCCCGCCGGCAACACGGGTGCCTGCGGCGTTCGCCGCCCTCGCTCTGGCAATCTGACCTCGGACCGACACGGGTTCAACGCGTCCGTCGATCCCACAACGCAACGGCACCGCAAGGACCGTTGGGCTGCCGACCTACTCCCTCGGGTTGTCGAGGTCGTACCGTGTGCCCTGAGATTCCAATCGGGCCCGCACCTCGGCAGCATGCTGCTCGGCGACGTGCATGTCGGCGCCGGCCGCCTTCAGTAGCTCGAGGGTCGGGCTGCTGATCCCGATCGGGTCGGCCATCGCCACGCCCGCTTGGATGCCCAGCAGCGTCGAATCCGTGGTTACGTTACACAGAAGCTCCGACCCGCCCTACTATCGGACGTTAGTAGGCGGGGAAGGTGGGTATCCGCTCGAGACCAGCAGTGCTCAGCGAGACGAGAGCGAGGACTTCGTGGGCATCGTTGCGGACATGCTGAACACCTACCCCGCCGATCTCGGCCAGCTCGACCTCGCCGCCATGGTGAGGTGCGTGCATCGAGTGCGCCCAGGCCTGCACGGCATACGCTGACGCCTGCCTCAGCGAGGAATCCGTCGCGCGACTGGTCAAGTGGGTCTGCACCAACCTCGACTGCGCCGACATCTGCGAGACGACCGGACGGCTACTGTCCCCGTCGCACCGGCTACGACGCCAACGTCACCCGCGCGGTCCTGCAAGCCTGACTGCCTGCCAGACCTGCGCCGATGAGTGCGCCCGTCACGCACAGATGCACGAGCAGCGCCGGGTATGCGCCGAGATCTGCCGGCGACGCGCCCAGGCATGCCAGGACCTTCTGTCCGCAATGGGCTAGCGCCAACCTCGAAGACCTCCGCGTACCACGCCGCTGCCCAGCAGGGGCGGCAGCTGATCCAGTGGGCTTCGCGAACGGCTACCAGTCCCTGCCCGCACTTGCACATTGGCTGTGGTCGGCCCGCAGCATCCACTGGCGTCGTCGAACCCCGCCCGGTCGCTACCGGCAGCCACATCCCGAATGAGCAGAGCCGAAAGGGCGTCGCCTGTCGCCGCCACGCGAGGCGACACAGTTACAGCTGCCGACCCAGCCCCGGCAGCCCAGCGACTGGCCGATGAGCTCTAGCGGCAACCCAACACAGCTCTCTCACCGGAGAACGCTGTACCGTTCGCCGCCCACGCCACCACCGCTCACCGCTGCAATCTTGCCTTGCCCGTAGCCTGTGAGCCCTCGCGGCTTGACCACGGACAAGACCAAAGCCGTGAGCAGAAGCACTACGGCGGCCCCGCCGTGCACGACCGGAGACAGCCCGCGCAAGCGATGCAGGTCATCGGCGGAAGTGGCGCCACGGGCAGCACTTGCCAGGTAGGCCAGGGTTTGCATGTAGAGCAGCAGCACACCCACAGCAATGAGGTTCATCGCTAGCTTCGCGATCAGCCAGTAATGCCGGAACAACCCCCACCGTGTACCCAGCGACTGGATCAGACCGGTCAGCAGGGACGCGAGACTCAATGGCAGAAGGGCGTGTAAATATGGGCGAACGTCGAGTCGCTTGGGTGTTGCTTCGGCGCTCCGTGAGTAGCGGCGCAGTGTGGCCACCGAGGGCACCCAACGCATCGATCGCCGCACCGCCGCGTTACAGACCGTCGCGCGACCGGATAGATGCGCACGCGTGCGGCCCGCCCTGGGGGACGCCAGCACTTGATTGAGCCACCTCCGGCCCGAAACGCCTGCAGTCGCTCCGCCCCGCCCAGAGAATCTGACGCTTCTCATATCCGCTGCAGGGGCTAGCGGTAGCTGAGGAGATTTGCCAAGGTGACATCCACTAGCGTGATCGCGCCCTCCGGCGCGATACACCCGACGTCAGGGGGCTCCGTGCGTAGACCTTCCCGAATCCGAACACTCGCCATTGCAGGCGCGGTGACGCTCGCTGTGATGTCATCCCCGGCTTACGCACACGAGCCATGGGACGACGGATCCATCCCGCCGCCACCGCCGAGCAGCCCAGCCGACGGCTACACCCAGAACATGCACCTGCTCTCCACAGACGAGCACACCGGCGGCACCAACTCAGACCTTGCGTTCTCCGGCAACCTCGTCTTCGCCGGCCACTACGGCGGCTTCCGCATCATCGACATTTCAGAGCCGGGCGCGCCGGAGGAGCTGGCCGACGTGCACTGCAACGGACCTCAGGGCGACGTCTCCATCTGGGGTGACCTGCTGTTCCTGTCGGTGGACACCCCGCAGAGCACACCGGGCTGCGAGGGTTCCACCAATGTCACCGCCTCCACCCCTGGCGCCTGGGAAGGAGTCCGCGTATTCGACGTCAGCGACCCGAGCGCGCCGAAGTTCCTCCAGGCAATCAGGACCGACTGCGGCTCCCACACCAACACCCTCGTCCCCCGAGAGGATGGCGGCACCTACATCTACGTCGCGTCGTATCCGCTGAGCGCCAGCAACATCGGCCCGAACTGCACCGCGCCGTTCGAGCGGATCTCAGTGATCGACGTACCAGGCGACGACGCAGCGGCCGGCCTCGCGGCGAAGGTCGTCGCGGAGCCCACCGTCAAGGGGACCGACCTCTTCGCCGGCGCATCCGGGGACTTCTTCGCCTGCCACGACATCCAGGTGCTGACCCCGCGCAAGCTCGCCGCGGCCGCCTGCCTGTCGCAGGGGCAGCTCTGGGACATCAGCAACCCGCTCGCACCCCGGATCACCGCTGACATTGACACCTCGGACGTCGACATCTGGCACAGCGCAGCATTCACTCACGACGGCCGGTACGTGACATTCGGCGACGAGTACTTCGGACCGGCGCAGGAGCCGTTCGGCGCGATCTGGACGTACGCGGTGGACAACCCCACCACGCCACTGAGTCACCTGCGCATCCCGCGCGACGAGCCAAGCACCTACCACAACTTCAACTACGTACCCGTGGCTGGCCGCAACATCCTCGTCTCCTCCGCATACGGGTCGGGGACATCCGTGGTCGACCTGACCGACCCCAACAACCCGAAGGAGATCGGCTACTACGACATGCGCTCCAACCAGTGGTCAACCTACTGGTACAACGGCCTGATCATCGCCAACGACATCTCCCGCGGCCTAGACGTCCTCCGGTTCAGCAGCCGGGAGACGGCCGGCGCCCGCCGCCTGCCGATGCTCAACCCGCAGACACAGACCTTCCTGCTGCGCTAAGGCACCCGTAGAAGGCGGGCGGGCAGCACCCTACCCGCCCGCCTTCGCACCGTGATGATGCGTAACTCCGGCCGTCGCGGTCGTCCTCGAACAGGGATCGGTGTTGCCGCGATGGCGGGCGCCCGACCGCCTACGGTCGCCGACGCACCGGATCGTCCTGTCTGCCCTCTACGCTGGCGGGGTCTTCAATGATGCCGGTCAGCGGGTCCGCTTCGTCGCCCGCTTGCGGGGCGGCGTCAACAGGTCGGCTATCGCCGCGATCGCGGACGGCACCAGGCGGTAGTACGCCCAGACGCCACGCTTCTCGCGCTCGAGTAGCCCGGCCTCGGTGAGGATCCGCAAATGGTGACTCACGGTCGGCTGGGAGAGATCGAACCGCTCGGTGAGGTCACTGACGGACGCCTCGCCCTCCGGAGCGGACTGGATCAGACTGAGCAGTCGCAGCCGGGCGGGGTCGGCGAATGCCTTCAGCACTCCCGCGAGCCGCTCGGCATCGGCACGCTTGATCGGCTCGCCAGCAAGCGGCGAGATGACAGGCATGGCAGTTTTCGCAGGTACCACGCCCTCCATCGTTACACCAACACCATTGGTAGTCCGGTGGAACCGGGACCAGTACGCCGATGGCGACCGCCAGGGCACCTTCGTGTACTACTCGGCCGCCGGCGAGCATGTCCGACGACTGCTTCGGCAGGCCCTGTTCCACGCAGACCACATCGACCGCAACCTGTCCGATGCACCGCCGTCGGGCCGTTGAGCTAGCAACAGCGCCCTCGACGTCCGCCGCACCTGGCCGCTTACGAGCTCGAACGCCGCTACGCGTGATGGGGGAAGCCGTCGCCTTGTCCGTTGTCCCCGTGGGCGAGGATCAGTTTGAAGGCTGGCGGCGCTGGTGGGACAGGTCTGGGTGGTGATGCGCGCCGGGATGGCAGCCGGGATCGGTGTGGACGGTGGCGCTGGTCAGTCGGGGTACGGCGTGGGTGAGTTGGTGTTCGGCGTCGGCGGCGATCTCGTGGGCGGCCACGAGGGTGAGGTGGGTGTCGACGACCAGCTCGGCTTCGGCATGCAGCCGGTGGCCGATCCAGCGGAGTCGAACCGCGGCGACGTCGCGGACGCCGGCGATCGCGCGGAGAGTGGTTTCGGCCTGGTCGACAATGGCGGGGTCGACGGCGTCCATGAGCCGGCGGTAGACCTCGCGGGCGGCGTCCTTGAGGACGAAGATGATGGCGACGGCGATGGCCAGGCCGACGATCGGGTCGGCCCAGCGCCAGCCGAGTGCGGCGCCGCCGGCGGCGGCGAGGACGGCGAGGGAGGTGTAGCCGTCGGTACGGGCGTGTAGGCCGTCGGCGACCAGGGCGGCGGAGCCGATATGCCGGCCGACCCGGATGCGGTAGCGGGCGACCAGCTCGTTGCCGAGGAAGCCGACGAGGCCGGCGGCGGCCACCCAGGGCAGGTGGGTCACCTCGGCCGGGTGTAGCAGCCGGGTCACGGCCGTCCACGCGGCGGCGACGGCGGAGGCGGCGATGACGGCGACGATGACGATGCCGGCCAGGTCCTCGGCCCGGCCGTAGCCGTAGGTGTAGGAGCGGGTGGCGGCACGCCGGCCGAGCAGAAAGGCGATGCCGAGCGGGATGGCGGTCAGGGCGTCGGCGACGTTGTGCAGGGTGTCCCCGAGCAGAGCCACCGAGCCGGACAGCACGACGATGACCGCCTGCGCGACAGCCGTGACGCCGAGACCGACCAGGGAGATCCACAGGGCGCGCAGTCCATCGCGGGAGGACTCCAACGCGGGGTCGACCTTCGCCCGAGAGTCGTGCGAGTGCGGGACGACCGCGTGACTCAGCCGATGCCACCAGCCAGCGAGCCGGCCGCCCTCGTGGTGACCGTGGTCGTGCGGGTGGTCGTGGATGTGCTCCTGCTGGTTCACCGCTGCTCCAGTCGTGCTGGCATGACGGGTCGGTACCCCTAACGGCGGCGATAATATGTGCTCGTGTACGCACGCGACAACGTTGCAAATGCCGGAGACCTGCAACAACGCCTGCCTGCCGACAGCCACGTCGAGGCAGCTACGGACATGTTGCGGATGCTGGCCGACGGCACCCGGCTGCGGTTGATGTGGCTGCTCGTCGACGGCGAGCACGACGTGACCGCGCTGGTGGCGGCGCTGGACGTGGCGCGACCGGCGGTGTCACAGCACCTCGGGAAACTACGGTTGGCCGGACTGGTGACCGTGCGGCGAGAGGGCCGGCGGGCTCTCTACACCGCCCGTGGGGGGCACGTGCGCCGGCTCGTGACGGAGGTGATGCAGGCCGCGTCGCACCGGGTGCGGGGCATCCCGGAGCACGACTGAGCCGGGAGGCTAGTCGACGGGCTTGGAGCGAGGGTCGGCGAACCACTCGCGGGCGAACTGGCGCAGCGCGTCAGCGTTGACGGCCTGGCAGGCGACCGTGCGGGAGGCGTGCACCGCCTTGACGGCCTCTGCCTGGCCACGTGCAGGGCCGCCGACGACCGCCCGCACCTGGGCGAGCGGGCCGCCCCGAAGACCAAGCGCTCCTACGTGCCGGCGCGTGGACGGCCCGAGGACTGCGGGTACCGGCCCGCATTGCCCTGGTGGCCGACGTGGTGTCCGCCTCCGCGTACGGGCGCGCTTACGGCTTCGAGCGGCTTCCGAATCAGGCCTCTGCGCGACGGCGCACTCCTGCAACGCTGCCTTTGCCAAAAAACGCGTCCGCGCAGGTCAGGCGCCATGTCGGTACTCGTGGAGGATGCCGCCGAGGCGATCGCGTGGTTCATGACGATCGCGCCGATCGCGCCGGCGGCCTCGGCGTTGGCCACGACGCCGCCGCGCCCGGCCGGGCCGCGTTCAACGTCGTCGGGTCGACGTCCAGGATCAGCGCGGCGGTGCGGTGCTCGGCCGCCTCGGGGCAGCACAGGTACGCCGTGCCGGTGGGCACCACCGTGCACCTTTGTCGGGGTGCTTGACGAGCAGGTAGCCGAGATCGGTGGCCGGGCGATGCTTGGTGGTCACAGTGAGCAGCACCGCGGCATCCTGTCAGCCGGACTGTGCGTCACGCGTGCCTGTTTCCGCCGGCGGATCAGCCTGGCCGTGCCAGGGTGCGTCGCGTACGGGTGGGCGCCGGGTACGGGTGGGCGTCGGCTACGACGCCCGCAGGCCGCTCACGGCGAGGGTCGCGGCGTGCTCGACGACGTTGATGCCGCTGCTCTCGCTCGTGTTCCCGTTCGTGAGCACCACGACCAGCCAGTCGTGGCCGGGCTCCACGATCCGGCCGACGCTGTTGTTGATCCACAGCCCGTTGTCGGTGGCGTCGTCCAGCCAGCCGTTCTTCACGTACACGTCGGTGGCCTGCGCCGACGCCGCGGCCGGCACGCCCCAGTCCTGATCGTTCTCGACCTGGCTCATCAGGTTCAGCGCATAGCCGCGGCTGGTCGCGTTGAGGGGGCTGCTGGCGCTGGTCAGATCCTGCAGGAGGCGAAGCTGGTCGTTCGCTGTGGTGGTCGTGTGACCCCAGGAGTTGCCGATGCCGGGGGTGGTCTCGGTCAGGCCGAGCGTGCGGTTGGCGGCGGCCAGCCCGGAGGCGCCGCCCATTTCGTTCCAGAGGCTTGTCGCAGCGTTGTTGTCGCTCTTGGTGATCATGTCGTACGCCAGGCCTTGTTCGTTCAAGGTGAGACCCTGCGCCGCTTGGCGTTCGAGCAGCAGGGTGGCGAGGATGTCCACCTTGACGATGCTGGCCGTGTTGAATCCGGTGTCCGCATTCACCGTTACTTGCGCTCCGGTCGTCGTGTCCAGGACGGCTACCGCGCTCTGGTCGCCCTGACTCTTGAGGTAGGTCTGGACCGAGGCGGCGACCGCAGCGCTTGCGTCACCCGGGGCGGCGACCTCCGTGGGCTGCGGGCCGGCCGGCAGCATCGGATCTGCCGGCGCCGGGTCCGACGGCTGGTCCGACGGCTGGTCCGACGGCGAGTTCGTCAGCGACGGCTCGCTCCACGAGGCGGCTGTGGTGTGGCCGGCGCGGACAGCCAGGAACACGGAGAGGGCGCAGCAGAGGGCGACGGCCAGCGCCATCGTGAGATAGCGGGCGCGTCTCCGGCCACGCGGCGCGGCGTCGTCCATGCGGACAAATGTCCAGGGTCAAGCTTGTAGCAGCCTTGACGCCAGCTGTGATCACCGTGTGTGTGCCACCGCACACTCTATGAGTTGGGTGCGCTGCCGCCGGTGACGCTGCCGCCACACCCGCCCGCCGCACCGATCGTCGAGGCTATGGGGCTCGAATACTCGGTTGCAGGCCCTCCTGCAGTTCTTTGCGGACGAACTACCTTCGAGCCGCGCTGCTTGAGCGAGGGCTCAAAGTCTCTTGAGCGGTCGCTCAAGCAGCGCGGCTCGAAGATCTTGGGCCTATGAAGACCTGCAGGTCAGGGCCCATGGCTGAATATTCGAGCGCCACACGGTGTGCCGCGGCGGCGACTGCGGTAGCCGGATCAAGCACCTGGTCATCAATCATGTCGCGCAGCTGAACAGGGTGCGGGGGGAACTCGCCAGCATCGCCGTCGTGCGGGCCAGCAGCTGCCTTGACGTGTGCGCCCACTCCAACGTCATCGTGGTTACTGCCAGCGCCCGGGGGCGCGACGCCGGCGCCGACGCGGTGTGGCTGGGAGGGATGAACGACGACGAGGCGACGGGCGGCGTGGTGGGGGTGGGTGCTGTCCGGCGGCCCGGGCGTCACCGATCCACCGACCTGCCTGGACCCGCACACGTTCAGGCCACCGCGTCGCGCGCGGCAGTCCTTCGCACGCGGTTCCTGACCCGGCCGGCCCGGCGGCGTCATCACCGAATACGTCAGCTCGCCGCGCCAACTCGGCAGAACACCACCGACACCGAGCCCGCCTCAGTCCGCTGACGCCGCGACGCACCGAGGCCGCTGCCCAACGCAGCCCGCCCGGTGTGCCCCTGGGTTCGGCTGGCCACGACAGACCAGCCGAACCCAGGGGCACGACCGAACCGCCAACCGCCGCCCATTCGACGGCACATCCGGGACACCGCCCCTTCTCCCGCGATGGGCCCGAACCTGGCGGCAGCGCCAACAAAACGACCGACTGCCAGCGGCATGGACATGAAACGGCGGCGAAGCGGATTCCCTGTGGGCACCACCTGACGGAAGACGACGATGGCGACGACCACCCCGCAGTGCGCGACCAAGCGGACCAGCCGGCGGAACCAGGCTGGCTGCAGGCCAGTGAACGGGGAAGACCCACTCGGGGCGGACGGCGAGACCACCTGGGCCTGGCCATTGTCCACCATGGACGGTAGCCCGAGTTGCGAGACGTCCCTGAGGAGGCCCCCTCCGCACGGTGTGACGGTCCGACGTCCGAGGTGGTGAGGGTGTCACTGGGCAACCGGACGCTCAGACACCATCCCATGTCGTGCCGCCGGAGGCGGTGCGACCATTGCGGCGCGTCAGCGTCGACCCGGTCGACCGGATGACACCCCTGGCCGCAGTGCCAACCGCACGTCCTGTGGTGTACATGATGGTCGTGCGTCGGTGAGCGTGGCCGTTGCGGACGGGGTCGGGTATGGCCTTCGCCCCGACGAACCGAGGATCGCCACCGCGGGTGGGCGCGCCACCCGCAGTGGCGATGAGAACCGCGGCGAGCGTGTTCACGCGGGCAGCCAGTGTGGCTGCCCGATTATCGCCGAGCCTCAGAGTTGCTTCGCAGCGCGTTCGCCCAGTGTGTAGCACCGACCCCGGCCGGCTGCGGCCCGATGTTGTTCTCGGTGGTCGCGTCGGGATGCGGGGTCGGGCCTGCCGTCGTCAGGCCGAGCCCTTCGGCGCCGAGCGGGCGGTCCTGGGCCAAAGCGGCCGGCGAAGAAAAGCTCTCCGGAGCTTCCATTTCGGGTGCCTCGGCGGCTGGTCGTGGCCAGCGCCGCCAGCGCTGAACGCTGAGCACGGCGACCAGCATCGCGGCACCGATCAGCAGCGTCGTGCCGGTCCGTACCGGGGTGGCCAGGTCGGCGTGCTGGCCGGCCACGGTCACCTTGTGGCCGAGGAGGCGCAGCAGCCATGTCGGGCGCATCATCATGGCGAGATAAGTGCCCGCGTACACGACGCCGGTCAGCACGGCGCCGAGCGGGGAGAATCGCAGTGTGGCGATGAGCCCGAGCAGGATTCCAGCCGCTGCCAGTAGCAGCGCGTTCCGCATGAAGTCGCCTGTGTTCAAGGCGCCGCTGCTTTGCGCCGCGGTGAAGGCCTGGACCGAGCGGCCCTGTCCGATGGCGAGAAGGATCCAGGCCAACGGACCGATAACGATCGCGGCGATCATGGTTCCGATATGTCGCATCCGGGCACCGTACCGGTGGAACACAACGATGAAAACCCCCGGCACCGACCGTCGTTTTTCGGTCACGGTGGGGGCGCGGCAGGGGTCAGGCATGCCGCGATCCTGGCCACGCTCGATGCTGTTGACCCCGTCGGTGTGCCCGGCAACCCGTACGCCGCCCCTCTTGCGGCCTGCTGTCGGGATGAGTTCCCCCCGCTTTGCTGGAGCGGTGGTTACCTGCTGCCGGCTGGTGCAGGGGTGGCGATAGGTGGCTCGGCCTGGTCGTGCTGGCTGGTGTGCCAGGCGGTCTCGTATTCGTCGGGGCTGAGGTAGCCGAGTTCTTTCTGGATGCGGTGGGTGTTGTACCAGCCGTCGATGTACGCGAAGATCGCGTTCTCGGCCTCGTCGCGGGTTCGCCAGCTCGTGCGGTAGACGAGTTCGATCTTCAGCGTGGACCAGAAGTTCTCCATCAGGGCGTTGTCGTACGAGTCACCGACGGAGCCCATGGACGGCAGGATTCCGTTGTCCTGCAGCCGTTGCGTGAACCGGAAAGACGTATAGTTCGATCCCCTGTCGCTGTGATGGATCAACTGGCCGTCTCGGACATCGCGTGACCAGATCCCGTATTCGAGGGCGGCGAGGATCAGGTCGGTGTCGCAGCGGTCGGAGGTCTTCCAGCCGACGATCCGGCGGGAGAAGACATCGCGGACCGCCGCCAGCCAGAACACGCCCTCACCGCACGGGATGCGGGTGGCGTCGGCGACCCACAGCCGGTTCGGCCCGGCGGCGGTGAACTGCCGGTTGACCAGATCTGGCGCCGGCGTCGCCCGAGGGTCCTGCCGGGTAGAGCCGCCGCGCCAGCCGCGACGCAGGAACGCGCCCTGCCAGCCCTGGTCGGCCATCAGCCGCTCGACCCGCTTGCGGCCCACCCGGATGCCGTCACGGCGGAGCTGCCGGTGCACTCGGTCCGCGCCGTAGGTGTGCCCGGACGCGCTCCAGATCTCGTGGATGTTGGAGATCAGGCCCAGGTCGACCATGTCGCGGTCGCAGGGTTGTTCGGCCTGCTTGACCCACGCGTAGTAGGTGGAGGCGCCGACGTTGAGAACCCGTAACAGGAGCGCGACCGCGAACTGGTCACGGTGTTCATAAATGAACGTCATGACCGTCGCCGGGTCGGGTCGAGCTCCGCCGCGAAATACGCGCTCGCCGCTTTCAGGATCTCGTTCGCCCGTCGCAGCTCGGCGACTTCCTTGCGCAGCCGGCGGTTCTCCTCGGCCATCTCGCTGGTGGGCCGGTCGTGACGCTCGTCAGCGTCGGCCTCGGCCTGCCGGATCCAGTTCCGCAAAGCCTCGTGATGCACGCCGAGCTGCTCGGCGAGACGCCGGATCACGGGCTTCGGGTCCGACTCGCGATACAAACGCACAGCACGCTGACGCAGCTCGTCGGGGTACTTCTTCGGTGCTGCCACAGAAACTTCCTCCCCACGGCCATCAGACCATGATCAAGAAGCTCCATGAAAGCGGGGGTGGCTCAGGAACTGGCGGGACGGCCGCTCGCGACCTTGCGCCAGGCAACGCTGAAGCCTGGCTTACCGCGGGGGAGTAGAAGCGGGGGAGTGCAACTTAACGGCACCGGGCCGCTTCTGATCTTGCCCCAATCAGCTCGCGGATGATGTGACGGCACTGTCATTCCGACCACAAGCAGCGCCGCGTCGGGCATGTGGTCGGCGTTAACGAACAGGGCGCCGGGTCGCAGGAGTCCGTGGATCTCTGCGTACAGGGCGAGAGGTGCTGGGGTCGAGCCGTGCAGGGCGGTAGCGGTGACGATCGGGTCCTAGTCGCGGTGGGGGAGATCCGCAACCCAGTCGCGGTGGCCGTCCATCCAGGGACGCCTCGAAGGTGGCCAGCAGGACGGGTCGAGGTCGAGGTCGAGGTCGACGTGTCAAGTCCTTGCTTCCGAGAAGATCTTGCCAGGATCCTGCGAGCAGGAACGCGGCTGACGCTGTATCTCACCCGACGATAAGTGGACCTGGCTGCATATGGTGTGTGCCGGCTCGGCTGGCGCAGTTGGGGGCGCTGTGCCCGCACCCCGGGTGGCGCCGGTGGCGCACCCAGCCGCCCCGACGGCCTGCTGGCGACCGGCGGGGTGGCATGAGGCACCGTCCGATCTGGTGACCCCAGTCACATCGGCCCGGACACGGTCAGCGAAACTCATTCCGGGCCACCGATACCGCCGATGAGGCACCGATCGCGACCGTCCGTCCGGTTGTCGACCGACAACGCCGTCGTAACCGCTCGTCCCATTGAGTGAAGTCAGCGCCAAACTGCGCGGAAATTAATTGCGCCGATCATGTTTACGCAGGTGTGAGTGGGTTGGCAGGGTGCGAATGGTTCAGTAGTGTCGGCGCGTCCGGTGCGGTTTCCGTCGCAAGAGGCGACGCCGCGCCGACCCGCTCAATCGTGATTTCACGAACCGGGGACCCATTGCACGTCCGGGGTGAATCCGCGAGCCACGGCCCGCGGTAGGGCGATCTTCCCGCCCGAATCCGTCAGCTAACCCGGTAGGCGGTGTCGGAAGGAGTTCCATCTCGTGCAGCACGATCCCACCCCTCGGTCGATCCCCCGACTTCACGGTGCCGCGATGCGGTCGCTCGTCCCCTCCGGGCCGACGAGCTGATCCCGGCATCCGACACGCCCGACTGACCGGGCGATCCCCTTCCGAGCGGCTTAGCACCGTCCGCGGACCTCGCGCGCCCCGGCGCGCCGTCCCGCGCTGACCAGGGTCCGCCGCTCTCCGCCCCCCGTACCGTGGAGGAACACGTGAAGCACCACCTCAAGCGGCAGCTGCGACGCCTCGCCACCGAACGCCCGTACCAGGTCGCCGCCGGCTCCGCCGCAGCGCTCGTGCTGGCGGCCACGACCGGTACCCTGCTCGTCAACGCCAATGACGCGCCCGTGCGCCAGGAGGCCACGACCGCCGTGGCCGAGCTGGCCCCGCAGCTGGGCGACGTCGCCACCGGCAACCAGGCCCGCATCGCGACATCCCCGTCGACCTCGGCCAGCGCCTCGCCGTCGGCCAGCGCCACGTCGACCAAGCAGAACCCGGACCTGACCCGCAAGGCCGCCCCGAAGCCGCCCTCGACGAAGGTCCTCGACTACACCTACGAGGCGCAGACCGCCTACTGGAACTGCGGCCCGGCCGCAGTGCGCAACGCGCTCAGCGCGAGCGGCGTCGAGACCACCCAGGACGCGATGGTCGCCCCGCTCGGCGCCACCGAGAACGGCACCAACTCCGCCGAGGACACCACCCGCGGGCTCAACCAGATGGTCAAGGGCAACCCGTACCGGACCCGGACGATCCCCGGCACGGCCTCCCCGGTGCAGATGGACCAGCTCCAGGCCGACGTGGTCAAGGCCATCACCGACGGACGGGCCATCGTCGCAAACACCGTCGGCGACGCCACGGACACCGACGGGGGCTGGCACTCCTTCCCCGGCGGCCACTACATCGCCGTGGTCGGCTACAAGAACGACGGGCGGACCGTGCGGATCGCCGACTCCGCGAACCCGGCGACCGCCTCCTACTGGATGACCACCATCGAACTGGCGAACTGGATGGCCACCCGCGGCTACTCTGCCTAATCCCGCGTCCGACCCTCGGGCACCGGCTCTCTACGAGGAGCCGGTGCCCGACGCATTTCGCCCGGTCCGCGCTCTCGCGAGCGGTGGCACTCCCCACCCAGCTGTTCACTTCGGTGAAGGCCAGGCTGTCCGGCACGCGCAGGTCGAGGGCCCGCTACGGCGCACGTTTCGCGAGCTGAGGCCGGCGGTGTGCGCCGTAGCGGGGGTTGTGCCGCGCGGCTTGTAGACGGCCAGGACGGTCGCGGCGAGCAGGACCAGCAGCCCACCCGTTAGCGGCGGCCGCCCGCCCGGGGGGTCAGGCGGTCAGGCTGTCCAGGGCGGCGCGGAGCCGCCGGGTCGCCTCGTCAGCCACCGGTCGCAGCTCGTCTCTCCCGGTCAGCTGCACCATCACCTGGGGGTCGAGGGCCTGCACCAGGGTGGCGTCGGGGCCGTCGGCGCGGACCACGACGTTGCACGGCAGCAGCAGCCCGATCTCCCGTTCCGCTTCGAGCGCCTGGTGTGCCAGAGGCGGGTTGCAGGCGCCGAGGATGACGTAGTCCTCCAGGTTGATGCCGAGCTTGTCGTGCAGTGCGTTGCTGGAGGTTCGTTTTTATAGCTCGCCTAAGGGACGTCTCGTAACCCCGGCGTCTGTCTGTAAAGGACGGTCGGTCAATATGCCTGGGTACAGGTGATCACCGCAGCCCGTCCGGCATGGATCTTCCCGTTCACCGGGTTGCAGCCCGACCAGTTCCGCAAGCTGGTCCGCTTAGTCGCCGAGCGTGGTGGTGACGCGATCACTGACGGCCGGCCGGGCCGGCAGTGGGCCCTGGACCTGCCCGACCGGGTGCTCCTGGACGCGGCGTACTGGCGCACCAACCTGACCATGCGCCAGATCGGCCCGCTGTTCGGGGTGTCGCACTCCGCCGCGCACCGGGTGATCGACACCCTCGTCCCGCTGCTTGCCCTGGCGCCGGTGCGTCGGCGGCCGGTCGACCAGATCGCCATCGTCGACGGCACCCTGATCCCGACCCGCGATCACCGCCTGGCCGCCCGGAGCAAGAACTACCGCTATTCGACGAATCTGCAGGTCGCCATCGATGCCAGTACCCGCCTGGTCATCGCCGTCGGCGACCCGCAGCCGGGCAACCGCAACGACACGATCGTCTACCGCACGAGCGGCATCGAGGAGCAGCTGGACGGGCGGCCGGTGATGGCCGACGGCGGCTACCGGGGCAACCGCGAGGTGATCATGCCGTACCGCAAGCCCTCCGACGGCAGCGACCTGCCGGACTGGAAGCAAGCCCTCAACGTCGAAAACCGCAGGGTTCGGGCAGGGGTCGAACACGCCCTAACCAGGATGAAGTGCTTCAATATTCTGCGCGACTATCGACGCGCCGCCCGGACATTGGCCGATACCGCTTCCGGCATCGCCAACCTCCACAACATCATCCTCGCTGGCTGACCCCCCGGTCCGGCACCGGGCACCACCTTCACCCAGTTACGAACCGGCCTGGGGCTCGAGCGTGAAGGGGTGGGCGGCCGGCCCAGGCGAAAAACGCCGCCATCGTTGCCCTACAAGACCAAGGCAGGCACAGAGGAGACAGCCGGCTTATTTCCACCCACGAGGCGAAATCGGGGAAACTCAGCCATTGCTAAGGGACGTCTCGTAACCCCGGTGTCTGTCCGCTGAGGACGGTCGGTCAGGATGCCTGGGTGCAGGTGATCACCGCGGCCCGCCCGGAGTGGATCTTTCCGTTCACGGGGCTGCAGCCCGCCCAGTTCCGCAAGCTGGTCCGCGTGGTCGCCGAGCGTGGCGGTGACGGCATCGCCGATGGCCGGCCGGGCCGGCAGTGGGCCTTGGACCTTCCCGATCGGGTGTTGCTGGTGGCCACCTACTGGCGCACGAACCTGACGATGCGCCAGATCGGGCCGCTGTTCGGGGTGTCGCACTCGGCCGCGCACCGGGTCATCGACACTCTCGGCCCGTTGCTGGCCCTCGCGCCGGTGCTGCGGCGGCCGGTCGAGCAGATCGCCATCGTCGACGGCACCCTGATTCCCACCCGCGATCACCGACTGGCCGCCCGCAGCAAGAACTACCGGTACTCGACGAACCTGCAGGTCGCCATCGACGCCAGCACCCGCCTGGTCATCGCCGTCGGCGACCCACAGCCGGGCAACCGCAACGACACGATCGTCTACCGCACCAGCGGCATCGAGGAGAAACTCGCCGGGCGGCCGGTGATGGCCGACGGCGGCTACCGCGGCAACCCCGAGGTGATCATCCCGTACCGCAAGCCCGCCGACGGCGGTGACCTGCCGGCCTGGAAAGAAGCCCTCAACGTCGAACACCGGAGGGTCCGTGCAGGGGTCGAACACGCCCTGGCCAGGATGAAGTGCTTCAAGATCCTGCGTGACTACCGCCGCGCCGCTCACACATTGGCCGACGCCGCTTCCGGCATCGCCAACCTCCACAACATCATCCTCGCCGGCTAATCGCCGGTCTGGCGCCGGGCAACACCTTCACCCAGTTACGAGACGTCCCTTAGGCACCCTGAATCTTTCGAAAATTGGCCTACTATCGCCGGTTCGTAGAGAGAATGTGGCGAAGGGAAGACATAACTGGGGGGACGCATCATGGAGTTAAGGCAGCGACTGACGCTGTTTGCGGTAACCATCGCAGCCACACCGTTGGTCCTCGGCGGGTGCACCACCGACCGTAAGTCGGCTGCCGGGTCGGCCCAGGGGCGGGCAGCGCCGCCGGAGTTGACCGTCACACCGTCCGACGGCACGCAGGAAGTGCCCATCAGCGCCGAGGTGGGAATGGCCGTGAAGGGTGGGCGGATCAGCGCTGTACGGATCAGCGACGATAAGGGGACGCAGGTCAAGGCGGAGCCTCGGCAGGACGGATCGGCCTGGGTTCCGAGCAGGCCGTTGCAGCCCCGGCGTACCTACACCGCCGAGGTCACCGCGACCGGCGACTCCGGGGAGATCACCACCCGGAAGACGACCTTCACGACGATGCCGAAGTCCACCAAGCCGGTGATCACCAGCACGCTCTATTTCGCTGGCAATCGGACCTACGGCACGGCGATGCCGGTAACCGTCGCGTTCGACCCGCCCATCGCGAAAGAGGCCAGAGCGGATGTGCAGCGCCGCCTGTTCGTGAAGACGAATCCCCCTCAGTCGGGGACCTGGTCCTGGGTGGACGATGGTAGCCAGGTCTATTACCGGGCCCCCGATTTCTGGCGACCGGGCACCACGATCAGCGTCCGGACCGGCCTGGAGGGCTTGCCGATCGGTAAAGACCGGGTCGGTGACGCGGACCGAAGCGCCACCTCCAAGATCGGCCGGCAGGTGTCCCTGGAAGTCGACAACGCCACCAAGCAGATGTCGGTCATGCGGGACGGCAAGCTGATTCGCAAGATCCCCGTCAGCCTCGGCAAGGCGAGCACGCCGACGTCCAGCGGCAAGATGGTGATCATGGAGAAGCACCAGTACGCGACGTTTGACACTCGGGGTGAGCCGAACGGGGGCTACGTGGTCGACGTTGAGGACGCCCAGCGGCTGACCAATGGCGGGGAGTTCATCCACGGGGCGCCGTGGTCCGAGGGGGACCAGGGGAAAACCAACGTCTCGCATGGCTGCACCAACGTCTCCGCCGCCGCGGCCGACTGGCTGATGGGCGTCACTCAGGTCGGGGACCTGGTCACCTTTAAGGGCACCGAGGTGCAGTTGCAGCCGGGCAACGGCTGGACGGCCTGGAACGTCAGCTGGGACGAGTTCGTCAAGGGCAGCGCTCTGCCCGTACCCGCCGGGCTCCAGCCGGCCCCGGCGCAGGTGCCGCACCCGGGCGCCGTGGCTGGTGGATCGCCGGCCCCGGCCCCGTCCGTCACCGGCAACTGATTCGGTCCTGTCCTACACGGGGGCCGGATTGTCGGCGGCGAGCCGGCCCCCTTGCCTCTCGTCATGCGAGGACGCCCACTCCATGTAGGGCGGCTCTCGGGGATCGGGGTGGGGGTCTTGTCGGTCGAGGCCGACGCAGCGAGCATCCGTGCGAACAATTGGGCCGTACGGGGGCCGGCCATGCCGCTCGCGCTGAACTGGCGGGTGGTGCCGTCAGTGCATTCGACGGTCACGGTGACTCGACCGTCGATGGCGTCACTGCGGGCGAACGTGACCTGAGCGGCACTCAGGCTCTCCGCCGATCGACGCTCGGCGCGCCAGATGAGAGCTCCTGCTACCGCGGTGCCAACAGCGCCGGCAACGACGACAGTCACGGTGGCGCCAATCAGCCACAGGCCAACCCGTACATCGACGGCCCGCGTAACGCCGTTGGCGACCGTCGCAAGGCCCATCCCGACCAACACCGACCCGGCGGACCAGCGCAGCAGACGTCGCCACCGCGACGCGGCCAAGGTGATAACGACTGTCCTGTCGGCCAGGCGCAGGCTGGCGGTCTGGCCCGAGTCCACGGCCACGGGGAACACCTTCACCCCGCTACGGTATGTCATCGTCTGCCGACGATCGGCCGGTTGCGGCGCTATTGTGGCGATATGCCGGCTTGGCTCAGACCGCAGTGGCTGCTCGGCCACATAGTCGTCGCTGTGGTCGCTGTGGCGTGCCTGCGACTGGGCTGGTGGCAGTGGCAGCACGCGCACCTGGGCAACGGCGCCAGTTACGGGTACGCGGCGCAGTGGCCGCTGTTCGCTGCCTTCGGGGTGTTCTTCTGGACCCGCGTGGTGCGAGAGCGCGTGAACCGCGCTGCCCGCCCGCCTACGGCGGAATCCTCGCAGGTCACAGTGACCGTCGGGCCTTCCTGGTCGTTTCATCGCGGGGAAACAGACGCGGGCCCGGTGGCGCGGCTAGTGCCGACCGCCGAGGTCGCGCAGCAGGACGAGGACGACGACCGGGACGTCGCCGCGTACATGCACAGACTGCGGTGGCTCAACGGCGACTCGCGCCGGCGCCTGTCGGACTATCCCGGCTTCGACGGCCACTGACCCCGGCCGCGATGTCGGCGGCCGACCGGTCTTGGCGGACAGCCGTCGATGCCAGGTCGGCGACGCTGCCGGGCACCGCGCCGTCGCCTACGCACACCAGCACCGGATCGCCGTCAGTGCGTCCGACACGAGTCGGAGCGTCGTTCGGGTTGGAGTCACCGGCAGTGCCCACCGGAGCAATCTGGGGGAGCTGGGGAACCGCGCCGGACTGGGACGCCGGCGGTGACCGCTGCCGCGCTCAACCTCGTAGTAGGTGTCGCCAGCGGCTTGATCTAAGACGTGGCGGCGGCTTGGGCCAGCTTGCGTGTCGATGGTCAGCGGATGGGCGAGGGTCACGACAGTGAGCTAGGGCCGCTGGGTTCACGGCCATGCCGTGTACCTGCCGGGCTCCAGCCGGCCCCGGCACAGGTGCCGCATCTGGGTGCCGTGGCCGGCAAATCGCCAGCGCCCGTCCCGTCGATCACCGACGGCTGACTGGCGCCGTATGCGACGAGGATCCACCAACCGGCGGACCAGTGCCGTGCTCGCCGCGGTTGTGGCTAGAGCAGTGACACATGGACGTGGTCGGTGTGGTTCGACGGTCCGCTGTAGGACTTCCAGCCGGTTGCCGGGAACCAAATTTGCCGGTTCCAGATCACGTAGTACACGCCGAGCCGGTCGGCGTTGCGGATCAGGAACGCGGCGAGGTTGTTCCCGTACATCCGGGTGTCCTTACTGCGCCAAGGGCTGAAGCCGCTGTTCTGCAGCGACCAGTCGCAGGCGAGGCCCTTGGGGTGCTCCCACGGACCGCCCGGCCGGTAGCAGCCGACGAACCGGTTGAAGCCGGCCCGCTTAACCTCCTTGTACATGTGCAGCGTGCGGGGTGTGACGCAGCCGGCGGTGGTGGGGTCCTTTTCGCTGCACCCCTCGGACTTCCAGTCGCCGTCGGAGGTGCGGCCAGGGGCGATTCGGGCAACCGGCGAGGTGGCCGACACCAGGCCGCCGGTGAAGCCCTGCCCGCCCACGAGCGCGAGCGCCTTCTCCGCCTCGCGCTTGTCCCGGGCCATGTCGTTGGTGAGCTTCTGCTGCTCACGCACCTCGGCGTCGAGCGCCAGCTTCGCCTTCTCGGCGCGGGTCTTGACAACGTTGACCTCGGCGAGCTTCTTGGCATTGACCATGTTCAGCTCGTCCAGCGCGACAGCGCGCTGGACGAACGAATCTGGGGCGTTGCTGTCCAGCAGTATGGCGGCCGCACCGAGCCGACCGGTTCGGTAGGACTGCATGGCGATATGACTCACCTGCGGCCTCAAGGCGTCCAGCTCAGCCTGGGCGCGGTCGACCTGCAGCGCGAGCTCAAGCTGGCGCTTCCTGGACTTCTCCAGCTTCGCCTTGGCCCGGGTGTAGGCGCGGTTCGCCCCCTCGATGACGTCGTTGAGCAGCCGCGGCTCGCCGTCATCCTCGTGACCCGATGGCGTCGGCGTCGAAGGCGCAGCCGTCGCCGGGACGGGGCCGATGACGATGGCGAGAACGGTCAGCGTGGCCACCACCGGTGTCATCCAGCGGCGCAGGCGTGCCGTCACAGGTTTCCTTCCGACTGGTCAGCGTTCTCATGATCAGGTGCGTCACGGATGATGGCGGGTATCACCATTCAGTATTCCGGCGTCCCTGAGGGTCGAGGCCACTCGGCGTTGTGTCGCTGCCTAGACCGGCTCGCCCATCGGTGGGATCACCCCCGCTCAGGGCCTCGAGCGCGACGTTCCGCCTCGACGGCCACTGGTTTCCAGGCCGCTCCTTTGGAATACGAGATTGTGGAATGTTTCCACCATCGGCGGCGTCGACTGCGGGGTCGCGCCCAGCCGTGGTGACCAGCGCCGCCAGTCCGGTAGTCAGCGGTACGGCGGCGATCAGTCCGAGTGTGGCGACCGCGCTGCGGACGATCTCCTGGGCCAGGAACTCGCTGGTGAGGATCTGGCTCACCGACCGGGAGTCGGCGGTGAGCAGGAGCAGCAGCGGCAGCGAGGCACCCGCGTACGCCAGCACGATGGTGTTGACGGTGGAGGCGATGTGAGCCCGGCCGACCCGGGTCGCCGCGCGATAGAGCTGGAGCCGGGACAGTGCCGGGTTGGCGTGCGCGAGCTCGGTGACCGTGGCCGCCTGGGTGACCGTGACGTCGTCGAGGACCCCGAGGGAGCCGATGATGATCCCGGCCAGTAGCAGGCCGTGCAGGTCGACGTCGGCCTGGAACATCGACAGCGTGGTGGCCTCCTCACTGCCATACCCGGTCAGGTGGGCGGCGGCGGTGGCCAGGGTGCCAAGCAGGCCGGTCAGCACCAGGCTGCCGAGCGTGCCGAGCACCGCCACCGACGTCTGTGCGGTGACGCCGTGAGTCAGGTACAGCACCACGAACATGATCAGGGCCGAGCCGGTGACTGCGATTAGCAACGGCGAGCCGCCAGCGGAGATGCCGGGCACGACGAAGGCGAGCAGGATCGCGAAGGTCGCCCCCAGCCCGGCTAGCGCCGCTAGCCCCCGCAGCCGTCCGAACGCCACGATCGCGGCCGCAAAGAGCGCCACCAGCCAGATCAGCGGCTTGCCGCGCTGGTGCTCGGCGATGTTGTAGGTGCTCACCGTCGGGTCGGCCGGGTCCATCAGCTGAACAAGGACGACCTCATCCCCGACCGTGACTTCGGGAGCGCCCGGGCCAGACGGCACGGGCATCTCCACCTGCGTTCCGTTGTCCGGGCCCTGCTCGACCTGGACGGTGACCGTTCCGCACGGCCCGTCCTGCGCGGCCGGGCTGCCCTCCGGTACCTCTGACGCTGGCGGGCAGGGTTCCGTCACCACCTTCGTGACCGTGCCGTGGTAACGGGGAACGGGCTCGCTCTGCTCCCCGTCGGGGGTGTCGCGCGGCCAGAGCACCAGGGTGGCGATCACGGTGATGACGAAGAGGGGGACCACCGTCGCGATGAGGATCCGTCGCACCCGCGGGGTGGACGGGGCGGGACGGCTGTGGTCAGCACCCACTGTGAGTCTCCCAACGATCGAGGCGGGCGGTGTCGGCGACTGGCCTGATTCCTGGTTGGAGTGCCCACCTCGACGCGCGCGCTCGCTGGGCATCACCTGTAGCGGCACTGCAGGCGGCGCCATCACACACCGCGACGGAGAACGGGCTACTTCTGCGCCGTCAAGCAAGAGCCCCAAGGTGTGTTGATGTAGGCCGCTCGCCGACGGTGGCCACGTGGCACCAACCCGCTGGGACACGTCGTCCTCGGATGCACTGCAACCCCCGTCTACCGCACCGCCTACTATCAGTAGATAGTAGGCGGCAGGAGGGTCGATCCGCGGCGGGGGTGGCACCTCATCGTTGCCGACAGAGATGGGGTCACCGGGCGAGCGCCGTCCGCTGTTTCTAACCGTGCTTCCGGCTGTCCTTGCGCTACGCCTGCTTGTGGCAGCTCGGTGGCCGGCTGATGTCTCTGGCGCACCTCACCTTCGGGCGGATATGCGCCCATTGACCCTCCGGGACGGGCATGCTCGTAATGATCAGGAGGAGGCGACATGTATGCAGGAGCCGCCGCGATGGCACTGGTGGCGGTTGTCTTCGTCGCCGGGTTGTACGGCCTGCATCGCCTGCTCGCCCTCGCGCCCGACCCACTCGCGGTGCTGCCGTTCCAGTCCGGGTGGCGGCCCGAGGAACACGCGCTGTCCCGGTACCACGTCCGGTGGTACCTCTCGACCCTGCTGTTTCTCGCATTCGACGTGGAAATGCTCTTCATGTACCCCTGGGCGGTCGTCGTTGCCGAGATGGGCGCCACGGCGATCGTCGAGATGTTCCTCTTCCTCGGTGCGGTCTTCGTCGCGGTGGTGTGGGCCTGGAGGGAGGGGGCTCTGCGGTGGGTTTGAGCAACGCCCTGGCCAGGTACGCGGTTAACCACGCCCACGTCCTCCTCGTGGAGGTGCCGGGACACTGGCTGACGCGCGCCGCGGCCGAGCAGCACCTCCGTGCCCGGGGCTGGCTGTTCGCCTCGTCGCCCGCGGACGCGGACGTGCTGGCACTCTGCGGCACCCCGGGCCCAGAGATGGCAGCGATTGCCGCAAGGCTGTGGGAGCAGTTGCCCGGGCCACGCGCCCGGGTCCAGATCGATGCACCGCACCTCGCGGCGGCGGCGTTTGAGAGCGCCGCCGCCAAGCTCCTCGATCTGACCCTGCAGCGCGACGACAGCCAGGGTCGATCGGCCACGCCTGATGGCGAGCAGCCCCGTGACAACGAACCGGAGGGGCGCGACGGCGGCCACGACCACGGTGGCCATGGCACTCATGTCGGCAAGGGCGAGATGGACGACGGCGGTCACGCTGAACACAGCGCAATGGACCATGGGGAGCCCGGCGGTCATGGCGGAAGTGGCGATCACGGTGGCACGGGCCACGGCATGGACATGGGCCACGCCGGCATGGGCGACGCCGGCATGGGCCACGCCGGCATGGGCCACGCCGGCATGGGTCACGGCGGCATGGACATGGCGCCGGCCGGGATCCCGATGGCTCGCGGAGGCGAGGACCGCGACGGCCTGGAGCTGGACGTCCTGCACCTTCGTCTGGGTCCGGTGCTGCCGTACTGGCCGACGGGCCTCGTCCTACGCTGCTCGTTGCAGGGCGACCTCATCGTCCACGCAGAGGTCACCCTGGTCGATGCCCACGACGCGCGCCACGACGGTGGCGTGAAAGGCGCTCACCATCGTGCGGCGCGTCGCTGCGACAACGCCGCAGGCCTGCTCGCCCTCACGGGTTGGGAGGACGCGGCCGGCCGTGCCCGGCGTCTGCGTGACCGGCTGTTGAGCGACGGGGACCGGCGGACGGCGGCCCGGGACCTCGACCGGCTGCATCGCCGCGTCAAGCGTTCGTGGCTGCTGCGGTGGTCGCTGCGAGGAGTCGGGTACCTTTCTGCGGCTGACCTCGCGCGTCTGGATCTTCCCGGCCATCTGCGCGGAGACACCCACGACCGCCTGCTTTCCATGATCCAGCGAGCGGCCGGTGACATCGCCGGCTCCGCCGGCGGGAGCAGCGACGCCAGCGAACACGTGCCGATCGTCAAGATCGGTGACGTGGTGCAGGGGCTGGACATCGCCACTGCGCGGTTGGTCGTCGCCAGCCTTGACCTCGACCCGCTGTCGGCGGCGAGCGCGGTGGCGCATGCCTGACTCGACCGTGACGACGGTCCCCGCCGGGTGGGCATTCGCCGCGGCAGCGATCTTGGGTCTTCTCGTGGCCTTCGCCGCGGTCCTTGACGGGCTTTTCTCGGCGCGGACAGCGGGCGCCGGGCCGTCGGGGATGACCCGACCGCTGGGGGAGACGGCCCGGCTCGTTCGGCAGCGGCGCAGAACGACTGTCGCGGCCGACACCTTGCTGTGGCGGATCGGCAGTTCCGGTCTGCTGTTCATGGCGTTGATGATCGTGACGGTCGTGCCACTGGGGCAGTGGACGCTGTTTGACCTCGACGTGGGGGTGGTGTGGTTCAACGCGATGGACGTCCTGGCGTGGGCGTTCGTGTGGCTGACCGGGTGGGGCGCCAACTCCACGCACTCGCTGATCGGGGGCTACCGCTTCCTGGCTCACGGACTGGCCTATGAACTTCCGCTGATGTTCGCGCTCGTGGCGCCGGCGGTCGCCGCATCGAGCCTCAACGTCGGGGCGGTTGCGGCAGCGCAGGCGGACCTGTGGTTCGTGGTATGGATGCCCGCCGCGTTCCTGGTCTACTGCACCGGGGTCGTCGCGATCGCGGTCTGGGGACCGTTCACGCCAGCGCTGGGCTCCGACATCGCCGGCGGCGTCACCACGGAGTTGTCCGGCGTCGACCGGCTGGTGTTCCAGGGCGGACGCTATGCCTTACTGGCCGCGGGAGCCGCCTTCGCCGTGCCGATGTTCCTGGGAGGTGGCAACGGTCCGCTGCTGCCCGGCTGGGCCTGGGTGCTGGTTAAGACGGGCGCCCTGCTCGCTGTCTTTGTGCGGCTGCGCCGCCGGCTGCCCGCTCTCCGGCCGGACCTGTTCATGGAGGTCGGGTGGGTGGTGCTTCTACCCGCCGTGCTTGTTCAGGATCTACTCGTCGCCGTCGTCGCAGTGTGGAGAACCTGAACGATGATCACCGCCATCTCGTTCTGGGTGCTCGCCGTCGTCGCCGTGCTCAGCGGGGCCGCCGTTTTCTGGGTCAACTCGATGGCCCGGGCCAGCTACTCGCTCGCGCTGTCGTTCATCGCGGTCGGGGTGCAGGTGCTGCTGCTTCAGCAGAACTACATCGGTGTGGTGACGATCCTGATGATGGTGATGGAGATGGCCGTGATGGCCGTCTACATGGTGATGTTCATGGGCATGAACCCGGCGCTGATGCCGATGAGCATGGTCCACGACAAGCGACACGCCCTGGCGGTCGCCGTCGGTGTGTTTGTCGCCCTGACTGCCGGGGTGCTGCTCGTTCCGTGGCCGGCTCGCCGCGGCGCCCCTGCCGAGGACGTGACGGCCGCGCTCGGTGAGGAGCTGATGGGCCCGAAGATGCTGGCGATGATCACCGTCGGCATGGTCATGGCGGTCACCATCGTGGCTGGCGTGGTGCTGGCAGCGCACCGCACCCGCTACGACCGCTTCGGTGAGGACCTGCGCCGCCGTCCCGCACACGACCCGCAACCGGGTGGGGTCGGCCGATGACCCTGCAGACCGTGCTGCTGGTGGCGGCGGCCCTGTTCAGCGTGGGCCTGTACGGCGCGCTGTCCCAGCAGGTCGTGGTGATGGTGATGATGGGCCTCGAGTTGATGCTCAACGGTCTCATCCTGGCCGCCGCCGGTTTCTGGTGGTTTCTCGCCCCGGATCCATCCGGTCAGGTGCTGCTGTTGGTGATCATCGCGGCGATGACCGTGGAGATGGCGATGGGCTTCGCGGTGGCCACCCTGTTGCACCGGTTACGCCGGGTCGACATGACCGACATGGCTGCGGACCTTTCCGGATGAGGGATTTCGCGCAGGTGTGCCTGTGGCTGCTGGTGGTCCTGCCGGCAGGCGTCGGTGCTCTGCTCGCCGCCGCCCGGCGGGCGAACCGAGTCGCCGTCCCCATCTCCTTGGCGACCGCCACCGCGATGGTGGGCCTGTCGGCGGTGGTGGCAGCCGCCCGCCCGGCGGTGTCGGTGCCCTTCCTGGCCGGCACCGACCTCGCGCTTGCCGTCGACGGGCTCGCCGCCCTGATCCTGCCCACGCTCACCGTGGTGACCCTGCTGGTGCTGCTCGCCTCGACCGGGGAGATCCACGCGTCGACCGCCCGGTTCCACGGGCTGATGCTGATCTTCGCCGGCGCGGTCGCGTTCACCGCGGCGGCGGCGACACTGCCGGCGCTGCTGTTGGCGTGGGAGATCATGGGTGCCGCGTCGTACGCGTTGATCGGTTTCCGGTGGCGCGACGAGGATCGAATGTCGGCCGGCCTCACCGCATTCCTCACCACCCGCGCCGCCGACCTGGGCCTCTACGCCGCCGCCGGGGCGGCGCTCGCCGGCGGCGCGGGCCTGGCCCTGGCGGACCTTTCGCAGAGCAGTCCGGGATGGCGGCACGTGATCGCCGCCGGCATCCTGGTCGCCGCGTTAGGCAAGGCCGCGCAGCTGCCGTTCTCGTTCTGGCTGTCCCGGGCGATGGCCGGCCCGAGCGCGGTGAGCGCCCTGCTGCACTCGGCGGCCATGGTGGCGATGGGAGGCTACCTCTTGCTGCGGGTCCAGCCACTGCTCGCCGCCACCGGGTGGGCGGGCCCGGTGACCACCGGGTTCGGTGCCGCGACCGCGCTGCTGCTCGCAGCGGTGGCGGTGGCGCAGCGCGACCTCAAGCAGCTTCTGGCCGCCTCCACCGCCGCCCAACTCGGCTTCGTGGTGATGGCCGCTGGCGCCGGAACGGTAGCCGGTGGCGCCGCGCACCTCGTCGCGCACGCCGCGACCAAGGCGCTGCTGTTCCTGGCCGCCGGGGTGTGGCTGACCGCGCTGGGCACCAAGCGGCTCGCCGGCCTGCGCGGGGTCGTCGGGCGGTGGCGGCTGGTCGGCTGGTCGGCCACGGTCGGTGCGCTCGCTCTCGCGGGGATCGCACCGCTGTCGCTGTGGGCGACCAAGGACGCCGTCCTCACCGCCGTCGGCGAGCAATCGCCCTGGCTGTACGCCATTGGCCTCGCCGCGTCGGCGCTGTCCGCCGCCTACGCCGCGAAGATCCTCGTCGTCATCTGGCCGCGGATACCCGCCGACCGCCGGGCCGAGGTGGAAGCCCACTTCGACGAGGAGGAGCGGGGCAACCGGCGCGTGACGCTGCTGCAGCGAGTACCTCTGGTGCTGCTGGCGGTGGGCGCCGCGTACGCCGGTCTGCTGGCGCTCCCGCCGCTCGCCAGCACCGTCGCCCGAGCCGTCGGCCAGGCCGGCGGCTCTCACGCCTCCGCCCGGGAGTTGGTCGTGTCAACGGCTGTCACCCTCGGGGTCCTGCTGGTGGTCCTCGCCCGCCGACGGTTGCCGGAGCCACGCTGGGCGCTGCGCTGGATGGGGCTGCAGACGGCCGCGTCAGCGCTCGTGACGCGCCCCACGCTGTGCTGCGCCAACGCCCTGGCCCGATTCGACGACCGGGTCCTGGACCGTGCAATCACCGGCGCCGCTCGGGCCGCGGTGTCCCTGAGTCGCCGCGCCGCCCGCTTCGACGACCGGGTTGTCGACCATGCCGTGACATCAACCTCCGAACTGTCGATGCGGGTCGCGGCGCGCGCGGCCCGGGCCGATGACCGGTGGCTCGACGAGGCGGTGGAACACCTGGCCGCCAGGGTGCGTCGGCTGGGCCGGCTGGCCCGCCGGCCGCAGACCGGCCAACTGCACCAGTACTACCTGCAAGCCGTCGTGGTCCTCCTCGTCGGCGTCGTCCTCCTCGTGACGTTGGGGTGAGCCTTGCTCAGCGTGATCATCTTCCTGCCCCTCGTCGCCAGTCTGATCCTGGCCGTCCTCCCGCGGCTGAGCGACCGGATCGCCCGCTGGGCGTGGGTGGCGGTCACCGCCGTCGACCTCGCGCTGATCGTCGGGCTCTGGCTGCGCTACGACACCCCGGCACCCGGCGGCCTGGCGTTCGAGGAGCAGGCGGCATGGATCCCCGGCGTGAACAGCAGCTACCACCTGGGCGTCGACGGTCTGTCCCTACCGCTGGTCGCGATGACCGCGGTGATCTTTCTGGCCTGCGCGGTGTACGCGCTGCGCAACCGTCACCGCCCGCGCGGGCAAGCCGCCCTGTTCCTGTTCCTGCAGAGCGTCAGCCTCGGTCTGTTCATCGCCGCCGACCTGATCCTCTTCTTCGTCTTCTTCGACCTGTCCATCGTCGGCATGTACTTCGTGATCGCCGCATGGGGCCACGGCGACCCGGGGCGCTCGGCGATGAAATTCTTCCTCTACACCTTCCTCGGCTCGCTGGCGCTGCTCGTCGGGTTCATCGGCCTGTCCGTCGCCGCCGATCCGCACACCTTCGACATGCCGGCGCTGGCCGCGGCCACACCGCTGGCCGGGCGGCCCCTCGCCGGCGGGCTGGTGCTCGCCGCGATCCTGATCGGCCTGGCGGTGAAGACCCCCACCGTTCCCTTCCACACCTGGTTACCGCCGGCACACACCGACGCCCCCGCCGTCGGCTCGGCGGTGCTGGCCGGGGTGCTGCTGAAGATGGGCACCTACGGCTTCGTGCGCATCGCCATGCCGATGCTGCCCCAGTCGTGGCGCGCCTGGGCCTGGGTGATCATCGTCGTGGGCGTGGTGTCGGTGCTCTACGGGGCGCTCGTCGCCCTGGCCCAGACCAACCTCAAACGCATGATCGCCTACACGTCGGTCAACCACATGGGCTACATCGTCCTCGCCGTCGGCGTCGCGGGCCTGGTGGCCACCGACACCGCGCAGGCC
The DNA here is from genome assembly GCF_036059255.1 of Micromonospora sp. NBC_00389. Classification (NCBI taxonomy): domain Bacteria; kingdom Bacillati; phylum Actinomycetota; class Actinomycetes; order Micromonosporales; family Micromonosporaceae; genus Micromonospora; species Micromonospora sp. NBC_00389. The sequence goes on along the minus strand of NZ_CP107947.1, from coordinate 6,969,336 downwards.
CGGACGATCGCGGTGACCGGCGCGGTCACCCAGATGGTCAGCCACGGCCTGATCACCGCCGCACTGTTCCTGCTCACCGGCGTCCTACGAGACCGCGCCGCCAGCTACGACATGCGGGAGTACGGCGGACTCGCCGCCACAGCACCGAGCTTCGCGGCGCTGTTCGCCGTCGGCGCGTTCGCCTCCCTGGGCCTGCCGGCGTTCACCGGCTTCATCGCCGAGTTCCAGATCTTCACCGGCAGCGTCGCCGCCGCCCCAGCCACCGCCGTGGCGATCCTCGGCATCCTGATCACCGCCGCGCTGTTCCTGCGCGCGCTACAACGCGTCTTCACCGGCGACACCCGGGGCCATTCGGTCGGCTTCACCGACCTGCACCCCGCCGAAGTGTGGTCGGTCGGCCCGCTACTGCTGCTCTCCCTGCTCTTCGGCGTTCTGCCGCGTTCGCTGCTCGACGTCATCGAACCCGCCGCCGCCAGCGCCGTCGACCTCGTCGGGAGGTAGCCGGTGCAGACGGAGATGATGCGGCCGCTGTTGCTGCTGCCCGAGATGCTGCTCGTCGTCGGAGCGCTCACCGCCCTGCTCGGCGGCTCGTTCGTCCCCCGCCACCAGCAGTGGATGATTCGGGTCCTCACCGCCGGCGTCCTCCTCGCGGTCATCGTCACCGCCGCGATAGGGATGGCCGGGCCCACGCGAACCGCCTTCGACGACAGTTACACCGTCGACACCGCCACCGGTGTGGCCCGGATCCTCGCCTCAGCCGCGACGCTGCTGGTGCTCATGCTGGCCGCCGACGAGATCGCCGGAACGGCACGGGAGAGCGAGACCTGCGCGCTGCTGCTCTTCGGCGCCGCAGGAACCGTGCTGCTCGCCGGCGCCCACGATCTGCTCGTCCTCGCAGCTGGTTTCCTCCTCGCCACCATCCCGCTCTACGGGCTCATCGGTCTCGTGTTCACCGCCCGGGGCGCCGAGGCAGCGATGAAGACGTATCTCATGGGGGCACTGTTCGGCATCCTGCTCCTACTCGGCGTGACAATCCTGTCCGGACTCACCGGTAGCACCGGCTACGCCGAACTCACCAACGCTCTGGCTGACGTGCCACCGGCGGCGGTGACCGGGGCGGCCGTCGCGCTCGTGGCCGGGCTGATGTTCAAAGCTGGCGGGGTTCCCGGCCACTTTTGGGTGCCCGACGCGGCGCAGGGTGGCAATGCCACGGCGGCGACGTTCCTGACCACGGTGCCCAAGATCGGGGCGATGGTCGCGGTGTACCGCCTGGTCGGCATCCTGCCCGACGCGGTGCCCTGGCCGGCGTTGATCGCGACCGTCGCGGTGGCGAGCATGACCCTGGGCAACCTGGCGGCGTACTGGCAATCCGACCCGCGGCGGCTACTCGGCTGGTCGACGGTCAGTCAGGTCGGGTTCGTGCTCGTGCCCGTGGTGGTGGCTGGCACCAGCGACCTGGCGCTGCCATCGCTGCTGGTCTACCTCACCGCTTATACGGCGACGAACATCGCCGCCTTCGCCGTCACCGCCGCCCTGCCCGACCGCCGGGACCTCGGCGACTACCAAGGCCTGGCGACCCAGCGCCCATGGCTCGCCGCCGCCCTGGTCGTGGCGCTCCTCGGACTGGTCGGCACCCCACCCACCGGGGTGTTCGTCGGCAAGCTCACCACCGCCACCGCCGCCTGGGACGGCGGCCACGGCTGGCTCGCCGTCGTCGTCTTCATCAACACCCTGCTCAGCCTGTTCTACTACCTGCGCTGGATTGTCCCCACCTACCGTCAGCCGCAACGAGACGCGCCCGCGCGAGCAGACACCCGCCCTCGACGGCAGTGGTCCTCGCTTACCGCGGTCACGGCCGCCGCCCTCAGCCTTGCCGCCGGTCTGGCCGGGGGAGTGGTCTGGACCGTGGTCAGCGGCCCATAGGGGCATGCCGGCGGGGAGCCACCCGCGCCCCGGACGAGAATCGCCACGACCGCGGCCACGGGTTGGCGCCGGGCGGAAAGATCGCAATCGGGCGGTTTCTCATTGGCCCCGCCACGGGCACAAGGCTGCGCTCGGCGTCAATCGTGGGCAGGACGGGCTGTCACCGCCGGTACGCCAGATTCGCCATCATGCCCGCCTGCCCGTGGTACACGTTGTGGCAGTGGGTCATCCACTGACCGGGGTTCGTGGCGTCGAAGTCCACAGCGACCGTCCGGTGCGGGGTGACGATGACAGTGTCCTTACGGGCGCCAGCGCCGGTTACGGCGAAGGTGTGCCCGTGCAGGTGCATGGGGTGGAACATCGTGGTGCGGTTGACGAATTCGAGCCGCACCCGCTCGCCTCGCTCGACCAGGAGCGGGTCAGCGTGCTCAAAGGTCACGCCGTTGATCGTCCACCGGTAGGGCATCATCGACCCACCCAGCACCAGCCGGTGCACACGGTCCGGTCGCTGCCGAGTCAGCGCCACGCTGTCCGCGGCGCGCAGCGTGTGAGTGAGGAGCACACGCCGGTCCAGTTCAACCGGCCGGTCCATAGCCGAGGGCGGGTCCCCCGCGCAGGTGCGCACCAGGGCAAGCCCTCGCCCATGCTTCCCCTCCGCAGCGGCGACCAGCGGGAACACCCCGTCAGCGAGTTCCACTGTGACATCGACCCGCTCGCCCATCCCGAGCACGAGCGCGTCGGTCGTCGTCGGGACGACCGGGAAACCGTCAGTGTGCGTCACGGTCATCCGATGCCCACCCAGCGCCACCCGGAACGCCGTGTCGGAGCCGGCGTTGACCACCCGGATCCGCACCCGCTGCCCCGGCCTGGCGCGGAAGGTGACCGGTGCGGCGGGGACACGGCCGTTGATCAGGTAGTGGGGGTATGCGACGTCCCCGGCGCCGCCCAGCAGCGGCGAGGTCATCGTCTCCATCCCAGCCATGTCCCCGTGCCCGCTCATGTCTCCGGGGCCCATGCCGCCCATGGCGCCGTCGCCCACGCCGGGCATGTCGCCCCCGCCGCCATGATCCATCTCCGGCATGTCGCCGTGGCCGGACATCGCGGTTAGCGCGGCAAGCACCTCCTCCGGGGTGCGGCCGGTGCCGTCGACCCAGTCGTCGAGCACCACGATCCACTCGTGGTCATAGCCGCCGGCGTCGTGCGGGTCGTCAACGACGAGAACCCCGTACAGCGCCCGGTCGAGCTGCAGCCCGGAGTGCGGGTGGTAGAAGTACGTGCCCGGGTCGGGGGCGATGAACTCGTAGCGGTGCTGACCCCCGCGGGGGATCGGCGCCTGGGTGAGACCGGGGACGCCATCCATGTCGTTGCGCAGCGCGATGCCGTGCCAGTGAACACTGGTGTCGGCGGGCAGTCCGTTGAGCACATCGACCCGGATAAGGTCACCGGCGCGAGCCCTGATCAGAGGGCCAGGCAGGTCTTCCGCGTAGCCCCAGGTCCGCACCCGCGGTCCGCCCAGGTCGACAGTGACCGGCCGTGGAAGCAGCGTTGCGGTCACCGTGCCCGCGCCCGGCCGGCGACGGCCCACCTCGACACGAGGCACCAGGTCATCGTGCGCGGTCACGAGCGGAGGGCCGACAGCGCCGTCGGCCCAGGCGGCGGTGTCGGTGCTTGCAGCCACCCCCACCGCGCCCGCCAATCCGATGAGTAACCGGCGGCGGCTGATCGCGGGTGTCATGACAGCTCCTCGGCTCGGAACGGCGGCCGAGCGATCGTCGGCCTGGGCGGTGGTGTCATGTGCGAGTCTCGCCGTGGCGGCGCGAGACATGGGGGAATTTCGCGATGTGTGCCCTTTTGGGTGCCCTTTGGCATCTCGGTGTCCGACGTTGCCGTCTGAAGGGGGCCCGCTGCCCTAATGCCTTGATCGGCTACGGCGGCCGGCGAAATGGCAGAGATGCAGGCGTGGGCCTGTTGCTGCCGTGCCCGCTCGGCCGAGCACTTCCTTCGCTGCATCGTGGATTCGTCAACACTCGAGGAGCCTGCCGGACGGGGCCGCAGCCTCTATACGGGTCCTGGGTAGGGGTACCTGTCCGCATCCCACCCCTCTGCCCGGAGTTGTGTCGCCGCAGGTAGTGGCCCCTCGCCACACGGCTGGTTGCAGGATACCCCTAGGGGGTATATGGTACCGGTTGGAGGTGGACGGCATGAGACAGGAACACACGACCCACGCCGAACCGACGGTCATCCCCGCCGAGGCGCGACACGACGGACATCAGGTGCATGTGGGCGAGCAACCCACGGGTGGATCGCACGGCGGGCATGCCAGCAGTGCCAGACCCACGGACAGGCACAAGGGCGGGCACCACGACCACGCGGGGCACGGATCTGGGGGGCACGGGGGTCATGACAAGCACGCGGGGCACGACCCGGAGCAGTTTCGGCGCAAGTTCTGGCTGAGCCTCGCGCTGACGGTTCCGATCGTGGCCACCAGCCACATGGTGATGGACTGGTTCGGCTACACGCTCGACTTCCCCGGGATGAGCTGGGTTGGCCCGGTTCTGGGGTCGCTCGTCTTCTTCTACGGAGGCTGGCCCTTCCTGGTCGGCGGCGTCCGCGAGATCCGTGACCGGGCTCCCGGAATGATGCTGCTGATCTCGATGGCGATCACGGTGGCCTACGTCGCGTCGCTGGCCACCAGCCTCGGCGCGTTCGATTTGGACTTCTGGTGGGAGCTGGCCGCGCTGGTCACCATCATGCTGCTGGGCCACTGGCAGGAGATGAAGGCGATCGGCCAGGCACAGGGCGCCCTCGCCGCGCTGGCAGCGCTGCTGCCCGACGACGCCGAACGCATCGATGACGACGGCGCCGTGCATCGGGTACCGGTGTCCGAGCTGAGGGTCGCCGACGTGGTACTGGTTCGCTCTGGTGCCCGGGTGCCGGCCGACGGCCGGATCGTCGACGGGGCCGCGGAATTGGACGAGTCGATGATCACGGGGGAGTCCCGGCCGGTGCCGCGGGGCGTCGGGGACCGGGTCGTGGCCGGCACGGTGGCGACCGACTCCGCGCTACGGGTCCGGGTCGACGCGGTAGGGGACGACACCGCTCTGGCCGGCATCGGTCGGCTCGTGGCGCAGGCGCAGGCCTCCAGCGGCCGGGCGCAGGTGCTGGCTGACCGGTTCGCCGCGATGCTCTTCTACGTCGCCACCGCCGCCGCGCTGGTCACCTTCGCTTCGTGGTGGGCGCTGGGTGATCTCGACCAGTCCGTGGTGCGGACGGTGACGGTCCTGGTCATCGCCTGCCCCCACGCCCTCGGGCTGGCCATCCCGCTGGTGATCGCGCTGTCCACCGCGGTGTCGGCGAAGGCCGGCATCCTGGTCAAGGACCGCCTCGCCTTGGAGCGGATGCGCACCGTCGATGCGGTGCTGTTCGACAAGACCGGCACCCTGACAAAGGGTGCGCACACCGTCACCGCGACCGCCGCGGCCAGCGGCGTCAGCGAGAACGAGGTGTTGCGCATCGCCGGCGCGGTCGAGGCAGACAGCGAACACCCCCTCGCCAAGGCTCTGGTCAAGGTCGCGCAGGACCGCGGGCTGCGGGCGAGCGCTCGCGACTTCCGATCCCTGACTGGTAGAGGAGTTCAAGCTGTCGTTGACGACGCCACCTGGGCGGTGGGCGGCCCCGCTCTACTGCGGGAGCTTGGCGCCGCGGTTCCTGACGAGCTTGCCAGCGCAGCGCAAGGTTGGTCGGCGCGCGGCGCGGCGGTGCTGCACCTGGTCCGCCTGCCGCAGGCCGGTCAGGCGACTGCGGTCGGCGCGTTCGCCCTCGAGGACGAGGTCCGTCCCGAGGCTCGCGAGGCCATCGCCGAGCTACGCGAACAGGGCGTCAAGAAGATCGTCATGATCACCGGAGATGCTCGCTCGGTCGCCGAGGCGGTCGCCGCCGACCTGGGCTTCCGGCCCGGGGTGGACGAGGTGTTCGCCGAGGTGCTGCCCGCCGACAAGGACCAGGCGGTCGCCGACCTGCAGGCCCGAGGTCTGACCGTGGCGATGGTCGGCGACGGCGTCAACGACGCTCCCGCCCTGGCCCGCGCCGACGTGGGCCTGGCCATCGGGGCGGGCACGGACGTCGCGATCGAGTCCGCCGGGGTGATCCTGGCATCCTCGGACCCGCGGGGTGTCACCGGCGTGATCCGGCTGTCCCGGGCGTCGTACCGCAAGATGACCCAGAATCTGGCGTGGGCCGCCGGGTACAACGTGGTGGCCATTCCCCTCGCGGCTGGCGCGCTGGCCTGGGCCGGGGTCACACTCAGCCCGGCGGTGGGAGCGGTGCTGATGTCCGTCTCCACCATCGTGGTGGCGGTGAACGCGCAGCTGCTGCGCCGGGTCAAGCTCAGTCCCGGGCAGCACTGACCAGGGCAGAAACGGCGGCCCGATCGGAGTTATCCGACCGGGCCGCCGGCACAACGGCGGGTGCAAGCCATCTGGGCCCGGCTTAGGGCAGCATCGACTGCCACGTCACGCCCGCGTCGGGGCTGCGCAGCACCCGGCCGTCCTGGGTGGCCAGGTAGATCACGTTCTCGTGCACGGTCAGAGCAGCTGGGGCGCCTGGTGCCCGGCCGGGGGTGGACGACCAGGTCGCCGCTGCGTCGACGGAGCGCACCAGCGTGCCGTCCGCCGTGATCGCCACCAGCTCCCGCGGGGACCAGTGCAGCAACACCGCAGGCGGGCCGCCGGCCGGCGTCCAGGTGCGGCCGCCGTCGGTCGAGCGGCGCAGGCCCTGGTCGGTGCTGGCCAGCAGGGTTCCCGGGCGGTGGGGGTCGACGGCCAGGTCGTAGGCCTCGAGCGTGGAGCGGGTCTCCCAGGTCATCCGGTCACTGCTGGCCATCAGGGCGCCGCTGCTCGAATCGAGGCCGTACACCACGCCGCCGGAGAAGCGCAGCAGGTGAAAGTCGGCCTGCCCGGCCAGGGACAGACCTTGCCAGGAGCGGCCGGCGTCGTTGCTGTGGATCAGCCCCAGGTGCGCCGGCCCGTCCTCGGCTGGGGCTGGGTGACCGGAGGCGAGGAACTCGTTAGGGCCGGTCACCGTGAAGCCCATGGTGTCCTGTCGGCCGTCCCCGACCCGGTCCGCCGCCATGCCGGAGAGCCGGAATACTCCGTGGTGGGTGGCCACATACAGCTGCCCATCGGCGGGGTTCACGCCAAGTCCGTGCACATGGCTGAGCCGGCCGTCGTCCGACGCCGTCGAGGCGGTCGACGGGGCGGCGTCGTCACGCCAACCGACCGCAGTGGCCGCGGCCGTGACGAGCAGGAGGACGCCGACCGCGACGCCAATCCACGCCATCCGATTCTGCCCCTTGAGGGCCACACCCGCTCCCTTGCCTCGATCCGATGATCCGCGGCGGCAACGCATGCCGATCCCGCAGCTGCGCCCCGATCGTAAGCCATCTACTATTGCCCGATAGTAGTAGCGTCGGGAGCGTCACGGTGCAGACGTGGCAGCGACGCTCGGGTGGGCGCCTTCCGGATGGCGCGGCGAGGAGGCTACCGGTGCGTCAGGTCACGGCAGCACCTGACCGGACGATGCGGCGCGCAGCCTCAGTGGCGGTGGCTGCGGTACTGGCCGCGGCGGCGGGGTTCGTGCTGCGCTTCGATCCCACCGACCGGCTCGCCGACCCGACCGGTCCGTGCCTGTGGCACTCCCTGACCGGCATCAACGGCCCCGGCTGCGGCGGCACCCGCATGGTCTATTACCTCTTGCACGGCGATCTCACTCAGGCCGCGCGCCACCACCTGGCCGCGCTGGTAGCGGTGCCATTCGTGGCCTACCTCGGCGTCCGCTTCGTCGCCTCGGCCTGGCTTGGACGTGAACTGCCCGCGCTACGCCTGCCCACCTGGGCCTACGGGGCCTACATCGCCGGATTCCTGCTCTACACCACCGTGCTGCGCAACCTGCCGTGGGCACCGTTCTCCTGGTTCAACATCCCCAACCTCACGCCGTAAGACCCGCCCTCGGAACCAACAAGTCGCCGTCACGCACCCGCTTTCCTCCAGCACGACCGGTCGCCCCTTATGCCACCTACTATCCTGGATTCGTATGAACAGGACCGCACGCCAGCGCCCCGGCAGGATCGTCAGCCTGCCGCGGGTGCTGCTGCTCGTCCTCCTGGCCCTCGGTGTCGCCGGAATGCACACCTTCGGCCACGGCAACGGCGGGCACACCACGAGCGGCCACGACGCCACAGCGGCGGTCATGCCGCACGACACGCTCACCGGTCCTGATCAGGACGACTCCGGCCACCGGGGTCTGATGGCCCAGATCCGCGAGCCGCGCCCTAGCGGCAGCCGCGATCTGGGCCTCTTCTCGGTCTGCCTGGCTGTGCTCTGCGCGTTCGGACTGGCCGTCGGACTGGCACTACTGCGGGTGCGATCCCACCGTGAACGCTGTGATGCGCGGACGCATCTCGCAGTTCACGGCGGCGGGCGCAGCCCGCCCGCACTGTTGCTCGGCCTGCGCGTCGCCGCAGCGTCGGTGCTGCGGATATAGGAAACGCCGCCGGTCAAACCGACCGTCGATCCCTTATTCGCACACCAACAACCTGAAAGGCATTCCTTCACCATGATGCGCACCATCGTGATGCGTCGCGCCCTGCTGACCGGCGTCACCCTGTCCGCTCTCCTCGCCACCACCGCGGCATGTGGCGACGATATGAGCGGCATGGACCACGGCAGCGGCACCAGCCCAACGGGCACCGCGTCGGCCTCGTCGTCGGCGCAGGCCAGCGCTACCGCCAACGACGCCGACGTCATGTTCGCCCAGATGATGATCCCGCACCACCGCCAAGCCGTCGAAATGGCCGATCTGGCGCCGACCCGCGCCAACGATCCTGAGCTGAAGGACCTCGCGGCGAAAATCAAGGCCGCGCAGGACCCGGAAATCGTGACGATGACGGGCTGGCTGACCGCGTGGGGCAAGCCCACCGCCGCGCCCGAGGGGCACAACATGCACGGCACGAGCTCGCCCGGCACGTCCGCGATGGCGGGCATGGCCAACGACGGGCAGATGAACGAGCTCAAGGCCGCCAAGGGCAGCGAGTTCGACAAGATGTTCGCCCAGATGATGATCGCCCACCACAACGGCGCCATCGAGATGGCCAAGACCGAGCAGGCCAACGGCAGCAATCCGGAGGCCAAGGCCCTCGCCACGCAGATCGAAGCGGACCAGGCCGCAGAGGTGCAGACCCTGCAGAAGATCCTCGACCGCCTGTAACCACGAAAGGACGGCGGCCGGACCCACATAGGGTCCGGCCGCCGCCGTGTGGGCCACGACACCTGGTGCCGGGAACGACCCGCCGTATTGGCCAGCCTGCGACGACTGCCCAATCCCGTACGGCCCCTGGACGTCGCCGCAGCCGTCCCCCGCCATCAACGCGGAATGCGGGCGGGCCGTCGCCGGTTGCGCCGGTGTACGCCGGAGCAGCACGCCCCGGCGTTCGCCATATCCGGCCCTTGGAGGCCAGATGGCGCATCCCCGTGATGCCAGCCCGACATCGGTCTGGTCACCCCGAGGAAAGGTGACAACGATGAACACGCTCACGCAATGGACCGCGGCTCGCACCGCAGTCGCGCGCAGGAGCGCGCGAGCAGTGGCCGGAGTGGCCCTCGTCGCCGCCGGCCTCGCCGCACCGGCGACTAGTGCGCTCGCCGCGCCGACGCAGGTACCTTCGGTCGCCGCGGTGCAGATGGCAGGAAAGCAGTCGGACAAGCGCGTCGACTACCGCTTCCAGGAGCAGCCGAACATCTACTTCTGCGGCCCGGCGTCGACCCGCATCGCGCTCAGCGCCCAAGGCAAGATCCAAAGTCAGGACGAACTGGCGGCCAAGCTAGGCACCACCGTCGCCGGGACGGCCTCGGCGTTCGACATCACCCGGGTCCTCAACCAGGAACTCGGCAAGGACGTCTACAAGACCGGCGAGATCCCCAACGACACAGCCACCACCGACGAGGTGCAGCGCCTCAAGGCTGACCTGAGCACCGCGATCGACAACGACCGCGTTGCCGTGGTCAACGTCATCGGATCCGGCACCGACGTCGACGGGCTGTCGCGCGACTTCCCGGTCGGGCACTACGTGACCGTCGTGGCCTACGACGGCGACCAGGTGAAGATCGCAGACCCGTGGCAGCCGGTGGGCGACGGCACCTACTGGATGTCCGTCGGCGAGCTGGCCGAGTGGGCTGCTTCCCGCGGCTACTCCGCCTGACATCGGCAATTGAGCAACACGCGGCGGTCCCCGGAGCACAAGATCCAGGGACCGCCGCGTTCGTCCTGACGCCGCGCTACCCGCAGACTGCGTCACGGCGACGCGGGCCCAGCGTAGGCTGGCGGAAATGTGGGAGGCGCTGTGTCGGTGAACGGTCTGGGTGAGCTGGAGGCCGCCGTCATGGATGTGCTGTGGCAGGCGGACGAGCCCCTGCGCGTACGTGAGGTGCTGGATCGACTGACCGGACGCACCCTGGCCTACACGACCGTCATGACCGTGCTGGACAACCTGCACCGCAAACAGTGGGTGCTGCGCGACAAGAACGGCAAGGCCTATCACTACCGGCCCGCCGGCAGCCGGGAGGAACTCGTCGCCCGGACCCTGCGGCGCATGCTGGAGACCAGCCTCCAACCGGATGTCGTGCTGCTGCACTTCGCCCGCTCGGCCTCCGATCGGGAACTGGCGGTGCTGCGGCAGGTACTTGACGAACGGACCGACTCCCGGTGAGCCCCGCCCTCGCCCTCATCGTCGGGGCGCTCGCCGTGGCCTGGCTCGCACCAGCGCTGCTGGAACGGGCCGTCGGCCCGGTCCGTGATCCGATCGCGGTGCTGCTCGCCTGGTGGGGCACCCTGGCCGCCGTGCTGCTGACCTTCGCCGCCGGCGTCACCTTGCTGCTCGCACCGGTCGACCGTCTGGGGGACTGGGCGGAGCATGTGGCGCACCACTGTTGGTTCGCGGTCCGGCATGGCCAGCTGCCCGCCCAGGATGAAGTCCTCGGCGTGGCCGGCGCGGTGGCGGTATGCGCGCTGGCCACACGATCAGTGGTCGTGGCGGTTCGGCAGTGGCGTGCCCAGCGCGAGTCTCGCCAAGCACACCATGACCTGGTGACGCTGCTCGGCGAAACCGTTACACCAGAACAGGAACCGGTGCTGCGGGTTCCGCATCCCGCACCGCTGGCCTACAGCGTCGGCGGCCGCCGAGGAATGGTCGTCGTCAGTGCGGGCGTCCTGCGACTACCGCCGGCGCAACGCGCAGCCGTGCTGTGTCACGAGCGGGCGCACCTACGCGGCCGGCACCATCTGATCGTCGCCATCGCGGAGGTCCTCGCCGCGGCCGCACCGTGGGTACCACTGACCCGCCGCGCGCCGCGCGCCATGCGGCTCCTAGTCGAGCTGTGCGCCGACGCGGCTGCCGTCCGCACTTGCGGCGTGCCTGCGGTCCGCGGAGCGCTGATCGCCCTCAGCGGTGCCGCTCACCCCGCGCACGCCCTGCCCATGGCCGGAGCCGACGTGCCAACGCGGCTGCACCGCCTGCAGACAGCCACACCGCACCAGCGGATCGCGGCCCGTGTCGTACTTCCGCTGGTCGCGGCAATCGCGCCGGCAATGATCGGCGCCGTCACCGCTGTCGTCTTCTGCGCCTGACTCCGGCGAGGCGGCCAGCGCGCCGGCGGTCAAAGAGGAGCAGGTGTCCATCGCCGATGCCGTCCCTGGCGCCACGCGATCGGTCCCTCAAACGGCAGAGCGACAGGTGGGCCCCAGAGCCACCGATCGCCCAAACGTGCTGTCCACAAGTGTGTCCCGGGCGCCGGGCGCTGATGACCGACCTAGAGAGGTGGCCCCACCGCCCGCGTTGGCCATCGCGACGACCGGGACGACCCTTCACCTGCGGCACCTGCTGGCCATCTCCCACGAATCCGTAGCCGGTGACGGTCGCCACCCGGCGGCGGCTGTCACCGTATGGGCCAGCGGTGCGGCAACGTTCATCCCCGCCGCGCCCTGCTGACCGGTCAAGCGCTCATCGACCCGATGCGGACACATGCTCCCACTGATCGGCGCCCACAAGCTCCCAGCCCGACGTCTTCTACTATCGCCGCATCGTAGATACCCGCTATTGTCGTTCCGTTACTGCTTGACGACAGGCCCCGGACACATGTCGCCCGCGGTAGTTGATGCGGCGGGTACTCCGGGCGGGGAGCGAGATCGATGAGTAACGGGTCTAAGCGCTCCAGGCGGTACGAGGAGAGCTTGGCAGTCCTACGTCCGGTCGCATGGTCCGCTCTACTGGCCGCCGCAGTGACGGTGGCGTTCGCCAACCCGGTGCACGCCGATCCGCCACTGCCCAATGTCGTCCCCGACACAGGGACGCGACCATCACCCGCTGGGTCGTTACAACTGCCCGGCGGCCAAGCGCCGACAGCGCCGGCCCCCGGCGGTCCGATCACCTCGCCGCCGGCGAATCCTCTCGCAGGGCAGATCCTCGCCCTGGAAACCGAGGTAGCGACCCTCGGCGAGCAACTGCTTCTGCTGCGGCAGGACCAGACACGTGCGAGCCTTTCCCTGCAGGATTCCGAACGGCAGCTACGCGAGGCGCGCGACGGTCTCCAGCAGGCACAGCAGACCGTCGTGCCTGCTGCCGCCGACGCCCTCAAGCGAGCAGCCGCGGTGCCACCCGGCACGGTCGGCGCCGACCTGCATGAGCTGGGCGAGCTGGCCCGCGCCTACCGCGGACAGCAGGACGACGGCGATATCGAAGACGCCGCCCGCGAGCTACGCCAAGCGCAGGCCGTAGAACAGGTGGCCTCAACCCGTCACGGTGCGGCAGTCGCGGCTGAAGAGGCGGCCCGCGGCCGATACGCCTCCTTAGAGACGACCTACAAGCAACGTGAAGCGGCGTTGCTCGCGCTGAAACGACGCAACGCTGATCAGCTGGCCGCGATCGAGCGGCAACGCGAAGCCGCCGAGCAGCGCCTCGGCGCTGATGTCACCGTAAGTGGCAGCATCGCGGGCAAGGCGGCGCACCCGCGGGCCCTGGCCGCCGTGCGGTTCGCCCTCGCCCAGCTTGGCAAGCCCTACGAGTGGGCCGCCGAAGGTCCGGATCGTTACGACTGCTCCGGACTGATCTGGGCCGCCTACCGCTCGAAGGGCGCCGACTACGACCAGCTGCCCCGGGTGTCACGCGACCAGTACAACGCCACTCGCAGCCGCACCGTCGACCGCAACTCCCTGCTCCCCGGTGACCTGGTCTTCTTCGCCTCCGGTACCAGTTGGAGCAGTATTCACCACATGGGCATGTACATCGGCAACGGCAAGATGGTTCAGGCGCCGACCACCGGTGACGTCGTCAAGGTCTCTACCGTTTGGTGGTCACGGTTCTTCGCCGCCACCAGGGTCATCCAGGAGGTGCCGGCCCCCAACACACCCCCCGTCAAGCCCACTCCCAAGCCCACGGAATCCAAGCCACCAACCCCACGGCCCACCCCCACCCCCACCCCACGCCCGACCTCGAGCACGACGCCGAAGCCCACCCCCACTCCCACGAACACCAAGCCCGGTCCAACGGCGACGCCCAGCCCCACGACCACCCCCAGTGCGACCACCACCAGCACACCGAGCCCCACGCAGACCAGCGGTTCAATCACGGCGACTCCGTCCCCCACCGTGATCCACGCTCTCCGAAAATTCGGCCGGCCTGCAGCGCGTCCTCGCCACTGACTGCCCCCTCGGCATAGCTTGCGACAGCATCGGGAGCAGTGACTAAAGGGCTCTGACGGCCCATGCCTGCCGGGTGCATGCACCCGGCGTCCTGCTCATCCCGGGTCTGGGTTGGCCACGTCTGCAACTGCGGGCCGAATCGAGCCATTGGCGTGAAGGAAGCCGCACCGCGATCCAGACTCCGCGAAACGGGGCCGGCCCGGCCACGACGTGAAGCCGACGTCGACTTGCGCCGCTGTAGGCGTTCCTGCCAGCCGATGTACGCCGGTCGCTAAGCGAAGCTGCGCCTCGCCGGGTGAGGTGGCTCGGCCGTGGCGCAGACGCCGGACGAGCGCTCAACCACCCGCGAACCTGTCCCTCGATCCGCCGAACCTGCCGTGCTGTCCCGCCCGATCCGCCCAGTGCCGGTCCGCTGTCATAAGCCGCCTTCCTCACTGGACGAGTGCCACACCCCGGGGCGTGTGCACCGCGAGGAGGCGCCTGTTCGGGCGCCGTAGACATCGATCACTTGACATCACATACCCCGGGGGGGTACACATCTACCACTTACCCATACCCCCTAGGGGCATTAAGGAGTGGTTGTGATGTCACACGGATCCAAGCGGTGGTGGGCCCTCGGCCTCATCGCGCTCGCCCAGTTCATGGTCATCATGGACACCTCGATCATCGGCGTCGCACTACCTCGGATGCAGGCCGATCTCGGCTTCTCGCCGGAGAACCTGTCCTGGGTATTCAACGCCTACGTCGTCGCCTTCGGCGGCCTTCTGCTGCTCGGTGGCCGGCTGTCCGACCTGTTCGGCGCCCGACGCGTGTTCACCGCCGGCTGGGTGATCCTCCTGGTCGGCTCGGCCGCGGCAGGCCTGGCCGACAGCGTCGCTGTGGAGCTGGCCGCCCGCGCCACCCAGGGCGCCGGCGCCGCCCTCATCGCACCCTCAGCGCTGACCCTGCTGATGATGCTCTTCGGCGCCGAGCCGCGAGAACTCACCAGAGCCCTGGCCCTCTACGGGGCCGCCGCACCCGCCGGTGGCACTGCCGGCGTCTTCCTCGGCGGCGTCATCACCGAGTACGTCAACTGGCCCTGGGTGTTCTACATCAACATCCCGATCGCCCTGCTCGCCGTCCTCGCCACCCCGGCGCTGATGCCGGCCGGCGGCGCCCGCCGCGGCTCCCTCGACGTCGCCGGGGCGCTCACCGTCACCGCCGGTCTCGGCGCCGCCGTCTACGCCATCGTTCGCGCTCCCGAGGTCGGCTGGACCTCTGCCCAGACGTGGATGGTCCTCGCCGGCGCCGTCGTCGCGCTGGCGGCGTTCCTCGCCATCCAGGCGGCCCGTCGTGAGCCGCTGATGCGGCTATCCATCTTCCGCGCCCCGAACCTCGCCGCCGCCAATGTCGCCCAACTGCTGCTCGGCGCGGCGTGGATTCCGATGTGGTTCTACCTCAACCTGTACCTGCAGCAGGTCCTCGGCTACAGCGCCTTCCCCAGCGGCGCCGCGCTGCTGCCGATGACCATCCTCATCATGGTCGGAATGATCGGCCTGGCTCCGCGCGCCATCAACCGGTTCGGCCCCAAGCCCCTGGTGGTGACCGGCCTCGCGGTCCTCGCCGCCGGCCTCGGATGGCTCGCCCTGATCCGTCCCGACGGCACGTTCCTCGCCGACGTCCTGCCCGCGTCACTTGTCGCGGCACTGGGCATGTCGCTCGCCTTCATTCCATCCCTCGGCACGGCGATTTCCAGCGCTCGCCCAGAGGAAGGCGGACTGGCCTCCGGCATCGTCAACACCAGCTACCAGGTCGGCTCCGCCCTCGGTTTGGCCGCCATGACCGCGGTCGCCGCCTCGTACGGGGCCGACCGGCTCGACGATCTGACGGCCTTGACCGACGGCTACTCCGCCGCCTTCATCGGCGCCGGCGTCATCGCCGCTGCCGGAGCTGGCATCGCCGCGATCACCCTACGCACCGCCGCGCCCCGTCCGCAGAACACCGCCGACGCCGAAGCCGCCCGCGTCCACTGACGGCTCGGCTGTGGCACCCATCGCGTCGACCTAGCCTGAAAAAGGAGACCGCATGTGCAACCTTCGGCCCGATTCTGATCGCCTACGACCCCGCGACGAACGCCGGAACCGTCAACGGCGCCGCCGCCGTGAGTGACGAGACCGGAGGGCGGCGCCGTCCTCGCCCCGCCGCCTGATCACCGTTCTGGGGCGCCGGCCGTTACGGCCGGCGCCCCAGTGTGCGCACCGAAGTCGCAGCTCCCGTTGGACGCCCCGGCAAGCTGGCTTTACTCGAAGTTGGCGTCCGCCCTGCCGCAGGCATCCGACGTCTTCTCGGCAGGGCGTTGAGGTGGGATTGCTCGAGACGTACCCGCACTGCCTCAACTGACCCGGTGATCGACGCAGTGTCTCGGTATGCGCCAGGAGATGCCCCGGGTCGTGGGCCCGATTGCATGCCCGGTCCCAGTCGGCCCAGTGAAGACCCACAAAAAGAGCAGCGGCGACAGATGCCTGTTGCTGCATCTGTCCGCTGGTCCGCCTCCCTGCACAAGGCCGCCCGGTCGGCGCCGCGGCGGTCGGTCAGTGCTCACAGCAGGTAGGGTCGAAGGTCGGGCTCGATCAGCCGCGCTTCATCAGCCGGCCGACCGCGGCCATCATCTCACTGGCCATCTCGTCGGCGCGGCCCTCAGCCGCCCCCTCGTGCATGCAGTGCCGGGCGTGCCCGTCGAGCAGCCCCAGCGCCACCTTGTCCAGTGCGGCCTGGATCGCGGAGATCTGGGTGAGCACGTCGATGCAGTAGCGGTCGTCATCGACCATTTTTTCAATGCCCCGGACCTGGCCCTCGACGCGGCGCAGCCGCGCGAGCAACTGGTCCTTGCTGGCGGTGTATCCCCGAGTCGGGGTCGGCGTGGGTGTGGTCATGCAGCCAAGGATAGCGTACCCCTTGGGGGTATGCTACGGTCGTCGGGACGGATACCCCCTCCCCGTATGCAGAACGTAAAGGGTGGGGGCGCGTCCGTCAGGCGGTTACCCCCGGGGGGTATATTGTGAGCGTGTGTGAGAGGAGAACTGCATGATCACCACGACGTACCAGGTGCAGGGGATGACCTGCGGGCACTGCGTCAACTCGGTCAGCACGGAGATCGGCGCCATCTCCGGCGTCAGCGACGTCACGGTCGACCTCGCCAGTGGGCAGGTCACCGTGACCAGCGAGGCGCCCCTGGACCCGGCGTCCGTACGAGCCGCTGTCGACGAGGCCGGCTACGACCTCGTCAACGCCTGACAATTCCCACCCACCCCCGCAGAACCGAGGTGCCAGTCACATGAACACGGCGACAAAGTTGAGTGGTTTCGCCCTCGGCCTCGCGGTGGTGTTCGGCGCGGCGTACGGGGTCGGCCAGGTAGTCGACCCCGTCGCGCCGGCTGCCGAGAGCCGCCACGACACCGCCGGGCACGACGACGCCAGCCACGACGACACCGGGTCCGAGGCCGCCGGGCAGATCCCCGGCGGGCTGCTGGTCTCCGACCGCGGCTACACCCTGACCCCCGTCACCGCCCCAGCGAACGAGTTCGCCTTCCGGATCACCGGCCCCGATGGGCGGGCCGTCACTGCCTTCGACGAGGCGCACGACAAGCGAATGCACCTGATCGTCACCCGGCGTGACCTCTCCGGCTTCCGGCACGTACACCCCGAGATGGCCCCGGACGGCACGTGGCGGGTCGCCTCGCCGCTCGGAGAGCCGGGCACGTGGCGCGCCTTCGCCGACTTCACGCCCACCGGTGCCCAGCCGTTGACCCTCGGCGTGGACGTTCCCGTCCCCGGCCCGTTCACCCCACGCCCGCTGCCCGCCCCCGCGACCAGCAGCACCGTTGACGGCTACACCGTCACCATCGACGGCGCCCTCCAGCCCGGCCGCACCGCCAAACTGACCCTGACCATCAACCGCGACGGCGCTGCCGTGACCGACCTTCAGCCCTACCTAGGGGCATACGGGCACCTCGTCGCGCTGCGTCAAGGCGACCTGGCGTACCTGCACGTACACCCGGACGGCGAGCCCGGCGACGGGCGGACCACCCCGGGCCCGCAGGTCACCTTCTTCGCCGAGGTCCCGTCCGCCGGCACGTACCGGCTGTTCCTCGACTTCCAGCACCAGGGCACCGTCCGTACCGCGGCGTTCACCCTCACCGCTGGCGACGCCGCCGGTGCGGCCGGACCCGCCGCACCGCCGGCGCCCGCCACGCCAACCCCGTCAGAGAGCGCCGGGCACGGCGAACCCGGCCATGGCCACAACTGAAGCGGAGCTTGTCATGACCTCACCCGCCAAGCCGCTGAGCGTTGCGCCGAACCAGATCGAACTGGCTATCGGCGGGATGACCTGCGCCTCCTGCGCCGCCCGCATCGAGAAAAAACTCAACCGCCTGGAGGGCGTGAGCGCCACCGTCAACTACGCCACGGAGAAGGCCACCGTCCGCTACGACGACACCCTCACACCGCAGGACCTGATCGCGACGGTCGAAAAGACCGGCTACACCGCGGTCCTACCCCAACCGCCCTCAGCCAAGTCGTCCGAGGCCGCCGAGCCCGTGGACGAGCTGCAAGGCCTACGGACCCGGCTGTGGATTTCGGTGGCGCTCAGCGTGCCGGTGGTCCTGCTGGCCATGGTCCCGGCCTGGCAGTTCGACTACTGGCAGTGGCTGTCGCTGACCCTGGCCGCCCCGGTGGTGGTCTGGGGTGGGCTGCCCTTCCACCGGGCCGCCTGGACCAACCTGCGGCACGGCGCGGCGACCATGGACACCCTGGTCTCGCTCGGCACCCTCGCCGCGTTCGGTTGGTCGCTCTGGGCGCTCTTCCTCGGCGACGCCGGGATGCCCGGGATGACGCACCCGTTCCGCTTCGACATCACCCGCACCGACGGCGCCGGCAACATCTACCTGGAGGCGGCCGCCGGGGTGACGGTGTTCATCCTGGCCGGCCGCTACTTCGAGGCCAGGTCCAAGCGGACCGCCGGCGCCGCCCTGCGCGCCCTGCTCGAACTCGGCGCCAAGGAGGTGGCGGTGCTGCGCGACGGGGTGGAGACCCGGATCCCGGTGGAGCAGCTCGCCGTCGGCGATCGGTTCGTGGTCCGCCCCGGCGAAAAGATCGCCACCGACGGGGTGGTCGACGAGGGCACCTCGGCCGTCGACGCCAGCATGCTCACCGGCGAGTCGGTGCCGGTCGAGGTCGGCCCAGGAGACGGCGTGGTCGGCGCCACCGTCAACGCGGGCGGCCGACTCGTCGTCACCGCCACCCGGATCGGCGGAGACACCCAGCTCGCCCAGATGGCCAAGCTCGTCGAGCAGGCCCAAACCGGCAAGGCAGCCGTGCAGCGCCTCGCCGACCGGATCTCCGGCGTGTTCGTGCCGATCGTCATCACGCTCGCCGTCGGCACCCTCGGTTTCTGGATCGGCAACGAGGGTGGCCTCACCGCCGCGTTCACCGCCACAGTGGCCGTGCTGATCATCGCCTGCCCCTGCGCGCTCGGCCTGGCCACGCCAACCGCACTGCTCGTCGGCACCGGCCGCGGCGCCCAACTCGGCATCCTGATCAAGGGACCGGAGGTGCTGGAGTCGACCCGACGGGTGGACACCGTAGTGCTGGACAAGACCGGCACGGTCACCACCGGGAAGATGACCCTGGTCGACGTGGCTCCCGCCGACGGGCAGGATGCCGACGAACTGCTGCGACTCGCTGGCGCACTGGAGGCCGCCAGCGAGCACCCGATCGCCCAGGCAGTCGCCGCCGGCGCCGCCAAGGCCGGCGCGCTGGCGCCGGTGGCTGGCTTCGCCAACGCCGAAGGGCTTGGCGTGAGCGGCACCGTTGACGGCCGCGAGGTACTGGTCGGTCGGCTTCGGCTGCTACGCGAGCGCGGCCTGGACGTACCGCCCGAGATTGAGCAGGCCGCAGCCGACGCGCAGACGGCAGGTCACACAGCGGTTCTGGCAGGCTGGGGTGGTCGGGCCCGCGGGGTGCTGGTGGTCGCCGACGTGGTCCGACCGACCAGTCGAGCCGCGATCGGCCAGCTCCGGGCACTGGGGCTGACCCCGGTGCTGCTCACCGGCGACAACACCGCCGTCGCCCGGACCGTCGCGGTGGAGGTCGGCATCGATGAGGTGATCGCTGAGGTCATGCCGGCTGACAAGGTCGACGTGGTCAAGCGGCTGCAAGCCGACGGCAAGGTTGTCGCGATGGTCGGTGACGGGGTCAACGACGCCGCCGCGCTGGCCCAGGCCGACCTGGGCCTGGCCATGGGCACGGGGACCGACGTGGCGATCGAGGCATCGGATCTGACCCTGGTCCGCGGTGACCTGACGGCTGCCGTGGACGCCATCCGGCTCTCCCGCCGAACCCTGCGCATCATCAAGAGCAACCTGTTCTGGGCCTTCGCCTACAACGTGGCCGCTCTGCCGCTGGCCGCGGCCGGTCTGCTCAACCCGATGATCGCTGGCGCGGCAATGGCCTTCTCGTCGGTGTTCGTGGTGGCCAACAGCCTCCGGCTGCGCCGCTTCCAACCCGTCAGCTAGCACATCGCACCTTGAGGCGCAGCTGCCCGGCACTGTGCCTCGAGGTCGGTCCCGCCGAACCTGACGTCCCAGGAGCTACGACCGCGACCGGCTCCAATGGTTACCGGAACACGGATACGGCCGATGTGGCAGTACCGCCACATCGGCCGTATCCGTGCGTGGGTATCTCCGTGGGTCGCCACCCGAAGCGGGCCTTCCCGCCGTGTGCCCTGAGGAGGATGTCCTGGTCAGCTCGTCCAATCAGGGCTCCAGCCCCCCCGCGCCTCTACCGGAGTTGATCGCGCAGATCGTTCATCGCGGATACGTCCTGCACCTGCTCATCATGGATCTTCTTCGCCAGCTCCGCCGCCGTGCCGGCACCGGTGGCCGACTCCATGTCCGCCATCATGATCGCCGACATGTGGTGACTGCTGAACATGTCCAGCCACCCAAGGTCGAACTCACGGCCGGACAGCGACTGCAGCTGGCTCATCTCCTGCTCATTGAACCGTGACAGCGGCGGCTCCGGCGGCTGCGCGGTCATGTTGGCGCCCTGGGCGACCTGCCGAAGCTGGGGCAGTTCGGCCTGCTGATTCCGCTGGGAGCGTTCGGCGACAGCCTTCACTCCCGGCGTCGATGCCTTATCCATCGCCAGCTGCGCGAGTTCGATGCCTTCTTCGTGGTGGGACACCATCATGGCGGCGAACATGGCCGATCCGTGGGTTGATCCTGATGGGGACGGGCTAGCTGGACTGGGCGCCGCGAAGGCTGCCCCGTTGCCGTTGTATCCGCCGACGGCGACAGCCATTGCGATCAACGCGCTCGCCCCGATGACCCGGAAACGTCGTCTGCTCATGTTGTGCCTCCACACTGGCCCCCGAAAGGCCTTGATGAGGATCCGATAGCGCGAGCGGTGGCCACGCACATCGGAGGAATCTGGGCGGCAGCGCATACCCCTGCAGCCGCTGCACTCACTCCGGCCTCGCGGCTCGGACGGCGTGGCCAGCTCGGTCAAGGACGCCGACGGGCCAGCGTGGGGCAGGGGACGACCCTAGTGCTCTGACCACAAACGTTGGCGGTGTTGGTGACACGCCGGCCTGAGTGAAGGGCTGGGCCGGCGTGGGACCGTCAGGCTGTCGGGGTGGCAGAGCCGGTTCGGGTACGTCGATTAAGTGATCAAGAGGGTCAACGGCTGCAACGTCTGGTGCGTCGAGGCACCGGCTCGGTCGTGCGGCTGCGCCGGGCGATGGTCGTGCTCGCCTCAGCTGGCGGCAACAGTGTGCCGGTCATCGCCCGGCTCGTGCAGGCCGACGAAGACTCCGTTCGGCAGGTGATCCACCGGTTCAACGAGATGGGCATGGCCAGCCTGGACCCTCAGTGGGCGGGTGGCCGTCCCCGCCGAATCAGTAGCGACGACGAGGCGTTCATCGTCGCGACGGCCAACACCCGTCCCGCCAAGCTGGGACGGCCGTTCACCTGCTGGAGCGTGCGCAAGCTCGCCGAATACCTCGCTGACAACCCCGATCGGAAGGTGATCATCGGGCGGGAACGACTACGGCAGGTGCTGCGCCGCCACCAGATCACCTTCCAACGCACGAAGACGTGGAAGGAGTCCACAGACCCCCAGCGGGAGCAGAAGCTGGCCCGCATCGAGCACGTGATCGAGCACTTCCCACACCGCGCCTTCGCGTTCGATGAGTTCGGGCCGCTGACGATCCGCCCGCACGGCGGCGTCGGCTGGCAGCCCAAGAGCCGCCCACGCAGGCTCCCAGCGAACTACCACAAGCTGCACGGCGTGCGGCAGTTCCACGGCTGCTACTCGATCGGCGACGACACCCTCTGGGGCGTGGTCCGCACCCAGAAATCGGCGGCGAACACCCTCGCCGCACTCAAGTCGATCCGGGCCGCCTGCCCTGACGGCGCCCCGATCTACATCATCTTGGACAACCTGTCCGCCCATAAGGGCTTCGCGATCCGACAGTGGGCGGCCCGGAACAAGGTCGAGTTGTGTTTCACCCCGACCTACGCATCCTGGGCCAACCCGATCGAGGCGCACTTCGGGCCGCTGCGCACCTTCGTCATCGCCGGCTCCGACCACCCCAACCACACCGTCCTGGCCCGCGGCCTGCACGCCTACCTGCGCTGGCGCAACGCCAACGCCCGCCACCCCGACGTCCTGGCCGCCCAACGCCGCCACCGCGCCCGCATCCGCAGCGAACGACACCGCCGCTGGGGCCAACCCGCCACCCGAGCCGCATAACCAACCCGGCCAACGTTTGTGGTCAGAGCACTAGGCCGTGTCTTCAAAGGTTCACAACCATTGGAGTAGCGCGGCGATGGTGACGGTGGCCTGGAACGACGTCGCGGTCTTGTCGTAGCGGGTCGCGACACTGCGGCACTGCTTGAGCCGGTTGAAGCACCGCTCGACGACGTTGCGCCGCTTGTAGAGCTGCTTGTCGAACACCGGTGGCCTGCCGCCACGGCTGCCTCGTCGGTGGCGGTTGGCCTGCTGGTCGGCACGTTCGGGGATGGTGTGTCCGATGCCGCGTCGGCGCAGGTAATCCCGGATGGCTTTGGAGCTGTAGCCCTTGTCGGCGATGACATGGTCCGGGCGGACCCGAGGTCGGCCGGGTCCCGAGCGCTCGACCCGGATGGCGGCCATGACGTTGGTGAAGCGGGTGCAGTCGTTGACGTTGCCGCCGGTGAGCACGAACGCCAGTGTCCGACCCAGGCCGTCGCAGGCGAGGTGAATCTTGGTGGTCAGTCCACCTCGACTTCGACCGAGGGCGTGATCCTGTGGTTCGTCCGTTTCTCGGCGCCCCCTTTAGCGCCAGCGGCATGCTGGTGAGCCCGCACGATCGTGGAGTCCACCGACACCAGCCAGTCGATGTCCCCGGCCGCGTCCGCGTCGGCCTGGACCCCGGCGAGCATCCGCTGGAACCTGCCATCAAGGGCCCACCTGCGGAAGCGGGTGTAGATCGACTGCCAGGACCCGTAGCGGGAAGGCACGTCCCGCCACGCCGCCCCGGCCCGGATCTTCCACACGATCCCGTTGAGCACCCGCCGGTCATCGGCACGCGGCCGACCACCCGTCACCGCCGACGGCAGATACCGCGACAGCGTTTCCCACTCGACGTCAGACAACTCGTAGCGACGACCCACGCGCTACATCATCCGACACCAAGATCCTTTGAAGACACTGCCTAGGCCGGCATGCCTGCCGCCAGCCCGTCACCTGCCCGGTGAGCGGGTCTTCATCGGACCTGAACAACCCTTGGCGACGGTCGCCGGAGACGCAACATGCGCCTCAACGCCGTGCTCAATCCCAGCTGTGACCGTAAGCCGTCCAGTAGCCGTCCTGATGCTCAGCTCGCGTTCCCGCCAGTAGCACGGCATGGCCTGGCTTGCGATGCCCGCCTTCGCTCAGGGTCGACGCGCGCCCATGTACGGCATGGTGTCCAGACGCGCCATCTTCACCGGCACCCCGGCACGAGAAGCGTGAACGATAAGGCCGTTGCCTACATACATGCCGACGTGATGCAGGTCGCTGTAGAAGAAGACCAGGTCCCCGGAGCGCAGATCGGCCCGGGCGACAGGGGTTCCCTGGCGCCACTGGGCGCCGGTGAAGTGGGTCAGCGACACTCCCGCCGCCTTCCACGCGTACTGGGTCAGCCCCGAGCAGTCAAAGGAGTCCGGCCCATCCGAACCCCAGACATACGGTTTGCCGATTTGCGCGCACGCCACCTTCACCGCTGTCCCGGCGGCACCGCCGGGGTTGATCGCTGGGCAGGAGCCGATCCGCAGCGACGCCGTCGACGCGCTTGATCCGCCGGCGCTTCGAGTCCGCAACGTCTCGAGCCGGTCGACTTCGGCCTGAATTACCTTGCGTCGTCCCGCGAGTTCGGCGTCCAGTCGCTTCTGCTTCGCGACCAGCGTTTCGATGCTTGCGCGCTGACGCATCAGGTCATCGCGCGTTGCCACCACCCCGGCGATTGCCCGGTTGTTGGACCGCGCGACGTAGTCGAGCATCGCCAACCGATCCGACATCGACTGCGGGTCGCCCGTCGCCAGGACGGCGTTGATGTACGAGGCAGGGCCCAGCCGATACTGCCGCGCCGCCAGCCCGTTCACCTGTCCCTGGGACAGTTCAACTCGTAGTTGCAGGGGCGCGATCTTTTTCTGCAGTTCCGCGGACTTGGCCTTGTTGGACTGCAGCTCGGCGTGGATCCCGTTGTACTGCTCGATGACCGGTTCGAGTTTCTCCCACGCCGCATCGAGCTGCCGCTCGATCTCAGCCGCCGACGGCTCGGCCCGCGCCGGCACCGCGACGCTCGCCCCGCCTGCGACACTGATCAACGCGACCATGACCGCGCCGACCAGCAGGCGGTTCATGCGTGACCTCACCACTGCACACCCTCTCGGCCGAGCGGATTTAGCTGACATGTCGTCGGGCAGGTTGAGCGGCCATCCGCATACGGCGGCACCTCCACGCCTGATGTGCGGGGCCGGGCCGATCACACCGGAGGTTACACAGGCACCGTCAACCCGTCTACTACCGCCTGTTAGTAGTGGGTGGAAGCGGGTACGGATGGGGGACCAGCGGCGACGTGAAAGCGAGGACCCGGTGATATCGACGCGTCGAACACCGATGGCCAACTCACCCACGTTCGATCCCGGATCAGCTACCGGTCGAACGAGGCGTGGCCCGACCGCGCGCCAACACGACACGCGCGAGACCGGGCCACTCATCCTCTGATCGTCCCCAGTGCAACCCAGGCATGCAGCAGGCCGTCAGCCATCATTCGCGCTGTCGATTCCTGCGGGGATGGCGGAGCGAGCGACATCGCCGTCGTAACCAGCCGGCCACCAGTCGCGCAGGGAAGGGCGGCGCCTGCCATAGATGGCCTCCGAGCTGGGAAGCAGCGCCCACTGGTACACCGCGACACGATGATCGGCTGGCTGAGCGCAACGCCGCCGCAAGGGTGGTCAAGGGTGCGCCTTGCGGTGTCCGTAGCTGGTGAGCCCTCGGGGCTTGACCACGGACAGGACCAACGCCGTGAGCAGGAGCGCCACCGCTGCCCCGGCATGCAGGACAGGGGAGGGACTGCGCAGGAGATTGAGATCTGCCGGGCTGGTCGCGTTCCGGGCCAGCGTCGCCAGATACCCCAGGGTCTGCATGTACAGCACGAGCACGCCGACCGCGACAAGGTTCATCGCCAGCTTTGTGAGGACCCAATAGTGCCGGAACAACCCCCACCTGCTGCCTAGGGACTGGACGAGACCGGTAAGCAGGGACGCGAGGCTCAACGGGATGAGGGCGTACCAGGCGACGACCTCCAGAACAACGTAGGCCCCACGCGTCGTCGCAGCGTCACTAGCGAGCCAACCCGCCACGGCGAGGACCAAAGACGTCACAATTGCGCCTAGCCAGCCGACCGAACACCCGATGTGCATCACCAACGCGACCTTGCGACCACGCGGGCTCAAGCGCACGACCGGCACGCCCCACGCTCGCTGTCCACGCCCAAGGCCACAACCGGAGAGGCGCCGACAGCAGCGGACCCACCGTGCATGTGCCGGCCCGGCCCGTGACCGGCGAGCAGCATCGCGATCACCAGCAACACCAGCGCTGCACCAACCACCGCCGACACCTTGAACCAGCGCGGGGCCCGACCAGTCGCCGTCGCACGAGCATCGGCCGAGGCCTTCGCCGGACGAGTGGCCGAACTCTGCCCGTCGCTGTTCACCGTTTGATCATCCATGGAGCATCTGCCTCTCAACGACTATCGGTTTTTCGAGACAGAGTGTCGCACCATGAGCCATGGTGACGCCAGGGGGGCATCCCGTATGATTTCTTCGTGCCCAGGCTCTGGACGACCACGATCGAGGAACACCGCCGGACCGTGCAGGCCGCCGTCCTCGACGCGACCGCCGACCTCGTGGCGCAGCACGGACTAACGTCAGTGACGATGTCGCAGATCGCGAAGGCCACCGGGATCGGGCGGGCGACGCTCTACAAGTACTTCCCCGACGTTGAAGCGATCATGATCACGTGGCACGAACGTCAGATCGGGCATCATCTCGACCACCTCGCCGCCGTCGGATCGAAGGGTGACGGCCCGGAGCAACGGCTCCACGCCGTGCTGAGTGCCTACGCGACCATCCAGCATGCGCACCGCGGCCATCCGCTCGCGTCGCTGCTACATCGAGGCCCTCACCTGCTCCAGGCACGTCGCCACCTGCGCGATTTTTTCGCCGGACTACTGTCCGAAGCCGCGGCAGACGGACACGTCCGCGACGACATCGCCCCGAGCGAACTGGCGGACTACTGCCTGCATGCCCTAGACGCCGCGACCGAGCTTTCGACCGACGCCGCTGTCAACCGGCTTGTCGCCGTCGCCATTGCAGGGCTACGCCCCTAGGTCTGTGTCGGCGTTGGTCGAAGCCGAGGCGGTGGCAGATGGAGGAGTTCTGGCGGCATGCCCTGCTCTGCTGGCGAGGTCGCCCGCCTGGCGTGCGACGCTTGGACGTCAGTCGACTACGGTGCCTTTCCTGTCTGGGCTTGGGGCACGATCCCCGCTCGCGGTGGCCGTTCCTGCCACGGAGTCGCGGGCATGGCACGCCCGGCAGGCCTGGGCCTCTCGGCAGAGCCGGCCACCGGGCTGCGGGCGTGGTCGGGCTGCAAGGACCTGCACAGCGAGTACGGCGGTGGTCGAGTCGCCACCGACGAGCAGTACCGGGACTGGATCGACCGGGGCCGGAAGCTTGGCCCGGCGACTGCCAGAGGAGACCGCCGCGTAGGTCATCTACCAGGGGGATCGCGGCGAACTCGATCGCGACTGCCCGTACTGCGGTCACTGCGGCTGGGCCTCTGCCGCAGTCGGCTACCGCCATTCGTTGATAGCGGCCAGGTGGATGGTGGCCTCGTAGCGAACGGCCAGTTCGTCGAAGCGGCAAGCGACCCACGGTTGGGCCCCGGTCCAGGCCGGGCCGAGCTGCCCCAGTTAGGACAGTAGGGCGCAGGAAGCCCGGCCTGGACTGTCGTCTTCGTCAGGCGGGGGCCGCCTCGTAACCGGCTTCCTGGATCGCCCTCACGATAATGGCGTCGTCGATGTTCATGTCTGACGTCACCGTCACCTGACCGGTGGCAGAGTCCGCCTCGACGCTGGCGATGCCGTCTACCGCACCGACTCCTGCCTTCACCTTGTTCGCGCAGCCGTTACAGGTCATTCCGTTGACGTTGTAGGTCTTGGCACCCACGACCATCCCTTTCTCCTATACCCCTACAGGGTATTTGCTTTCTCGGACCCTACGTCACAAGGGTGGGTCGGGCAACCCCCACCCCCTAGGGGTATCTGAGCCTCCACGGCATGCTTCGTAAGCCCACGCGCCCATCCAGGTCCTGGCTCGGGTACCTCAGAGCCTCCCGCTGCACACAACGGGGGCCTACCGCAATACGGCGTCGGATGACGCGGCGATGTCCCTTGTTCGGCGGAAGCTGCTGTCGGTCAGCGCGATCCAACGCCTGCCCTTGGCCGAACGTGTCGCCGGTGGAGTCCCACCCCACCGGCGACCTGTTCGGGGATCAGTTACTGGAGCGTGGCCTGGGCGTGATGATGAAGGCCAGGCCGGCGGCGGCGGCCGCGATGATGGCGCCGGTGGTGAAACCACGGGAGAACCCGTCAGTGCTGTTCCCGGCGATACTCGCCGCGGCCACGCTCGACACCACAGCGGCGCCGAGCGATGCCCCGAACTCGTGGAACGTGCTGACGATTCCAGACGCCAGCCCGGCCTCTCGTGGATCGATCTGCGCTAGAGCGGTCGCGGATGCGACGACGAAGACGGCCCCGGTGCCGGCGGCGGCAAGGCTGACGCCGGAAACCATCGCCACGGTCCCGCACCATAGCGCGGGGATCACGAAGCCTGCTGCGGCGAGGAGAAGTCCCAGCACGGCAAGGGTGCGCGGGCCTGTACGACCAATGACGCGGCCCGCTGCGTTGGCCCCGAGCATGGTCGCGAGCGCTACCGGGAGAAAGAGCAACCCGGTCTGGAGGGCGCCGTACCCGCGGTGGTCCTGAAGGTAGAACGACCCGAGGAAGAAGACAGTGATCATCAGGGCGGTGGCCACCAGGATCAGCAGAGTCCCGGTCGCCACCGGTCGGCGCAACAGCAGTCGCAAATCCATGAGCGGGCTCGCCGCGAGGCGCCCCGTCTCGCCTACATCCGAGTAAGGGGCCGGTAGCCGCGTGCGGTGCCCGGGTGAGGCGGTTCCGGGATGCACCGCACGCGGCGAGGCCCGCGAGCCACGCACTACCTCGGTCGCGCACCTGGCTCGCGACCCATTCAAGCTCGGAGCTAGTCGACGGTTTCCCACGTCAGCGCCCCAGGGCGGTGTCCGCCGTCGGTGAGGAACAGTCGTGCCGCTTCCCGCGCGGTCGTGTTTGTGACGCGGGTGCGTTCGGGCCATGCGTCGGTCGGGGTGCCGGCGTAGTCAAAGGTGAATGGGGGTCCGGGTTCGAGGTCTGGCTGGTATCCCCAGGCGCTGCTGCCGTTGGCGTCGAGGTGGTAGACGAACGACCGTTCGGAGTGGCCGACGCAGATATCGAGCATGACTGGGAAGTCGGCTCCGCCGTGGGCGACGAGGGTGACGCAGTAGGGCAGATGCTCGGTGTGGGCTTGACTGATCGTGTCCAGCGTGGCGTCGAGTTCGGCGACGGTGCTGACCGACGCGGCGCCGTCGCCGCGTCCCCAGGTGATGTCGATGCTCATCGCCGGATCCCTTCGCCTGTTCCGAGGTACAGCTTATGGAGCCACGTCCGGTCGCCATCGGTGAGGATCATCGTCAGGCGTGCCTTTTGGCAGGATCGTGGCGAGGATCTTCTCGCAGACCAGGGGTCTGACCGGATCGTCGCAGGGGGTGTGGTTGAGCACGAGCGTCGCCTCGGACGGGCTGCCGGGACGACGCAGCCCGGCCGCGGCCTGCGCCTCGGCGTGCTCCATCACGATGGCCTGAGCCAGTGGCGGCTTGAGTAACACCCCGGCGGCGGGAAGCCTGCCGCCCCGGATTCGCCGGCGGCGGAGCCGGCCATCAGGCCGCGCTGAGAAGTCAGGATCGTGCATGACCGTCTGAAATGACCGCCTGATCGGCGGGGAGGAAAGCCTCGTTCTTATCGTGCGGCGACCCGTCGGATTCGAGGTGGTACAAAGGCGCACGGTGCCAGTCAGCGGCAGGTACTTGTGTTCGGGTGCCGCAGGGGAGGGGCCAAACAACCACCGCACCTGGCCCCGGCCCAACGGGCGTTCGGAAAGCCCGCCAGGGACCTAATTTCCTAGGATGCCTGCGAGTTGTGCCATGACTGGCTGAACCCCTTTGGATCGCAAGGTGGCAACAAGCACCCGTCTGCTGATGCGAACGGCCCGATCTAGGTCTTTACGCCATGCCCAGCTTCCGGTACGAAGAACGCAGCGCTGCGAAGTCGAGAGACTACGCTGCGCTGCGTCGTCTTGGAGGTGGCCATGTTAAGCGAGCAACAGGAGGCCCTGCCCCTTGTCTTGGAGCTGCCGGACGCACCAGAAGACGACGGCGCAGAAGGACAAGCCAACTTCCGTTTCCAGTGCGAAGTCATCGCCCGCTGGAGCTACGGCTTGTTCGAGCCTGACGGGCCGATCGCAGTGGTCTGTGAGCACCATGAAGACTTCATGGTGCTCTTCGCCGACGGCCAGGTTGACCTTGCATCAGTCAAGCATCGAAGCCGCAACCGCGGGACGTGGTCCGTCGCTGACCTCTGCGACGACGGCGGTCTCACACACTTGTTCGACCGAAGGGTCCCGGTGGCTGCGTCTGGCCGCCCCATCCGTGCCTTACACCTGACCAATGCCGGCCTGACTAACGGACCAGGTCAATCCGCGGAACTGGCGGGCATATGCGAAGCCACGCAACCGGACGCTGCCCTACTCCTAGCCTGGTCGAAGAAACTCGCCCGACAATTTCTCATGGTGTCGCAGCGCAAACGGACGTCCGCCATGCCAACTGGTCAACCGCCGGCGCGTCCCGAGCACCTGCTCGACACCGATCCGCTCGTGCAGCTGGTAGCGCGATTCATACCGATGCTGACCTTCGTGCCGGTGTCACACCGCGACGACATAGCCGCGAGCACCATCATCGAACGCCGACTTCGGAGGTAGCCACGGGTCAGGTCGGGTCGATGACGTCACTGCTCACTGGTGCAGCATCCCTGTATCCGAGTCGCCCGTTTGATCGCTGAGTGGGAGGGTTCGGGTGCACCCCTGGTCCCCGCCGTGCCATCGCCATCACTGCTCGACCTTCGAGGTCCAGCTTGAGTTCTGCGAGGCCCGGCGGCCCAGGACACCCCGACTGGCTACAGGGCTATGCGCCAATGAGCGCCGATCAGTGAGCGACCGGCTGCGGTGTCCCGGGACCACCGGGTGTCTTCCCACTGATGCAACAGCGAGGAGACAACTGTGAGTATCAACCCCAACCCCACTGCCATGCGCGTCACGGCGGGGGTGGACTGGGCCAAGGACGACCACGCCGTCTGCGTGCTCGGCGATCAAGGGGAGGTCCTGGACCGGTTCACCGTGCCGCACGACGCGGCCGGGTTGAAGCGGATGGCCGCCCGGCTGCTGCGCGCCGGTGTCGAGCAGGTCGGCATCGAACGCGGCGACGGACCGGTGGTCCAGACCCTGATGCGGGCCGGACTGACCGTGTACGTGATCCCGCCCGGTCAGGTGAAGAACCTGCGCAGCCGGTACGGATCGGCCGGGAACAAGGACGACCGATTCGACGCCTACGTCCTGGCCGACGTGGTCCGCACCGACGTCCGCCGGCTGCGACCCATGGTTGTCGACAGCGAGCAGACCACCGCGCTGCGCGGCAGCGTCCGCGCCCGCCGAGACCTCGTCACCCACCGGGTCGCCGCAGCCAACCAGCTGCGGGCACACCTGCAGATCGTGTTCCCCGCCGCCGCAACGCTGTTCGCCGACATCGACTCGCCGATCACTCTGACCTTCCTGGGCCGGTTCACCACCCAGCAGGCCGCGGACTGGCTCTCGCCCAAACGCCTCGCCGTCTGGCTGCGCTCCGTCTCATACAGCGGAGGCGTTGACCCGGCCGTGCTGCACGCCCGGCTGCTTGCCGCACCCCGCGGCGTCACCGGCGAGCCCGCCGGCATCCACGCGGGCACCACCACCGCGCTGGTCGCCGTCCTGCGAACCCTGACAGCCCAGATCCAGATCCTGGCCGCCAGCATCGGCGAACAACTGGACGCACATCCCGACGCGCCGATCTTCACGTCCCTGCCCCGCTCCGGCAGCGTCCGGGCCGCCCGGCTGCTCGCCGAAATCGGCGACGCCCGCGGACGGTTCCCCACCCGCGAATCGCTGACCTGCCTCGCCGGGGTCGCCCCCTCGACCCGACAATCGGGCAAGGTCAAGACCGTCATGCTCCGCTGGGGCGCCGACAAACAACTGCGCGACGCCCTCTGCGATTTCGCCGGCGACTCCCGCCGCGCCAACCCCTGGGCCGCCGATCTATACGCAAAAGCAACCGCCCGCGGCTGCGACCACCCCCACGCCGTCCGCATCCTCGCCCGCGCCTGGGCACACATCATCTGGCGCTGCTGGCAGGACAACGTCCCCTACAACCCAGCCACCCACGGCGCCCTCCAAACCCTCCTCAACCAAAACCAACCAACAGCCGCCTGACCCAGGGGTTGACACAGGGCAACTCAAGTCTGCCTCGATCTTGCCGACGCTCAACGCAACAGAGCCGTAGTGGATGCCTTCGAGGATCACGGCAAGCTTGAAGTAGGCGAGTCCGAGGTAGAAGCCCATCTGTGACAGGTCCCGTCCGCTGGCTGTCGCGTAGCGGTGGAGGAGTTCGGTGTCGGTGATGAAGCCCTGGGCGGTGGAGGCGTCGGCGTACCCGCCGTCGAGCTCGGCCGTCCGTCGGTAAACCAGCAGTAGCGCGACGTCGGTGAGCGGATCCCCGATGGTGGCTATCTCCCAGTCGATCACCGCGGCAACCTGGTCGTCGCGGTCGACCAGGAGGTTGTCCAGCCGGTAGTCGCCGTGCACGATGGCGGGCGTCGATTCGGTCGGCGCCTTCGCCTCCACCAGCGCATGCAACTGTTCGGCGCAGGCGAGGGCCCGGCTGCGGGAGGCGTCGAGCTGCTTCCTCCAGCGTCGGACCTGTCGGGTGAGGAAGCCGTCCGGGCGGCCGAAGTCGCTGAGGCCGACGCCAGCGGGATCGACGCTGTGCAGCGCCGGGAGCACGTCGACCATCCGGGTGGAGATGGCCTTAGTCCGTTCAGTCCCGAGGAGCGCGAGTTGTGCTGCGCGGCGGTACGGCGTGCCGTCCACCCGCTCCATCACGGAGTCCCGACAACGTCGGGGTCCTCATACAGCGCGAAAGTCTGCGGCACCGGCACGTCGGTGTTCTGCAGCGCGCTGATCACCCGGTGTTCGCGGGTCATGTCGTGGGCGGTCGTGAGGACGTGACCGAGCGGCGGGCGACGTAAGATCCACCAGCTGGTGCCATCGGGACCTCGTAGGTGAGGTTGGACTTGCCGCCCGCGACCACCCGTGCCCGCAACGGCCCCTGCACCGCGTTCGGGCAGGCGGGCTGGAAGAACCTGTCGAACTTCGCCAGGTCCAGTCCCGGAGGGTTGCCCGATGTGAGGTCGTCGCAGGCAAGGTCGTGGCCAGTCAGGTCCATCTGCTCACCCATGCTCAAGGCACCAGCACGGAGACGGTCTCGGCCACGCAGACGGGCTTGTCGCCGCCATCCCGTTCGATGGTGATCCGGACCGTTGCCTGTGCCCCGTTCGGGCCCCGGGTGAGCTCGACCAGCTCGGCGCCCGCGCGGATCCTGGAGCCCACCGGAACCGGCGACGGGAACCGGACCTTGTTCGACCCGTAGTTCACGCCCATGCTCAGCCCGTCGACCTTGTAGATCTCCCAGACCAGCTTCGGTACCAGCGACAGGGTCAGGTAGCCGTGCGCGATCGTCGTCCCGAATGGCCCGGACGCCGCTTTCTCCGGGTCGACGTGGATCCACTGGTGGTCACCGGTCGCCTCGGCGAACAGGTTGATCTGCCCCTGAGTGACGGTGTGCCATTCGCTGTAGCCGAGATGGGACCCGACCGCCTGCTCGAACTCATCAAGCCCATTGAACGTCTGCATGTTTCTACTCCTGTGACGCGGGTGATGTCCGTACACGCGTGTTGCCATCCGTGCGAAGAGCCGCCAACGCGCGCATTCACGGCACTCAGTCGCGCGGTCCGCCGGCGACGTAGATGACCTGGCCGGAGACGAACGACGCGTCATCGCGCGCGAGGAACGAGACAGTGGCGGCGATGTCTTCAGGCTGACCGACGCGGCCGACCGGGATCTGCGCGGCGGCAGCAACCTTGAAGTCCTCGAACGGGACACCGACCCGGGCCGCGGTGTCCGCGGTCATGTCGGTCTCGACGAAGCCGGGGGCGATCGCGTTCACGGTGACCCCGAACTTGCCGAGCTCGATCGCCAGCGTCTTGGTGAAACCCTGCAGCCCGGCCTTGGCAGCGGAGTAGTTCGCCTGTCCACGGGTACCCAGCGCCGAAACGCTGGACAGGTTGACGATCCGGCCCCACCTGGCCTCGGTCATGTACCTTTGGGTCGCCCTGCTCATCAGGAACGAACCGCGCAGGTGCACGTTCATGACTGCGTCCCAGTCGTCGGCGATCATCTTGAACAGCAGGTTGTCGCGAGTGATGCCGGCGTTGTTCACCAGCACGGTCGGCGCGCCGAGTTCCTCGGCCACCCGCGCGACGGCCTGGTCGGCGGCCTGCTCGTCGGCGACGTCGACACCGACCGCGAGGGCCTTGCCGCCAGCGGCCTCGATCTCCTCGACGACCGGCTTGCAGGCAGACTCTTTGAGGTCGAGCACGGCCACGGCGAAGCCGTCCTGGCTCAGCCGCTTGGCGACGGCAGCGCCGATGCCGCGTGCGGCTCCGGTGACGATCGCGGTACGACGGGTCTCGCTCACGGGGTCTCCTCCAGCTTTGGGTTGGGTGTGCTCAGGCCCGGAACGTGCCGAGCAAGCTGACTTCTTGTGGTGTGTACGTCGACGTGTAGGACCGTCTGCAGGCCGGCGCGTCTCGCGCCCTCAATGTTCGGGGCGGCGTCGTCGACGAACACCGCCGCACCGGGCTCGACATCGAGCAGCTTCAGGGTGTGCGCGAAGATCTCTCGGTTCGGTTTGCGCATCCCGACCTCGCCGGAGATGACCACTGGGTCGAACAACGCGTCGATCCGCTCCCGCGGGTAGGTGTTGCCCCAACTGTTGGACAGCAATGCGACCCGGACACCTGCGGACTTGAGCTTCTCGACGAGATCGAGCATCAACGGGTCCGGTCGCATCTCGGCGAACAGTGCCTGCAGCAGCCCGTCGGGGGCGACCGGGCCACCATTGGTGCCGACGAGTTCCGCGGCGAGCAGGGAATCGAACTCCGCAGTGGTCAGCTCACCGGTCTCCAGACGGTGGATCGGTGTGCCCTCGGGCACCGAGCGGGACATCCACGCCTTCAACGTTCTCGAGAACGAGGCTGGGTCGATCCCGTCCCGCTTCAGCCAGGCCGCGATCGAGTCACGGACCGGGCTGGTGAGCACGCCGCCGTAGTCGAAGACCACCGCGGCGACAGTCGCGCGCTCGTCGTACGTCATCTGCTTCTCCTACGTTCACGTCGAGGGCCTTCGCCCAGTCGTCTTCGGGGGTGTCGAGTCCCTTGCCGGTGTCGATGCCGGCGTTGGCGAGATAGATGTCGATCGAGCCGAGTTCTTTGCGGGCGGACTTCTCCAGCACGGCGACCCCGTCCTCGCTTGCCGCATCACCAGGGACCGCGATGCCGCCGAGCTCGTTGGCGACCAGCTTCACCGCAGCAGCGTCCAAGTCGTTCACCACGACCCGGGCGCCGTCGGCCGCACGCTTCGAGGCGATCGCGGGACCGATGCCGCGTCCGGCGCCGGTGACCGCCACACCCCGCCGCGGACTGGCAATCGCCACCATCGAGGCCCGGGTCCCCGGCAGCACCGTCATCATCCAGAACGTCGATGACCTGCACGAACGGGCCGGAACCCGGGCTGCGATCCACCTGCACGGCTGCCTCTTCGCGCCCCGCTGCGTGGCGGCGGCCGCTCACCCGGCAACCTTCCAGGACACACAGGACGGCGAGGCCGCAGAGCTGCACGAAGGCCGCCGGATTCCGCCGCCGCGGTGCGCGTCCTGCGCAGCGCTCGTCCGCCCGGGAGTGGTGTGGTTCGGTGAGGCACTGCCCGAGGCGGTCAAACCACCACCCAAGAGATCGACAATGGCGGCTCAACATGCATGATCAACAGATATCGAGAGGCCGAGGTTAGCCGCGAACGCGGGACCGCAACGAGTTGAGCTGCTCTCGATACTTCGCCACGTTGCCCATCTTGACCTCCTCGTAACCGCGCACCATTTCGGGGAGGCTGGCGATCTCCGCCACGACCTTGAGGTTCGAGGGGGCGAGCGCGGCGGTTGCCTCATCCACCACGTCGACGTACTCGGTGATGAGAGACCGTTCCGTGGCCCGCACGTCGCATCGGCCGAACGGATCCCAAGCGGTGCCACGCACCCGGCGCATCGCGCAGAGAGCCTTGAAGCCCGGCTTAAACCAGCTCCCGAGGCTCATCTTGCGGTCCATTCCTAGGGCTCGCAGCACTGGCGGGTGGAGCTTGAACGAGTACGTCACGTCGTCGCCGAATTGCTCCTTGAGTTGGCGCTCCAGGGCTGGGTCTAGAGAAAGCCTAGCGACTTCGTACTCGTCCTTGTACGCCATGAGCTTGAACAGATTGGCTGCCACGGCGGGAGTGACCACGTCATTTGTGCCAAGGGTTGCGACCTCGCGAACCCGGACCCGCTCGACGACCTCGGCATACCGACGCGCATAGCGTGCGTCCTGGTAGGCCACCAGCTCGCTCACTCGACGCTGAACAAGGTCGGCCAGGGGAGAGTCGCCCGGGACCCGCACAAGGCGGGCGATTGTCCGCTCCTTCTCGGACGGTCCGTCGGTCGCCCGGGCCGCGACGGGGAGGGCCGCCTGCAGTGCGTTGGGGTCGGCGACCATCTGACGCCCCCGCCGGAACGCCTGTAGGTTGCGCTCGACAGCGACCCCGTTGAGGGTGATCGCTTGCTCGATGAGGTCATGGTGGACCGGGACAGCGCCGGTCTGAACGGCCATGCCGACCAGGAAGATGTTGGCGTACTGGTCATCGTCGAATAGAGCCGTGACGAGTGCGCGGACATCTGCGAAGGCGCCGTCGGTGGGGCGAGTGCGCTTCTGGATCCGCGCGGCGATCTCCTTGGCCTCGGGGAACCGGGCAGTGGTGTCGGTAACCATTGAGCCGGTGGGTACGGCCGTCGTGGACACGACGGCGATGGTCCGGTCTGGGGAAGCGGCAGTCAGGTTCTCGGCATTCGCGGCGACGAGGATGTCGCACCCGAGGTACAGGTCGCATTCGCCGGGGCCGACCTTGTTGGCGCCGGCGAACGGTGTGGAGGACATTCGCACGTCGGACACGACCGCTCCGCCCTTTTGGGCCATGCCCATCTGGTCGAGGCTTCTGACGTAGAGGCCGGCCATCACTGCCGCGGTGGAGATGATCTGCGCGGTCGTCACGACACCGGTTCCGCCGATGCCAGTGATGCGCAGGTTGAAGTCCTCGACGCCGACCTTCACCGTGGGCTCTGGCAGGTCACCGGCCTCGAGAGCCCCGCCCGCGCGGACCGGCTTCTTCGTCCCGGGTACGACGCTGATGAATGAGGGGCAGTCGCCGTCCACGCAGGAAAAATCCTTGTTGCAGGAGGCCTGGTGGATCTGGGTCTTGCGCCCGAACTCGGTCTCCACCGGCTGGACCGAGAGACAGTTCGACTTGGCCCCGCAGTCGCCGCAGCCCTCACAGACACGCTCGTTGATGAACACCCGCTGGGTGGGCTCTACGGCGAGGTTGCGCTTGCGCTTTCGGCGCAGCTCGGTCGCGCACTCCTGGTCGTGGATCAACACGGTGACCCCCTCGACCTTCGCGAGTTCCTCCTGGGTCTCGATGAGCCGGTCGCGGTGGCGGACCTTCACGCCTGCGGGCAGCCGAACGCCTTTGTACCGCGTGGGGTCCTCGGTCGTGATCACGATCCTCGCGACCCCCTCGGCGATGAGGGAGGCGACGATCTGTGGCACCGACATCTTGCCCACTGCCTGTTGGCCACCGGTCATCGCGACGGCACCATTGTGGAGCAACTTGTAGGTGATGTTCGACTTGGCCGCGATCGAGGCGCGGATGGCGAGGCTTCCGGAGTGGTGGAAGGTGCCGTCCCCGAGGTTCTGCATCAGGTGGCGGTGCTCGACGAACGGTGCCATCCCGATCCAGGCCCCGCCCTCGCCGCCCATCTGGCACAGGC
The DNA here is from genome assembly GCF_036059255.1 of Micromonospora sp. NBC_00389. Taxonomy (NCBI): domain Bacteria; kingdom Bacillati; phylum Actinomycetota; class Actinomycetes; order Micromonosporales; family Micromonosporaceae; genus Micromonospora; species Micromonospora sp. NBC_00389. The sequence goes on along the minus strand of NZ_CP107947.1, from coordinate 6,931,656 downwards.
CGATGATGTTCCCGACGCGCTCCTCGGGCATGAACGACGCGAGGGCGGAGCAGCCGATGCCGGCGCCGACCAGGGATCCTTCGGGTGCCGCCGTGGAACGGTTGTGCGGACATCCCGAGCAGAAGAACGGCGTGCGGTTCACGATCGGCAGCAGTGTGCGCGCAGACCGTGCTGGTGCAGCGGACTTCTTCAGCCACGTCTGGACGGGCGCGGAATCGAGGTGAGCGATGATGCGGGGCGCGAGGGCCTTGGCGATGAGTGCCGGTGGAAGATCGGCGTCGGCCCGCAGCAACTCCACACCGCCGGGGCCTGTCTTGCCGAAGACGGCGGGAGCGGCGGGTTGACCGTAGAGCAGATCCTTGATCGCGAGCTCGAGGAGCGGCCGCTTCTCCTCGACGACGATGATCTCGACCAGGCCCTGCGCGAACTCGCGGACGATGCGCGGCTCCAACGGGGAAACCATGCCCATCTTCAGAACCCGGATGCCCGAGGTCGGCACGCCCTCGCGGGTGATCCCCATGGTGACCAGGGCTTGCTGGACGTCGAGGTAGGAGGCGCCGGCCGCCACGACCCCGATGCGCGCGTTGGGGTCGCCCTCGATCCGGTTCAGGCCGTTCGCGTACGCGTAGCGGCGGGCGAGCTCCGGCCGGCTCGTGGTGAGGCTGCGTTCCAGCGCCGCCAGGTTCGGCTGCAGGAAGTTCGCCGAGACGGTGTGCTGGAACGGCGTGCCGTCGATGGTCCGGTCGGGAAAGACAGGCTCCACCTGGTCGGTGCGCACGACTGCGGTGCTCGCGCCGTCCACGACGTTCGTGGCCAGCTTCACGCCGGTCCAGAGACCGCAGAAGCGCGACAGTGCAATCCCGTGCAGCCCCAGGTCGAGAACGTCTTGCGGGTCGGCCGGCGCCAGCACGGTCATCCCGATCTCGGCCATGGCCGTCTCCGAGCTGCTCGGCACCGTGGAGGACTTGGCGATCGAGTCGTCTCCGACCAGGACCAGGACTCCACCGGTGGCTGCGGAGCCGCCCAGGTTGGCGTGCCGTAGCGCGTCGGTTGCCCGGTCGAGCCCAGGCGCTTTGCCGTACCAGACACCCACGACGCCGTCGTGGGTCATCCCGCCGACGGTGGCGGCGAGCTGTGACCCCTGTACCGCGTTGGCGCCGAGCTCCTCGTTCACGCTGGGCTGGAAGACGATGTCGTGTTCCTCCAGCAGCTTGCGCCGCCGACTCAGCTCCAGGTCGAACCCGGCCAGAGGCGAGCCCTCATAGCCGGAGATGAACGTGGCCGTCTTCAGCCCGTGACGACGGTCGAGCCGTTGCTGGTCGAGCGGGATCCTGACGAGTGCCTGCAACCCGGACAGGTAGATCTCTCCGTCACGAAGCTCGTAGCGGTCCTCAAGGCGAACAGGGCGTCCGGCGGTAACGGTCACAGGGTCTCCAAGCGGGTGGCGGCGGGCGCGCTCCAGCGACACCCAACATGGCAGTGTGGTGTTCTTCCCAGTATCGGTGGCGCGCCGTGGCGTTGTCTGCGGGTGAAACGACGACTTCTGCACTGCCTCGGGTAGAAGACTTCTTGGAAACCACGAAGGAGGTGGCCATGTCTGACGACTCCTGGTCAGAGGTGACCGCACTGTGCCGACGTGTCGCGTCGGATCTTGACGAGCTCGCACGGGCGTCGACCCTCGGTATCCGAAAGGACCTGACCGCCTACGCCGCCGTTCCGTTCGACGAGCACCTGGCCACCGTCCGCGAGCAACAACGCCGGCGTCTCGACGCGCTCGCGGAGAGGAGGCTCCTGGCCGCGGAGGACCTGGACAGGGCCACCGAACTCGCCCGACGGCGCGCCCGGCAGGGGATCGCGGTCGACGTCCTGATCGGCGCCTACCACGTCGGCGATCGAGAGCTGTGGAGGGCGCTGTGCGCGGAGGCCGGTAACGCGACACCAAAGCTGCCCAAGGTCGCCTCGCTCATGTTCGACTCCCTGCACGCCATCTCGACGGTGCTGGCTGCCGCGCACGGTGAGGTCACCCGGGAGCTGCAGAGTCACCGTGTCACCCTGTCGCAGCGGTTCATCGAGCTGCTCACGGGCGCGGAGACGATTGACGGAGAGACCGCCCGCATCGCCGACGCGCTGGGGTTCGATCCGGAGGACGGGTTCGTTGCGCTGGCATGGCGACGACCGGGGAGTCAGGTTTTGCTGCCCAGCGAGCTACAGCGGGAGCTCGACCGGTTCCCAGGGGTGGTCGTCGACTCGTTCCACGACGGCGACATCCTGCTCGTAGCGCAAGGCGTGACCAGCGCCGACTTGACCGACCTCGCCGTGCGTCACGTGCGCGAAGGGCGTGCGGGAGTCGGGCTGGTCCGGGACGGGCTGGCGGGCGCAGCGGACAGCGTCACGGACGCCCAACTGGCCCTCGCCGCGGCCTCACCGGGACATCCCGTGGTGGTGTGGGCGGATGAGTGGCACATCGCCTTGCTGCTGTCGCGCGCGGACCAGATCGGCCCATTAGTTTCGGCCGTGGTTGCGCTGGCTCGGCAGCACACCCATTTGGCGGAAGCCGTGATGGCGTTCGCGGACGCTGACATGTCCCTCGTAGAGGCGGCCAAGGCGGTGCACCTGCACGCCAACACGATCAGCTACCGGCTGGAGCGTTGGGCTCACCTGACGGGCTGGGACCCGCGAACGTTCCACGGCTTAATCAGGTCCGTTACGGCCTGTCGTTTAGCGGAGTGTTGAGGGACGCCTCACAGGAAGCTCTCGATCACCTTGAGCCCAGCCATCACATGGGTCCGCACGATTCGCTCGGCGAGCTCCCCGTCACGGTCACGGAGTGCTGCGAAGATCTGCTCGTGCTCGTCCAGCGCAACCCGCAGCGCTTCGTCGGAGGTGATCGCTGCGACCTCGTTGTTGAAGAAGTAGGACAGGTTCGCCGCAGCCACTGTGCTCATGCGCCCGTTGTCGGCAGCAGCGAGCACCGTTTCGTGAAAGGCGGCGTTCGCCTCGACGACCTTCGCTCGGTTGGCCGTTTCCCCGGTGGACGTGGCCGCATGCAGATGTAGCGTCTCCTCGATCCGGGCCAGCGCCTCCGGCGTCCGACGATCGGCCGCCAACCGGGCGGCATAGCCCTCCAGGGCGGCGCGCACCTCGTAGATCTCGCGCACCTCCTCGAAGGTGAACTCGCGCACGGTCAGGCCCTGACGACTCTTCGTCGCCAGTCCGTCCTTGATCAGCCGGAAGAGGGCTTCACGCACAGGTGTGCGGCTGGCGCCAAGCTCGGCCGCGATCTCGGTCTCCACCAGGCGCTGGTTCGGACGGTAGCTGCCGGTCACGATCCGGTGGTGCACGACGTCGTAGACGGCGTCGGAAAGCGAACCCTGCTCGGGTGATCGGAGGTTGGCGACCGTCACCGTGTTTCCCCTCTGCTAGAAGGCAGCCGCAGTCTAGCGATGCCTGCCTGGTCCGGTCGCTCGGCCGCCGCTGATGCTACCCAGCGGCACGAGTCTCAACTTCGTTGACAGCGGCTGTGATGAACTGCATACTGCGCTGTATACAGTACCGCATGCAGTACCGTATGCGGTTAGTCGGATCCTCGGAAAGGACCTGCCGTGGTGACGAAACGCAGACTTAGGCAGTTGACCGCCGCACTCGGGCTCACGTTCGTTCTCACCGCGTGCGGCGGGACTTCCGCAACGACCGGCGGCGGCGGAGCCCCCGATGCCGAGAGGGGGGGAGGCGGCTCCGCGATGAAGGGGGCCGTCAACCTCGGCGCCGTTCTCCCGCTCACCGGCAGCAGTGCCTCCATCGGTGAGGATCAGCGCCGCGGAATCGAACTCGCCGTCGATAAGATCAACAGTGAAGGCGGCGTGCTCGGCAAGAAGCTCAACGTCATCGTCGAGGACTCCGCCGGATCCGCCAACGCCGCCATCGGCGCGGCCAAGAAGCTGACGACCGTGGACAAGGTCCCCGCCGTGATAGGGGAGTACTCCTCAGGCGTGACCGTCCCGCTCGGGCAGTACCTCCAGCAGGCCGGCGTGATCCACGTCAACGTCGGTTCGTCGTCGCCGGAGATCGCCAACATCGGCGACAAGTCGTTCTCGGTAATCGGTCTCGACACCATCGCAAGCAAGTTCGCCGCCGAGCAGCTGATCACGCGCGGCTACAAGAACGTCGCAGTCATGGTGCCGAACAACTCCTACGGCCAAGGCGTCCTGAAGCCGTTCGCCGACGCGTTTAAGGCCGTCGAAGGTTCGATCACCCAGACCATCCTCTACTCCGAGGGACAGACCAGCTACCGCGCGGAGCTGGACCGGATCGCAAAGTCCTCACCAGACGCCGTGCTCTACAGCGCCTACGGGCAGGACTCGTCGGTCATCAACCAAGAGGCCTACGAGAGCGGACTGCAGAAGACCCCTTGGTTCGGGATCTACCTGACTATGTGCACCACCGACTCTCCACCGCAGACCGTGGAGAACCAGATCGGGATGGACGTGAACTACGTCGGCCCCGATGGCGCGGCCTACCAGGCGGCGTACAAGAAGAAGTACGGGGAGGACTTCGCCTCCACGTTCAGCGGCTACACCTACGACGGCACGATGATGCTGGCAAAGGCCATCGAGAAGGCGAACTCCAGCAGTCCGGACGCAATCGCCGCAGCGCTGAAGCAGATCGGCCAGCGCTACAACGGCGCGACCGGCGACATCACCCTCGACGCGAAGAACCAGCGTTCCGCGCAGCCGTACCTGGTTCTGAAGTACACCAAGGGCAAGGTCGTCCAGCTCGGCTGACGCCCCGCTCCGGGCCTGGCCGCCGCTGCGTGGCCAGGCCCGCAGGAACTGCGCCTCACCGCTGCCCCGTCCCCTTCTGAGGAGAGTTCTCGTGTTACTTCAGATACTCATTGACTCCCTCGTGCGTACCGCCGAGCTGAGCCTCGTCGCCGTGGGCCTCTCCCTGACCTGGGGCATCGTGAAGTTCGCCAACGTCGCGCACGTGCAGTTCGCGCCGGTGGGCGCGTACCTGGCACTGCTCGCCGGCTCCGCCCTGGGCCTCGGGCTCATCGGCGGCGCGCTCGTAGGGATCGTCGCCGCAGGCATGGTGGGGGTCGCCCTGCACAGGTTCTTCTTCCGCCGGCTTTCCTCGTTCAGCAGCTCCACGGCCCTTATCGGTTCCCTGGCGCTGGCCATCGTGATCACCGCGACCATCCAGACAATCGTCGGGCCGCGTCCGCAGCGGCTTCCTTTGCCGATCACCCCAGGCGTGATGCTCGGTTCTGCGGTGGTCACCCGGGCCCAGCTATATATCGTGGCGATGACCTTGGTCATCTTCGCCGCCATATTCACCATGCTTGCCCTCACCAACTTCGGGCGCGCCGTCCGCTGTGTCGCCGCCAACCGAGACCTGGCCGCCGCCAGCGGCATCGATGTCAAACGGGTCTCGACCCTCGTGGTTTTCGCTGCGGCGGCACTGGCCGCGACGGGAGGGGTCTTCATCGCGGCCGACACCTCCATCTCCCTGCGGATGGGCGACACCCTGCTGCTGGCGACGTTTGCCGCCGTGATCATGGGCGGAATCGGTTCAGTGACCGGCACGCTGCTGGCCTCCGCGGTCCTCGCGGTCGCAGAGAGCGTGGTCCTGCGAATCGACTTCGGTCCGCTCTTCTCCTCGCCGTCGCTGATGGTGCCAGTCAGCTACCGCCCGGCGGTGGGGTTCGTCGCCGTCATTCTCATCATGCTCTTCCGCCCGGAGGGTCTGTTCGGCTTCGGAGGCCGCCGTGCTTGATTTCGTCCTCTACCTGGTCACCGTCGCAGCCCTCTACGGCCTGCTCGCGCTGAGCCTGAACCTTCAGGCCGGTGTCAGCGGTCTGCTCAACTTCGGCCACGTCGCGTTCTTCGGAGTCGGGGCCTACGCATCGGGGATCGTGGCCCTGCAGGGTGGCAACTGGATGGTCGGCATCTTCGTCGGCGTCGTGGCGTCCGCTCTGCTCGGACCGGCCATCGGGCGGCTGGGCCGGACGCTGGCCGCCGATTACTGGGCCATCGTCACGCTGGCTATCGCGGAGTGCCTGCGGCTGATCGTGTCCAACCAGGACTCACTCACCGGCGGCCACCAAGGCATCAGCGGCATCGTCGGCCCGTTCTCGGGGCTCTCCACCGCCACCGCCGCCATCGCGTGGCTCGTGCTGTGTCTGCTGCTGCTGGTTGCTGCCTACTTTTTCGCCGAGGCACTGACCCGGATGCAGTTCGGGCGCGTGCTGCGGCTGATCCGGGAGCAACCCACGCTCGCCGCGTCGCTCGGGCACGACATCACCCGGCGAAAGATGCGGCTCCTTGCGGTCGCGGGCCCGATCGCGGCGATCGCCGGCTCCCTGTACACGCTCTACATCTCCTACATCGGCCCGGACCAGCTGCTGCCCATCGAGACCTTCCTGGTGTTCACGATGCTGATCATCGGCGGCATGGGAAACAACCGCGGGGCGGTGATCGGCGCCTTGCTCGTGCAGCTGCTCTATGCCGGCAGCCGGTTCCTCAAGGACTGGTTTCCTATCCCCGACCAGAGCGCCAGCAGCATCCGTGTCCTCATCGTCGGGCTCGTGCTGACTGCCTTCCTCTTGACAAACCCCGCAGGCATGTTCGGCGAGAAGCTTCGGAGGGTCGATGTTCGTCACTGAGGGAGTCTGCAAGTCGTTCGGATCAGTACAGGTCCTCCGCGACGTCAGCCTCGCGATCGAGCCCGGGGAAGTCATCGGTCTCGTGGGCCCTAACGGGTCGGGCAAGACCACCTTGCTCAACTGCCTGTCGGGGTTCCTGACCCCGAACGCGGGGACCATCGAGTACGACGGCGCCCGGATCGACAAGCTCGCCGACTGGCAGGTCAGCCGGCTCGGCGTCCGGCGCACGTTCCAGACGGCCGCGCAGCCGATGAAGATGACTGTCCTTGAGGCCATGCTCTGCGGTGCTGACCTGCCGGTCGGCGACTCCGCCGTGCGCGGGATCTTCCGGCGCAAGGCCCGCCATGCCGAGCAGGCCAAGGCGGTACGCAAGGCGAAGGACCTGCTCGAATTCCTGGCGCTCGCCCCGCTGGTCGACCAACCCGCCGGCCGGCTGTCCGGAGGCCAGCAGAAGCTGTTAAGCCTCGGCGTCGCGCTCATGAACGACCCCAAGGTGCTGCTGCTGGACGAGCCGACGGCCGGAGTGAACCCCACCCTGCGCCGCACCGTGACCGATCGGCTCCAGGACATCAACGCCGCCGGGACGACACTGCTCGTCATCGAGCACGACATGGGGTTCATCGGCCGGCTGTGCGAACGCGTCTACGTCCTGGACAAGGGAGAGGTCATCGCGTCCTGCAAGCCACATCAACTTAAGGACAACCCCCGCGTAGTCGAGGCGTACCTCGGTGCACCACGGGCCACGCCGGTGGCGACTGGAGGCACCGCACGATGAAGCTCGAGGCCAAAAACGTCACCGCCGGCTACGTCCCGGGCGTCAACATCCTGAACGGCATCACCCTCGGGTTGGCCGAGCAGGAGATTGTGACCGTGGTCGGGCCCAACGGCTCGGGTAAGTCCACCTTCCTCAAGTGCCTCATGGGGTTCGTCCCCGCCAGTAGCGGCACGGTGAGGGTCTCCGGCGTCGACTGCACCGCCATGGCCGTGCACCGCCGCGTACGCAACCACCGCATGGCGTTCGTACCCCAGCTGGACAACGTCTACGGGCCGCTCACCATCCGCGACAACGTCCGCGCCGGTGGCCAGCACATGCCACGAGCCGACCGTGAACGGCGCGCCGACGAACTGCTTCACCGCTACCCCGCCCTCGGTGATCGGGCGAACCAGCGCGCCGACTCGCTCTCGGGTGGTGAGCGCCAGTTGCTGGCCCTGTGCCGGGCGCTGATGCCACGGCCCGACGTGCTGTTGCTCGATGAACCCTCAGCTGGCCTGTCACCGGCCAAGGTGACCGAACTGTTCGACGCAGTCGTCGACATCCGCGCCCAGGAGAACGTCACGGTGCTCTGCGTAGAGCAGAACGCCGTCCAGTCCCTGGCGGTCAGCGACCGGGGGATCGTCCTCGTCCAGGGCCAGGTAGCCCTCCAAGGCCCGGCCCGCCAGCTGCTCGCCGACCCGCAGGTCAGCGAGCTGTACCTGGGCGGGCTGCCCACCGCGACGAACCCCGAGCCCTTCATGGAAGAAAGCCTCTGATATGACGGTGTACAAGACCATGCCCGGGCGGCCGGTCGCCTACGGCTACACGATCGGCATCCTCTGCGCCGAGTGGAACGTCCCGTTCGTTCCAGGCGACCTCAACAACGCCAGCACCTTCGATTTCCCGGTCCGTTACCTGACCGTCGAGGGCGCATCGGGGGCCGAGGTACTCACCGGAAACGCCGCCGACTACGCCGACATGTTCATTCAGGCAGCGAAGGCTCTCGAGGCCGAGGGCATCCACGCCATCACCGGCAACTGCGGGTACATGGCCGCCTACCAAGAGCCGGTCTCCAACGCCGTTAACGTGCCGGTGTTCATGTCCAGCCTGCTCCAGGCACCGATGCTCAGCCGCATGCTCGGCGCAAACCAGCGAGTCGCCGTCATGGTCGCCAACGGCGCCGGCATCACCGAGCAGGTCCTGCACGGCGCAGGGATCACCGATCCGGACCGACTCGTCATCCAAGGTTTGGACCACATGCCGCACTTCAACGAGGTGATCCTCCGAGAGCAGGGCTCCCTAGACGAGGACCGACTCCGAGAAGAGGTCGTCACGGTCGCCACCGAGACGGTTACGGCGGACCCGTCCATCGGGGCGGTTCTCCTCGAGTGCAGCGACCTGCCGCCCTACGCCCGAGCCGTCCACGAAGCCACTGGCCTGCCGGTCTTCGACTGGGCCGGTTTCATCCGCTACGTCCACGACGCCACGACGCCCCGCGCCTACTCAGGGACCTACTGACCACACCACTGTCCGCACCACACCCCCAATCCAACGGAAGCAGGAGAACGCCCATGAGCACGAAGCTCGACACCTACAACCCCGACACGCTCGGCCCAGCCATCGCGCCCTACTCGCAGGCCGTCGTGGCCAACGGCTTCGCCTACCTGGCTGGACAGGTCGCACTCGACAAGGACAACAACGTCGTCGCTCCCGGCGACATGAAGAAGCAGACCCGGGTCGCGATCGAGCGGATCAAGACCATCCTCGCGGAGTTCGACGCCGACCTGAACAACATCGTCTCCGCGACCGTCTTCATCACCGACCTCGACGACTTCGCAACGTTCAACGAGGCATGGGCAGCAGAGTTCGGCGATCACCGACCGGCGCGCGCCTCCGTCGTCGCAGGACTCCTGCTGCCCGGCTTGGTCGTCGAGATTCAGGCAGTCGCCGCCCTCTAACCCGCTCCACGACAAACGGAGTTCCCATGAAATCCATCGTCCTCGGTGGCGGTGTCATCGGCGTCACTACCGCCTACTATCTCGCGCAGGAGGGTCACGAGGTCGTGGTGGTCGAGGCGCGCGACCAGCTGGGCACCGACGCAACCGGCGGCAACGCGGGCCTGATCGCCCCCGGCCACTCCTTCGCGTGGGCCTCGCCGGCCGCGCCTCGGATGCTGCTGGCCTCCCTGCGCGGACAGGCCACTGCCATCCGTGTCAAGCCCAGACTGGACCCCAAGCTCGCCAGCTGGGGGCTCCAATTCCTCCGCGAGTGCACGACCACTCGGGCAGAAGCCAACACGCTGATCAAGCTCAAGCTGTGCAAGTACAGCCAGGGCCAGCTGAACCAGCTCGCGGCCGCGGAACGGATCGAGTTCGAACACGTCCAAAGGGGCGCCGCCTACCTCTACCGCACGGAGGCGGACCTAGAACTCGGCGTGAAAAAGATGGACCTGCTTCGCTGCCACGGCGTGCCGATGAACGTGCTCGACGCCAAGCAGGTCGCCGAGCTCGACCCGGCGTTCGCCTCGGCCGGCGACACCTTCGCCGGCGGTATTCACGTCACCTCCGACGCCAGCGGGGACTCCGAGTTGTTCACCAACGAGCTGGCGGACCGGTGCAAGGGGCTCGGCGTCCAGTTCGAGCTCGGGGTGACCGCCGAGCGGTTCGTCACCGACGGCGACTCGGTACGCGGCGTGCAGACGAGCAAAGGGCTGATGCGTGCGGACAACTACGTCCTTGCGCTGGGGATCCAAAGCCCGTTCCTGTCCAAGACGGCCGGGCAACGGCTGCCGATTTACCCCGCGAAGGGGTACTCCCTCACCGCAGACATCATCGACCCCGAGGCCGCACCGAAGGTAGGCGGGGTCGACGAGGCGACCCTGGTCGCTTGGTCGCGCTTCGGTGACCAGCTGCGGATGTCCTCTACGGCCGAGTTCTCCGGGTACAGCCGTGACTGGAAGTTTTCCGACTTCTCCAACGTGCTCAAGACCGGCCGTGAGATCTTCCCTAGAGCGGTGGACTGGGACGGTGCCCGGATGCGGGCGTGCCTGCGCCCGATGACCCCGGACGGCCCGCCGATCATCGGCCGTGGCAAGCACACCAACCTGTTCTACAACACCGGACACGGGCACATGGGCTGGACGATGGCATGCGGCTCAAGCCGAATCCTGACTGATGTGATGGCAGGCCGGAAGCCGGCCTTGGACCTTCGCGGGTTCGAGGTCCGGTCACGGCGCGTCGCAGCGTGAACAACGCCGAGCCCGCGAATTGGCGATTCGCGGGAAAGGTAGCGCTGGTCACCGGCGCCAGCCGCGGGATCGGTCTGAGCATCGCTGAGAGACTCGTCGCCGAGGGTGCGCGGGTGGCCATCACGGCACGCAAGTCCGAGCCCCTCGAGCACGCGGTCGAGTCTCTCGGCGGTCCGCGGCACGCGATCGCGATCGCCGGCAAGGCCGACGACCTCGAGCACCAGCAGATCGCCGTGCGCACCACTCTCGACAAATTCGGTCGGGTCGACCTGCTGGTAAACAACACGGGGATCAACCCCGTGTACGGGCCCATGGTCGACCTCGAGCCGGCCGTCGCCCGCAAGATCTTCGAGGTCAACTGCCTGGCCGCGCTGTCCTGGGTGCAGCAAGTGCACCGGGCCTGGATGTGCGAGCACGGTGGCGCAATCGTGAACGTGTCCTCGGTGGCAGGGCTCAAGCCGGCGCCTGGCATCGGCTTCTACGGAGCCTCCAAGGCCATGCTGGCGCACATCACCTCTGAACTAGCCGTCGAGCTCGGACCCCATGTCAGGGTCAACGCAGTCGCGCCGGCGGTGGTCAAGACAAAGTTCGCCAATGCTCTATATGACGGCAAGGAGGACGAGGTGGCCGCGGCTTACCCGCTGCGCCGCCTCGGTGTCCCGGACGACATCGCGTCGTCGGTCGCGTTCCTGCTCTCCGAGGACGCGGCCTGGGTCACCGGGCAGATACTGGTCGTCGACGGCGGCCTCACGCTGACGGGCGGGGTGTGATGGCGACATCCACCATCGACCTCAACGCGCTGGTTCACATGGACCGGCTGGCTCCCGCGCTCGCGCAAGCCACCGGTCAGGACGCCTGGCACCACGCCACGGCGACGCTGATCGCAGGCGGGAAGTCGAACCTGACCTTCGAGCTGGCCTCGCCTGTCGGCGCCCTGATCCTGCGGCGACCACCCACGGGTGACCTGCTGCCCAGCGCGCACGACATGGCCCGCGAGGCACAGGTCCAAGCGGCGCTGAAAGAAAGCAGCGTGCCGGTGCCCCAGGTGGTGCTTCGAGACGACGGCGATCTTCTCGGCGTGCCGTGCTATGTCATGAACAAGGTGGCAGGCCACGTGATCCGCGAGAGGATGCCGGCCCACTACGCCGACTCAGCCGATCAGAAGGCCGCGATCGCCGACGCCCTCGTTGACGTCCTCGTGGCGCTGCACCAGCTCGACCCCGAGCAGGTCGGCCTCCGTGACTACGGCCGTCCACGCGGATTCCTCGAACGTCAGCTGCGTCGCTGGAGCGGTCAGTGGGAGGTTTCGCGGACCCACGAGGTGCCTGCGGTCACCGAGCTGGCCCGTCGGCTGCAGCACCGACTCCCGACCACCCCACGTACCGCGATCGTGCACGGCGACTACCGGCTCGACAACTGCGTGATGAACCTCGACGACCCCGGCCGGGTCGAGGCGGTGCTGGACTGGGAGCTCTCCACGCTCGGTGATCCGCTCACCGACCTCGGCATGCTCCTGTTCTACTGGGGCGACCCCGGTGACCCCGCACCACTCTTGACGCCTGCGGTGACGCGGACGGCCGGCTTCCCTCCCCGGTCGCGGCTCGCCCAGCGCTACGGCGACGCCACCGGCGTCGCGCTCGACGACTTGGCGTTCTACGAGGCGTTCGCTCACTTAAAATTCGCGGTCATCGCTCAAGGCATCGCCTCACGAGTGGCTGCTGGCGCCATGGCCGGACAAGACTTCGGCAACCTCGACGACGAGGTCCTGCGAATCGCCGAGACGGGTCTGCTGCGGCTCGATGAAAGGGAGTGAAGTATGGACTTCGCGATGTCGGCGAAGGCGGAGGACGCATGCGCCCGGATGTGGGACTTCATGCGGGATAGCGTGTTCCCAGCCGAACAGGAATGGGTGCAATACCTCGCCGCCAACGGCGCGCATGCCTACCCACCGGTGATGGAGGAACTGAAGGCAGAGGCGCGTGGCCGCGGCTTGTGGAATCTGTTTCTTCCCACGCTCTCGGGGATGTCGAACCTCGAGTACGCCGCCGTCGCGGAGATCACCGGATGGTCACCGGTGATCGCGCCCGAGGCGATCAACTGCCAGGCCCCAGACACCGGAAACATGGAGACCCTGCACCTGTTCGGCACGCCGGAGCAGCGCGAGCAATGGCTCCAGCCGCTGCTGGAGGGAAAGATCCGGTCGGCCTTCGCAATGACGGAGCCCGACGTTTCCTCCTCCGACGCCACGAACATCACGACCCTCATCACACGCGACGGTGGCGACTACGTGATAAACGGCCGCAAATGGTGGATCACTGGGGTAGCGGACGAACGGTGCAAGATCTTCATCGTGATGGGAAAGACCGACACGTCAGCCGACACCCACCGGCAACAGTCGATGATCCTGGTCCCGCGCGACACTCCCGGAGTCGAGATCGTGCGGCACCTGCCCATCTTCGGCTACCAGGACCAGCACGGGCACTCCGAGATCGTCTTCCGTGACGTGCGCGTGCCGGCGTCCAACCTGTTCGGTGCCGAGGGAGACGGGTTCGTGATCGCGCAAGCCAGGCTCGGGCCCGGGCGCATCCATCACGCGATGCGCGCGATCGGGATGGCAGAACGGGCGTTGGCCCTGATGGTCGACCGGGCCAAGTCCCGGGTCGCCTTCGGCAAGCACCTGTCCGACCAAGGCGTGGTGCAGGAGCTGATCGCACAGTCGCGGATCGACATCGACCAGGCCCGATTGCTCGTCTACAAGACCGCGTGGCTCATTGACAGATACGGGACCAAGGGCGCACGCACCGAGATCGCCGCGATCAAGGTCGCCGCCCCAGCAACGGCCACCCGGGTCATCGATCGCGCGATCGAGGTATTCGGAGGAGCGGGAGTCAGCGACGACACACCCCTGGCCTACTTCTACGCCTGGGCACGAGTGCTGCGGATCGTCGACGGACCGGACGCAGTGCACCGCCGCTCGATCGCCCGTGAGGAGCTGAAGCGTATAGCGCCGTATGTCGGCTGACACTGCATCCGTGTCCGCAAGAACGCGCGCCGTCGTGACGCGAAACGCTCAACCGCAGAACCTCCGGGCGCAGGTCAAGCGTGCCCTTGCCGAAAACCCCATCCGCACAGGTCAGGCGGCATGCTCGTACTGGTGGAGGATGCCGCCGAGCCGATCGCGTCGGCGTATGTCGAGATGGGTGATCTTGTGTGGATCGGCGATCGGCGCGGGTAGCGAGCGGAGCGGACGGGCGTTCGCAATGCCCTGGTGCGGGCGGTGCCCGTTGTAGAACTGTTCGAACTCGTGCAGGGCGTGGAGCAGGTGGCGCTGATTCCAGATCAAGGTCCTGTCGAGGAAGTTCTCGCCTGCAGGTCTGCACCCACCGCTCCATAACCGAGTTCATTCTTGGCATCCGGACGCCGCTGCGCACGATTTCGATCCCCGACTCGGTGAGGACGGCGTCGAACAGCGCGGGGAACTTGCCGTCCCGGTCCCGGATCATGAACCGCGCCCGGTAACCGGCGTCTTCGAGGTCCATGACGAGGTTCTTCGCGGCCTGCACCGTCCACGCGGCGGTCGGGTGCGCGGTGGCGCCCAGGATCCGGACACGGCGGCTGCCGTGCTCGATCACCGCGAGCACGTACATCCGCGTCCCGGTGAGGGTGACCGTCTCGAGGAAGTCGCATGCCAGCAGGGCGTCGGCCTGGGAGCGCAGGAAGTCTGCCCAGGTGCTGCAGGCGCGCTCGGGTGCCGGGTTGATGCCTGCCTCCTTCAAGATCTCCCACACCGTGGAGGCGGCCACCTTCACCCCCAGAACCAGCAGTTCGCTGTGGATCCTGCGGTACCCCCAGCTGGGGTTCTCCCGCGCCAGGCGTAAGGCCAGGGTGCGGATGAAGCGCACGGTCCGCGGCCGGCCCGGGCGCTTGGACCGGGACCGGGCCGCGTGGCGGCGGGTGACCAAGTCGCGGTGCCAGCGCAGCACCGTATCCGGACGCACCAGCAGCCGCACCTCGCGCAGCACGTCGCGCGGCGGCCGGTGCAGCAGCGCCGCCAGGAACGCCCGATCAGTCGCGTCGAACCGCACCTTCTCCTTGCCGAGCTGGCGCTCCAGTACGGTGATCTGATGGCGCAGGGCAAGGATCTCCACATCCTTCTCCCGATCACTCATCGGCAGCAAGCGCAGCACCGCGAACACGTTCGTGATACCCAGGTAAGCCAGTCGCAGCAGCACGGCGGACCATCATGCCGCAGCGATCACCAGTCGACCGAGATCCCAGCGCAAACAACTGGGTCAAGATCCCTGACACCTCGTACACCGACTCCGACCAGGGCGGATGAGATTTTCGGCAGGGGCAGGTCATCCAGCGCCGTCGAACCGCAGCGGTGATCGTGCAAACAGCACGCTGCTGATGGTGCGCGAGCGTGGCCGTGGACCCTCCGGACGGCACGATGGCCAGGAGTACTGGACCCTCCCTGGCGGTGGGATCATCCCCGGTGAGACGACGGAGGATGCCGTCGGCGAGAGGTCCGTGAAGAAGTCGGTCTACAAGCCGTTTCTGTCCGGTACCTGCTTGATGTGCCCTACCCCTCGGGGCTGACCGCATGCTTCGCCGTCCAGGTCGCCGACGGCGAACCATCCTCGGGCAGGACCAGATGCCATGCGACTGTCCCGTGATGGTGGGACTGACTGGGTGCCACTGCCCCAGGTAACGCCGACAACGCCCGGCCTGCCCACCCCGACCATGCTGCTCACGTGGCCGGCTAGCTGAATCCGGCTGGGACCCGCACCCGAGCGGGTGTGAGTCGACGAGCGGCGCACCAGCCGCGATTCAAAGGTGCTGTGGCACGAGCAGAGCAAGCAGTGGGTGATGGTCGCGGTAGACGTAGGAACGATTACACCTGCATGAACAGGTCCCGGATATCCGCCAGGTCTGGTTAGGAGCGGTCGGCGGACGGGTCGTTCGCGGCGGGCCGGTCCAGGTCGGCTCCCTGCTCACGCAGGATGCGCTGGGCCACCGCGAAGGCCGCGTTCGCGGCCGGTACTCCGCAGTAGATCGCGGTGTGCAGCAGCACCTCACCGATTTCGGCGGGCGTCAGGCCGTTGCGCAGGGCGGCGCGTACGTGCAGCGCCAGTTCCTCCAGGTGGCCCCGGGCGACCAGGGCGGTGAGGGTGAGGGTGGACCGGGTACGGCGGTCCAGACCGGGGCGGGACCAGATCTCGCCCCACGCGTAGCGGGTGATGAAGTCCTGGAAGTCTGCGGTGAAGGTGGTGCTGTTGGCGATCGCGCGGTCCACGTGGGCGTCGCCGAGAACGGCCCGGCGTACCGCCAGGCCGGCGGTGTGACGTGCCCGGTCGTCCGTCGCCCCGGCCGTGGCCGGCGGGCAGGTGGCGGCGAGGTGGCGGAGCAGGACCTCGGTGACCACCTCCGGGCGTTCCACGTTCGCCAGGTGGGCGGCGCCGGCCAGTTCCAGCAGGCTGGCGCCGGGGATGCCGTCGGCGAGCCGGCGGGCGTGCGCGGGTGGGGTGGCCGGGTCCTCGCGGCCCGCGACCACCAGGGTGGGTACCGCGATCCGAGGTAGTTCACCGCTCAGGTCGTAGGAGGCGAGCGCGTCGCAGCAGGCGGCGTAGCCGGCGGCATCGGCGGCCGCGAGGTCGTCCAGGAGCGCGGTGGCGCGGGCGGAGTCCGCGAAGCGCGCCGTGAACCAGCGGTCGGCGGTGCCCGCCACCAACACCTCCGTGCCGTTGGCCCGGACCAACTGGGCCCGCTCGGCCCAGGACCGAGGCTCGCCGAAGCGGGCGGAGGAGCAGACCAGGGCGAGTGAGCGGACCCGGTCCGAGTGGTGCCGGGCGAGGTGGGTGCCAACCGCGCCGCCGAGGGAGATGCCCGCGTACGCGAACTGTCGCCATCCGTGCTGGTCGGCCAGGTCGAGAACCAGCCGGGCCAGGTCGGCGACGGACGTGGCGCCCGGTCGACCGTCCGGCAGCAGGCTGGTGGGCGAACCCCCGTGGCCCGGCAGGTCCCAGCGCAGTACCCGGTGGGCACGGGCGAGATCAGGCAGTGACGGTTCCCATACCGCGAGGGAGGTGCCGAGGGACGGGCCGAGGATCAGCGGTGGGCCGTTCTCCGGACCGTCGAGCCGGTGATGGAGCAGCGGTCGCCGCGGCTGGGCTGTCATCTGTTCTCCCATGGTGCGGTCGGTCTGGAGCGTGCGTCGCGGCGCAGGGCCTGGTCGGTGAGCGCGGCGGCCGAACCGAGATAGTCGACCGGATCGATGAGTTGGCGAATTTGGCTTTCGTCCGAGAGGCCAGCTCGCCCGGCCTCCTCCGCCAGTGCCTGGTCGAGGCCGATGTGCTCGGCCGTGGCACGCTGGGCGGCGCGGGCGATGAGTTGCTTTGCCCGCGCCCGGCCGACCGCAGCGGCGAGCACCGCGTTCAGCCGTTCCGAGACGATCAGTCCGCCGGTGAGGTCGAGGTCGGCGCGCATCCGGTCTGGCCGCACCCGCAACCCCTCGGCCAGTTGGCCGGCCTCCCGGGCCGCGCCGCCGGTCAGCCGGAGCGCCTCGCGCAGCGTCTGCCACTCGGCCTGCCAGGCGCCGGACGGGCGCTCGTCCTCGGCGACGAGGGCGCCGAGCAGCACGGCGGCGAGCGCCGGCACCTGGCGTGCGGTCGCGGCGAGGAGCGTGGCACGCACCGGGTTGCTCTTCTGCGGCATGGCGGAGGAACCGCCGCCGGATCCCTCGGACACCTCGCCGATCTCGGTGCGAGAGAGCACCAGGACGTCGGCGGCGAGCTTGCCGAGCGCGCCGGTGGTGAAGGCCAGGGCGGCGCCGAGGTCGGCGACCGGAGTACGCAGGCTGTGCCAGGGCAGTACGGGCTGCGCCAGGCCGGTCTCCTCGGCGTACCGGGCGATCAGGGCCAGGCCCACATCACCCCGCCCCGGCACCGGCACCTCGGATTCGGCATAGGCGTGGAACGCGGCAAGCGTCCCCGCCGCTCCGCCGAGTTGCGCGGGCAGCGTCTCCCGTACGGCGTGCAGGCGGTCCTGGGCGTCCAGCACGAGGCTCCGCCAGCCAGCGACCTTGAGCCCGAACGTGGTGGGCACGGCGTGCTGGGTGAGGGTACGGCCGGGCATCGGCGTCGCGCGGTGCTCGGTGGCGAGCCGGGCCAGGGCGGCGGCGGTGCGGTCGAGGTCGTCCAGCACCGGGCCGAGGGTCCGACGGGCGACCAGCATGGTGGCCGTGTCGAGGATGTCCTGGCTGGTGGCGCCGCGGTGGACGTACTCGGCGGCGGCCGGGTGCCGGGCGGCGACGGCCGCGGTGAGGTCGGCGACCAGCGGGATGACCGGGCTGCCGTCGGAGTGGGCGCGGACCGCAATGCCGGGCAGGTCGTACGCCTGCGCGTGGGCCGCCGCGACGACCGCGTCAGCGGCCGCCGACGGGGCGAGGCCGAGTGCGGCCTGCGCCCGGGTGAGCGCCGCCTCGGCGTCCAGCATGGCCTGCAGGAATGCGGCGTCACCGGTGGCGGACTCGGCGGCCGACCCGACCCGGACCGGGGAGAGCAGGCCCACGTCGGCGCCGCTCGGTAACGAGGTGCCGCTACCGTCGGGCACCTCAGCCGAAGTCAAGGAACACCGTTTCCTCGTCCGGGCCGTCGCCAGCCTGGATCCGGATGTCGAAGCGGTACGTCCGCTCGCGCTCGGCGGTGGCGAGCAGGGTTGCGCGCCGCCGCGGATCCAGGGCGGCGAGCACCGGGTCGGCGGCGTTCGCCCCGACCTGCTCGGGCAGGTAGATCCGGGTGTACAGGTGGTGCAGCAGGCCACGGGCGAACAGGCACACCGCCAGGTACGGAGCGGCGCCCGGCCGGGCACCGGGCGGCAGCGTGTGCAGGACGTAGTGCCCGTCGGCGTCGGTGGGAACCCGGCCGAAACCGGTGAAGTCAACGCCATTGCGGCCTATCACCGCGCCGGTGACGGGGTCACGACGCAGCGATCCGGGCACTCCGGTGGTGGCGCCGTCGGGACCGGCTTGCCAGAACTCCAGCAGCGCGTCCGGGACCGGCTGCCCGACGCCGTCGTACACCCGTCCGTGCACGGTGATGGTGTCGGGGTGCCCGAGCGGGGCCACGTCGCCGCCGCCCCGGAAGGGCAGGGCGTAGCCGTAGAAGGGACCGACGGTCTGGGACGGGGTGGGCGCGAGCGGACCCGCCGGGGTAGGAGTGTCGTCGGTGGCCATCAGCGGCCCTCCTCGATCCAGGTGGCGGCCGGGCCGTCCAGCACGATGTCCCACCGGTAGCCGAGGGTCCATTCGGGGCTGGACAGGTCGTGGTCGTACGCGGCGACCAGGCGCTGCCGGGCCGGCTCGTCGGTGACGGAGTTGATGATCGGGTCGTAGCGGAAGAGCGGGTCGCCGGGGAAGTACATCTGGGTGACGAGCCGTTGGGTGAAGGCGGTGCCGAAGAGCGAGAAATGGATGTGGGCGGGCCGCCAGGCGTTGCGGTGATTGCGCCACGGGTAGGCGCCCGGCCTGATGGTGGTGAACTGGTAGTGGCCCTGGTCGTCGGTCAGGCACCGGCCGACCCCGGTGAAGTTTGGGTCGAGCGGGGCCGGGTGCTGGTCGCGCTGGTGGGCGTACCGGCCCGACGCGTTCGCCTGCCAGATCTCGACCAGTTGGCCACGCACCGGATGGCCCCGGCGGTCCAGGACCCGCCCGCTGACGGTAATCCGCTCGCCGAGCGGCTCACCGTGGTGCTGCCGGGTGAGGTCGGGGTCGAGGTCGGTGACGTCGGTGACGCCGAAGGCGGGCCCGGTGAGTTCGGTGGCCTCGGGGTCCCGGACGGCGACGAGCGCCCGCTCGGGGTGCCGCAGCAGGCTGCTGCGGTAGGGGGAGTAGTCCCGGGCCGGGTGGTCGGGCAGGCGTCCGTCCACTGCCCGAGCCCGGGCGCTCTGCCGCGCCTCGGCGATCTCCCGGTCGATGTCAGCCTGGATGAGCGGGACCTCGGCCGGGCCGGGGGGGCGGGTCGCGATGGGTGGTGCGGGTGCCAGTTGGACCGGCGTGGTGGTGGCGGTCATCGGGTCTCCGTCAGGTATCGGTCGGACGGGCGGTGGCGGCGCGTGGGCGGCGCGGACTTCGGGGTGCGGGATCGCCTCGGCCGTCCGAAACTGCGGTCAGCGTTCGAGCACCAGGGCGAGGCCCTGCCCTACGCCGATGCACAGGGCGGCCACCCCGACGCCGGTACCGGCGTCGGCGAGTTGATGGGCGACCGCGCCCGCGATGCGGGCGCCGGAGGCGCCGAGCGGGTGGCCGATGGCGATCGCGCCACCGCGCGGGTTGACGATCGCCGGGTCGAGCTCTGGCCACTCGCCCAGGCAGGCGAGCGACTGCGCGGCGAATGCCTCGTTGAGTTCGACCGTGTGCAGGTCGGCGAAACCTCGGCCGGCCCTGGCCAGGCCCCGGCGCACCGCCTCGACCGGTCCGACCCCGAAGTACTGGGGCTCGATGCCGGTGACCGCCGAGGCCCGGATCCGGGCGAGCGGTTCCCGGCCACTGGCCCGCAGGCCCTCCTCGTCGGCGAGCAGCAGGGCCGCGGCCCCGTCGTTTAGCGGCGACGAGTTGCCGGCGGTGACCGTGCCACCGTCGGTGCGGAAGACGGGTTTCAGCCGGGCGAGGGCCGCCGCGGACGTGTCGTCCCGGATGCATTCGTCGCGCGGCAGGTCGACGCCCGGGTAGCCGACGACCTCCGCGTCGAAGCGGCCGTCCCGCCAGGCGCGGCTGGCCTTCTCGTGGCTCGCTAGCGCGAAGGCGTCCTGGGACTCACGGGTTATGCCGTACCGGTCGGCGACCAGTTCGGCGCTCTCGCCGAGGGAGATCGTCCACTCCGGTGACATGTGTGGGTTGACCATGCGCCAGCCGAGCGTGGTGGAGTGCAGTTGCTGATGACCGGCCGGGAAGGCCCGTTCGGGCTTGGGTAGCACCCACGGCGCCCGGCTCATGGACTCCACCCCGCCGGCGATGGCGATCGAGGCGTCGCCGCACCGGATGGCCCGCGCCGCCTGGATGACAGCTTCCAGGCCGGAGCCGCACAGCCGGTTGACGGTGGCGCCGGGGACGGTGACGGGGAGTCCGGCGAGCAGCACCGCCATCCGGGCCACGTCGCGGTTCTCCTCGCCCGCGCCGTTGGCGTTGCCGAGCAGTACGTCGTCGACGCGGGCCGGGTCCAGCTGCGGCGTGCGCTTGACCAGCGCCCGGAGCACGTGGGCGGCCAGGTCGTCGGGGCGGATACCGGCCAGCGCCCCGCCGTATCTGCCGATCGGGGTGCGTACGGCGTCGACGACGAAAACGTCGCGGGAGCGGTCCGTCATGTCGTACGCCTCCCGGCGGCCTGCAGTGCGCGCAGGGCGGCGAGTTCGGCGGCGGTGGGCGGCGGCGTGGTGGTGAGCGTCCCGGCGATGCGCAGCTCCCAGCCGGTGGCGGCCCGGACCTGCTCCACGGTCACACCCGGGTGCAGTTCGGTGAGCACCAGTTCGGCGGTGGTCGGATCGGGCCGGAGCACGCCGAGGTCGGTGATGACCGCGACCGGACCCGCGCCGCGCAGGCCGAGCCGGGAGCGGTCGTCGGGGCCGGAGCCGTGGCCGACCGTGGTGATGAAGTCCAGCTTCCGCACCAGGTTACGGATGGAGTGCCGCAGCACGATCAGCACCTGGCCGCAGTTGGCCGCGATTTCGGGGGCGCCGCCAGCGCCGGGCAGCCGCCCCGGCGGTTTCGTCGGCCCGCGGTCGATGAGGGTGGTGTTGATGTTGGCGTACCGGTCGACCTGAGCGGCGCCGAGGAAGCCGACGTCAATCCGGCCGGCCTGCAGCCAGTAGTTGAAGATCTCCGGTACGGAGATCACCGCGTCCGCGGTGTCGGCGAGCTCCCCGTCCCCGATGGACAGCGGTAGACGGGTGGGCTTGGAGCCGAGGGTGCCAGCCTCGTAGATGAGCACCAGGTCGGGACGTCCGATCCGCCGGGCGAGGTTGGCGGCCGTGCTGGGCAGGCCGATACCGACGAAGCAGGTGCGGTGGCCGGTGAGCGCCCGGGCCGCGTTGACCGTCATCAGTTCGTCGGAGGTCCAGTGCGCTACGGCCGGCACGGTGGCGGTGGCGGGCCGGGTGGTCGACGTCATCGGGTGGCGGCTCCTTCCGGATCGGTGACGGGTTCCAGGACGTGTTCGCGCATCCAGGCGTGGAAGGTGTCCCGGTCGCGCGCGATCGGGTCCCAGGCCTGGTAGAAGGCGTTGTCGCGGACGGAGTGGCCGGCCGCGTACGAGGGGTGGGCGCCGCCCGGGGCGTGGGCGACGGCGGTGACCGCCCAACTGGGCAGGGTGACTGCGTCGGGTCGCGGCGCCAGCTCCTCGACGATCTCCTCCACGGTGACCAGGACCCGGTCGGCGGCCAGCGCGGCTTCCTTCTGCACGCCGACCAGGCCCCAGAGCCGGACGTTGCCGCGGCGGTCGGCCTGCTGGGCGTGGATGACGGTGACGTCGGGGTTCACCGCGGCCACCGCGGCCAACTCCTCCCCGGTGAAGGGGCAGGAGACGGTGCCCACGGTGTCGCTGCGGGTGGCCAGGTCGCTGCCGCGGTAGCCGCGTAGCACGGCGAAGGGCAGTCGGGAGGCGCCGGCGACGTACCGGTTGGCCATCCCGGCGTGGCTGTGCTCGTCCAGCTGCAACGGGCGGGGCCAGCCGTTCTCCACCGCGTCGCGGAAGCGGTGCAGCGAGCCGACGCCCGGATTCCCGCCCCAGGAGAAGACGAGCTTGCGCACCAGTCCCATGCCGATGAGCTGGTCGTAGATCACGTCCGGGGTCATCCGGACCAGGGTGAGATCGGTGATGCCCTGGCGGATGATCTCGTGTGCGGCGGCGAATGGGATCAGGTGGGTGAAGCCCTCCATCGCGACGGTGTCGCCGTCATGGATCAGCTCCGCCACGGCGTCGCGCAGGGTACGGATGTCGGCCATGCTTTCCTCTGCTTGTCGGTACGCGGGGATCAGAGACCCAGCCCCGCGTGGTCGAGGCGGGCGACCCGGTTGAGCCAGACCTGGGCGTCGTTGAAGTGCGAGCCGAGGTCGGGCAGCTCGGCGATGTCATCCGCCGGCAGCTCCGGCGGAACCTTGCCGTGCTGACCCGCGTACAGCGTGATCCGGGCGAGGGCGTCGAGGTTGAGCGCTCTGACCACGGCCTGCTGCACCGAGTCGCCGGTCGCGACGATGCCGTGTGCCCGCAGGACGCACGTCGGCTTGTCGCCGAGCACGGCGGCCACATCCTTGCCCAGCTCCGGCCGGTTGATCAGAACGCCGCGCGGGTAGACCGGAATGCCCTCGTGTGCCAGCCGCATCGCCGGGATGTTGTAGGCCCCGACGATCGGCCGCAGCGACAGGCCGGCGAGGTCGGCGGCGATGACGGCCGGTGGGTGGACGTGTACGACGGCCCGGACATCCGGCCGCGCGCGCAGCACCTCGCGGTGGATCGGCAGCTCGTTGGGCACCTGGTAGGAGTCAGCGA
This sequence comes from Micromonospora sp. NBC_00389, assembly GCF_036059255.1. Taxonomy (NCBI): domain Bacteria; kingdom Bacillati; phylum Actinomycetota; class Actinomycetes; order Micromonosporales; family Micromonosporaceae; genus Micromonospora; species Micromonospora sp. NBC_00389. The sequence goes on along the minus strand of NZ_CP107947.1, from coordinate 6,908,455 downwards.
GCGGATCGTTGTCGTCGAGTCCCACCGCGTGCACATCATCGGGGTCGGTGAACAGCAGCCCACGCTCGCGCGGGCCACGGCAGCGGACGTACAGCCCGCCGTCTTCGGTGCGCAGGCTGACATGGCCGAGGACGTCCTCGGCGAGCCCCTGCTGGGCGAGAACCCGGCAGGCGAGCGCGACCAGGTGCCGGGCGGCCTGCGCCGGGTCGGTGGGCGTGCCGCGCGGGCTGGTGATCTGCTGGGGGTCGGTGATGGATCCGGACGCGGACACTATCGGTCTCCGACCTGGCGCGGCATGGTTCGCAGCTCCTCGAGAAGTTCGCAGCTCTCCGGATACGGACGCTGCCGGTACGGGGTGGTGCTGACGTCAAGGAAGAAGTCCACGACGACGCCGAGTGTCCGGCTGCGGACGCCCGCCGTGTTCGCCATCGCCTCGGCCAGTACGACGTCCTTCTCGATCGTGCTCGCCGGCGCGTGGGTAGCCATGCCGGCGGCGTCGTCGCGGAAGTACTTCGCGGCCGTGGCCAGCCCGGAATCGCCGCCGCTGCACTGCTGAACCGCGGTCGCGACGGCGTCGGGGTCGAGGCCGAGCTGTTTCGCGACGAGCAGCGCCTCGGCCGAGGCGAGGTACCAGGCGTACTTCACATGTTGGTTCAGCAGCTTGGTCGCGTAGCCGGCGCCTCGCCGTCCGCAGTAGATCACGGTGCGTGACACCTGCTGCAGTATTCCCTCGGCGGGGCCCAGCACGCCGGGTTCGCCGCCCACCAGGACTGTCATGTCCGGGGCCTTGCGGCTCACCGGGCAGTCGACGAACCGCCGGCCGGCGGCGTCGAAGGCTGCCCCGACGACGGTGGCCAGATCCGGCCCGCAGGTGGACATGTCCAGCAGCATGGCGTCCGCGCCGAGGCCGGCGAGCACGCCGCGTTCGGGGTGCAGGGCCACCTCGAGTACCTGCGTTGGTCCGGGCAGGAAGGTCATCACGACATCACTGCGTTCGGCCAGGTCGCGCGGATCGGTGGCGGCGACAGCGCCCCGGTCGGTCAGTGGCGCGACGGCCTCCGGGCGGGTGTCGTAGCACCCGGTTGGGTATCCGGCGGCGAGCAGGGCATCTGCCAAAGCCGTGCCCATGCCGCCAAGTCCGACCACTCCGACACGCTCCACGGGTCCCCTCTCGATGGCGATTCGTGATGGTCGCCAGTCACCAGGTCAAGTCTCAGAAAGAAGTTCTTCACAGCGGACTGTAGGACATGTGCCGCGCAGGGAGCAAGGTCGCCCGCAGCCTAGGGGAGAGACGCTGCTCAGTGCCGCTGGTTGGGGACGCGGGGACCTGTTGACATCCCCTGTGACGTGGCTTACGGTCTGGCACTGCACTACCTTGCAGAAATATTTTCTGTCTGTTCCCGGCAGGTAACCGCCTGTTTCGGGCAGGTGACCACCCAGGCCAACGACGCCAGCGTGCGCCGGAACCTCATGTCGATGGGAGACGATGTGCTGGATGCACTGGGGAGTGCGCTAACGCAGGTTCTGGCACCACAGTCGCTGCTGATGATGGTCATCGGGGTGATGCTCGGCTTCGTGGTGGGGATCCTGCCTGGACTCGGCGGCGCAGTGACCCTGGCCCTGCTGCTTCCGTTCACCTTCGACATGGAGCCGATCCCGGCCTTCGCGCTGCTGCTCGGCATGTACGTGGTGACCGCCACGACCGGCGACATCACCTCGGTGCTGTTCGGTGTACCCGGCGAGGCCTCGTCGGCCGCGGTGGTGCTGGACGGGTACCCGCTGACCAAGCGGGGTCAGGCGGGTCGCGCGCTGGGCGCCGCGCTGACCAGCTCTGCTGGCGGCGCCATCTTCGGCGTGATCGTGCTCGTCGCCGTGATCCCGGTGGTACGCCCACTGATCCTGTCGATCGGGCCGCCGGAGTTCTTCGGACTGGCCCTGTTGGGCCTCACCTTCGTGGTCACCCTCTCCGCCCGTCAGCTGCACAAGGGACTGCTGATGGCCGCCGTCGGCATCCTCATCTCCCTGGTGGGACTGGACCCGAGCACCGGGGCACCGCGGTACACCTTCGGCTCGCTGCACCTGTGGGGCGGGGTGGGTATCGTCCCGGTCGTCGTCGGCCTGTTCGGCGGCGCCGAGGTCCTGCAGATCATGCTGCAGAAGCGCAGCGTCGCGAAGACCGGGCAACGGAGCTCGAAGCTCGTCGGGGTCACCGAGGGCATTCGCGACACCGGGCGCCACTGGTCGTTGGTCCTGCGGGCAAGCGCGATCGGGTCGGCGATCGGTGTGGTGCCGGGCGTCGGAGGAACGGTCGCCCAGTTCATCGCCTACGGTCACGCCCGGCAGACCTCGAAGAACCCGGACCAGTTCGGCAAGGGCGCGATCGAGGGCGTGATCGCCGCGGGCGCGACCAACAACGCCAAGGACAGCGCGTCGCTGATCCCGACCGTCGCGTTCGGCATTCCCGGCTCGGCGAGTAGTGCGGTGCTGCTCGGTGCGTTCCTGATCCTGGGGCTCGAACCCGGCGCGAAGATGCTCACCACCAACCTGGACGTGACTCTGTCGATGGTCTGGATCACGGTGTTCGCCACGTTCGCCTCGGTCACCGCCGCGTTCCTGCTACTCAAGCCGCTCACCCGGCTGACGCACATCTCGGGGCCGCTGCTGGTGCCGTTCCTGCTCCTGCTGCTGGGCATCGGTGCCTACAGTTCGAGCAACAGTTTCGCCGACGTGCTCGTGATGCTCGCCTTCGTCGCCATCGGCATCGGCTGCCTGCGATGGGACTGGCCGAGAGTGCCGCTGCTGCTCGGCCTGGTACTCGGCAGCATCCTTGAGCGCTACCTGTTCCTGTCGAACTCGGTCTTCGGTAGCAGTTGGCTGCTGCGGCCGTACTTCCTGGGCATCGTCGGCGCCATCGTGTTGGTCTTCGTCTTCCACGCACGCCGGACCCGGCGCGCCAAGCGCTCCGGGCAGGACCGAGAAAAGGAGGAGGTGTCCGCGTGAGCGACGTCGTGACCGGGGAGACCGACCGTAAGGTCTACCTGCCCGACCTGGTGGCGGGGGTGCTGCTGACCCTGATCTTCGGCGCGGCATTCGTCACCGCCCTCAGCTGGAGCGGCAAGGCGGCCGTCTTCCCGCTCGCCATTGGCGGGCTCGGCGCGCTGCTCGGCGTCGCCTTCGTCCTGCGCTCCCTGCTCCGCCCGGGGAAGCGGGACGCCACGCCGCAGCGCAGGGTCGGGGACGATGACGAGGACAGCGACGAGGACCTGCAGTACGCCTTCGAGACCGCGAGTGCGCGGGAATGGGCCGTCGCCCTGTCGTACCTTGTCGCGTTCTTTGTCGCCCTCTACGTCCTGGGGCTCTACTTCACCGCGCCGTTGTTCGCCGTGGCCTACCTGCGGCACCAGGCGAAGGCCTCGTGGGTCCTCTCGGTCGTCTACGCGGCAGTCCTGTTCGCGGTGCTGTACATCGCCTTCGGCGTGGTCCTGCAACTGCCGGTACCACCCGGGCTATTCCCGGTGCTGTAGCACCCATTTCCGGGCTGTGATGCGCCGAGCGAAATGCGTTCATCCCATCCGTCCTGATCGGACGGAGAGTCGAAGAGAGGCATGTCGAGCATGCGGAGACTGTTGGGCATCACCTGCGGTGTGGTCGTGTCGGCCCTGCTGCTGACCGGCTGCGGCCCCGCGGGCAAAGCCAAGGCGTCGGGCAACTTCGAGGGCAAGAAGATCGACCTGATCGTGCCCTTCGATCCGGGCGGCGGTTACGACCAATATGCGCGCCAGCTCGCCCCCGCCCTGGGTAAGAAGCTCGGCGCGAAGATCCTCGTCATCAACAAGCCGGGTGCCGGCGGCCTGCTGGCCACCAACGAGCTGTGGAAGGCGAAGCCCGACGGCACCGAGATCGCCTTGTTCAATATGACCGGACACGTCGGCAGCGCGCTGGCCCAGGCCGAAGGGGTGCAGTACCAGGCCGAGAAGTTTTCCTACATCGGCCGGATCAGCAGCGAGCCGGACCTCGTGGTGGTGAAGGCGGGCGGGAAGCTGAACTCGTTCGACGACGTCAAGGCGGTCGCCAGCGACAAGCCTGTCCGCTTCTCCGCGACCGGACCCGGATCCAACGAGTACGTCGGACCACTCGTGCTGGAGAGAACGCTGAACTTCAAGGCCGAGCTCGTGACCGGCTACGGGGGTAGCAACGAAGCGCTGCTCGGCGTGGTCGCCGGCAACGTTGACGCGTACTCGCGCTCGCTGTCGAGCCAACTCCCGGCCATCAACAGTGGAGACTGCAAGCCGGTCCTGGTCATCGGTGCGGAACGGGTGAAGGAGTTCCCGGATGTGCCCACCGTCCTGGAGGTCGCGGACGACACCCAGCGGGCTCTGCTGGAGACTCACACCAAGCTGATCGAGAGTGGTCGTACGTTGTCCGGGCCGCCGGGGATGGACCCGCAGCTGCTCGAGGAGCTCCGCAAGGCGTTTGAGGAAGTCGTCACGGACCCGGCGTACCAGGCGGAGGCCGAGAAGGCCGGCCGGCCGGTCGGCTTCACCAGCGGCGCCGACGTGCAGAGCGTGGTGAACGAGCTCATGGGCTCGCCGAAGGAGTACGTCGACATGCTGAAGCAAGGCTTCAACGGCAGGTAGCCCGGGGGGACCTCGTTCTATCGGCAGGCTCGCCACCGTGGTGATGTTCACCCCGGTGGCGAGCCTGCTTTCCTAGCCCGAGTTTCCGGCCTTCGTGATCCACAAGCGCTATAAGCGTTGTGCCGTAAGGGTTCTGGGCACTCCATGCGTATTACCCAAGGCACCCCATGGCGTGGTCCAGTACAGTGCGACTTTGCGCCCATCAGGGGCCAGAACGCCACCGGCCAGACACGGGCGTGGGTAATACAACTAGCTAGGGCGTGTCCTGCCGATCTTGTAGTTGTTGATCGTTGACGATGTTCTGGTGGTGCGTCGTGGTGAGTTGACCGATGAGGCATGGGCGGTGATCGCGCCGCTGCTGCCGGAGCCGGGCGGTGGCGCGATCATCGTCAGGTCGTTAACGGGATCTTGTGGAAGCTGCGGACCGGTGCGCCGTGGCGTGACCTGCCCGAACGGTATGGGCCGTGGAAGACCTGCCATGAGCGGCTGCGTCGGTGGACGGCCGACGGGACGTGGGATCGGATCCTCGCGGCGGCGCAGGTGCATGACGACGGGACACCGGTGCAGTGGATGATCAGTATCGACTCGTCGGTCGTGCGGGCGCACCAGCATGCCGCTGGCGCCCGTAAAAAGAGGGCTCCGCGACAAGTGCGGCGACGCCTGGTGCGCAGGATGGCGAGGCCATCGGCCGGTCCCGAGGCGGGCTGAGCACGAAGATTCACCTCGCCGTCGACGGACGCGGCCGGCCGTTGTCGATCCTGCTCACCCCGGGTCAGGCCGGCGACAACCCGCAGCTCCTGGCGTTGTTGGACGCGATCCGGGTCAACGAACCGGGACCCGGTCGGCCCCGCAAACGCCCTGAGGTGCTGATCGCGGACAAGGGCTATGCCCACGACTCGACCAGACGAGCGTTGCGGCAACGCGGGATCCGGCACGTCATCCCCGAACGATCCGACCAGGTCGCCCGCCGCGCCGCGAAAGGCAGCGCCGGCGGTCGACCCCCGGCCTTCGACAAGGTGATCTACAAGAAGCGCAACGTCGTGGAGCGCTGCTTCAACCGGTTCAAGCAATGGCGTGACCTAGCAACCCGATACGCCAAACGCGCCTCGCTCTACCGGGCCAGCCTCGTGCTGATCGCCGCGGTCATCTGGCTTCCATGATCGACAGGACACGCCCTAGGCTGCCCACAAACGCCTGCTGAGCTGGGAAAATGCCACAGTTGATCAACGAAGGCCGGAAACTCCGGATACTAGCTGCCGGCCGCGTTGCCGAGAAGGTCCTCGAGCAGGGCGGCGGCGGCGTGCAGTTGACGGATGACCGTCAGCTGACGCCGCTTGCTCATCCGGTTCGACGGCGCCGAAGCGTTGAGCGCGGCGACGGTGATCCCGCGCTTGTCCCGGACCACGGTAGCCATCGAGATGATGTCCTCGGTCTCGCGATAGTTGGTCGCGTAGCCCAGTTCGCGTACCTGCGCCAGTTCCGCGTCGAGAGCCTCGCGCTCCGCCCGGCTGTATCCGCCGGTCCCGGTTGCCGCGTCGCTGACCGGGAACAGCTCGTCGAGCTGGGCCGGGGTGAGATCGGCCAGCATCGCCTTGCCGGTAGCGGTGCGGTGCGCGGGCATGAGTTGACCGGTGCGATCGGCCACCCGTAGCGGGCGGTTGCACTCGGCGGCCGCGAGATAGCGGATCTTGCCGCCCTCGAGCTGGGCCAGGTGCACCGTTTCTTCGATCTTGACGGCCAGATCGTCCAAGATTGGTCGGGCGAAGGTGCGGATGTCCATGTTGCGTACGGCGGAAAGGCCGAGGTCGAGCAGGGCGGGGCCGGTGACGTAGGTGCGCAGGTCGCCTTCCTGGCGGACGAAGTCGTGATGGATCAGCATCGCCAGCAGCCGGTGGGCGGTGGAGTGCGCCACGTTGAGCGCGGTGGCGACGTCGGACAGGCGAAGCCGCTTCTGGTCGCGGAACATCAGCAGCAGGCGCAGCGCGTTGTCCACCGACGAAATTGGGTACGAAGGCCCTGCCTTGGCCGGTTTGTCCGCGCGCTCGTCAAGCATCGGACAACCTTATCGTCATGGCAGGGCCCCGTTACGACGCTGGTGCTATACGAAGATCGATAGGTTCTTGGCGAGCAGGACGGACTGGTCGAGGAGCAGTTGCCGGCGGCATACCTGCCACCCGCCGTCCACCCGACGCAACCGGTCGGTCCGGCGGCCGACGAGGAAGTCGGTCTCGTCCGCCACCCGATTGCGGTATACCAGGAACCGGCAACTGACCTCGACCTCGGGCGGCTGCACCGACTCCACCCGCACATTGGTGACCAGGTGCGAGACCCGGGACACGGGCTCCTCCGCCCAGTGCACGCCGGTCATCAACTGGTCGACCCGCAGGCTGACCGTGTCCTTGCCCTCGTCGAACCAGCAGATCTCGCTGCCAGCCCGGGTCTGCTCCCGCTCGTCCGTCTCGTCGAACTTGACGTTCATCCGCAGCGGCACCGAGTACTCGTAGTCGTCGGCGAGCAGATCGAGCCATTCGGTGTAGCGGCGCTGGTCGAGCAGGTCGGCCTCGCGGTACAGGAAATCCGCGATCTCCGCTTGGAGCAGCAGTCGCTCGACCGCCTTTTCGTCGATTGCCATGACTCTCCTTGTCAATATCGGGAAGGGTGCCAACCGCCGGGGTGGCTACGCGTCCGCCTCGCCGACCCGCTGGCCGGACGCCCGTTCGTCGATCTCGGCGAGCTTGTTCAGCTCCGGCCAGGAAAGGCCGTCGACGACTTCGGCCCAGCGACGGTAGAAGGCGCGCGCATTGACCTCGCCGGCGATGGCGTGGTTCGAGTGCACCGCCCGGTCGAGCTCGCTCGGCTGCTCTTCGCCGAGCCCCTGCTGGTAGTTGTACGGGAACCTTCGGGCCACCACACCACGGCTGGACTCGGTGGCGTAGTCCCAGTTCTCCATGTCGTCCTGCTCGGTCATCCCGGCCGGGCCGGCGTACCGCATGTAGTAGCGGCGCAGCCAGGCGCGGACAAAATCGGGCGCCGACTTGTCGACCAGGTACCAGCGCCAGACCTCGGTTTCGGTGGGGCTGACCGGGTGCGCTACCAGGATGGTCCGCGGGAAGCCGGCGGCGAACGACATGTTCGGGAAGAGGGTGGCCGGGCCGCGCCCGCCGAGCGGTCGTTCCTCCCGGTCGAGCTTCTGCTTGCGGGTATCCCAGGCCTGTCGGAAGTACTCGGTCAGCTCATCCTCGGCGAACGTCGGGTAGGGAATCTCGTAGTCGAGGTTGTCCGACGCACCGTGACCGAGGCGGAACGACGTCTTCATCCGCCCCTTGGAGAAGCCGCCCTGGTTCTGCTGCTCGCCATGGCGGCGCTTGCCCTTGCCGCCCGGGCCGATACCCACGGCCTCGACGGAGGCGTGGGTCGACGCGCCGTGGTAGGTGTCGCCGAGGAAGTTCTCCGACACGAACTTCCAGTTCGACTTGATCCGCCACTTGTGCACGCCGCGGAAGACCTCGGTGCCGCCCTCGGTACCGTCGAACGCGTCTGCCAGGTTGTCCAGCCACCAGTGGAAGTCGCCGACGTAGTCGTCGAACTCCGGTGCCTCCGCGTCCCAGTTGGCGAAGACGAGGCCCTTGTAGCTGCGCACCTTCGGGCAGCGGACCAGACCCCACTTCTCCTTCTCCAGACGTCCGCTGTAGGCCGCCTTCAGGTGGGGTACGCCGTGCAGGTCGCCGGGCACCGCCACCAGCGAACCGTCGATGGAGTAGGACCAGGCGTGGTACGGGCAGGTGAACTTCATCGTGTTGCCCTCGTCGTACCGGCACACCCGCATCCCGCGGTGCCGGCAGGAGTTCAGCAGCACGTGGATTTCACCCTGGTCGTCCCGAGTGAGCAGGACCGGGTCCGAGCCCATCCAGGAGGAGAAGAAGTCACCCGGGTTCGGCACCTGGCTCTCGTGCCCGACGAAGAGCCAGGCGCGGGGGAACAGGTTCTCCAGTTCCTGCCGGTGGATCTGCTCGTTGATGAAGATCTCGCGGCTGATCTCGCCGCGCTGGACGTCCACGAGATCGCGGACGTTGACCGTCTCAGCCGCGACGGGCTGGTTGTGGGACGTCGTGCTCACCGTTGCTGCACCCTTCTTCGAATGGTTCGCTCGGTCGTGTGCGCGCTCTTCATCGCGTCTCGACCGCCGTGACTTTTGTAGCCAGTCCCTGGATCTGCTGGTGGACCTCGTCCACGGTGGCCGCGCGCTCCCATGACCGGCGGCAGGCGGCGATCGCCCTCGGCCAGCCGAAGGTCACGGCCGCGCTGAACTTTCCGTGTCGCGAATACACCGCGACGTGCCGGTCGCCGGCCGGGATGGTGCAGCGCAGAAGGTCGACCCGGTCGTCGGCCTCGATCCGCCCGGCCATCTGGATCTTCATGCCGTACTGGTCGGACCAGAAGTACGGCGCCTTGGTGTGTGGCCGGAGGTCGCCCGGGGCCAGGATGTTGTGCGCGACGAGGTGCGCCTGCTCAACGGCGTTGGTCCAGTGCTCGACCCGGCGGTGCGTCCCGTCGTGTACGTCGTACCAGCGCGCGACGTCACCGATCGCGTAGACGTCCTCGGCACCGGGCACCGCGCAGTGCTGGTCGGTGATCACCCCGTCGTCGAGCGGCAGTCCGGAGGAGTGCAGCCACTCGGTGTTCGGAACGCAGCCGATGCCGACCACGACGGTGCCTGCCGCCAGGCGGCGACCGTCGGCCAGGTGGACGATGCCGGTGCCGTCGGTGAGCTGCTCAACTCTGGCCACGGCCGCGCCACCGAGTACGGAGACGCCAAAGCTTTCGTGCAACTCGGTCATCAGCGCGCCGACGGCCGGGCCGAGTACCCGGGTGAACGGAGTGGGGAGTGACTCGACGATCGCGGCCTGGGCACCGAGCGCCACCGCGCTGGCGGCGACCTCGGCACCGATGAAGCCACCGCCGACCACGACGACCGGGCCGCCCCCGAGCATGCGCTGCCGGAGCGCGGTCGCGTCCCGCAGTTCCCGTACGGTGTGCACGAGCTGGTTGGCCTCGGTGGTCAGGGTCCGGGCCCGTACACCGGTGGCGATGACCAGGGCGTCGTACCCGATGCGCTGGCCGTCGGCGAGCAGCACCTCTTTGCTTTCGGTGTCGAGGTCGACGGCAGGGGAGCCCAGTCGGCCGTCGAGCCGCTCACCCGCCCAGCCGGCCGCGCCGAGCAGCGCGATGTCGTCCGCGTTCTGCTCGCCGGCGAGCACCTGCTTGGACAGCGGCGGCTTGTCGTACGGCTCCGTCAACTCGGCGCCGATGATCATGATGTCGCCGCCGAAACCCCCGGCCCGGAGTGCCTGCGCCGTACGTACGCCGCCGATCGAGGCGCCGACGACGACTACCCGGTCAGGCGTCATCGTTGACCAGCCAGATCGCCGAGACCGGGCAGCTGCGTACGGCCTCCGTGGTGGCGTCCACCTGGGCTGCGGTGACGGTGTCCTGCAGCACGACCACCATCCCGTCGTCGTCAAGATCGAAATGGTCGCCGTCGAGGGCGACGCAGTTGCCGTAGCCCTGGCATTTGGCGATGTCCGCGTTGATCCGCATGGGCAGGTTCAACTCCTCGAGACAGTGATCCCGGTCGAGGATCGCTCTTGCGTGTAATGGTCTTACCATTTACCTTAGGAACAGTTTCGTCAGGGTGTCAAGCGGCGAAGATCAGGATCAGCTGAACTGGGGACGCCCCGGCAACGGCGCGGACGGGAGTACGCGATGCAGCGGTTGGCGAGCGACGACGACGTCGTACACACCCGCACCAGCGGTCCCCTCGCCAGCGCCGCTGGCGCCGCGCTGTTCTCGCTGGCCCTCGCGATCGCCGGGGTCGCGGTGCCGCTGCTGGCGGTACGGGCGGGCTACGGGGTGGGGCAGGTCGGCGTGTTCGTGGCGGTGTCCGCCATCGCCCAGATGTCGACCCGCCTGTATATGGGCGCGCTGATGCGCAGGCTGCCGGACAAGGTGTTCGTCATACTTTCCGGTGCCGTGCTCGCGGTCTCGTCCGCCGCGATCGCGCTCTCGAGCGTCTGGTGGGTCTTCGCCGTGTCCCAACTGCTGCAGGGTGTCGCGCGGGCGTTCTTCTGGACCGGGACGCAGACGCACGCGGTCCGGGTGTCGCGGTCGGCGGTCGGCGCCCTCGCCAAGGTCAACCTCGCCTCCGGGGTGGGCCTGATCGGCGGTCCGACGCTGGCGGGAGTCCTCGCGCACCGGTCTCCGCAGTTCGCGCTCGGGGTAGGGGCCGTGGTGGCCGCCTGCACTGTCGTACCCGCGAGCGCCCTGGTCCGCCTGCCGCCCTTCGCTCCCGCGTCGGACGGGCGGAAGCGGGGGCAGATCTGGCGGCGGCCCGGAGTCGGCGCCGGCGCCTGGGCGGGGGCGAGCGCGGGTGGTTGGCGAGGACTGCTCGGGTCGTACGTGCCCGTGATCCTGGACCAGGCCCGGCAGTCGTCGGCCACCATCGGCTTCCTGGTGTCGGTGGCGAACGCCGCCTCGGTCGCCGGCGGTGCGCTGGCCGGCTGGGTGCGTGGCACCGGATTGCGCTGGTCACTGGTCCTCGGCATACTCGCTGCCGGGATCGGCACCGCGCTGGTGGGGCCGGTTGCCGGGACAGCCGTCCTGGCCGGCATCGCACTAGCCATCTCCGGCGCGGGAGCGGGCGTGCTGCAGACCATCGGTCCGGCCGTCGCCACTGAGTCGGTGCATCCGCAGGAGCGAGGTGAGGCGATCGCCTCGGCGGGCACGTTCCGCGCGGCGGCGCTGTTCTTCGCGCCGTTCGGGGTCGCCGGCCTGGTGGCGCTGATGCCGCTCGCCGTCGCGCTCACCGCCGCCGGGCTGCTGATGACCGTACCGGCGCTGGCGGTGCGCCGGCTGCGGCTCTGAGGTCATACCATTTGAGCTTGAGTCGTGGCATTGAGCTTGAGTCGTGCCGGTCGATCGAGGAGGTGCCGTGCCCCGCACGCCTGACGCGCCAGGCTCTTCCGCCCAACTGTTCCAGCCGGTGATCTCCAACCGGATCTCCACGTCGATCGTCGACCAGATCCGCGCTCTGATCCGTACCGGTGAGCTCCCGATCGGCTCGCGGCTGCCCTCGGAACGCGAACTGTGCGAGCGCCTGGGGGTCAGCCGCCTGTCGCTGCGTGAGGCACTGCGGATGCTCGAAGCGAACGGACTGATCGAGGTCCGGGTCGGCGCCCGCGGGGGCGCGTTCGTCACGGTCCCGACCACCGGTCAGGTCGGCGAGGGCATCACCGACCTGCTGAGCATGTCAGGGTTGTCGGCGGCCGAGGTCACCGAGGCGCGTGCGGTATTCGAACTCGGAGTCGTCCCGCTGGTCTGCGAGCGGGCGACCGAGGAGGACATCGCCGATCTGCTGGCGCTGTGCGACGAGGCAGCAGCCGCGCGCGAGCAGGGGACCTACACGGTCGCCATGTCGTTCGGCTTCCACCTGCGTGTGGCAACCGCCGCGCACAACCCGGCGGTCGCGATGCTCCTGCAGTCGTTCCGGGAGGCGATCCTGATGTCCTTGCAGGAGGCCCAGCACGAGGGCAAACAGGGGGTCGACGAGCACCGGGCGCTCGTCGACGCGATCCGAGACCGGGACGCCGCCCGGGCTCACCAGATCATGGCGGACCACCTGGAGCGCACCGCAAAGCGGGTCGCCAGCCGCTGATCCAGCGTGGGCTGCCGTACCGCACCGACGGTGCCCGATCATCGACGTCTTCGCTGGCTCGCTGCGGTGACCGAGACAGCCTGAGCGACGACGAAGACCTCTGCGCCTGCCGAAAACTCATCCGTGCAGGTCACGCGGTACTCGTGGAGGATGCCTGTACCGTGCCAAAACTCGTCGCACAGCGTCTGAGCTTGCGTTTCCACTGTTGCGGGCATGATCCTTGTGTGGGTTTCAGGTTGCTGTACCTGGCCATGATCCAGGTGTTCGGGTGGCTGGCGTGGCTCGCGCAACGAGCGGCGAAGACCGCGGAACTGTTGGTGCTTCGGCATGAGGTGACGGTGCTGCGGCGTCAGGTCAGTGCCCCACGTTTGTCGTGGCCGGACCGGGCGGTCTTGGCGGCGCTGACCCGGCTGGTGCCGCGGTGGGTGCGCGAGCATCGGCTGGTCACACCGGGCACTATTTTGGCTTGGCATCGTCGTCTGGTCGCCCATCATTGGACCTTCCCGAACCGATGCGGCCGTCCGCGGGTCAGCAAGGAGATCCGGGAGCTGATTCTCCGGCTGGCTAGGGAAAATCCGGGCTGGGGACATCGACGGATCCAGGGCGACCTCGTCGGCCTGGGCTACGGGGTCGGCTTGGGAACGATCCGGCGGATCCTTGGCCACGCCCGTCTCGGTCCGGCGCCGCGGGACACAGACACCAGGTGGTGAGCGTTCCTTCGGGTCCAGGCGGCGGGGCTGCTGGCCACGGATTTCTTCCACCTCGACACGGTCGCCTTGCGGCGTGTTTACGTGCTGGTGGTGATGGAGGTGGTGACCCCGGCGGGTCCACATTCTGGGTGTCACCGCGAATCCGACCGGGGAGTGGACCACCCAGCAGGCCCGCAACTTGATCGTCGACCTCGGCGACCGGGCCGGCCGATTCAAGTTCCTGGTCCGCGATCGGGATGCCAAGTTTACCGGCTCGTTCGACGCGGACTTCGCCGCCGAGAATGTCGAGGTGGTCAAGATCCCGCCGCGGGCGCCGCGAGCGAACTGCTACGCCGAACGGTTTGTCCGGAGCGTCCGGCGGGAGTGCACCGACCACATCCTGATCTACAACGAGTCTCACGCCCGCACCGTGCTGGCCGACTACGTCCGGCACTTCAACGGGCATCGTCCACACCAGAGTCTGGATCAACATCCGCCCGACCATGAACCGGACGTGGTGATCGCGATAGACAAACCGTGCGGCGACGACGAGTCCTCGGCGGCGTCATCAACCAATATCATCGCGCCGCCCGATGGGCCGTGAAAGAGCAGCTCGACCGCGCACGACGAGTTTTGGCACGGTACACGTTGTGGACCGTTCGTTGACATGAAGAGTGCAACGGCGCTGAACGGACGTCAACCGCTGTCTATCGTGCCTGACAGAGTGGGGTACGGGTGAGTGCTCGGTAACGAGCGGCTGACCTGCTGGGAGGTTTCATTGGGAGCAGATTTGGGAGCAGGGTCTGCGACGGTGCTCGTTCCGGGAAGAGCGCTCCGACTGACCATTGATCATGGGCCTGGGCAGGGCCGATGTCGGTGATGAACTCTTCCCAAAGTCGGAAGCGTTCACGGCTCGGGCCCCTGTGTAGAACTGGCATCTTCCGAAGCGCGGAAGAGGTCAGGTTCCAACGGGGCGCGCAGGTGGAACCCCGGTACCGTTTAGGGTGTGACGCTTGCCAGGATCTGATTGCGACGGCTGGTCACAACCAGCCGGTCAGGGGCGCGACGCCAATTTTCGGCACCCACAGGCAGCGGCGACTCACCGGGCACGACCTGTCAACGACCCCCACACCACCGACGACACTGGAAGATCAACGACAGCACCTATCCAGTCACCGGCCATCTACGGGGCCTTCGGCGCCGCGTCGCGCCAGTCGTCATGTTCCGGGGAGGGGGCCGTGCCAACGGGAGCCGCCCCCACTCCGCCCGCCGGCCGGCGTCCCTCATCACGATCGAGCCGCTCGCCCGGCTCTTCCGCGATGCGGCGCAGCGTGTGCTTCTCGATCTTTTGGGTGTCCGTCTTGGGAAGGCGGTCAATGCGCTGGTAGTAGCGTGGCACCTTGAAGACCGCCAGCCGCTCCGCCGCCCACGCGGCGAGGTCCTCGTAGTCGAGGTCGGTGTCCGGCCGGGCCACGATGAAGGCGAAGAGTTCCTCGTCGGTGAGGTCGGAGGGCACCCCGACGACGGCAGACTCGAGCACCGCAGGGTGCTCGTTGAGCACGTCCTCGACCTCGAGCGACGAGACGTTCTCACCTCGGCGGCGGATGATGTCCTTCTTGCGGTCGACGAAGAAGTAGTACCCGTCCTTGTCCCGCCACGCCATGTCGCCAGTGAACAGCCAGCCGTCGCGTAGCGACTCGGCAGTGCGCTCAGGGTCGTGGAAGTAGCCCGCCATCAGCGCCGGGCCGCGCAGCACGAGCTCGCCGATCACGCCGTCGGGCAGGTCCCGACCCTCCTCGTCGACCACGCGCGCCTCGGTGCGCGGGACTGAGGGGTCGGGATGGCTGCGCGGCAGCCCCATGGACCCGTCCTTGCACTCGCCGTCGAGCGGCTCGACCAGCCCGAACGTCGTCTCGCTCATCCCGAAGCCCGAGATGACGCGCATGCCGTAACGGGTCTCGAGCTGGCGGCGCAGGGCGCCAGGCAGGGCCGGCACCCCGTACGCGACCTTCACGTCGTTATCCAGGTCGTCGGGCGCGGGCTCCTTCTTCGACAGGATTAGCGTCATCGCGCCGATGAAGTTGAACACCGCCACCCGGTGGCGGCGGATGTCGTCCCAGAAGCGGCTCGCGCTGAAGCGCGGCGAGAGCACGATCGCGCCGCGGGCTCCGATGGCGCCCATCGTCGAGTAGGCCTGCGAGTTGATGTGGAACAGCGGTAGGCATGCGTAGATGCGATCGCCGCGGGCCATGTTCACCCAATGCGGGTAGGCCTGGCCCGTCATCACGAAGCTGCGATGGGTCTGCATGACGGCCTTCGGCTTGCCCGTGGTGCCCGACGTGTAGATGAAGCTGATGACGTCGTTAGCGGCGACATCCACGGGTGGCGCCTCGGGCAGCGCGGCGTCGACGAGGCTCTGGTACGACGTGAAGCGCGGGTCGTCGCCGAGCACGAGCACCCGCTCAAGCGGGCCGCCCGCGGCGCACAGCCCGGCGAACATGTCGCCGTGATGCGGGTCGACGAGCGCGATCCGCGCCTCCGAGTGCTCGAGCAGGTAGGCCGTCTCGGTGACCTTGAAGCCGGTGTTCACGGCCACCAGCGTCGCGCCGAGCTTGGCCAGCCCCAACCAGGCGTAGAGGAACTCGGGCTTGTTGTCGACCATGAACGCCACCCGGTCGCCGCGCCGCACGCCGAGGCCGTGCCACATGTGGGCGGCGCGGTTCACATGCGCGTCGAACTCGGCGTACGAGACGACCTCGTCCTCCCACAGCAGCAGCGGGGCGTCGGGGTTCTCGGCCACCGCCTCCTCGAGGAAGTCGCGCACGTTGAGCCGGTCCAGATCCACGGCATGTCCCTCCCGCAGGTCCTGCGACCCGCGCAATGGGGGCCGCGCCGGAGCGGCCGGCGGACCCTGGAATTAAGACGCTGTCTCGTTGAGCAAGACAATCAGCAACGTACGCGCTCCCCGAGGCGCCGTCAATCACCCCCCGTGCCCCGTTGTCCGGTCACGGTTCGGCAGCGACTGCCGGACCCAGGGGAAGTAGCGGGCGGACTTAACCGGGCGCGACTGCGGTGCTACGGTATTGAGACAATGTCTCAGTTGACGAACCAAGCCGACGGCAAGCAGCCCGACCCGACTGCCACTGCCACTGCCACTGCCACTGCCGGCGCGGCCGCACGGGTGGTCGCGATCCTCGAGGCGGTCGCTGACGCCCAGGGCAGCGTCGGGGTGCGCGAGCTCGCGCGGGACACCGGGGTCGACAAGAGTGCTGTCAGCCGGCTGCTCGCACAGTTGCTGCAGCTGGAGATGGTCGAGCAGGCGCCCGGTGGCCAGGGGCGCTACACCGTGGGGCCGCGCTTCTTCGCGATCAGCGGCATGGTCGCGGCTCGCGACTCGCTGATGGCCGCGGCCCGCCCCATCATGCGGTCGTTGGTCGACGACGTCGAGGAGACCTGCTACCTCGCGACGGTCGACAACAACGAGCTCGTCTTCCGTGACAAGGCCGACTGCCACAAGCCGATTCGCTACGTGCTCGAGATGGGTCGCTCTATCCCGCTGCACGCCGGCGCTGGCGGCCGCGCGGTGCTCGCGGCGATGACGCCCGAGGAGGCTGGAGTCGTCCTGCGCCAGGCTCCTCTCGAGCAGCTCACGGCCCGCACGGTGATCGACCCGGACGCCCTGCTGGAGCTCGCGGAGCAGGATCGAGGTCGCGGGTACTCGGTGAGCATCGGTGAGCGGGTCATCGGTGGCACCGCCATCGCCTCGCCGTACTTCCTCTCCGACGGTACGTGCCGGGGATCGCTCGTGCTGACCATCCCGTCCGAGCGGCTGCGGGTCGGCCTCGTGCCTCAGCTCGGTGCGGCGGTCGCGGCCGCGGCTAAGGACCTCTCGACGCGCCTGGGGTACCGCGGCACCTGGCATGATTGGCGCCCCGTCCACGCCGAGCATCCATGACCACGATCGACCGCGTGGAACGGATCCCGCTCTTTCACGAGCTCGAGGAGCCGTTCGCCAACGGCCAGGGGTTCGTCAAGAGTCGCGAGTATCTCCTCGTCCGGGTGATCGCTTCGGACGGCGCCGTCGGCTACGGCGAGTGCATCGGACCGGTGGCCGGCAACGACCAGATCATCGACCGGCTGCTGGGGCCTGCGCTGGTGGGCACGGATGCCGCCGAGGGCCCGGCGACGTTGACCCGCATCGGCGACGATCTGCGCCGCCGGTTCAAGTCCTACGTGCCCTACGGCGCCGTAGGGGGCGTCGAGATCGCGCTGTGGGACCTGCGCGGCAAGCTGCTCGGCCGGTCGGTCGGGGACCTGCTCGGAGGTCGCCACCATGAGCGGGTGCCGGCATACGTCACCGGTCATTACTTCCGCGGCGGGCTCGGTCTCGACGATCAGGTTGGGCGCATCGAGGACGAGGCACGTGGCCATGTCGCCCGTGGTTTCCGTCGGGTCAAGCTCAAACTGGGGCTGCATGGCGTTGGGTACGGCCGCGACGCGGACGCCCGCCTGATGGAACGGCTGCGGCTCGCGCTAACCGACGACGTCGCGCTGATGGCCGACGCGAACTGCGCGTACGACCTGATGCAGGCGCGGCGGGTCGGACGCTGCGCGCAGGAACTGGGCTACGAATGGTTCGAGGAGCCGTTGCCGGCCACCGACCTCGTCGGTTATGCGGCGCTGGCCCGCGAGCTCGACATCCCGGTGTCCGCAGGCGAGAGCTGGGGCGACCCGGCGGTCTTCGGCGCGGCCCTGCGCGAGCGGGCCGTCGACCTCATCCAGCCCGACATGGTCGCGGCCGGCGGTATCGAGGCCGTCCGTCGCGTGCTGGCCCTGGCCGAAGCCCACGGCGTCGCCGCCCAGCCCCACGTGTGGGGGACCGCGGTGGTGATGGCCGCCGCGCTGCAGGTGCTGACCGCACGGGCCACGAGCCCGCTGTTCGAGTTTGACGCGTCGCCCAATCCGGTCCGTGACGGACTGCTCGGCGGCCAACTGCCCCTCGGTGACGACGGCACCGTCGATGTGCCGTCCGGGCCCGGCCTCGGCATCGAGATCCCCGCCGAGGCGCTCGAGCGCTTCCGCGACCGTCGCTAGGCATTCGTGCCACTCGGCGGCCCGCGGTAGAACCGCCAGCGCCTGACCGGGGTAATTCGAGGTCATGAGTTCGTAACAACCCCTTGACACCGAAGCAACACAGGGACGATTGTGGGATCGACGATGAGACAACGTCTCGGTCAACGAGACAACCCATCACAGGCTCTGCGTGGTGGTCCCGCCAAAGTCAGGAGGCGCCCGTGCAGGTTTCCCGGTCTCTTCAGCTCGTCGCCGCAGTCGCGTGCCTGAGCCTGCTCGCCGCCTGCGGAGGTGACGACGCCGATGTGGACACCGCCTCCGGCTCAGGGGGGCGGCTGAGTATCAAGATGGGGACGCCGAGCGACACCCTGTCGAGTTCGTTCTACGCCTTCGTGGCCGCGGACAAGCTCGGATACTGGGAGGACGAGAACCTCGACGTCGAGCTTGTGCCCGGCTCGGGTAGTGGCGCCCTCGTGGAGCAGATGGTCGCGGGCAACCTGGTGGCGGGTGCCCCTTCGCTGCCCGCGGTGGTCGAGGGTCTCGGCGCGGGTCTCGAGCTCATCGACGTATATACCTACAGCTACGGCAGCATTTTCGGTATCTGGGTGCCCGAGGACAGCGCCGTCAAGAGCGTTGGGGACCTCAAGGGTAAGAACATCGGTATCGCGCAGGCTGGCGGCGGCGAGAACGCGGTCCTGCACTCCGCGCTCGAGGACGTGGGCATCAACCCGGTCACCGAGGTCAACCTCATCCCGATCGGCGAGGGCGAGGCGACCACGCTGGACGCCATCAAACGCGGTCGCGTCGACGCGTACGCCAGTTCGAAGAACGACGGTCACTCATTGACCGTGTCGGGCCTGAAGCTGCGCGAGATCACCCCACCGCTCTATGAGGGCCTCCCTGGCCGCTCGATCATCACGACGCCCAAGGGGCTGAAGAAGAACCGCGAGCAGCTCGTGCGCATGGCGCGCGGCATCGCCAAGGGGACGCTGTTCTGTGACAACAACGTCGAGGCCTGCAAGAAGTTCATGAAGGAGGCGGTGCCTGAGCAGTGGGTCGGCACCAACGACGCCGAGCAGTCGCAGGGCAGCCTGCAATTCGAGGAGGCCGTCAAGACCACCTCGGTGCCCGAGGGCGAGCAATTCGGGCGGCACAAAGCCGACCAGATGAAGACGTTCAAGGACACCGTCGCCTCGATCGCCAAGGACTTCGAGGACTTCGACGTGAACGACTTCCTGGTCGCAGACATCCTCGCGGAGGTCAACGACTTCAACCGCGACGAGATCATCGCGGAAGCGAAGGCCTACAAGTGACCACGACGACGGGCAGCATGGTGAGCATCGACGAAGCCACCACGGCCACACAGGCGGTCTTCGAGGTCGACAACCTCTACAAGGTGTTCCACACCGACACCGGCGGGGTGATGGCCCTGCGTGACATCAACCTCGACGTCCGGCCGGGCGAGTTCCTGTCCTTCGTCGGCCCCAGCGGCTGCGGCAAGTCGACCCTGCTCAACGTCATGGCGGGCCTGCTCCCGCCGAGCCACGGCGAGGTGCGCTTCAAAGGGGCGGTGATCGACGCCCCGCATCGCGACATTGGGATGATGTTCCAGACCTCGGTGCTCTTCCCGTGGCGCACCGTCCTCGAGAACGTCCTGATGCCGATCGAGATCTTCGGCTGGGACAAGAAGAAGTACCGGCCCCGTGCCCTCGAGCTGCTCGAGGCGGTCGGGCTCGAGTCCTTCGTCCGTGCCTACCCGGCGCAGCTCTCGGGCGGCATGCAGCAACGCGCTTCGCTGGCCCGAGTCCTGCTCTACGACCCCAGCGTGCTCTTACTCGATGAGCCCTTCGGCGCCCTCGACGAGTTCACCCGCGAAAACATGAACCTCGAGCTGTTGAAGATCTGGACCGAGACCGGCAAGACCGTCATCTTCGTGACGCACAACATCAACGAGGCGGTTTTCCTGTCCGACCGGGTCGTCGTCATGACGCCGCGCCCGGGCGAGGTGGCCCGGGTGCTCGATATCGACCTGCCGCGCCCACGTGTGCTCGAGGTGATGAAGGACCAGCGCTTCGCCGACAGGGTGTTCGAGATCCGCGAGCTGCTGGGTGTCGCATGAGGGGCGAGACCGCGCCGGAGCCCCAGCGCACGCCGGCAGCCGCCCGGCCCGAGATGCCGCGCCAGGCGGCGGCCACCCTCGATGGGGGTCGCGCGCTCGGGACGCGCCCGCTCGACGAGCTGGAGGAGCGGCTGCTCGCGTCCACCACGCGTCGTGGCTCCCACCGGCACGCCGCCAAGCTCATCGGGGTGTTGACCTGTCTCGGGTTGCTGGTCGTCTGGTACCTGCTGCCAAACCTCGGCCTGGTCGACCCGCTCCTGCTGCCAGACCCGGTGGAGACCGCGAAGGGTTTCTGGGCCCTGGTATCCGCGGGCTTCATGCTGCGTCATCTCCAGGTGACCCTCACCGAGGTCGGGCTCGGCTTCGCGATCGGGGCGAGCCTCGGGTTCGTGCTCGGCACGTTGCTCGCGGTGGTGCCGCTGCTGCGCAAGATCTGGGCACCGTACATACTGGCATTTCAGTCGCTGCCCAAGGTGGTCCTCGCGCCGCTCATCATCGGGGCGCTGGGCTTCGGGGTCGAGAGCAAGATCGCGACAGCTGTGGCCATCTGCTTCTTCCCGCTGATGATCAATACGATGGTGGGTCTCACCCTGCCGGCGGCCGAGCCGATGAAGCTCATGCGTTCACTGGGCGCGTCGCGCTGGCAGGTCTACCGCAAGCTGCGCCTCCCGACGGCGGCGCCGCTCGTCTTCGTCGGCATCAAACACGCGGCATTGCTCGCGTTCACCGGCGTCCTGGTCGCGGAGATCCTCGTCGGCTCCTCTGAGGGCCTGGGCCGGCTGGTCGCGGTCTACAACCAGCAGATTCGGATGAATCTCGCCTTCGCCGTGGTCGCCATCGTGGCCGCGATGGCCGTCGCCGCGGTGATGCTTTTCGACTACCTGGACCGTCGGTTCATCTTTTGGCGCGAGGACAAGGGGGCCGGCCGATGACCTCGACCATGCACGAGACACGGCAGTCGCTCACGCCCGACGAGGAGGCGCGACTGCTCGTGGCGGCGGACCAGACCGGCGGGGCCGGGCTGCGCCACGCTGTGCGACGCTGGCTGCCGGTGGTCATCAGCGTCCTGGTCGCGCCACTCCTGGTCCTGCTCTGGATGCTCGTCCGCCGTCTCGACCTCATCCACTCGATCCTGCTGCCGGACTTCGGCGACGCCGTCACGGCCCTGCGGGAGGTCGTCACCGACGACTTCTTTGCTCGGCACCTGTGGCGAACCGTGTCGGAGATCGCCCTCGGCTTCGGCCTGGGCTGCGCGATCGGCCTGGGTCTGGGCATCGCGCTGTCGAGCTTCCCGCTGCTGCGCCGGGCCTACTTTCCGCTGCTCGCCGGCTTCGAGGCCATTCCCGGCATCGTGCTGGCGCCGGTGGTCATCACCTGGCTCGGCTTCGGGCTGACCGGCAAGGTTGTGCAGGCCGCCATCGCCTGCTTCTTCCCGGTCTTCGTCACCACCCTGGTCGGACTGTCCATGGTGTCCGACAACGAGATGCGACTGATGCGCATCCTGCGCGCCTCGCGCTGGGAGGTCTTCCGCAAGCTGCGGCTGCGCAGCGCCCTGCCCGCCATCTTCGGTGGCCTCAAAATCGCGATTACCACGGCCATGATCGGTGCCATTGTCTCGGAGTTCGTCGGGTCCGACGCCGGCCTCGGCTTCCTGCTGCTGCGCTACAAGGCCAGCTACGAGACGCCATCGATGTTCGCCCTCATCTTTGTCTTCGGCGTTCTCGGCACAGCTAGCTTCCTGCTAATCGAGTTGATCGAACGCAAGGTCATCTACTGGCGGAGCCCGTCATGACGGCCACCACACCGGACCACGACGTCGCCGCGTTGACCGGGCCGCTGCTCGACTGGTCCGCCAGCGTCGACTTCGACGACCTGCCCGCCGAGGTGGTCCACGCCGCCCGGCGCGCGGTGATCGACTCGCTCGGCGTGACGCTCGGCGGCAGCCAAACGGAGGCGACCACGATCCTGCTCGACCTCGCGGACGAGCTCTCGGGCGCACCGGTGGCCACCGTTGTCGGCCACCGTCGCCGGGTCGACGTCGTTACCGCGACCATGGTCAACGGCGTGAGCGCGCACGTGCTCGACTTCGACGACACGCTGATCCCGACCCGCATCCACGCAAGCGCCCCGCTGCTGCCAGCCCTGCTGGCCGTGGGGCAGACGCAGGGCTCGACCTACCGGGACCTGCTGGCCGCCTTCGTCGTCGGCTTCGAATTGCAGGCGCGGCTCGCGCTGGCGATGTACCCCGACTACGCCGATCGCGGCTGGCACGGTACCAGCGTCGTGGCGCCGATGGCGGTGGCGACCGCTGCCGGGCGGCTCCTGCGCCTCGACCCCGGCCGGCTCGCGCACGCAGCCGGTCTCGGCATCACCCAGGGCGCCGGCATCACCGCGGTGTTCGGGTCGATGGCCAAGTCCCTCAACCTCGGCCGGGCCGGCGCGAGCGGGGTCCAGGGGGCGCTGCTCGCCGCGCGCGGCTTCACCAGCAACCCGGCCGCGCTCGAGGCGGGCAAGGGCTTCTTCAGCCGCTACAGCAACGTGTTGGACACCGAGGCGCTCCTGGGTGACCTCGGCACCCGGTGGGCCGTGCTCGAGGACGGATTCAAGCCATACGCTTGCGGACTGGTCGCGCACGCCGCCATCGACGGCGTCCTCAACCTGCGCCGACGCACCGGCTTCGTCCCGGACGACATCGAAGGCATCCACCTCAGGGTGCCGCCGGAGTCGTTGGTGCTGATGGGCATCAGGTCACCGACCACCGAACTCGAGGCGAAGTTCAGTGTGGCCTACGCCGCAGCGGCCGCCTACCTCGACGGGTCGGCCGGCCCGGACAGCTTCGCGGACGAGCGCGTCGCCGACTCGCGCTACCGCAACCTGACGAGCAAGGTCACCGTCGAGGGCGACGCGGCCATCCGGCAGGACGAGTCCTTCGTGACCGTGCGCGGCCGTGGCGAGTCGCACGAGACACACGTCGAGCACGCCCTCGGCACGCTGCGGCAGCCGATGACCGACGACGACCTGATCGCGAAGTTCACCTCCCTTGCCGCACCGGTGATCGGAGACACCTCCACGGTGGACCTCGCCCGGCGGCTCTGGCGTCTCGACCACGAGCCGGTGAGTGACCTGACCACCACCCTGCAACCCACTGAAGAAGCGGCGCCGTGACTACAACCGTCGATGTCCACGCACACGCGATCCCGCGCGAGATGGTCGGCGCGATGCACGACGCGCACCCCGAGTACGGCCCGACGCTCACCGAGCGGGAGAACGGCACCTACCTGTCCTACCCGCACGGCCGGCGGAGCGGACCGCTGCCCGAGGGCATGCTCGAGGTGTCGGCGCGGCTCGCCGACATGGACACCCGCGGCGTCGACCACCAGGTCATCTCCGCCGCGCCGCCCAACTTCAACTACGCCATGCCGGCCAATGTCGGCATGGACTTCACCCGGCTGCAGAACGATGCTCTGCTCGCGACTGCCGCGAAGTCACCCGCCCGGCTGTCGGTGTTCGCCGACCTACCCCTGCAGGACATGGCGGCGAGCCTCGACGAGCTGGCCCGGGTCGTGGACGACCCGGCCGTCCGCGGCGTCGAGATCGGGTCGAACGTCAACGGCCGCAACCTCGACGACCCCGACTTCGAGCCGCTGTGGGGTGCGCTCGCTGACGCGGGTCTCGCGGTGCTCGTGCACCCGGACAAGGTCGCGGGAAGCGAGCGGCTCACGTCGTACTACCTGCAGAATTTCGTCGGCAACCCGACCGACTCCACCATTGCCATCGCCAGCCTGATCTTCGGCGGGGTGCTTGAGCGCCACCCCGCCCTACGGTTCTGCTTCGTCCACGGCGGCGGCTTCGCGCCCTACCAGATCGGGCGGTGGGATCACGGCTGGCGCTGCCGTCCCGAGGCGCAGACCGTGATCAGCACACCCCCGAGCGAGTACTTCGCGCGGCTGTTCTTCGACTCCCTGACCCACGACCGCATGTCGCTGCAGTTCCTCGGCGAACGGGTCGGCTGGGACCACGTGCTGCTCGGCAGCGACTACCGCTTCGACATGGCCGACGGCGACCCCGTCGGCAGCGTGCGGTCGCTGGGGCTGGACGCCGCCCTCGAGGCACAGGTGCTCGGTGGAAACGCGGAGCGTTTCCTCCGCTGATCGACACGCGCATGACGCGGGGCCGATTTGGCCGACGACATACGACATTCAAGTAGGAATGGGGACTCTGCATGCACGACGACGGCGGCCGGGCACGCCTGGCTGAGGCGGCCAAGAGCTATTGCAACTGGGGCAAGTGGGGCCCCGAGGACGAGGCCGGCACGGTCAACTACATCACGGCCGACGACGTACGCAACGCCGCAGGACTGGTGCGCAAGGGCCGAGTCTTCTCGCTGTCCATCTCTTATGGCGACGACGGCCCGCAGAAGGGTCACCTCCGGCGCTTCAACCCGATGAGCTTCATGCTGCGAGACGGTGACGACGTCTACTCCCGTGACCTCGCCGGCACCCCGCAAGGGATCGGCGCAGCCGACGACGTGCTCATCCTCGCGGCCCAGGGCGCCACCCACTGGGACGCCCTGGGCCACATCTTCTACGACTCGAAGATGTGGAACGGCTACGACTGCCGGCTGGTCAGCTCGATGGGGGCCGAGCGCAACGACATCGCCAACTACCGCAACCGCATCACCGGGCGCGCGGTGCTGCTGGACCTACCACGCCATCTTGGCGTCGACTGGTGCCAGCCCGGCGAAGGCATCAACAGTGACCTGCTGCAGGCCTGCGCCGACGGGCAGGGCGTCGAGGTCCGGCGCGGCGACATCGTGCTGCTGCGCTTCGGCCAGATCGCAATGTGTCGGGCCCAGGATGGTTGGGGCGACTACGCCGGCGGTGACGCACCCGGCCTCACCTTCGACACCCTCGGATGGATCGACGAGCACCAGATCGGCGGACTGGCGGTGGACACGTGGGGTGCCGAGGTGCGCCCCAACGACCTCGCGTGCGTCACCCAGCCGTGGCACAGGGTGGCGATCCCGCAGATGGGTCTGCTCGTCGGCGAGATCTTCGACTTCGAGGAACTCGCTGTCGACTGCGCCGAGGATGGCGTCTACGAGATGTTCTTTTCGGCGAACCCGTTGCCTGTCAAGGGCAGCGTGGGCGGCCCGATCAACCCGACCGCGGTCAAGTGACCGAGAAAGGGCAGACAGTGACCGACCGGCCTACCCCCACGCCGCGCGGCGAGGAGAACATCTACTTCGAGGAGGCGCGCGCGCACCGGCTCGCGTTCCAGCAATGCGAGAGTTGCGGGGCGCGTGTCTTCTACCCCCGCACAGTCTGCCCCGTCTGCCTCTCCGACCGGCTCAGCCTCCGGCAGGCGGCCGGTACGGGCACGGTGCACTCGTTCACAACGCTGCACCGCGCCGGGCATCCCGGTCTGGCCGACCGGGTGCCCTACACCGTCGTGCTCGTCGACCTTGACGAGGGCGTGCGCGTGCTCGCCGACCTGGTGGTCTCGCCGGAGGCAGACGTGCCATGGATCGGGATGCCCGTACAGGCGGTCTTCGACGAGGTGACGCCCGAGCTCACCTTGCCGCGCTTCCAGGCCACGGCAGGTGCCCGATGAGCCTCCGCGGCAAGGCGGCCATCGTGGCGGCGGCCGAGGTCGACACGTTCCAGTCGCAGGGCCGTTCACCAGTCGGCCTGATGGGCGAGGCGACCCGGCGGGCACTCGCAGAGGTAGGGCTGCACAAGGATGACGTCGACGGGCTGTTTACGGCCTCCTCCTACTACGCGATGCCCGCGCTCACGGTGGCGGAGTACCTCGGCCTGCGCCCGACGTACATCGACTCGACGGTGGTTGGTGGCGGGTCGTTCATCTCCCACGTCGGCCATGCGGCGGCGGCCATCGAGGCAGGTCTCTGCTCAGTCGCGCTCATCACCTACGGCAGCACCCAGCGCTCCGACCGCGGCAAGCTGACCAGCCTCGCCGAGTGGTCGCCGTACGAGCAGCCGTACGGCTTGATCCACCCGATCAGCAGTTTTGGGCTCATCGCCCAGCGGCACATGCACGAGTTCGGCACCACCAGCGAGCAGTTGGCGGAGGTCGCGGTCTCTGCGCGCCAGTGGGCGCTGAAGAATCCGGACGCGCCCTACCCCACGCCATTGTCCGTGCAGGACGTGCTGTCCTCGCCGATGCTCTCGACGCCGCTGCACAAACTCGACTGCTGCCTGGTGACCGACGGCGGAGCGGCGATCGTCGTCACCTCGGCCGAGCGGGCCCGCGACCTGACGCCCAAGCCGATCTACGTGCTTGGCGTGGGCGAGGCAATCAACCACCGCAACATCGTCGGCATGCCGGACCTGACGACCACCGCCGCGGTCGACAGCGGTAAGCGGGCCTTCGACATGGCAGGCCGTGGGCCGGCCGACATGGACTCAGCGCACATCTACGACGCTTTCACCATCAGTTTGATGATCTTGCTCGAGGACCTCGGATTCGTGTCCAAGGGCGAGGGCGGGCCCTTCGTGGAGTCCGGGGCCATCGCGCCTGGCGGCAGCCTGCCGGTCAACACGAACGGCGGCGGCCTGAGCTACACCCACCCCGGCATGCTGGGCATGTTCCTCATGACCGAGGCGGTCCGCCAGCTACGCGGGGACGCGGGCGACCGCCAGGTGCCCGGCGCGCGCACATCGGTCGTCCACGGCATGGGCCTGGCACTGGCTGCGCACGCCACTGCGGTGCTCTCGACGGATGTGGAGCCGTGAGCCCGTTCTCCTGGCAAGACAGGGTGGTGCTGGTGACCGGCTCGTCCAGCGGAATCGGCGCCTCCACGGCGCGCCGCTTCGCTGACGCCGGCGCGGCGATTGTCATCAACTCGGCAACATCGGTCGATGCCGGTGAGGCGCTGGCCCGATCCCTCCCCACTGCTGTATACGTCCAAGCCGACGTCTCGGTGCCGGATCAGTCGGTTGCGCTCGTTGAGCGGGCGGCCGCGGCCTTCGGCCGCCTCGACGGACTGGTCAACAACGCGGGGACGAGCCGCAAGATTGCCCACCGCGACCTCGGCGCGGTGCAGCTCGGCGACTGGATGTCGGTGTTGGACGTCAACCTGCTCGGCACGTGGGAGGTGACCAGGGCGGCCGTACCAGCACTGCGGGCGAGCGGCGGCGGCAGCGTGGTCAACGTCAGTTCGCTCGCGGGCGTGGTGGTCGGCGGCAGCTCGATTCCGTACGCCGTGTCGAAGGCTGCGGTGAACCACCTGACCGTCCTGCTGGCCAAGGCGCTCGCCCCCGACATCCGGGTGAACGCCGTGGCACCCGGCATGACGGAGACGCCGTGGACGAGTGAGTGGGTGGACGAGCGTGAGAAGGCGGCCCGCCGCTCGCCGGGCGGCCGCATCGCGACGGCCGACGAGGTCGCGGATGCGATCTTCTCCCTCGCCTCGCTGACCCACACCACCGGTGAGATCCTGCTGGTCGACGGGGGAGCGCACCTGTGACCACGCCAGCGAGTGCCGACACCGTCCCCCAGGCTTCGAGCCAGGCCGACGGGACGGGTGAGAGGCGGCTACGTGACGCGGTCGCCCGGCTGTCCAACCGTGGTCGATGGGGATCCGACGACCAACTCGGAACGCTCAACCTGCTCACGCCGGAGCACGTGGTAGCGGCGACCCGGCTGGTCACCCGGGGCAGGGTCTTCTCCCTCGCGCTGCCCTTCGACGGCACCGGACCGCAACGGGGCGCGCTTCGGCGCTTCAACCCCATGCAGTTCATGCTCCGCGACGGCGACGACGTCTACGCCCGCGACCTCGCCGGCCGGCCGCGGGGGCACGGGGCCTCCGACGACGTCATACTGCTGGCCTCGCAGGGTGGCACACACTGGGACGCGCTTGCCCACACATTCTTTGACTCGACCATGTGGAACGGGTACGACTGCCGGTTGGTGTCCTCGCTGGGAGCCGAGCGCAACGACATCACCAACTACCGGGACCGCATCGTTGGCCGGGGCGTGCTCATCGACCTCGCAAGGGCGGCCGGGCGGGAGTGGTTGGCACCCGGACACGCGGTCACGGCCGACGACCTCGACTGCGCGCTCGATGCGCAGGGCACGCGCGTGGGGCCCGGCGACATTGTGCTGCTGCGCTTCGGCCACGTACGCATGTGCCGGGAGCGAGGCGACTGGGGTGACTACGCGGGCGGTGACGCGCCGGGCCTGGCCCTCGACACACTCGACTGGATCGCAGATCGCGAACTCGCCGGCGTCGCGGCGGACACCTGGGGGGTCGAGGTCCGGCCCAATGAGATCAGCTACGTTAACCAGCCGTGGCACCGCGTCGCTCTCCCCCACATGGGGCTGCTCGTGGGCGAGATGTTCGACCTTGAGGCGCTCGCGGCAGACTGCGCCCAGGACGGAGTCTACGAGATGCTCTTCACCGCCTGCCCCTTGCCGGTGACCGGCAGTGTGGGCGGCCCGATCAACCCGGTAGCCGTCAAGTGAACGGCGAACGCAAGATCTATCGGATCGGCGTGATCGCGGGCGATGGCATCGGTCCTGAGGTGGTCGAGGCCACAATTCCCTGCGTCGATGCGGTCGCTGACCGCTTCGACTTCGAGATGCGGTGGACGCACTACGACTGGGGATCGCAGCGCTACCGGCGGGACGGGGCCATGATGCCCGCCGACGGTCTCGACCAGCTCGCCGGCGAGGAAGCGCTGCTCCTCGGCGCGGTTGGCGCGCCGGACATCCCGGATCACGTCACTCTGTGGGGGCTGCTGATCCCGATTCGGCGGGGGTTCCACCAGTACGTGAACTTGCGGCCGGTGCGGCTACTCCCCGGCGTCCCCTCTCCATTGCTCGACCCCGGGGACCTCAACCTCATGATCGTCCGGGAGAACGTGGAAGGGGAGTACTCGGAAGTCGGTGGCCGCTACAACCGCGGACGACCCGAGGAGGCCGCCGTTCAGCAGTCGGTCTTCACCCGGCAGGGCATCAGCCGAGTGGCCGCGTTCGCAGCCCGACTGGCCCAGGGACGCCGCGGGCTCGTCACCTCGGCCACCAAGTCCAACGGCATCATCCACACGATGCCGTTCTGGGACGAGGTGGTCGCGGAAACAGTGTTCGGCCACCGAGGCGTCCAGCTGGAGTCGCTGCTGATCGACGCGCTGGCCGCTAGACTGATCCTCGACCCGGGTCGCTTCGACGTGATTGTGGCGTCCAACCTATTCGGCGATATCCTCTCCGACCTCGCAGCCGCACTCGCCGGCTCGATCGGCGTTGCGCCAAGCGCCAACCTCAACCCCGAGGGCGACCATCCCTCGATGTTCGAGCCGGTACACGGCTCCGCGCCGGACATCGCCGGACAGGGCTCAGCCAACCCAGTCGGCCAACTCTGGGCCGCGGCCATGATGCTCGACCACCTCGGTGAGACGGAGGCGGCAAAGACGCTCACCGAGGCGTTCGAGACGACGCTGGCGGCCGGGGTGCGCACGCGAGATCTCGGCGGGCGCGCATCAACGCTGGACTTTGCGAGCGAGGTCGAGCGCCGCTGCCGAGAGGAACAGCGCACGGACGAGCAGCCTGCGTCAGACGGCATGGTCCAACCGCAAGACCAGAGGTAGCCGCTCGCCGAGGGCGACCCAGAGGACGTCACCGACCACGGCGACGGTCGGCGGGGGTTCGATAGAGCGCGGCGCGTAGCGGTGGGGTCAGGGCGGAGGCCGCGTCCATCAACGCGGTGAGGTCGGCCGGCGAGTACAGGTAGGGCGTGATCCTGTTCTGCCGGGCGGGCAGCAGGTCGGCCGGCGGGATCTGGTTGGCCGGATCGAGAGTATGCAGGTGCCGTGCGAAACTGCGCAGGGTCGCCAGCCGGTGATTGCAGCGGATCGGCCGCACGCCCACCGGAAGGCAGGCCCAGGCCACAGCCAGATCAGTGGTTCAGCAAGCGCACGCCCAACACGGTGAGCAGGACGGCGGGAGCGTCGTTGGCCCACGCCTCGATCGCGGTGTAGCCGTCTTTGTCTGCGGCGAGCCCACAGACCACGATCAGCAGGATCGACATCAGCGAGTGCCGCAGGCCCCGTGGAGAACGCGGGTCGGTGACCAGCGCGAGACGCTCCCGCAACCCGCCGACCGCGTCGATATCGCCATGCTGGTCAAGCAGGGCGGTGTCGGGTGATGATGCAGACGCGAGCACGGCTCCTCCGGTGATCGAGTGGCCTCAGAGACCCCCGACCATCACGGAACCGTGCTCGTCTCGTCAAGCCCTCCACACAGGTCAGTCGTGAAGTCCCGACTCCGACCCGTCCATGGCACGCCTCCGCCAACCCTGACCACCAACCCCAATGAACCGGACAAATCGCGAACACGCCGGGGCCGTGGGGGCCTGTGGGGTTCCAAAACCCCGCCATTGGTCTGACCTGGGCCTCTAATACTCCAACGTCATTTGGCCTGTCTGCGTTGGTAGTGGGATCGGCGGGCGCGGGCTTGGGATGTTCGTCGCCAGATCGACCAGTGCAGGGTGTGCTCTGGCGGGAGCGATGTGGCGAGGACGAAGGCGTTGAGGAGTCGGCGGATCTCGGCGACGGTCAACGCGATGATCTTCGGGTCGGTGTCGGGCTGTTGGGCGACAGGCGAGGATGGTCAGGATGGCCAGGGCGAGCATGGCCAGGGTGATGAATCGGTGCCAGCCGGTCCAACTGCGGACCTGGTAGTGGTCCAGGCCGACCTGGCCTTTGCCGGTCTGGAACAGCTCCTCGATGCTCCAGCGGGAGCCGGCGACGGTCACGAGGGTGTGCAGCGGCACGGGGCGGGGTGACCAGCACAGGTAGAAGGCCAGTTCGCCGGTGGTGCGGTTGCGGCGGATGAGCAGCCACCGGTGCTCACCAGGTTGGGTGGCCGTGGTGATCCAGGCCCACAGGTAGTCGCGGGGTCCTTTCGCGCCCGGCCCGCAGCTGTGGGGCTGCCATTCGCGGGTGGGTATCCGCTCGGCGAGGTCGTCGACGCGGATGAGGGTGCGGCCGTCGTTGACCGCCACGCGTCGGTCGCAGCCGACGGCCAGCGCGTAACCGATCCCACAGTGTTCGAGGTCAGCGCGCAGGCCGGGGTCGGCGCCGTAGACCTCGTCGCCGGTCACCCACGCGAACGGGATTTCGGCGTCCACCGCGGCGGCGATCATCTGCCGGGCCAGGGCCGGCTTCGTGGCGAACCCGACCTGGTCGGGGACGCCGGCGGCGGTGAGACGCTCAGGCCGGTCGCACCAGGTCGTCTCGGGTAGGTAGAGCCGGCGGTCGATCATCGCCCGCCCGAGAGGCGAGACGTAGGCGAGGAACACCCCGACCTGGCTGTTCTCGACACGACCGGCGGTGCCCGTGTACTGCCGCTGCACCCCGACCGAGCACAGGCCCTTCTTCAAGAACCCGCTCTCATCGCAGGCCAGCACCGCGTTGGGGTGCCCGAGCTGATCGATCAGCCAGGCCCGAACGTCGTCACGGACGGCGTCGGCGTCCCACACCGCCGTGCGCAGCAGCCGCTGCATCGCCTGCGGATCAGCGTGGCCTGCCCGTTCCGCGAGGGTCCAGCAGGTCTTGCGTTCCACAGCCGACAGCAGTCCTTCCACGAACTGCCCAGCGGTCCGACGGGGCTCTGCCCGTACGAACCGGTCAGCGACACGCGTCACCGCCTCGTCCAGGATGACCTGCCACCCGGCGGGGTTTACGCTGGGGCCCGCGGCCACCGCACGATCTTCGGTTGTCTTCACAAACCATCGATGATCAACGCGGTGGCCGTCTTCATGCCCGCGCCACGCCCAACGCCAAAGCCAAGTGACGTTGGAGTACTAGGGAAGAAGATCAAGAATCAAGGGCTGTCTGATGATCAGTGTGCATGACGCCGACCCGGCCGGTGCGGTCGGGCGGCTGACGGTGTTCCGGCGCGAGTTCCACCGCTGCCTCACCGCTCGTGGCGATGCGTTGTTCGAGCTGACGGACGCCCTGTTGTGCGGTGACGCGCCGGTGCGTTCGCTGGTGGAGTTGTCGCTGGTCGGTGAGCATCGGCGGGGGCACGGCTCGCTGTATGCGGCGTTGAACCGTGGCCGCCTCGACGTCGACCGGCTGCGGACCGCCCTCGCCTCGGTGCCGGTGCCGCGCGCCGCGGACGGGCGGATCGTCCTGGCGGTGGACGTGACGTGTTGGCTGCGCCCGGAGGCGCACACCTCGCCGCAGCGGGTGCTGTGTCACACCTACGGGCGTGGCAAGGACACTCACATCATGATTCCGGGCTGGCCGTACTCGCTGGTCACGGCTTTGGAGACCGGCCGCAGTTCGTGGACTGCGCCGTTGGACGCCCGGCGGCTGACGCCAGGCGACGACATCGCCTCGGTCACCGCCGGCCAGTTACGGGAGGTAGTGCAGCGGCTGATCACGGCCGGGCAGTGGCGCCCGGGCGATCCGGACATCTGGATCGTCGCGGACGCCGGCTACGACGGTCCCCGACTGGCGTTCCTGCTCGCTGACCTGCCGGTGCAACTGCTGGTGCGGATGCGCTCCGACCGGGTCCTGCGCAGGCGCGCACCGCTGGAACGAACCGGCAACGGCCGCCCGCCACGGCACGGCGGCGAGTTCATCTTCGGCGATCCCGCCAGCTGGGGCGACCCGGACTCAGCCACCACGACGCCGACCCGCCTCTACGGCACCGCGACCGCCCGGGCATGGAACCGGCTGCACCCACGGTTGACCCATCGCACCGCCTGGACCAGCCACACCGCAACGCTGCCGATCATCGAGGGCACCGTCATCCTGCTGCAGGTCGACCGGCTGCCATCGGGTGCGAGCGCGAAACCGGTCTGGCTCTGGTGGTCGCAGCCGGAAGCCACCACCGCCGAGACCGACCTGCTCTGGCAGGCGTTCCTGCGCCGGTTCGACATCGAGCACACCTTCCGCATGCTCAAGCAAACCCTCGGCTGGACCAGCCCGAAACTGCGCGACCCGCACGCCGCCGACCGCTGGACCTGGCTCGTGTTGGCCGCCTACACCCAGCTGCGCCTCGCCCGAGGCGCCGTCGCCGACCTGCGTCGGCCCTGGGAACGCCCAGCCCCGCCCGAGCGACTCACGCCCGCCCGCGTCCGGCGAGGGTTTCGGCACCTATGCAGCAAAGCCGGCAATCCCGCCTGCGCACCGAAACCCTCCCGGCCAGGACCCGGCCGACCACCCGGACTACGCAACCGCCACCCGGCAGCCCGCCACGACGTCCACATCGTCACCGCCGCCACCAGCACAAAACCGAAAGGTGACACGAAGAAAACGAAGAACTCGAATAACCCGAGGCCACGCCGCACAGGTTAAAGATCAAGCTAGGGCGTGTCCTGCCGATCATGGAAGCCAGATGATGGCGGCGATGAGGACGAGGCTGGCGCGGTAGAGAGGGGGAGTCTTGAACAGCAGTGTGAGGGCCACGAGACCTACGATGAGCGACACGCCGCCGCCGAGGAGGAAGGTCGATCGAGCGCCGAACTGTTCGGCGACCCAGCCCGGGTATGACAGGCTGATGCGGTCATCTGGGCGTGAGTTGTAGGGTGCCGTTGCGTTGCCTGATCGGGAGACGCGTCAGGCCGGGGTCGGGGTCTGCGGTCAGTGCACCCGGGCGAGTTCGCTGAACGCCGTGGCGACAGCGAAGTTCGGGGGATGCGTCGAGTCCGAGTTCGTAGTGTCCGCGGCGCAGATTCTGGATGGACGCATGTCCGGCGATGATCAGCTGTGCGGTCTGGTCGGTCCGGAGCCCGCGCATGGGTCGTAGCCGATGTTTGAGCTGGCTGTGATCGGCCTCAATCGGATTGTTGGCGTGCCGCTCGACATGATGCCAGGCCGAGGGGACGAGTTCATCGAGCACGGCGGGGTAGACCGGGGCGGCGTCGGTAACGACCTCGGTAGGCCTCGCCCTCACCTTCAGCACCCGCAGCGCCCGCAGAAAGAATTGCCGGGCCGTGACGGCACCCCGGCGAGCCGAGACCAGCACGTCAATCACCTGCCCGTGCTGGTCGACCGCCCGGTAGACGTAACGCCACACACCGTTGACCTTGATGTAGGTCTCGTCGACGAACCACCCGGTCACCCGGTGAGTGGCGGGCGAACCGGGCGGCATCGGCCAACAGCGGGGTGAACCGTTGTACCCACCGAAACACGGTGACGTGATCGACCTCGACACCGCCGTTCGGTGAGCAGTTCTTCCACGTCTCGGTAGGAGAGGTTGCAGCGCAGGTACCAGCGGACCGCGATGACGATCACCTCGGACGGGAAACGGAATCCGGTGAACGCCGACTTCGGCGGCAACCAGGGGCGACGACGGCTCGATAGCCTCACCGGTCAAGCCTGCCTCGGTCCCCGGACACAGGCAACGCAACAGCCCCCCGGCTCGGACTGCACCCGGATGTCCCCGTGGTGCTTGTTGACGACGATCCGGTAGGAGATGTCCAGCCCGAGGCCGGTTCCTCGCCGACCGGCTTGGTGGTGAAGAACGGCTCGAAGATCCGCGGCGGTCTGTCTCAAGCTGAATACGTACCGGGATACAGCTCGTGGCGCGTGGCCTACTTGGTACATTGCCAGCAGAGAAGAAGGATCAGCGCGTGGCAGCGCGGTCTACGGCGACTGACGGGCGTTCAGTGCGCTGGTGACTGGATCAGGTGGTTCAGCCTGCTGGTGTCGTCGGTGAGAACGTACGCTTGACCACGGCTCAGGGCTGGAAGCTGGTTCAGCGTGAGCAGTCCGATCTGCGCGAGGACCGATGCCTGGTCCCTCTCTGCGCCAGGAACGTCAACGGCAGTGGCAGGGCCGGGTTGCCCGGGAGGACGCTGTCACCAGTTGGCAAGGGGGTCGCAGCGTGTACCTGGATCCCGAGCTGGCAGCAGCCCTGCCCACGCTGCCGGACCTGCACATCCACGACCTCGCCGGGGCCCGCGCCCGGATGCGGGAGCTCGCTGCGGGCGCGCAACGGCCCCCACGGGGCGAGGTCATCGTTGCCGACCACGAGGTGCTTGGTATGGATGGCAACTGCGTGCCAGTCAGGGTCTGCACGCCGCCCAACGTCACTGGCCCACTTCCCGCTCTGCTCCTGCTGCATGGCGGCGGATTCGTTATGGGCGACCTGGAGACGGTCACCGCACAGGCCATGGACTTGTGCACCCAAGTTCACGCAGTCGTCGTGGGGGTCGGCTACCGGCTGGCCCCTGAGCATCCGTACCCGGCTGCCCTGCATGACTGTGAGGCCGTGTTGCGCTGGATCGCCTCCGAAAACGATGGACTCGGCGTCGATGCCGCACGGATCGGCGTGTACGGCATGAGCGCCGGCGGCGGCCTCGCCGCAGCACTGACGCTGCTCACCCGCGACCGCGGCGGACCACCTCTGTGCTTCCAGCTGCTCGACGCCCCCGAGGTTGATGACCGGCTGGACACAACCTCGATGCGTACGTTCGGCGACACCCCGCTGTGGAACCATGGTGATGCGGTGCTGAGCTGGCGGCACTACCTGGGGGGGCGTGACGGGGTCGTTCCTCCCTACGCGGCACCGGCCCGCGCCGACGATCTCTCCGGCCTCCCCCCGGCGTACGTATCGGTTTACGAGAATGACCCGCTGCGTGACGAGGGCTTGGCCTACGCATCCGGCCTGCTGAATGCCGGCGTGTCGGTTGAGCTGCACCTGTTCCCCGGCACCTTCCACCGATCGGCCACCATCACGGGCGCGGCCGTATCCCGGCGCCAGGCCGCCGAAACAGTCGATGCGCTCCGACGCGGCCTTAACCCAGTCAGGTAACCGGCGCCAATCTCGTCGGCAACCATCGACCAGGGTCTCCTGCTCGGTGACCACTTCGGCGGGCACGAAGCGCTCAGTGGCCACGGAGCCCCGCGGCGGGACCAGTCCGACCGGGGGAGCCTCGACGACGGGCGGTATGTGCCACCGGAGGTCCAACAGCGGGCCTAGCCAGGGGCTTCTGCAGACCGGTGCCCGCATCGCCCAGCAGCGCCTCGCTGGCGTGGTGCTCGTCCGTCAACGCGGTGGGTGAGTACGTCTACGCCAACCGCCTGCACACCGGAGGCCGGAAGGCCCCGGCCGGACGGGCCAAGCCCCTCCGCCCGCCTCTCTCATCTCGCCTAAGTGCTCGGCGTACTTGCCGCCTAAGGGACGTCTCGTAACTGGGTGAAGGTGTTGCCCGGCGCCAGACCGGCGATCAGCCGGCGAGGATGATGTTGTGGAGGTTGGCGATGCCGGAAGCGGCGTCGGCCAATGTGTGAGCGGCGCGGCGGTAGTCACGCAGGATCTTGAAGCACTTCATCCTGGCCAGGGCGTGTTCGACCCCTGCACGGACCCTCCGGTGTTCGACGTTGAGGGCTTCTTTCCAGGCCGGCAGGTCACCGCCGTCGGCGGGCTTGCGGTACGGGATGATCACCTCGGGGTTGCCGCGGTAGCCGCCGTCGGCCATCACCGGCCGCCCGGCGAGTTTCTCCTCGATGCCGCTGGTGCGGTAGACGATCGTGTCGTTGCGGTTGCCCGGCTGTGGGTCGCCGACGGCGATGACCAGGCGGGTGCTGGCGTCGATGGCGACCTGCAGGTTCGTCGAGTACCGGTAGTTCTTGCTGCGGGCGGCCAGCCGGTGATCGCGGGTGGGAATCAGGGTGCCGTCGACGATGGCGATCTGCTCGACCGGCCGCCGCAGCACCGGCGCGAGGGCCAGCAACGGGCCGAGAGTGTCGATGACCCGGTGCGCGGCCGAGTGCGACACCCCGAACAGCGGCCCGATCTGGCGCATCGTCAGGTTCGTGCGCCAGTAGGTGGCCACCAGCAACACCCGATCGGGAAGGTCCAAGGCCCACTGCCGGCCCGGCCGGCCATCGGCGATGCCGTCACCGCCACGCTCGGCGACCACGCGGACCAGCTTGCGGAACTGGGCGGGCTGCAGCCCCGTGAACGGAAAGATCCACTCCGGGCGGGCCGCGGTGATCACCTGCACCCAGGCATCCTGACCGACCGTCCTCAACGGACAGACACCGGGGTTACGAGACGTCCCTTAGCAGCCGGCGCAGCACCGCCCGGGGAACCGTCGGTCCATGCCCTAAGCGGCGGCCGGACCGCGAGACGTGCGGGCTACCGGGAGAGGTACGCCTTGATACTGGTCGGGAGGAGTCCTGCCGCACCCGCCACGGCGGTCCGCGCCTCCCCGGCCACCGGAACCAGAGTGGTCTGCTTGGGCGGTACGACGATCAGGTCGCCGACCGGTACCACCCGCTCGGCCTGCTGCCGCTGGTTTCCCTCCGGCTCGGTCCAGATGATGTACACCAGCCGGACGCTCATTTGGTCGCTGTCGTCGTTGCGCACCGACACGGCGGTGAACCGGCTGCTGCGGTCGGGCACGCGGCCGGATTCGTCTACTGGGGTGACGACCGGGTCTACGTCGACGGCGGGGGCCTTCACCGTCTCCGTGGTGCGCACCGAGACGGCCACATCCTCTGCCAATTGGGCTGCCCCGCCCGTGAAGACCAGCACGTCGATGCCGCCGGCTGGTGGGACGACCAGCCGGCCCCGGTCACTGCCGTAGACCGTGGCGACCTCCACGTTCGAGAGTGGGGTCCGGGCGGCGTCCAGCGCCGTGAACTCCAGCGTCGGGGCGAGCACCTGGGGGCCGTCGTTGAAGATCGTGAGCACCTGGTTCATGTACCCGTCCCCCGTGTCGGCCGCGATCTGGAACCGCAGCGCGGCGGCGGGGCGGGACCCGGCGAGGATCCCGCAGCCGGCGAGCAGCAGTGTGGCCGCGAACCCAGCCACCACCCTGAGGGGCGCCAGCGTCGCGTATGCGCGGGGGTGGGAGCGGGGACGGGTCGTAATCGGGCAGAGGTACGGAACCGGCGCAGGATACGGCGGGGCGGACCGGGGCGGTGCCCCGTGGTGGGTTCCGGTCGGGGACGGCGGGCGCGGGCGGGGTACCGACGGGCCTACCGACCAGATGCCCCCACGAGCCCTTATTTGATCGGTACCGTCGCGGCGACTGACCAGGGGGAGGGCAACCAGCGTGCAGAGCACACCCCGACTGGCCGACCGCGCACCCGCATCGGGCGCATGGGCCTCGTTCCCGCCGCGGTGGCCACCGCGAGCCTTGCCGGAGTTACGGCCTGCGGGCCGGCAACTGCGGACGCATTCCAGGCCGCCGGCGCGAGCGCTCCGGCGGCCCCCGAAGAGGTCACCGAGTAGCTAGAGTCGGCTGAGCCGCAAAGTCTTGCCGATAGTAATCGGCGGTGGGGCTTCGGTCCGTGTCGCCCCTCGGACACGACCCATAGGCCCACGGTGCGCGCTGAGATCAGCTTTAGCGTGCACCGTTTGCGTTTGCGGATGGTATGTCAGCCGCAGGCCGAGCTGTCGGTAGACCTCGGCCTTGTCGGCGGGGTCCGCATCGTGGAGCACTGTGACGATGTGCCCGAGTGCTTGGACCAGCGTGGTGATCTCTTCCTGGGTCATCCGGCGTGGTGCGGCGGAGTCCGGCGTGTGCAGATCGGTTTCGGCCCGTGTTCGTTCGGCCTGCGTCTGTGCTATCCAACTGCTGACGACCGAGGGGTCGGCTCCGGCGTCGAGGGCTGCCCGGTAGCGCTCAAGTTTCGCGTCGCACTCGGCGATGGTCGTGCGAGCGGCGGCGATGGCGGGGGAGGCCCGCTTCCCCAACTGGGCATCTGCCATCACGGTGATCGTCTTTTCAAGGCGGTCGGGATCGAACGCGGTAGCGAGCCATGTGTCGAGTGGGTCGGTGAGGGCGTCCTCACGGAGGTAGACGTTGCGGGGATGCGAGACTTCGTTGGCGAGGGCGTATTCCTGGGGGAAGCGGCAGCGGTAGTAGGCGGCGCCGTGGTTGTACTGGCCTTGCATCCGGCGCTGGCAAGCGGCGCAGTAAATCAGGCCACGGAAGACGTACGCGTTACGGGCGGGGCGTTGCCGTTGCGGGATGTCCAGGCCCAGCCGGTGTCGTTTGAGCAGCGTCTGAGCCTGTTCGAAGGTTGGATCATCGATGATGAGTGGATGGGTGATCTCCTTGGAGATCACCCACTTGTCTGGCGGGTTCCAGCGCATGACTCCGGTGTGACCGAGCGCCAGGGCTCCGGCAAGGTAGCGATATGACCGGTCTGGCCGTTTGAGTGCAGACGCTCCTGATCATCACGGTATGAGGACAGGCGCGGCCTTTCGATGATCATCCAGGTGTCGAAGCTGGGAAGATCAAAGAGGACCGCGCCCGTTGGGAACATCATCGCTGATTGACGTGTTGGCCGTGCACGCGGACCGCTTGGACGAGCCGTTGACAGGCGGCCGGACGAGCTTGGTCACGGCGTTGAGGCAGGTGCCGGACCGGCGAGACCCTCGCGGTGTCGTCCATGCGCTGCCCGGGGTCCTGGCCGCCGCGGTCGCGGCGGTGTTGACCGGCGCCCGGTCCGCGGCGGCCGTCGCCGAATGGGCCGGCGACGTCCCGCAGCAGGTCCTCGCCGAGTTGGGCGTGTTCCGAGACCCGCTCACCGGGGTGTATCGGGCGCCGGACGAGTCCACATTCCGGCGGATCCTGGCTGGCGTCGACGCCGACGCCCTGGACGACGCGGTCGGCCGGTGGCTCATCGCCTCCGGGCCGGCGGCAGGAACCCCGACCGGGCGGCGTGTGTACAGCGTGGACGGCAAAACCCTGCGGGGCAGCGGACCGGCCGGAGCGCAGGTGCACCTGCTGGCCGTGCTGGACCAACGCACCGGGGCGGTCCTCGCCCAAGTCGACGTGGCCGGCAAGACCAATGAGATCACCCGCTTCCAGCCGCTGCTGGCCGCCCTCGACCTGAGCGCGGCGCTCGTCACCGCTGATGCGTTACACACCCAACGCGAGCATGCCCGCTGGCTCGCCGAGACCAAGCACGCCGGCTACCTGTTCACCGTGAAGAAGAACCAGCCGCGTCTGTATCGGCAGCTCAAAGCCCTGCCCTGGACGAAGGTCCCGGTCCAAGACGAGACCGGCGAACGCGGCCACGGCCGCTACGACATCCGCCGTCTACAAGCGGTCACCTGCACCGGGCCGCTCGCCCTGGACTTCCCACACGCCGTCCAAGCCCTGCGGATCCGCCGCCGCCGACTCAACCTGAGCACCGGCCGCTGGTCCACCGTCACCGTCTACGCCATCACCAACCTGACCGCCGCCCAGGCCAACCCCGCCGACCTGGCCGACGGGCTACGCGGACACTGGGCCATCGAAACCCTGCACCACATCCGCGACACCACCTACGGCGAAGACGCCAGCCGCCTGCGCACCCGCAACGCACCCCGCGCAATGGCCACCCTGCGCAACACCGCGATCAGCCTGCTCCGCCTCGCCGGCATCACCACCATCGCCCAAGCCCTCCGCCGCAACAGCCGAAACCCCTACCGACCGCTACAACTCCTCGGACTCACCTGAAGTCCGGCATATGACTACCTTGCCGGAGCCCTGGACCGAGCGCGACGTCGTCGACGTCGAGTAGGACCTCGTCGGTGCGTTGTTTTTTCCAGACCTGCCGTCCGGTGTAGCGGGGGTTGGTGAGGATGACGCGGACGGCGCTCTTGGACCACGCGATGTCTCAGCAACATCCATGATCACGCCAAGGCCGCTTACTGTCCACAATGCACAAAACGATCCCCGGCCGAATCCGCAGCTAATCGGGCCGGGAGGTTAAACGACAAGCTAAGAGCCTGGTAAATAAGGGGTTGAGGCGGCCGCTGGGGCCCGGTTGAGATCGATGATCTCGCATGTCCGGCGTGGCGGCGTGACATGGGGAAGGGCCTTCGGTACGAGCAAAGGCGACTAAACCAGCACGACCGAAGGCCCAACCCTGTCTGTATACCTTGTCGCCGGTGTCGCCGCATCTACCGCCCCGGCCAGCCTCGCCGATCACCTGCCGACCGCCCGGCCACGGCATTACCCGTCCGACACCACGGATGCCGAATGGGCCGTCCTGGCCCCGCACGTGCCGGCCGGGACCGGACGCGGCCGGCCGATCACCTACCCCCGCCGGGACGTGGTGGACGCGATCCGCCACCTCGACCGGACGGGCTGCCAGTGGGATGCGCTGCCCGCCGATTTCCCCCACTACAAGCTCCGGCCCTTCTACGGCCTGTCCCCAGTAGACACAGCTGGAACTCACAAGACGACCGCTGCGTTCCGACCGACTACCGCCTCGTATTTCGGTCCAATTCCAGGTTGAGCCGTGGTCCGATGCTGAACCAGGCTTTGATGGCCTCTTTGGCGGCGGCCTTGCCTTCCTGATACGCCTCGATGCCAAGCCGAGCGGGTGCGGAAAATACATCCCACACACCGGCATCGTTCGCGCCGCTCGTAGCGAGGTCTGCGAGGAACAGGACTGTGCCACCGACCTTGAGAACACGGCCGAGCCGGCCAGAGCGTCCGCCTGCGGCCGCTTCGTCCATCCCCTCGGCCTCGGAGAGAACCTTGACTACCCCGCGCAAGTTGTAGCCGCCCTCCGCGGCTCCAACGGTCTTGCGCACGGCCTGAGCCAGCACGGCCTCACCCTGTTGCGTCGCCGCAAGTGACTCGCGTCCGGCGCGAGCCACATGCATTGGCGGGACCTCCGTCGGTCGAGGCGAGGTCGGTCCTGGCGGAGCAAACCGACCACCCCTACTCTCCCCAATGGGCGGCCTCATGCCCGCGCGAGCCTCGCAGCCAGATAACTGGTCGTACGCTGCCTTCTCGATGTCCCAGTTGGCCTGCAGGTTCTTCAGAACACGAGATTCAAGAGACTTCGCCTCTGCTGCCAGTGCCTTTCGCTCTGACAGGGCGGCTGTGAGATCCGCTTCGTCTGTTTGCAGTCTCCGTGTCGCCGTGCGAAGACGTTCCCAGCCCGCTTCCACCTGCTGGATTTCTCCTTCTGTCCGCTGTGGCCCATGCGCCGCTTGCCACGCCTCCTGATACTCCTTGGTATGTCGCACGAACGATTCGCCAACGTTGGTGATTCTTTCATTGGACGCTTCCAACTTTTGGGCAAACGCGGCAGCGCTCTTGGAGAGTTCCGCCTCGGACGATTGACCGGCCCGATCGTGGAAATTCGCAGGATTGGACGAAGCGTAGGAATAGACATTCGTTCCTTCTCTGATCCCGAGGGGATCCGCGCTCGCCCACCGGCCTAGCCAGGGCGCGTAGTAGCGCGCCCTGTGGTAGCTGAGGCCCGTCTCATCGTCGCGCTCCTTGCCGGTGTAGCGGTAGCGCTTGAGGCTGACCTCGGCGGCGCTGCGCGCGGCCTGGAATGCCGTTGTGCCGTAGGGATGGAACTCCTCGTAGCCGACCAGCGCGCCGTCCTGGTCGAGTTCTCCACTGGCCGAGCCGAGGTGATTGCTCAGCTGGTAGCGGATGGCAGGCGTACCGGCCGGTGTGGTGGCTGTCTCAACAATGGCGATGGACTGCTTGCCGTCGATCACGTGCAACGTCTGGCGCTCCATCGTCACGTCGCCGTCACCATACTCGCGGTAGATCTCGTAGCCGCCCAGGTAGAGCCGCTCGTTCTTACGCGCGCCCGCCTGAGTCTCGGTCACTTTGCGGGCCCGCCCGCCGCCAGCGTCGTAGACGTAGTAGGTCGTCTCGGGTGTGCCGTCGTTGACAACCTGCTGCGCGCTGGCGCCCAGTTGATCCTTGTAGTGCCAGTGCATCAGCGGCAGGTGCGCCATGCCGGCGATGTTCCCGTGCGCGTCGTAGCTGTACTTCGCGCTGTAGCCGGCCACCGACGCGTGCCCAGGCAGGTTGTCGGGGTCACCGGGCAGGCTGGTGGCTAGCAGGCGGTTGCTGTCGAGGGCGTACTGGTAGTGCCGCTGCCACAGCGCCTGTCCGGGCTGGTCGACGTCGCTGCCGGCGTGGTGGGCCAGTTGCACGATGTTGCCGACCGCGTCGTAGCGGTAGCGCTCGACGTAGCCGCGTAGCCCTTGAAGGTCGTTCGAGTGGACGCGCTCGCCGGCGAAGGGGTAATCGCGCAGGCCCGCACCGTTCGGGCTGAGTGCGAA
This sequence comes from Micromonospora sp. NBC_00389, assembly GCF_036059255.1. NCBI lineage: Bacteria > Bacillati > Actinomycetota > Actinomycetes > Micromonosporales > Micromonosporaceae > Micromonospora > Micromonospora sp. NBC_00389. The sequence continues at coordinate 6,865,198 of NZ_CP107947.1, read as the reverse complement.
GCCGGTCTGCCCGCTGTGCTCCCGCCCGCTCGCGGCGATCAGCCGGTAGCGCGCGTCGTAGCGGTAGTCGGAGGCGGCCCCGGCCTGCACGGTGGTGTTGAGCGCCGCGTCCTCGATCCGCGTGATGTTGCCGACCGGGTCGTGGGTGTAGCGCAGATCCTGCACCACCGTCGCGTTCTTGAACAGTATGGAGGCGGTGGTGTCGGGGCTAGCCGGTCGTGTCGTGCGGAGGTTGTTCAGCCGGAACGTCAACGGGTCGTAGTCGTAGCCGGTTCGCGCGCCGCTGCCGTACTCGATGCGTACCCGCTGGCCTCGGGCGTTGTAGTCGATGTTGGTGACGAACGGGGTGGCCGTCACCGCGCCGCGAAGGTTCACCTCCACTCGCTCGATCAAGTTGGCCTCGTTGAACGCTGCGCGGTAGATGCTGCCGTCCGGCGTCGTCACCGTCGTCGGGCGGTTCAGCGCGTCGTACTCGGTCTGGGTGGTCAGGGGCGACGCCGACTCCAGCAGCGGCTCGGCCGCGGCGGCGATCTGGCTCAGGTCGGTCAGGTCGGCGAGCGCTGACCAGTCCGGAATGGTCTTGTAGTCGTGTGCGAAGCGGCGGTCGCTGGTGAGCAGGTTGCCTTTGAAGTCGTAGCGCACGCTGGTCGCCACCCCGGCACCGTCGTAAACCCGGTAGGGCCTGCCGCGCAGGTTGCAGCTGGCGTCGTCGTGTGTCTCGCCGTAGACCCGCAGCTGCACGAGCACCTCGCGGTCGGGCGGCAGCGCCGGGGTGCGTGGGGCGCCGGTCAGGGTCGTATCGCCGGCCGCGGACACGAAGACGCCGACCGGCCGGTGCAGCGGGTCGTAGGTCATGCGGGAACGGAAGCCGCGGCTGCTCCACGTGAAAAGGGGGCTGCCCGCCGCGTTGTGGAGCATCCACCGATCTCCGGCATCCATGCTGCGCTGGAACAGCGGCTTTCCCGCGATGTCGTAGCACGGAGCGAAGCCCTGCGGGGCGAGGTTTTGGGGGTCGTCGAACGGGTGCGCGCCGGACGGCAGCGGCGGGGTGACGTACTGCATCACCCGGTTGCCGCGCGCGTCCTGCACCCACAGCGGCTCGCCCTCGGCGTCGAGCTTCATGAAGGTGACGTACTTCTGGTCCGCGCCATCCGCCCGGTTGTGGACGATCGTCACCGCCGTACGCCCGAGGCTGTCCAGCAGCGTGAGTGCGGGCGTGGCGGCGTGGCCGGCGGCGAGCTGGGCCGCGCGTCGCTCGGCGGCGACGGCCGACGCGCTCATGCGCGCGTACCAGGCGTTCCCCGGCTCGAGCACCGTGTCGTTCGCGTCATATTCGGCGACGTGCCAGGGCGAGAATTCGGCCCTGGTGTACGCGCCATCAGGCGAGTCGGTGCGCATCTGCCGCCCGACCGCGTCGTAGAACAGCACCGGCGTGACGCCGGATTCCTGCGGCTCCTCGAAGCGGTGGCCGACCTCCGGCGGACTGAAGTACGGCTCGTACTGCTTGACCGGCTTCCCTTTATTATTCAGGATCATCTTGCCGCTGGCGATCCAGCGCAGCGGCCCGTTGGGCAGCGTCGGTTCGGCCTGGATCTTCTTGACGAGGACGTTTCCTCCGCCGTCGGAGTACTCAAACGCTGCCTGTACCGGGCTGTCGGGCTGCTCGGCTGCGTGCTCCTCGCGGGCGATCTGGGCGGCGCAGGGCGGATGCTGCCCCCACACGACCGCGCCGTTGTGCATGGTCTCGCCGAAGTGGTAGAGGTGCCGGGTGGTCGCGCCGCCGAGCAGCTGTTTTGCCCCGGCCGCGTCGTAATCGTTGGTGACGAAGAAATTGGCCAGGATTGCCAGATCCGGATTGAGCGTCGCATCGTCGATCCCGGTGAGATGGTCGCCCTCGCCGTTCTTGCCACTCAGCGCGGTCGCGGCCGGCATGCCCAGCACGTCGAAGCGCACCTCTGAGTGGTTGCCGTTGATGTCGCAGATCTGGCGTGGCGCCATCATGTGAAAGTCGAACGCGACGACCTCGGTACGATTCCCAACCGCATCCGCGATCACGCATGGGTAGAGATCGCGCGGGTCATAGTCAAGCACTGTGACATTCCCGAACGGGTCGGTGTAACGCTCGGGCAGGAAGAAATGCTGCTGCGCGTCGGCGTTGAAACCGGCTACCCCCGAACAGCGCCAGTACTGCCCTGCCGTGTCCTCGCCCAACCGTTGTGCCAGTGCCGGGCCGCTGAGATAGCCACTGAGAGGTTGGCTGTCCAACGCGGCGGCGACGTCGGGCGTCAGCCGATCGCCCAATACTTTCGTCAGCAGCGTGTTGGTCAAGGCCAGCGTGTAGGTCTCATACGACAGTCCGCGGGCATTCAGCGTACCGAGCGGCAGCGGCCCGTCCAGCGCATCGTCGAAGTACAGCGAACGCGTCTGCTCGACCAGCCGCTTCTGTCGCGTCGTCCGGTCGGGCAGCTGTTGGTAGGGGATCGCCTCGACGGCCGTCCCGCGCCTCTGATAACGATCGCTGAGCTTGAGCTCACGCAGCTTTCCGAGCGCGAAGTAGCTCCCGTCGCCGGCATCGGCGGGTTTGACGCCGGTCAGTTCGTAGGTCTGCACCTCGCAGGGCAGGCGCAGGCGATAGCTGTCCGGATCGGCCACCGCATCGTCGGTGTAGTGCGTCTCGACATAGGCGATGTGCAGCTCTGCCTGCACGGCGGCGACCAGGGCCTCGGCCCCGTTCGTCAGGAGCGGGTCGTCCAGCGGCGCAGCCGACCAGCGCGGGTAGCCAACCGTCGCGGCCTGGAGGGTGTTGCCGTACTCGTCGATTCTCAGGTTCAGAGTGTGCGTGATGCGCGGATCGGGCGCGAGCGTCTCGGCGCGCAGGTCGAGTTCGTAGTGGTAGTTGATCGCCTCGCTTTCGCTGGCGTGGAAGGCCGCGTGGCGGTTGCCAGCCCGCGGCTGCTCCAACCGGATGTGGCAGGCATGGGAGGTCGCCGAGAAGAGCCTGACCGGTGTCTGCTGGCCCTTGGTCAGTGCGGCGATGTCCAGCTCGTAGACCTCTTGGCGCAGCGGCATGCCCTTGCATGTCCGCAGCGCCTCATGTCGCTCGTCGACGGTGAGGCTCTGCGCGTCGATGTCCGGCTCCGGCAGCGCGCGCTCATAGAAGGTCCCGAGCACCTGCTGTCCGGGCTGACGGTCTTCGAACCAGGCCGGAAAGTACTCGCGCTCGTGCTGGTGCAGGATCCGCTCGCCGTCGAGCAGGGCACCGGTGTGATACCACGTGACGGTCTTGACCGGTGGCTGGTAGAGCCGGCGGTCCTGGGTGACGTAGGGGCTGTTTGCGTTTCCGGCGGTAAACGTCCCGTAGTCCTCGACATCCACCTGCTCGACGCGCCCGAAGCCGCGGAACTCGCGATCGGGTCCGTCGAAGTAGCCGTGGTGGTAGCTATAGGTGCTGGAGAAGCTGGTCCCGCGCCATGTGTCGCGTACCGTCAACCGCTCGACGACATGCACCGGGAAGGGCAGCTTTGTCGCCCAGGGCGTACCGGCAGCCTTGTCCTGCAGATAGAACTTCGTCGAAGGGGCGTACTGGATCTTTGTCTCCGCGCCCAGGTTGTTTTTCGTCGTGACCAGCAGGTGCGGCTTTTGCCCGCCCATCAGGTCGATATAGCGCAGCGGGCGGCGCGCGTCGCCCGGCAGCGGCGAGGACCAGACCAGGCACGCCGTGCCGTTGCCGAGCAGGTCAACCGCCTCCACGCTGGTCATCGTCGTGGCTGGTGGAAAAGCTGGGAGCGTCACCGGCTTGCTCCAGCTGTTGCCGCATTGGTTGAAGTAGATGCGCACGCCCTCGGCGTGCAGGTAGATGATGTCGGTCGTGCCGGAGCCGTCGATGTCGGCCAGCCGCACGCGTCGTTGGTCGAACAGCTCTGGCCGGTCGAACGGCTCCCGTTCGTCATGACCCGCCATCGCGTCCTCGCCCGTCGCGCCGGGCCCCGGCAGGCCGTCCATCGTCACCTTCGGGCCGAAGCGGCCGTAGCCCAGGTTCGGCCAGTAGCAGACCTCGCGATTGCGGATACGTACGAGGTCGGTCAGTCCATCACCGCTCATGTCGGCGAGGTAGATCGACTGCTCGCTGTCGGCGAAGACCAACACCGGCCCGCACTCCTCGTCCCACACCGCGTTCACGCGCCGCTGCGGGCCGAAGCCATCCTCGCCGAGCGACGGATGCCAGGCCAGCGCGTGGTCCTCGGTAATCAGCACATCGGCGCGCCCGTCACCGTCAAGGTCGACGAATCGGAGATTCGGATCTGCCCAGTCGCGGTTGGGCAACGCGCGAAAGGCGGTGAACGGTTCCCATTGTGCGTCCTCGGCGCGCTCGTAGAAGCCGGGAACCGGCCCGGCGAACTGCACGACGTCTGGACGCCCATCGCCGGCCAGGTCGAGAAACTGCGCGCCATCGGCCAGCGCGAGTGCCGGGCTGGGCGTGACGACCTCGAGCGGACCAAAGCGCGCCTCGACGTGCTGGTCGCCGCTTCGGCCGACACGGTTGATCGGGCTCAGGTTGCGCTTGTAGAACCAGGCATTGGCCTGTTCGGTCAAGAATCCGGGCAACCCCTCGCCGTCCAGATCGACCCACCGGTACCGACCGATCGGCAGGTTCGTGAGGCTGTCGGGGTCAAGCTCGCGTAGCTCGCTCTGGATGATCGCCTCGCTGTAGCCGAATTCCACCGGCGGCAGCGACCGGCAATGATAGCCGTCACTCTGGCGCTGGTAGCCCCACTGCGTGACCGCCACCAGCTTCGAGTAGATCGGGCGGCGCGCGTTCGCCGGTTGCTCGTCATGTGAGTAGGTGAAGTCGGTCGAGCGGACCAGACAATTGGCGCGGACCTCCGGTTCATCGGGAAAATGGTGGAACATCAGCACGCGCCGGCAGCGGCGGTATGTGCGCACTTCGAAGCCGGAGCGGTAGGAGGAGAACGGGTCGGGGCGGACCGGCCAGTCCGACTCGTCTTCCGGCAGCGGGCTCGCCGCGTCGTGCTCGCCGTAGTCGAAGACAAGTTCGAAATACCACTGGTCGTCGGGGGGCAGCGCCGGCCAGGCGGCCACCGGGTCAAGAGCGGGGAAGTACGGAGTGTGATTGCCGTAGCGGATCCGCTTGAGGTAGCGGTTGGCGCTCCGCTCGCGGTTGCGCTCATTGGCCCTGCTCGTGTCGACCTGCTTGTCATTCTCGGGCTTGTAGCCGTAGGCGATGACGTTGCCCTTGTCGTCGAAGCTCGCGCAGATCAGCCAGCTGAAGATGCGCCGGGCGTCGGCCGGGTCGGCGATGCGCGACTCGTCGGTCCTGCCGTACCAGGTCGTGATGTTGTCGCGCGAGATCGAGCGCCAGAAGACATCGGTCGGGTTGCTGAGGTTCGTCCAGCGCTCGATCCGTGCGAAGAGACCCTCGACGCGGGGGCGGTAACGCTGGACGCAGTACTGAACGCCGCCTATTGTGCGCGGCGGCAGACTCTCGCGCGTCCATTGGCCGTTCTGCTTAACCAGAACCGGTACCAGATCCTCCGCGCCGGACAGGACAAAGATGTCGGACTCGCTGGCGTGATCGTACTGCGGCAGACCCGTGTCGGTCTTACGAGTGATCGCGGGGAGCCCAAGACCACAACCGAAGCCGAACGGGCCGTTGCCCGCGCCGGAGTCATAGGTGAGCGACAGTTGCGGACCAAAGCCTCCGCGGCCAGGGCTGGCGGCGATCGGTACGCTCATCGATCCGGCGCCGGTCGCCGGGTTGGTGGCGAACGTCTCGCCGATCCCCTTGATCGCACCGCCGCCCTTCGGGAGATTGATGGCCGGCGGCCGAGGCCCGGAGGAGCCGAGCGGCTCGCTCGCCGAGCCGGACCGGCCCCACACGGGCCGTTCACTCGGTCGAGGCTGCTCGTCCATACCGCAACACCCTCCAGTCGCATGAACGCACACTGCGGCCCACGTCCTGGTAGATGGTCGGGGAGTACGGCGTCGCCAAGGCGACAAGGTCTGGGCGTGTGGCTGAATCCGACGTTATATCGCCATCACGCGCATTAGCCCTACTTATCCAAGTTACGGTGTGAGCAGCGCATGTGGCGGAGGCCGTACGACGGATCGGACTGGGTCAAGGTGCCGCAGGGGCTGGTTCATCTGCCTCCCGTGCCGCGGTGTGGGGGTCAGCTTGACTGGCGACGCTGACGGTTTGACCTCGGGGCCGCGCCCGGCTGGGAGGCGGACGGTTTATGACGACATCTGAGGCGGAAAAGTTCCGGATCGGCGGGACCGTCCGTGACGACACGGGATCCCCGGTCACCGCCGGAATCGCCGTTGAGGTCTTCGATCTGCGCCTAGGCGGCGAGCATCTGGTAGGCGCGGCAGCGGTGAAGGCGGACGGAACGTTCGTACTGACCTTCGACTCCGAGTCGGTCCGCTCGAGGCCAGGAGCGAGCCTTGACCTCGTCGTGCGGGTGGTCCGGACGCCGGCCCCCTCGAACGAGGCGACGCCCGTCGCCAGCCCGGCGCCCGAACGGGAAGTGATCGCCCGTTCCGCGACGCGCTTCGACGCCGGCCCCGACGAGCACGTCAACGTCGTGCTCCCGGCGGGCGCGGTACCCGTCCTCGACGAGCACAGCCGTCTTGTCGCCGACATCGCCGAGGGGCTGGCCGGTGCCGGCGAGATCCCGGTCAGCCCGGCTCGTCTTGTGGAGGACGAGCAACGCCGCGACGTCACGTTCGCGGCCGCCAAGAGCGGGTGGAATGCCCGAGCCGTTTCCATGGCCTCGCTGGCTGAGCGCGAGGCGGCCGACACCGGCATCCCCGCCCCGCTGCACTACGCCCTGTACCGGGCCGGTCTGCCCGCGGGCTCGCGGCTGTGGGCACTCACATCTGCCGGCGTGATCGAGACAGTATGGTCCCGCGCCATCGAACAGGGGATCATCGCGCCGCAGCTTGCGGAGGCAATCCCCGCGAGCCTCCAGGCGGTACGCGCGTTGGTTGGTCACGCGGTCCTGGATCTGCCCACCGGGGTCGGTGACTCGCGGTTGGGCGACCTGCTGATCGACGCTCTGCCCGATGCGGCCGACCGGCATCGCTTCGCCCAGATCTACCGGGAGTATCGGGATGCGCCTGACACGCTGTGGTCGCAGGTGCGAGGGCATTTCGCCGACGACACCGCCGCCCGACTGGAACTCGATGGGGCGCTGGCCAACCTGACCCGCAACAACGCTGCGCTGATCGCCAAACTTCACGGCGGCCCGGCCCCGGCGCGAGTGAGTGATCTCGCCGTGGCGGGCTACCACCACGCGCACCGGTGGCGGGAGCACCTCACCCCCGACGTGCCGGTCCCCGACGACCTCCCAGGCGAGGACGAGGCCTCACGGCGAGACACCTACGCCGCGATTCTGGCCGAGGAACTGCGGCTACGCCATCCCACCGCCGTTCTGAGTGCCGAGGTGGCCGAGGGAGCCATCCCCGTCGACGGTCCGCCCGGCACCGATCGCGCTGTGGCCGACTTCTTCGCCGAGCACAACGACCGGTTCGAGCTCGCCGTGCACCCCATCGACCACTTCGTGGGTGCCCACGGCATCGATCTTGAACCGCCGGTGCGCGACGCGGTCGCGACCCTGCAGCGGATCGTCGCGGTCGCCCCCAACCCGGAAGCGGTGCGGGCTCTGCGCGCGCTCGGCTTCGACTCCGCCCGAGCGGTGGCTATGCACGGTGAGGCGGCATTCGTCTCGCGGTTCGGCTCCGCCCTAGGCGGCGAGGACGTCGCCCGGGAAACCTTCCGACGCGGCGATCAGGTCTACACCGCCACCCTCGCCACGGCCACCAGCCATCTCGTGGCCCGCGCCGCGCCCGAAGTATTCGCGGTACCGCGTGGCGGACCCGCAGCGCGCACAGGACCCGGGGCGCGGGCCCGCGCCGCGAACGAGGCGGCACGCCTAGCGGACGTGCGTACGCTGCCGAACCTGGAGACGCTGTTCGGCCCAGCCGACACCGGCGCCTGCGAGCATTGCGAGTCGGTGCTCAGCCCGGCCGCCTACCTAGTCGACCTGCTCGAGTTCCTGAACTGCGACCCGAAGTCCGGCGGCCGCCGCCCGCTCGACGTGCTCCTGCAGCGCCGCCCCGATCTGCAGCACATAGCGCTGAGCTGCGAGAACACAGTCACCGAGCTTCCGTACGTCGATCTGGCGAATGAGATCCTCGAACATGTCGTCGTCCATTCCTCGATCGACGGGTACCAGGGCCATGATGTAACGCCGGGTACGAGCACCGCCGAACTGCTGGCCTCGCCGCAGTTCGTGGACGAGGCCGCCTACTCCGCGCTGCGGGGGGCCTGCTACCCGCTCGTGCTGCCGTGGGACCAGCGCCTGTCCGCCCTGCGGGCCTACCTCGTCCAAGCGAGGGTGAACCTCAGGGACGCGATGGCCTCGCTTGCCCCCGACGACGCCAACGGCCGGTCGTGGCAAGACGTGGTGCGGGAACGGGTAGGCATCGACCCGGCCGAGCGCGACCTCCTGATCGGGTCCGCCGTGACCGCCCAGCAGCTCTACGGCGACGACCCGGCGCGGGTGACGGAGGAGCAGTTCGTCAGCGGTGTGGGCAACGCCCGTCGGCTCGCCCGTCGCCTCGGCATCAGCCCCGCCGAGTTGGTCAGCTTGATCCAGACGCGGTTCGTCAACCCCGACGCCGATCTGCTGGTGCTCCTCCGCACTCTCGGCGTCGGCTTCCCCACGATCCAGGCTCTGCACGAGGGGACGATCACCCCTGCGGCATTCAGGGCGGCGCTGCGACCTGGTCTGGACACCGCGCCGTTCGGTGGAGATGTCGTCGCGTGGCTGACCGCCCACCACGAACAGATCATGAACATCGTCGTGCTCACCGATCCGAGCGGACAGGAGCCCCCCGCCGGAGACCCGACCGGCGCCTTCGCCAAGCTGGAGCTGAGGCGGACCCTGCCCGACGTGGCGCGCAACAAGCTGCGGGCCGTCGACCTGCTGGCGATCGCGCGGTTCGTCCGCCTGCGCAACCGACTCGGCTGGAGCATCGAGCGAACCGACGAGGTGCTCGCCGCGCTCTGGCCCGCCCCGGTGCCGGTCACCGCGTCCATCGCCGAGGTACGCCGCAACCTCGACTCCGGCTTTGACGCCGTTCTGATCCGGCTCGGGCACCTGCTGACCGGGATGGACCTGCTCGGACTCGATGCCGCCGACGACCTGCCGTGGCTGCTCGGTTGCTTCGCGCCGCTCGGCACCCACGGCCCGAGGGCCCCGTATCGCACGCTGTTTCCCACATCCACTCTCCTCGGCACCGATCCGGTGTTCGGACCCGGCCCGAACGGCAGCCCGCCCGCCCGCCCGGACGCCCGGCTGCTCGATCACATCCCGGCCCTGCAAGCGGCGCTCAAGCTCACCGCCGAAGAGTTCACCGTGGTTGCGTCCGCCGCCCGTGTCGACGCGACGACGCCACTGTCCGTCGCCTCCATCAGCCTTCTGTTCCGGTACGGCTACCTCGCCCGGACCCTGCAGATAAGCGTTACGGAGCTGATCAACCTCGTCGAGGCGACCGACTGGAACCCATTCGCCCCCTTGGATGAATCCGAGCCGGACTTCTTGAAGCTCGTGCGTCTCGTCCGGTCGATCCGGAAGTCCGGCCTTTCCATCGCGCACCTCGCGGCGCTGGCGCTCGGGACGGACAGCAGCTCGGACTCGGAGATCATGCCGGTCTTGCGCTCGGTCCGCTGCGCGCTCGCCGATCCCCGCGCACCCGCCGGCGGGCAGTGGACCGAGTCGGCGCTGCGCGCTGTCCTGACGACCGTGTTCCCCGCCGACGTCAGCGACACATTCCTCGGCCTTCTCGCCGCGGCCTCGACCTACACCACCGCCTACCAGCAAAGCGAGGCGCAGCTCCCCGAACCGGTGCTGGCCGTCGCGCCCGGCCTCGCGTACGACGCGGAGCGGTCGCTGCTGATCCATCGCGGGGTGCTGACCCCGGAGTCGGCGGCAGCGGTGAGGGCCCTGCCCGACCTGCCGGCCGGCCTGACCGACGCGGTCGCGGCCCTGGCCAACGCCGGGCAGGCCGATTACCTGCCGCTGTTCCGCGCGTATCCGATCCTGGAACAGCGGTGGCGTGCTTGGGCGGCCGATCCCGCCGTTTTGGGCAAGGAGGGGCGCCTGGCAGCTCTGGGTGCGGCCTTGCTGGAGGATCTGCGGCCCAGTTTGCGACGCCGGCAACTGGGCGAGGTACTGGGCCCCGTAATCGGTACCGAGCCCGAGGCTGTCATCGCCCTCATCGAGGATCCCGTCGCGATGCCGGGGTCCGCACCGCAGCGTTCGGTCGGGGACGACCTGGCGGCGGTCACCGCCGCCGGGCTGAGCGTGCGCTTCTGGGCTGGGTCCGGCGAAGCCCCGGCCACCGGTGAACCGGTCCGGACCGGCATCGCACTCGGCGTCGACTACGGGCCCGGCGGAGCGGACTTGGCCCAGGCGGCCGGGATGCCCGCCGGACCGATCAGCGGAACCTGGGCTGCCATCGTCGACCCGCCGGTCCCGGGAGCCTATGTGCTGACGGTGGAGACGGACGGCTCCTCCGTCGCGCTCCAGGTCGACTGCCAGCCTGTGAATCTGCGACGCGAAGGCCAGACGTGGACGGCGGAGCCGATCGATCTCGTGGCCGGGCGGCCAGTGTCGCTGAAGCTGACCGCGACCGGGTTGAGCATCACGCTGCGTTTGCGGTGGCACGCCGAGGGAGTCGCCACGGTACCGCTGCCGGGCAGCGCCTGCTGTCCCGCAGATACCGTCGCGGTGTTCACCAGCGCGTATCGACGGCTTCTGGCGGCCGTCGATTTTTCGTCCGCGCTCAGAGTTACGGCCCGCGAGCTGCTGTCCCTCGCGCGCTCACCGCAGTACCGCATCGGTGACGTCGGCTGGCTGTCCGCGGTGCCCGTCGCTCCCGATTCAGCGGCGCGGCTCACACTTGTATGCGCCGTCAACGCCCTCGCCCGTTACTGTCAGCTACGCGAGCGCTGGCGGGTCACCGGCACCGCAATCGTCGACCTGCTCGACGCCTCAGTGCTCGACCCGCCATCGGCACTGATCGCGGCGCTCACCGGGGTGACCCCGCCGGCCGTGGACTGCGTCGCCAAGCACCTGGGAGTCGCGGGATCTGCGCTGCGCAGCATCGACGCGCTCCAGCGGGTGGCCGACGTGCTGGATCTGATCCGCACCGTCGCGCTGCCGGTGACCACACTCGCCCGCACCCTCAGGACCACTCCAACGGGACAGGACGTGCGGGACGTGCGCGACGCCCTCCGCGCCCGCTACGACGACACCGCCTGGGCAGACGTCGCACGCCCGATCCACAACGAGCTACGCCGCGCCGCTCGCGACGCCCTTGTGGGCAAGGTCTTGCACCTGGAAAACCCCGACCCCGACCTGACCGTGGACGAGGTCACCGGCGAGTTCATCTCTCCCGACCAGCTGTACGAAAAGCTGCTCATCGACGTGCAGATGGACCCGTGCATGACCACATCGCGTATCGCGCAGGCCATCTCGACCGTGCAGCTGTTCGTCGCGCGGTCGTTGCTGAACCTCGAGCCGGAGGTCTCGCCGGAGTCGATCGACCCGCAGCGCTGGGAGGCAATAAAGCGTTACCGGATCTGGGAAGCCAACCGCAAGGTCTTTTTGTTCCCGGAAAACTGGCTCGACCCTGATCTCCGGGACGACAAGTCGCCGTTCTTCCGCGAGGTGGAGTCGGAGCTGCTTCAGTCCGACATCACCGACCAGGCCGCCGCAACCGCACTGGGCCACTACCTGGAAAAGCTCGACGACGTGGCAAATCTCGAGATCGCCGGTATGCACGTCGACGAGCGCAAGGCCGCCAACACCGACGTCCTTGATCCACTTGTGCACGTCATCGGCCGCACCTCCGGGGCGAAACGCAGCTACTACCATCGGACCCTCGACGGGACGTGGCGGCCGTGGGAGCGGGTCACCCTCGAAATCCAGGACGACCCCGTACTCCCGGTGATCTGGAAAGGCCGGTTCCTGCTGTTCTGGCTGAAGGTCTCCAAGCAGCCCGACAGCCGGCAGCCGGGCCCGTTCGCCGCGTCCGCCAAGCCAGAAGCACGGCTGGGAGACCTGGCCGTGCGAGACCTGAAATCCAGCCCGACCGCGACGCTGACCGTGAGTCTGTTCTGGAGCGAGTACTACAACGGCCGGTGGCAGTCGCCGCGCACCTCAGACCCCGACCGGCCGATCGACCTGGGGGCCCAGTTCAGCGTGATCGGCGATCCACTGACGCTACGCCTGGCCTCCGATATCAAGGAGGACGTCACCGGCGTACGCGACAGCCTCGGCATCGTCGTGCTCAACCCCAGCCCGGGCGGAAGCGGCAACTCCCATTTCCGGCTCTACACCACGCACAGCCTGCCAGTCCGCAAGGAGGACGACCAAGCCGGGTCGCTGGGATTCCCCGCGGATCGACAATTCTCCGAGACCGGCCCGTTCGTCGTCACCGCGAGGGACAACCCACTGGCTCCCATGGTCGTGCTGCATGCCAGCCAGCCACCCTACCGAGGCATCGGGCCAATGCACCGACTAAAGGATCCGCAACAGGCCCCGTTCTTTTTCCAGGACAGCAGGCATGTCTTCTACGTCCACCCCGGACCTAGCGAGCCAGCACACTCCTTCGGACTGTTCCCCGAACCTGCGGTCGCACCCCTGACCTTCCCCGACCTGGGCACGATCACCGCCCAAGCTATTTCCCGCTGAGCGCGAAGAGGACGTGCCATGGCCGATACGAAATCCTTCGTGTTCGAGAACCACTTCCATCCCTACGTCGGGATGCTCGTGGACCGGCTCAATCAGCAGTCCGTGGACGGCCTCCTGGACCTGGCGTGCCAGCAGGTCCGCGAGTCGTTCTTCGACAAGATCTACGATCCGAACGACCCGTCCACGCCCGGTGAGGACCCGCGGTTCAAGGTCGTCTGCTCCCCGAAGAACATCGACGTCAGCGAGTCCGGCCCCTACTCGGTCTACAACTGGGAGCTGTTCTTCCACGCTCCGTTGGCCATCGCGGTGCACCTGAGCAAGAACCAGCGCTTCGCCGAAGCCCAGCGGTGGTTCCACCACATCTTCGACCCGACCGAGACCGATGCCACCGCTCCCGTGCCCGACCGGTTCTGGAAGTTTGTCCGGTTCCGATGTCCCCAACCGGGCGACATGCCGCGAGTCGACGAGCTGGTCGCGGTGCTGAGCCGCCCACCTTCGGACCTCGGCGACGAAGAGCGCAAACTGCTGGACTCGGCCGCGAAGAGCTACGAAGGGTTGCGCCGCGAACCCTTCCGTCCACATCGGGTCGCCCGCACCCGGGTCGTGGCTTATCAGTACTACGTGGTGATGAAGTACCTGGACAACCTCATCGCCTGGGGCGACGGCCTGTTCCGGCTCGACACCGCAGAGTCGATCAACGAGGCGACCCAGCTGTACGTCCTGGCCTCGAACATCCTCGGCCCGCGCCCACAGGAAGTGCCACGCCACCGATCCGCACCCCGGATGAGCTATCGCCAGCTCAAGGACGCGGGTCTCCAGTCATTCGGGAATGCGCTGGTCGAGCTAGAGAACCAGCTACCATTCGCGCGTACGCCGGCACCAACCCCGGCTGGTGCCTCGGCGAGCGCCACTCCGCTGCTCGGTATCGGACGCAGCCTCTACTTCTGCGTCCCGCGCAACGACCATCTGGTCGGGTACTGGGACACAGTCGCCGACCGGCTGTTCAAGATCCGCAACTGCCAGGACATCACCGGAACGGCCCGCCAACTCTCGTTGTTCGCGCCCGCCCCCGATCCCGGCCTACTGGCCCGCGCCACGGCAGCAGGCATCGACATCGCGGCAGCCGTAGCCGGCACCCGGGCGCCGACCTCCCCGGTGCGGGCGGCACTGCTGATCCAGAAGGCACTGGAAATCGCGGCAGAGGTGAAATCGGCGGGAGCTGCACTGCTATCCGCGATGGACAAACGCGACGGAGAGGAACTCGCCCGACTGCGGCAGGGGCACGAAATCGGCATGGCCCGGCTTACCCGGGACGTCCGCTTCCTCGGGTGGAAGGAAGCCGAGGCGAACACCGAAGCACTGCTACGCACACGCGCCATGACCTTTGCCCGCTACCGTCACTTCCAGCTGCTGCTCGGACGCCCCGAGTCCGAGGTCGACAAGCTGCGCGACATCGGCCTGACCCGCCAGCCGGTGACCGAGGAGACCTTCCCGCAGGTTCTCCAGCAGTTGGTCGGGCAGTACGCGACCGCGATCGTGCAGGAAAGCCGGCCAGCCCCGCGGCTGGCGCGCGACGGCGATCCGCAGGTTCAGGCGGGCGCGCAGAGCCAGGGATCATTGGATCTGATCCCCAACGAGTTCGCCGAACTGAACGTCCACCTGCCGATGGTAAGAAACATGCAGGAGCGCGCCACCACGATCGACGTCATCTACGGGGTACTCGGAATGCTGCCCAACATGGGCATCGACCTCGAACCCTTAGGCATCGGCGGACACGTGGAATACGGCGGACCCTTGCTGTCGTCGGTAGGAAGGACGCTGGCCACGGCCATCCGCGGGGCCGCCGAGCAGGTAAGCCACGATGGCAGCCGGGCGGCCAAGATCGCCGGGTACCAGCGCCGTGACCTCGACTTCGTGCAGGCCAGCAATCAGGCCGCGCTCGAGCTGATGCAAAACGGGCGCCAACTGATCGCCGCGCTGGTGCGGGAGCAGGCCGCGCGGCGCGACTACGACGTCGCCGGCGACCAGATCAGGCTAGCCAAGCAGGTGGACTCATTCCTGGCCACCAAGGACACCAACACGGAGCTGTACACCTGGCTGCGCGGTGAGGTCGCGCGCAGCTTCGCTGAGCTGTACCGAACGGCGGTCGACGTGGCCCGCTCGGCCGAGCAGGCCGTAAAGCGGGAACTGATGCGACCCGAGATCGACGACAAGACCTTCATCGGATATTCCCACTGGGACACCGGCCGCCGCGGGCTGCAGGCGGGCGAGCGACTGCACCACGACCTCATACAGCTGCAGCTGGCCTATATAGAGAACAACCGACGTGAGTTCGAGATGACCACCCACGTCTCACTGCGCATGCTTGACCCGCACGCCCTGCTCGAGCTGCGCTCCTGCGGTGCGTGCCAGTTCACCGTGCCGGAATGGCTGTACGACCTCGAAACCACAGGGCACTACTTGAGACGAATCCGCACCGTCGCACTCAGCCTTCCCGCCGTGACCGGCCCGTACACATCGATCGCAGCCACCCTATCGCTGCAGCACAGCTCCATCCGTCGAGAGCCGAGGCTTCTCGACGGTAAGTACACCCGGGCGCCCGGAGAGGACTCACGGTTCCTGGACTACCCGGGCACGCTGGAATCGGTCGTCACCAGTTCCGCGGTGCGGGACTCGGGGTTGTTCGACGTCGCGGCGCGCGACGAGCGATACCTGCCGTTCGAGGGAGCGGGCGCAATCAGCACCTGGGCACTGAGCCTGCCGGGGGACCTGCGCACGTTTGACTACACGAGCATATCCGATGCCGTCCTGCACATCAGTTACACGTCACGCCCAGGGGTGCGATCCGACGCCGTCGTCACCGACCTGCGCGAGCGCTTCGCCGCCGTAGACGGCAAGGCGCTAGCGCGCTCGCTCAGCCTCCGCCACGACTTCCCCTCCGAGTGGGCCCGGTTCCTGGCGGGCGCCGCCAACCTGTCACTGCGCATCGACAAGAGCTGGTTCCCCTATTTCGCGCAGTCGGCTTCAATCACCCTCCAAGCGATTGAACTTTACGGAATCGTCGGTGACAAGCTCGTACCGGGACCGTCACCCGCAGACGTCGACGCGCTGCGGGACCTCAACGCCCAACTCGCCGCCGAGGGCGCCTTCACCCTGGCCGTTGCCGAGGACAACGACATCGTGCGTCGCGACCAAACCTCCGCCGACCCCTACCTCATCGTCCGGTACACGATTCGTAGAGGAGCGACAGGATGAGCCACCTAGGCAGCCCACCCGATCCCACGCTGCCCCGTCGTCGGCAGACATCCTCTCTCCGGCGGCACTTCACCACAGCTGTACGCGGAAGCTGGACGGGAGCGCACCTCCAGCGAAATCCTCAGGTGGGGACTAGCCTGGCAGGGTCACGCTGATGGCCAACTGGATTCGTCTCGGAACTCCTGGTGAAGTCGTGTGGGCACGGGCGAGCAGCGAGGCCACTGCCATCGTGGTCGGCACCGCAGGCGGCCAGCTATACCTGCGGCGCCGCACGGGACCGGCCTGGCGATGGGAGCGCGTAGGAACGCCGCCCACCACAGACGAAGTCAGAGACGCTACCTTGCTCACCGTCGAAGCATCCGGCACCCTCACGCTGGCCGTGGTCGGCGGCGATACCCAGGTCTGGCTGTACCGGTCGGAGGCCACGTCCGGGTCGTGGGTCGACCTCGGTGGTCCTACCCGGGACTCGGATCTCGACTTTGTCGACGCAGGCAAAATTGTCAACAGCACCACGAGGCGCGACACCACCACGCGACACACGCTCGTGGTGACTAGCCCTTCCCAACGACCATGGATACGCGTCGGGGTCGACCCCGACGGCACATGGTTCCCAATCATGTCGGACCCCGACCTGTTCGTCGGGCCACTCGCGTCCGCGATCGCGTCCGTCGCCCCGGCGGCGGAACCGCAGCAGCACATCTTCGCCCTGGTCCGCCACGGCGACAGCCCGGACTTCGCCCTCAGGGTCGCCGTACGCGAAAACTCGGTGTGGAAGTGGATCGATCCCGGGGGACCGCAGCCCAGCTTCGGCTTCTTCACGTTCGGCCCCGGGCTCTCGGCGACCAGCATCCGTGACAGCAGCGGCCGGTTGGAGGCGTGCGCCATTGTGGAGACGGGATTCCCGGAGACCACCATCGGCATGGTAATCGGCTCCGGTCATGACTGGCGGTGGTGCGACCTGGGACGGCCGTCGGTTGCGCAAGAGGTCGGCGCGGCTGTGGTTGCAGGCAAAGGCCCAGACCCCCAACCCGATGAGGAGCCCGTCGTCGTTTGCCGCGCCGGCCACAACATTTGGACGCGGTCGCTGAACGGCACCTGGACGGATCGGGGAACCACACCAGACGACGTGGCGGTTGTCAGCCCCACTGCGGCCTTCGAGGTGGACGCGACGGCCCCGCAGCGACGTCTGTGGACCGCCGGGGTTTCCTGGAGCTCGGACCTGTGGACGTTTGAGTCGGACGACGCCGGGACGAGCTGGCAGAAGCACCCCGGACCCGGATCCGTGACCGATGTCGTCGGGGCCTTTACCGATGCGCCCGACGATGCCTCCGCTCAGCCCCCGAGCGTGGTGTTCGTCGTCGACGAGCACGGCGATTTGTGGGGATGCCGGTTGTGGGTGGGGGAGGGAGGGGCTCAGCCGTGGAACCACCACGGCCGGCCTGCAGCCGCCGTCACATCCAAGGCGGGCGTCGGCGTGTTCGCCGTGGCTGGTGCCAGCCCCCCGGCGACGTGGGTCTTTGTGGTCGGCAGTGATGGGCATCTGTGGGCGTGGACCGTGGATGCGGCCGGCTCGTCCTGGGTTGACCACGGCGCCCCGACCCCCGGCACGTCGATCGAGTGCGGGGTCGCGCCGATCGCCGTCGGTGCGGCCGAGGTGCCGACCGTGCACGTGTTGGCGGACGACGGGCGGATCTGGATGCGTTCGCGGTCCGGGCCTGAATGGTGCTGGACTGACGTTGGCGCGCCGCAAGGTCGTCAGATCTTCGGGTTCGTGGGAGCGGAGGTGCTGGCGGCTGCGGCGGGACAGCTGCCGGTCGCGGTTGTCGTCACCGACAACGGGCACCTCTGGATAAGCCTCCCTGACGGTGCCTCTTTCCGTTGGCGTGACCTGGGCACCCCGACCCCGACGGAGAAGATCTCCGCGGGAATCGGCGTCGGGGTTGTGACGCCTGCAACTGTGGACATCGTCGCCGTCGGCTTGAGCCGGCAGGTGTGGACTGTGCGATGGACACCCGACGGAGAGCCGCACTGGACGGCACGAGGCTGTCCCGCCGATGCCCCCATCCAGCAGATTATCGGGACCATGCGTGACGACCCGGGAAACCCCGCCGGATGCCTCGTCGCCGTCATCGTCCACGACAAGGAGGTCTGGGTCACGTCCACCGCGAGCCCGGATGGGGAGTGGTCCCACTGGGATGGGGATCCGCCGTTCACGAAGGTTCTCTGCGGGAAGGCGGTTGTCCTGGGTACCATGCCGTGCGGCGTACTGCTAGACGAGAGCAGGCGTGTTCACGTCGTGACGCGCGCATTCGGTTGAACCGCCTGGCGCCGGCCAAGGGTGGGAGCCTGTCTGATGTCACTTGAGCTCAGCCGGCTGGCGAGTGGGCGACGGCATAGTCAAGAGAGATGGCCCCCCTCTGCAGGCCAACTGATCCTCGCGCCGCCGCTGCCCCCGGAGTCCGCAACGACCCGTCCAATACACTCCCCGCGGGCAGGGCTCCGGCAAGGTAGTCATATGCCGGACTTCAGGTGAGTCCGAGGAGTTGTAGCGGTCGGTAGGGGTTTCGGCTGTTGCGGCGGAGGGCTTGGGCGATGGTGGTGATGCCGGCGAGGCGGAGCAGGCTGATCGCGGTGTTGCGCAGGGTGGCCATTGCGCGGGGTGCGTTGCGGGTGCGCAGGCGGCTGGCGTCTTCGCCGTAGGTGGTGTCGCGGATGTGGTGCAGGGTTTCGATGGCCCAGTGTCCGCGTAGCCCGTCGGCCAGGTCGGCGGGGTTGGCCTGGGCGGCGGTCAGGTTGGTGATGGCGTAGACGGTGACGGTGGACCAGCGGCCGGTGCTCAGGTTGAGTCGGCGGCGGCGGATCCGCAGGGCTTGGACGGCGTGTGGGAAGTCCAGGGCGAGCGGCCCGGTGCAGGTGACCGCTTGTAGACGGCGGATGTCGTAGCGGCCGTGGCCGCGTTCGCCGGTCTCGTCTTGGACCGGGACCTTCGTCCAGGGCAGGGCTTTGAGCTGCCGATACAGACGCGGCTGGTTCTTCTTCACGGTGAACAGGTAGCCGGCGTGCTTGGTCTCGGCGAGCCAGCGGGCATGCTCGCGTTGGGTGTGTAACGCATCAGCGGTGACGAGCGCCGCGCTCAGGTCGAGGGCGGCCAGCAGCGGCTGGAAGCGGGTGATCTCATTGGTCTTGCCGGCCACGTCGACTTGGGCGAGGACCGCCCCGGTGCGTTGGTCCAGCACGGCCAGCAGGTGCACCTGCGCTCCGGCCGGTCCGCTGCCCCGCAGGGTTTTGCCGTCCACGCTGTACACACGCCGCCCGGTCGGGGTTCCTGCCGCCGGCCCGGAGGCGATGAGCCACCGGCCGACCGCGTCGTCCAGGGCGTCGGCGTCGACGCCAGCCAGGATCCGCCGGAATGTGGACTCGTCCGGCGCCCGATACACCCCGGTGAGCGGGTCTCGGAACACGCCCAACTCGGCGAGGACCTGCTGCGGGACGTCGCCGGCCCATTCGGCGACGGCCGCCGCGGACCGGGCGCCGGTCAACACCGCCGCGACCGCGGCGGCCAGGACCCCGGGCAGCGCATGGACGACACCGCGAGGGTCTCGCCGGTCCGGCACCTGCCTCAACGCCGTGACCAAGCTCGTCCGGCCGCCTGTCAACGGCTCGTCCAAGCGGTCCGCGTGCACGGCCAACACGTCAATCAGCGATGATGTTCCCAACGGGCGCGGTCCTCTTTGATCTTCCCAGCTTCGACACCTGGATGATCATCGAAAGGCCGCGCCTGTCCTCATACCGTGATGATCAGGAGCGTCTGCACTCAAACGGCCAGACCGGTCATATCGCTACCTTGCCGGAGCCCTGTCCCCGCGGGTACCTCGATCAACGTTGGTGGACACCGCACTGGCCCGTTCAGGTTGCAATCCCCACGTCGTCGAACGATTTGGCGATGGCGGCCAGCTTCTCGTTGAGGGTCTCGGGTGGTTCGTTGCGGAAGAGCGTCCTTGCGGCAAGGTCGATCCCTCGGCGGCTGTCGCTGAAGCCGGATCTGCGCGACAAATGATTTGTCAGCGCGAGGTAGAAGAGCGACGCGGCCTCCTCAACCCTGAAAGTCTGGTCGTCCGTTGCGGTCTTTGCCGTAAGCAGGTTGAAGGCGGCCTTGTTGTGGATGCCGCTGTTGCGGTGCACGTAGCCCCAGTCGTTGCGGTTGGCAGGATCCTCTCCGGACCTCAGCCTCTTGAAGTCGTTCATGTGCGCGGGCTGCCCCCGTTTGGTGGGATCGCTCATGTCCCTGAGGGGCACGCCACTGGCATCCAGGTCCTCACCCATCTCCCAGTTCCACTGATTGACGTCATGGCAGGGAAAATTGGAGATGATGATGCCGAAGATGTCAGAGTACGACTCGTTTAGCGCTCCGGATTCGGTCTCGTACTCCAGCCGGGCGGTCCGATCGGTGAGCCCGTGGGTGATCTCGTGGGCGACGACGTCCGTGGCGACGGCGTAGGACTGCAGGCTGCCGCCGACGGCGCGTTGGCCGTAGATCATCTGGGTGCCGATCCAGGCCGCGTTCCGCCACTCTCTGTTGGCTGGGTCGGGGTTGAGGTACGTGCAGTTGACGCTGGAGATGAAGGGTCCTCCCTGGCCGTCGAGGCCGTTGCGTCGCAGAGTGTTCAGCAGAAAGTCGGCGACCTCAGCCGCGTTGGCGTGGGCGCTGACGGCCCCAGGGTCCCACGGGTCAGGCGGGTTTGCGGCGAGGTCGCCAGGCAGGGCTCCTTCCTGGTGTACGACGTCCTTGAAGCGAAAGTTGTATGTGTGGACGTTCCGTCCGGTGTCCCTCAGCCGGAGATTGCCGTTGCCGTCGTGCTCCAGGCGCAAGTGCCGGGTGTGCCCGAGGCCGTCGACGCCGTCCCCGTCGGCGGCTGTCCACGTCACCGTCTGGGTCCGAGTGGGTCGGGCCACCAGTTCACCAGAGTGGGCGTCGATTATGTAGTCGACCAGTTCTGGTAGGGCCGCACTTGTCTCGCCCGTGCGGGCGTTGCCGTTGGCGTTTGTCCGCCTGAGCACGTCCTTGGCGATGTAGACGAGCCGCCATCGGTGTGGCTCGGTGCGATTGTCGAAGTAGAAGTAGAGACGCGGCATCTCCGCCAGTGGCAGGGCTTCGTCACCCGCGTCGTCGCGGATGACGTCCACGGCTTGAGCTGGAGAAATTGCAGCGACTGGATCGACCCGGTCTGGATCACCAAGGGCGGAGTTGATGGACAGAAAGGAGTTGTCAGTGTCCAGTTCGACGGTGATCAGTGAACCGTAGACGGGGATCCGGTAGCGGTGTTGGGAAAATTTGACGATGGTTGTGTTGGTCAGCGGAGCGGTCTCGGTGCCGATGATCCGGTACTCGGTCGCCGGTCCTTCCCGGCCCCCTGCGGTAAGCGCAGGCACCGCTGGACTGGCGATCATCTGATTGAGGTAGCGCCGGGCGACAGTCTCGGGATCGAGGGTCGCGGGTTCGAAGGTCAGCCCGCGGACGTGGTCGGCGCGTTCCAACTCCCCATCGATCTCCGAAAGCGTGGGGACCTGGGCTTCGTCGGTGCGGTGCAGGGAAAACTTCGTCAAACCGTTGTCGGGCATCGGCCGCGTCTCCTTCACGATCGCTTCATGACGCCGAGCTGTTGCCTACGGGATCAGTGGAACTCCTCACCGACTTTTCGGCCTCACCCTCGACATCCGGGTGGGTGCCGAGGGTCGGCTGGAATCGCTCCCGGGCGAGCTAGTTGAAGCCAGGTCCTCACGCGCACTGCCGCGCCCCAGGTCAAGGCCGACCGGCACGATACGGGTATCGGTGAGCAACTCCGCCAAGCGTACGAGGGTTGCGGTGTTGGCGGTGCCGATCCCGCTGTCCAGTACCAGACGGCGGGGTGCTGATCTTGTCACCGTTGGAGGATTAGCTCTCACAGCTCGTCGCGGCCGGCCCTCATCAACGGACGCTGGCGCCGGCTGCGCCAGGCTGGGCTCGAGTCAACCGACACTGAGGGTGCGTGGTGCGGTGGCGCCAGACTTCAGCAACCGGTGAGGCGGACCACCTCGTGAACGCCCTGAGCATCCGCGAGAAGGCCGAGTAATCAAGGCGAATTGACGTAATGGCACGACGAGCGGACGGCCGACATAGCATGGCGATGCGGGAGGCGGGATGACCGCTGAGTTCGAAACGGCCCGTAAGGCGGACAGTGGCTACGGACCTGGCACCGCCGCCGGACGTAGCCGCCAGACATGTGCGGTGGCTTCTCCCACGGAACAGAGAACCGGCAATCCGGACAGTCCCGGACTGATGTTGGAGCGTGTTGTGACAAGCAACATCCGATTGGCCGTGAAGGGTTTCGGCTATTCGGCTGGTAGTTGGCGGGTGGACAAGCACCTGCGGCTGATGGCCGACATCACCGGCGACGGCAGGGCCGACGTGGTCGGCTTCGGCGAAGGAAAAGTCTGGGTCTCGCTGGCGCAGGGCGACGGCAGCTACTCCGCAGCGAACGTGGCGTTGCAGGCCTTTTGTTTCAGCCAGGGCTGGCGGGTGGACAGGCACCCGCGGTTCCTGGCTGACACGACCGGCGACGGCACGGCCGACATCGTCGGCTGCGGCGAGGACGGGGTGTGGGTAGCTCGATCCCAGGGCAACGGCCAGTTCGAGCAGCCGCGGAAGGTGGGGGACAACTTCGGCTATTCGGCGGGTGCGGGTAGCTGGCGGATGGAGAGCAACCCACGGCTCATGGCCGACATCACCGGCGACGGCAGGGCCGACTTGGTCGGCTTCGCCGGCGACAAGGTCTGGGTCTCGCTGGCGCAGGGCGACGGGACCTTCAGCGCGCCGATACCGTCGCTGATCGATTTCTGCACCGCGCAGGGCTGGCGGGTGGACAGGCACCCGCGGTTCCTGGCTGACACGACCGGCGACGGCACGGCCGACATCGTCGGCTGCGGCGAGGACGGGGTGTGGGTAGCTCGATCCCAGGGCAACGGCCAGTTCGAGCAGCCGCGGAAGGTGGGGGACAACTTCGGCTATTCGGCGGGTGCGGGTAGCTGGCGGATGGAGAGCAACCCACGGCTCATGGCCGACATCACCGGCGACGGCAGGGCCGACTTGGTCGGCTTCGCCGGCGACAAGGTCTGGGTCTCGCTGGCGCAGGGCGACGGGACCTTCAGCGCGCCGATACCGTCGCTGATCGATTTCTGCACCGCGCAGGGCTGGCGGGTGGACAGGCACCCGCGGTTCCTGGCTGACACGACCGGCGACGGCACGGCCGACATCGTCGGCTGCGGTGACGGCGGGGTCTGGGTAGCTCGATCCCAGGGCAACGGCCAGTTCGAGCAGCCGCGCAAGGTGGTCGACGACTTCGGCTATTCGGCCGGTGGCTGGCGGACGGACAAACACCCCCGCTTCGTGGCTGACACGAACGGCGACGGCAGGGCGGAAATCGTGGGCTTCGGCGAAGCCGGCGTATTGATAAGCCAACTGGGCTAATACGCAAGGCAAGGTTCGAGTCGGCACCAGAGTTCTGGGGCTTGTCTTCGGCCTACTGCTTTGTGGTTTGAGGGCATGAAGGGCAGTAGCTGCTGAATCTCGGCGGCCACCGGCGAGGCGTCCGTACTAGACTCCGAGCGCGCGGCCGACGCTGCCGACCTCTCCGCGAAAGCTGCCGAGCCAGCGGCTGACGCCGCAGACTTGTCGGCCGGCGAAGCCCAAACCATATGCGGCACTGAGAAGACTTGTCAGGAGTTGGGACCAGAGGTTGAGGTCACGTTTGTGGCGACCATCAAGGTAGGGGGCGCCACCTTTGCGGAGGTTGCGGAGGTTGCGGAGGCGGAAGGCTCGGAGGTGCCATGACTGAAAGCTCGGCTCAACCGCCGAATCAACAGAATGATCAACCGTCGACTTCACCTGGAGATCAACCCGAGGAGGTTGCTCAGCGGAATTTGGCAGAGACCAGCGATGGCGTTCAGCGGGCGCGGGCGATAACTGGGCTGCTCGTGGTGGTCATGGGTGATGCCGTCATAGCTGCAGCGGCAATCGTTGGTCTAGTTGTGTTGGATTCGAGTTCGGCAAACGGTCAAGCCGTCGCAATACTCACCAGTGCCTTTACCGCTATCGGGTCCATCACGACCGCCTATTTCGGCATCCGGGCGGCCACGAATACAGCCCAAAGTTCGATCTCTGCAAGGCGAGATTGATTAGCGCGGCACTGCACGATCGTGATCGTGTGCTGAAGGGCTGGTGGAAGCCAGTGCTCAAGGCCGCGGAGGGTGTTGGCCGGCCGCCTGCTGGCGTCGTTTCAACAGCGATGGAAAACGGGAGAGCGTAGTGGATCCGGAAGTCAGGCGTTCCAAGCAACAGGATTCAGCCATGGCGCGAGTGGCCAGCAGGGTCGTTCAGCGAAGGGAAAAGATCGACACACTGCGCCTGCCCGGCGGGATCGCCCGAGCGGATGAGCCGGACCGGGTGGCGACACGTATCGACCGGCTGAGCCGCCACTACCCGGACGTGCGACCCGTCAGCCCCACCGCGATCAGGGCAGGTGAGCCGGCCGCGGTGGCGGCGGCAGGCGCCATCCTCGAACGCATCATCCAAACCAACGATCTTCTCGGGGTGGACTATCTCGACGGCGGGGTCGTCGCCGCACGCGGGGTGGGCCGCGTAAATATTCGTGACGAGCGGGGCCGGCTTGTCGGCTACGGCACCGGGTCGATGGTCACTCCCGAACTATTGCTGACCAACCACCACGTTCTGCCGGACGAGCAGGTGGCCGAACGGAGCAGCGTCGAATTTGACTACCAGGACGGCCCCGACGGCCGCCCACTGCCGTTGCAGGGGTTCACACTGGACCCGGAACGGTTCTTCCTCGCAGATGCCGAGCTGGACTTCGCGCTCGTCTCAGTGAAGGGGACCCCGGCAGAGCTGAGCCGGTTCGGGTTCAACCGGCTCATCGAGTCGGAGGGCAAGGCCATCGTCGGCGACTTCGTGAGCATCGTGCAGCATCCACGGGGGGAGAAGAAGCAGGTCGCGCTGCGGGAAAACCGGGTCGTGGACCTGGTCGACAGCTTCCTGCACTACGAGACGGACACCGAACCCGGATCGTCCGGCTCGCCTGTCTTCAACGACCAGTGGGAGTTCGTCGCGCTGCATCATGCCAGTGTTCCGGTGCCGGACAGCAGCGAACTTGGCGGGATCGTGAACGAAGGAGTCCGAGTCAGCCGGCTGCTGGCCTTTCTACGAGACCGATCGCTGCCCCCGGCGCAGCAGCCGCTGCTGGACCGGGTCTTCGCCGACGGGGTCACCCTGCCTTCCATCGGGTCGACGCAGCAGGCGCCCGGGCCGGCCGGTGGGCTGGCGGCGGCGCCAGCGTTACCACTCGGCGCCCGCCTGAGCGGGGGCCCGATCAATCGTGAGGTGCGTGTTTCAGGCCGGCGGGAGGCGATCACGATCGACCCGCGTTACGCCGACCGCAAGGGCTACGCCCCGGATTTCCTCGCCGAAGGGTGTCCCGTGCCGCTGCCAGCCCTCCACGCCGACCAGGTGCCCCTGGCAGCGGTCAACCGCATGGCTACCGGCGACCACTGCTATGTGCTGCCATACCACCACTTCAGCATTGTGCTCAACAAGCAACGGCGGCTGGCATTCTTCACCGCCGTCAACATTGACGGCAACTCCAGTGTCCGGCTGCGCCGTGAATCAGATCGCTGGTCCTTCGACCCACGGGTGCCCGAGGACGAGCAGACCGGGGAAGAGGTGTACGCCGCCAACCCGCTTGACCGTGGTCACCTCGTCCGCCGGCTCGACCCCGCATGGGGCGTGCCGCGCACGGCCGCCAAAGCCGCGAACGATGACACCTTCCACTTCACCAACTGCAGCCCTCAACATGAGGATTTCAACCAGAACCAGACGACCTGGGCGGGCCTCGAGGACTACATCCTCGAGAACGCGGACAATCGCGACCTGAAGGTCACTGTCTTCACTGGTCCGGTCCTTGCCGACGACGACGACGAGTATCGGGGCGTGCAATTGCCTCGCCAGTTCTGGAAGGTCGTTGTGATGGTCAAGGAGACCGGCGAACTCTCGGCCACCGCATACATGCTCAGTCAGGAAGACCTGATCCGCGGCTTGAAGCTGGTTCCCGAAGCGTTTTCCTACGGTGCCTACCGGACCTACCAGGTGCCCATCGCCCGCATCGAGGACGTCACCAAACTTTCCTTTGGCGCCCTCAGTGACGCCGACCCACTCGCGCGACTTGAAGGACTCATCGCCAAGGAGATCATCCACCCACGAGATCTCGTCCTCTGAGCCATTTTCATCGTGGCTAGCGGCGTCTTCGGCGGCACCTTGTGCTGGTCAAACGCGTCGATCAGGCCGCGAATGCGGACCGCGGTGAGATCGTGGGTTGAGCCGGGCAGGGCGGCCGACGCCCAGAGTCCCGCCGGGTCGGCCAGGACCTGCACGTTCACGCCGTGGCGCTTGTGCTTGCCGGAGTAGTAGAGCCGCTGCCGGCGACCCGGATCAGCGTGCCCGTCGAGGATGGCGTAGGCAAGCCGGACGGCCCGGCGCATCGCGGCGGCGAGGTCGTCGGCGCAGGCGGCAAGCAGGTCGACGGCTTGGCGCAGGTACCGCCACACGGTCCTGACCGACACCTCGAAGCCAGCCTCAATGCGGGCATAGGTGTCGCCGTTACCCCAGATCGGCCAAGGCATCAGGCTCTCCTGCTGTGCCGGCAGCGTGCGCCAGCGGCCGCCGAGCGTGCGGCGGCGATCATGGATCAGTTCGGTGAGGCGGGTCAGGCCGCGCGTGACAGCGGGACGCTGGCAGGATAGGTCAGCAAAAAGCACCCGTGCTGGGCCGTCTTTCTGTGGCTGTCCCACCGGGAGCTTCGCCCTATCTGGAGCAGCGACACGCGGCCCTCGCCTGCCTGCTCAACAACCCTTGACCACGATGGACATGGCTTATGGGCTCAGACTCGTTCTGAACCGGTCGGTTGTGCCCGAAATTCTTAGCTCGGTACGCCCATGGTGATGGTACGAACCCTGTTGCGGGCTTGCTCTGCTGCACCCGAATCTAGGCTCATGCCTACGACCTCAATGAAGGTTCTTTGGCCCACCGTCAGACAGGTGACCAGCACCGAAACCCCTGCGCCATTTAGTGTACCGGTACCTGCGATGTGGGGATCGGACGTAAAGCTCACCGCTAGGCCGGTCTCGCGGATTGCGAATTCCGCGTCTCTCATGGCTTCTGCTTGTGATTTGGCCCTTGTATCTGAACCCACGTGTATAGCCGGAGCTTCTTGAGCCATGATCGCCTCCTGCACGATAGATGCACAGTCGCCTTTTGGTATGACCGATGTCGTTATTGTGAGCACTTTCGTTAAAGTCCGCGTAACCGGCGCCTCTCGGCGCCGGAGGACCTCGCGCAGAAGCGCCCGTGCCGCGCGGTCTTCGGAGTGGCCCACCATGGAAGGATCCTCTTCCTAGTTGGATTCAGCCTGCCCAACCATCGCCATGGACCGCATCACGGCAGTCAACAGGAAAAGCGTAGCGAGAAACGGCGGGCCGGATGGCAGTTTTACTGGATCCCGCAAAGCGGACGCATGGTGAGTGTGTGGTAGACGTGGGCATCGTTCGCCCGCCGCGCCGACTGCTGTGACCGCGACGCCCGCAGACCGCAGCGCGTACGTGTCGCGGAGGACGCCGCCGGGCAGTGGCAGTCCGGTCACGAGCTACACGCTGACCCCTTACATCGGCTCGAACGCAGCCGTCGACTACGGTCACGGCGAACCCGCCGTCGACCAGCTGCCCGATCCCGAACCTCGCCAACGGGACCGCCTACATGTTCAGGGTGACCCGCCACAAACGCGACCGGTCCTCTGAGGCTCGCGGGTTGGCCCGGCGTGGCCCTATCCGCGGTCGCGGCCGGACTGCCGGGGCCGGGCGCGGGCCACCCACCAGCCGAGCAGGACGATGAGCAGCGTGACCCCGAGCTTGATCGACAGGCTCCAGATCAGCGCCTTGCCGTTGCGGGACCAGTCCCACCATAGAATGCCGCCGAGTGCGAGCAGGACGACGAGCGCCGCTGCGACCAGGCGCAGGCCGACCGGCCTCGTCCGGGGCGAGAGCAGGGCTGCAGCCGAGAACCCGGCCAGCAGCAGGAGGACCGCGAGGAGAGTCAGCGCGACCGGCACCGCGGGCACCAGCAGAGAGACGGCCAGCAGCACAGCGCCGGCCGCGACGGCCATCTCCACCGCATGGGTGCCCATCGCGCTGCGGCGGGTGAGCAGGGCCACCATCGCCCAGACGGCGAGGGTGTAGCCGCGGAATGCGGAGAGGACCACGGCCACCGGCTTGGTGCGAGTCGTGTCGCCGGCGACGTTGGCGAGGACGGCGGCGGTGTGCGACAAGGTTCGCGCGAAGGTGTCACTTCCGACGTCGCCTCCGATGCGCTCCCTGCCGATCTGCGCAGCCTCGTCCCACAGCCGCCACAGGTCCTGGGCCGACATCTGCCGGCCGGTCTTCCGGTCGGCGGCGTCGAAGGACTCCAACCAGGTCGTCCTGGCGCGATCGTTTTCTTCGGCGCGTACCGCGCCGGCGAGACCGGGTAGGTCTGCTCTGAGCACGTCGGTCTGGATGGGTCGGGCGATGGCGCGGGTGCAGGTGCTCAACGATCGGGCGTCCGGGTTGGCGATGATCTGTTCCACCTCGCGTTCGCACGCCGCGCGGTCCTGCGTCCACTGCTCGGCCAGCCACCCTCGGTCCGACGACTGGTCGGGAACCGCGCATCGCTCGAACGCCTTCATCAGCCGGTCCACCGCCTCGGCAGGTGCGGGCCGAGGACCAGCGCAGGTCGCCGACCCGGGTGCCAGCAGGCACTGCCGTAGTCGCTCCGGTGCCAGCAGGATCCGGACGAGCTGTTCGACCGCGTCGATTCGGCCGTGCAACCAGTCGTTGAGGCGCCACGAGCCGCGGTAGAAGGCGCCGAAATGGTGCAGCTGGATGCCGGTCAACTGGTCCGGGTGCAGCGAGGAGACCTTGGCGAGTTCCACTTCCTGCTCCGGCTCCTGGCTGGCGCTGGTGAACGCGAGCTGTACGACGTCGAGGCGCAGCATGTTCTGCAGTACCGTCTCGTCGGCGGGCTGCATCGGGATGAGGAACTGGTGGAGTGCGGCAAGCCGCTCCGTCCACTCGCCATCCGGATCGAGCACGTCGTTTCCTGCCTCGCTCACGGTCCGCACGGCGGGGGCGACCTCGCGAAGGCTCCGGGCGAGTTCGAGGGCTTGTCGGTGGAGCCGGGCCCGTCGGACGACGTCACCGGGGCCGGGTACGGCGTCCCAGGCCGCCAACGCTGCTGAGAGCCAGCGTTCGAGTTCCGGCACGTTCTCGGCCGTCTGGTTGATCGAGCCGCGGCGCGTGGGCATCGGGTCGATGCCGTATTGCGCCGGTCCGGTCGGTGCGGTGGACCAGTAGCGGTTGAGCTCTTCCCGGCCTGCGTAGATCGCCTTCAGCGTGGCTGCCGCCTTCTCGCGGCAGCGCACGATGGCCGTCCGCTCCGGCGACCCGAGGTGGGCCAGCCATACCGATCGTTTGAGCAGGTCGACGGTCATGTCGGCCAGGCGTTGGACGGTGGTCTGCCCCCAGTCCCAGCCTGCTCCGGCTCTCTCGAGCGCTTCCGTGAGGGAGCCTTTCGGAATGAAGGACATCCGTTGTTGCCGAAGGGCGGCGAGCAGTTCTTGGGCGCTCCACTGCTCGGCGGGCCGGCCGCGCTGCCCCGCCATCAGCAGGGGGGCGATCGTGTTGGCCGCGTTCTCGACGCGGACCTCCAGATACGCCGGCCATGCCCCGTCGGAAAGCTGGTCGGCGACGCCGATCATCGCCGTCGCGAACCGGTCACGTGCCCGGCGGCGCATCCGCACGTTGGTGTTGCGGCTGCGAATCTCGGTGAGTTCCCGGGAAACGGAATCCGTCGCTCGTAGCCGGGTGAGGACTCCGAGCAGCACCTCGCGGGCCGACGGGAGCGGCAACCCTGTCCCGACGACGTCAGGCTGCGGCGCGGCCGCCGAAGCGGCTGCGGGGGAGGGGCAGAGCTGCTCACCCGGATCCGGGGCGACGTACGCGAGCACCCGGCGCACTTGAAAGCCGGCGGTCTGCCGGTACACCGCGTCCAGAGCGGGGCGGATCGGCTTGTTGAGAAGCACTCCGCCGTCGATCACGTGCTGCGCTTCGCGAAAGTTGGATCGGCCTGCGGCGGACTCCCACCGCAGGTCCCGGCCCGGGTCTCCGGGGCTCACCCGCACGAAGTGGGGCTCGAACGCGCCCGGGAACGAGGAGGTGCATCGCGCTGCGGCGGCCAACTCATCGAGCACGGCGTCGGCGGCGAGGTCACCGCTGACCGGCCGGCCATCGCGGTAGCCGGCCCGAAGATCGGCGAACCGGAAGGTGGCGTCGTGGTCAGCCTCGGTGATCGCGACACCCAAGTCGTCGGTGAACGACGTGGACCGGCCCCGCCAGAGCGTCCCGGTCAGCACCAACTCGATCGGCGCTCGTTCGTCGTCGATGCGGCTGACGGGCGATCTAGCGTCCGAGATGAGCTTTTCTAACGCGTCCCTCACCTTGGGAAGGAAGTAGTCGTCCCCCTTGAGCAGGGACTTCGGACTGCGCGACAAGGGATCGCGCAACAACCGGTCCAGACTGCCGTGTTCGTGCCACAGGTCGCGCATGACGGACAGGTCCCCGCCCCTGGCGAGGCCCAGCGCGAGGAAGGCGCCGTTGAGACCGCCCGCCGAGGTTCCCGAGATGACATCGACGCGAACGTCGGCCCGAAGCAGGTCCAGCAGCGATGAGTACGGCGATCCCGGGTCCGTGCGGGCCGTGGCCAGGCGGAAGATCTCAAGGGTGACGCCGCTGATCCACACCGCCAGGCTGACTCCACCGGTCATCACCACGGCAAGGCGGATGTCCTGTCGGTCGGCTTCCTCGCTGGGAGAGGTCGGCCGCTGCCGCGCCTGATCCTCAACTGACTGCGCCATCAACTACCCGGCGACGGCGATGAGCGACGAGCGAGATTGGGTAGGTCGTCCATCCATGTCCGGTATGGTACGCCGTCAGCTACTTCTAGCGCGCGAATTTGCTGCCCCGGAGCGAAAAGTGTGTGCTGCGCAGGGTGCGAGCACAGCATCAAGATGGCTGGGGTTGATGCCTGAGCGAGGTGGCCTGCATGGTTTGTGCGAGTTCTTGAAGGCATGCTGGTAGGTGTTAGCGTGCCGGCCCGCGTCGCGCCTGCCTGCCACCGGGCCGACTGCTCCTGCCGCCAGGCTGCCGCGTAGCGCGCCGCCCGCAATTAGTCTTGTTACTTCCGCCAGGCGGGGGCCATCCGCTCGGACATCTCGCGCCAGAACGTCCGCAGGTCCTGCCGGTTGACCGCCTGCCAGTCCGCCCGCCCAGGCGAGCGGAGCGAGCGCCCGACGAGGTCGATTTGGTGGGCGCAGAAGGCCTCGTCCATCTGGTACGGCAGCTCGTCTCCCTTCGGTGGCAGCGGGCACAGCCGGAACGGGCAGTCGTCGATGCAGGTGGCGCCTGGTTGTACGTCGTGGGCTTGGCGGCGGCTGAGGGTGACCCGCATGGCGGTGCGGTCGATGGTGAGGCACGGGGGCAGTTCGGCTCGGCTGGCCCGGGTGAGCCGACGCGCCCGCTCGGAATTGTCCTGTCCGCGGTCGGCGAGGTTGAGCAGCAGCATCACGTCGGCCAGCAGCCGTTGGGCCCGCGGTTCCAGGACGGCCCAGCCGTGCCAGGGCGGCAGCCAGGAGGCCTGGTGCCGGCGGATGCCCGGCTGGGGGCTGACCGACCCGATCTGCCCGACGATCTCCCGCTCGTCCAGCCAGCAGTGCTGCTCGGGGTGGCGGTCGATGAGCGCCTCGACGCACAGGTCCGCGACCTCGAGGACGAGGGGGTGAGCCGTACCGCTGCCTGGCTGCGGGGCGCGGAGCCCGCCCCCGGCGATGGAGGTCCAGAAGCTCACCAGGCCGCGTGGGTCCGAACCGTGACCCCGCTCGCGCAACGCTTCGCCGGGATCGCGGGGGAGGGCGAGCAGGGTGAGTGCCTGGATGAGCATCAGGTGGGAGTACCAGAATCGGGAGTGTCGCAGTGCCTTCTCGGCTTCCTCGATCAGCACGCTGCGGTGCGCCGGGTAGGTGCGGCAGTTGGCCGCCATCCGGAACCCCTGCGCCAGGGTGATCTCGTAGACGCGGGCGCCCTCGCGGAAGTCGGTGGCCAGGCGGTCGACCCAGCGGCGCAGGGTATCCCGGGCAACGCCCTGCCAGTCCGGTTCGCCAGGGGTGTGTGCGGCGTCGGCGAAGAGGAAAAGGGATGGGGCGAGCCAGGTCCGCAGCTCCTCCAGGCGCTCCCGGCCCTGGGTGTCGGCCGCCTTTGGCGGCTGGTCGAGCAGGTCGCGCAGGGAGCGGACGGCGGCGTTGCCGCCGCCGGCGATCTGGCGGGCTGTGGTCAGCCGGGGCAGGTACGACGTCTCGTACGCCATCATCTGGAACAGCTGTCGGTACTGCGGTGTGGGCGGCTGTCCCCGGAATACGGTGGGCTCACGGGGCCGGTCCCGCAGTTGCCGCGCGGCGTCGCCGTACCGGTGTACCAGGGCGACCTTGGCGTCCTCGAGCGGGCGGTCGGTGATCGAGCCGTCGCCCTGGTAGTTCGCCCAGGCGCCGAGGATCGTGTCGGCCAGTTTCCGGTGCGCCGTGTGCCCGCTGGCGGCGTCCATCTCCAGCGCGGCCGCGAACAGCTCCAAGGCTCGGGTGCGGTTGCGTGTCCCGGTCGCCGCGGCACACAGCCGGTGGACGAGAGCGATGGACCGGTCCCGGGTGGTCTTCGCGTTCCGGGGACCCGGGGACGGTCCCACCGTCGGCCGCAAGGCATCCCGGAGCCGGAGCAGGGTTCCGTGCGCCACCGGTGGCGCACGGCGCCCGTCCAGCCGCTCGAACGCGCCCGCGCTACGGGTGTAGAGGGTGAGTGCGGCGAGCAGTTCCCGTCCAGGGCCGTGGTTCTCGGTGAAGGCCTGCTCCAGGAAGTCGTCGTCGCGCAGGGCCGCGGTGAGGTAGCGCGAGCCGAGGTACGCCTGGACCACCCCGTTCTGGAAACGCACCCCGTCCTGCCGCTTCACCACAATGTTCAGCTCCTCCCCGGTGGTTTCGGCGAGCCCGAGGTCCTGCGGGTTGTCGGCACTGAGCTTGTGCAGCCGGGCCCGGAGCTCGGCCAGGATCCACTGCCGGCCAGCGTCCTTCGCGCCGTCGGCGCTCATGAGGTCGGTGGTACGCACCGACAGCCGGTTGTCGCGCAACCCGATGCAGGCGAGCGCGGAGAGCACCTCGATCGCGTCTGTCCGTTCGGTCTGCGGCATGCCGTAGTCCTCGTACAGGTCTCCGGCGACGATGGCAGCCCACCACTCCTCGAGCAGACACCAGCGCAGCGCGGATCTTCCCTGGTCCGTCGGCCCGACGCGGTCCAGGCGGTCCACCTCGTGGAGCTGGCTGATGACCCGCAGGTAGAACGGTGAGTCGGCGACGTCGGCGGCCTTGACCAGCTCGGTGATCGGGTCCCACTGCTGGCCGGCGTCCGAGCGGTGGCTGCGGGTCTGCACGTACTCCAACGCGGCGCCGATGGAGAGCGGCTCCAATTGCAGCAGCAGCGCGTCCAACCCGCGCAGCGGATCGTCCGGCCGTGAGGCGACCACCAGCGGGAGCCGCTCGCGGACCGCGCCCCGCACCGCCTCGCGGAGCACGCTGTCCCGGTCGGCGGGCTGGCCGGAGTCGGCGAGCACCTCCTCCAGGCCGTCGGCCAGCACCACGATCCGGTTCTCCAGCCACAGCCGCCGCCACACCTTGTCGGCCTCGCCGGCGGCGTGCAACTGGCTGTCGATGGTCTTCTGGAACTGTTCGAGGGCGAGTTGGTGGAAGTTCAGCTTCTCCGGGTCCGTGACGGTGCGCAGGTCGATCCCGACCGGCACGACGCCGCTGTCCATCAGCATCTCCGCGAGGCGCACCAGGGTCGCGGTCTTGCCAGTGCCGATGCCGCCCACCAGCAGCAGCGGCCGCCGGCGGTGCTCGTCGCGGAGCCGCCGGACCATCAGTTCGCACAGTTCGTCCCGGCCCACGACGTAGCCCGCTCTGCTGTCGCGTTCGGCGGTGGGAAGCACCATCCGAAGATTGCGCAGGGCGTTGCGGTCGTACCAGCGACGGACCGGGACGTATCGCCAGAACAGGAAGACCGCGAGGCCCAGCGCCAGGATGAGTGGCCCCTTGACGAAGCCCTCCACCTGCCCGCAGTAGTACGACCTCGGCTGGTCCCCCGCACACCACTTCGACACCCGCAGGAAACCGGGCTCGATGTTGAGGACCGTCAGGACCAGGGAGAAGACGGTCCACACCACGAGCACCCCGGCGGTGCCGATGATGGTCCACCGCAACCCGCGGTGGTGCCGCCAGCTCATCCGATGGTCGGGCCGCTCATCCGTCCGCCGGCGGCGCTTCCGCTCGGCCTGGCGTTCCCGTCGGGTACGCCACCTGCGCCGGCGCTGGCGTACCCACAACTGGGCCGCCCAGACCGGACCACGTTTCGGCCCGCGCATGGACACCCCCATGATCCACATGGTTGGTACCGGCCAGAGGGGTGATCCCCTTCCAGGCCCACGCTAGTGCTCGCACCCGAGGGCCAGCGCCGCGTTCCGGTAAATCCCGCGGCAGCCTGTCGACGACAGTCGGCGTACTGGCCGCGCGGCCGGGCCCTTCGCTCTGACCAGGCGCGGCGAAGCCGGCCGCGCGCGGCTGGAAAGGCGGTACGCCCGAATGGGGGAGCAGCCAGGCGTGCGCGAGCTGCAGAGTTGTTGTCAGCGCTAGCAACGGTGGGGCTTCGGTCCGTGTCGCCCCTCGGACACGACCCATAGGCCCACGGTGCGCGCTGAGATCAGCTTTAGCGTGCACCGTTTGCGTTTGCGGATGGTATGTCAGCCGCAGGCCGAGCTGTCGGTAGACCTCGGCCTTGTCGGCGGGGTCCGCATCGTGGAGCACTGTGACGATGTGCCCGAGTGCTTGGACCAGCGTGGTGATCTCTTCCTGGGTCATCCGGCGTGGTGCGGCGGAGTCCGGCGTGTGCAGATCGGTTTCGGCCCGTGTTCGTTCGGCCTGCGTCTGTGCTATCCAACTGCTGACGACCGAGGGGTCGGCTCCGGCGTCGAGGGCTGCCCGGTAGCGCTCAAGTTTCGCGTCGCACTCGGCGATGGTCGTGCGAGCGGCGGCGATGGCGGGGGAGGCCCGCTTCCCCAACTGGGCATCTGCCATCACGGTGATCGTCTTTTCAAGGCGGTCGGGATCGAACGCGGTAGCGAGCCATGTGTCGAGTGGGTCGGTGAGGGCGTCCTCACGGAGGTAGACGTTGCGGGGATGCGAGACTTCGTTGGCGAGGGCGTATTCCTGGGGGAAGCGGCAGCGGTAGTAGGCGGCGCCGTGGTTGTACTGGCCTTGCATCCGGCGCTGGCAAGCGGCGCAGTAAATCAGGCCACGGAAGACGTACGCGTTACGGGCGGGGCGTTGCCGTTGCGGGATGTCCAGGCCCAGCCGGTGTCGTTTGAGCAGCGTCTGAGCCTGTTCGAAGGTTGGATCATCGATGATGAGTGGATGGGTGATCTCCTTGGAGATCACCCACTTGTCTGGCGGGTTCCAGCGCATGACTCCGGTGTGACCGAGCGCGACGTCGTCGACGTCGAGTAGGACCTCGTCGGTGCGTTGTTTTTTCCAGACCTGCCGTCCGGTGTAGCGGGGGTTGGTGAGGATGACGCGGACGGCGCTCTTGGACCACGCGATGCCGCTGCGGTGGGGGTTGCGGGCACGGTCGTGTGCGGAGGGGCAGGGCACGTGGTTGCTGGTGAGTCCTTCGGCGATAGCGAAGAGGCCGCTGCCGGCGAGGAACTCGTGGAAGATCCGGCGGACAATCGGGGCGGTCTGCGGGTCTGGGGTGAGGCCGCGTAGGCGTTTGCCGTCGGCTGCTTTCGCCGGGTTGGGGTGGGGGCCGAGGTCCTGCAGTGTGTAGCCGTATGGGGGACGCCCGCCGAGGTAGCGGCCCTCGAGCAGGGTCTGGGCGGCCATGGCGGTACGGACGCGAAGCTTGATGCGGTTGCGTTCGCCCTTGCTCATGCCGCCGAAGACGGACATGACGAGTTCGTGGGCTTCGTTGTCAGGGTCGATCGGGCCGCCGATCTCCGGTACCCAGAGTTCGACGCCGTAGTGCGTGAACAGCGGCACGGTGAGGCCGAACTGGTTGCCGTAGAACGCGCGGTGGGGTTCTCCGACGACGACCCCGGAGAACCCGCGTCTTGGGTCGCGAAGCGCGGCGAGCAGTCGGCTGGCGTGTGGGCGACGCTGCCACGGCAGCGAACGGCTCTGACCGATGTCGAAGTACTCGGCGGCGATATGGCCGCCGTGGGGCTGGATGAGGGTCATCGCCCGAGTGAGTTGCCAGCTACGGGATGACTCAGGGTCGCTGTGCTCGTCTTGCTGCTGGTCAAGCCGTCGTTCGGGCGGGTGCCGAAGTATGGCGTGATCACCGAGCGTGATGCCCCCCAGTTGCACCGTCTGGTGCGGGAGGTCGCCGATGCCGCCGGGACGCCGGTTCCCGACGTGATCTGTGCAGACCTGAGCCTCAACGCCGGTGTCGCCCGGCTGGGTCGGCGCCAGCGGTCGGTGCTCGTCATCGGGATCCCCCTGTGGGTGATGCTGCCGCGGCCGGCTCGGGCTTCGCTTTTGGCCCACGAGCTGGGTCATCTGGCCAACGGCGATCCGCTTCGGGTACGGAGGACCCTGCTGGCGAGGACGTTCGGCACCCGGGCGGTAGCGGCCACCGGTGGGCGGAACCCCTGGCGACGCGCCGTTCGCGCGGCTGACTCGCTAGCTGAGCGGGGGAGGGGGACGGTCGTTCTCCTCGGGATGATCGTTCATGGAATCGTCGCTCTGGCCAATGTCGCCGGCGCGACGGCTCAGCTGCTCGTCGACAGTGTGGCGATGCCCGACGGCCGCCGCTCCGAGTACCGGGCGGATCTGGTCGCCCGCCGGGTCGCCGGCAGCGCGGCCTTCCTCCGATCCTCCGAGACGGTCCTGCTCGCCGGCCGGATCTGGCAGGACTTGTGGCATCTGGCGCCGCGCATCGACGGCGAGCAGTTGGAGACGATGGCTGCTGAAGCCCGGCAACGCCTGGCCGCCCACCTGCCGCTGGCCCGTCAGCTCAGCCGGCGAACCACCGACCTGTGGAGTACCCACCCGAGCGAAGACCAGCGAATGCGGCTGATCGAGGCCCTGCCTGACATCGACGGAGCTCTCTGCGCTGACGACATCCGTTGGGCCGAAATCGATACTGAACTCGCGCCGTGGCGCCGTGCCGCACACAACGCCCTCCT
Organism: Micromonospora sp. NBC_00389; assembly: GCF_036059255.1. Lineage (NCBI taxonomy): Bacteria > Bacillati > Actinomycetota > Actinomycetes > Micromonosporales > Micromonosporaceae > Micromonospora > Micromonospora sp. NBC_00389. The sequence continues at coordinate 6,827,701 of NZ_CP107947.1, read as the reverse complement.
CGGAACCCGGGACCGGTTCTGAAGAGCTTGCGCCACCAGGGCGGGCCCGGGGTGCTCGGTCCGAGCCTGGCCGGGTGATGTCCGTCAATCCGGCCCAGCAGGGCTGATGGGGGTCATCTGGGCGTGAGCGTAGGTCACCATGAACGACGACCATGGACTTGTGGTCGACGTCGCCCCACGGACTTGAATTCCCACGCCACCATGCGGGAGGTGCGGAGGACTGTCCGCGTCACCGGCGGCGAAGCTGCAGCATAGTGACCCCTTATGTTCCTCGGCGTCGAGGACCAGCAGCCCGTAGACCACCGGGGCGAAGCCGTTCGGCCCGAACCACATGGCGGCGCTCCCGCCTGCTCAGCCCCGGACGTGGACTTCGTCGACGTGCAGGCCGTGGCCGTCCCACCGGAGGTGGACCGTGGGTACCCAGTTCCGACCGCGTAAGGGCCACGAGCAGGTCGTCGCCCGGATGGTCGCCCGCCGGGTGCAGGCCATCACCGAACAGGTCGCCGACGTGGCCATGGACAACGCCCCGCCGACGAAGACTTGGCGCAGCAGCGGCGACGAGGAGGCTGGCCCGAGCGCCGCGACGCCGACGGGCAGGAGGTGCCGGCGAACCTGCGGCCCCGACTACTACCGGGCGCACTACGGGCGCCTGCGCGGCAGCAGCTGCGCTACCCCCGCGACCGAGACGCGACGCCGGGCCTGACCGCTCAGTGCCGGTGCACCGAGACCGAGGACCCGCAGGGCGTCGCCCGCGGGGTCGACGCGCACCCGGTCGAGGTGCGCGGCGCGGTGGTCGTCGGCTACGTCACGTCGGTCGGGCCCCGCCTGGCGGACGCCGAGTTCGGCACCGACCAGGACGACACCGGTACATGGGCTGCGCGGTGCAGGACGTCGCGGCCCGCCGCCGCGCCCGCGTTGGCGATGACGGTGGGCTCACCGCCCTCGAGAACGCTGACGCAGGCCCGGTAACGGTGGTGACGGCGTCGCCTCGGAGACGGGCTCCGGCCCGGCGGAGATCCGCCGGGCCGGAGCCGTCATGCTGTTGACGGGCCGTGCTTCAGCTCGTCGTCACCGAACCGTTGACCTTGCTGTCCCGCACGGTGCCACCGAGGGCGTGCACCGAGCCGTTCACACGGCTCTCCACGATCGACACTACCGAGGCGTCGGTTGCGGTGACCGAGCCGTTGAGGGTCGCGTTGAAGGCGATCAGCCCGGCGCCCGGAGCGACCTTGATCCTGCCGTTGACGGTCGCACCGTCCAGGCAGGTGATGCCGGACGTGACGGTGAGTCCGCCGTTCTGGCGGTTGCGCAGGACGGTGGTGCAGGCCGGGTAGCTGGGCTGCGTCTGCACGTTCAGCTCGGCGAAGGAGACCGCCCGGGCGTTGTTCGTTCGCGGGTCGTCCAGCTTGAGGACGTCGAAGCCCTTCTGGATGTCGTTCGAGTAGATGTACCCGTTGTGGTAGTACGTCGACCACGCCCCACCGAGGATGCGGCGGGTGTCGGAGAGCGGGCCCCGCTCCCAGTAGGCGATCTCGACCGGGTTGGCCGAGTCGGTGAAGTCGATTACCGAAATGCCGCCCTGGTACCAGGCCTGGACCATGACGTCGCGGCCCATGGCGGGGATCAGCGAGCCGTTGTGCGCGACGCAGTTCTCCAGGGTCGTGTTCAGCCGTGGGATCTTGAAGTAGCTCTTGAAGACCAGCTCGCGGTCGGCACCGGAACCCACGATGTCGTAGATCGCGTCCGCGCCCTGGTTGGCCCGGTAGGTGCTGGTGCAGATCGCGCTGCTGCCACCGCCGAGCTCGTCGGTGAAGACGACCTTGGTGCCGGCGTTGTTGAAGGTGGCCGAGTGCCAGAACGCGAAGTTCGTGTCCCGGACCTGGCTGAGGATCACCGGGTTCTCCCGGTCGGAGATGTCGAACAGGACGCCGTCACCCATGCAGGCGCCGGCGGCCAGGTCCAGCTCCGGGTAGGCGGTGATGTCGTGGCAGCCGCTGGTGGAGCCGGCGCCGTTGGTTCCGGGGAAGAGAACCGGGGTGGCGACCACGGAAGCGCTGGCCGGGTTGTCCACCGGCACCTTGATGATCGAGATCTTGTCGTGCGGCGGCTTGCAGTAGAAGGCGCCGCTCGACGGGCCGTACGACTGGACGTAGACGTAGACGCTCTTTCCGTCCTTGCTCGGCACCAGCGTCTGGGTGTGCGAACCGCAGTCGGTCCGGACCGACTTGACGTACCGCGGATTCGCCTTGTCGCTGATGTCGAAGATCCGGACGCCCTCCCACGAGCTCTGCTGTGCGGAGGAGCCGCTCGTGCTGTTGCACGAGTCGTTGCTGCGGGGCGCGTCGACCGCGAGGAACAGCAGGTTGCCCATGACCGACGGGTCGCCCTGCGAGCCCGAGCAGACCACCTGGCTAACCACCTGAGGCGAGCTGGGGTTACTGACGTCGAGAACGTTGAAGCCTTCGTAGTTGCCGGCGAAGACGTAGTTGCCCTGAAAGGCCAGGTCCGAGTTGTACGCCCCCTCGCTGGCGAACCCGCCGAACTTGGGGATGTTGGCGATCTGCTGGATGTTGGGGCTGCTGGCGATCTCGTCGACGCCCGGCGTGGTGTTCGCGGCGGCCACGGCGTTGGCCGCCTCCTCGGCGATGCAGTATTCGGCGAAGTTGTCGCCGGCGGCCTCAAACGATTCGCAGATGTCTGTGCTGCCGCTGGAATCGGTGGCGCCGCTCGCCGGCGCCGCGGCCACGACGGCCGTGAGGAGAAGGGCGCCCGTGGCGGCCAGACCGATGGCCAGCCTCCGGCTCTCTTGTGGAGTTCGTCTTAACATTGTGGACACCCCTCGTTCATCGGGTCGGCACAGTAACGGGACGATAACCCGGTGTCCGGCGCCAAGATTGTGACCCAGCTCACAAATTGCGTGGGCCTCTGATCACGGTTGCGTTAACCTGGTGGGCATGCGGCGGCACGAATAACCGCAGGTGGGGCTAATAGAATCTTTTCGCTGCCGTGATCTTCCCCGTGCAGGTCAGGCTCGCGCTAACATCCCGGCCAACCTCGGTCAGATGGCGGGAGTCGAGTTGTGCTAAGTGTACGGATCCGAGCGCTTTTGGGACGCTCGCGGGCGATTGTCCTCGTCGAGCTGGCGGTGCTCGCCGTGCTGGCCGTCGGGGCAGCGGTGGTCGTCTGGTGGCCCGAGGGCCGCCCGGAATCGGCCGCGACGGCCAGCCCCCAGGCATCTCTCGACCTGCCCGGTCTGCCGGACGCGACCGCGCCGGTGCTGATGCCCGCGGCGCCCGGCGAGCCGGCGAAGACCGTCCGGGCGAACGAGAAGTCGCCCGCGCCGCGTCCGACGTACAACAACGCCGACATCCGGTTTGTCACGATGATGATTCCGCATCACGAGCAGGCGCTCGTGATGGCCCGACTGGCGGCGGACCGGGCGGCGAACCCGCAACTCAAGATCATTGCCGACCGGATCCTGGCGGCCCAGGAACCGGAGATCAAGACACTGGAGACCTGGTTGACGGACCGAGGCCTGGACCGGAACTCCGGCGGCGGCGGCCACCAGCACAGCATGGCCGGCATGCAGACGGCGGAGGCGCTGGAACTCCTCACCGCCGCCCGAGCCGCCGAGTTCGACCGGATGTTCGTCGACATGATGGTCGAGCACCATCAGGGCGCGATCGACATGGCGGGCGAGGTGCTGGCGCTCGGCGTCAACGTCATCGTCAACGAGACGGCCAGCAGCGTCGTCGTCGAGCAGGGCGCCGAGATCAACCGGATGCGGCAGGCACTCACCGGCGCGAAGTAGCCCTTCTCCGACACGGTGCCAGGTGCCATCCCTGTGCTGGTCCAAAACGTAGCCGCACGGTCTGATTAGGGCTTCTAGGCGGCTGGCTCGTATTCGTTGATCAGGCCTCCGAGGATCGTTCGGCGCCGGATGCGGTCGGTCGGAGCGGGGAAGGCGATGACGTTGTTGCCGTCGTCGGGAGCGCGGAGGCTGATTCCGTCGCCTTGATGGCTGCGGCCTCGGTTGTAGTGCTGCACATACGTGTCGAGGACTATTCGAAGGTGTCGCTCGCCAGCGATGAGCATCCGGTCGGTGCATTCGACTCGGACGGATTTCACCCAGCGTTCGGCGAAGGCGTTCATGCGGGGTGCTTGCGGCTGCTCTTGCCGAAAACCTCGTCCGTGCAGGTCAGGCGGCATGCTCGTACTCGTGGAGAATGCCGCGGAGGCGCTCGCGTCTTCGGACGTTGAGACGGGCCAGCCTGTCCGGGTCGGTGATCTGTGTGGGCAACGGGTATAGCGGGCGTGCGTGCGCGATGCCCTGGTGTGGGCGGTGTCCGTTGTAGAACTGTTCGAACTCGCGTAGGGCGTGGAGCAGGTGCCGCTGGTTCCAGATCAAGGTCCGGTCCAGTAGTTCGCGGCGGCGGGTCTGGACCCACCGTTCCATGATCGAGTTCATTCTCGGCACCTGGATGCCGCTGAGCACGACGTCGATGCCCGCGTCGGCGAGGATGGCGTCGAACAAATCGGGGAACTTGCCGTCCCGATCACGGATCATGAACCGCGCCCGGGAGCCGTTGTCTTCGAGGTCTATGACAAGGTTCTTCACGGCCTGTACCACCCATGCGGTGGTTGGGTGCGGGGTGGCGCCCAGGATGTGGATTCGGCGGCTGGCGTGCTCGATCACCGCGAGCACGTACATCCGCGCTCCGGTGAGGGTGACCGTCTCGAGGAAGTCGCATGCCAGCAGGGCGTCGGCTTGGGAGCGCAGGAAGTCGGCCCAGGTGTTGGAGGCCCGCTCGGGCGCCGGGTCGATGCCTGCCTCGTTCAAGATCTCCCAGACCGTGGACGCGGCCACCTTCACCCCCAGCACCAGCAGTTCGCCATGCAGGCGCCGGTAGCCCCAGGCAGGGTTTTCCCGCACCAGGCGCAGCACCGGGGCGCGGACGGAGTGCACAGTGCGCGGCCGGCCCGGGCGCCTGGGTCGGGAAACGGCCGCGTGACGACGGGCGACCAGGTCGCGGTGCCAGCGCAGCACCGTGTCGGGGCGCACCAGCAGCCGCACTCGGCGCAGCACGTCGCGCGGCGGCCGGTGCAGCAACGCCGCCAGGAACGCCCGATCACTCGCGTCGAACCGCACCTTCTCCTTGCCCAGCTGGCGCTCCAGCACCATGATCTGGTGGCGCAGGGCAAGGATCTCCACATCCTTGTCCCGACTGCTCATCGGCAGCAGGCGCAGCATCGCGAACGCGTTCGTCACACCCAGGTACGCCAGTCGCAGCAGCACGGCAGCCCATCATGCCGCATCGATCACCAGCTACCCATGCCCAGCAACCGGACCAACATCTCCGACACCCCCACGCCGGCCCTAACCAGGGCGGATGGGGTTTTCGGCAGGGGCAGCGCCACGATCGGCCACGCCGTCTCCGCGGATCTGCACTCCTGGCGGCTGGTCGCCGACGCACTGGTCCCCGCCGACACTCCCGGGTGGGACGACCTGGCGACGTGGACCGGGTGCACGGTCCGCGGCGCGGACGGACGGTGGTACCTGTTCTACACCGGCGTCGGCCACGCCGAGGGCGGGCTCGTTCAGCGCATCGGCCTTGCCGTCTCCGACGACCTGACAACCTGGCACCGGTACGGCACCGAGCCGATCGTGCAGGCCGATCCGACCTGGTACGAACTGCTCGACAAGGACTTGTGGTACGAGCAGGCATGGCGTGATCCGTGGGTGTTCCCTGACCCTGACGGTGAGGGCTGGCACATGCTCATCACTGCCCGCGCCAATACCGGCCCGGCCAAGACGCGAGGCGTCGTCGGCCATGCCACATCCGCTGACCTGGTTAACTGGATTGTGCGGCCACCGCTGTCGACACCGGCCGGGTTCGGCCGCCTCGAGGTGCCCCAGGTCGCGATCGTCGACGGGCAGCCCCTGCTGCTGTTCTCCACCGACGCCACCGCCAACGCTCGGAGCGACGACCACCGGATCTGGGTGGCGACCGGCCGGAGCGTCCGCGGCCGCTGGGACGTCGCGTCCGCCCGACCGTTCACGCACCCGCACCTGTACGCACCCCGGCTGGTCCCCGGACCCGCCGGCGCCTGGTCGCTCCTCGGCTTCCTCGACCACGTCGACGGGGAGTTCGTCGGTGAACTCACCGATCCCATACCCGTGCGCTACCGAGCCTCCACGGGGCTGACAGTTGACCCGGCGAGAACCGCTGCCGACTGGCGCCCTCGCTCTTGACCCACGCCGGGGCCTGTGGACCTAACGGTGTTTCCGGCCTGACTCGCCGGGCGTTGTGTCTGGTGAGGAGGGTGAATGGCCGCCCGCGTAGCGAAGCGGAAGAGGCCGCCGGCGCGACCCGCGCACGGCTGATATTGGGCGACATTCGCCAGTAGGACCCGAGCGCGGCGGGGCGGCCCGGCGGCGCCGCTCGTGGCGCTGTAAGGTCCACACGAGGTAAGGATCGCGGCCGCGTCACGGTTCCGACCACGCAGTCTGCATCAGCCGGACACCGTCGCGCCGACGTACCAGCGTGCCGCGGCCGGCCGGCATCCGCTGCGGCCTCACCCCACCGAGGATCTGGCCCTCCTCCCGGTCACCAGACATCAGCAGGGCGGGCGAGTCCAGCTCGCGCAGGCGTTGCAGAACGGGCTCGTAGAGTGCCCGACTCACACCCGCCATCCGACGCGCGATGATCAGGTGCAGCCCGATATCCCGAGCCAGCGGCAGCAGCTCATGCAGCACGCTGAGCGGATTGTTCCCGCCGGAGGCGACCAGGTCGTAGTCGTCCACCAGGATGTAGAGGTCCGGGCCCTGCCACCAGCTCCGGTCGCGCAGCTGGGCCGTTGTCACGTCCGGGCCGGGCAGCCTGGCCTGTAGGGCGCCGTACATCGAAGTGAGCCCCTGGCTGAATGCGTGGTTGGAGGGGGCGTAGTCGACCAGGTGCTCGCCCTCCACCGCACCCAGCAGGCCCCGGCGGTAGTCGGCGATGACCAGCCGCGCCTGCCTCGGGGTGTACCGCTCGACGATGCCCCGGGCGATCACCCGCAGCAGGTTCGTCTTGCCGCATTCGGCGTCGCCGAAGATGGTCAGATGCGGGTCACCGTGTAACTCGAGATAGACAGGGGCGAGGGCCACCTCGTCGACGCCGATAGGCAGGCCACTGGCAGCCGGATCGCTGCACTCGCTCAGCTCGGCCACCGACAACTGGCGCGGCAGCAGCCGTACCGGTGGTGCCGGAGGGCCGGGCCAAGCCGCGGCGACCTGGTGGGCGAGTTCGGCCGTCGATTCGCTGAGGTCCTCGGCGGTGCACCGGTCGTCGATGCGGGCCAGGGCAGTCAGGAAGTGCAGCTTGTCGCGGGTCAGACCGCGCCCGGGCGAGCCGGCCGGCACGTTCTGGGCGGCCCGCCGGTCGATCTCCGACTCGGCCGTGTCGCCGAGCCGCAGCTCCAGCTTCGTGCCGAGCAGGTCGCGCATGTTGATTCGGATCTCCGCCCACCGCACCGCCGTCACGATCACGTGTACGCCGAAACCCAGCCCCCGGTTGGCCAGGTCCCCGATGGTCTGCTCCAGCTCCTCGTACTCCTGGCGCAGGGTGTTCCAGCCGTCGACCACCAGGAAGATGTCACCGAACGGGTCGTCGGCGAACTCCCCGGCCGCCCGTCGCCGACGATAGGTCGCGATGGAGTCGACGCCGTGCTCGGCGAACCGCGCCTCTCGCGCCGCGAGGACCGCGACCGCCTCGGCGACTGTACGGCGCACCGCCTCGGTGTCCCGCCGGCCGGCGACACCGGACACGTGCGGTAGGCGTCCCAGGCCACCCATGGCACCGCCACTGAGATCGAGACAGAGGAACTGCACCTCTTCAGGCGTGTGGATCAGCGCCAGGGCGGCCACGAGGGCGTGCAGCAGAGTGCTCTTGCCTGACCGCGGCGCACCGACAACGGCGACGTTGCCATCGGCTCCCGACAGGTCAAGTAGCAGGGGAGCCCGTCGCTGCTCGTGCGGAATGTCGACCACACCGACCGGCGCGGTCAGCGGAGCCGGGCCGGGCGCGTTCAGGCCCCGATCCGGGTGCCGAGCCAACGGCGGCAGAAGCCGGTCCAGGCTGGGCGGGGCGTCCAACGGCGGCAACCAGACCTGGCGGGCGGCAGGCCCGCCGCCGCTCAGCCGGCCCACGACGATGTCGAGGACGCTGAGGCCGGCCAGCTCGGCTGGCATCGCGCCGCCCTGCGCCGCGGTCAGCACCGGTGCGCCGGAGACGTATGTCGCGCGGAAATGGCATATCCAGGCGCCGTCCTTGAGCAGGCCGTGTCCCGGGGTGTTCGGCAGCTCAGCCGCGTCCGGCACGCCCAGCACCGTCAGGCTTTCGGCAGCGGAGAAGGTGCGCAGACAGATCCGGTACGACAGGTGGCTTTCCAGCCCACGCAGGGTCCCCTCCTCCAACCGCTGGGCGGCGAGGAGCAGGTGCACGCCGAGGGATCGGCCCAGCCGGCCGATCGTCACCAGCAGGTCGATGGCCTCCGGTCGGGCGGCGAGCAGTTCGGTGAGCCCGTCGCAGATCACCAGCAGACTGGGCAGGGGTTCCAGGGGCGTCCCGGTCGCCCGCGCGGCCTCGTACGCCGACCGGCTCGGATAGTTCCCAGACGTGCGTAGCAGCTCCTGGCGGCGGGCCAGCTCGCTGAAGAGCGAGACCTCCAGGCGGTCGACCAACGAGAGCTCGTCCTCGAGGTTGGTGATTACCGCACTGGTGTGTGGCAGAGCGTCCAGGGAGGCGAAGGTGGCGCCGCCTTTGAAGTCGAGCATGATGAAGTTGAGGTCGCCGGACGAGTGGCGGGCCGCCAGCGCCACCACGATCGTGCGGAGCAGTTCGCTCTTGCCCGACCCAGTCGCCCCCACCAGCAGCCCGTGCGGTCCCATCCCACCCTGGGCCGATTCCTTGAGGTCGAGGCGCACCGGTCCGCCGGTCTCATCGACCCCGATGGGTATCCGCAGGTACTCCTCGCCCGTGGGCGTCGGATGGCCCGTGAACGTCTGGAGCGCCGTGGGGTCCGGCAGGTCGAGCAGCGTCAGCACCTCACCCTGCAGTGCCTCCCGGGCCGGCCGCAGGCTCCCCGGCCCTGCGTCCGCCTGCAGCGTCCCCCACGCCTTGGCGATCACCGACACCAACCCGTCGGCTTCCTCCGGCGTGGCGGGTTCGGGCTCTGCCTTGAGGTCGTTCTCCCCGAGCGCGGGTTCGGGCAGCGCGATCCGGAAAGTACGGCGGCCATGGATGGCCCAGCCGGGCATGTTCAGCGGAAGGCGAACTGCCTGGTCCGGATTGACCAGCGACTCGTGTGGCTGGGACAGCCGGGTTTCGATCCGGGTCTGCGGCAGCTCCCGCAATTCCTCCGGGATGCTCAGCCAGCTCCGGTCGAGGATCACCACGTGGAACCCGTACCCGAGACCCTTGTTGGCGAGATCAACCACCCGGGGGGCGAAGCTCTCGAGCAGCGTGGCGAAGTCCTGCCAGCGGTCCACAATCAGGAAGACGTCCGGGTAGGGCCCGCCGTCCAGGCCTGCCCGTCGGGCACGCAGGCTCGCTGGAGACTCCAGGGAGTGGCGGCGAAACAGCTGCTTGCGGTCGAGGACGTCGCGTTCCATACGATCGAGCAGATTGCTGACCTCGCCCAGCTGGTCATCGCCGAGGACTGTGCGGACGTGGGGCAGCCGCTGCATCGGCCCCAGCCAGTTCCCGCCCGACTCCAGGCAGTGGATCGCCACTTCGCTGGCGGAGTGAGTGAGCGCCAGCCCGGCGATGATGGTCCGCAGCAGGGTCGTCTTGCCGGTGCCGGCACGACCGACGACGAGCAGGTGGCCCTCGGCGGATGCCAGGTCCAGCCAGACGGGCTCGCCGGCGGGCTGGTCGACGCGGTGTGCCTGGCCGACCGGCACCTTCAGCAGCCCACGCCGACGCCAGTCGGTGGCGCAGAGCGGCACGTCACCGGCCGACTCCAATTTACCCAGCAGGTCACCGAGGCGGGGATCGCGGTGGTCTCGGCGCAGGCGCTGACGGTGCTGCCCCTCTCGGGACAGGGCAATGTGTATCTCGTCGCTCGCGCTGCCGAACTGGCACGGCGTCTGTGCCGACCGCTTGGGCAGCTCCAGGTGGACGTACCGCCACAGGTCGTCCGGGGTGATCCGGCCCTGCCCGGTGATGTCCGCCGCGCCGGTGCTGAGGCCCTGGATGATCGTTCCCGTGAAGGCCGAACTCAACCGGGGTTCGGTACCGATGGCCGGCCGACCGTCGTCGGCACGTTCCACGGAATTGGTCGCCGTGATGACGTAGCGGCCGTACCCGGTCCGCAGCTCGCCGTCGAGGGCGAGGTCGTCGTCCGCCGTCTTCAGGCCGAGCCCCTCGAAGGCGCCGCTGTAGCAGCAGTCGAGCAGGAGCACCGAGCTGGCGGCGTCGGACTCGTCGAGCAGTTCACGGATGAACGAGGCGGAGATCGCCGTGGAGGAGAGGTGATCGACCTCGGTGTTGGCGACCGCCAGGTGCAGCCGCCCTCGCTTGCTGCTGCGCACGCCGTGGCCGGAGAAGTAGAGCAGAACCATGTCCTCTGGGCCGGCGGCCCGCAGCATCGATTCGATCTCCCGCTCGATGGCGCTCTTCGACTCGTTCTCCAGCAACCTGAACTGGTCGAACGCGCCGACGTCCGGGTCGGCCAGCAGGCTGAGCAGGTCGCGGGCCTCCTCGCGGGGGGCGTAGAGGTCCGTCAACGAATCGTCGATGTACCGGTCGTTGGCGACCAGCAGAGCCCGTCGCTGTCCCACAATCAGCTACCGGATATCTCCCTGACCGGACCGTGAGCGGGGGGCGGCGCGGTGCCCACCGCCGACTCGACAGATTCCGGTGCCATGAGACGCCCCAACTGGTCGACGAGCCGCTGGTCCACCCGGGTCGCCCCGGTGATCACCAACTCGTTGCCGCCGCTGCGCAGGGTGATCGACCGGGCCTTGACCCGGTCGGCGTAGGCGATCGCGATTTGGGCGAGGGCACGCATCGTGGTCGCCGAAAAGACACCGCCGACGATGAGCATTCCCAGCTCCCATGCCTGCTGCGACTTGCCGTGCCCGCTGGCGGGCGACTGGGCGTGCGCGACCTGAAAGCCCCGGACTGATCGCAGGTCATCGGCGAGCCCAGCGGCCAGCGCGTCGACCCGTTCGGCGGGAAGCGCGATGGACGGCTCGATCAGCAGGGAGAGTTCGGGCACAGCAGACCTCCGACAGCACTGGTTTCTACATTCAACACCATCCGGCAATAGCCGCCCTGCTGCTGGCCGCCGCCGACGCCGTGGGCCGCCGACAGATCATGCGCCGAGCCCGGCAGCGCCTCTGACGTCCACAAGCGCCGGCCCGTGGCGGCGGGGCGTGTGGACCTGCGGACCTCTGTGGACAGGACGTCCGGGCCGCCGCCAACTGCTGGTGGCTGTGTTCGTGTCGATCGATGCGCACCGGTGCGCCGAGGTTGACGAATGGTCTACTTGTTCTAGTAGTATGCGAACATGTTGTTCAGTGTGGTGGCGGAGAGCGGGACACCGCTGGCCGAGCAGATCGCGGCCAACGTGCGCCGCGCGCTCACCGAGGGGGCGGTGCGGCGCGGTGACCGCCTGCCAGCGGCTCGGGAGCTCGCCGAAAGGTTGGACGTGAACATGCACACGGTGCTTCGGGCGTACGCGGCGCTGCGTGACGACGGGCTGATCGAGTTGCGGCGCGGCCGCGGCGCCGTGGTGACCGGCGCGGTGCCGCGTGAGCGGGCGCAGGTGATCGAGTGGGTGCGGAATCTGGTGAGCGATGCACGGCGGGCCGGCGTCGGCCTGGACGAGGTCGTAGCACTGGTACGTCAGCAGTACGCGAAGGAGGCGGACAGATGAGGGCGGCGCGGTGGATCGCCGGGATGGGGCTTCTGCCGGGGACCCTGCTCGGCGGCGCGACAGTTCTAATGTTGGCGTGGCGGGATCGGCTGCCTGATCGTTTGCCCAACCAGGGCGGCGTCGGTGACCGTCCGGTCGAGACGACGATACCGGTCGACGCGGTGACCGCGATCCTCATCGGAGGCGCCCTCGTCGTGTGGATCGCCGGAGTCGTCGTGTTCCTTGCCGCTGGCCGGCTGCCTCGCACACCCCGGCATTGGCTACGTGCGGGTGCTCAGGTCGCCGTGGCCGCCGTTGTCGGCGCCGCGGCAACGATCCTGGTGATGCTGATGGGAGTGGCGCTCGACGCGGCCACCGCCGCCGACGTGCACCTCTCCTGGGGTTACTTCGTCGCCACGATGGCCGTACCCGCCCTGGCCGCCGTCCTGTCCGGACTCCTGGCCGTCGTGCTGGCCGGCCGCGTCTCGGCGCAGCAGCCGCCAGATTCCACGGCCGCGGTCGCCGCGGCGGCCCGGACCGTACCGCCCGCCGCCACCGCAGACGGTGAGCGTTTGCTGTGGTGGGAGTCGCGTTCGCTGCGTCCGGTCGTGTGGGCGACGGCCGGGCTCGCCGTCTCCGGTGTCCTGCTCGCCGCCGTGTCGGTGCCATTCGTGGGAATGCCCGGCTGGGCGGGACTGGCGCCCACCGTGGCCGCGCCCGTCCTGCTCCCGATCAGCCGTTACCGACTCGCCATTGACGTCCGGGGGGTCCGGCTCACCTTCGGCCTGTACCGGTGGCGGCTGCCCCTGAGCGCCATCACGGCAGCGGAGGAGACCCGCCTCGACGCGGCCACCTGGCTCACTCGCGGGATGCTGCGCGGAGCCACCGACCAGACGCTGCCGCTGCTGCCCGGCCGGGTGTTGGCCCTGCGTCTGACCGACGGCACCCGCCGGCTCGTCACCTGCCGCGACGTCGCCACCGCGGTCGACACCGTGAACGCCCTGCGCGCCCGGGCGCGCGCCAGTTGAGCCACCCGGTGACCCCCTGACGAACCGGAAGCGGGGCCGAGCCGTCCGAAGACGGCTCGGCCCCGCCGAGCTATTAGCGCCGGCGCGGCCGCTCCCAGCCGCCCCACCTGGTCTGAAATGGACGCGGCTGAGGACCACGATCTACGTCTCGGCGCGCTCAATCCTCACCCGGGCTTCCCCTGCGTGGTTGACCGCATGCAGCATGCGGGATATCTTTCCGTACCAGGCAAGTGGATTCCCGTTTGGATGCTCGTAGGTCCCTCGCACCGAAAGCTGCACCCCACACGCCGGCACAGCCCACCGTCGCCGTCCTACCGCAGCCGACTTCCCACCACGCTCGGCGTGAACCCGCCCTGCCGCATCGCGACGCTCTCAGCTAGGAGCCACCATGCTGAAACGCCCCGCACTGTCGGTTCTCCTCGTCGCCGCGGTCACCGTTGGGTCGGGCCTGGTCGGGGCGGTCCCCGCTGCCGGCCGGACCGGCGGCGACCCGCCGCGCCAGCGAGTGGTGGACACCGGTGACAGCATCGTGATCACCGGCGAGACCTACCGGATGCGGATCATCAAGGACGGCTTCCGATACTCGTTCGACAATTCCTCCGACGCCACGGTTGCACCGGCCCACCCGGACTCCGGTCTGCGGATCAGGTACGCCGGCGGGCAGGACGTCAGCGACGCCCAGGACACTCGGCTCGTCTCCGGTCCGAGGTCCGGCACAGCCGTGCTGGACGTGAGGATGACGGACGGGTCGCAGGTCAAAGTGCACGTGCTTCCATCCGACAGCTACGCGCGGATCCTGGTGCCGAACCTGCCCGGATCCAGCAGCACGATCGACTTCCGTACCGGTGCGGTCGCCCCGGCCTACGGGCTCGGGGACTACGGGTCGTTCGCCGACGGCCAACCCGAGCAGGGGACCCCGTGCAGTGGAAACGTCGAGGCCAGGCCGAGTACCGAGCTGACGGGGCTGGTACTGGACAACCTGACGAACGAGGGCAGTTGCAAGCGCTTCGTCAGCAACTTCACCGTGTTCCCCAAGCAGCGGTTCGCTCAGGTGTGGTTCGAGGACGGACGGAAGCGAGTCGGCCTCACCGGAACCGAGAACCGGCTCGGCGCCGCCGACGTGGACTCCGTCGACAGCCTGTACTACTTCGTCGGCCGGGACCTGCCGCAGGTGTACGCCGACTACAAGCAGGTCCGCAACCGGCACGGCTACCTGGACTCCCGGCCGGACGAGTCGTTCTTCGGACTCGGCTGGGAGGCGTACGGCGCACTCGGCTGGGACACCTACCAGTCGTCCGTCGTCGAGACGGTGCAGGACTTCCTCGCGCACGGCTATCCGCTCAATTGGGGCGTGGTCGGATCCGGCTTCTGGCCAGGCCCCCGCGGCAACAACGTCGAGGGCACCACGAACAGCTTTGGCATGTGGGACGACACCGCCGAGGACGGGCGCGCGGACGGACTGCCGAACCCGCGATACCCGGATCCCGACGCGTTGAAGCGGCTCTTCGCCGACAACGACATCAAGCTGCTGCTGGGGGCGCGAAACAACATCAAGGCACTGCCAGCCGACGGCGGCAACTACAACCTGCGGTACGACGGGCCGTTCCTGCAGGAGGCGCTGGAGCGCGGCTTCCTGCTACGCGACGGCGACGGCACGCCCCGTGTCGTGACGCGGGCGCAGTTCCCCGCCGGCGCCAGCTACGTGCTGGACGGATCCAACCCGGCGGCGGTGCGCTGGTTCGTCGAGCGGCTGCGCGCCTGGGGTGTGGACGGGTGGAAGGAGGACACGATGCTCTACGACCCGAACCTCCACCTCGACGGCAACTGGAACCCGGTGCAGACCGCGATGCACGATGCTGGCGACCTGGTGATGGTGCGGAACGCCGCGTACTCCGTGCCGGGCGACATCGTCCGGATCAACGACACCATCTACGGCACCGGCGAGGTCTACCACGAGGACCCGGACCGGATGCCGGTCAACCTCCTCAACTACGCCGCATCCGGTGCCGGCAACCTGTACGGCGACTACGTGGGTGGCACGCCTGGGCCGTCGATGCGTGACCCGGCGTACCAGCAGTACTTCGTCCGCAACGCGCAGTTCAGCGCCATGTTGCCGGTGATGGCGTTCGGCAAGGGCCCGTGGGAACTCGGCCGCGGCGACTACGCGGCAGCGGTGAAGAAGATGGCGTTGTGGCACGAGGCGCTGCGCCCGTACATCTACGACGCGGTGCTGGACGGGCACGAGAGCGGTTTCCCCACCGCCGTGACCCCGCTGCCACTGGCCTATCCCGACGATCCGAACACCTACGGGCTGGCGAACGACACCACCCGCCAGTACGAGTGGATGTTCGGCGAGTCCCTGCTCGCCGTGCCGGTGTTCGGCGCCGACTTCGAGACAGCGCAGGCCCGGGACGTGTACCTGCCGGCCGGCAAGTGGATCGACGTCCAGAGCGGCGCGGTGTTCCACGGGCCGACGACGCTGCGGAACTACGCGATCGGCACCGACCGGATCCCCGCGTTCGCCGGTGGCAAGGGCGTTCTGGTGACCACGCAGGCTGGAGCGCTGACGGCCGAGGTGTACCCGGTGTCGACCGGATCCCGCTACACCGCCGGGCGTGGGGATGACGCGATCACCATCGAGAATGCCAACACCGGCTGGGACACCGGCTCCCTCGCCGTCGTCGACCGCACGAGCGGGCAGCCGGTCGCGTACCGGGTCGACCAGGTCACCGGCGCGTTGCGGTTCCCGGTGACCGTGGGCCACACCTACCGCCTTGTCGGCGGTGGGACCGCTGAGCACACCGTCGGGCTGGACACCACCGCTCCCGGGCAGGTCACCGGAGTCGGGCACCACACGGTCGACGGAATCACGACACTGAACTGGGACGCCACCGACAACGCCCGGGGCTACGTCGTGACCGCATCGCTGAAGCAGGCCTGCGCCGCCGCCCCGGAACGGATCATCGGCTCCTCGACCGGCACGAGCCTGGTACTGGGCAGCGACGGTGTGGCGGGCACGTACCGGGTGACGGCAGCGAACAGCGCGGGCAGCGGACCGCTGTCCGCGCCTCACGTGATCGCGCCGACGACCGGTGGTGGCGGTGCCGCGGCGCTCGTCGTGACGAACGAAGGCACGCCGCCGACCTGCGATGCCGAGAATCCGGCCTACAGCGAGCAGGGACGCTGGCTGTCGAGCAGCTTGAAGGGCTTCGACGGCTCCGGCACCCGCTACACCTCGACCGCCGGCCTGACCGTTACCTGGCGAGCCGACCTGCCTGCGGGGACCTACCAGGTCGACGTCTGGTCACCGAAGCACACCAGCTGCAGCACCAGCACGACGTACACCGTCGCCGGCACGAGCGTCCCCGTCGACCAGTGCGCCACCGGCGGCGAATGGCATTCGATCGGCACGCATCAGCTGACCGAGGGGATCACGCCGGTCACCCTGACCTCCGGCTCGGGCACCACCCGCGCCGATGCGGTCCGCTTCACGCCGACCGGATGACCGCGGTAGCCCATCGCCCGAGGATGGAGTAAACAGATGTTCGCCCGTCCACCACGTCGCGTCCTTCTCACGATGATGACGGCGCTCCTGGTGCCATTCGCAGTCGTCGTCCCGTCGTCCCCGGCAGCGGCCGCCGAGGCAGCCGTCGTCACCCCCTCGACTCCCGGCGCCTACTCCGAGACCGGAACCTGGGCGAACGCCAGGGACCCCGGTTACGACGGCTCTCCCTCGCGGTACAGCCGGACCCCCGGTTCCACGGCCACCTGGACCGTCATCGCACCCGCCTCCGCCAGGTACGACCTGGCCGTCTACTACAGCGCGAGCGTGGACAACGCCAAGGTGGAGTACACCTGGACCGGCGGACCGGACACCCCGACGGTGGTCAACCAGGCCGTCGGCGGCAACGCCTGGCGCCAGATCGGCTCCACCTACCTCGACGAGGGGCAGACCTACACCCTGACCGTCACCGCGACCGCGGGTCCGGCGGTCACCACCCCCAACCTCAACGTCATCACCCGGGCCAACGCGGTGCGGTTGCTCGAGGTGGCCGACGACGAGGAACCGGTCGCCGACTGCGGTACGGACGACACGGCGGCACCGATCGTCGACGCGGCCGAACAACGCTTCCCCTCCTACCGGCTGTCGCAGCACGGCACCATGGTCTCGCTGGCCGGTGACGGCTGGACCATGTCAATCGACCGTCGAGGCTTCCGCTACGGACTCCAGGTCGACGGCGCGCCGGCCGCGGCGCCGCATCCGACAGCCGGGTTGCAACTGGCCGTCCCGGGCCGCGCCCCGTGCGACGCCGTCGCGGCGACACTCACGGCCGCGGACGCGTCGAGGGCGCGGTTCTCCGTGACCTTCTCCAACGGCCGTCGGTCCGACGTCACGGTGGTACCGGCGGACCATTCCGTGAACCTGCAAGTCACTGCCGCGGACGCGAGCACCGGCAGCGTGCGCGCGCAGGTGGCCGGCGGCATGAACCCCGCGTACGGGCTCGGTGACCTGGGCGGATTCCGGACCGACCTGAACGTCTACGGCATCCGCAACCTCGACTACTACGCCCAGAACAGCGCGGGCACGACGAACCAGCGCTTCGTCTCGACGTTCACCGTCTTCCCCGGCCGGAAGCTCGCCCAGGTCGTGCTCTCGGACGGGAGCCTGGCCGTGCAGGTCGACAATGCCGCCACCCTGCTCGGAGTCAACGGCCCGCAGATGTCCGGGCTGCACTACTTCTTCGGGGACATGCAGACGATCTACCGGCGCTACGCGGAAGTCCGGCGCAGCGCGGGCTACGTCGACTCCAAGCCGGACTACACGCTCTTCGGCGTCGGCTACGAGTCCTACGGGGCGCTCGGCTACAACACCAACCAGCAGACCATCACCGACTCGGTGACGACGTACCTGGACAAGGGCTTCCCCCTCAGCTGGGTGGTGACCGGCTCGGGGTTCTGGCCGTACGGTTCGGGCAGCGCCCAGGGCACGACATCGAGCTTCGGCCTCTGGGGCGCGAAGTACCCGGATCCCGACGGCTACAAGAAGTTCCTGCACGACAACGGGATCAAACTGCTGCTCGGAGCCCGGCAGTCGTTCCGCGCGCTGCCGGCCGACGGCGGCACGTACGACCCCGCTCTCGACGGTGACGGCACCGCCGTGGGCATCGAACGGGGCTACTTCATCAAGGACGCGAACGGCGAGCCGCGGGTGTTCCGGCCGGTGTCGTTCCCCAACACCGCGATGTACCTGATCGATCCGCACAACGAGGAGGCTGTCCGGTGGTTCGTGACCCGCAGCCGGGAGTGGGGCGCAGACGGGTACAAGGAAGACCACATGTTCGACGGCACCGCGAACCGGTACGTCAACAACGCGCTGGTGAACCCGATCAATGAGGGCCTCGAGGACGACGGCAAGCTCGTGATGGTGCGCAACAGCGCCTTCTCGGTGGCGGGCTCCATCCTGCGGATCAACGACACCGACTACAACCACGGGCCGGGGGACCGCGACCGCACGGTCGTCAACGGCCTCGCCTACGCCGCCAGCGGTCAGCCCAACTTCTATCCGGACATCATCGGCGGTCGGATCATCGGCGACCTGGAGACCAACACCTCGAAGCAGCGGTACCTGACCCGGAACGCCATGATGGCCGCCATGTCGCCGGCGATGTCCTTCGGCAACGAGCCGTGGCGGATGAATGACCCCGCCCTGGTGGCGGCGACCCGAAAGGCCGCACAGTGGCACGCCGAGTATCAGCCCTACATCTACTCGGCGGCCGTCACCTCGTACGAGACCGGCTTCCCCTCGACGGCGACGCCGCTGCCCGTGGCGTTCCCCGACGACCCCCGGGTCCGCGACCTGGCGTCCGCGGCCAGGAAACAGTACGAGTGGATGTTCGGTCCGTCACTGCTGGTAGCGCCGCTGTACGGCGGCGACACCGACACGGCCATGTCCCGTGACGTCTACCTTCCGGCCGGTGAGTGGATGGACATCGAGACCGGTGAGCGGTTCTCCGGCCCCATCACCCTCACCGCCTACCAGCAGCCGTTCGGCAAGATTCCCGCCTTCGTCGGCGGTACGGGCATCCTCGTGCACGATCCCGGAGCGCGGGATCCGGGCGACGCCGTCGCCGCCGGGGACGTGCGGGCCAGCGTCTACCCCGTCGCCGCACCCGGCGCCACCTTCACCTTCACCAGCAGCGACGGACACGCCCGAAGCCGGATCACCGCGAAGAACACCTCGTGGTCGGCGGAGGACATCGTCGTTCGCGACTCGTCGGGCGCCGACATCGCCTTCAGCAGGAACCCGGTCACCGGGGCGATCGAGTTCTCCGTCGAGGCGGGGTTGGACTACGTGGTCTCGGACGCTGATTCGCCCGAGTGGGGCCTGGAGGTCATCGACGTCCGGCCGGCCGGGCCGGTCGTCACCGGCCGGGCAGTGCCCGTGCGGTTCGGACTTGTGGATCAGTCCGGGTCCCCCGCCGGCCGCGTCGTCACCGAGGTGGTGCAGGCGGCACCGGACGGCGCCGAACGGCAACTGGAGTTCGAGACCGACGACCAGAACCGCGTCCACACCGTCCTGAGGACGCAGGCCGGCGTCGCGGGAGCCTACATCGTCGTCGTGAAGGCCGCGGACGGGCGCCGGTTGGCGCATTTCACCGTGAAGGTCACCTGACACGCTGACAAGGAGATTCTGTTGACGACACCTGTGCGAGCGTGGGCCGGTGCGGCTATGGCGTCGGTGCTGATGGCGACCGTGGGTCTGACGGCGGCGTCCGCCGCGGCCGCCGCCCCGGAAGCGCCAGCGGCACCGGTGTTCACCGACGACTTCACCACCGGGCTCAGCCGGTGGCGGGAGCTGACCGGAGCGCTGACGGAGTGGACGACCACCACCGCCGAGTTCCCCTACGTCTCGATCGACAGCCGCACCCAGCCGTCGGGCCGGTACATCACCCCGGTCACGCGGGTGGGCCTGCCCGACGCGTACGAGCTGCGCACCAGGGTCCGCGTCGATGCGGCCAGCGACTCACCCGCAGTCTCGGTGCTCACCGACTTCCGGGAACCGTACGCCGTCACCCAGAACAACTTCGCTGCGCAGCTGACCGGCTGGTCCGGAGTGCAGATCTCCCGTCCAGTGACGCAGACGGTGTGCCGAGGCCCCGCCCCTGTGCGCCAGGGGGAGTGGCACGAGTTGGTCATCCGCCGGGCCAAAAACATCTCGGTCGTGGAGATCGACGCCCAACGCGTTGCCGTGGTGGCCGCGCCCGCCGCCGGCGGGACGATCGGCCTCGGCGTATACCACGCCCAGGCGTCGTTCGCCGCCGTCGCGGTCACCGCGCTGCCCACCGTGCCCGCCGACCACCCCACGACCGCATCGGGCTGTTCCTGGACCGAGCCGGGCGAGCCCGAGGTCGACCAGCCGATCCTGGTCAACCAGAGCGGCTACAACCTCGGCCAGGCCAAGCGGTTCACCGCACCCCGCGCCGTCGACGGCGAGCACTTCCGGATCACCGACGCCGCCGGCAACGTTCGCCACGAGGGCACCGTCCGCGGCCAGGTCGGCGACTTCACCGACTTCGACCCGGCCGAATCCGGGCCGTACACGGTGGAGGTCCAGGGCGCTGCCGGGACCGGCCAATCCGATCCGTTCGGTATCGGCGCCGACTGGATCGAGCGCGTCTCCTACCGCCGTGCGGTGCAGTTCATGACCGACGTGCGCTGCTACTACGGCGACTTCAGCAGGATGGTCTACGGTGGCACCGATCCGCAGAACTGCTACCTCGGCGTCGGCTGGCGCGACTCGCACCAGATGTCCTTTGAGCTGCCGTCGCTGATCGACATGTACCTGGCCAACCCTTCCGCGTTCGCGCAAATCAAGGACCCCGAGGCGCGGTACGTCGGGCTGCCGGTGCAGCTGCCGACGGACACCCCGGAGATCGTCCGGCTGATCCACTGGGCCGTCGAGGTGTACCTGGGCGGACGGGTGAACCACACGCTGCTCAAGGAACAGCTGGCCGCCTTCCTCTACGCCTATCCGTACCTGGCGGACTACATCCCCCACAGCGTCTACGAGCGGGCGCGCGACTACCTCTTCCCGATCTGGGACAACCCGGCGAAAGATCGCTTCGCCTGGTACGACACCACTTCCCACACCGCCGACCTGCTGCAGGTCTACACCCAGGTGGGTTCCGGCAAGGGGGAGCTGCCACCCGGCCATTCGGTGTGGCCAAACGTGATGATGTACGAGGTCGCCAAGCGGGAGGGTCGCGCTGACGCGAACCGGTACCTGGCCGCCGCGAAGGCCCAGGCCACCTGGCTGGTCGGCAACCTCGACGTCGCCGACCCAACCGTCACGAAGGGTCAGCGGCAGGGCGAGTACCACCTGGTCACCGGCCTCGCACGGCTGCTGCTGTCGCACCGCGACCAGGCGCCGCCCGGCACCCGGGACTTCATCCGCCGCTGGGCCGAGGTCGTCGCGGAACGCTCGGCGAACCTGTGGGACTTCCGCAGGTACTCCGCGGACCGGTGGACCATCCCGTCCTTCACCGGCGGTGGCTCGGCCAGCGACCCCAACGAGACGGGCAACGTGGCCGGCTTCGCCGCCCCGGCGCTGGCCGCCGCGCAGGTGCTCGGCGACGATCCGCTCGCCGCACGGTTGCGGCAGATCGCGGTGGCGCATGTGGACAACGTCTTCGGCCGTAACCCCACCGGACGGCACGCCTCGTACCGCGGGCCGACGGAGCAATGGGGCTTCGAAGGCGTGGATCGCGGCTGGTACTCGGAGTTCCAGGGCGGGGCGGGTCGCCTCCAGGGCGCCCGCGGAGTGCTCGACGGCAGCCCCAAGAACGGGCACTACCCGTACAACCCGGGAGCCGGCAACATCGGCCACTCCGAGGGCTGGGTCACCTTCAACACCGCCTGGAACGAGACACTGGCCTGGCGGGCCGCCGACACCACCACGGTACGGGTGGTGGATACCGCCGGAGGGCCGGTGGACCGGGTGCCGGAGGGCAGCCGCGCGAGCGTACGCCTGACCGCGCCCCTGAACCTCGACCCGGCCGCGCTCGACCACGGCGACCTTGAGGTCCGGGTCGGCGACCGCGCACCGCAGCGGCTGGTCGCGGTGCAGGACGGGCTGAACGCCACCACGTACACGGCAGAGTTGGAGCTGGCCGCTCTCGGCGCGACGCTCGGCGACACGGTGACCGTCTCCTACGGCCTCGGTTACTTCGCGCGCCAGGTCACCGTGACCGTCGCGGCGCCGCTGTGCGCGGGTCGGGAGCCCACCATCATCGGAACCGACGGCCCGGACCGGCTCGTGGGCACGGCCGGGGCCGATGTGATCGCCGGCCGGGGCGGCGACGACGTGATCGTCGGTCTCGGCGGCGATGACGTGATCTGCGGCGGTGGGGGCGCGGACCGGCTGGTCGGCGGACCCGGCGGCGCGACCCTGCTCGGCGGGCCGGGTCCGGACGTCGTCGTCGGTGGCCCCGGTGACGATCGGCTCCACGGCGGCGCCGACCGGGACGTGGTCATCGGCGGCGGCGGGAATGACCAGATCGACCAGGACGGTCCGGACGCCTGACCCGCTCGCGGTGCCGGGCGGCTGGGCCGCCCGGCGCCATGCCCGTCTCGCGTCACCCGTTTCACCCCGTATCATGGTCAATCTCGTGCACGGTGCAGAATTAGGTGCCACATATCGCAAGCAGCTTCCAGAGAGGGGTTGGCATGGCGGCCGAACCGGGCAGTAACCAGAGCGTCGAGCGAGCCCTGACCGTGCTCCGCGCCCTCGCGGCCGGCCGCACCGAACTCCGCGTCTCCGACGTCGCCCGAGCCACCGGACTCGGCCTCTCCACCGCCTCCCGGCTCCTCGCCACCCTCGAAGGGATGGGCTTCGTCGACCGCAACCCCGTCAGCGGCCTGTACCGGCTCGGACTCGACATGGTCTCGTTTGGCGGGGCGGTGCTCAACAACCACCCCGTCCACCGAGAGGCCCGGCAGACCGCCCAGGACCTCGCCGCTGAACTCGGCCTCGGTGTCAACGTGGCGTTACGCCGCGACGACCGGCTCTTCTACCTGCTCAACTTCGAAGGCCGGCAGGCACCCCGCCCGTTCCTCCTCGCCGGACAGTACAACCCGCTCCACGCCACCGGGCTCGGCAAGGCACTCCTGACCGGGCTGACCGGGGACGAGCGGCGCACCCTGCTACCCGACACCGCCCTGCACGCCTACACCCACCGCACCATCACCACCCACGAACAGCTCGACGAGGAACTCACCCGCACCCTCGCCCGGGGCTACGCCACCGAAATCGAGGAACTCGCCCTCGGCCGCGCCTGCATCGCCGCCGCCATCCGCGACGGCTCGGGCGAGGTGGTGGCGGCCCTCTCGGTGTCCGGCCCGCTCTCCGCCATCGACCTGCCCAACCGCGAGACCGAACTCGTCCAGTCGGTGATCGAGGCGGCCGATTCCGTCAGCATCAACCTCGGGTACGTCGGGCCAGCCCACGTCGTGCCCCAGCAGGCCGTCGCCGCTGAGGTCGTGTCCTGACCGCCCAGCTTGGCCGCGTCATCGCCAGCATCCGGCTCCCCGGCCCCGGCTGGCCGGGAACTCGCCGAGGCGGGGCAGGTTAGATCCCCGGCCGGATTCCGTCCCCCTGGGGTCTCAACGGGACCGGCGGACAACGGGCTTGTCGTCAGGCGCCCGCCAACGCCCGTACGACGTCCTCGTCGACCGTGATGCCGAGGCCAGCGCCGCCCGGCACCTCGAATCGCCCGCCAACCGGGGCGACCGCGTCCGGGGCGACGGCGGTGAGCGGGTTGGTGCCGATCCAGTGTTCGAGCACTGCGAAGTTCGGCATCGCGGCGGCGCACTGCACGCTGGCGTACCAGTGCACGGCCGAACCGATGCTGACGTGCGGGGTGGCCTGCGCGCCGAACGCGTCGGCGAGCGCGGCGATCCGCATCGTCTCGGTGATGCCGCCGGCCCGGCACACATCGGGCTGGAGCACGCGGAGCGCGCCGGCGCGGAGGAACTCCAGCGCCCGGTGCCGGGTGGCCAGGGAGTCCAGGGCGAGGGGGATGTCCAGGCGGGCGGCGACGGTGGCGTACCCGTCGAGGTCCTCCGGCGGCAGCGGCATCTCGAAGAACCCGACGCCGGCGTCCTGGAGGGCGCGGCCGACCCGCAGCGCCTGCGGGACTTCGTACTGCCCGGCGGCGTCGGCGTAGACGGCGGCCTGGTCGCCGAACACCTCGCGGACGGTCTGCACGGACGCGATGTCGTCCTCGGGGCGGGCGCCGATGGCCACCTTGACGGCGTCGTACCCCAGTTCGCGCAGCCGCTCGGCCTCCTGGCGCACCCGGCGCTGGCCCTCGGCGCCGGAGCCGGCGGGTGCGGCGGGCACGCCGGAGGCGTACAGCCGCAGGGTGGTGCGGTAGCGGCCGCCGAGCAGGGCGTGCAGGGGCTGGCCGAGGGTGCGGGCGAACGCGTCCCACAGAGCGATGTCGAGGCCGGCGAGGGCCTCCAGCCAGAAGCCACTGTCGTGACCACGGACCCGCATGCCGGTGTAGACCCGGTCCCAGGTGCGGCCGATCTCGTCGAGCCGGGAGCCGACGGCGAGCGGTGCGATCAGGTCGTCGAGGATGGCGGCGGTGGCGCGGGCCCCGACGGGTGCCTTGGCCTCGCCCCAGCCGACGACCCCGTCAGCAGTCTCGACCCGCACCAGCACGGCGTCGATGGTCTCGCTGTAGACGTAGCGGCGGCGTTCTCTCGGCGGGTACTCCACCAAGGCGCTGCCGTGCTCGGCGCTCCACGCCCGGGCGCCCCAGTACGTCTCGGCGGGCTTGGCGCGTACCGCGAAGCTGCGGACGTCGACGACCTTCATCCGTTCTCCTTGGCTGTGGTTCGCTCCAGGGCGGCGTGCAGGAGCGGGGCTTGGCCCCAGGGGAAGACGCCGAGGGCCCGGTGGTGGTAGTCGAGGGCGGTGCCGACGGGCGTCGCCTCGGACACGGTGAGGGCGCCGCCGGTGAGTCGGCGGAGGGTGCTGTGCCAGGCCCGGTCGGCCATCGCCCGGTGGGCGGGGTCGACCAGCCCGGCGTCGACAGCGCGCGGCACGACCCAGGCCAGGTACGCGGAGGTGCTCGCCTCGACCGGGGTGTCCGGGTCGTCGACCACCGTGGTCCACTCGCCGTCGCGCTCGTGCGTGGCGAGCGCGTCGACCAGGCGGGTGAGCCGCTCGGCGAGCCCGTGGTCGGGGGCGTGGATCAGGGTGTCGGTGAGGCCGAGCAGCGCCCACGCCTGCCCGCGTCCCCAGGCGACGCCATTGCCCCGTTCGGCCCGGGTGTCGTAGCCGTGCTGGAACAGCCCGTTGGGCAGTTGCAGCGCGTCGGCGTACTCGGTGGCGTAGGTGACGGCCTCATCGGGGTGGCCCAGTGTGGCGAGGCCGGGTCCGTCGGTGTGCATGCAGTCGACCCAGACCGTTGACGACCAGGGTGGCAGGTCGGGACGGTGCAGGCGAGGCCCGCCGGGGCGGGCCGGTCGGGCGTGCCGGACGGCGGCGAGCCAGCGGCGGCAGGCGTCCGTCACGTCGATGTCGGGTCGGCGGTCGGTGAGGGCGAGCAGCGCCTCGACCGCGATGAGGTGGTCGGTGCGGTCCGGCGGTGCGGTCAGCGACGGCGTCACGAGGTCGACCACCCGTTGAGTGAGGTCGGGGCGGTGCAGCGCGTCGCCGGCGCGGAGCAGGGCGGTGAGCGTGCCGCCGATGCCGAAGCCCCAGATCCGCGGCGTGGTGGCCGCGGTCGCGTCCGCGATCGCCGCCACCAGCCGGGTGCCGGGCGCGCTGGTCACTTGATGAGGGCCTGCACCGCTGCGCCGGCCTCGCGCATCGCGTCCGCCGGCTTGCTCTTGCCGACCAGCACCGCCTGGACGTGCTCCGAGATGGCGGTCTCCATCTGGGCGTACTGGGGGTACTTCCAGAACGGGTTCGGGGTGGCGGTGGCGGTGATCCGCTCGCTGAACTGGGAGGTGAAGGCGTCCGTCTTCACCTGCTCGGAGGCCAGCGCCGCCGTGGTGGTGGGCGGCAGGGACAGGTCCTTGAAGTAGCCGAGGACGGTCTGCTCGTCGGACGTGAGCCACTTCGCGAAGTCGGTGGCGGTGTTGGCGCCCTCGCCCTCGACCACGACGACGGCGTGGCCCCACTGCACGGCGCGCGGCTTGTCGCCGGCGTTCTTCACCGGCCGGGCGACCGGGTCGAGCTTGTCGGCGATGGACTTGTCCGGGGAGCCCTTGACGACGAAGTCGCGGCCGACGATGGCGTCGTCGTAGATGGCGGCCTTGCCCTGGGCGAACAGGGTGCGCGCGTCGACCCGCTCCACGTCCGGAGCGATGAGCTTCGCGTCGTACAGCTTCTTGTACCAGGCGACCGCCTCGATGCTGGCGTCGTCGCCGACGGCGACCTTGTCCCCGTCCAGCAGCGGGCTGCCGAAGGTCTGCATCCAGATGAGGATGTCCTTGAGCTGGGCGACCTTGGTGGACGCGGCGTACGGGATGACGCCGGTGCCCTTGAGCGCCCGCAGCGCGGCCTCGAAGTCGTCGATGGTGGTCGGCGCGGTGGTGATGCCGGCCTTCTGCATCAGGTCCCGGTTGGCGATCAGACCGATGGCGGCGGTGGTCCAGGGCAGGCCGACCTGCTTGCCCTCGACCTGCCCCGAGCTGAGGGCGGCCGCGGTGTAGCCGGCGTCCTTGGCCACGTCACCGAGGTCGCGAAGCTTGCCGAGCGCGGCGAGGCCGGCGAGCCAGGCGATGTCCATCTGCGCGGCGCCGGTGAACTGCCCGCCGCGCACCTGGAGCGTGAGCTGGTTGAGGTAGCTGTTGTACGCCAGCGGCACGCCGTTGACGGTGATGCCCGCTTTGCTGCCGTAGCCGGTCATCAGCTGTTCGATCTTGGCCTTGGAGGCGTTGTCGGCCAGGCTCCAGGACGCGAACGAGAAGTTGGTGGCGGACTTGGCGGTATCCGCCTCGGGGGCGTCGGCGCTCGGCGCGCAGGCGGCCACGCCGCCCAGGCCGAGGGCGCCGGCGCCGAGTCCGACGAGGCGGAGCATGTCCCTGCGGGAAACGTTGCTGTTCATTGCTGGACCTCCGGGACGGGTGGTGGTTATCCCTTGATGGCGCCGGCGGTGATGCCGCCGACAAGGAACCGCTGCAGCGCGATGAACGCGAGCACGACGGGCAGGGACGCGATCAGCGACGCGGCCATGAGCTCGGCCCACTGCGCGGTCGCCTCGCCGAGGAAGGCGTTGACCAGGCCGGGTGGCAGTGTCGTCTTCTCGCGTCCGGCGAGGGTGAGGGCGAAGATGAAGTCGTTCCAGCCGCGGACGAAGGCGAAGAGCCCGGCGGCGATGAGACCGGGCGCCGACAGCGGCAGGATGACCGAGTGGATGGTGCGCAGCCGCGATGCGCCGTCGACGCGGGCGGCCTCGACGAGGCTGTCAGGGATGGTGTCGAAGAAGCCCTTGAGCATCCAGACGCAGAGCGGCAGCGTGAAGGTGGTGAACGACAGCACCAGCGCGGTGTAGGTGTCGAGCAGGTGGTAGGCGCTGAACAAGGCGTAGAGGGTGACCAGCAGAAGGGCCTGGGGGAACATCTGGGAGGAGAGCACGAAGTACATCAGGCTGCGCCGGCCGCGGAAGCGGAACTTGGAGAACGCGTAGCCCATGTAGGCCGACACCACGACGCTCAGCACCGCGGTGACGATCGAGACGATCAGGCTGTTGACCAGGTACCGGGCCAGCGCGGGTTCGTCGGCGAGGCGGGTGAAGTTGTCGAGGGTGAGCTCGGTGGGGACGAACGACGGCGGGTAGCGGAAGGTCTGCTGAGCCGGGGTGAACGCGGTGACCAGCATCCAGTACACCGGCAGCAGCCCGAATCCGCCGAGGACGACGACGGCCGTCCACGCCGCGGCGCGGGAACCGCGGCTCTCCCGTGCGGAGCGCTTCCTCACAGCTGTCCCTCCCGCTCGGACCGACGGACGTAGACCGCGACCATGACGAGCAGCAGCACCATCCAGAGCAGGCCGAGCGCACCGGCACGGCCGAGGTCGAAGCCCTGGAAGGCGGTCTCGTAAACCGCGGTGGCGAAGGTTTCGGTGGTGCCGGCGGGGCCGCCGCCGGTCATCACGTAGATCAGGTCGAAGTGCTGGAAGTTCCAGATCAGTTCCAGCAGCAGGACGATGCCGATGATGCCGCGCAGGTGCGGCAGAGTGACGGCGAAGAACCGCTGGACCGCGCCGGCGCCGTCGGTCTCGGCCGCCTCGTGCAGCTCGACCGGTACGGTCTGCAGCCCGGCGAGGACCATCACCATGATCCACGGAAAGCTCGCCCAGGTCTTGGCGACGATGACCGCGGTCATCGCGGTGCCCGAGCCTGCCAACCAGGCCTGTGGGGCATCGATCAGGCCGAGCGCCTCCAGCGCGCCGTTGGCGAGGCCGTAGTTCGCATTGAAGATCCACATCCAGAGGAACGACACGACGACGCTGGGCACCAGCCACGGGATGAGCAGCAGGCCGCGGAGAGTGGCGCGGCCGCGGATGCGGGTGTTCAGGGCGAGTGCGAGGGCCAGGCCGACGAGGAACGGTGCGATGGTGGCGCCGACGGTGAAAACCAGCGTCTGGCGCAGCAGCCGCCAGAAGTCGCCGCCGAGCAGGTCGGTGATGTTCTGCAGGCCGACGAAGGTGCGGCCGGGTTCCACCAGGCTCTGCTCGAAGAACGCGGTGATCAGGGAGGCGACCAGCGGGTAGACGACGATCGCGGCGAGCATCGCCAGGGCGGGGAGCATCAGCAGCGCGGCGAACGCGCCGTCGCCGAGCCGTCGCGGGGGCCGCTCGCCGCCCGGCGGGGACGCCGGCACGCGGCCGGCGGTCCCGCGACGGGTCGTCTCGGTGCTCATCGGCTGGCCTGCAAGCGGGTCAGGACGCGGTCGGCGGGGCCGAGGTAGCCCAGGTCGGTGCTGATGGCGTCGGCGGCTTCGATGACCATGCGGGACAGGTCGGCCTCCCGGGTGTCCAGGGCGATCGCGGAGAGCGGTCCGGAGACCGACAGCGCTGCGCAGACGGTGCCGGTGTGGTCGAGGATCGGGGACGCGATGCAGGCGCGGCCCAGCGCCAGTTCCTCGACCTCGGTGGCGTAACGGCGCTCGGCGGCCTGAGCGATGGCCTCGTCCAGCGCGGCGTGATCGGTGATGGTGGACGGGGTGTACGCGCGCAGATCGGGCAGGAGCGCCCGGCGCTCTTCGGGGTCGGTGCCGATGAGCAGGCACTTGCCGATGCCCGTGGCGTGCAGCGGGTTGTGCTGGCCGATGAGGACGAACGACCGCGGGGCGAGGGTGCCCTCGAAGTTGCACAGGTAGAACAGCGTGGCGCCGCGGCGCACGGCGACGTTGGCGCCGAGGCCGAGTTCGGCGGCGAGGTTCTGCGCCCGCTGGCGGGCCTCGCGGTGCACCGGGTGGCTGTTGAGGGCGACGCCGGCCATCGTGATGAGCGCGGGGCCTAGTTGGTAAAGGCCGCTGACCTGGTCGCGCTGTACGAGGTCGCAGGCCTCGAGTGTGGCCAGTAGGCGGGACGCGGTCGACTGGCCCAGGCCGGCGTGACGGGCGACATCGGAGACCCGCAGCGCGGGCTGGCCGCCGAGGAAGGCGTTGAGCACGGCGGCCGCCTTCTCGACGCTCTGGTTGGTGCCCTGATCACTCGCCACCGGCATCTCCTTCTGGACGTCCCATCCATTGCTGTGCCAGAGTGACCCCCATGCTGCATCGTGTCAACCGCCGATTGCATGCGAGTTGCAGAACCGCGCCACGGGGGCGGTCCTGTGACATTTGAGCCTGCATTCCTGCCCTTCGAGGGCCCGACGGAGGTCGACGGCCACGGCCACCCGAACGGGCGGCACCTGCTCAGCGCGGCGCTGCCGGCGATGACGGGCAACTACGTGGTCCGCACCGCCGTGCGGGTGCCGGAACCGCGCCACGGCACCGGTGTCAGCACCGCCGAACTGCGGGTCAACGCCAACGCCGAGCGCTGGTACGCGATCCGGCTGCGGATCCGCACCGGCGTGCGGTACCTGTCGGTGCTCCGGCACGCCGGCGGGCGCGACGATTTGCTTGCCGACGACATCGTGTCCTTCGACTTCGGGCGGTATCTGCCCGTCGAGGTCACCGTCGTCGACGGCCGGCTCACCATCACGGTGGACGGACGCACCCCGGTGACCGTCACCGACCCCGAGCCGCTCGACGGCGGCGGGGTCGGCGTCGGGGCCACCGGAATGGCCGCCGGGTTCGCCCCGGTGCAGGTGGTCGACCTCGGCCCAGGTACGCCGCCCGCCGCCGACCGCGCCGACACCGCCAGCCCGGACCTGACCAAGGCGGTGGTCGAGCCGTACGCCGCCGTCGAGGGGGCCGCGCACCGCCTGGAGATCGCCGCGCTGCGGTGGGACGGCGGGTCCGGGTACGCCGCCGACCTGTCCATCCGGGCGGACGGCGGCTGGGAACCGGTGGGCGGCGACCGGTTCGGCGAGCGGTGGCTGGTGCTGCACGGCGGCGGCAGCCGCCGGAATCCACAACGGACACTCGATCGGCACCCGGTGGTGCTCGACCAGGTCGAGCTGCTCGGCCCGGACGCGGTCCGGCTGAGCGGTGGCAACCCAGAGCTGTTCTCCCTCACGGTCACCTGGCGGCTGTCCGGACCGCACCCCACGGTGGACATCGAGCTGACCACGCAGGTCGACGGCAGGTTCGTGATCGCCTACCGGGCCTTCGCCGCCGCACCCGTCGACGAGATCGACGAGGTGCTGTGCGGGCCGCTGCAGCACGCCCGGATGGTGGGCGGACCGGCGTCCGTGGGCCGCGACGGGCTGTTCGCGCCGCTGTGCCTGGTGCAGCGCGGCCCAGTCACCACCGGGCTGTTCGCCCCGGCCGCGGAGCTGCCGTTCGAATACGAGTCGGCGCGCGGCGACGACGACCAGCCGTTCGGGATGAGCCTGGGCACCCCCGAGGGCACGGTGCAGCCCACTCTCTACGCCCCGCAGTACGGCCGGCGCGCCGACCGGCGCGCCGGCGAGCCCTACCGGTTCACCGTCGGGGTGTACGCCGCCCATGCCGAGCTGTACGACGCGTACCGCGACCTGCTGCGCGGCGAGTACGGCTACACCGCGTACCGGCGCAACGTCCACGCCTCGCTGACCGACACCGTGCACAACCTGATCGACCTGATGAAGGCCGGCCCGGACACCGACGACCAGGTCGACTACCAGGGGTCACCGAGCGGCTGGTGGAGCCGGGCGAAGGGCTTCATCGACATCGAGAACGACCAGGCCGTCCGCGCGACCACCACCGGGGTGCTGCTCGGCGCCTACCAGCTGACCGGCGACGACGAACTGTACGACACACGGGCGCTACCGACGACCGAGTTCCACCTGTCCCGCAACGGGTACGGCTGGACGCCACGCGAGGACGCCACTGTCTACGGTGACCCGACGAAGCACCAGCTGTGCGGCACCCCGTTCGGCGCGCCCGCCCTCGGCCCCCTGTACGCGCTGTCCCGGGGCACACTCACCGCCGCCCGAGAGCTCGCGCTCTCCTCGCTCGACACACAGGACTACTGGCTCAAGCGCACCCCGATGAGCGAGCCGCTGGCCGCGTACCGGATGACGCGGGATCCGAAGCTGCGGCAGCAGGCCGAGGAGGCCGCCGAGCGCTACATCGCCGAGGAGCTCGACCAGCCGTACGGCGGCGCGGCCGACCCGCACGACTTCGCCATCTACTACTGCCGTGCCTGGGTCGAGCTGCTCGAGATGTTCGAGGAGACCGGCCGGCGGCGCTACCTGGACGCCGCGTACCGGGAGGCGAAGCGGTTCGTCACCATGATCTTCGCCCGCCCGGTGCCGGACGGCCCGGTGCCCGTGCCGCAGCGCCCGCTCTTCGTCGACCGGCAGATCGAGCTCACCGGCTGGTGGGACCCCGCCGCCCTGTACGACTATCCGGCCCGCGACGTGCCCGACGAGGTGGTGCCCGCCTGGCAGGTGTCACCGACCGGGCTGAGCATCGAGGCGGTGAACACCTACCGGTTCAACGGGTTCACCCTCAACCCGGCGTGGGCGCCGTTCCTGCTCCGCCTCGCCGCGCACACCGGCGACGACCTGCTGCGGGACGTGGCGCACAACGCGCTGGTCGGCCGGTTCACCAACTACCCCGGCTACTACTACCGGCAGCTGACGGTCCACCATCTACGCCCGGACTTTCCCTGGACCGGCCCGTTCGGCAACACCACCATCTACTACCACCACGCACCCGCCCAACTCGGCATGGCCATCGACTACCTGATCGCCGAGCACGAGACCCGCTCCGGCGGCGCGATCGCCTTCCCGGCCCAGTTCGAGCAGAACTACGTCTGGTTCGTCTACCACGTCTACGGCCACCGGCCCGGCCGCTTCCACGGCGAGGACGGCGTCTGGCTGTGGCTGCCCAAGGGCCTGGTGCGGCTGGACACCGAGCAGGTCAACTGGATCGCCGCCGAAGGCGGGGACCGGCTCTGCGTCAGCCTCACCAACGCGTCGGCCACCCCGACCACGGTCACCGTCACGCTGGACCCGGTACGGGTGCCCATGGCGGCTGCCACCCCGTACCGGGCGACGGTGATCCGCGACCGCCGCGCACCGCAGGAGGCGACCGTGCTCGACCACCAGCTCACCGTCCAGGTGTCCGGGCACGGCATCACCGCGATCGTCGTACATGGCGTCGGCCCACTGGACGTACCGCTGCACCGCACCGACGCGGCCCCCGTCGGCGCGCACCACTTCGACGACGGCCCGGTGGGTCCGGTGCGCGGCATCTTGATCCCCAAGCCGGACGGCAGCCGCTACCACGCCTACGTGCAGGCGACCCGGCGCGAGCCGGCGACCCTGCACTGGTCGCTCGACGACGGCACCACCTGGCGGCAGCTCGACCGCACCGTGCACCCCAACGAGTGGACCGTGCCCGTGGACGACCTGTCCGCGGCGTTCACCTACATCGTGCAGATCGGCGACCGGCGGTCCCGGCCGGTGCGGCTGTCCTGCGTGAAGGAGGCGTGATGCGGGTCCGCGAGGTGCGCACGCACGTGCTGAAGGTACGCGCTGACGAGGCCTACCTGGGGCCGAAGAGCGACGGGAGCGCCATCGGCGGCGGCTACGAGGTCCGCGAACCGTGGCGCAGCCTCTACTCGTCGCGCTACGAGACGCTGCTGGTGGAGGTGGTGGCCGAGGACGGCACCACCGGCTGGGGGGAGGCCCTCGCGCCGGTGGCGCCAGAGGTGCCGGCGGCCGTGGTCGACCTGCTGCTCGCGCCGGTGCTGGTCGGCATGGACGCCACCGCGCCGCGCCCGGCCTGGTACCGGCTGCGCGACCTGATGCGCGAGCGCGGACACCTGGTCGGCCACCAGGCCGACGCGCTCGCCGCCGTGGACATCGCGCTCTGGGACCTCGCCGGACGGCTGACCGGGCTCGGCGTCGCCCAGCTGCTCGGCGGCGCGTTCCGCACCCGGCTGCCCACGTACGTCTCCGGACTGCCCCGCCCCACCGACCCGCAGCGCGCGGCGCTGGCCCGGAACTGGGCCGAGCGGGGCGCCGCCGCGGTCAAGCTGCACCTCGGGCACGGCGTCGCCGCCGACCTCGCCACCGTCGACGCGGTCCGCGAGGCCGCGCCTGGCCTGCGCATCGCCGTGGACGGGCACTGGGCGTACGGGGTGGACGAGGCAACCGCGCTGGCGCGTGGTCTCGCCGATCGCGGCGCGTGGTTCCTGGAGGCGCCGCTTGCCCCAGAGGACATCGCCGGGCACGCCGAACTCGTCAGCCGCGCCACCGTGCCGATCGCCGTGGGGGAGACGCTGCGCAACCGGTACGAGTTCGCGCAGTGGCTGGACGCGCGGGCGTTGCGGATCGCCCAGCCGGACGTGGCCCGTACGGGCATCACCGAGGCGATGGCGATCGCCGAGCTGTGCGCCGCCCGGCACGTGCCCGTCGCACCGCACCACTCGGTCGGCATGGGTGTCTCGCTCGCCGCCGGCCTGCATGTCGCCGCGGCGGTCGCCGACCTCGCCGCGTTCGAGTACCAGCCGACCTCCACCGAGGTCGGATCCCGCATCCTCACCGGGCCGGTGCCTGTGCACCCGGCCGCGTTCGATCTGCCCGCGGGTCCCGGTCTCGGCGTCGATGTCGACGCCGAGACGGTTCGCGCCCTGGTCAAGGAGTCCTGAGTGCCCCACACCGTGCACGGCCTCGTGCCGATCCTCGCCACCCCGTTCGGGCCCGACGGCGCCCTCGACCTGCCCAGCCTGCGCCGGCTCACCGAGTTCCAGCTCGCCAGCGGCGTCACCGGCGTCGCCGTCTTCGGCATGGCCAGCGAAGGCTTCGCGCTCACCACCGAGGAGCGGGCCCGGATTCTCGCCACCGTCACCGAGGTGGTCGCCGGCGCGGTCCCAGTTGTCGCCGGGATCAACGGCACGTCGACGGTGACCGCGATCGAACAGGCCGGTGCCGCGGTGGCCGGCGGCGCGACCACGCTGATGGTGCTTCCTCCGTTCATGGTGAAGCCGACGTCCGACCAGCTGCTCGCCTTCTACGGCGACGTGGCCGCCGCCGCCGGGGTCGAGGTCATGGTCCAGGACGCGCCCGGCGCCACCGGCGTGACGATGCCGCCCACCCTCATCGCCGAGCTCGGCAAGCTCGACGGCGTCACTTCCGTCAAGGTGGAATCGCCGCCGACCGCGCCCAAGGTGGTCGCGGTGGTCGCCGCCCGCGCCGACGACCGCTTCGCCGTGCTCGGCGGCCAGAACGCCCAGTTCTGCCTGGAGGAGTACGCCCGCGGAGCGATCGGCACCATGCCCGCCTGCGAGTTCCCCGACCTGCTCGGCCCGGTGCTCGCAGACTGGCAGGCCGGCCGGCACACCGACGCCCGCGCGGGCTTCACCCGGCTGCTGCCGCTGATCCTGTTCGGCCTCCAGCAGGGCATCGCCTGGGCGGTGCACAAGGAGGTGCTGGTGCGCCGTGGCCTCATCGCCGACGCCACCGTCCGCTCGCCGGCCCGCCCGCTCGACCCGGCCAGCCGCGACTCACTCGCCACCATCCTCGCCGACCTTGGGCTTGCCCGGTGAGCGGACGCGGGATCCTCGTCATCGGCGCCTCCTCGCCGATCGGCACCGCGATCGCCCGCGCCTTCACCGAATCCGGCGATCGCGTCGTGGGCGTCTCCCTCGAACAGCACAGCGACCCCGCCTTCGCGGCCGAACTGGTGGCCGACTGCGCCGACCCGGACGCGGCAGCCCGCGCCGTCGCCGATGCCCACCGCACACTCGGCCGACTCGACGTGGTGGTGCCCGCCGCCGCGGTCATGCCCGTCGCTCCGGCGACGCGGACCACCGACGCGCAGTGGCGGGCCGCCCTCGACGTGACCCTCGGCTCGACGTTCTACGTCGTCCGCGCCGCCCTGCCCCTGCTGCCGCGCGGCGGCACCGTCGTCGCGGTCAGCTCCGTCAACGCCAGCCTCGCCGCGCCCGGCCTGCCGGGCTACGCGGCCGCGAAAGCCGGCGTGGAGGGACTCGTCCGCCAGCTCGCGCTCGAGTACGGTCCCGCCGGCATCCGCGTCAACGCCGTCGCCCCCGGCATGATCGGCAAGGCCGACCTGCCCTCCGTCACCGAGGGCTACCCGCTGCGGCGGGTCGGCCGACCCGACGACGTCGCCGCCGCCGTGACGTTCCTCGCCTCGCCGGCAGCGGACTTCATCACCGGCGTCGTGCTGCCCGTCGACGGTGGCCTGTCGATCGCCTCACCAGCGGCGTGGCTCCGCCCCGACCTGCGAGCGAGATGGCTGTGACATCCAGGGACTGGGCGGTGCTGGCCGACCTGCGCTGTGAGCTGGGGGAGTGCCCGGTCTGGGACGAGGCCTCGGCCCGCCTGCACCTGGTGGACATTGACGGCCGACGCCTCTGGGCCCTCGATCCTGCCTCCGGCACCGCCTCCGGCGCGACCTGCGACCGGCCGGTCACCGCCCTGGTGCCGCGGGCCGACGGGGGATGGCTCGGCGTGTCCGGGCGGGACATCGGCACCCTCGACCCGGACGACGGAACCTTCCAACCTCTGCTGTCCCTGCCCGGGCCGCCCGACCTGGCACTGAACGACGCGGTGTGCGGACGCGACGGCAACCTCTACGTCGGGTCGATCGACCGTACCCGGGCCAATCGCGCCGCCCTGTACGTGGTGGAGCCGGACCTGAACCATCGCGTCCTCGCCGGGCACGTGGGCGCATCCAACGGCGTCGACACCAGCCCGGACGGGCGCCTCCTCTACCACGCTGACAGCTTCGCCGACACGGTCACCGCGTACGGGCCCGACGGCCGCCCCGTTGCCGCGGTGCGGGTTGCGCACCCCGACGGGATCGCCGTCGACGCCGACGGCGGGGTCTGGGTGGCCTCGTGGGGATCCGGCATGGTGTTCGGCTACACGCCCCACCTCGCTCCGGACCGCACGCTACGCCTGCCCACGCCGCTGGTCAGCAACATGTCGTTCGGCGGTCCCGGCTATCGATGGCTCTTCGTCACGACCGCGCGGTCGGACGGCGCCGAGCTGTCCGGAGCCGTGTTCACCGCGGACGTCGGCGTAGCCGGTCTTCCGGCCGCCCGCTTCGTGGTCGGGTTGGATCACCGCGTCCGTTGAGCGGACGACCGTGTTCCTGTCGCTGCTGTCTGCCGCGCTGATCGCCCTGTCGTTGAGGCAACATCTGCCGCAGACGTTCCCGGCCCACCACGACGACCCGGTCCGGGTTGCCCGGCGAGGTACTCGGTGAGTTTTCGGATGCTCCACCTGGTGAAGGTCCAGGCTTGGCATGCCCATCTCGTTGAACCGGTGGACGGTGATCGCTCCAGTCGAACCAAGTCCGCCCACATGGCTCAGAAACGAAACACAACATGAAAGCCGCATGCTCGCACAAACATCTACCAGAGCAAGCCGCCGGTACGAGTACGTGCTGACCGAGCGGGGCAGGTCACTGCGGCCGGTGATCGTGGCGCTGGCCGCCTGGGGGAACCGGCAGCTGGCACCGCAGGAGCGGTCCATCGTGTTGGTGGACACCGCCAGCGGCGAGGAGGTCGAGCCGGTCGTCGTGGACGCCCGCACGGGCAGGGGCCTCGACGACAGTGAGGCGTTCGTCTTCACCGCCGGCCCGGCCGCGAGTGCCGCGATGCGCGCGCGATACGCGGAACTGCGACGGCGGCAGGTCACCGCGCCTGAGGAAGGGGCGTAGTAACCGGCCTGGCGAGAGAGGACGCTCGGTTGAGCGAAGCGGCCGTCCGAATCCGGCGGCGGGGTGCACCCATCTCTGGTGCGTGCCGGTCCAGCCGCGGGAGCGGACATCGGACGAGGCGGCCGGGGCCGTGGCCATGCTCGTGCAGACTGCCGCTCCATGTCGCCCGGGGCGGTCAGCTCAGCGGCGGGCGCAGCCGTTCGTCGTCGAAAACGATCTCGATCAGCGGGCTGTGCTTGAGCCAGTCCTCCAGGCGCTGGCGCTGGGTGACGCGCATGCGCAAACCGGGCTCGTCCTGCAGGGCGACTACCGCAGACAGTACGCGATGGCGCACCGCGGGATCCTTGACCGGCACTGCCGTGGCCGGCAGGTCCGCCCGGACGCCGTTCTTGAGGTGGAAGGTGAAGTGCGGGTGCGCCGACAGGTTGGCGTGCCAGCTTCGGGGCACCGGCATCCCGCTGAGGTACCAGCGGCCGTCGACATGGTGGAACCAGATCTCGATGCGCCTTGGGCGACCGGTGCGCCGGCCCAGGGTGGTGATGTCGATGGTGCGTGCCTCGCGCGGCGAGCCCGGGCCGATGGCCAGAGCGCGTCTGACCGCGCCCACGTTGTAGCTTCTGTCCGCGGTGTCGGTCATGGTCGGCTGCCTCACTCGTGCCTGACGGAAATGGCTTTTGGGGCAAGTCAACCGTCACGGCGGGAGGGCTGGTAGGGACATCCTGGCGGATCCTTGCACGATCCTGCCAACGCGCAGGCACAGCACGGCGACGAGCCGGGCAGTTACGCAAAGGCCACCGCTCCCCTGCGCGGCGGGCAGTGGCGGGGCACGGCTGACACGGCCCATGCCCCGTCCATCCAAGAGGATTGGGCAAGAGGCGAAGAGGATCATTCTTTTCGCGGGCCCGGCGCAGCGGTCTCCTGGAAGGGACACACTCCCCACGGATTCCGACGAATCCTCACGCCCCAGGAGGCACACCATGAAGGTAGCCGTCGTCACCGGTGCAAGCTCCGGCATCGGCCAGAGCGCCGCCCTGCAGATCGCCCGGCGCGGTACCGGCGTCATCCTGACCTACAGCTCCAACGAACAGGGCGCCAAGGACACCGTCGCGCGGATCGAGCAGCGGGGCGGCACTGCCGTGGCGCTGCACCTGGATCTCGGCGATACGGCGGGATTCACCATCTTCCGGGAGACCGTTGCCGAGGTGCTGCGCGAGACCTTCCAGCGGGACTCCTTCGATCACCTGGTCAACAATGCCGGATTCGCCGGCATGGCGATGATCGAGGACACCCGCGAGGAGGAATTCGACCGGCTCACGGACGGCCTGTTCAAGGGGCCCTTCTTCCTCACCCAGGCCCTGCTGCCGCTCCTCGCCGACGGCGGCGCCATCGTCAATCTGACCAGCAACTCCACGCTGCCCCAGGTGACCGCGCCGGGATACTCCGTCTACGCGGCTCTCAAGGGCGCCGTGGCGGTGCTCACCCGCTACATGGCCAAGGAGTTCGGTCCCCGCGGCATCCGCGTGAACTCGGTCGCACCGGGAGCCACCGTCACCCGCTTCGCCGACGACGCGTTCAGCAAGAACCCGCAGATCATCCCGGAACTGGCGAAGACCTTCACTCTCGGCCGCGTCGGCGAGCCCGACGACATCGGCATGGTCATCGCCATGTTGGTCTCCGAGGAAGGCCGGTGGATCACCGCCCAGGACATCGAAGTATCCGGAGGCCAGAACCTCTGAACCACTCCTGCTGTGAGCTGTGAGCTGTGAGCTGTGAACCACGCCAAGCCCTTCCCGTCCACACACGCCGCCCACGGCTCACTCCGCGACGGGCCAAGACAGCCGCCCACAGGCCGCCCTGCCTGATGAGGACACCTGCGGGATCATGAATGTGTGCCCAATCCTGCCCGGCCAGCGACCCCGTGTGGAGGTTCGTGCAAAAATGGATTCATGTCTGCCCTGGACGAAATGCGTGAGCTTCTTAACCGGCATGCGCGGCCCGACATGAGCACGGCGATCGATGGCATTCAGGTATGCAAATTCACCCATCCGAATGCTTCGGCGGCCGGGATGTCCGGGACCGTGCTCGCAGTCATCGCCCAGGGCGGCAAACGCCTCGCCCTGGGCGAGCGCCTCTACGAGTATGGGCCCGGCGAGTACCTGATCGCCTCCGCCGACCTCCCCGTCACCGGCCATGTCCTGGACACCGGGCAGCCCACCCTCGGCTTCGGCATGACTCTCGCTCCCTCAGCCCTTGCTGAACTCCTCCTGGAAGCCGACCCCCGAGACCTGCCGGCCACCCCACGCACCGCATCACCCGGCATTGCCGTCTCCACGGCCTCGCCTTCACTGCTGGACGCCATCGTGCGCCTGCTGCGGCTGCTGGAGCAGCCTGCAGACCGCAAGATCCTCGCTCCCATGGTTAAGCGGGAAATCCTCTGGCATCTCCTGCGCGGCGAGCAGGGAGTCACCATCCGCCAACTCGGTCTCGCCGACAGCGGACTGGCCCACATCAACCGCGCCGTGCGTCAGATCCGGGAGAACTACGCCACCGCCTTCCGCGTGGAGGACCTGGCGGAAATCGCCGGCATGAGCGTTTCCGCGTTCCACCGCAACTTTCAGACCGTCACAGGGATGAGCCCCATCCAGTTCCAAAAACGCATCCGCCTGCAAGAAGCACGGCTCCTGCTCGCCAGCCGCCCCTCAGACATCACCGGTGTGGGCCTCAGCGTCGGCTACGACAGCCCCTCCCAGTTCAGCCGTGAATACCGCCGCATGTTCGGCGCACCGCCCAGCAAGGACACCCAACTCCGCACTCCGCCAGCAGAACTCGTCACTGCGCTGCCCTGAGCTTGACCCTGTCGGGGATCTTGGTGTTTCCCGGTGCGGCAGCATGATCAGCGGACATGCTCGGGGCTGTTTCGAAGGCCGATGCAGTTATCGAGGTGTCCGTGGGGGACCAGGTGGTTGGGGCGGAAGTAGCCGATCTCGCCCTCGACGCCACCCTTCTCGTGGGCGCCCCCGCTGCCGGGACGGCAGGAGAACGGCTCGATTCCCCAGTGCGAGCGGAACGGGGTCCAGCGGCCGGTCCGGGCGGCCCCGGGGAGCAGGGTGTAGCAGCTTTCGCAGGTGTAGTCGATGCGCGGCGGGTCTGACGAAACACCAGCGGCGCTGTCCTCACCAACCGC
Source organism: Micromonospora sp. NBC_00389 (assembly GCF_036059255.1). Taxonomy (NCBI): domain Bacteria; kingdom Bacillati; phylum Actinomycetota; class Actinomycetes; order Micromonosporales; family Micromonosporaceae; genus Micromonospora; species Micromonospora sp. NBC_00389. The sequence goes on along the minus strand of NZ_CP107947.1, from coordinate 6,787,273 downwards.
GAAGGGTCAGGGGAACGGCCTGGACGCGAGGGCCTCCAGAGCCGCCCGCCGGCCGACCTCGATCATCTCGACAGCGCGGTGGAACTCATACGTCCGGGCGGCATCCGTCGGTACCTCGATCAGCAGGTCCGGTGGGTATCCGGCCAGCTGGTAGCGGATGAGGAGGTCCGCCACGGCATCCAACGACAGGCTCATGACATCAAGCGCGCCCAGGTCGGCGGGGAGTTTCGCAGACTGGCCACCCCGGACAGGCGCCATCGGCTGGGCCCGGGCCCCCTTGAGGGACACGGCGACGACCGCGTCGGCCGGCATGAACGTGGTCGGCGCCATCGGCAGCGGCTCCATCAGGCCACCGTCGGCGAGGAGCCGACCGTCGACCATGACCGGGGTGATGGCGGGTGGCAGGGCGATGGAGGCCCGCACCGCGACGTCCACCGGACCGTGCCGGAACCACACGGCTCGACGGGCCAGCAGGTCGGTCGCGACCGCCGTGAAAGGCACGGGCAACTGTTCGAAACGTACGCCGTCGAGCAGTTCCCTGACCGGAGCCATCAGCTTCTCGGCCCAGATCGCCCCCGGCGCGCCCACCGCCGGATCGAGCAGGCGCAACACCTCGCGGTGGCCGATCGTACGCACCCAGTCGGTATAGGCGCCGAGCTTGCCTGCCGCGTACAGCCCCCCGATCAGGGCGCCCATGGAACGCCCGGCGACGGCGACGATGTCGAACCCGCGCTCCTCCAGAACCTGGATCGCGCCGATGTGCGCATAGCCACGCGCGCCGCCGGCGCCGAGTGCCACCGCGATCCGCACGTAACCACCGTCCATCGCTCCGACCCGGATCGGGCCACGAGGCTTTGACGTCGAGGAGGTCGAGCCCAGTTGTAGGACATAGCGGGCGGGCTCATCGACGCGTCGGTGCGGACACTGAACCACGAAACCGGGGACCAGATGCCCGATTCATGACTTAGTCACCCTGCACGGGCGACGCCAGCTCAGGGAAGGCGGGACAGGGCCGCGGCGGCGGCTGCCCGGTAGCGCTCCAGCTTGGCGGCGCATTCGGTGATGATCGTCTTCGCTGCGATGGCTGGAGTGGGTGGGCGCCCCGGAGGGCTGGGCGTCGGCCATCGCGGTGATCGTCTGTTCGATGCGGGTGCGACGGCGGAGGCCAGCCGGGACCGGCCCGGCCGGGCTGTGATGTCGTGCCAGGCACTGGAGGGGCTTTACCCCTGGCACACCGCTGATGTCTGACGGCTACTCGCCGGTGCTGGTCGTGGGGCGGGGGAGTTTCCCTCTGAAGCCGGGCAGGATGGCAACGAGCGCGGGCAGGTCTCGGCCGGCACTGAGGACGGTGCCGTCCGGGCGGACGACTGCTGCGTGGGCGCGGCCGTCTCTCAGCCATCGGTGTAGTTCGCTTCCGGGCCGCGCAGTGATGAGCACTGCGCCGCACCGTTCGACGTCTGATTGTAGGGTGGCGGGCGGCTCGGTGGACGTGACGATCGCGAAGCGCCCAGCGGCCACGTCGTCGTGGCGGCGCTCGCCGTCGAGGATGGCGTTCGGGCACAGTCGACCCGCGAGGGCGCGGCGCAGACGTGGCCGCAGCACCAGAGCGGACCGGCGCAGCGCAGGTGTCTCACTGTCCGTGGCCAGGGCCGTGAGGCCAGGCACAAGATGCAGCCGTGGCGCCACCGCGCGGCGGATGATGTCGCCCATTTTGCCGCCGGCCGTCATCGCGGTACCGATCAACTTCGCCAGCCTGATCATGGCGCGGGTATGGTGCTTGCGTTCGATCTGGTAGGTGCCGAGCACGGTCTCGGGCAGGGACCCGTCGAGCACGCCGGCGAGTTTCCAGGCGAGGTTCATCGCGTCGCGCAGCCCGGCACCCATTCCCTGGCCGATGAACGGCGGGGTGAGGTGGGCGGCGTCGCCGAGCAGGAACACCCGGCGGTCGCGCCACCGGTCGGCGACCTGCGCCCGAAAGGTGTATTCGGCCGCACGGACCACCTCCAACTCCCCAGCGGGGATGTTCCCCGTCCATCGCGAGATCAACGGATGCAGCCGGGTCATTTTGCGGAAGTCGTCCGCGGTCTCACCGGGCGCCAGCCGGAACTCCCAGCGGTAGCGGGTCTTCCCGATCCGCATGTACGTGCCAGCGCGGGCTGGGTCGGAGAGCTGGTGTACGCCTTCCCACTGGCCGAGTTCGGCGTTGGTGACCACATCGACGACGAGCCAGCGTTGCGTGAACCCCAGGTCCTGAATGCTGGCGCCGATCGCGGCCCTCGTCAGGCTGTTGGCGCCGTCGCAACCCAGGACGTACGCCGCGCGGACGACCTGGTGCTCGCCGGTGGCCGTGTCGGTGACGTCGAGCCGTACGCCGTCGGCGTCCTGGGTCAGCGCGGTGACCTCGGTGCTGCCGCGCAGGGTGGCGCTGTCGTACTGCGTGAGATTCCGACGGAGGATTTCCTCCAGCTCCGGTTGGTCGAACATGCTCCCCTGGGGGTAGCCGTGCCGGCCCGGCGCCACGTCGCGCTGAAACTCGGCCAGCACCCGCATCCTGCGATCGATGAGTCGAAGGCCCCGGTGTGGCCTGGCGATGGCGGCGAACTCGTCCCGGAGCCCGAGGCGCGCCAGGATGCGGTGGACCTCGTCGTCGAGGGCGACGGCGCGGGGCAGGGGATAGACCGACTCCCAACGGTCGAGGATCAGGCACTCCACGCCGTGCTGGGCGAGCAGCGTCGCGGCGGTGAGCCCGGTGGGGCCTGCGCCGACGATCACTACCGGAACGACCCTCATTGTGTGGCCAGGACCCGAAGAACGAGGTAGCTGGCGACCAGGATTCCGCAGACGACGGCCGGGGCGTACTTGCGCGGGCCGTCTCCCTTGCGCAGGTGCACGACCAGGGCTCCGCCGAGCAGGAGGAGCAGCCCGGCACCGGCGAGGATGCCAATCAGCGGCTGGAACAATCCGATGAGCAGCCCGATCACCGCGGCGACCTCGAGCAGGCCGATGCGGCGATAGGCCGCGACGGGAAAACCGGCCTCCGCGGCCAGCGCACGCATCGGTTGCAGGGCCAGGATCTTGGCCGTGCCCAGGGCAGAGAAGATCAGCGCGAGCAGCACCGCGAGGATGGACGCAGCGAGCGTCATGACACAACCACCAATCGCCATTCAATGGCATACCGGCCCAGGATCGCCTTGATAGCCCCCTCCTGGGCAGAGGGATGAACTTTCACAGTGGCCACGATGCAGTTGCCCTCGATCGCGGCCTCGATGTCCTGTACTCCGGCGGTCTGGTCAAGCGCGGCACGGAGTTCCGCGCGGGCGGCTTCCTTCCGCAGGGCGAGCTTGTACAGCTTGCCCACGGCGGTGACGGGCAGTTCGTCGAGGATCGTCACGGTCTTGGGCGCGGCGGTGCGGTCGGGCACCCGCTCGCTTGCCCAGTCGCGCAGGTCGTCTTCCGTTACGGTGGCGCCTGGCATGAGGGTGACGTAGGCGACGGGCACCTCACCGGCGTGGACGTCGGGGCGCCCGACCGCGCTGGCCGCGGTGACCTGCGGGTGAGTCAGTAGCGTGTCCTCGATGATCGCGGGGTCGATGTTGTGTCCGCCGCGGATGATGAGGTCCTTCGCCCGCCCGGCGAGGTAGACGAAGCCGTCCTCGTCAACGCGCGCGAGGTCCCCGGTGTCCAGCCAGCCGTCGACGAGCTTGCCGAGTCCGTCGAGGACGGGCCCGTTCTCGTCACGGTCTGTGACGTAGCCGGGGAAGACTGTCGGGCCGCTGATCGCCAGCACGCCGGTCGCGCCGAAGGGTCGGTCTTCCCACGTGCCGTCAGCGGCGACCACCCGCACCCGCTGGTAGGGCAGGCGCTGCCCAACGGAGCCCGGCCGAGACGCGTCGGGAAAGGTACGTGCGCTCGCGCACGTCGCCTCGGTAAGCCCGTAGCCCTCGACCAGGGTTATCCCGGTGTGGGCCTGAAAGTTGTCCCGGATCGCGGCGGGCAGCGGCGAGGCCCCCACCAGCGGAAATTGCAGGCTGTTGATGTCGGCGTCGATCGGAACCTGCGCCAGTACGGCGTAGACGGTGGGCACTGCGCTCATGGCAGCGATCCGGTAGTGCCCGACGATCTTCCAGAACTCGCCGAACAGTGCGGGGTCGCGGTAGCCCGATGGACCGGCCCACACCACGGTCTGTCCCTTGAACAGGGGCGCCAGCAGGGTGACGACGAGGGCGTTCACGTGGAACAGCGGGAGGGCCGCGAAGACCACGGTCTGCTCGTCGAACAGGGAGCTGGCGGCCAGCATCCACGCGTCGGCGACCTCGTTGGCGTGTGTGTGCGCGGCCAGCTTCGGCGCGCCAGTGGTGCCACCGGTGTGGAACATCGCGGCCAGGTCGGCGGATCGGGGCAGCTCACCGCCGAAGGCGGACGGGTCCTTCCTTGCTGCAAGCTCGCCGAGGTAGCCGACGCGTACGCCGTCGACGGCCGGTAGCGGGTGGGGCGTGCCCGACGCCCCGGTGGGCCGCAGCACGAGGATCGCGTCGAGCAGGCCGTTGCGGGCGAGCGCCTGCGCGGTGTCCCACGTGTCCGGCGCGAGCTCGGGCCCGGCCGTGACCAGCACGCGGGCACCGCAGCGTCGGAGGAGCTCGGCGAGGTGCGGCCGGGACAGTCCGCCGCCCAGGGGCGCCGCGATCCCGGCGAGCTGCGCGGCCAGTGTCGCGGTGATCAGTTCGGCGCAGTTGGGCGACATCAGGGCGACCGCGTCACCCCGCCGCACTCCGAGGTCGTGGAACAGGTTCGCAACCCGGTGGACGTCAGCCAGGAGCTCGGCGAAGGTACGGCGCAGCGGCTCCCGCCAGCGGGCGGCGTCCGGCAGGACGGTGATCGCCGTACGGTCCGGCCAGGTCCTCGCAGCTCGCGCGAGCAGCGCGTAGGTCGATTCGGGCAGGTTCCGCGCCTCCAGCGGCACGGCCTCGATCGTGGCCAGGTCGTCGGGCGTGGCGTAGTCCGGCCACAGCAGGGGCCTGGTCATCGGGCGTACCTCACGACTGTGCGCTGCCGGCCCAGATCGATCGCGCCGTCGTCGGTGGCGACGGTGACCTCGACGACGTCGCCGTCCTTGAGGTACCTGGGGTTGCGGGCCTGGCCCTTGAAGAACATCTTCCACTTCACCGCGGGCGGCAGCATTGAGGCGATGATCTCGACGGGCTTCGGCGGTGCGCTCAAGGCCGTCCCGACGGGCGTGCCGGTCAGCAGCAGGTCGCCGGGGTCGACCCGCTGGAAGCGGGTCAGCGCCTGCAGCGCCTGGACCGGCAGGTAGATCATGTCGGCGGCGGTCATGTTCTGCCGGAGCTCGCCGTTGACCCACAGCTTCAGCCGGAGGTCGGTGAACCGCTTGAGCTCGTCGGCGTCGAGCAGCACCAGCGCGGGGCCGACCGGGGTGAACGTCGGGTAGGACTTGGCCTCGTAGAACTGGGTCTTGGGCAGCTGCACGTCGCGTGCCGAGATGTCGTTGGTGACCACCAGGCCCGCGACGTAGTCGGCGAGGTTGTCCGCGGTGACGGTCGTGCCGACGGGCATCTCGCGGCCGAAGACGAGCCCGATCTCCACCTCGTAGTCAAGCAGCGTCACGTGGGCGGGACGGACCACGTCGGCGAACGGCCCGCTGATCGAGCCCGAGGTCTTGCGGAAGAAGGTCAGGGGGACGGTCTCGGGATTGCCGTTGGTGTCCTTGACGTGCGAGGCGAAGTTCGTCATCTGGGCGACGACGCGGCAGGGCGCCGTCACCGGGGAGACCAGGGCAAGGTCGTCCACCGGGACGGTGTCGCTGCTCGTCGCGGCGGCGACGATCGCCTGCCGGTCGGCTAGCAGTTCGGCGGTGGTGGTGGCGCTGGTGTGCACCTTGGCGGCGCCGGTGGGGGTGAGCACCCACCAGGCGTCGGCGGTGCGCAGGACGGAGGTGGTCATGAGGTGAACGCTTTCATCAGGCCGCGGAGGCGGTGGCGGTCGAATTCGTTGTCCTCGCGCAGCGCGCTGATGACCGCGCGCAGCTCGCGAAGCGATTCCCGGCCGGGTCTCATGCCGAGAAAATCCTTGGTGGCGGGCGGACCCCACTGGGCGAGTCCGGAGGCGCTCATCGGTGCCCAGCCCGGCTCGAGCGTGCAGTCGAACAGGTCGCCGTCGGTGAAGTGCTCGACCAGGAAGTCGTCCGGGTCGCGCCAGTAGTCGAAGATCTGGCTGCCCTGGATGTGCCGGCCGATCCCCCAGGACCGCTGGTAGCCCCGGTCGAGCAGGTACTCCCCGCCGGCGGCGAGCGAGTCGAGGTCGGAGACCTGGTAGGCCGAGTGCACGTACCGGTTGGCCGGGCCGAGGGTCATCGCGAGCGTGTGGTGGTCGCTGGGCGTGCTGCCGCGGTCGCAGCGGATGAAGCTCATGACGGGGCCGCGCTCGCGCTGTCCCTGGTGGTAGAGGAAGTCGCTGACGATCAGGCCCAGGTGCTCGAGATACCAGTTGAGCGTCTCCAGGTATCGGGTCGTCTGCAGCACGACGTGACCGAGGCGCTGCACCTTGGCCGGCTCCCGGGGCGGCCGCTGGGTGGCGTTCGTCCGCGCCACGTCGTGTCCGACGTTGAAGGTCAGGGGTTGCTGCGTGGGCAGCGCGGGGAGTTCGTGCGTGTCCCCGACCACGCGGACCCGCGCCCCGCTCGGGTCGACCAGATCGACCGTCACCCCGCCCATGCTCTCCGGCAGGCTGGCCATGGTCCTCCCGGTCGCGTCCGCCAGCCGCAGCACGTCGTTCGGCTCGGCAGCCTTGAACGCGGGGCCGATGAACCGGGACCGGGGGCCCCGGCGGATGAGCACGCAGGGGGAACCGGGGTCGGTGCCCCGCAGGTGCAGCTCGTCCTGCGTACGCAGCGACGTCGTGAAGCCGAAGGCCCGGGCGAAGACCTCGGCCCCCTCCAGATCGGGCTTCTGGAACTCCAGCCAGGCCAGGTCGTGCACCTTGACGATCGGGTTGCGCGCCCGCCCGGGGTGCTCGCCCGGCAACGCACCCTGCTCGCTGTGCAGGCCGGTGTGTGGGTCGTGCCGGTCGATCATGTCACGCTCCTTTCCTGGTGATGACGAAATCGTCACTTACGAGTGTAGCGTCAGTCAAGCGCTGATGACGATTCCGTCATCTCTGAAGCCCGCCAGGGTTAAAGTGGGCGCAGACCGACCTGGGAGAGGTGAGCAAGTAGGCATGGCGCAACAGACCAGGCACGCCCCGAACCGCCTGGAACGGCGGAAGGCGCACACCCGATCGGCGCTCGTTCGTGCCGCCCAGACCTTCATCGCGGCTGGCAAGCAGAACGTCCCGATCCTCGAGCTCACCCAGGCCGCGGACGTGGGGATGGGGTCGTTCTACAACCACTTCGACAGCAGGGAGCAGCTCTACCAGGCCGCGGTGGAGGACGCCCTCGAGCGTTACGGCACCCTGCTCGACGAGCTGACCGTGGGCCTGGACGACCCGGCCCACGTCTTCGCGCAGAGCTTCCGGCTGACCGGACGCCTCCATCGCCGGAGTCCCGAGCTGAGCAAGGTCCTGCTCAGCAACGGCCTGGCCCTGGCCGGTTCCGCCAAGGGACTCGCGCCGCGAGCCCGGCGCGACATCGAAGACGGCGTCCGTGCCGGGCGGTTCAGCGTACGCGAACCCGAGTTGGCGATGGTGATCATCGCCGGCGCCGCGCTGGTCCTCGGGCAACTGCTGCACAACCACCCCGAGCGCGACGACGCCGCAGCCACCGACCAGGTCACCGAGGACCTGCTGCGCACGCTCGGCCTACCGGCCGACGAGGCCCACGAGATCTGCCAACGCCCGCTGCCCGACCTCGACGGCCTTCGCCCGTAGACCGACGTCCATCCGCCTGAGCGGGCCACCGGCTGCTCCTAGGCAGTGGCCGCCTCGCGCACCATCCGGTTGGCCGCCTCCGGCTCATACCCGGTCGCGCGGAGCAGGTCACTCGCCATGGTGCGCAGCTGGATCACCATGGCGTCCGAGAACGGCTGGAGGCCCGTGTGGTACGCCTGGCCGGCCAGGCGCGCCCCGTCCAACGCTGCGTTGCGGGTCTGGTCGAACGGCCCACCCGCCCGCGCCTCCCGCCTCAGCAACTGGATCGCCTCGGCGAGCCTATCCACGGCGCCGGGGAGTTCCTCCGGCACCGGCTCGTCGTGCTGCAGCGTGGTCGCGGCCCAGCGGGCCAGCGCCCGGCACCCGAGGATCACCCGATCGATGTGCTGGATGCCGCGCCGGTAGTGCTCGACATCGATCCGGCGTCGCCAGCGCGCCGGCGCAATGGTCGTCACCTCCTCGGCGCCACCCAGGGCTTCGTGCATCCGGCCGAGATCGGGTTCCATTGCGCTCAGCTGGTCCAGCGCCCGTATGGCGCGGTCCGGTTCACGCCGGGCGAGTGCGTGTGCAACCTCTCGAAGCTGCGTGTGGAGGGTCGCTGCGACCGGTGCGGTGGCGCGGTCGAGAATGCGCATCGGGTTGATCGGTAGCAGCAACGCCACCACCGCCAGCCCGACGGCGCCACCCACTCCGGCGTCAATAATCCGGGCCCATTCGAGGCCCTGCTCCACCTGGGAGATCGTGGCGATCAGCACGGCGGTACTGCCCGACTGAGCGACCAGCGCACCGCTGCGCCCGGTCATCAACAGGGCGACGGCGATGGCCAGCATCACCACCAGGCCGATCTGCCAGGGCCCGAACCCGAGAGAGCGGATGAGAAGATCACTGACAAGTAGGCCCAGCCCCACGCCGAGCATCAGCTCGGCGGTACGTAGGGCGCGCTGCCCGAGGGCGGCGACGATCGTGCCGACGGCCGCGCTGGGCGCGAAGATCGGTGCGGGGCGACCCAGGACGTCGTGCGCCAGCCCCCAGGACAACGTCGCGGCAAGCCCACATTGAGCTGCGACGAACAGGATGATCGTGAACAGCCGCAGCCTCAGCCGGCCTGCCTCACCACCGCGACGCCGGACCTTCGCCGCCAAGTCCTTGGCGTGCCCGGTAGCGGTGTTGGGGCGAGACAGGCCTCCCCTGTCAGCAGCCATGGCGAGGGTTACCCCGCCCGGCCCTGGCAAACCTGCGACCCGTTCTCCCTGTCGAGCTTCCTGTCGAGGCGATTCGGTTGCGTCCGCTCCCATGGCTACCCGCTCGGCGAAGCCGGGCAGCTTCTGGGCGTTGCGACCCCGCTCACGTCACGTCCGCGGTGAGGGCCCCGAGCCGTTGCGGTCGTGCCGGGCACAGGTGGCCGTAGACCGTTTGCCCGCCCGCGATCGTCTAACGGGGTGGTGAAGGCCGCTCCGATGGGAGTTTTCGAGTGCGGACCGCGTCGGCTACGGCGACGCCGGCCAGGATGAGGGCGGCGGTGGTGGCTACCGCGAGCGGCGGCACCGGCTTCATCGCTGGGGTGAGGGCGACCAGGGCGAGTGCGCCGATCACGCGGGGGGCGGACACGCGGCCGAACACCGCGTAGTCGAAGATGGCTCGTCCGGCGAGGAACAGGGCGGGTCCGCCGAGGATGACGGCGATCCAGGCCGGGTCCGGGTGTCCGAGCGGGTGGGTGATGACGAGTTCGTCGCCGACGGCGATGGTGACGATGCCGGCGATCATGATCACGTGGGAGTAGAGCGTCAGGACACCAACGCGGAGTCGGTTGGGGGCCGCTGCGATGGTCTCCGCTATCAGTGCTCCGGCGCGGTGGATGTAGATGCGCCACAGCAGTGCCGTGGTGACGAACGCGAGGAGGGTCGCGGCGCTGCGGTCAGCGCCGAACGCGCCGTTTGCGAATGCCAGTCCGGTCACCACGATCGGCTCGCCGAGCGCGACGATGAAGAACTGCCGCAACCGCTCGGCCACGTGTTCTTCGGAGACCACGACCTCGAGTCGGCGCTCGCCGCTGCGGCCCAGCCGCGGCGTGGGGAAGCCGAGTGCGATCCCCACGTACTCCACGGCCGCCGCCGTGATCCACAGCGCTCCCCGCACCCAGCCGGGCAGGAAAGCCCCCGCGATCCAGAGCACCGTGGTCATGCTGACCCAGAACAGTAGCCGCACCGCGTTGCGCTGCCCCTCGTGGCCCCGTAACAGAAGGATCGCGACAGCGAAGATACCAAGCCGGACGACGACGTACACACCTGCGAAGACCAGGCCCCGCCGGCCGAACGCCTCGGGCGCCGCAGCCGCCAGCACGAGGGTGCCGAACATGATCGACATGACCAGCAGCTGGATCAGCGGATGTCGCGGGTCGAACGTGTCCGTAAACCTCGTCGCAGCGATCCAGACAAACAACACGGCGGACAGCAACACCAGTGTCTGGAACGCGCCAGTCCAGCTCAGATGCTCCAGCAGTTGCTGCGAGAGCCGGAAGAACGCCAGGACGAAGACCAGGTCCAAGAACAGTTCCAGGAATCCCGCCCGCCCCTGCTCGGGTCTTCGTAGCAGCTTGCTCGCCCTACCCGTGGTCATCGGTCGCCCGTTTCTGCCTTTTCTGCCCGCCTTCACGGTAGTCGTACCATGCCGTTGGGCCTCGAACGTTGCCGACATAGACGCCGGGCACAACGACTACTGCATGGGGCCAGCCCTTCCTGCCCATCCACTCGGCGGGACGCGGCCGCTACGGCAGCCGGGCCGCGCAGCGGGTACCGGGTCCAGCCAGCAAGGGCGGTGCCTCCGGCGGGTAGGGCCTCCGGCCCTACGACCCGGATCCCGCCTCCGGCGGCAAGGGCTACCCGCCCTTGAACCCGGGCGGCTCCGGGAAGCCCGCAGATTCCCGGGCCACCCGCCGTACACCGAAGGCAGCCAGACCACGCCCGCCCGGTCCAGGTCGTACGTCCAGTGGGGCGCTCCACCTGGACCGGGCGGGCGCGCGCTTGAGGTGGCGGCACGCCGCCGGTCAGCCCGGTCATCCGCCGCCCGGTGGCCGGTCCCGGTGACCGGAGTGCTGGCTGCCGGCCGTCCCGTCGTCCCCCGGGTGGTCGCCCGCCGGCTGGTCCGGGCCACCCTGACCGAGGCCGCTCAGACGTTCAAGTCCCCCCCGTGCGGTCTCCGGGGCCGGAATCCGCTGGCACGGAGGCGGCCTGCCGGCCGGCGGGGACGAACTCCCGCAGCAGGATCTGCGCGATGCCGGCGGCCGGGATGGCCAGCAGGGCTCCGACGAGGCCGCCCAGCTCGGCGGCGATCAGCACGCTGACCAGCACGGTCAGCGGGTTCAGTCGGACCGCGTGGGACATGATGACCGGTTGCAGCAGGTGGTTCTCGACCTGCTGGTAGACCACGAAGAAGACCAGTACGACCACCCCGGCGGTGGGGGAGTGCAGGAAGCCGGCGCCGCCCGCGACGATCGCGCCGAGGGTCGCCCCCACCAGCGGGATCAGGTCGGCGATGGCGACTAACAGCGCGATCACGGCGGCGAACGGCACGCCGGTGAGCGCGAGCACCACGAAGGTCAGCAGGCCGCAGATCAGGCTGATCACCAGGTTGCCGCTCAGGTAGCCGGTGATGGTGCGCGCCGACTCCCGGCCGATGCGGCGCAGCCGCTCCTCCCGGGCGCCACCGGCCAGGGCCAGCGTCCCGGCGGTGATCCGCGGGGCTTGCACCACCATCAGGTACGCCAGCACCACCACCGTCAACACTCCGGCGACGCCCTGAACCGTCCCACGGACCAGCCCGACCGTCGACTGGCCGAGTTGGCCGCCGAAGCGCTGGAACTGGTCGGCGTGCTGCCGCAGGTGGAACCGCTCCAGCAGCTCACCGACCGGCCCACGCCCGGCCCGCGCCTCGCGCACCAGGTCCGGCGCCCGGTCGGCGAAGCGGGCCAGCTCGTCCAGCAGGGGCACCACGATGAGCACGCCGAGCGCGGCGAGAGCCACGAAGCTGGCCAGGAACACGACCAGCGTGGCCGCCGCCCGACGCCGAATGAGCCGCCGCTGCACCCGATCCACCAGCGGATTCAGGGCCACCGCGAAGAACGCGGCGAGCACCACCCAGATCAGCACCCGCCGGGTCTCCCAGACCAACGCCAACCCGACCACAGTGGCGAGGACCAGCGCGATGACGATCAGCGCCCGGCGGGCCATAGACCGGTCGTCGGCGTCGCTCACCGGGCGCGGTTACCCGCTGCGAAACAAACGAAACCAGACGGAGTGGTCTCGATCTCTGGGGGCGCCGTCAGGCGAACGGGCTTGACGCGAGGGCGTCGAGCGCTGCCCGCCGGCCGACTTCGACCATCTCGATCGCGCGGTGGTAGTCGTACGTGCGGACAGCGTTGGTCGGTATCTCGATCAACAGGTCCGGTGGGTAGCCGGCCAGCTGGTAGCGGATGAGAAGATCCCGTACGGCCTCCAATGACAGGCTCATGACGTCGGATACGCGCAGGTCGGCGGGGAGTTGGCCAAGTGGCCCATCGCCGGTGGTGTTGGTTTCCGCGGAGGCGTCCGCCGCCGCACTGCCGTCACCAGTCACGCCGCCGCGGGAGATCACCCGGTCAACGGATCCGGCGGGGCCCCGCGGGTGGTCCCGCCCCCCTTGTCCCGGCGGGTCGGCCGATTCCCGGACGGCTGCCCTAGTGAGGGTGTCGGCGCCGGCAGCCTTGAGGGACACGGCGACGATCGCATCGGCCGGCATGAAGGTGGTCGGTGCCATCGGCAGCGGCTCCATCAGGCCACCGTCGGCGAGGAGCCGGCCGTTGATCATGACCGGCGTGATGGCGGGTGGCAAAGCGATGGAGGCGCGCACCGCGACGTCCACCGGGCCGTGCTGAAACCACACGGCTCGGCCGGCCCGCAGGTCGGTCGCTACCGCAGTGAAGGGCACGGGCAGCTGTTCGATCCGTGCGCCGTCGAGCAGTTCCCTGACCCGGGCCATGAGCTTCTCGGCCCGGAACGCGCCGGGCGCGCCGACGGCCGGATCGAGCAGGTGCAGCACGTCGCGTTGGCCGATGGTGTGCACCCACTCGGCGTAGGCGTCGAGCTTGCCGGCTGCGTACAGCCCCCCGACGAGGGCGCCCATGGAAGAGCCAGCGATCGCAACGATGTCGAACCCACGCTCCTCAAGGACCTGGATCACCCCGATGTGCGCATAGCCGCGCGCCCCGCCTGCGCCGAGTGCCACCGCGATCCGCACGTCACCACCGTCCACTGCTCCGACCCAGGTTGGGCACGAGGCTTCGATGTCGAGGAGGTCGAGCCGCAGTCCGCTTGGCATTTCGGGCAGGCTCAAAGACACACCCGTCGCTGCTGACACTCAATCACGAAATGGAGGCCCAGACATCCGGTCTCGGGACTTCCACGACAGATCAGTCTCGAGATGTGAGCCTCCGCCAGCCAGCCCGAGTTTCCACCCTTTCATGATCGCCATGCCTGGAAAGTGCCTCGGTGCTGGGCTTTCAGCATCGGGGCTGTATTACCCATATATGCCGTCGATCGTGGGTAAGCGTCGCGGGAAGCAGACCTACTACTACCTGGTGGAGTCCGCCCGTGTCGACGGCAAGCCGCGCATCGTTTCGCAGCGGTATCTGGGCACCAGCGAGGAAGTGATGGCCAAGCTGTCCGGCGATCAGGGCGGGCAGCCGGTACGCAGCCAGCACAAGCGGTTCGGGGACGTGGCCGCGGTGTGGTCTGTTCTGGACGATCTCGACGTGGTCGGCCTGATCGACGATGTCGTGCCCCGGTATGCCAACGCGGGCGCGTCGGTGGGCACCTACCTGGCGTTGGCCACGCTGAACCGCGTCGTTGATCCGTGCTCGAAGCGGGCCTTCGCTGACTGGTGGGCCACCACCGCCGCACCGCGCTGGGTGAAGGTGGACGAGCAGGCGTTGGACCACCGCCGGTTCTGGGACGCGATGAACCGACCGTGGACGACCTGCGCACGATCGAGACCCAGATCTACGGCGGGATGATCGACCGGTACGGCCTGGACCTGGCCAGCGTGGCCCTGGACATGACCAACTTCGCCACCTATATCGACTCGACCAATGATCGGGCGCCGATCGCCCAACGGGGCAAAGCGAAGCAGAAACGGGTGGACCTGTGTCAAGCCCCGGGTTTGATGGAGACAAGCGGATCCTGTTCACCAACCGCGACACCTGGCCTCTCGCCGACGTGGTGGCCGCCTACCGCTCCCAGTCCGAAGCAGAGTTCGGGAACTCACCCTTGTCATAGCCCAGGTGATCGGTGATCTCACCGTCCAGAGCGGCTTCCAGGACCCGCTTGGTCAGCTGCTGCAGCAGCCCACCCTCCCCGGTGAGCTGCAGGCCCGCCGCCCGGGCCTTCTCCACCACCTGGGCGACGAGCTGATCGTCGACCCCGTCTCCCGCCGGCCGCGCCGGCCCACGCTTCGCCACCTGGTCAGTATCGACCTCGGTGATCAAGATATCCGTCATCAGGTGCTGCTCCTTGATCAGGAGTTACACCGTTCGTTTGGCTCTGGCGCAGAAACGGTGGTGGGTCCGTCCTCAGTAGCCTGTCGTGGTGCGGAAGGCTGACGCCGGTGTGACTGCAACCTGATCAAGGCATTGTTCCCTCAGTTGTCTTCGCTGGTCATCGACGAGGTGGTGGAGCAGGGGCTGGTCCTGCGGGTGCGCGCCCGGACACCGGGGACGGTGGTGGCGTGCCCGCAGTGCGGTCAGCCGAGCGAGCGGGTGCACGCCTATCACCAGCGCCGGCTAGCTGACCTGCCCGTCGGCGGTCGAGCCGTGATCATCGACTTGCAAGTCCGGCGGCTGCGCTGCCCGAATGCGTCCTGTCCACGGCGCGCGTTCCGGGAACAGGTTCCCGCGCTGGCGTGTCGGTGGGCGAGGCGGACCTGCCAGTTGGGCGGGTTGATCGGTGACCTGGCGGTGGTCGTGGCCGGTCGTGCCGGAGCAGCCGTGCTGGCCCGGCTGGGTATTCGGATCTCGCGGTCCACGGTGCTGCGGGTCTTGATGGCCATGCCCACCCCAGCGGGGCCGGCGCCAGCGGTGCTGAGCGTGGATGACTTCGCGTTGCGACGTGGCCGACGGTATGCGACCTTGCTGATCGACGCGGTCACCCACCGCCGCGTCGACGTGTTGCCGGACCGCAAGGCAGCCACCCTGGCCGCGTGGCTGCGGGAGCACCCGGAGGTGGAGGTGGTCTGCCGCGACGGCTCCGCCGCGTATGCCGAGGCGATCCGCGCCGGCGCACCGCATGCGGTGCAGGTCAGCGACCGGTGGCATCTGTGGCACAACTTGGCCAAGGCGGTCGAGAAGACCGTGATCGCGCACAGCCGCTGCTGGCATGACAGTCCAGCCCGCCCGGACCGGCCTCTGGATGAGCGCACCCGCGAACGGCACACGGCCGTGCATACCCTTCTCAACCAGGGCATCGGGCTACTGGATTGCGCCCGTCGGCTGGGCTGGGCGCTGAATACGGTGAAGCGGTACGCCCGCGCGACCACCGCCGAGGACCTGCAGCGGCCGCCGCGCTACCGCGAAACCCTGGTCGACCCGTTCCGGGCTCACGTGCGCCGCCGACGTGCCCAAGACCCTCAGGTTCCGGTGACCCGGCTACTGGCCGAGATCCGCGCACAGGGCTATGCCGGCAGCGCCAACCTTCTGGTGCGCTACCTCAACCAGGGCCGCGCCGACGCGGAATGTGCCCCGCCGTCACCGCGCCGCCTGGTCTGCTGGCTCATGACCAAGCCCGAGAATCTCGCCGCGCACCACCACAGCCACCTGCAAGATCTGCTCGGCGCCTGCCCACACCTGGCCACGCTGGCCCAGCGGGTCGGCGAGTTCGCCGATCTGCTCGCCGGCCGTCGCGGCGAGGACCTCGACGCGTGGATGACCGCTGTCGACGCCGACGCCCTGCCTGCCCTGCACGGCTTCGTCCACGGCCTTCGGATGGACCTGCCGGCCGTCGTGGCCGGGCTGACCCTGCCCTACAGCAACGGTCCCATGGAAGGCGCCAACACCAAGGTCAAGCTCCTGAAACGGCAGATGTACGGCCGCGCCGGCTTCGAACTCCTACGACAGCGAATCCTGCTCGCGTAGGTCACTCACGTCGACCACCGTTTCTGCGCCAGAGCCGTTCGTTTTACAGTCCCTGGAAACTCGGGCTAGGCATCCTTGACCAGGGAGGGGTGAGGAGCGCGAGCGGCGAGTGCGGCCGTGAGCGTCTCAGGACGGAACACATCAACAGCGATCAGCTTGGGCGTCGTTGGGAGGCCTGTTCGTGACGACATGCACCGTGATCCTGGCGCTGGTCGTGACCAATGTGCGTCGCTGAGCTCCGCCAGCACTTACGGTGAGGAGCAGTTGCAGGAGTCCTGGGAGGAGGTCGGCGAGTGGAGTCGTATCCGTTGGTTGAGTCACACGGCTTGATCGGCGACCTGCAGACCGCGGCGCTGATCGCGGACGACGGCACCCTTGACTGGTTCTGCGCGCCGCGGTTCGACTCGCCCAGCGTGTTCGCCGGACTGCTCGACCACAAAAGGGGCGGGCATTTCCGTATCGCGCCCGATGGCGTCAACTACGTCAGCAAGCAGTTGTACCTGCCGGGGACACCCATCCTGATCACCCGTTTCACGACTCCCGCCGGCGTGGGTGAGGTCACCGACTTCATGCCGGTTGCCGGCGATATCGCGACCGATCGCCATCGCCTCGTCCGGATGGTCAGCGTGGTCCGCGGCACCCTGCGGTTCCAGATGAATTGCCAGCCGCGCTTCAACTATGGGCGTGACCGGCACGAGGTCGACCTCCACCCCGACGGCGCCGTCTTCCGCAGCCCGACGCTCAGCATGGCGGTGCATCGGGCCCGATACGCCGACCAACCCCCGGACGAAATCGAGATCGAACTCGACGGCGACGGGGTGCGGGCCTTCGCAACCCTCCGTGAGGGTACCAACGGCGGAGTCCTCGTCGAAACCGGGTCGACCGGGCCACCCCGCCTCATCGGGCCTGAGGAAATACGGTCGATGTACGAGCAGACCCGGGAGTTTTGGCGAGGCTGGCTCCGCGGCTCCTGCTATCGCGGACGGTGGCGGGAAGCGGTGGAGCGCTCCGCCATAACGCTGAAGCTCCTGACGTACGCGCCGACCGGTGCTGTTATCGCCGCTCCCACCGCCGGCCTGCCGGAGCAGGTCGGCGGGACGCGGAACTGGGACTACCGGTACGCCTGGATCCGTGACGCCTCGGCTTCGGTTTACGCCCTGCTCGGGCTCGGCTTCACCGAGGAAGCGCGCCGCTACCTCCAGTGGCTCAACGATCGGATCTGCGAGGCGGCGGGCCGGGCGACGCCGCTGCATCCCATGTACCGCGTCGACGGCTCGACAGACCTCGACGAGGAGTCGCTCGATCACCTCGAGGGTTACCGACGCTCCCGCCCGGTGCGGATCGGCAACGCCGCTGCCGACCAGCTCCAGCTCGACATTTACGGCGAAGCGCTGAGCGCCATCCACTTCGCGGACGCCTCTGGACTGCGCAGCTCCTATGAGGCGTGGCTCAACACCGTGAAGCTCATCGACTGGCTCTGCGAGCACTGGGACAGACCCGATGAAGGGATCTGGGAGACCCGGGGCGGCTGCCAGGACTTCACCTTCGGCCGCCTCATGTCCTGGGTGGCTGCCGACCGAGCCATCCGCCTCGCTCAGCGGTATGGGGTACCCGCCGACATCGACCGCTGGACCACCGAGCGCGGCCGGATGTACCGCCAGATCATGAACCGGGGATACCACCGCACACGCGGGGCGTTTGTGCAGCACTACGGCAGCGACGTCCTGGATGCGGCGCTGCTCGTCATGCCGGGCGTGGGGTTCATCGCGGCCGACGACCCGATGTGGCGGTCCACGCTGCGGGCGATGGACGACGAGCTCGTTTCCGGCAGCCTCGTTTACCGGTACAACCCGACCGCATCGCCCGACGGCCTGGCCGGCAACGAAGGCACCTTCAGCATGTGCACCTTCTGGTACGTCGAATCGCTGGCTCGCTCGGGACGTGTCAACGACGCGCTGATCATCTTCGAGAAGATGCTCACCTACAGCACCCGCCTCGGTCTTTTCGCGGAGGAGATCGGAGCGACCGGCGAGCAGCTCGGCAACTTTCCCCAAGCCTTCAGTCACCTTGCGCTGATCAACGCCGCGATGACCCTCGATCAACTCATGGACGCTGCACCGGCACCGTGTCGCGCGCCGCTCGAAACCCTCGTCGAGCGAGATCCACCACGCCGGTGAAGATTCGCCCGGGGTGCCTGCGGCGGAGTCCCGATCACCTCGATGCCCTCGGCGGTGAACACCGTGTCGAAGACCTCGGTGAACCTCCTATCCCGGTCGCGCAGCAGGAACCGCTGCCCAGCCGCAGTGCCCCCTTCCGTTCTGACGGCCCCGAGCCGTTGCGGTCGCACCGGGCACAGTTGGCCGCTAGATCGTCCGCCCGCCCGCGATCGTCTAACGGGATGGTGACGGCGGCTCGGCTGGGAGTCTTCGAGTGCGGACCGCGTCGGCTACGGCGACGCCGGCCAGGATGAGGGCGGCGGTGGTGGCTACCGCGAGCGGCGGCACCGGCTTCATCGCTGGGGTGAGGGCGACCAGGGCGAGTGCGCCGATCACGCGGGGGGCGGACACGCGGCCGAACACCGCGTAGTCGAAGATGGCTCGTCCGGCGAGGAACAGGGCGGGTCCGCCGAGGATGACGGCGATCCAGGCCGGGTCCGGGTGTCCGAGCGGGTGGGTGATGACGAGTTCGTCGCCGACGGCGATGGTGACGATGCCGGCGATCATGATCACGTGGGAGTAGAGCGTCAGGACACCAACGCGGAGTCGGTTGGGGGCCGCTGCGATGGTCTCCGCTATCAGTGCTCCGGCGCGGTGGATGTAGATGCGCCACAGCAGTGCCGTGGTGACGAACGCGAGGAGGGTCGCGGCGCTGCGGTCAGCGCCGAACGCGCCGTTTGCGAATGCCAGTCCGGTCACCACGATCGGCTCGCCGAGCGCGACGATGAAGAACTGCCGCAACCGCTCGGCCACGTGTTCTTCGGAGACCACGACCTCGAGTCGGCGCTCGCCGCTGCGGCCCAGCCGCGGCGTGGGGAAGCCGAGTGCGATCCCCGCGTACTCCACGGCCGCCGCCGTGATCCACAGCGCTCCACGCGCCCAGCCGGGTAGCGAGGAAGGTGCCCGCTTGCACGCTGTGATACACGACCGCTGCTCCTAACGACTTCGTGCATGGTTGTCCGCAGTGTGGGAGTGCCCTCGGCCTCGGGTAAGGGTTCACACGGCGGGGCCGGCGGTGATGGCGGCGATGGGTTTGCCGCGGTCGGTGTGTTGGTGGTCGGACAGCAGGCCGGCGACGGCGCGGATGGTGGTGTCGAGGCTGTCGCGGCGGCCGAGGTGGCGGGTCAGGCTGCGCCAGTTCTTCAGGTGGGCGATGGCGTGCTCGACGCGCACCCGGCGGCGGGCGTGTTCGCGGCGCTGGGCTTGGCGTAGTTCGGCGATGCCAGGCAGGCGTTCCAGGGCTTTCTTGTGGTGCCGCAGTGTCGGGGTGATCACCTGGCCGCCTGTCTGGGCGCCCAGGCCCTGATAGCCGGCGTCGGCGAGGATGCGCACCCCGACGGTGTGGTCCAGCCAGTGCGTCAGACCGGCCTGGCGAGCTTGAGTGATGTCGGCGGTGCTGCCGCGCGCGGTGGCGCCGCAGAACAACAACCGCCCGTGTGTGTCGCTGAGGACCAGGGCCTTGATCGCGTTGGTGCGCGACTTCCCGGACACGAACCGCTGTCGTCCGGCCCGGCCGGCATTGGGACGGCGGACGCGGATCTCGGTGGCGTCCATCAACGCCGCCGCCCGCACATGATCCAGGTAGGCGACCACGTCGGCCAGGGTGCGCAGTCGCACGCCGCCTGGCACCCGGCAGCCCCGCTCGGCCAGCAGCGGTCGGATCTCGCCCACCGCACGGCTGATCGTGGAGCGGTCCACCCCGAACCACGCCGCCAGCACATCGTGGGTCACGCCGTGGCGCAGGCAGACCAGGGTGGCCAGCAGCCGGTCAACGAAGACCAGCCGGTAGCGGGCACCGGCACCCACCGCCCGCCGCCGGGTCCGGGCAGTCAACCGGGCCTGCTGCCGGTCCTGCCACACCGGACCCAACTCGGCCACCAGCTCGGCGAGGACCTCCACGGACAAGCCCGTCACACGACGATGAGACACCACAGTGGACCGAACCATCCGAAGATCATCCCACCCAGCACCCACAACCATGCACGAGGTCGTTAGGCGTGCGCGGCTTCAGACTCCAGCGTCTGCTTGATGACGGTCATGCCTTGCTCCATGGCGGCGTCGAGTGATGTGGCGAGGTCGTCGGGCAGGACGTCGTGAATCCAGACAAGCCGGCTGTGGGCTTCGCCCTGGTCGAAGACCTGCATGGAGGCGTTGTCGTGGGTCGGGCGGATCGTGTCACCGACGACCGAGTAGACGGTCCGACGAGCCACGTCATCGATCGAGACGAGACGCTCGCGGGCCACCGTGCCATCAGCGAAGGTGACGACCCGACTGGCTGCCTCGATGCGGGTGTCGACGACGAAGCCGGGCGCCATGCGCGACGGTCCGGCACTGAAATCGCGGATCACGTTCCAAACCTCGTCGGCGCTGGACTCGATGATGATTTCCTTGCGGATGGAAGCCATTGCTCGGTCTCCGATTCTGCTAGAGCTGTAGCGGCAGCCAGGGACGGTCAGTTGCTGCCGATGAGGCAGAAGAGATGCCCTTGTGGATCGGCGAGCACCACCCACTCGTCCCCGCCAGGCTGGAACTTGGGCATGGTCGCACCGATCGCGAGCAGCTCCTTGACCGCGTGCCCCACGTCGATGACCTTGAAGTCGAGGTGGGCGTGCTTGGCCACGTCGGGCCAGCCCGAGGGCCGGTAGCCGTCGACTCGCTGGAGACCGAGCTGGATCTGGCCGCCGTTGCCCAGCTGGACGCAGTCCTCGTCGCGGTAGGTGACCTCCCAGCCGGTCACCGCTCGGTAGAAATCGGCGAGCGGGCCTGGGTCGGCACAGTCAAGGATGACCGTGGTGAACTCAGCCAATGCGGGCATGTCGACTACTCCTTGAACTCGTATGGACTCATGGAGCAGCCTGCCCGCCGCGGCGCGTGCCGTCTTGAAGATCCTTGCGTTGGTTGTCGGACCTCGGGCGTAGCTTCGAGGCGTGCGCTCGTTCCGTGTTCTCGCTGCCCGGCCCGACTTCACGGTGACGGCGGTGACCTGTCGCGACGACCACAAGGGGTGGTCGGAGGTCGAGTCGCAGGACGGCTACCGGGTGGTGCTGGTTCGCCGTGGCCGATTCCGCAGGAGGATCGCCGGTGTCCCCGCGGAGGTTGATCCGACCCTCGCATACGTTGGCCTGCCAGGGGACGAGGAGCATTTCGCCCATCCCGCGGGGGGAGACGTGTGTACGTCGGTGAGGCTGACACCGGCGCTGTGGCGTGCCCTGGCAGGTGACGCGGCGCGGGTAACCAGGCCGGTCGTTTATGTCGACCCTCGGCTTGACCTCACCCACCGTCGGGTCCTCACCGCCGCCGGCGCCGGGGACCTTGACTACGCGCTCACGGAGCGACTGATGGACCTGCTCAGCCGCGTCGTCGAGCAGGTCGTCACCGGCCCGACGCCCATGGGTGCGAGTCCCGCCAAGGCCGATCACGCGCTCGTGGCGGCGGCGCGCGCCGTCATCGGCGAGGGCGACCCGGCCGCGAACGGACTGTTCCCGCTCGCCGAGTTGCTGGGGGTCTCGCCGTACCGGTTGAGTCGGGCGTTCACTCGGGAGCTGGGGGTGTCGCTGACCCGCTACCGAAATCGGGTCCGCCTCGGCCGAGCGCTGGACCGGCTGGAGGGCGGGGAGTCCAGCCTCGCCACGCTCGCCGCGGACCTCGGCTTCGCCGACCAGGCACACCTGTGCCGCACCGTCCGCGAACACCTGGGCCACACGCCGACCGCGCTGCGTCGCCTCCTGGCCGAGCCAACCTGACGCCATCTGCCACCTGAGGGCCCTTCTGCCATCACCTTCCGGGAGGCCGAGTCCCTTGTCGACACCGCTCCTGCGCCGGTGGACCCGGGCCGCCGGGGGGGCCGAAGGTCCCGCCGGTTAAGGGGGGACGGCCCTGCCGGGTGGGGCGGGGAAGCTGACAACGTGATGGTTACCGAATCAGCCGTCAACATCCCTCGGAGACTCCCATGAAGCGCAGGACCCTCGACCTTCTGTTCAGCATCGGTGGGCTGGGCCTCGCAGTCCTGCTGCTCGTCGTCGGCATCGTCCTGACGTCGAACGCCACCTTCGCCAGCAACTATGTACGCGACCAGCTAGGCGCGCAGAACATCACGTTCACGCCGGCCGCCCAGCTCGACGAGGAAGAGAAGAAGGCCGAGTGCCTGGTCGAGAACGCGGGGAAAAAGCTCACCACCGGCAAGCAGGCCGAGTGCTACGCCAACGAGTACATCGGGTTGCACCTGAAGAACATGGCTGGCGGTAAGACCTACGCCGACCTGGGCGAGCCGCAGAGCCAGCTACGCGAGCAGGTCGCCACGGCTCAGCAGACCAACGACCCGGCCCTGGCCGACCTGCAGAAGCAGCTCGCCGAGGTCAGCGGCCAGCGCGAGACCGTGTTCAAGGGTGAGACGCTGCGCGGTCTACTGCTCACCTCGTACGGCTTCAGCGAAATGGGGGTGAAGGCCGGACAGGCTGCCACCGTCATGTACCTCGGCGCCGCGCTGCTCCTGCTGCTTTCGTTCGCCGGCCTGGTGCACGCCTTCCGGACCCCGCGCAGCGAGGCGTTCGCCGCCCCCGAGTCGACCCGGGCAACCACCGTCGGCTGACGCTACAAGGCCCTACCTCGACCGCCCCGGCCTCCCACGGAGGCCGGGGCGTCGCCCCGGCCGGGAGCCCTCCGACCCGCCGCCGGCTCAGGTGGCCTGCGGTGATCTGCGAAGCGGTACGGCATAAGCCGGCCCTTCTCGCGTTCGGTTAGGTTGGCCCAGTGGATGTTGAGGTTGTGGAGGGCGCGCTCGTCGAGCTGCCGAGCGCCGAGGTCGCGGGCATGGACCGCCGCGCCTTCGGCGAGTTCGTTGGTCCCCAGGGTGAACTCGCCTCGTACGCATTTGGTTGGACGACCGGCGCGGACCCACGCGTCGCTGCGCTAACGATCGGGATTGGTGTCGGTAATCCCGGCGGGGGCACGTTTCACGCCGTGATTTCCAGCACGAGGACGGCCACGCCTTCTCCCTGACCGACGAGCCGTTCGAGCAGGTACCACAGGGTGGCCCAAGTCTGACGGCGGACCAGGCTCGTGCGCACGAAGATCTACCTTTTGTCTGGTGGGTTGCCGACCAGGTAATGGAGCGCGACCGTCGGGCGCGGTGGATGCGGCACTGGCTGCTGGGCACCCACTGCATCCAGACCTTGGAAGTCTTTGAGCGTCGCGAGCCTGTCCTGTTCGTAGCGAACGACGCTGACGACGGGATCTGGCAGCTCATCGGCACCACCGATGCTGGCAGTAGCGGCAAGATCGGGCACCTTTACCACTCGATCGAGGAAGATCCGACGCTGATCGAGGTCCTCGACCTTGCCCCCGGCCACAGCGCGAGTCGGGCTCGCGTTGGAGGATCGTGGGACCGCCACCTCGGCTAGCCCTCCTGAGCTTTTGTTCCGTGTTGCCGAGCGGTGACAGCATCCGCTCTCTGGCCGGGCTGAGGAGATCACCTGCTCCCGCTTGTGCCGGACGCGTGCCCGTACGTGCGGCGAAGCGCGGTGTCCAAAGGGGTCGGAGACGCGGCCTCGAACTCCCGGAAGGCCCACGAAGGTCGGCGGTTGCTAGGTCTACCGTTATCATTCTCGATAGTGATAACGTTGCGGCGTGGAGATGCCAAGTGAGCGGTGGGCCGAGCTGGCGCTGCACCCGGTCCGGATCCGGATCCTGCGCGCGGTCGCAGCTGCCCAGCTGACCACGCGTGACCTCGTTGAACTGTTGCCGGACATTGCGCAGGCGACGCTGTACCGGCACCTGGCGACGCTGGTCAAGGCCGGGCTGCTGGACGTGGTCGAGGAGCGCAAGGTACGCGGCGCCGTCGAACGGGTCTACGCGCTACCGGCGCACGGTGCCACGCTGGACCCGGCGGCACTGGCCACAGCCACGGCCGAGGACCACGCTCGCTACTTCACGGCGTTCGTGTCGAGCCTGCTGTCGGAGTTCTCCCGCTACCTGGCCCGGGAGCGGATCGATTTCGCCGCCGACGGCGTCGGCTACCACCAGCTCGTGCTGCAGCTGACCGACGCCGAGCTGGGCCAGTTCGCCGCCGACCTCAACGCGCTGGTCGGCCCGCTGCTGGCCAACGAGCCCGGTGGAGGGCGAATACCGCGGTTGCTGGCGACGATCCTGATGCCAGCCGACCAGCCGGCCGCCACGAGCGACAACACGCCAACAGCCGAGACCGTGGACAACTCGGGGACGACGAAGGGGGACGACTGATGGCTTCGGTCATGGTTGCCGGCGATGTGATCGACATCGGATTCACCAGCTGGGAGCGACTGTGGATCGGGCAGGAACGGCTCGTGCTGCCCGTCGCCGTGGTGCGGCAGGCCACCTCGGTCGACGATCCGCTGCGCCTGGCCCGCGGCGGCCGGCGCGGGCTCGCGGTGTCCGGTGTCGTCAAGATCGGCATTTGGGGCCTGTTCGGCGGTCCCCGGCAGCTCGTCGCGGCCCGCCGCGGCGAGCCCGGGTTGCACCTGATCCTGGACCGGACGGCCGGCGGTGCGTTCGACGAGGTCGTGCTCTCCAGCCCGGCCGCGCCGCACCTGGCGGACGCGATCGGGCGTGCGATGGCGGCCCGCGGATGAACGGCGCCCGCCTGACGATCGAGGTGGCGCACCTGACGAAGCGGTACGGCGAGGTCACCGCGGTCCGCGACCTCAGTTTCACCGTCGCACCGGGTGTAGTCACCGGGTTCCTCGGCCCGAACGGCGCCGGTAAGACCACCACGATGCGGATGCTGACCGGCCTCGTGACGCCTACCAGTGGTACCGCCACCATCGGCGGGCAGCCCTACCGCCGGCTGGCCCGGCCCTCGAACACCGTGGGGGCGGTGTTCGACGCCAATGCGTTCCACCCCGGCCACACCGCCCGCGACCACCTACGCGTTTACGCCGCCATGGGCGGCCACCCAGACAACCGCGTCACCGAGCTGCTGGACCTGCTCGGCCTGACCGAGGCCGCCGACCGGCGTACCCGCGGGTTCTCCACCGGCATGCGGCAACGGCTCAACCTGGCCACCGCGCTGCTCGGCGACCCCCGAGTCTTGCTGCTCGACGAACCCAGCAACGGTCTTGACCCGGAAGGCATGTCCTGGCTACGGGCCCTGCTGCGCCGGCTGGCCGAGGAAGGGCGCACCGTCCTGGTCTCCAGCCACGCGCTCAGCGAGATCCAGCAGCTCGTCGACAGCGTGGTGGTGATCCGCCGCGGCGAACTCGTCGCGGCCGGACCGTGGTCCCAACTCGCCGGCCCGCCAGCCGTGCTGGTCACCTCACCCGACGCCGAGGCCCTCGCCGCGACCCTGAAGGCCAGCCGTGCCAACAGCGGCACCACGCCACGGGTCGAAACGGTCGGACCCGGCAGGCTGCGGATACACGGGTTGAACGCGCCGGGCGTCGCCGACCTCGCCGCCGCGCACCGCCTGCGCGTACACGAACTGGTCACCGAGAACACCAGCCTCGAACAACTCTTCCTCCACCTGACCACCGACACGCCGACCACCGACAAGGCGGCCACCCCATGACTCTCCTGATCAAAGCCGAGTTCCGCAGGCTACTAGGGCGTGTCCTGCCGATCTTGTAGTGGTTGATCGTTGACGATGTGCCGGTGGTGCGTCGTGGTGAGTTGACCGATGAAGCGTGGGCGGTGATCGCGCCGCTGCTGCCGGAGCCGGGCGGTGCGCGGGGGCGGTGGCGCGATCACCGTCAGGTCGTTAACGGGATCTTGTGGAAGCTGCGGACCGGTGCGCCGTGGCGTGACCTGCCCGAACGGTATGGGCCGTGGAAGACCTGCCATGAGCGGCTGCGGCGCTGGACGGCCGACGGGACGTGGGATCGGATCCTCGCGGCGGCACAGGTGCATGACGACGGGACACCGGTGCAGTGGACGATCAGCGTGGACTCGTCGATCGTGCGGGCGCACCAGCATGCCGCTGGCGCCCGCAAAAAGGGGGCTCCGCAACACGTGCGGCGACGCCTGGTACGCAAGATGGCGAGGCCATCGGCCGATCCCGCGGCGGGCTGAGCACGAAGATTCACCTCGCCGTCGACGGACGCGGCAGGCCGCTGTCGATCCTGCTCACTCCCGGCCAGGCCGGCGACAACCCTCAACTGTTGGCGTTGCTGGACGCGATCTGCGTCAACGAGCCCGGACCGGGTCGACCCCGCAAACGTCCCGAGGTGCTGATCGCGGACAAGGGCTACGCGCACGACTCGACCCGCCGAGCGTTGCGTCACCGCGGGATCCGGCACGTCATCCCCGAACGATCCGACCAGGTCGCCCGCCGCGCCGCCAAGGGCAGCAACGGCGGGCGGCCACCAGCCTTCGACAAGGCGATCTACCGCAAGCGCAACGTCGTGGAACGCTGCTTCAACCGGTTCAAGCAATGGCGTGACCTGGCCACCCGCTACGCCAAACGCGCATCTCTCTACCGCGCCAGCCTCGTCCTCATCGCCGCCATCATCTGGCTTCCATGATCGGCAGGACACGCCCTAGCCACCCGCATGTGGGGCGGACTCCTAAGGCGTGTTTCATAAGCCGGTCAGAGCCACTCGGTGATGATCGTGATGGTGAGAACGGCTTGGAAGCGGACTGCCAGCTTGTCGTAGCGGGTGGCGACGCCGCGGTGGCGTTTGAGCCGGTTGATGCCGTTCTCCACGGCGTGGCGTAGCCGGTAGAGGTCCTTGTCGAACGCGGGTGGGCGGCCACCCTTGGAGCCTTTGGCCTTGCGATGGGCGTCCTGGTCGGTCTTGCTGGGGATGCAGGCCTGGATCCCGCGTGAGCGCAGATGACTGCGGTTGCCGCGGCTGGTGTAGGCCTTGTCGGCCAAGACCAGGTCGGGGCAGGTGCGGGGTCGACCCACGCCGAGGCGGGTCACATGGATGCGGCGCAGGACGGGGATGAACTGCGGGCTGTCACCACGGTGCCCGGCGGTCACGATCAGGGAGAGGACCTTCTGTCCCTGCTCGCAGGCCAGATGAGTCTTGGTGGTCAGCCCGCCGCGCGATCGGCCCAGCGCGTGATCGGCCGGCTCGTCGTGCACCCCGCCGGGCGGCTCCTTCTGCAGATGCCCGTCGGTGCGGGCTCCGGCGGCGTGCTGGTGGGCGCGGCTGGTCATCGAGTCCACGCTCACCGTCCAACCGATCCGGCCGGTCGCGTCGCCAGCGGCTTGCAGCGCGGACAGGATCTTGTCCCAGGTTCCGTCACGCTGCCAGCGGCGGAACAGGCCGTAGACGGTGGGCCAGGGCGCGTACTCGGACGGGACGTCACGCCACGGGGCACCGATCCGGATCCGCCACCGGATCCCGTCAATGAGCTGTCGTTTCTTCCACTTCGGCGGACGACCCGTCCTCGGCGCGGCAGGCAGCAACGGAGCCAGAACAGCCCACTGCCCGTCGGTCAGGTCATGCCGCCTCGTCACCGCTACGCTGGGCACGAGGTCTCCGGTATGAAGTTCTTGCTTGGTCGCAGAACCAGTTACCGGAGACCTCTTCAGCTGTCGATCACCGCCACGCGGTGACTTCGATCAGACTCCACTTTTGAAACACGCCTTAGTCGTCGCCGCCCTGATCGGTGGCGGCATGCTCGGCGGCATGGCGCTGATCGGCCCGGAAAACTTCGACCCACCCATGCCCGGACTGGACACCGAAACCGGCGTCCGCTCCATCCTCGGCATCCTCGGCTACACCGCATTCGTCCCGGCTGCCGCCGGAACCCTCGCGGTCACCTCCGAATACCGGCACCGCACCGCCGCCGTCACATTCCTGGTCGCACCGCGCCGCTGGCAGGTACTCGCCGCCAAACTCGCCACCTACACGGTCGCCGGGCTCGCCTACGGCCTCATCCTCTCCGGCACTGCCGCCGCAGCCGTGTTCACCGTCGCCGCCGCCCGCCAAGTCCCACTCGGCCTGCCCGCCCACACCCTGCTCGCGCTGCTCGCCCGCATCGCCGCCGCCATGGTGGTGTATCTGATCATCGGCGTCGGCATAGGCGCCCTTATCCGCAACCAGGTCGCAGCCCTGTGCGTCGTGATCGGCTACCTCTACATGGGCGAAACACTGCTCATGCTGATTCCCGGCGTCAACACGCTCTATCCGATCCTGCCCGGCGGCGCCACCGCCGCCCTCACCGACTTCACCTACCTCGCCGACGCCATGTCTGCACAACTCGGCAACACCACTGTCCAACTCCTACCGCCAGCAGCCGGCGCACTCCTCCTCACCGCGTACGCCATAGGTGCCTGCGCCATCGCCGTCCTCATCCCCATGCGCCGAGACATCACCTGACCAACACGGCCGCGACCGCGCCACCGCACAGCCCCGCTGTCGAGCGTCATCCCGAACGGCACCGCCAAATCCTCACCGCTGCGCAGGATCACTTGTACGCGGCTGCGCACCTGACTCACATGCCGACCGTCCCTCGGCCGTGATCGCGAGGTGGCAGGGAGTGGACTAGGGTTCATCGATGAGCGCTGTGCTTCGTGGTGCCGCAGTGAATCCCCTTCGCCAGCTCACGATCGACCAGCTCCGGCAACGGACGAGCCTCAAGTGGCGGGAGTACCCGGATGACGTGCTGCCGCTCTGGGTGGCGGAGATGGACGTGCCGCTGGCCGAGCCGGTCGCGCAGGCGATCACCGACGCCGTCGCGCGCGGCGACACCGGCTACACCGCCGGCACGGCGTACCCGCAGGCGCTGGCGGAGTTCGCCCGGCGGCGGTGGGGATGGGACGGGCTGGCCGTGGAGCGCACCGCGCTGATACCCGACGTGATGCACGGCGTGGTCGAGGCGCTGCGGCTGGTCACCGAGCCGGGCGACGCGGTGATCGTCAACTGCCCGGTCTACCCGCCGTTCTACGAGTTCGTAACGCACGCCGACCGCCGGATCGTGGAGGCGCCGCTCGGCGAGGACCTGCGGATCGACCTCGGCACACTGGAGGACGCGTTCCGGCAGGCTCGGGCCGGTGGGCGGCCAGCGGCGTACCTGCTGTGCAGCCCGCACAACCCGACCGGCGTCCTGCACACCGCCGACGAGTTGGCCGCCGTCGCCAGTCTGGCCGAGCAGCACGGGGTGCGGGTGGTCGCCGACGAGATCCACGCTCCGGTGGTGGCCGGGGGAGTGCGCTTTGTGCCCTACCTCTCGGTGCCCGGCGCGGAGAACGGCCTGTCGCTGATGTCCGCCTCCAAGGGGTGGAACCTGGCCGGCCTGCGCGGTGCGCTCCTCATCGCCGGCCCGGACGCGGCCGCAGACCTCGCCCGCGTTCCGTTCGAGGTCAGCGTCAGCACCAGCCACCTCGGCGTGATCGCCCACACCGCCGCCTTCCGCGACGGCGGCGAGTGGCTCGACGCCTTGTTGACCGGCCTGGACGACAACCGTCGGCTCCTCGCCGCGCTGCTTGCCGAGCACCTGCCGGCCATCCGTTACCACCCCGGTCAGGCCACCTATCTCGCCTGGCTCGACTGCCGCGCCCTGGGCCTCGGCGACGACCCCGCCGCCGTGTTCCTCGACCGTGGCCGGGTGGCGCTCAACTCCGGTTCGGCCTTCGGCACCGGCGGCGCCGGCCACGTCCGGCTGAATCTGGCCACCGCACCGGAGCTGATCACCGAGGCGGTACGGCGGATGGCCACCGCAGTCGCCTGAGAAGCCACTTCGGTCGCTGCCGACCGCCATTGCCCGGAAGAACCCTTGCCCAGGGTGGATCAGCGCAGCGCGGGCTCGCGAACTCCGGGGCCTCATCGAGACTGCCGATCAGCTCTTCCTGAACCGAACTCTGCCTGCTCCGCAGCGGCAGAGAAACCCGAGACATGGCCAGGTCGTGCGGCTGCAGTTGAGCAGGTAGCCGTGCTCCGCGCGCCCGACTCCGCCGCCTAGTGGCCGAAGCCATCGCCGCCGTCGTGAGCAGCGCCCGCGATCCTGACCTGAAGGCTGCCGCAGGCGCAGGACGCCTACCTCGACTGACGGCGGCCACTGGCGAAGGACATGAATGTGCCTCGAAATATCCATTGCCAATGTCGGACCCCGCGCCTACCTTTAATGAGCAAGGTCAACCGGACCAACCCAAGGAGTTCCCCGTGTTGCAGTACGCCTCCACCGAAACCACGCGGTTCATGCCGCGCGGCGGTGTCGTGCTGCCGTCGATCGGGCGAGCCCACGATCTGTGCGCGAGCGAGCAGAACTGGAAGCCGGGGTGGCGGCGCGAATAGCGTCAGCGCAAGCTGCGAAGCCGCCCACCCCGACAGGGATAGGGCGGCTTTTTCGTTACTCGTACAAGTTCCAAGGGGCGCAGCTCAACTGGTAGAGCACCGGTCTCCAAAACCGAAGGTTGCAGGTTCAAGTCCTGTCGCCCCTGCTTTTCGTCCTGGCCGCGGCCGGCGACGTTGCAAATTCTCAACTCCACAGTGGATGGCATAGCAAGACCCCGGCCGGCGCCCACACGGGCCGGCCGGGGGCAAGACCCTCCGGGACGAGGGAGACGGCAACCCGCCTGCTTTGGGAGCAGGAGACACGGGGTTCGACACCCCGGTCCCGGACCATGGGGAGGTAGCTCAGATGGGAGAGCGCCGCCTCGGCAGGGCGGAGGCCAGGGGTTCGAGTCCCCTCTTCTCCACGTACCAATGCCCTCTTCGCGTAACTGGTAGCGCACAGGAGTGAAGTCCCCGAGGGCTCCGTTCAAGTCGGGGGAGAGCACGTTGGCGGGGGAAGTGCCCGGGCGCACAACCCAGCCCCCGTCGGCTCCATGGGCCGTTGGAGCAATTGGCAGCTCACCTGGTTCTCAGCCAGAAGGTTGCGGGTTCGAATCCCGTACGGCCTACGCAGGAAAATGCCATGCGGTCGTGGTGAACTCGGCGGACACGTCGGTCTTCCAAACCGAAGAAGCGGGGTCGGTGCCCGCCGACCGCTCAACCATTCCGGGCTGCTCTGCTGGCAGGGGCGACGGGACTTTGAATCCCGGTACAAACGTAGGTTCGATTCCTGCTCCCGGAGCTCACACCCCAGGCGCGGAGCCCGTCGCCGCTGGAATCACGCCGGATGACCTGCTCGTGGCAGGACTGACCAGCGTCTCGTGCTGCCGGTACGCGTCGATCACGGTGGCGGGGATGCGTCCGCGCTCGGTGGCCTTCTGGCCGACGAGCTTCTCGTTCTTCGTCCACCACTCCCGGATGATCCGTCGACGGTCCCGCTCGGCGTTCTGGGACTTCATCGCCCCAGGGGCCGCAGGGCCTGCCCCCTGCCAGGCCCTGCGGGCGGCATCAACGAACGGGGCGAGATGCTCCTCGAAGCTGCTCCGGCTCTTCTCGGTCAGGTCGATCCGGTACTCGACGCCGCAACCTGCGGTTCTCGCCTCGGTAGCCCAAAGGCAGGAGGCTCATACGCCAGGTCGCCGAGATCCACGAGGACGAGCGGCCCAGCTGGTCCAAGTCCGGCGTGCTCCGGCGCGACGGCCACCATTGCGGCTACCGCCTGGCCCCGGCCACGACCGTCGACCACATCCAGCCCCGCTCCCGCGGCGGGCGTAACACCTGGAAGAACACCGTCAGCGCGTGCTACTCGTGCAACTAGCGCAAGGCGGACCTCACCCTCGCCGAGGCCGGCATGGACCTGCTGCTCCGGCCGCAGGTCTCCACCTGGTCGAGCACCGTGCAGCGTCGACCCTCCCCGCCGGCGAGACCGCGGCTCGCCGGCCCATTCCGAGATGGTGCAATCTGGCAGCACGTCCGATTCTGCATCGGAAGGCTGGAGGTTCGAGCCCTCCTCTCGGAGCGCAATGCCCTCGTAGCCCAACGGCAGGAGGCGCGGTCTTGAGGAGGCCGACAGTGCGCGTTCGAATCGCGCCGAGGGCACCACGCCGGCGTAGCTCAGATGGACCGAGCGTCCGCCTTGTAGCGGAGGGCCGCCGGTTCGAGCCCGGCCGCCGGGTCCACGCCGCCGTAGCTCATCAGGCAGAGCAGCGTCCTCGTAAGGCGCAGGTGGTTGGTTCGAGGCCAACCGGCGGCTCGCAGTACATGCCCGACTGGCCCAGAGGAAGAGGCGCTCGGTTCAGGTCCGAGAGGTGCGGGGTTCGATTCCCCGGTCGGGTACGCATGGGTCGAGGGCTGGTGCCCAGTGTCGCTTTGCAAGCCTCGTGTGCCCGGTTCGAAACCGGGTCGATCCACTGTCCATGCCGGCCAGTTCGTGACCGCAGGTCCGCCGAAGCGCGATAGGTGGACCGTGTATGCGATCTCCCCTGTGGGAAAGCCGAGCCGGCTGGAAGTCGCGCGCCAAGGTGTCGTAGCTCAATTGGCCAGAGCACCGCCCTGTCGAGGCGGGGGTTGCGGGTTCGAGTCCCGTCGGCGCCGCGCAGCAAGATTATGGAGGGGTGGCATGAGCGGTCTATGGCGCTTCCCTGCTAAGGAAGACCGGGGGCAACCCCGGCCCGGGTTCGAATCCCGGTCCCTCCGCCAAGCCGTCGTGGCCAAGCTGGTTAAGGCACCTCGCTGATAACGAGGAGATGCGCTGGTTCGACTCCAGCCGACGGCACGGGCCGCCGGGGCGGGGCAGAACCCGGCGTACCGGCCGGCTTCCCTCGTTTGCAACACATGCCCCCGTAGCTCAGTGGAAAGAGCACGAGATTACGGTTCTCGGTGTCGCTGGTTCGATTCCAGTCGGGGGCTCTTTCGGGATACGGCGCAGTCAGGTAGCGCTCCGGTCTGGGGGGACCGGAAGTCGCCGGTTCGAATCCGGCTATCCCGACTCAACGGGTTGTAGCTCAGTTTGGTGGAGCGCGCGGTTCGGGACCGCGAGGACGCAGGTTCGAATCCTGTCAACCCGACGCATGGAGGGTAGTGCGGAACAGGTCCGCGACCGGTCTCGAAAACCGGCACCGGGTGAAAGCCCGAGGGTTCAACTCCTTTACCTTCCGCCATGCGCCGTTAGCTCAGTTGGTAGAGCTTCCGACTCTTAATCGGAATGTCACTGGTTCGATCCCAGTACGGCGTACCAAATCCCCCGGTAGCTCAGCGGATAGAGCGCTGGTTTCCTAAACCGGGTCGTCGCAGGTTCGAGTCCTGCCCGGGGGACGTCAATTGCAGGCCGCTAGCTCAGTGGTAGAGCTGCCGACTTTTAATCGGAGTGTCCAGAGTTCGATCCTCTGGCGGCCCACTTGCGGGATGGCGCAGTTATGGAAGCGCGCTGGGCTCATAACCCAGAGGTACCCGGGTTCGAATCCCGGTCCCGCTCCCGTCGCGGTAGCTCAGCGGGAGAGCAACGTCTCGACAAGGCGTAGGTCGCTGGTTCGATCCCAGCTCGCGGCACGTACCCACCTGGCGCGGTGGACGAATGGAAGAGTCGCCCGGCTTTCACCCGGGACATGTGCGGGTTCGAGTCCCGTCCGCGCTGCCATT
The DNA here is from genome assembly GCF_036059255.1 of Micromonospora sp. NBC_00389. Classification (NCBI taxonomy): domain Bacteria; kingdom Bacillati; phylum Actinomycetota; class Actinomycetes; order Micromonosporales; family Micromonosporaceae; genus Micromonospora; species Micromonospora sp. NBC_00389. The sequence goes on along the minus strand of NZ_CP107947.1, from coordinate 6,753,629 downwards.
CCCCTGTGGTTCAAGGGTAGAGCGGCCGGCTGTTAACCGGCTGATCTTGGTTCGAGTCCAGGCAGGGGAGCCAAGCCCGCATAGCTCAGCGCGCAGAGCAGCGCCTTCACACGGCGCAGGTCGGGGGTTCAAATCCCTCTGCGGGTACTGGCCTTCGGGCCGCGAGTGTGGCCGTAGCGCAACAGCAGCGCACCGGGTTGAGCTACACTGCCCGTGTGGACAAAGAGCTATTGGAATCCGCGCTGGCTAAAGGGCTGAGCCAGCGCCAAATCGCCGACTGCCACGGCTGCTCTCAGGTCAACGTTCGTTACTGGCTCAAGAAGCATGGGCTGCAATCCCGTCGTCGCGTCGCTGCTGCGACGAAGACGGCCACGTCTGTTAGACCGCCAATCGCGTTCCCGTCTCGCCCGACTGCGCTTACGGCGAACGACTCCAACGCCGTCGCAGCCATCGTGGAGAGTCGCGTGCTGGCCGCCCTCACTAATGCTGGCTACCCCTGCTACGTTCCATTCGGGGTGGGCAAAGCAGACCTGGTGATCGAGACCGGCGACGGGATGAAGTCGGTCCAGTGCAAGACCGCCCGGCTGGTCCGGAACGGCTCGGTCATCGAGTTCGCCACTACCTCCAAGAACTACGCTCAACAACGAACGACCTACGTCGGGCTGGTCGACTACTTCGGTGTCGCAGTCCCGGGACGGCCTGGCGTCTACCTTGTGCCGGTCAGCGAGGTCGGGAAATCGTCGGCGTACCTGCGGATCGCCCCACCGGTCAACGGCCAACGGTCGCTCGTTCGGATGGCCGATGACTTTTTGATTCCTGGGTCGACGGAGATTTAGAAGCATGGTGGTTGTAGCTCAGTGGTAGAGCACCGGGTTGTGGTCCCGGGTTGTCGCGGGTTCGAGTCCCGCCAGTCACCCCAAGCGCGTCGTGGGCGGCGGCACGCCCCCCGGCCTGTAAAGCCGGCGCTTTCGAGCAGACCTGGGTCGGCACCAGGGACGCGCACCATGCCCCCGTAGCTCAGCGGATAGAGCAGCGGTTTCCGGGACCGCAGGCCGGCCGTTCGAATCGGTCCGGGGGCGCGCACGGTCGTATGCCCGAGGGGTGAGGGAGCGGTCTGCAAAACCGCGCACGCCGGTTCGAGTCCGGCTACGGCCTCTAGATGCCATCCACTGCGGAGTAAGGCGCAGGCGGACGTGGGTCCAGCTGCTGCTCATAACGGCGGCCTGCTCGGTTCGACTCCGAGGCTTGCGACCAGTCCGGCACATGCGTCGAAGCAAGATCGCCGGCCGTTACCGGTCACAAGACGATGCGTGACCGCGCTGTCGCTGGCCTCCACACGTCCTATGTGCTCGCCGGCAACACACCGGTCCTCGTACACAACTGCGGTGGCGAACTCGCCCCTTCCATGGGGGTCGCAGCAAAACCCGTCGCGGGGCAGCGCCGCACACCGACCACCCGTCGATTGGGAGGAGGATTTACTAGGTGAGGTCAGAAGGGGCAGGCGTTGCAGGGCAGGAGCCGGCCTGGAAGCTCCCGTCAGCCCGCACGAATCGTCCGTACTGTTGATCTGCCCGAGCAGGGGACCTTATGGCGTTATCACCGGGCACTTCGGCAGCGTGCAACCATGTCCGGTGATCGATCCGCTTGTGGCACACCGCAGCACGAACTCGGAATGGGGAGCTGACGCCTGCCGCCGCTGCTCGGAGCCGCCCTCAAGGCGAAACGCCGGGTGTGTCAGAGCCGTCTCGTGGTGAACAGGGTGGTCCCGTAGACCGCGTCCACTTCCTTCCGCTCGGTCTCGGTGAACCCGACCTTAGCCAGTACACGGCGAGAAGCGGTGTTCCACTCCCAGACCGTGGCCCACAGACGTTCGTACCCGGACGATCCCGCCCAGTCCAGAACCGCCAACGAGGCCTCGGTCGCGTATCCCTGACCCCAGAATCGGCGTAGCAGCTCGAACGCCAGTTCCGGTTCCCCTTCCGATCCTCGTCCGCCGTCGATCAGCCCGCAGTAGCCGATGACGTCACGAGCGGCCTTCCGCTCGATCGCCAGTAACCCGGTCGACGATGGCTGGTTGGTGCGGATCGAATCCTCGAGTTCCGCGATCGTGGGGTGTCCATCCGCGTCGATTCGGCGGTGCGGCGGCACTCGTGGGTCACGTTCGGTCCACAGCTCGCGCTGGACGACAGCCTCGGCTTCCCGCCAAGGTCTGAGCAGCAGGCGATCCGTCTCGAGGACAACTTCGCGGCCCGGAGTCGCTTCAGCTGCCATGACACCAACTTTCTCACGGGCGAACGCGTTGTCATGCTGCGGGACGCGCGGTCGATCGTGCCGAATCGTGGACGCTTGATGTGCGGACGTCGTGACCTGCCTGAAGCGAGATTCGCTCCCGTGAGCGAGTCTGAGCGCGGGCACCCGATCTCCGACGATCGGCAGCGGACGGTGCGGTGCAGATACCTGTAGGACTCGAAGGCGTACCGTTCGACGGTTTCCGGGCCGAACACGCCGGTGAACGGAGTATGTGGCCCCGAACGGCTGCCGACGGTCGGCCTCGCGCCGCTGGCTGCCGGAGCCGTTGCTTGTGCCCGGCTAGGCGATGGTGACTCCGGTGGGGAAGAACCGGCGGCGGGCGGCGAGGCTGACGTAGACGAGGGCAACCAGGACCGGTACCTCGATCAGTGGTCCGACGACTCCGGCGAGGGCCTGGCCGCTGGTGACGCCGAACACGCCGATCGCCACGGCGATGGCAAGTTCGAAGTTGTTGCCGGCCGCGGTGAAGGCGAGCGTGGTGGTGCGTTCGTAGTTCAGGCCGATCGCCCGACCGATGGCGAACGAGCCGAACCACATGATCGCGAAGTACGCGAGGAGGGGGAGCGCGATGCGGGCGACGTCCCAGGGCTGGGCGGTGATCGCGTCGCCCTGCAGAGCGAAGAGCAGCACGATGGTGAACAGCAGCCCGTACAGGGCGACCGGCCCGATCCGGGGCAGGAACTTCGCCTCGTACCAGTCGCGGCCCTTGGCGCGTTCGCCGAGTTTGCGGGTGAGGTAGCCCGCGGTCAGGGGGATGCCGAGGAAGACCAGGACGCTGCCGGCGATGTCCCATCCGGAGACTGACAGTCCGGCCTGCTCCAGGCCGAGCCAGCCGGGCAGGACCGTGAGGTAGAACCAGCCGAGCAGGCCGAAGGCGAGGACCTGGAAGACGGAGTTGAGCGCGACCAGGACGGCGGCGGCTTCCCGGTCGCCGCAGGCGAGGTCGTTCCAGATGATGACCATGGCGATGCAGCGGGCGAGGCCGACGATGATGAGGCCGGTGCGGTACGCGGGCTGGTCGGGTAGGAGCAGCCAGGCCAGGGCGAACATGACGGCGGGGCCGATGAGCCAGTTGATGACCAGGGAGGAGATCAGCAGGCGCCGGTCGGAGGTGACGGTGTCGAGGCGGTCGTAGCGGACCTTGGCCAGGACCGGGTACATCATGATCAGCAGGCCGAGGGCGATGGGTACGGAGATCCCGCCGATCTTGACCCGGTCGAGGGCGTCGTCGAGTCCGGGGATCAGTCGGCCGAGGAGCAGCCCGGCGGCCATGGCGGCGCCGATCCATACCGGCAGGAGCCGGTCCAGCGTGGAGAGCCGTGGTGTGGTGCGCGCCGGTGTGGCCAGTGCCGTCATGGGGTTCGTTCCTCTGTTGGTTCCTGGGCGGGTGTTTCGGGCCCGCAGGGCCGTCTGCCCTCGGCGCCGGTGGGCGCCTGGTCGGCGAAGGCGGCGCACTGACCGAGCGCGCGGAGCGATTCGGGCCGGAGTCGGTAGTGGGTCCAGTAGCGGGCGCGCGGGGCGGTCTCGGGGTCAGGCGACAGGGCGCAACTCGGTGAGGAGTTTCTCCACCCGAGTGCGGATCTCGTCGCGGATGGGGCGGACGGCCTCGACGCCCTTGCCGGCGGGGTCGTCGAGCTTCCAGTCCTCGTAGCGCTTACCGGGAAAGACCGGGCAGGCGTCGCCGCAGCCCATGGTCACGATGACGTCCGAGGACTGCGCCGTGGCGTACTCGAGGAGCTTCGGCGTCTGGTCGGTGATGTCGATGCCGACCTCCCGCATGGCCTGCACCGCGGCGGGATTGACCGTCTCGGCCGGGGCGGAGCCGGCAGAGCGGACCTCGACGGCGTCGCCGGCGAGGTGGCGCAGCCAGCCGGCGGCCATCTGTGAGCGGCCGGCGTTGTGGACGCAGACGAACAGGACGCTCGGCTTGTCGGACATCAGAAGCCCTCCTTGCAGTGTGGATCGCGGGGCCAGTTGACCGGTGCCTGGTCGGGCATCGCCGGCAGGGCGCGGGCGGGGTCGCTGTTGCGGTCGAGACGCTGGTAACGGCCGGCGGGACGCGACGGATTCACCAGGCCTCGGTACGTCTCGTCCGCCCTACTCTGCTGCGGCTTGGTGCTTACGGGGTGCAGTTGGGCGCCGGGTTGCCCTCGTTCATCGCGCACGTAGGGGTTGGTGTCAGTCATGGCGGCCGGCCGAACTCGTGGCGGCGGCGACGTTGGGGGCGACGCGGTCGACGCGGGCGGCGAGGTCGGCGAACGCGGCCTCGAACGCGGCGTCGGTGTCGACGCGGACCGGGTCGGGCACCGACCAGTGAAGTCGGGGCGCGGCTGGGCCGGTGAGTTCCTCGTGGGCGTTGTCGCAGACGGCAATGACGAGGTCGCCGTCGCGCACGATGTCCGCGACGTGCGCGGTGCCGGTCGGGTTCAGCCGCAGTCCGTGCCGGTGGGCCACGGCGACAGCCCGCGGATGAACCCGCTCTGCGGGCTGCGTTCCCGCGGACGCCGCCGAGGTGTGGGTGCGGTCGGACCAGAGGGCGGCGGCGAGTTGCGAGCGGGCGGAGTTGTGGGTGCAGACGAACACCACCCGACCCACCTCGGTCAACGGCGCCGGCATCAGCATGGCCAGGGCCTCGGGCCGCAGCCGTAGGTAGGTGCGACGGCGGTCTCCCTCGGACCGGCTGCGGACGACGAGCCCGGCTTCGGTGAGGACCTTGACGTGGTGGGCGACCAGGTTCGTCGGCATCCCCAGGTCCTGGGCGATCTCACCAGGGGACGCATCGCCCAGGGTGAGCGCGTCGACGACCGCCAGGCGCGCCGGATCCCCGAGCGCGGCGTGGATGCGGGCGCGCCCCTGCAGGGAAGCAAGCTCAATACTCATTGAGTCAACTATTGCTGAGCAACTGCGACACTGTCAAATGGCGACGAGTCGGTGGTCGGTGTGGGGCGCGCTGAGTGCACCCGGCTGGGTGGATGTTCACCCGGGGGCTGCGGCGCCGGCCGCGGCCTACGCCGTGGGGGTCGGTTCGACCGTGAGCAGCGCGGCGAGCTGGCGCAGGATGGCCGGGCGAGCGCGGTAGTAGACCCACGTCCCGCGTCGCTCGGCATCGACGAGGCCGGCCTCGCGCAGCGTCTTGAGGTGATGCGAGATGGTCGGCCCGGTGAGGTCGAAGGCGGGAGTGAGGTCGCAGACGCACGCCTCCCCGCCCTCCGCCGAGGCGATCATCGACATCAGCTGCAGCCGCACCGGATCGCCCAGGGCCTTGAACGTCGGAGCGAGCACTGCGGCGGTTTCGGCCGGCACCCGGCGCTGAGCCAGTGGAGGGCAGCACGGCGTATCAGCGGTCAGATCCACGAGGGCGAGAGGCGCGCCTTGCTTCGACATGTCTCTAGGTTGACATCCTTCTAATCAACGTGCAACTCTCTGCTTAGACAAACGTCAAGACAGGCGGAAGGGAACACGATGAGCGAGGACACCCAGAGGGCAGGCGGATTCACCGGGGACCCGGGCGCCGCCCTGGTCGTGACCGGGTCGGGTTCCTGTTGCGGAAGCCCCGTGCAGGGGGTCGGCTCGATCCTCCCGCCCGCTGGCGAGACAGCGACGACCGGCGGCCCGTGCTGCGGCACCCAACAGACCGCCGAGGCGGCCGACTCCTGCTGCGGCACCACGGCGAAGGCCGACGCGATGCGCACCGGACAGGGGTGCTGCGGATGACGCCGGCAGCCGGCCCGCCCGCCAGCATGGCGGCGCGGCTCGTGGCCGTGTCCGCCGAGCGGATGACCACGACCGTCGCCGCCCTGGCTGCGGACGACTTCGCCGGTCGGCGGGTCGGCACGCCGGGCGGGGCTGCCGCCCGCGCCTGGCTCGCCGACCACCTCACCGCGCTCGGCGCGAGGGTCGAAATCGACGACTTCCCGGTCCGGGCCGTGCCGGACATCTACGCCGCACCGACCGTCACATGGGGTGTCGGCGACGTGTCGGCGGATCTGACCTTCGGTCGTGAGGTGTCGATCCACCCGGCTTCCACCGACACCATCGAGGTCAGGCGTGGCCTGCTGGGTGTGGCCGGTAGCGATGACCCGACCGGCCGCTGGCTGGTGGTGCGAGCGGGGATGATTCTGTTCGACGCCTACCGTGACACCCGAGGCGCTGCCGGTCTGCTCCTGAGCCGCGCGGTCGACGCCGACGGATGGCAGTACACAACCCTCGCGGGCCCGGACCCGGGCCCCCTGCCGGTCCTGACGCTGGACCCGCGCACGCACTCTGTCGTCTTGAGCGCCGCCGGTGAGGGCTGGATGAGCGCGAACACCCCACTACGTCGCGCCGACGCCACCGGTACGAACATCTACGCCACCTTCGACCGACCCTCGCCCCGTGCGGTAGAGCTGCTGTTGACCGCCCACTACGACGGGGTGGGCGACCACCCCGGCGTGCGCCAGCCCGGCGCGTCCGACAACGCCAGCGGCGTCGCCGTGGTCCTGGAGGCCGCCCGGGTCCTGTCCGCCGTGCTCCCCGACGACCTCGGACTGTCCGTCGCGCTGCTCGACGCCGAGGAAATCGGGGCGTTGGGCTCCGCCCACCACAGTTCTCGACTGCGTGCCAGCGGCGGCAACCCGCTGGTCATCAACGTCGACGGCGCCGGCCGCCTCGACCAGGCCGCCGCGGTAGAGGCCGGGGGCCCCGCCCACCGGCTGCTCGCCCTGCTCGACCAAGCCGGCCGACACACCGGCCTTCCGCTAACTGCCGGGCCCGTGGCGTCGGACAACCGCCGTTACGGCGCCGCCGGGCTTGCGGCTGTGGGCATCGGTGCGGGAATGGCCGGCTACCACAGTCCCGCCGACACCCCGGATCGCGTCGACCCGCACACCCTGACGGCCATCGCCCGCCTGGTTGTCGCGACCGTGTCCCTCGCTGCGCCCGCACCCGCTACACTTTCATCGCCGATCGGCGATAAACGATGAAGGGGGAGATGTGGCGGCCGAGATGCTCGACCGGACCACCGCGCAGGCGTACGCATCCTGGTTCCGGGCCCTGGCCGACCCGACCCGAGTGCAGATCGTCGAATACCTCGCCCGGCACGCCCGACCAATGAGCGTGGGAGAAATCGTCGACGCCGTCGGCCTGGCGCAGTCCACCGTCTCGCAGCACCTGAAGATCCTCACCGAGGTGCGGTTCGTCTTCGTCGAGCCGGTCGGCACCGCCCGCCACTACCGGATCAACGACGCCTGCGTCGACTGCTTCCCGTCCGCCGCGGACGTGGTCATGGGCCGACCCGCCCCCCACCCGAATGGAGCCTGCTGATGGCCGACATCACGGTGCGCCCCCTGCGGGACGACGACGCCGAGCGGGTTCTGGCGATCTATCAGGCCGGACTCGACGCCGGCAACGCCAGCTTCGAGACGATCGCACCCACCTGGGCGGCGTTCGACGCGGCAAAGCTGCCCGAACACCGCTTCGTGGCGATCGACGGGAACACGGTGGTCGGTTGGATCGCTGTCGTGCCCACCTCGGGGCGCACGGTCTACGCCGGCGTGGTCGAGCACTCCGTCTACGTCGACCCCGTCGCGCAGGGCCGCGGCGTCGCCCGGCTGCTGCTGGACACGCTGATCACCTCCACCGAAGCCGCCGGCATCTGGACCATCCAGTCCGGAGTCTTCCCCGAAAACGCCGCCAGCCTCACCCTGCACGAGCGGGCCGGCTTCCGGGTCATCGGCGTGCGCGAGCGGGTTGGTCGCCACCACGGCCGCTGGCGCGACGTCGTCCTGCTCGAGCGGCGCAGTCCCGTCGTCACCTGACCAACCCTGGCCCCTCACAAGCAGGGCCTCGTCCACCTACTTGATTCGATAGTTCTCAACACAGAGGAGTTTGACCGGTGAGCACCCTGAACGAGCTGCCTGTCGTGGTCATCGGCGCCGGACCAGTAGGCCTGGCCGCCGCCGCGCACCTGAACGAGCGGGGCATCGCCTTCACCGTCCTCGAAGCCGGCGACACCCCGGGTGCCGCCGTGCGGCAGTGGGGCCACGTGCGGGTGTTCTCCCCGTGGCGCTACAACATCGACCCGGCCGCCCGCCGGATTCTCGACGAGGCGGGCTGGGCCGCCCCTGACCTTGAGGCCCTGCCCACCGGAGCGGAGCTGGCCGGCGACTACCTGCAGCCCCTCGCGGAGCTGCCGCAGCTCAAGCCGTACCTGCGCTACGGTGCCCGGGTCGAAGCGATCAGCCGTCTGGGCCTGGACCGACTGCGCACCGCCGGCCGTGAGTCCACGCCGTTCCTGATCCGCCTCGCCGACGGCGAAGAGCTACTCGCCCGCGCCGTCATCGACGCGTCCGGCACCTGGGGCACGCCGAACGTCCTGGGCGCCTCCGGCTTGCCCGCCCGGGGCGAGACCACTGTCGCTCCGTTCCTGGAGCACGCGCTGCCCGACGTTCTAGGCGCGGCCCGGGACCGCTTCGCCGGCCGGCACACCCTCGTCGTCGGGGCCGGCCACTCCGCCGCGAACACGCTGCTGTCCCTGGCCGAGCTGGCCGAATCCACGCCGGGCACCGAGGTGACCTGGGCGATCCGGACCGCCTCGCCGACGCGGACCTACGGCGGCGGGGACGCCGACGCGCTGCCCGCCCGCGGTGCCCTGGGCTCGCGGCTGCGCGCGCACGTCGACGCCGGCCGGATCCGGCTGCTCACCGGCTTCTCCGTGCACGCGCTCACCCCGACAGACGGCCGGGTGAGTGTGGTGGTGCGGCACGGCGACGGCGGCGAGGAGTCGGTCACGGTGGACCGGATCGTCGCGGCCACCGGCTTCCGACCGGACCACTCGATCGCCGCCGAGCTGCGCCTGGACCTGGACCCGATCATGGGCGCCACCCGCGCGCTCGCGCCGCTCATCGACCCGAACGAGCACTCCTGCGGCACCGTGCCCGCACACGGCGTCGACGAACTCGTCCATCCGGAGGCCGGCTACTACGCCGTCGGCATGAAGTCCTACGGCCGGGCGCCGACGTTCCTCATGGCCACCGGCTACGAGCAGGTCCGCTCCGTCGTCGCCGCCCTCGCCGGCGACTGGGACGCCGCCCGCGACGTCCAGCTCGACCTGCCCGAAACCGGCGTGTGCAACAGCAACCCCACGGACTCCGCCACCGGCGACAGTTGCTGCGGGCCGGCGCCGACCGCCGAGCCGGCAGCGCGCGGACTGGCCACTGGCATCTCCGGGGGCCTGCTGTCCGCACCGTTGAACCTGGTCACCCTTGACGCCGCCCCCGCTGGCGGTCAGGCCGGCGGCTGCTGCGGCAGCTGATGCCCACCACCACGACGGTGCCCGCCGACCCCACAATCGGCGGGCACCACGCCCACGGCTGGGGCAGGTGGGCATGCGGCCGGGGGCCGCAGTAGCTGCACTCGGTGGCGCGCACGGAGTTGTGGTTCCGGCCGTTTTAGCTGCGCGTGTCGAAGTCGGCTGAATTTCACCCCTGGGTTCCACGTTGCGGGGCCGTGTTTCGCCCGACTACGGGGCGGGGCTCGCGGCGAGTCCGGTGCAGGCGCGCAGGCCCGCGTACTCCTGGCCGATCCGGGCCGTGTCCTCGCGGCCGGCGAGTTCGGGTCGACCGGTGCGGCGGGAGATCGTCGCGGGCACCAGTTCCGTTTTCGAGATCGCCGAAGCGTCGAGGGTCACCCGCAGCACCCCCGTGTCGTTGCTGTACGCGTCGTCACGCCACCACAGGAAGTTGCCGAGTCCGTACTGGACGAAGGTCTTGCCGAGCCACCCGTCGCCGAGCAGTAGGTGGGCGTGGGTGCCGACGACGATCGTGGCACCGGCCTCGGCCATCTCGCCAGCGAACTCGCGAGCCTCGGCGGGTGGACACGCGTCGCCCTCCGTGCCCCAGTGGACGTAGACGACGACCACGCTGGCCTGGCGCCGGGCGGCGCGCACCGCCGCGACGGCGCGCGGTAAGTCGCGGGTCATCGCGATACCGGCCCGGGTGTCTGTGGCCCTCCACTCCGACCACAGCTCGGAGACCTGGCTGAAGCCGAGGACAGCGATTTTGGTACCGCGTATCTCGGTGATCCACGGCGCGTACGCCGCCGCCGCGTCGGCGCCCGCCCCGACGGCCGGCAACCCGACGGCCCTGGCTGCGTCCACGGTGTCGGCCAGCCCCGTCCGCCCGTAGTCCAACGCGTGGTTGTTGGCGATCGACACGACGTCGATGCCGGCGGCCTTCACCGCGTCATACGCGCTTGCCGGCGCCCGGAAATGGAACTCCTTCGGCTCGGGAGTCCCGCGTGTGGTGACTGCCGTCTCCAGGTTGACCATCGCCAGGTCTGCGGCCGACAGCGTCGACGAGATCGACCCGAACGCGGTCGCCGGGTCGCCCAGCAGATCGGCCGTACGGTCAGCGAAGTGCACGTCGCCCGCGAAGGCCAAGGTGATCTCGGCGGGGTGCGACGGGGAGCCCGCAGGGGCGGAGCGGGTGGGCGCAGCGGCCGGCGGGGTCCGGACGGCATCGCACGCCGTAACAGTCAGGGTCGCCGCCAGCGCGACGAAGGAACGTGCCCATTTCACTCAGCGCAGCGTACGGAAACCCGCCCGACCCTGGGCCTACTTAGCCAGATTGCCCTCGGCCTGACCCAGCGACGACGCCGTTGCGCGAGAAGCAGTACGAGGCCGACCACGACGAGGCTGCCGCCCACCGCAGTGAGCTTGCCGAGCGTCGGACCGGAGATTCCCGCGTCGGGCACCGGCAGGCTGGGCTGGGTCCTGGATGCGGCCGGACGCCCCACCGGCGTCGACTTCGCGCCGGGACAACTGCGGCTCGGCAACCCGGAATCCGAGGGTGAGTTCCTCCCGGTCAACTCATACGCCGAATGCGATATCTGGCAGCTGCGGCCAGCAGAGCGAGCACGACCGGAACGACGATGGCAACCGGCAGCGAGCCCGCTGCGGTCAGGGTCCGCTTTCCGGCCACGCTCACGTGTAGCGGCTGGCTCACCACCAGCGGGCCCGTACCCGCCGTGGAGTCGCCGCCGGGCATGAGCACGACGTAGACGTCGAAACTGCCGGTGTTGACGGCCTGGTACTGCCAGGACAGTGACGTGCTGCTGCCCGGCGCCACCGGCGAAACCTCCCGGGTCACGTCCGCCGACCAGTCCTCGAGGTCGACGTAGACGCCGTCCAGGCTCGCGACGTTGAGGTGGGCCACCAGCCGGTCGGTCGGCGCCTCACCCGAGTTGACCACACGGGACTCAAGCGTCAACCGCTCACCAACGACCGTGATGAGTCGGCTCTGCTCCAATACGACCTCAACGACGCCCGGCAGTGGCGGCGGAGCGGCTCCCGCCGAAGCGGTCAAGCCGACGGGAGCCGTCAGCGCCAACAACAGCCCGGCGAGGGCCAGCCCTGTCTTCATGCTCCGCTCACCCCTCCATACAGCCTGACGATCCGGGTGCCGGCGGCAATCAGGACGCCCCCGGTCAGTACCGCGATGAGTAGCGGAGAGATCAGGTACGACAGGTCCCGCGTCCAGCTGTGCCCGTTGACGAGCACAGCCGTCAGGTAGTGCAGCGACGCGCCGACCGGATTGAGCCGGACGAGAAGATCACCGAACCAGCCCTTCGGCGCGCCGCCGGGCAACTGGGTCGGTGCGAAGAGCGCCAACAGCAGGAACAGGCTCACCGCGAGGCTGACTTTGTTGGAGCTCGACACGGCGCTGATCAGCAGACCGAGCGCGGCGAGCGCGACGGCCAGCAGCGTGCCGACGAGCAGGCCCAGCACCAGCGCCTGCCCGACGATGGACACTCCGCGTCCGAGCGCCCACAGATACGGCACACTCACGACGAAGGCCGCGAGCCAAAGCGACAAGGCGGCGGCGAACTTCCCCAGCACGATCGCCCGGCGGGAGACGGGTGCGAGCAGCAGGCTCTCCAACGTGCCCCGTTCCCGCTCCCCGCTGATCGCGTCGGCGCTGACCACCAGCGTGACGAGGACGCCGACCGCCACCGCAACCTGCAGGGTGAGGTTCACCGCCTCCCGCTGCTCGAGGAAGTTGAGCACCTGACTGGTACCGGCAAGGTAGGTCATGACGCTCAGGACGACGCTGAACGCGAAGACCAACACCGGGCCGCGCCCGCTCACCCACAGATCGCGGCACTCCTGTTCGGCGATGACCCGCCAACCCGGGCCATCGCCGCGAACCCCGCCCGCGCTGGGTTCGGCGTTCCGGACCAGCCCCCGCAGACCCGTCGTCATCGGACACCCTCCCCGGTCATTGCTAGAAACGCGTCGCTGAGCCGCGCGCCTTCGACCTCGAAGGACAGAACCGGCACGTCGGCGCTCAGCACCGCCCGTAGCGGTCCATTCATCCCCGGATCCGCGCCGGCCTGCGTGGCGACCGACCGGTCGTTCACGGAGAACTTGAGGATGTCGGGACGTTCATCGGCCGGCTCCAACGTCAGGCCGGCAACCCCCGCGAGGGCGTCCCGGGCCCGACCGACCAACTCGATCGGTACGCGCATCTGCGCGTACCGCTGGGTGGGGACAGCGCGGGTGACCTCGCCGGAGGTGCCGGAGACGAGGACCTTTCCCTTGTGAAGGATCAGCACGCTCGTGCAGATCTCCTCGACGTCCGGAAGGGTATGGGTGCTGAGAATGACCGTCGCTCCCCTGACCACCGCGATCTCGCGGACGATCGCCAGCATCTGACGTTGCCCGGCCGGGTCGAGCCCGAGCGTCGGCTCGTCGAGGAACACGACAGCGGGATCGTTGACCAGCGCCCGTGCGATACCCAGCCGCTGCCGCATGCCGCGGCTGTACGTGGAGATCCGCGACGAGCCACGCTCGGCCAGGCCTACCTCCGCCAGTAGCCGCTCGGCGACTCGCGCGGCGTCTGGACGGGCGTTGCCGAACAGCCGCGCGTGGTAGCGCAGGTACTCCTCGCCCGTCTGGTGTCCGGGATAGCCGCTGCTTTCCGGCAACACGCCGATCCGCCGTCGAATCTCGCCCGGCCGGGTGCAGGGAACACCAGCCACCGAGAACTCCCCGCTCGTCGGCGCGAGCACCGTGGTGAGCAATCGGATGGTGGTCGTCTTGCCCGACCCGTTGGGCCCGAGAAGTCCCACGACCTCGCCTTGTCGTGCGGTGAAGCTCAACCCGTCAACCGCCGTACGGTCCCCGAACCGCTTGGTGAGCCGCACCGCATCGAGCTGCGCGCTGGCCATGAGCGTCCCCCTCTCGCCGTGTGCGAGGTGGCGGCGCGCCACCCGCGGTCCGTTCGACCAGGACGTCATGGCGACAGTACGGAGGGTTCGCTGAAGGCCGGCTGAACCGGACGAAGCCGGAGGTCTGCGTCGGCGGCTTCAGCGGGCAGTAAGCCGGCGAGTGGCACACTTGGGAAGTGCGCATCCTCGTGGTCGAGGACGACAAGCACCTCGCCCGGTCAATCAAGCGTGGACTGGAGGCCGAGGGGTTCGCTGCTGAAGTCGCACTCGACGGCATCGACGGCCTCTGGCGGGCCACGGACGGCGACTTCGATGTCATCGTTCTCGACATCATGCTTCCCGGCAAGAACGGCTTCCAGGTGTGCGCCGAGTTGCGTGAGGCCGGCAACTGGACCCCGATTCTCATGCTCACGGCCAAGGACGGCGAGCTCGACGAGGCGGAAGCTCTCGATACCGGAGCCGATGACTACCTGTCCAAGCCGTTCTCCTATGTCGTCCTGGTCGCCAGAATTCGGGCGCTGCTGCGCCGGGGTTCGCGGGAGCGCCCGGCCACGCTGAGTGTCGGCGACCTACGGCTCGACCCCGCCGCCCACAGGGTCTGGCGTGGGGAAACGGAGGTCTCACTCACTCCGCGCCAGTTCGCCCTTCTCGAGTTCCTCATGCGGCGTCCGGGCGAAGTGCTTTCCAAGGGCACCATCCTCGACCACGTCTGGGACTTCGCGTTCGACGGCGACCCCAACATCGTCGAGGTCTACGTCCGGCACCTCCGCAGGAAGATCGACGAGCCGTTCGGTCGATCCGCGATCCAGACCGTCCGTCTCGTCGGCTACCGACTGGACCCCGATGGCGGCTGAAAACCCTCGGCCTCGGGCACGCCTCACGACGGTGCGTGCCCGCACCACCGTGGCCGCCACGATCGTCGTCGGTGTCGCCCTCGTGGTCACCGCCGTGAGCCTGGTGATGTTTCTGCGTCATTCGCTGGTCGAACGCGTCGACGACATTGCGAGGGTACGTGCGCACGACATCGCGACCCTGGCCCGCCAGGGCACGCTCCCCACGGAGCTGGCCGTCGAGGGTGACGACGGAAGCATCGCCCAGGTCGTGGACGGCGCCGGCCGGGTGGTGGCCGCCACCGCCGGACTTCGGCGCGATCAGTCTCTCGCCCGGTTCCTTCCGGGGGCGGGGTCCGAGGTGCGCACAGTGGACGGCCTTCCGTTCGGCGAGGCCGGCGGCTACCGGGTCATCGCACTGCCCACGGATACGCCCGAAGGACCGGTGACCGTCTACGTTGCGGCGAGTCTCTCCCCGGTCGATGACGTCGTCGACGTTCTCCAGGGCGCCCTTGCCACCGGTGCTCCACTGCTGCTGGCACTCGTCGCCGTCACGACCTGGACGGTCGCGGGTCGCACCCTGCGGCCGGTGGACGCTATCCGGGCCGAGGTCGCCGACATCTCCGAACGCTCCCTCGACCGGCGCGTGTCCGTGCCGAGCACGGACGACGAGATCAGTCGGCTCGCGGGCACGATGAACATGATGCTCGACCGGTTGGATGCCGCCGCCGAGCGTCAACGCCGCTTCGTCGCGGACGCCTCGCACGAGTTGCAGACCCCGCTCGCCGCGGCGCGTACCGATCTGGAGGTCGCGCTCGCCCACCCTGACCGCACCAAATGGAACGAAACCGCCGCTGATCTGCTCGTGGCGAACCGTCGCATGGAGCGGCTGGTCCGGGATCTGCTGTTCCTCGCACGGGCGGACGCCGGCGTTCCCCGCCCCCCAGCCCGTCCCGTCGACCTCGACGACATCGTCCTGGCCGAGGCGGCCCGGATTCGTGGCAGCGGCCACCTGCGGGTCGACACCGGCGCGGTCTCGGCGGCTGCCGTCGACGGCCGTCGCGACGACCTGACCCGGGCTGTACGCAACCTGTTCGACAACGCCGAGCACCATGCCTCGTCATCGGTCAGCGTCGAGCTCGACAGCGACGACCGCCGGGTCACGTTGATCGTCCACGACGACGGGCCGGGGATTCCGCCCGCGGACCGGAAGCGCGTCTTCGAGCGATTCACGCGCCTCGACGACGATCGGAGCCGGCGCACGGGCGGCACCGGTCTCGGTCTTGCCATCGCGAGAGAGATCATCGATGCACACGAAGGCTCGATAGACGTCGAGGACGCGCCTCGCGGTGCACGGTTCGTCATCCGCCTACCTGCGCGCTAATTGACCGCCTTGCTGGGAAAGGCCCGGTGAATCCACCTTTATGGGCAAACGCATGTTGTGAGGAGGGCAAGGCGGGGCACGTGCACTTGCCTGTTGCGGAAATGCGCGTCTTGGTAGGCAATGAAAGGTACTGGTGACCCGGATTTCTGACGATTACTCGCTTTTGCCCGTGAACACGGACTGAATCGGCCTCTAAGGGACGTCTCGTAACTGGGTGAAGGTGTTGCCCGGCGCCAGACCGGCGATCAGCCGGCGAGGATGATGTTGTGGAGGTTGGCGATGCCGGAAGCGGCGTCGGCCAATGTGTGAGCGGCGCGGCGGTAGTCACGCAGGATCTTGAAGCACTTCATCCTGGCCAGGGCGTGTTCGACCCCTGCACGGACCCTCCGGTGTTCGACGTTGAGGGCTTCTTTCCAGGCCGGCAGGTCACCGCCGTCGGCGGGCTTGCGGTACGGGATGATCACCTCGGGGTTGCCGCGGTAGCCGCCGTCGGCCATCACCGGCCGCCCGGCGAGTTTCTCCTCGATGCCGCTGGTGCGGTAGACGATCGTGTCGTTGCGGTTGCCCGGCTGTGGGTCGCCGACGGCGATGACCAGGCGGGTGCTGGCGTCGATGGCGACCTGCAGGTTCGTCGAGTACCGGTAGTTCTTGCTGCGGGCGGCCAGCCGGTGATCGCGGGTGGGAATCAGGGTGCCGTCGACGATGGCGATCTGCTCGACCGGCCGCCGCAGCACCGGCGCGAGGGCCAGCAACGGGCCGAGAGTGTCGATGACCCGGTGCGCGGCCGAGTGCGACACCCCGAACAGCGGCCCGATCTGGCGCATCGTCAGGTTCGTGCGCCAGTAGGTGGCCACCAGCAACACCCGATCGGGAAGGTCCAAGGCCCACTGCCGGCCCGGCCGGCCATCGGCGATGCCGTCACCGCCACGCTCGGCGACCACGCGGACCAGCTTGCGGAACTGGGCGGGCTGCAGCCCCGTGAACGGAAAGATCCACTCCGGGCGGGCCGCGGTGATCACCTGCACCCAGGCATCCTGACCGACCGTCCTCAACGGACAGACACCGGGGTTACGAGACGTCCCTTAGTGTCACAAATTATATTTAGACCTCGGCAGGCGCATACCACTTGTGAGTTGGTGTCGGCGGAATACAGAGAACGTGGCCCACCATTCATCACAAGCATCGACGGCCTGGATCCGAGGCCCTGCGCAGCGAGGCGGAGGAGGTGTAGACGCATCACGGGGGGAGGGGGTCGTGGAGTTCCGGCTCTTGGGTGCGGTGGAGGCATGGACGGGGGATCAACAAGTCGATCTCGGGCCACGCCAACAGCGGCTTGTGCTGGCGATCCTCGCGCTGAACGTGAATCAGCTCGTGCCGCTCGACCGCCTCGTTGACCTGACATGGCCTGAATGGCCGCCCCCGACCGCACGTCATGCCATCCACGTCCGCGTCTCGCAACTGCGCAACGTACTGGCCATGGCCGGTGCGGACCGTGAAGGCGTAAGGATCACCACGCGCGGCCGGACCTATGTCCTGCGGGCCGACCCGATGAGCGTGGACGCCCACCGTTTCCGCGCCCTCCTCGCCGGGGCTCGTCTTGAGACGGACGACCTGGAGAAGGCGGCGATGTTGCGGCGCGCGCTCGATCTGTGGCACGGACCCCCGCTGGCCGACGTGGCGACCCCGCGAGTCGAAGATCTGTGCCGGGGACTGGAGGAAGCGCGGTTGACGGCTGTGGAGGAATGGTTGGACGCGCAGTTGCGGCTCGGCGGGCACGAGGCCGTCCTCGACGAGCTCGCCGAGTACGTCGGGCAGTATCCGTACCGGCAACGACTGCTCGCGCAGCTCATGCTCGCCCTGTACCGCGCTGGCCGCGCCGCCGACGCGCTGGTCGCGTACCGGCTCGCGCGGAGTCGGCTGGTCGACGAGCTCGGACTCGACACCTCGCCACAGCTACAGAAGCTGGAGAGGGCGATCCTTCGCGGCGATCCTGCACTTGACCTGCCGTGACCGCTCAGGCTTGGGACCTTCCGGACCGCAGGGCTGTGGGCCACACCCGTCCTGCAAGCGGCCGGCGCGTGGACGAATCCTTGGGTCGGCCGAAACGCAGATAGAGCGACGGGAGGACAAGCAGGTTCAGCAGAGTCGAGGTGAACAGGCCACCCAGAATCACCACCGCCATCGGGTGTTCTATCTCGTGACCGGGCAGGCTGCCCTCGATGGCCAGGGGAACCAGGGCGAGCCCGGTCGCCAACGAGGTCATGAGGATCGGCGAGAGTCGCTCCTTCGCGCCACGGAGGACGAGGTTTCGGCCGAAGCTTTCCCCTTCCTCCCGTTCGAGATGCTGGAAATGGTTGATCATGAGAATGCCGTTGCGCGCGGCGATGCCCAGCACGGTGAAGAATCCCACCAGCGAGCCGAGCGAAAGGATGCCGCCACCGACGTATGCCGCGAGGATCCCGCCCACCAGAGCCATGGGCAGCGTGAGGAGGACGAGGAACGACAGCCGCCAGCTGTTGAAGGCGGTGGTCAGCAGGAAGAGGATCCCGATCACCGCGACGCCGGCGAAGAGCCGCAGCCGGTCCTGGGCGCTCGTCGCCTCCTTGTACTCACCGAGCAGTTGTGGGTGGTAGCCGGGCGGGAAGTCCACCCTCGCCAGGCGGCGCTCAACCTCGGCCGCGACGTCACTCAGGGCCTTCCCCGCGGCCACATTGGCGCCCACATTGATATACCGCGATCCATTCTCTCGCAGGATCTGGTTGGGCGTGGGCACCATCTTGACCTCGGCCAGCTCACCCACGGGGACCTTGCTCCCGTCCGCCGCGTCCATCAGGAGGTTGCGGACGCTCTCGATGCTGTACCGGGCACTCGGCACGCTCCACACGTGCACCTCGGTGTTCTTGCCGTTTCGCCAGATGTCGCCCGCCTCCTCGCTGGCGATGAACGTGGCCGCCGTTCGGCGTACGTCACCGGGCTTGATCCCGTATTGGGCAGCCTTGGCCAGGTCGACCTGGACGTCGACCTGGGGAACTGTGGTCTGCAGCGTCACGTGTTCGTCGATGATGCCGTCGATCCCGGCGACGAGGTCCTTGACCTCGTTGGCCTTGTCGCGGAGCACGTCGAGGTCGTCGCCGACGATGCGGACGATGATGGCGTCGCTGGAGCCGGTGAGCACCTCCTTCGTGCGCTCCTTCAGATAGGTCTGCACATCGCGCTGCAGGCCGGGATAGCCGTCGACCACCTTCTGCACGGCGTCATGAGTCTTGTCGTAGTCGACCTTCGGGTCGATGCTGATCCAGTTCTCGGTGAAGTTCATGCCGACGACCTCGTCGGCCAACGTGCCCTGCCCGATGTGGGCGCCGAAGTTCCGGACCCCGGGGATCGCCCGCAGTTCCCTGCTGACCTGTTCCGTGATGCGGACACTCTCCTCACGCGAGGTGCCGGGCTGGGTCACCCAGTGCATCAGGAAGTCCCGCTCCTTGAACGCGGGGAACAGGTTCTGTCCCAGCATCGGTACCACCATGACGCCTCCCGCCAGGACGAGTACGACGGTCGCGTAGGCGACGGCGGGACGCGGGATGATGCGTGCCAGCAACGCGGTGTAGCCGCGTTGGAGCCAGCGCACCAGCGGCGATTCCCGCCGCTCGATCGGTGACCGGGCCAGCAGCATCAGGGCGAGCGCCGGGATCACCGTCAGGGCCACCAGCAGCGAGGCCAGGATGGCCAGCCCGTAGGCGAACGCCATGGGCCGGAAGAACGAGCCGGTGAGCCCGGTGAGCAGGAAGATCGGGACCGTGCTGACCAGGATGATCATCGTGGCCTGGACGATGGGACCACGGACCTCCACCGACGCGTCGAGGACGATGGCGGCGGTCGACTTCGTGCTGCCCGCTCGTCGATGCTGGCGGATGCGGCGGACGATGTTCTCAACGTCGATGATGGCGTCGTCGACGAGCACGCCGAGGGCGATCACGAGCCCGGCCAGGATCATGGTATTTATCGTGGCCCCGGTCCAATGCAGGACGAGTCCCGCCGCGACGAGGGAGAGCGGGATCGAAATGGCGCTGATCAGCGCGACCCGCCACTCGAAGAGGAAGAGCACCAGGATCAGGACCACCAGAATGAATCCGATGGCCATCGCCCGACCGAGATTCTCGACCGAGGTCTCGATGAAGGTCGCCGGCCGGAAGATCTCGGTATCGACGTCGAGGCCCTGCATGCCGGGCGCCATCTCCGTCAGTGCGGCCTCGACCCCGCGGGTCACCTCAAGGGTGTTGCCCCAGGGCAGCTTCTCGACGATGAGCATGAGGCCGGGGCCGCCGTTGATGACCGCGTCCCCCGTGAGCAGGGACGGCGGCATGATGTCGTCGGTGATGTAGGCGACGTCCTTCAGGTAGACGGGCTTGGCGCCCTTCGGCACCTCGATGGGGATCTCGGCCAGTTGCTGCCCGGTCAGGGCGGGCAGTTGGTGCTGCACCTGGAGCCGTTGGTTGGCGGTGTCGACCCACCCGCCGGTGCCGATCTCGAACCCGCCGTTGAACTTCAGCTGACCCACGTCCACCGCGTCTCCGGCGGCCTCCATGACCTGGGCCAGGGTGACGTTGTGCTGCTTCATGAGCTCGGGATCGACGAGGGCCTGCTTGACGTGCCACCGATCGCCCCAGATGGCCACATTCGCCACCCCGGGTACCCGCATCAGGCGGGGCCGGACCGTCCAATAGGCCTGCAGTGCCATCTCGACGTGAGCCGCATCCGACTTGTCCGCCTGGGATATTCCGATCTTCATCACCCGGCTGGTCGACGACAGCGGTTGGATCATGAAGGGGGCGTTGGCCCAGCGCGGCAGTCTGGGAGTGATGGAGGTGAGGCGCTCCTGGATCAGCAGGCGGGCCGCCATCAGGTCAGTCCCGGGCTTGAAGATCAGGACAATCGAGGAGAGCTGGGAGACCGACTTGGAGCGCATCACGTCCAGGCCCTCGATCCCGGTGAGCCCCTGCTCCAGCGGGACGGAGACAAGCTCCTCGACGTCCTGTGCGGACAGTCCGATGCAGATCGTCTGGATCTCCACCCGGGGCGGCGCGAACTCGGGGAACGCGTCAACGGGCATGTCGCGAATCTGCAGGACGCCGAAGAACATCAACATGGAGGCCCCGACAACCACGAGGAACCGGAGCTTCAGACTCGTTCCAATGATCCAACGCATCATGGTGTGGGGTCCCTACCCTCGTAGCGACTGGATGGACTACTTGCCGACCCCGAGCTCGGCTCCCCAGAGTTCGATCACGCCTGTCGTCACGATCGAGGTCCCCGCCGGTGGTGCCTGCGCAAGGAACGCGTCGGTCCCGTGCGCCCCGCCCACGGTCGCCACCACGACCTTCTCCCGGACGTAGGTCAACGGCTGGGGAACCGTATAGACCCAGGCCAGGCCGGTCGGGTCGTAGAGCACTGCCGAGTACGGCACCACGGTCGTCGGCGTGCCCGGCGACGGGGTCGGCCCGACCGGCGGCGCGGTCTGCGCCGCGCCGATCGTGACCGTCGCGATGCCCACGCGGCGCGCCGCCTGCTCGGTCAGCGTCACCTTCTTGACGTCCTTGCCCGGCATCGCCTCGACACTGGCCGGGCTCTCCTTGTGGCCACCCGAGGTGTTCGAGGCGGGCGTCGTGCAGGCCGCCAAGCCCAGCGTGATCAGGATCGCTGCCATCCACCGACCACGGTGTCGCATGTGGTCGCCTCCTTGTCTGTGCATGGGACTCTCCTGGTTCCGATCAGGCCGGAGCCGGGCTTGAAGGGGTTTCCTTGCCCGCCGCACCGGGTTCTGGCCTGGGCGCGGGTATCGATCCGGTCCGAGGCTCCGACCCGGCTACCGATGGAGACCGGACGGCGAACCGCAGATACAGCACGGGCAGGACGAGCAGGTTCAGCAGCGCGGTCGTGACCAGGCCACCGAGGATGATCAGGGCGAGCGGGCTCACGATCTCGAGGCCGGAGACGCCGCCGTAGATCACCATGGGAAGCAGAGCCATCCCCGCCGCCAGGATGCCCGTCACGGCCGGGATGAACTGCTGCCGTGACCCGAGCTCGACCAGTTCGGCACCTGGCGTGTGGCCCTCCGCTTCCAGCCGCTGGTACCGCATGATCTGCAGCGTGCCGCCCCGAACGGCCATGGCCAGCACGCTGAGCAGCCCCAGCAGCGCGACCACCGAGACGGCCGACCGGTCGATGGCCGCCAGCAGCAGCCCGCCCGCCAGTGCCGTCGGCAGGAGCAGGAAGTACAGCGACGCCACCCGCCAGCTACCGAAGCCGGCCTGCAGCAGGAAGAAGATCAGGATCACGGCGCCGATCACGAAGGTCCAGACGCGGAAGTCGGAACTCGCCTTTGCCTGGGCCTCTCCGAGCACCTCCAGGTGGTGCTCACGGGGGAAGGTCACCTGCGCGAGCCGGTCCTTGACCTCGCTGGTGACGGCACCCAGACCACGCCCGCGCACGGTCGCGACGACGTCCATGCTGCGGGAGACCTGGTCGTGTGTGATGACCTCCGGCTTCGCCACGACTCTGACGTCGGCAACGTCAGCCAGCCGCACCTGGGTCGGGCCGCCACGCGGGCCTCCGACCGGCGCGTCGATCAGAAGGTTCTGGATCGTGGACAGGTTCTGGCGCACCGTGGGGACGCCCCACACGACGACCTCGAACACCTTCTGGTCGTCGAAGAGGTTGCCCGCGACGGTGGACGAGACGAGGGTGGCGGCCGACCGGCGCACGTCGCCCGGCTTGAGCCCGTACTTCGCGGCCTTGACGACGGAAACCTCGATCTCCACCGTCGGCGCGACCTCTGCGGACCGTACCCGTGGCTCGGTGACGCCGTCGATGGCGGCGATGACGCCGAGGACCTCCTGGGCCTTCTCGTTGAGCACCGTGTAGTCGTTGCCGTAGATGCGCACGATGAGGTCCTCCGTGGCACCGCGGGTCACCACCTCCCGGATCCGCTTGTCCGAGTAGGTGATCACGTCGCTCTGCACCCCGGGATAGCCATCCACCACCTGCTGCACGGCGGTCAGGGCCCGGCCGTAGTCGGCCTCCGGGTCGACACTGAGCCACACCTCGCCCGAGTTCATGTTGACGACCTGGTCCGACGCCAGTGCCCGCCCGGTGTGGGCGCCGACGTTGCGTACTCCCTGGATGGCCCGCAGTTCGGCACTGAGCGCACCCGTGATCCGGTTCATCTCCGGCCGGGACGTGCCGGGCGGCGCCTCCCAGGTGATCAGCAGGTCGCGCTCCTGAAGCGTCGGGGACAGCGGCCGCGAGCCGAGGAACGGCAGAGCGGCCAGGCCCGCCACCACGAGGAGTCCGACCAGGGCATAAGACCAGACGGGCCGGCGGAGCAGCCGGGGCAGCAGCGCACCGTACGCCCGCTCCAAAGCTCGGGCGAGCGGCGACTGGCCGTGCTGCAGCGACGACCGGGAGAGCAGGAGCGTGGCCAGCACGGGGGCCAGCGTCAGCGCGACCACCAGTGAGACCACCGTGGCGGCCAGGAAGCCCTGGGCAACCGGGGTGAGGAACGCCCCGCGCACCCCGTCGAGGATGAAGAGGGGCACCACCGAGACCGCGGCGATCAGGGCTGCGACGAAGAGCGGGCCGCGCATCTCGAGGATGGCCGTACGGATGGTGTCGGAGACCGGCTCGTCGGACGCCTCCTCGCGGTGCTGCCGCAGCCGTCGCCGGATGTTGTCGACGCAGACCACGGCGTCGTCCACGACGATGGCGAGGGCCATCACCAGCCCTGCCAGGGACATCATGTTGAGGGTCACGCCGAACCAGGACAGGACGAGCACCGTCACCGCCACGGAGGACGCGATGGTCAGCAGGCTGACCAGCGCGGTGCGCCAGTTGAACAGGAAGGCGCAGAGCACCAGCAGCAGGAGGATCGCGCCGAGGATCAGCGTCGTGGTGAGGTGGTCGACCATCTTTTCGATGAAGGTGGCCGGCCGGTACACCGTCGTGTCGATCTCGACGCTCGGCATGGCGGGCCTCAGCTCGTCGAGTGCAGCCTCCACGTCCCGGGTCACGGCCGCCACGTTGGCGCCCGGGAACCTCTCCACCACGAGCATGAGGCTCGGAGTGTCCTTGACGACCGCATCGCCGATGAGGAGCTGGTGGTCCTCGACGATCTGGGTGACATCACCCAGCAGCACTCCGCGGTCCTCGGCGCCCTGAACGGTGACCTTGCCGAGATCCGCAGCAGTCTTGATCGGCTGGTTGTGCTGGATTTCGATCCGCTGGTTGGGGGTGTCGATGAACCCGCCCAGCCCGGGTGTCGACGCCTCCACAAAGGTGAGCGGCGAGACCCACAGCGCGTTCGCCGACGTGCGCAGGACCTGGTCCAGCGTGATGCCGCTCTGCATCAGCTTGGAGGGATCGACCTGCACCTGCAGCTGCCGGTCGCGGAACCCCCAGATGGCCACGTTGGCCACGCCGGGGATGCTCAGCAGGCGGGGCACGATCGTCCAGCGCGACAGCAACGACATGTCGATCAGTGAGCGATCCTGGGACGACAGACCGATCATCATGAGCCGGCCGGTCGACGAGAGGGGCTGCACCACCAGCGGCGGCCTGGACGAGGCGGCCGGCAGCATGGCGACCATGGTCAGGCGCTCCTGCACGACCTGCCTGGCCCGGATAGGGTCCGTGCCGGGCTCGAACGTCATCTCCATCGACGACAATCCCGGTAGCGTGCGGGACTCGAGCTTGGCCAGCCACGGGATTCCGTTGAAGAATTCGTTCTCCATCGGGTTGGTGATCAGATTCTCCACCTCCTCGGCGGAGAGCCCGAGGGCCTCGACCTGCACGTCCACCCGCACCGGCCCGAACTCCGGCAGGGCTTCGACCGACGTGTTGCGAAGCTGAACGAAGCCGACGGCCATCAGGGCCACGGCGATGGCGAGCACCAGCCGTTGATATTTGACGCTTGACCCGACGATCCACCGCATCATGGCCCGAGACCTCTCAGTTGGAGTTCATCGGTCTGCCGACCAGGGCCAAGATTGAGGCCGCCCGCTCACGCTTTGCTCACAGCGGGCTCACAGCAGGCGTACCGGAAGCTGCTGTCGGTCAGCGCGATCCAACGCCTGCCCTTGGCCGAACGTGTCGCCGGTGGAGTCCCACTCCACCGGCGACATGTTCGGGGATCAGTTACTGGAGCGTGGCCTGGGCGTGATGATGAAGGCCAGGCCGGCGGCGGCGGCCGCGATGATGGCGCCGGTGGTGAAACCACGGGAGAACCCGTCAGTGCTGTTCCCGGCGATACTCGCCGCGGCCACGCTCGACACCACAGCGGCGCCGAGCGATGCCCCGAACTCGTGGAACGTGCTGACGATTCCAGACGCCAGCCCGGCCTCTCGTGGATCGATCTGCGCTAGAGCGGTCGCGGATGCGACGACGAAGACGGCCCCGGTGCCGGCGGCGGCAAGGCTGACGCCGGAAACCATCGCCACGGTCCCGCACCATAGCGCGGGGATCACGAAGCCTGCTGCGGCGAGGAGAAGTCCCAGCACGGCAAGGGTGCGCGGGCCTGTACGACCAATGACGCGGCCCGCTGCGTTGGCCCCGAGCATGGTCGCGAGCGCTACCGGGAGAAAGAGCAACCCGGTCTGGAGGGCGCCGTACCCGCGGTGGTCCTGAAGGTAGAACGACCCGAGGAAGAAGACAGTGATCATCAGGGCGGTGGCCACCAGGATCAGCAGAGTCCCGGTCGCCACCGGTCGGCGCAACAGCAGTCGCAAATCCATGAGCGGGCTCGCCGCGAGGCGCTGACGGACGACGAAACCACCGTAGAGAACCACAGCCGTCGCGAGGAGTGCCGCAGTCGTCGGAGTACCCCAGCCCTGGTCTCCAGCCCTAATCAGGGCGTAGATCAGGGTCCCTGTGGCAGCGGTCACCAGCGCCGCTCCCGGTACGTCCAGCCGACCCGGCGCGCCGGTGCTCTGCTGCGGCGGGAGTTGCACCCGCAGGATGAGCAGCAGGACGAGTCCTACCGGGACGTTGATGAAGAACACCCACGGCCAGCCCGGTCCAGCGGTCAGCAGGCCACCGAGGAGGACCCCCAGGGCGGCCCCGCTACCGCCCAACGCAGACCAGATCCCGAGGGCCTTGTTGCGTTCGTCGCCCTCGAAGATCGTGACGACCAGTGAGAGCGCGGCGGGGGACAGGATCGCCGCAGCAACGCCCTGGGCGATGCGACCGCCCAGCAGCATGGGGCCATTGGTTGCCAGTCCTGCGAGCAGGGACGCGGCGGTGAACAACAGGAGCCCCACGATGACAAGGCGTCGGGCTCCGAACAGGTCGGCGGCGCGGCCCCCGAGTAGTAGCAGGCCACCGAAGGCGAGGGTGTAACCGCTCACCACCCAGGTGAGGGTCTCCCGCTCGAGGCCGAGGTCCGCACCCACGTGGGGAAGGGCGATCGCGACGACTGTGACATCCAGGATCAACATCAATTGGGCGACGCCGACGAGTCCCAGGATCTTCCAGCGGTGCGGGTTGGGACCACGGGTCGGACTCGTCGGGGCCATGGTTTCGGCCATGACTATCCGCCTCCTTCAGGTAAGTTGAACAGTGATGTTCGAGTTGTAGCGGCTACCATAACTCATACAGCACTGTTCGACTTGAGGGAGTTGCATGTCCCGCTCGGGAACCAGTCAGGCCCGCAGAGCCGACGCTCGGCAGAACGTGGAGAAGATCCTGGATGCAGCGATCGCCAGCCTCAGTCGAAACGCTGACGCGAGCGTGAGCGAGATCGCCCAGGCCGCGGGAGTGGGTCGAGTCACCCTCTACGGGCACTTCCCGACTCGGGACGCCCTCATCGAGGCCGCGCTGGTACGAGTCATATCCGAGGGGGAGACGGTCCTGGCGAGTCTGGATCTCTCGGGCGACCCTCGACGGGCATTGCGCGTCCTGATCGAGTCGAGCTGGCTACTGATCGCCCGGGCGAGTGCCGTCCTTGCAGCGGCGCAGGCGGCGCTCCCTCCCGGACGGGTACAGCAACTGCACGCCGAACCTGCCCAGCGCGTCGACGAGCTGATCCGTCGCGGCCAAGCCGAAGGAGCCTTTCGAGACGACCTCCCGGCGACCTGGCTGACCAGCGTCCTGCACCACCTGCTGAAGGGTGCGGCGGTGGACGTGGCCAACGGGCTCGTAGAGCAGGCGGACGCACCACGCCTCATCTCCGAGACCGTCCTGGCCGCCTACACGCGGGCCAACGCGTAGCGGGGCTGCGCCAGTGGCGGTGTCCCTGCTTCACCCACCTGAAGTGTCCGTGGCGCCATCCTGAGCGAGGCCTCGGCATCGAGGTGCATCGGAAATAGAGGGCTTGGCGGCGCGTTCCGGTAGGTGAGATGGCCTTCCCACCGGTGCCGCGCCGAGCGCGACGGTCTTGCTCGATGCTGGTCCTGCTGGCGGACACACTCTCGTGCCGCTGAATACCCGAAGATCGACGCGGACGACCGTCCCGCAGCGCAACGTCGTCAGAGTTGGCGAGCCATGCCCACCGACTCCGGCGCGGTCTCCGCGAAGCCGTACTGCGCATAGAGGTAGCGCGCCTTGCCGTCTGCGATGAGTGAGACGTAGGCGGTGCGAGGTGCCCGATCCACGAGCCGCTCCATCAGTGCAGCCATGATCCTCTTGCCGACTCCGAGCCCCTGATGCTCGGGCAGAACGCACATGTCAACGATCTGGAACGCGGTGCCACCGTCGCCGATGATCCGGCCCATGCCCACTGGATGGTCATCGTCATAGACGACGACAGCGTGCCAGGTTCCCGCCAGGCCGTTCGCCGCGGCGTCAACGGATTTAGGACTTAGCCCGGCGGCGACCCGCAGATGTCGATAGACCTCAACGGAAGGTGTTTCTACTCGTAGGAGGTAGGTCACGGGTTCCTCGCATTTGACAGAGCCGTACTACATGAGCGCCGCCAGCATACCCCCGGCGGGTATCAGTCGGCGCCCTGGTTCATGCGGGAGATCGGGTGACAGCCGGCTTGGGACTCGGTGCGGGGCGTGTTGCGTTGGGGGACCGGCGGACGTGTTGAACCTGTGTCGGGTCGGCGGATCAGCCCGCGATTCCAGCGAGTACCGCGCCGTCTCGCCCGACGAATGGTTCGAGTTCGAGCGCAAAATCCAGCTGCGCCGGTGCCGCTCGGCGACCGCTTCCGCCCCTGCGGCACACGTCGGGGAGCACACCCGTGTCCATTCCTGCGGCTGGACCCGCCCAGACTCCGCCGTGACGATCCCATCTGTGGGCTGAGGGCAACGGTGCGTGAGGTGTTCCACAGCCCGATGGATACCCCAGGGGGTATGTTGGATCGCGGAGGTGGGGCGACGTGGAGATGGACGCCAAGGTGCTGTCGGACGCGGTGACGCGGTTGAAGCGCGCTAACGGACAGCTGGGCGCGGTGATCGCCATGATCGAGAACGGTGACGACTGTGAGCGGGTGTTGACTCAGCTTGCCGCTGTGTCGCGTGCCCTGGACAAGGCCGGCTTCAAGATCATTTCGACGGGGATGCGGCAATGTCAGCAGGCACGCGAGCGTGGCGAGCAGCCGCCGATGACCGAGGAGCAGCTGGAGAAGCTGTTCATGGCGTTGTCCTGACCTGAGTGGGCTGCCCCGCTTCGGCGGGGTCATGTCGCCTGCCCACTTCACACAATTCTCTTCAACACATACCCCCCGGGGTATTCACCGCGAGGAGTGAACCTGTGACGGTTCGGGAGATCGACCTGGACGAGTTGCGCCGACGTGAGGGCGCTGTGGTGCTGGATGTGCGCAGCCCGGCCGAGTTCGCGGCAGGCCACCTGCCGGGCGCGGTGAATCTGCCCTTGGACGAGCTGCCCGGGGCTGCTCGGCGGTTCGCCGGGCAGGACGTGGTGGCGGTGTGCGCATCCGGTGGGCGCAGCGCGATGGCCGCGCAGGTCCTCGACGCCGCCGGTGCCCGCGCGTGGTCGCTGACCGGCGGCACGCAGGCCTGGGTGCGCGCCGGTCACCCGATCGAGCAAGGCGCGACCCGATGAGCGGCCGCAGCAGGACCACAATCCAAGATCGGAGACGATGATGACTGGCATTGAGGTGGAGGTCGTGGACACCTCGTCACTGGGTGACCGCAGTTACCTGGCGCACGACGGGCGGGTCGCGGTCGTGGTGGACCCGCAGCGCGACATCGACCGGGTGCTGGCCCTCGCGGGCCGGCTCGGGGTCCAGATCACACACGTGGCCGAGACGCACCTGCACAACGACTACGTCTCCGGCGGCCTGGCACTGGCCCGGCTGACTGGTGCCACCTACCTGGTGGCCGGCGCCGACACGGTGGGTTTCGAGCGGTTGCCGGTCGCCGACGGCGACGAGATCACCGTGTCCGACGAGATGCGGATCGGCGTGGTCGCCACCCCCGGGCACACGTTCCACCACGTGTCCTACGTCCTGCACGGCCCTAACGGGCCGCAGGGGGTGTTCACCGGTGGCTCGCTGCTGTTCGGCACGACTGGGCGCACCGACCTGCTCGGTGAGCAGCACGCACACACGCTGGCCGGGCATCAGCACGATTCGGTGCGTCGGCTCGCCGATCTGCTGCCCGACGGCGCTCACGTCTGGCCGACACACGGCTTCGGCAGCTTCTGCTCCGCCACCCAGTCCGACGCCCCGGACTCGACCATCGGCCGGGAGCGGCAGGTGAACCCGGCGCTGCGCCTGGAAAACGAGGCGTTCGTCGCCGAGACCCTCGCCGGGCTGGACGCCTACCCTTCGTACTACGCGCATATGGGCGCCCGTAACACCGACGGTGCCGACCTGATCGACCTGACGCCGGCCCGCCGCGCCGACCCGGCCGAACTCGCCGATCGCATCGCCGCCGGCGAGTGGGTGGTCGACCTACGCTCACGCAAGGCGTTCGCGCACCGGCACCTGACCGGGACCCTCAGCTTCGGCCTGGACGGGCCGATGTCGACCTGGCTCGGCTGGATGGCACCCTGGGGCGCGCCCATCACCCTGCTCGGCGAGAGCGAGCAGCAGGTCGCCGACGCCCAGCGCGAACTCGCCCGCATTGGCATCGACCGGCCGGCCGCCGCAGCCGCCGGCCACCCCGACGACTGGGCGGACGGCGACGACACTCGCCTGGCCGAACTCACCACCGCCACGTTCGACGACCTGGCAGCCGCCCGCGACGGAGCCGTCCCGCACAGCCTGCCCGCACCCGAGGTGGTGCTGGACGTGCGGATGACCAACGAGTGGCGCACCGGGCATATCGACGGCGCCGTGCACATCCCGCTGCCCGACCTGCCGCACCGCCTCGCTGACTTGCCAGCCGGCACAGTGTGGGTGCACTGCGGCTCCGGCTACCGTGCCGCCGCCGCGACCAGCCTGCTGCAACGCGCCGGCCGCACTGCGGTGCACATCGACGACGCCTACGCCAAGGCCGCCAACACCGGCCTGACCATCATCACCAGCAAGGAGACTGCGTGACCACCGGCACCCCCGCCACCGTCCAAGCCACCGACCTGCACCATCAGATCAGCACCGGCAACGCCCCACGCCTGATCGACGTGCGCACCCCGGGCGAGTTCGAGACCGGGCACATCCCCGGCTCCTACAACGTGCCACTCGACCTGCTGCGCGAACACCGCGACGAATTGCGCGCGCACCTCGACGAACAGGTCGTGCTCGTCTGCCGCTCCGGGCAACGCGCCGCCACCGCCGAAGCAGCGCTCGCCGCCGCCGGCCTGCCGAACGTGCGCGTGCTGCACGGCGGCATCACCGCTTGGCAGGCCGCCGGCGCGCCGATCCGCACGGGCAGAGCCCGCTGGGATCTCGAACGCCAGGTACGCCTGACCGCCGGGTCCATCGTGCTCGTCGCCGTGCTGGTCAGCATGGTGTTCCCCCCGGCAAAATGGGTCGCCGCGTTCATCGGCGCCGGCCTGACCGTCGCCGCGGTGACCAACACCTGCGCGATGGGGATGCTGTTGTCCAAGCTGCCCTACAACCGCGGCCCGCGCACCGACCTCGAAGGCGTCGTCGCGGCCCTGGCCGGCCCGCGGTCGTGACCGCTGCCCTCGGGCTCGGCACGGTCATCGGCATTCTGCTCGGCCTGCTCGGGGGCGGCGGTTCCATCCTCGCCGTCCCCGCTCTGGTCTACGGCGCAGGGCTGCCGCTGAGCGCCGCCGTACCGACGTCGCTGCTGGTCGTCGGCATCTCCTCGGCCACCGCACTGCTGCCCCGGCTCCGTGCTGGGCAGATCCGCTGGCGGATCGCTGGGATTGTCGGTGCCGCCGGTGCCGCAGCGGCGTTCGCCGGCGCTGCGGTCAACCGACTGCTCGACCCCCGCGTCGTCCTGATCGGCTTCGCCGGACTCATGGTTGCTGCGGCGCTGAGGATGCTGCGGGATCAAGGCGAGGCGGGCGGCGACTGCGCCCTGCCCGGCGGTGGCGTCAACTGGCGCGGCTGCCTGCCCAAGTCCATCGGCGCGGGCATCGCGGTCGGCTTCCTCACCGGCTTGTTCGGCGTCGGCGGCGGCTTCCTCATCATCCCCGCCCTGGTACTGCTGCTGGGCCTGCCCATGCCCGCCGCCGTCGGCACGTCGCTGGTCATCATCGTCATCAACTCTGCGGCCGGATTCGCCGCCCACTCCGGGGACGCCACACTCGACTACCGCATCGCTGGCGCCTTCACCGTCGCGGCGATCATCGGGTCCCTCGCCGCCGCACGCTTCGCCTCTCGGGTACCCGCTCGGCACCTGAGCCGCGCTTTCGCCTACCTCGTCA
The DNA here is from genome assembly GCF_036059255.1 of Micromonospora sp. NBC_00389. NCBI lineage: Bacteria > Bacillati > Actinomycetota > Actinomycetes > Micromonosporales > Micromonosporaceae > Micromonospora > Micromonospora sp. NBC_00389. The sequence goes on along the minus strand of NZ_CP107947.1, from coordinate 6,722,108 downwards.
TGGTCATCGCGGCCTTCGTCGCCATCCAGGCCGCCATCAACCCACCCGCCAACTAAGCGTGACGGGAAACCACGCAAGCAGCAGGATGAGCCTCCCAACGAGGTCCACCCCTGATGATGCCGACGTCGCACGCCACCGCCAAGGACGTCGGCTATGGCGAGATCCGTACCTCCACCGAGCTGATGAACCACCGGAAGTCGGACCTGCTGTGGATGGAGACGTCGTTGGTGCCGCTCAAGTCGAACGACCGCGTCCCCGCGCACACGATCACGGGCTCATTCGCGGGCACCGGACCGGCGCTGAACAGGTGCGCGAAGTAATGGGCGCCCCGGGTCAGGTTCTCGCGGACATGGCTGGAATCGTCGTCGGTCTGCAGGTGGAAGGCTGACATCTGGGCGTACGACGGCTCGGCCACGCTGGGATGCAGGACGTCGAGCATCAGGAAGTTGCCCTGGCCGGTGGTGGAGTTCGACCACCCCCACTCGTTCTCCGTCCTCAACCGGTGCGTCGCCTCAACGGACTGGGCGTCGATGAGCACCTCGACCAGACCTGCCGTCGGCGGTGTGAAGGAGAAGGCTATCGCGCTGAAGCCGTCGCCCGAGGCGTAGTCGAAGTCGCCGGCGTCGCCGTCGTCCATCGTGACGGTGATGCCGACGTCACCGAGCGACGGATTCAACGTGTGCAGCCGATCGACGATGAAGTTGTCATTGCGTACCGGGACGAAGCCGAAGTTGAACCCGAAGAACGGCGGACGGTGGACCTCCCACCGGTGCGGGCCCGGGTCGCCGTCCGCGATGATGACCCCCCACGGAAGCGCGTGCGCGTGGAACGGGGACAGCCTCAGCCACCTGTCGAGGTGGCCGGACAGGTGGAAGCCCGGGGTGACGTGCGCATCCACCGGGGCGAGGACGTCGGCCATCGCCTCGTGGTAGTCCTCCCTGATCTCGGCAAGCTCGTCACGCCGGACCTTCCGGGCGCGGAGAAACGCGTCGGCCTTCTGTTTGCGGGCCTCGTTCAGGTCAGCGAAGGTCGACTCCAAGCCGTGCGGCGGCTGGAGCAGGTCACGAAGCGCCAGCCGCTCCTGGTGCATCAGCGTCGTCAGGTCCGCCCAGTTGTCGTCCCCCAGCAGGCGACGCAGCCGGTCACTGGCGCCGGCCGCCACCTCCGCGGCTTTGCGGTTGCGCGCGTTACTGATCGTCCGGAGACGCTCCTCGCGCTCCTGGATCGCCGCGTCGGCCATCCGCTGGGCTTCGACGGGAAAGTGACGAAGATTCTGGCTCGTTGTGTGGGTCTTGAGCATGGTGTGCCCCCTGAAGGTGGGCGACCGTTGCCCGGAGCATATGCACGTCCCACGCCCGTGGAGCAGTCCATGTCCACGATGTGCTGAAACGGGCCGCCCCGGGCCGTGACCTGGACATTCGAAGATCGCCAGGAAGGGGGAGACGGAGCTGGCGGCGCCGCCAGCGCCGCGCCCGTTGATGCCCTCGCCCGGCTGGAGCCGGTGGTCGCGGCGGGCCCGGACCTGCTTGGCATGCTGGCCGACGCGGTCGCTGACGCCGATCGCGCCGTGCGGCGGTCGGCGGCCACCAGCCGGTCTACACGCTCACGGCGATGCTGTGCTCCGGCGGCCGGCTCGCGCTGGTGCACGTCGGCGATATCTCGGGCGTACGCGCTGCGGGACGGCGAGCGGTCCCAGCTGACCCGCGACCACACGTACGTGCAGTCGCGGGTCGACCAGGGCCGGCTCGGCGCGCAGGAGGTGGCCACCCATCCGCAGCGGGCCCTGCTGGTGCGGGCGCTCGGCGCCGGGGGAACCGCCGTGGAGGCCGACACCGAGCGCGATCAGGTCGTTGGGCAGCGGCGGGCCTGACAGCGGAGGTCAGTCGCCGTGGTCGTGGCCGGTGGAGCGGATTGACTGGCGACCGCTCTCCTGATCCCGCTCGTTGTCGGCCACCGGCTTGCCCAGCCGGGTCACCCAGTCGACGAACTCCGCGTCCTGTCTCGGCAGCAGCTCGCCGTTCGCCGGGGTGCCCGCGCCGTCCCCGTCGGCCCGGGACTTGTTGCGCCGGAACAGGCCCAGCCGCCCGCTGGCCCGTCCCGCCTCGACGACGGATGCCGGGGCGGCCGGCGCGGGGACCTTGGCGACCGGACCGGTCCCGGCGGGGCCGGCCGGCGCGGCGTTGGTCGTGGGCGGGGGCCCGGCGCGCCGGGCGGTCGCGAGGGCGTCCCAGTTCGCGGCCTGGTTCAGGTTGGGCAGCGGCGGCCGGATCCGAGGTGGGAGCGCCGGTTCGAGCCTCTCTCGCGTGCCGGCCGAGTGGGTCGCCTCGGCGCCCGGAGCGGGCTCGGTCGAGGGCGGCACCCGCCGCGCCGGAACGACCGGCCGGGTCGCCTGAACCCGCGTCCGGTCGGTCTTCGGCGGCTGGTATATCCGGCGGGTCCCCGGGGCGACGAGTGCCCCGTCGGACGGCATCCCGTCGGCTTCGGTGTTGTCGGCCTCGGCCTCCGCCGTCCCGGAGCCGTCCCCGCCGGGTCCCGCGGGAAGGTAGGCCGCCGTCGCGGGGACCGGTTCCGATGTCTCCGGGGTGTCGTCGTGGTCGGCCGGTGTGGCGAGGTCGGCGGGTGCGGCCGATGCGGCGGTAACGGCGGGTGCGGCGGTCCGCGTCGCGGAGTCGGCCGGTACGGCGCTGGCGTCCCGGTCGCCAGCCGGCGTACCGAAGCCCAGCGGTTCGGCTGCGGTCGGGAGCTTCGCTGCGGTCGCGTCGGCGACCCGCCCCGTGCCGGCCAGGTCGACGGGCTCCGGCTCGTCGATCGAACCACCAGCGGCCGGCGTCATGGCCTGCGGCACGGTGGGGTCGGCGGACAGCGGACGGCGGCTGTCGGTCGGCTCGACGACCCGCGCTTCGGCGGTGCGCGGCTGGAACGGCCAGCGGAACGACGCGGCGGCGGCCGAACCGAGCACACCGGCGGCGACGGCGAGCAGCGCGACGTAGTACGGCGTGATCTGGTACCGGTCGATGGCGTCGCCGGGACCGGCGGTCAGGTAGGCGAACGCGACCAGCGCTGCGCCGGCCGTGCCGGTCGCGCCGTTGACCAGCGGCGGATGCCCGCGCCTGCGGGCCAGCCCGCCGGTCGCCGCGCCGATGAGCAGGGCGACCGCCGGCAGAATCAGGATCGCCTGCCGGTGTGCCGTGTCGGCGTCGAGCCCGGCCGGCTCCAGCACACCGAGTCGTACGGCGGGCAACGGCCCGCCGGTTGCGAGCGACGGGACGACCGAGACGAGCGCCAGCAGCCAGACCACGCCGCCCACCGCCGCCATGTTCCAGCCCAGCGGCGGCTTCACTAGTACGGCGATCGCGGCACCCGCGCCGACCAGCGCGCCGATGGTCGCACAGATGGCGACGGCCCAGATCGGGTCCACAGAGAAGCGCTCGGCGGCCTGGGCCGGCCGGACGCAGAGCGGCGCCACAACGGTGGCGCCCAGCGCGGCGGCGGCGGCGACGGCCACCAATCTGCCCGTGCTCCCCAGCATCCCGTACCGGCGGGCCAGGCGTGCGGTGACGACGGTGCCGGCTACGGCGGCGTGTGCCGCGAACCAGCCCACCCAGACGAGCTGGGAAGGCCATTGGTTGACGGTGGCGCCGGCGGAGGCGCCGGTGAGCTGGACGATGCCGAAGCTGAACGCGATGCCGAGCTGACCGGCACCGGCGAGCACGCCCATCCCGACCGCTGTGAGCAACAGGTTACGCCAAGTGCGAGAGACCATGTCGGGCACGGTACGCACCTAATGCACCGACTTTCACCGAAATGACGGATTCCACGTCGGACCGCCGTGCCGACGGCTACTTCAATTCGACCAGGCGCGCGAGGTACGTGGTGCCGCCCACATTGGTGAGCATGTGGACGTTGCCGGGGTCACGGGAGACGAAGCCGCCGGTCGGCTCGTCAGCGTCGGTGCGGGTGCCGTCCAGGGTCTGCACCACGTTCTTCGCGTCCTGAATCGCCACCACCAGGTCCGGGTGGTCGTGCCGGTGCAGCAGCTCCGGCCGGGTCTCGGACAGGTACCTGCGGTGATCGTCGAGGGCAGGTACGGACAGGTGCGGCACCGGGTGCAGGAACGCGATGTCGCCGTCCCCGCCGGCTGCGCTGGCACCTCGCCAGCACCGCTGCGGTCTTCATCGCCTGCGAGTTCCTGTTCTCCGTGGTGTTCTTCTGGCCGCGCAACGAGATCATGTTCGTCGATCCGGTCGGCACGCACTCCCCGGAGTACCTGCGTCAGGTCGCCGAGGAGTTCGTCGCCGGGCACTGGGTACGCCTCGCCGGCGGAGCGGTGACGTCCGCGCTGGCGTTCACCGCGCTGCTGCGCTTCGCCCGGGAAACCGCACCCGTGCGGGCCGAGCGATGAGCCTCGGACGTCGTACCCTCGGCTTCTCGTGGCCGGCCCTGGTCGCGCTCGCCGCGTTGGCCGCACCGCGGGTTGCCGGCCTGCATGGCAGGGGAGCGTACGAGGGGGACGGCGGCCGTGAGCTGACACCGCGGTGGGTGCCGGTTGCTTGTGACTGCGGTGGTGGCACGCGACCCCGCCCGCCGCCGTTATGTCTTGTCGGTTTCCTTCCATGCGGCCGCGACGAGGGTCGGGAGGACCCGTGCTGCGGCATCGCGCAGGTTGATGGCGGAGATCCGGTCGAGTGGGGTTGGCTCCGGGTTGACCTGGATCACGGTCGCGCCGGAGCGTGCCGCGATCCGGGGGATCTCGGCGGCCGGGTACACGACGCCGGAGGTGCCGACCGTCAGGAGCACGTCGCACGCGGCGGCTGCTTCGACCGCCGCGCTCAACGCTGCCTCGGGCAGCGCCTCACCGAACCACACCACACCCGGGCGGACGAGTGCTCCGCAGGACGCGCACCGCGGCGGCGGAATCCGGCGGCCTTCATGCGGCTGCGCGACGTCGCTGTCCTGTGGGTCCTCAAAGGCTGCCGGGTGAGCGGCCGTCGCCACGCATCGGGGCATGAAGAGGCTGCCGTGCAGGTGGATCGCAGCCCGGGTTCCGGCCCTCTCGTGCAGGTCGTCGACGTTTTGCGTGATGACGGTGGTGCCGGGTACCCGGGCCCCGATGGTGGTGATGGCCAGGTGCCCAGGATTGGACTCGGCTCGGCGTACCCTGCTGCGCCGCCATTCGTACCAGCCCCAGACCAGGTCTGGATCGGCGTGGAACGCCTCGGCAGTGGCGAGCTGCTGGGCGTCGAAACGCGCCCACAAGCCGGTGAGATCGTCACGGAAGGTGGGCACACCGCTCTCGGCGGAGATCCCGGCGCCGGTGAGGACGACGACACGGCGGGCGTCGCGGAGGAGTTGGGCCGCTCGATGCGGCAGCACACCGTCCATACGGGAGATCCTGCCACCACGTGGCGGCGCGCAACTGCTTCAGGGCAGACGACCGCGCCATGGCGAAGCCTCCCGGCTCGTCAACGTGGTGTCCCCTGACCCTCATCGGTCTACGTCGCGAACAACTCGAAAGTAAACCGATCACGGTCTGGGACACCAACTGGGTCGGGACCGCGATGGGGGAAAACCTCCAGGCGGAGGCGGATGGTTTCCGGCTTCCGACCGCCGACGGCGTTGCCTAGCGTCGTTCGTATGATCGAACTACGTGAGCTGACGAAACGCTACGGCGGCCGGGTCGCCGTCGACGGCTTGAGCGTCCGGGTGCAGCCGGGCGTGGTGACCGGCTTCCTCGGCCCGAACGGATCCGGCAAGTCGACGACGATGCGGATGATCCTCGGCCTGGATGCCCCGGACCATGGCGAGGCACTGATCGGCGGCGTCCGGTACCCGGACCTGAACTGGCCGTTGAAGACGGTCGGCGCGCTCCTCGATGCCGGGGCGTTCCATCCCGGCCGCAGCGCCCGTGCGCACCTGACCGCGCTGGCCGCGAGCAACGACATCCCCGGTTCCCGGGTCAAGCAGGTGCTGCGCATCGTCGGCCTGTCCGACGCGGCAACGCGGCGCGCCGGTACGTACTCGCTCGGCATGCGCCAGCGGCTCGGCGTCGCTGTGGCCCTGCTCGGCGACCCGAGCGTCCTCCTGCTCGACGAGCCGGTCAACGGACTGGATCCGGAGGGCATCCGCTGGATCCGGGACCTGCTGCGCGGACTCGCCGCCGAAGGCCGGACGGTGTTCGTGTCCAGCCACCTGATCGCCGAGATGGCGCTGACCGCCGACCGGCTGGTGGTCATCGGCCGCGGCCGGCTGCTGGCCGAGACGACCGTCGCCGAACTCGCCGCCGGCGACGACAGCCTGGAGGACGCGTTCTTCCGGCTCACCTCAGAGGCCACCGACTATCGCGGAGTGGGAGCGTCATGAACGGGTACGGATTCCGGCACGTGGCCCGGATGGAGCGGATCAAGCTGAGCAGCGTCCGGTCGACGTGGTGGCTGGCGATCGCTGCGGTGGTCTCGATGGCCGCGGCCGGGGCCGGGGTGGGACTCGGGTACCGATCGCACACCCCGGTCGCCACCGCCGCCCAGATCCTGAACAACAGCCTCGGCGGCGCCATTGTGGCCCAGTTGCTTCTCGGAGCGCTCGGCGTCCTGGTGGTGACCGGCGATTACGGCACCGGGATGATCCGCTCGACGTTCGCCGCCGTCCCGCGGCGTCGGATCGTCCTGTCCGCGAAGGTCGCCGTGTGCGGCGGCGCGGCTCTCACCGTCGGCCTGGTCGCGAGCTTCGCCGGATATCTGGGCGGGCAGCTCGCGATCCGCGGCACCGCCATCCCGGCGGCATCCCTCGGAGACCCGGCGATCCTGCGCGCGGTCGTGCTGACCGGCGTTTATCTGGGCGTCACCGCGCTGATCGGGGTCGGCATCGGGACGATCGTGCGGCACTCGGGCGCCGCGATCGGCACGCTGTTCGGACTGATGTTCGTCCCGATGATCGTGGCCGGCCTGTTCGGCGAGAGCGGAATCCAGGTCGGCCGCTTCGTCCCGCTGTTGATGCTGCTCAACTCGATCGCGGTGACCTCGCCGCTACCCGGGCTGTTCTCCAGCTGGATCAGCGCGCTGCTGATGTGCGGGTACGCGGCGGTCGCGGTTCTGTGCGGCGGCATGCTGCTCCGCCATCGCGACGCGTGACCAGCGACAATGAGCTGATGATCGCGCTGCGCGCTCCGTTCACCACACTCGCCCTGCGCCGGGCGGTGTTCTGCGTCGTCGGCGTGGTCAGTGCGGCCGCGATCCTGAGCGTACCGGCGATCGTGCCGGCCCTGGGCGTCCTCATCCTCTGGGCGACCGGAGCCATGTCCAACCAGCCCGCACCTACCGTCGCACCGTTGTTCCTGGTCCTGTTTCCGCTCACCATCGCGCTCCTGGTCGTGCTGGCCGCCCCGACCGGGCGCGCGATGGGAGCCCTGCATCGCTCACTCGCCGACCGGCTGCTCGACGTGCACGTGGACGCCCCGCCGCCCCGGCTCTCGAAGCGGATCAGCGCCGTGGTCTCCGACGGACCGGGCTGGCGCGCCGTCGGGTACGGCCTGCTCAAGGTGCCACTGGCCATCCCCGAGGGCTACGGTGCGTTCTGCTACGTGTTCGGCCTGGTCAACCTCAGCTACCCGGTGTGGTGGCCGCTGTTTCGCAACCACCCGGCCGGAACGCGCCTCGGACCGGTGTGGGCGCTGACACCGTTCGGCACCATCGGTACGCGGACGTTCGCCGGAACGTTCCTCATCGCCGCGGCCGGCCTCGCCATGCTGCTGGTCGCACCGTGGTTGATGCGGGCCGGTACGACACTGGACCTTGCCGCGATGCGACGGCTGCTCGGCCCGCGTCGGCTCGCCGAGCGGGTACGCGAACTGCAGGTCACCCGGGCCCGCGCGATCGACGACGCGGCCGCGATGATGCGCAGGCTGGAACGGGACCTGCACGACGGCGCGCAGATCCGGCTGGCGACGCTGGCGATGAACCTCGGCATGGCGACCGAGAAGCTCGGTGTCGACGGCCCGCCACCCGACCTCCCACAGGCCCGCGAACTGGTCGCGCTCGCCCACCGCGGAGCGAAGGATGCCCTCGCCGACCTGCGCGACCTGGTGCGCGGGATCCACCCGCCGGTCCTCGACAACGGTCTCGGCGACGCGCTGGCGACGCTCGCGACGAGCAGCGCCATCCCGGTCGCGGTGAACGTCGAGCTGCCCGACCGCCCGGCGCCCGCGATCGAGACCATCGCTTACTTCTGCGCCTCCGAGCTGCTCGCGAACGCGGCCAAACACAGCCGGGCGACCCGTGTCAGGCTCGGCGTCGTCCGATCCGGCGAGCGCCTGATGTTGACCGTCGAGGACGACGGCATCGGCGGGGCGAACCCGGACGGTCCCGGCCTGTCCGGCCTGGCCCGCCGCATCGCCGTCGTGGACGGCCGGATGCGCGTACACAGTCCGACGGGTGGTCCGACCCGGGTCGAGATCGAGCTGCCCACACGGGCGTGAACGGAGGCGACGACATGCGGGTGGTGATCGCGGAGGATGCCGCGATGATGCGCGAAGGGCTGATCCGGCTGCTCAGCGACCGCGGTTTCGAGGTGTGCGCGGCGGTGGCCGACGCGGATGCGTTGCGGTCCGCGATTGCCGCCAACGCACCGAACGTAGCCATCATCGACATCCGGATGCCACCGACGCACACCGACGAGGGACTGCGCGCCGCGATCGACATCCGACGCGACCATCCCGACGTCGGTGTGTTGGTGTTCTCCCAGTACGTGGAGACCCGCTACGCGACCCGCCTGCTCGCCGACCGGCCGGCCGGCGTCGGATACCTGCTCAAGGACCGCGTCGCCGACGTCGCCGATTTCGTGGACGCGCTGACCCGGGTGGCATCCGGTGGCACCGCGCTGGATCCAGAGGTGGTCGGCCACCTGATGCGGGCCGGGCAGGACACGGCCGGGGTGGCGTCGCTGACCCCCCGGGAGCGTGAGGTGCTTTCGCTGATGGCCGAGGGACGATCCAACGCCGGGATCGCGGCGGCTCTTGTCATCACCTCCGGAGTCGTGGAGAAGCACGTGGCGAACATCTTCGCGAAACTCGGTTTGCCGTCCTCGGATAGCGACAACCGCCGCGTCCTGGCCGTCCTCCGCCACGTCAGCGGCGGCTGATGTCACGTGCTACCGGGTCTAGCTCGGGCCTCGGCCAACGCACGGTCAACCCAGGGGTGAGAGCAGATCAGGGTCGCTCCCCGTGGCCGTTCGCGTTACGGGGCCGATGTCGTGGCGCGAACGAGCGCAGTCCGGGATAGCCTTGGCGTATATGGCTACCTATCGCAGCGCCTCAGTGCTTCTCTCCTCGGACGGCACCAGGACCCCCGGCACCGCCGCCCTCTTCGCCGAGCCCGCCCGCAAGGGTAAGACCCCGCCGTGGGCAGGCGACTTCCGACCTGCCAACAGCGCCGGCAACGGCCCCAAGAACGCGGTCGGGAAGACCTTCACGTTGGAGCTGCCCGACGGCAGCACCGGCAAGGTCGTGGTCCAGAGCCTCAAGAGCGGGAAGGGAGGCGTCGTGCTGGCGTTGATGGGCGAGGACGCACCTCCCTTCTGACCAGGAAAGTGATCGCCGCCGCCACCGGCTGAAGACGGCCGGTATGCGACCCTGTCGATGTCAATGCGTTCGGATAGCTGCCGGGCGCATTGCCTCACCCATGGCTGGGCGTCGACGAAGGCCAGGTGTACTGATCTCCCACGAACGGTGCTGGAACGGGCTGGCTCCACGTGTCGGTCAGCCGGCCAGCTGGTCGCGGCGGCGGGTGAGGTAGGCCCGCTCCGCGGGATTGCCGGCGAGACCGATGGCCCGGTCGTACGCCGCCCGCGACTCGCCGCCGCGCCCGAGTCGCCGCAGCAGGTCGGCGCGCGCGGCGTGGAAGGCGTGGTAGCCGTCAAGGACCTCGGTGAGCCGGTCGATCTCGGCGAGCCCGACCCCGGGGCCGTCGACCTCGGCGACCGCGACCGCCCGGTTGAGCCGCACGATCGGCGAGGGGTCGAGCAGCACCATGCGGCCGTAGAGGGCGACGATGGTGGACCAGTCGGTGTCTCGGGCGGACGGAGCATCCGTGTGGACCGCGTTGATCGCGGCCTGCAGCTGGTAGCGCCCGGCTGGGTCACCGCCGACCGCCACCGCCTCGAGCCGCTCGCGAACCAAGGCGTTGCCCTCGGCGATGAGGGTGCGGTCCCATGCGCCGCGGTCCTGCTCGTCGAGGGTCACCAGCTCGCCGGTGGGGGACACGCGCGCCGGCCGCCGGGCGTCAGTGAGGAGCATCAGGGCAAGCAGGCCGGCCACCTCGCCGTCGTCCGGGAGGAGAGCTCGGAGCAGGCGGCCGAGGCGGATCGCCTCGTCGGTGAGGTCGACGCGCACCGAGTCGTCCCCCTCGCTGGCGAGATAGCCCTCGTTGAAGACGAGGTAGACGACCGCGAGCACGCCGGCGAGCCGCTCGCGGATGTCGCCGGCCCAGGGCACCCGGTAGGGAATGTGTGCCGCCTTGATCTTCGCCTTGGCGCGGGTGATCCGTCGCGCCATCGTGGTCTCCTTCACCAGAAAGGCGCGGGCGATCTCGGGGACGGTGAGGCCGCCGAGCAGGCGCAGGGTGAGCGCCACCCGGGCCTCCAACGCGAGCGCAGGGTGGCAGCAGGTGAAGACCAGTCTGAGCCGGTCGTCCTCGACCGGGCCAGTCGGCTCAGGAGGGGTGTCGTCGTACACGATCCGGGCCGCCTGGTGCTTGGCGTCGCGCTGCGACTCGCGACGGAGCCGATCGATCGCCTTGCGGGTCGCGGTGGTGGCGAGCCAACCGCCGGGATTGGGCGGTACGCCCTCGCGCGGCCACCGCTCTGCAGCCGCTACGAACGCCTCGGCCGTCGCTTCCTCGGCGACATCAAGATCGCCGAAACGGCGCGCGAGGCCGGCGACCACCCGCGCCCACTCCTCGTGGTGGGCACGGGTGATCGCCTGCTCGACGGTGGGACCAGTCACGGCTCCAGCAGCACTCGGACGGATTCCTCAGTTCGGAAGGGACGCACCTCGACCGTGCCGCGGCATGCTTTCGACCCCTCGGCGGCAAGTGCCAGGGCCACGTCGAGGTCGGCCGCCTCGATGACCCAGAAGCCGCCGAGGTACTCCTTCGTTTCCGGGTAGGGCCCGTCGGCGAAGGCCGGCTTCTCGCCCTGCCCATCGACGGTGGTGGCGGTCGTCGCGGGCTCCAGGCCGTTGGCGAAGACGAAGTGACCGTCCCTCTGGAGCCTCTCGGTGAAGGCGTCGGTGTCGGCGAACGCCTGCAGCATGGCCTCCTGGGAGGGGTACGTGCCGCACTCGGTGCGCTCGGCCGGTCCGTAGACGGACAGCAGGTACCGGGGCACCGCGCTCACTTCTCCCCAGAGCCGTTACGCCGGGCCTGCCCGGGACCTCGGAACCGGTGCACCTCCTGCGGCCAGTCGAGCACGGTCGCGAGCCTGCCGGCCCAGTATCGCGCCGCCGCGTCGTCGGGCACGTCCACGACGGCGAAGCCGCCGAGGTGCTCCTTGGTCTCGACGTACGGGCCGTCAGTGAAGACGGGCTTGCCGTCAACCGGCTCGACACTGCACACCGCGGTGGAGCGGTCGAGCCCGCCGTTGGTGAAGATCAGGACACCGTCGGCTTGCATCTCCTCGATCACGGCCCGGGCGGCCGTGCCCTTCTCGCGCAGCTCCTCCGCAGTGTGCTCGGCCACCCACTCATCGTTGAAGGTGATCAGGTACTCCGTCATGGTCGTCTCCTCTCAGTCCCGCGACGAGGGCCTTTCCTGACTCCTCGTGTCCGGCGGCCGGGCTGGCCGCCGCACACTGGTTCCACGAACGGCTGCGCCTTGATACGACACCATCCCGGAAACTCCTCTTCAAGGCAGCCCCGGCGTAGTGACTGAGGAAAGGATCGATCTCCGTTCGAGGTGTACGGCTGGGCGACCCCGTCGAGCGGAGGCACCACCGTCGGGGAGGTGCTCAATATCCTCGAACGGTTCGACCTGCGGTCGATGACCGCGACCCAGGCCATGCACTACTCCCTGGAGGCTGGCGTTCACCGTGGCCAGGCGGTGCAGCCCTGGCCACGGTTAAGAAGGTGCATCAAGAAGCTCAATCGCCGAAACGGGCGACGAGCCGGCCGGTGACCTCGTTGTTGCGGAGCCGTTCGAGGCCGGCGCCGATCTCCTCGAACGCGATCTCCGTGTAGGTGGGCTCGATCTCGCTCCTGAGCAGCAGGTCGAAGACCTCCTCGATGTCCTGCACCGTGCCCCCGAGCGACCCGACGATGCTTTTGCCGAGGATCGTGGGGGTCGCGATCGTGAAGGTTGGCCGGCCCAGACCGACCTGTACCACCTTGCCGCCACGCTTCACAGCGGCGAGCGCCTTCTGTGTCGTGTCGAACCCGGCGTAGTCGACGACGAGATCGAAGTCCTGAGCGGGCCACTCGGCCGCGTCACGAACGACCGTCGCTGCGCCCGCGGCCGTGGCGAGGCCCCAGACCTCCTCTTTCATCTCGGCGACGTGCACTTCGGCACCCGCCAGGACAGCGGCCCGGGTACCGATCTGGCCGAGGCCGCCGTAGCCGATGACGCCGACCTTCATGCCGGCCGTCGCCCCGCCGGCCTTGATGATCGCGTGGTAGGACGTCATGCCGGCATCGGTCGCCAGGGCGGCCAGGGGGAGGTCCAGCTCGGCGGGGACGCGGGCGAGGTCCGGCGCGTCGGCGACCAGCTTGCCGGCGAAGCCACCGTGCGTGAACATGCCCAGCGGCGGCCGGACCCCGGAGGAGCAGACACCGACGACATCGCCGATCTTCCAGCCCTCGACTCCCTCACCGAGGGCACTGATCACACCCGCGTTCTCGTGCCCCTGGGTCATGGGCAGGAACGGCATCGTGGCCTCGCCGATCTCCATGTACATGAGGTCGCTGTGGCAGAGCCCGGCGGCCTTCACGTCAATGACCACCTCGCCGGGACTCGGCTGCGGATCCGGCACCTCGTTCAGAGCGATCGGTTTGCCCGTCCCCTCGAACTGCCAAGCCTTCATGCGCTGACTCCTTCCGGTGATGGGCCCGATGGCGACCCTCAGGCGACGGCACCGAGACACGGCTGATCTGCGATCCGGCGCGCCGCACGGCGACTCAAGTATCCGTACACAACTGTACGCTTAGCTGTGCGGCCGCAACAAAATCGCGTCGTGGATCACGTCAGGCCACGAAGAGCGCCCGATGGAGCATCTCGCGAATGCGTTCGTCCCAGCGCTCGCGGCCTGCGCGCTCGTTCTGAGCCATCGCGCCCTCCGCCATCTGCAACGCCAGAAAGATCTCGGCCATCCCGACGCCCGCGTGCACCACCCCGCCGGCGCGACCCCGCACGAGCACCGCCTCGAACGCGTGCACCGTCCGTTCCGCCAGGCCTTCGAACCAGGAGATGTCCGCTCCGGCGAGTACACGCACCAGACTGCGGTTGGCCCGCTGCAGGTCGAGCACGAAGTCGAAGAGCTCGACAACGCCGGTCGGCCGATCGGCGAGTTCCTTCGCCCGTAGCTCCATCAGCTCGACCGCGCTTTCGTACACTGCGGCCACCAGCTGTTCTCGTGTCTCGAAGTTGCGATACAGCGTTGTACGGCTCACTCCCGCGGCAGCAGCGACCTCCTCGAGCGCCACGTCAGGCCCGCGCTCGGCGAACAGATGACGGGCGGCCTCCAGCAAACGCTGTCGATTGACCGCCGCATCACGTCGCAGGCCACTTCGCGGGTTCGCTGACATGCCGGCAGAGTACCCAGTGCCCAAGGCCGGGCCCGAAGGGGAAATCCGTCGCGGGCACCAGGGCGCTTGGCCGCCGCGTCCGGACGGTCCCTGTCTTCGTAACCGTCGGTGCGGTACGTGCCACGCGGGAAGACGGCATCCGCACAGTCCTTGCCATCGGTCACGACCTCGAACTGACCCTGCACACCGACGGGACCTGGACGGATCCCGCGGAGGCAACCCGGCGAGTCAGAAGACGGTCAACTTCGATCTGACGAAGCTGCATGCGTACAGGCTTAGGCTGACTGGACTGCCGGGTCTGGCAGGTAGTGGCGATGCCGGCGGGGGCGACGATGAGCACCGACGATCGGATCGAACGGGCCAGAGAGGTCTATGAGCGGGCAGTGTTCGGCGGCGATACCAGCGCGTTGATCGACGCCGAACAGGGCCTGGACGCGGTCGAGGCCGATGCGGCGTTGGCGCGTGGGCTGATTCTGCATGCGCGGTTTCAGAGCGCGCACGCCGACGCCGGCTCGTTGCCCGCCGAGGATCCCGCTGAACTGCCGTTGTTTGAGCGCGCGCTCGCGTTGTACCGGGCACTGGGGGACACGCGCGGCGAGGCCGAGGCGTTGTTCTGGATCGGTTGTCTCCACCAGTTCATCCGGCGTGACAACGAGACAGCGGTTCCCTACCTCGAGCGGTCCTGCCGGCTGGCGGCGCAGACCGGTGACAAGCCGACCCGGTCCGAGGCGCTACGGCACTTAGGCATCGTGGCACACGCGGCTGGCCGGCTGGACGAGGCGCGCGAGCGGCTGGAGGAGTCATCCCGGCTGCGCCGGGAGGTCGGGGCCCTGCCGGGCGTGGCCTCCAACATGATCGGGCTGGCCTACATCGCCGCCGCCCAGGACCGCCGCGCGGACGCGCTCGCAACACTCGACGAGGCGCACGTTATCGCACGTGCGCATGATGCTCACGCCATCGTGCGGCACATCGAGCAGGCGAGAACGCAGATCTAAGCGTGCGGCCACGGGCAGACGTTCCGCGAGCCTGTAGCGGGCGCGTACTTCTGCCGCTGAGAACGCTCGAACCGCTCGCTGCCGTCAAGGCACTGTGAGCGGCGGGGGGTGTCGTGGGTGGTGCAGCAGCGCTGGTGGTGGCTCGGGTCCGGGCTGGCCTGGGTCGGCGGCGGTCCGCCGACCAGGGCCACCGGTCAGCGGCGGCCGGTGGCCAGGGCGACGAGGTACTGTCCGCCGCCTGCGTCGACGCTTGCGGTCACCGGCAGTCCGGGCACCAGCCGGGAGAACCGGTCGACCAACCAGTCCGCCGCCTCCTGGGCGTCCTTCTTGCTCGGACAGCGGGCGACCAGCTCGCGGCCACCCTTGCGCTCGAGTCGCTCGGCGACGGTGATCAGCGGCGCGGGCTCCACCACGTGCAGACGGTCAGGCCAGGCGATGACCACCTTGACCGCGCCCTTGCGAGTGTTGCAGGCACGGTGCGCGAGTCGCTCGGCGACCTTGGCCTTCTTGTCGGCGGTGCGGCTGTCGACGCTGGGACCACGCGGGTCGTTCACCGACATGTCGGCGTCGACCGGCTCGTCGCACACCCAGCATCGCCAACTGTCACGCCTCGCGACGTCATCGAGGAGACTCATCCGAGCAAACTAGCCTGTCGACCCCTCGGCCAACGACAGCCCTGGCCGCGGCGAGCGCCGCCAGTCCGAAGAAGGGTTGCAAAGGATCGCTCTCCTGCGCCGTACACCTTGACTCCCGGTGCGATATCGCACCGCCGTTGGCAGCCTTAAGACGTGCACCAACCACGCGGTCGAGTTGTTGGAGGTTCGTAGGCTCATGGAACGCACACACGCTGCCCACGCGTTTCGGGAGGCCGCTCAGTCCTTGGTCGATCTTGTGCTCACCGAGGACATGGTTTATTTCGATGGGCTGCCGGACCGAGTTGACCGGGAACTCGGCACACCGCTGGCCGGCCTTGGAAGTGCCCTGAGCGAGGGCCGAGAACTTTCTGCCATCCTCGACATGGCGCGCCTGGTCGAAGAGATAGCGGACGAAATCCGACCCTCGCTGCCAGAGGATCTGGCGAGCGCCATCTCGGACATGGCTACTGCTCGGCGCGACGTGGACTGACGCTCCCATCGTCGGCCAGCAGTGGAGTGAGCCGCTGCACCCACCGGTAGGCCATGACGTGATCGACCTCGACTCCGCGTTCAACCAGCATGTCTGATCCGGCACTGGCTGGTTCCATTCGACCGGCAGTGCCGACCGGTCCGGGAAGGCGCAGGTCACACGGGGTTGAACAGCCCAGGGAGATTTGTCTCCCCAGCACGCGAGCGGGCCCCCCGATCGTGATCGGGGGGCCCGCGTGGTCTCTACCTCTGCCTGCTGTTCACGCCCGACGCAGTGCGGAGCGGCCCGCGAAGCGCGCCAAGTCGCCCAGCTCCTCTTCGATCCGGATCAGTTGGTTGTACTTCGCCGTGCGGTCGGAGCGGGAGAGCGAGCCGGTCTTGATCTGACCGCAGCCGGTCGCCACCGCCAGATCCGCGATGGTGGTGTCCTCCGTCTCGCCCGAGCGGTGCGACATGACAGCCGTCCAGCCCGCCTGGTGGGCCGTGGTTACCGCGGCCAGCGCCTCGGTCAGGGTCCCGATCTGATTGACCTTGACCAGGACCGAGTTGCCGACGCCGGTGCGGATGCCCTCGCGCAGCAGCGTTTCGTTGGTGCAGAACACGTCGTCGCCGGTGAGCTGACAGCGGTCGCCGACACGGGCGGTCAGCTCGCGCCAGCCGTCCAGGTCGTTCTCCGCCATCGGGTCCTCGATGGAGACGACCGGGTAGGCGTCGATGAGCTTGGCGAGGTAGTCGGCGTGCTCCAAGGGGGTGCGGCGCACCCCCTCGCCCGCGTAGTCGTACACCCCGTCGCGGAAGAACTCCGACGACGCCGGGTCCATGACCAGGCCGATGTCCGTGCCGGGGCGGTAGCCGGTGCGCTCGATGGCGGTCATCACGAAGTCGAGCGCTTCCTCAGCGGTACGCAGCGCGGGCGCGAAGCCACCCTCGTCGCCGACGCCCGTGGAGTGTCCGGCGGCCAGCAGATCGTGGCGCAGGGTGTGGAAGACCTCGCTGCCCATGCGGACGGCTTCGGCGAAGGTGTCCGCGCCCACGGGCGCGATCATGAACTCCTGGAAATCCAGCGGATTGTCGGCGTGGGCGCCGCCGTTGACGATGTTCATCATCGGCAGCGGCAGGAGGTGGGCGTCGACGCCGCCGAGGTAGCGGTAGAGGGGCTGGCGGTGGGCCGCCGCGGCGGCCTTGGCGGCGGCGAGGGAGACGCCGAGGATCGCGTTGGCGCCGAGCCGAGACTTCGTGGCGGTGCCGTCGAGGGCGACCAGCACGGCGTCGAGACCCGCCTGGTCCGCCGCGTCCCGCCCGCGCACGGACGCCGCGATCTCCCCGTTGACGTGGGCCACCGCGCGGTCGACGCCCTTGCCGTGCCAGCGCGCGGAGTCCCCGTCGCGAAGTTCCACGGCCTCCCGGGCGCCGGTGGAGGCGCCGGAGGGGACAGCCGCGCGCCCCAGGGACCCGTTCGTTAGGACGACGTCGACCTCGACCGTGGGGTTGCCCCGACTGTCGATGATCCGGCGGGCGGTGACGGTCTCGATGGCGGCGTTGACGGTTCCGACTGCCTTTGCGGACATGGGAGGTCCTTCCCGTTGTCGTGCCGTGGCCCCGGCTGCGACAACGCTGGCGCTGAGCCCGACATCGGCAAACCTACAGCAATGCTGCTCAGTGTTGCTGTGCAGGTTAGGTGCACAGCTTTGCTGACCAATGGTGTAAGGTGCCCTATGCCCACCTCGGAAGCCGCCGCCATCGCCGCCGAACTGCGCACCGCGATGGGCAAGCTCACCCGACGCGTCAAACACGAGGACCGCATCCCGCTGGGCCAGGTCGCCGTGCTCGGTGCACTCGACCGCGACGGCACCATGACTACCAGCGACCTCGCCGCCGATCAGCGCGTACGCCCCCAGTCGATGGCCCGGACGGTGGGGCTGCTCATAGAACAGAACCTGATCACGCGCCGGGCGCACCCCACGGACGGACGCAAGTCGCTGGTCGAGCTGTCGGACGCGGGCCGGGCCGCGCTCGAAGCGGAGCGCGGCCGCAGGGCCGGTTGGCTCGCGCAGGCCATCGAGGCCGAACTCACGGATGAGGAGCGGGCGTTGCTGGCACGGAGCGCCGCCCTGCTGGAGCGGCTCGCCACACGCTAGTGCCCCGACAGGCAACGCTCGCCCCGTCGCGACGCCTGGCACGCGCCCCCATGCTCCCGGCTTCGGCCTCAGCCACCCCGTAGCTGGCCTCGGCAGCCCGCTGCGCCTTCACCGCGCTGACCCGACGCAGCATGTGGTTGTAGGCGAACCGGGCCGCACCGGTGTTGCGGCGCAGGCCGAGAACCTGGACGTCACTCGGGTCCAGGGCGAACCGGTATGCCTGCACGGTCCAGCCGGCCGGCGGCTCGTACCGCTTCACGACTCGTCCTTGGCGGTGGCCGCGGCCACCGCGCGGCTGGCCCGGTTCGCCGCGGCCCGGCGGCCGTACAGCCGGCCGCACAGGCTGGTCAGGATCTCCGTCACGTCCCGCACCAGGTCGTCGTCCACCTCGGCCGGGTCGGCGACCAGCAGCCGGCGGCCCTGGTCGGCCAGCGCCGCCTCAACGTACTCAGCGCCGAACCGGGCGAACCGGTCCCGGTGCTCGACCACGATCGTCGTCACGGACGGGTCGCGCAGCAGCCCGAGGAACTTCTTACCTCGGCCGTTCAAGCCGGAGCCGACCTCGGTCACCACGCTGGAGACGACCATGTTCTGCCCGGTGACCCAGGCGGCCACCCGGGCGACCTGCCGGTCAAGGTCGGCTCGCTGATCGACCGACGACACCCGGGCGTAGACAACCACCTGGCCCTGGGTGTCGACACTGACAACGTCCACCATGATCGTTCCCGACGGAAGACGCCGAGCCGGCACCGGCATGGTTCCCTCGCGGAACCATCGGTACGCGGTCTGTGGGTGCACCCCATTGCGGCGCGCCCACTCAGCAAGCTTCACGAGACCGACACTAACACCCACATATTCGCATGCCTGATCACAGAATCGGGAACTGCCAACAACCCCCTTCGCCGCACCGGCTGAAAGCCCAAGCACATCCAGTACGAGGACTTCCGGCCGGCACGCCGGACGAACCTTCTGCCTACGCCGGGACTGCCTGCGGATCACCGGCGGCGTCATGGGCGACCATGGTCTCCTGCCGGCGGGGTTCCTCGCGCAGGACGGCGCAGTGCAGCCACGTGTCCGGGATGGCGAAACCGTCCACGAGCGTCCGCATGTGCGGGCGCAGCTCTTTGAGTAGACCGTTCACCACGGCGGTGATCGCCTTGGCGCGGGCCGGCGTGAGACGGCCGTGCTCCAGGAACCATCCCTTGTTGGTCTCGATGACGCTGAGCGCGTACAGGTCACAGATCCGGGAGAGCAGCGCCTGGACCGCCGGGTCCGTGGTGTCTTCGATACCGGCGACGAACGCCTCCAGGGTGACTCGGTCGATGTGCGCGGTGGCAACGGCGAGGACGTGGTCCTGAACGTCGTTGAAGATGTCGAAGGGATGGTCCTTCTTCGTGGCCGCGCCGTTGCGGAGGCGGCGGACCGCGCCGTCGAGGAGGTGCCTTTCGCGGTCCTCGAAAACCTTGAGCTGCCAGCCGCGGTCGGTGACGGCGACTTCCTCGTCACGGCCGGGCACGGCGCTGATCAGCCGCTCGATGAGCGACCGCGCGGCGGTGCGCTCGAGCACCATCTCGCGGACCTGTTCGGCGACGAAGGAGGCGCGCCCCCAGCCGTCCAACGAGCCGAACTCGTCCCGGTGGCCGGTGAGCAGCCCCTTGGCAACCAGCTGCAGCAGCACCGTGTTGTCGCCCTCGAACGTGGTGAAGACATCGGTGTCGGCCTTGAGACTGGGTAGCCGGTTCTCGGCCAGGTAGCCGGCGCCGCCGCACGCCTCGCGGCACATTTGGATGGTGCGTGTCGCGTGCCAGGTCTGCGCGGCCTTGAGACCG
Source organism: Micromonospora sp. NBC_00389 (assembly GCF_036059255.1). Classification (NCBI taxonomy): domain Bacteria; kingdom Bacillati; phylum Actinomycetota; class Actinomycetes; order Micromonosporales; family Micromonosporaceae; genus Micromonospora; species Micromonospora sp. NBC_00389. The sequence goes on along the minus strand of NZ_CP107947.1, from coordinate 6,702,239 downwards.
GCGGCCCGGGACTCCAGCTCCCTTTGCCGGTGCTCGTCGACCGGCCCGTCGCCGCCCTGCACCTCACTGAGCGCGGCGACCAGCTCGGCCTGGGCGAAGTTCAGCGCGTACGTGGTGGCCAGGGCGGGCAGCAGCTTGCGTTGGTGGGCCAGGTAGTCGTTGAGCAGCACCTCCCGGTCGGCGTCGGGCGTGCCGAACTGGCGGCGGATGTCGCCGTAGCGCACCGCGATGGTCAGCGCCGATTTGGTGGCCGCCGACGCGGCGCCGCCCACGCTCACCCGGCCGCGGACCAGGGTGCCGAGCATGGTGAAGAAGCGCCGGGAGTCGTTCTCAATCGGGCTGGAGTACGTCCCGTCCTCCGCGACCTGACCGTGCCGGTCCAGCAACATGTCCTGCGGCACTCGTACGTGGTCGAAGCTGAGCCGCCCGTTGTCAACGCCGAGCAGGCCGGCCTTGGGCCCGGCGTCACCGATGGTCACGCCGGGCAGCGGGTTGCCCTGCGCGTCGCGGATCGGGACCAGCCACGCGTGTACGCCGTGCCGTCGCCCGTTGGTGATCAGCTGCGCGAAGACCACCGCCATCCGCCCGTCCCGGGCCGCGTTGCCGATGTAGTCCTTCCGGGCCGCCTCGTGCGGGGTGTGCAGATCGAAGGTCTGCGTCTGCGGGTCGTACGTGCAGGTGGTGCGAAGCTGCTGGACGTCGGAGCCGTGGCCGGTCTCGGTCATCGCGAAGCAGCCGAAGATCTTGCCCGAGATGATGTCCCGTAGGTACGCGTCGTGGTGCCGCTGCGTGCCGAGGGCCGCGACCGCGCCGCCGAACAGGCCCCACTGCACGCCCGCCTTGACCATCAGCGACAGGTCGACCTGCGCCAGCATCTCGGTGGCGACGATCGAGCCGCCGACGTCGGATCTGCCGCCGTACTCGGTGGGGAAGCCCGACGCGATGCCCAGCTCGACAGGAAGTTCGGTGAGCAGCCGGCTGATCCGCTCACGTGCCTGGTCACCGGTCTCGCCGTACACCGGGAGGAAGCGCTCGTCGAGGTGATCCCGGTGCGCGTTGCGAACCTCGGCCCACGGTCCGTCGAGCACTTCCTGCAGGCGGGCGAGGTCGATGCGGCCAGACGCGTGATCGGGCATGGTCACCCCTCGGGATGGTGGACATATGGGTACAGTCTGTACCTGATCAAGAGTACCGGCCCCCTACATCGGTCCGGTGAGAGACAGCGGTGAGACCCGACACCATCGCCGTGCGTCGTGCCGACGGCGCCCCGAATGAGCGCGCCCGTCGGCGTCAACTGATCGTGCAAGCGGCGGTCCGCGCCATCGAGGAATCCGGCACGACGCGGCCTGAGCGTGGTGGCGGACCGGGCCGGACTCGAGTTCGCGGCTCGACCAGGTGTCACTCGGCCAGCGAGGGAGTTCAGACCCGGGTGATCCGCACCGCGTCGGCGACCACGAATCCGGTGCCACTGGTCCAGCGACTCACGCCGACCTTGTTGCCCGTGCCCGCCGCCAGGGTGAACACGCCGATCGAGACCCATCGGCCGCCGTTGGCTCGCTGATTGACGGACACGGACTTACTCCCGGTGGTGGTCTCCACAAGGTAAGGCGTCAGGTTGTTGTAGCCCGCGTCGGCCGGGTACCAGACCGAGATCTCATAGTTTCCGGTCGCTGGGATGGTCGACCGGTACCAGGCGACGTCGCTGGAGGACAACGGGTTGGCGAATCGGTAGTCGGTGCCGAACCGTTGGCCGGAGTAGGCCGACGTGCCCCATGCGGTGCTCGCCGTGAACCCGCCCGAGGTGCTGTTGTCGATGGTCGTGGTCCACTGCTGCGGCGGGGTCTGCGTAACCCGCACGTCGAGGTAGTTGCGGTCGATTTTCATCGTCACGCCGCCCCAGGTCTCGGTGACATCGCCGGCGTACTGGTGCACGCGCTGCTGGTTTGCGTAGTAGGCATCGGCGCAGTAACTTCCGGCGTCCGTGTCAGCCACCCCGTTCCACCAGGCGATCCAGATCTGATCGAGTCGCGTGTAGGTCGGGTTGCCGTACGCGTCGCAGACGTCCTTGATGCCGGACGAGCCGCTGGAGTACATGCCAGCGAGGTAGCCGCGTACGTGCAGTTGCTCGACCCAGCCGGACAGGAACGACAGCACCGCAGCCCGGCACGACGCGTTCGACGGGTACTGCTCGATGTCGTTGTAGATGGTGCTCGCACTGCCGATGCCCAGTGCCTGGGCGGCATTCGCGGCGCTGTTCGCTGCGGAGACGCCTTGTGACCGGGCGGTGGTGGGATCGGCGGACATCTTCGGCGTGCGGGTGCCGCACGGTGCCTGATACCCCAGTTCGATGGGGAGTAGCCGCCATCCGTTACTGGTCTGGTTGGTCACCCAGGTCGCGGTGAGGTTGGGCTGGGAGCAGGTGCGGCTGGCCCCGCTGATGTAGATGCCGATCGCGCCGTAGGGCGAGCTGGCCCGCCACGTGTTCATCGCAGCCTGTGACGGGGCGGCGCAGGTGTCGAATCCCCGGCCGGTAAAGGTGCCGGGTTGCGGGCCGGTGGCCAGCGGCGTCACTGCAGTCGATGTTTGTGCGGGTGTCGCGGCCACAGCAATCGAGTCGATCGGCGCCACGAGTCCTGCGGCAACGGTGAGACCCGCTAGCCATCCGGCAATGACTCTCACGCTGCCTCCGTTGAAGAAATCCTCGCCTCGGAACGGGCACCACGAAAGATTTCTACCACGAATCGATGAACAGCAATAGGGGGCTTGGGTCGCTTCGGACACAAGATCAAGACCCAGCACGCTCGGCCAGGGTCGCAAGCTGTCATGCTCGCGGACGCTCGCATCGTCGCCGGGTTCACCGAGGGTTTCTGGCACTGCCGGTAGCGCTTGCTACCTGAAGTGTCGGGCTCTATCGGCATCAGAGTCTGCCGCTGGTCGGGGGTTCAGTCTGAGGAACTGTCTCTGGAATGATGTTCCAGTGGTTGACCAGCGCGCCGGTTTCGAACTGCTTGGCAACGACGCCTTGGAGCGGTCGGCAGTGGTGGCCAACTGCGCCATGAACCGCGAGCGGCAGCTGTCCGGGGTCAACAGCTACACCCGGGAGTTGGGGTTCAACCCTCTCGACGTTCTCGCCGCCGCCGACCGGGCCGAACCTTCGGCAGTCGCTGGTTGGCTGGATCTGTGCTGCGGCACTGGTCGGGCGTTGATCCAGGCTGCCGGGGAGCTGCGCCTGGCAGGGCTGACCGAGCGGACGGTCCTCGTCGGGGTCGACCTGGTCGACGCCTTCGATCCCGTACCGGCACCACCGCTGAACCTGGAGCTGATCTGCGCCTCCGTCACCAACTGGACACCTACGCGGACGTTCGACTTGATCACCTGTCTGCACGGACTGCACTACGTCGGAGACAAGCTCGCCGTCCTGACCCGGGCCGCCGGCTGGCTGACTCCCCTCGGCCGGCTCGTGGCCGACCTGGACCTGTCCAGCATCCGGCTTCCTGACGGGCGACCCGCTGGGCAGCGCCTCACCGCCCGACTCCGCGCCGCCGGGTTCTCCTACGACTCTCGTCGACGCCGGATCAGCTGCACCGGCCGCCGTGAAGTCCGCCTCCCGTACCGCTACCTCGGCGCCGACGATCGCGCTGGTGCCAACTACACCGGACAACCCGCCGTGCACTCCTACTACGCCGAAGACCACTGACCGCACCGACGCCGGCGTGGCCGATGCCGACGTGGATCTTCTGGCCGGCGATGACGAGGGTGCGGCGGCACCTGACGCGTCGTTCGACGCGCAGTGGCTGGGTTGCCGGGGTGGGTGGGGATCCGGCGGGACGGGCGTCGCGGATGCGGGCCTGCTCGGTCGGGGTGCCGGCTTCGACGCCTGATCTTCCTGTTGGCTGCGGGCGATCAGGGCCCGTCTCGGCGTCACTCGACGCCGACTGGGTCGCGCACGAAGCCGTAGACGATCTCGTTGTTGGCCGAGGAGACACCGGGCCCGGAGGAATCCCCCGGTAGGGGCCCGAGTAGAACCTGTCACCGGCCGCAGGCCCTGCACGTGGCGCGGGTGCGCAGGTGGTAGTCGCTTGACGCCGAGATGAGGCCGAGTCCCAGGATGCAGTACGCCGACATCGCCACCCAGAGGAACGTGTCGGAGAACTGGCTGATCGATCCCGACGTCAACTGCACCAGCCCCATGCCGAAGTAGGCGACGATGCCCGCCCCGAGCCCGAAGCCGGGCACCAGTAACAGCAGGCGAGGGATCGTGCGGCCGGCGAGCAGCGGCACCCACCCCGGCCAGATCTCGCCCCAGCGGTGTACCAGCGCCAGCGGCAACAGCACTCCAGCCAGCAACAGGCCGATCTCCAACCCGATCACGGAGGCGTCCTGCGTGAGGCTGTCGAATCCCACCACGACCTGGGCCGCGAAGCGGGTGACGAGGCCGGCTACCGCGGCGTACGCGGCCCACCGTGCCCACCGCGCGGGTGTTGAGCGCCGCAGACCCGGTCGGACTGTCCGGCAGCAGTCCGGACAGTCGCCCCGGGTGCGTCGCTGATAGTGGGCGGTGGCCAGACTGAGCAGGACCGCTCCGGTGACGCAACCGAGCCGGCTGGCGAACGCTACCGGGTCGAAGTACGGGCCGACCGTGAACAGCAGGAGGCCCACCAACTCCGGCAGCAGGATCGCGGCTGCCGCGATCAGTGCACCAGCGACCGTCCAGGCGACACCTGCGAGCGCCGGCCGCCAGGTCTCCACCCGGTCCAACGCAACCGCCAGAGCACCCGCGGCAACGCATAACGCCACCGACCGCCAGCCGGTGAAACCGAGCAGGTCCGACCCGAACTGCCCGAACTCCGGAGCCTCGCCGATCGTCCACGCCAGACGCACACCCCCGTATGCCACAGCCCAGCCGAGCACTGCGTACGTCAGCCCGTGGCCGGTCCTGCGAACGATCGATGCCGATGTCGTCATGCACCCGATCCTTCCGGCGCCCCGACGTGGGTGGCCCCCGCCGACAGGGGAAGGCGCTCCCCCGCAGGAGGGACGTGCCGAGGGCCCGCCGGCCGTGCCGTCATCTGGGACGCCGATCCCACGGGCAACGCTGTGACCAGGCTCTTCGGCTTGGAGGCCTCTTCGGCGCTCAGAACAACACCCAACTGCACCCACCCCTACCAGCAGTTTCTAGTCTTCGCAGGTCAGAGTCGGTGTGGCGTCCTGTTTCACACCGAAGAGGTCGCTGGCTCGATACCAGCATCGCGGGCGGCTCGCGAACTCCATCGTCTCGTAGACACTGCCGATCAGCTCTTCCTGAGCCGAACCCTGCCTGATCTCTGGGCGGGCCCCGGGGACCCGTGGTGGCTGCAGCGCATGTGATGGGGCAGGATGGCCGCCCGGTACGCCGTCACCAGTTGTCCGAGCCGCTAGTAGGGGTGAGGCGATCTTGAATAGGGTCGGCGACCACGGCCCGCTACCGAAACGCGTGGCCGAACGGATCACCATGGACGGGATGGGTGGGCTGACATGGCGCTACTGCTTGGTATTGACGACCTCCCGCCAGGGTTTGATTATCCCCAGGAGTTCATCCGGGTCGTTGAGCTTGGACTCACGGACCTCGAACCGTGGCTCATCCTGGATGGTGACGCTCTTTACGATCGCCATCGTGGTCTTCGCGGACGGTATCCGAACAGGGTGCTTGTGCCGTTCGCGCGCCGCATCGACAACGATGACGTGGCCTGCTGGGAGACCGACCGAGGCGGGCGAGTCGTCATCGTGCACGACTTCGCGTCGCCCGGCTGGGAGCACCAGGCCGACGTTGGCGGCTTCTACGACTGGCTTCGGCAGGCCGTGGAGGAACTGATTGAGTACGACTGTTGACCTCAGTCGAGCCGTGTCCCAGGAACTGGGCCGATCCTGTGCCACCGGCTACAAGCTGATGTGGTCCATCCGCTGAATCGTCGTATCGCCGAGCACAGGGGTCGGATGGGGACGGCCCGCTAGCGTCGGGCTGAGCGGACCGGCTCGGCGAGGGGTCGACCGAGGCGAAACACCGCGAGCGGTTCGCCGCCCACCCGCTCGGCGAGCCGACTGGCCGTCGCCGGGCAGTCGATGAGCTGGCTGAGTGGATGGACCGCCAGGCCGTGCCGGGCGAGAGTCAGCCACGTACGCAGAAGACGCCGGCCTGCGGCGATGTGGTCGTCGCCGTCGGCGAGTAGAACCAGGATGCTGCCGTCGTAGCGCAACAGGTCGCGGCCGCTGGCGGCCAGCAGCGCCGGAAGGCCCAGTCGGCGGGTGACGGGGTACGCGCGAAGTGCGGCGGACAGGACCCGCGCTTCGTACCGGGACAGGGTGAGCGCCCGGTCGGTGAGCCCGTCGAGGTGGTATCGGGGATGGCGTGGGCTGAGGCGCAGCCAGTCACGCAACTCGACCGCGACGGCTGGTGTACCGAACAGCCACCGGTCGGCGACCGCCAGATCCGGAGCGAGATCTCGGGTCGGAACGTGCGCGATGCCGGGCCCGAGGTCGGCGATGACGGCGGCGTCGACGTACCCGGGCGCGTATGGACCACGGGCGACCCGGCGGGCCTCGACGTCGGCGATCGTGAACGGAGTCGCGTACCGATTTGCTGCGGGGATCAGTCGCGGACCGGGTGCCGCGGTGATGGTGAGGCCAAGTTCGGCGGAGACGATGAGGCACGTCTCGACGAATGCGCCGATGCCGAGGGCCAGGTCACGCCCGGTTGGGTCGGAGTCGGGCAGGCGGCGGGCGGGATCGACGCCGATGACGATCTTGTCTGCGTGGTACTCCGGTCGCCACGGCTGCGTGTTGTGCGCGCTCGGTGCCCGGCGGCAGATCGCCTCGTTGGCCCGCAACTGCTCGACCCAGCTCATGCCGCCGCCCCTCTCTCGTAGAAGGTGTACCCGTGCAGTGGGCGCCCGCCGGCGCGCCGGTACTGAGCGGCCGAGGCGACGTTTGTCCGCTCGACGAAGGTGCTGCGCAGTGTCCGGTACCCGTTGCTGGCGAGGTTGCGGTGCGGTTCCCTGGACAGCAGCGTCAGGTACCCCTTGCCCTGCTCGTCGGGCATGGTGCCCTTGATGATGAGGACGGCGTCGCTCCGGTACTGGCCGCTGGTGGCGAGGAGGCGGAGCTGATTGATGACGCCGAGCCGGCCACCGACGCTCATGAGGTACTCGGAGATGTCCGGCACGGTGACGACGAATGCGACGGGTCGGCCGGCCTTCTCCAGCCAGAGAAGCAGCGCCTCGTCGAGCAGGAACGCGAGGCCGTCGGTCTGCTCCGCCAGCTGATCGGCGGAGATGTCGGTGTAGTAGCCGAGTTGCGCGAAGCTCGCGTTGAGCATCCGCCGCAGGATCGGCAGTTGGCTGCGCAGGTGCCACCGGGAGCCGTGCCGGATGACGAGCTGTTCGGAGGCGATCCGGGCGTCGTCGAAGGCGAACCCGTGGTCATGGTCGGCGGCGAGCGGAGCACCGGCGGAAAGCGGAGTACCCGTGGCCGTGCCGTTGAGGTCGACCAGCCAGGTGTCGGCCTCGAAGCGACGGTGGAAGCCGTGCCGTTCGTACATGTCCGGGTAGTAGGCGGGGTTCCACGCGGAGTCCACGAAGCCGCGGTCGGCGAAGCCGGAGGTGATCACCCCGCCGGTCTGGTTCGGCAGCAGTGCCACCGGTCCGAACAGTGGTCGGCCGTTGGTCCTGGTCTCGACGGCGTCCATGATGGCGGCGAAGACGTCGTCATCGACGAACTCGGTGTGCCCGAACAGCTGCCGTGGGCCTACCTTGGTGTCGAAGGCCGCGCTGCGGTGCATGCTGGTGCGCCCCACGACGACGCCGTTGCGGTCGCGGACCAGGAACAGTTCGGCGGTGCGGCGGTGGGTCGCGATGACCGATGACAGCAGGGGTACGTACCGGTCTGTCGGGTGGAGCCGGAGCGGGAAGTCGACGAACGCTCGCAGGTCGGCCCGCGACTGCACGGGAACCAGTCTCATGCGCGGTGCACCGGCGGGCCGGACGTCTCGGTGGACAGAGGGGTGAAGGTCGGTACGTGCGCCATGCCGTCCGACTCAGCGCGCCAGATGCCGTTGCTGTAACCCTCGGGCTCGGCACCGTACAGGCGGATGTAGCCACCGGTCGCGTTCTTCGTGCCGTGATCGGTTACCCAACACATGAGGTCGCGGTGGTGGCGGCTGCGGGCGAACTTCAGCAGCGCGTCGCGGTCGCTGAAGAAGGCGATGGTGCCGAGCGTGAACGGGAACTGGTAATACACGGTGTGCCACCGGTACCCGTCCATCCGTCTCATCTGCCGGACCATCTTGAACCACGTCCGGGTGAGCGTGAAAATCGAGCGCGGCCCGCGGTAGCGGGTGGCGCCGACGAACATGGCGGTCGCCTGGCCCACCGGAGGCGCGGCGGAGAAGTCGGTGGTCCTCACGCCGTCACGCCCTTCACCAGGTATACATTCTTGATCTTGGAGGCGGTGTCGGCGAATGGGCCGGTACCGTACTCGTGGACCTCCACCCGCAGATCGGCGGCGGACGGGTCCTCGGCGAGGGACTCGGCGAAGTCCCGGCTGACCTCGGCGAGGTGACGCAAAACCCCCGCGCGGCAGGTGTGGATGAGGGTTCGCCGCTCATCGGGGCTGAGCGGCAGACCCTCGCGAAGTTGCAGGTTGACGACCGGCCGGCTCTCCAGGTCGGCCCGCTCGGTCAACTGCAGGCAGAAGCTCTGCAGCAGGTGCGCCTGGGAATTGCCGGTGTAGAGGCCGTATTCGACGTCCTGCGGGTAGATGTTGGCGCCCATGTACGAGATCGTGCTGTCCTTGCGGCCGTACAAAAAGAGCAGTGGCAACCGCATCCGGTCGATCTGCCAGGCGTGGTCCGCGGCGGCCCTCGCCGCGGGGTCGGCGATCGCGGCCAGGACGTCCGGGTACGAGATCAGCCGGCCCTCGTCGCCAATGTTGTAGCGGACCCGGGGATTGAGCACCGCCGTCGAGTTGATCGTGCAGAGCACCTCATGGTCCGGGGTGGTCTCCAGGTACGTCTCAAGCGGGTTGTACTGAAAGACCATCGGCAGCCGGTGCTCGTCGGCGCCGAGCAGTGCGGTCCGCAGTGCGGCGTCGGTACGCAGTCGTCGACGGACCCAGACACTGAAGTCGCTCTCCCCGGCGATGCCGATGGTGAGGTCGCTGGCTCCGTAGCCGGAGCGCACCTTGACGAAGCGCTCCTGCAGGTAGTCGCGCAGCGCCTCGGTCATCCCCTCACCACCGACCAGACCGCTGATGCGGTACTCGGCCCATGGGAAGTCCTCGGCGTCGAGCTTGTCGCGTAGGTGCTTGAGGAACGGCGGATACGCGGTGACGATGTAGTCGAATCCGGGCCCGAAGTACAACAGGGTGTCGACGATCTTCTGCAGGTCCGGCCCGGTGTTCTTCACCATCGCGATCGTGGACATGGCGATGCCGGTGTTGGTGCCGGTGGCCCAGGCGCCCATCGAGTACGCGTTGATGACGAACCGCCGCTTCGACGGAAACACCATGGTCGCGTAGCCAGCCAGGTTCTTGTGGACCGAGCGCAACTCACGGCGGCTGCGGATCCAGTTGAACGGCTGACCGGACGAGCCCGACGACTCATCGACCACGCTGCCGGCGATCTCGATCTCACCGTGCCAACAACGCTGCGCCTCCGGGTACGCCTGCACGTACGACCGCTTGTCCGTCTGCGGGTACGACGACAGGTCGAACCACCGGAACCGCCAATGGTTGCGGCGTAGGAAGTCGCCGTACGCGGGCACGTCGATCGCGGCGAACTGGCAGGTCATCCAGGCGTGCAGCCGGGCGAAGCGACCCATGTACGGACGGTACTGACGTGCCGTGAGCCGCCACACCGCCGGATGGATCCGGTAGAGCGTGTAGAGCCAGGTCAGGGCGAAGCTCGCGGAGCGTAGGGTCCACCGACGCAGGAATGTCACCACGCGGCCACACTATTGAACCTTCGAGCCAGAAGCCTGATGACGGATACTCAGGTGTCTAAGAGAGGCCGTCAATAGGCGTCACTTGAGGCGGCGGGTGGTGGGGCGGGTGTCCCACCGGTAGCGGGTGCGGGCTTCGCGGATCAGTGCGCGGACAGTGACGAACGCGGCGGCGAGGTAGAGGAAGAAGTCGACGATCTTGCCGTCGCGGTCGGTGCAGCGGCGTAGCTTGCCGTAGCCGTTCATCCAGGAGTGGGTGCGCTCGCAGCCCCACCGCTTGCCGACCTGCACCGGTGCGGGTACGCCCTTGCGGGCGATCTCGCCGTGCAGGCCGAGCCCGTCGAGCAGGGAGCGGGTCACGCCGGAGTCGTAGCCGGCGTCCAGATGCACGGTGACCTGCTCGGGCCAGTGCGGGCCGACCTGTGCGGTAGCCGCATGCAGGGTCGGCCCGAGTAGCGGCGAGTCGTGACGGTTGGCCCCGGCAGAGACGATGCCTAACGGCACGCCAGCGGCATCGGTGGCCACCGACCGTTTCAGGCCGCCTTTGCGCCGGTCCACCGGGGACGGCCCGGCTTTCTCCCCGCCGCACGGCGCCTTCGTGATACATCCATCAGCTGCCACGTCGGTCAACTGCAGGCCGATGATCTGGTCGTAGGCTGCCAGCGCCAGGGCGTGGACCTGTTCGGCGACACCGGCGGCGGACCATAGTTTGAGCCGGCGGCGGATCGTGGAGTCCGAACATGTGGCACTGGCGATGCGTTCGTAGCCCGACCCGTGCACCAGGGCGTTGACCAGGTGCTCGACCACGATCCGGTCCGGGATACGGCGACGGTGGCAGCCCAGCGGGTGGTCGGGATGAAACTGTCCGCGCTCAGGCAGCAGCGCGGCGAACTCGACCCAGACGGGCTCCAGCAGCGATGATGGGACGGCAGGCACGGGCATCCTTGGCGGTCACAGAGCGTAGAGAACTCCAATGATCGACAATGCCCGTGCCTGTTTGCTACCCCGAACCGCTGGCTTGCCCAGTCGCCGCCCATTTGACGGTCTGTCTAAGTATCCCGGGCCGGCCGGCGCCCGTCGGCGCGGCCGGGTTCAAGCCGACGAGCCCGGTCGATCGCTGAGGGATCGGCGGGGCTCGTCGGTTGGTGGCTGTCAGGCGAGGTCGACCCGGTCGAGATCCGTGAACCGCGGCTGAGCGCTGCCGCTGTGGACCTCCGCCGGAGGGATCAGGGGTGAGCGAGCATCGGCTCGGTGCCCCCCGCGCTCTCGGCGTCCTCGGTGACGGCCTGGTGTTCGGGGCGCGGGGTGTTCATCAGGACAGCGACGATCAGCGCACCGGCCAGGAGGATCCCCGCGGCCCAGGTGCCGGCTGTCACGAAACCTTCCAGCATCGCCTCCTTGGCGAAGGCCGGGCTCCTGCCCTGCGAGGCATGCGAGGCCAAGTAGTCCGCGGTCGCGCTGGTGGCGATGGTGTTGAGCAGCGCGGTTCCGATCGAGCTGCTGATCTGCTGCGGGGTGTTGACGCTGGCCGAGGCGACGCCCGCGTCGCGCTGGTCGACGCCGTGGGTGGCGTAGTTGAAGGCCACCGGCATGATCATGCCCGCCCCGAAGCCGAGTAGGAGTCCCGAGACCAGCACGCCCTCGACGTAGGCGGTGTCGATCTCCATGGTGCGCAGCCACAGCATGCCGGAGGCGATGAGCAGCATGCCTGGCACGATCAGCATCCGCGGCGGGACCTTGGGCAGCAGTCGGGTGGCGAGCCCGCCGGCCGACATCAGGACCGCCACGGTCATCGGGAGGAAGGCCACGCCCGTCCTGATCGGCGAGTATTCCTTGACGACCTGCAGGTAGTAGGTCATGAAGAGGAACGCCCCGAACATTCCGACCATGGCCAGTCCCACGCTCAGATAGGCGCCGCCGCGGGTTCGGTTGGCGATCAGGCGGGGCGGCAGCATTGGCTGCGACACCCGGCTCTCGACGAAGGCGAACGCGGCGAGCAGTACCGCGCCCCCGGCCAGCAGACCGATGACCTTCGCCGAGCCCCAGCCGTCGGACTCCGCCTGGCTCGTGCCGTACACGATCGCGACCAGCCCGCCGGTCACCAGCAGCACGCCCGGGATGTCGAACTGGGCCCTGCCCCCGCTCCGCGACTCGGCCAGCATCGCGTTCCCGCCGACCATCGCGATCAGGGCGATCGGGACGCTGACGTACAGGCACCAGCGCCAGTCCAGGTAGTCGGTCAGCGCCCCGCCGGCCAGCAGCCCGATCGCGCCACCCACGGCGGTGATGGCGCCCCAGATCCCGAACGCCTTGGCGCGCTCCTTGGGCTGAGTGAACGTCACGGTGAGCAGCGACAGCGCGGACGGCCCGAGCAGCGCGGCGAACCCGCCCTGCAGGGCACGGGCGCTCAGTAGCATCTCGAAGTTGTCCGCCGCGCCGCCGAGCGCCGACGCGCCGGCGAAGCCGAGCAGTCCGATCAGGAAGGTCCGCTTGCGGCCGGTGTAGTCGGCGATCCGGCCGCCGAGCAGCAGCAGGCTGCCGAACGCCAGCGTGTACGCGGTGATGATCCACTGCCGGTCGCCGTCGGAGATCCCCAGATCCCGCTGGAGCGACGGCAGCGCTATGTTCACGACCGTCCCATCCAGAACGATCATGAGCTGGGCCAACCCTATGAAGAACAGCGCGGCCCAGCGGCGCGAATCGGCCGTCGGGGCCTGCGCTTTCGTGGTTGCCATGACTTCGTCCTCACTCGTGGTGTTGCGTGCCGCGCGGAGCGTTCGTGCGGCGTTCTGACGATCACAAGACGTCGGCGACCGAGCTCCGTAACAGCGTGGGTGTATGACGTGGGTCATCGCTGGTGGCTGTTACGAAGCGGTGGGCAGCGACGTCTAGTGCGTGTGGCAGGACGAAGGTTGAACAGGAAGGAGTCAGGCATGAGTCAGCGCAGCGACCGGACGACGGATACCGCCGAGCCGCTCGATCGTGGCGACCGCGTGGACTTCATGGATTCGGCGACCGAGGTGTTCGTTGCCCATCGCAATCTGCTGTTCACCGTCGCCTACGAGATGCTCGGCTCGGCCGCCGACGCGGAGGACGTCCTGCAGGAGACCTGGCTGCGATGGGTGGGCGTCGATCTGGCCACCGTCCGGGAGAAGCGCGCCTACCTGGTGCGGATCGTCACCCGGCAGGCGCTGGACCGGCTGCGTGCGCTCGATCGGCGTAAGGAGTCCTACGTCGGGCCGTGGCTGCCCGAACCGTTGCTGACCACGCCCGACGTGGCCGAGGACGTCGAACTGGCCGACAGCATGTCGATGGCGATGCTGCTGGTGCTGGAGACGCTCGCGCCGATCGAGCGGGCGGTGTTCGTGCTGCGCGAGGTGTTCGACCTGGACTACGACGAGATCGCTGACGCCGTCGACAAGACCTCAGCGGCGACACGCCAGATCGCCTACCGGGCACGGGCGCACGTCGCCGCGCGCCGGCCACGCGGCGTCGTCTCCCCGGCCGAGACCCGCGCCGCACTCGGTGCCTTCCAACGCGCGGTTGAAAACGGCGACCTGCAGAGCCTGCTCGACATCCTGGCGCCGGACGTCGTCGCCCTCAGCGACGGCGGCGGTATCAAACATGCCCTGCTTCGGCCCGTCGTGGGGGCCGGCAACGTGGCTCGCTTGCTGGCCGTCGGCTGGTGGAAACGCGACGCCCAACGATCGGTCGAGGTGGCACAGATCAATGGTGGCCCTGGGCTGCTCGTCCGAGTCAACGGGGAGATCGACGGCGTGCTGGCCGTGCGGGTCGAGAACGGCTACATCACCGGCGCCTACCACGTCCGCAATCCCGAAAAGCTGTCGCGTGTGGAGCGGGAGACCGCCGTGAGCCGCTGAGGCCGCAACGACCGCCAGTCCGCAGCGCCCGCTAATTACACGCGGCCATTGCCACAGCCACGCCAGGTCTCGATCACGTGGGTCATGTTTCCGTCGTATAAGACCGGTCCACTAGATCGGTCATGGCCTGCTGGAATTCGCGGCGCCGCTGCTCACTCCAACCTGCGGCCAGCTGGCCGAAGACCTCCTCCTGCCAGCGATGAGCCTGGTTCAGCATTGATCGGCCCGCGGGTGTGAGTGACGCTTCGCGTCGTCGGCCATCAGCCGCGGAAGCCTCCATGACCAGGTAGCCGGCCGAGGTGGCGCTCTTGATCAGGCGTGAGGCTCCGCTCTGGTCGATCCCGATCTCGTGCGCGACCGCGTTGACGGTTGCGGAGATCCCGCGCTCAGTGAGGCAGTGGACTGCCTCGCTGACAAGCACGAGTCGCCCTTGCTCGGCCGATCCCGGATCACCAGTCGCCGATCGGCGTGACCAGTGCCGGACGAAGCCGAACAAGACCTGGCCCGGCCCTTGGCTGGTCACTCGGATGCCGCCATTTCACGGCAGATGTAGGCCAGTTCGAGTGCCGACTTGAGGTCGGGCAACCGCAGCGAAGCGGTCACCTTGCCACCGGAAGCACGGAAAACCGTCGCCACCCGCGTCGGTGTCTTGCTCTCAGGCCAGGTGGCGTCCTCCTCGACCACCATGAGTCGCTCGCTGATCGGGTGCCATGACCGCGGGGTCAGCTTGATCCCGGAACGCTCGACCCACTCCGCGAACTGCTCAGGCGTGATCGACCCAGCCCCCTTCGGCCCCAAGACGACCATCGGATCACCCACCGCCCTTGCCGACCGCTGCAGATCCCCGTCATTCACACTCGCGTGCCACTCGTTGATTGCTGCTTCAAGGCTCGACTCCATGTCAGCAACTATATGCGAAACGCATGTATCTTTGTTATCCCGGGAGCGTCAGCAATCTCCTGCTCCGCAACATCTTGTGCCGGTGCCCTGCGGCGACGACGCGGTGGGTGTTTCCCGCGACGCCGGTCGGTCCGGCCGAGGGTGCCGGAAGCGGACCACCGCACTCTCCGTGCTCCGGTCCGTGCGGTCGGGCCGTCATCCGGTCCGGGTGGTTCAGATGCTTCCGACCGCGGTCTCTGTCTTCACCGCTTCGGCGTTCGCCGCGGTCTGCGTCGTGGCCGCGCCGTCCGGGATTCCGGCCTGCGGGGTGCCCTCCGTGGCCTCGTCGTGACCGCTGACGCCCGGCTTGACTCCGCGCAGCAGCACCGTTGCCAGCAGTGCCAGGACGAGCGCGACGCCGGCGCCGACGAGGGCCGTGACATGCAGCCCGTGGGTGAACGCCTCACGGGCGACGGTGAGCAGTTCGTCACCGGCCTTCCCGGAGAGATCTTGGGCCACCGCCACCGCGCCACCGAGCGACTCGTGCGCCGCCTCGGAGTCGACGCCTGCCGGCATGGTGTCCGCGATCTGGCTGCGGTAGACACCGAAGCCGATGCTGCCGAGGACTGCGATGCCCAGACCGGCGCCCAGCTCGGTGCCCGTCTCGGAGATGGCCGAGGCCGCACCGGCACGCTCGGGCGGAGCCGCCCCGACGATCAGGTCGGTGCTGAGAGCCGCCATCGGCCCCAGACCCGCACCCATGATGGCGGACGCCGTCACCAGGATGCCCAGACCCGCTGTCGCGCTGACCAGCGTGAGCATTCCCAGTCCGATGGCCGCGACGACCAGGCCGCCCGCGATGACGAAACCGGGGCGGATCTTCGCGGCGAGGGCCGGGGCCGTCATGGCGCCGGCCATCAGACCGGCCGCGTTGGGCAGCGACCAGAGGCCGGCGACCAGCGGGGAGAGTCCGTGCACGAGCTGGAGGTACTGCAGTGTGAAGATCTGTGAACCGGCCATCACCAGGATGCCGACAGTGAGCAGAGCCACCGAGGCGCTGAAGGTGCGCTCACGGAACAGCGTGAGGTCGAGCAGCGGGTCGGCGAGCGTCCGCTGCCGGTGGACGAAGGCGACCCCGACGGCCAGACCCAGCACCATGAAGGCGACCGGCAGCAGCCCGAAGCCATCCTCGGCGATCAGCTTGAGGCCGTAGACCACGGACAGCACAGCGACCAGGGACAGCACGGCGCTGCCCAGATCCAGCTTGCCCGCCTTCTCGTCACGGTGCTCGGGCTCGTCACGGTGCTCGGGCAGCAGCACAGGGCCGAGCACGAGTAGGACCACCATGACGGGGACGCCGATCAGGAACGCCGAGCCCCACCAGAAGTAGTTGAGCAGGAATCCGCCGAGCAGCGGGCCGAGGGCGCCGCCGACCGCGAAGCAGGTCATCCAGACGCTGATGGCGACAGTGCGCTGGGCCGGGTCATGGAACATGTTGCGGATCAGGGACAGCGTGGAGGGCATCAGCGTCGCACCCGCGACGCCGAGCAGCGCCCGGGTCACGATCAGCATCTCGGCGCTGGTGGAGAACGCCGCGAGCACCGAGGCGACGCCGAAGGCGGCGGCACCGGTCAACAGCAGCTTGCGCCGCCCGATCCGGTCACCGAGCGTTCCCATGGTGATGAGCAGGCCTGCGACCAGGAACCCGTAGATGTCCATGATCCACAGCAGTTGCGCGGTGCTCGGCCGCAAGTCCGCGGTCAGCGAAGGAACCGCCAGGTGCAGAACGGTCATGTCCATCGCGATGAGCAGCGTGGGCATGGCCAGCACAGCCAGCCCGATCCACTCTTTCCGGCCCGCGCGGGGTGCGGCGATCGTCGTCATGAACTTCCCCTGTCTTGTGGGCCGCAGGCGACTGACCCGCTTGTCGTAGACGCTAGAAGTTGAACAGCCGTTGAGGTCAACAGCTGCACTCAGCGGGAGGCCGTCACGCACCGTGGCCGGCGCCGGGGTGAACAGGTGATCGTGGCGACGCTGGAGTCCAAGCCGCGCTTGCGCGGCATCGAGGGCAAGGCCCGTCGGGTCACCGACCCTTCCACTTTGGAGCGTGCGGCGGCCGTTTACCGAACTGGTGTCTGGCCGGCTTCGGTGGAAGGCGATGCACTCACGGCCCCGTACAGCGCGCCCAGTGCGGGTCCCTCGCCCTGGCGCCTGTACCCAGCTCACGCTGCACACGGCGGTCGGCGTGGCCTCCGCCGAGCCATACGGCGCCACCCGCTGGGACTTCGCCCACCAAGCCAGCTAGCGCGGGAGGCCGGTCGAGGCTGAGAAGGTCGGCCGTTGTGCGTCTGGTCAGCGGCCGGCGAGTTCGGCGAAGATCTCCACCAGTTCGGGTCGGTCGAACGGGCCGACGTGGGGTGCCGCGACGCTTCGAACGTCGGTCGGGTTGTCCGGGGTGAGGCGGTCGGCCTCGGTGATGAACCGGTCCTGTAGCGCAGGTGGGATCAGCCGGTCGTGGGTGAAGCGCACGTACGTCCGGGGAATCCGACCCCAGGTGCCCGCTTCGGCGCGGGCGTCGGCCAGCGGGATGCTGACGGGCTCGTCAGGCTCGAGCATGTTGAGCAGCCGGCTCACCGCCTCGTCGGTGAAGTCGCCGGCGAGGCACTGCTTGATGCCGTCGAACACCGACGGGTCGGCCGAGCGCCAGTTGATCCGGGCCACTCCGAGCAGAGCCGGATCGGCGACCACCGTCCGGGTCACCAGGGGGAGCAGGCTGTCGCTGTTCTCTGGCGTGGCAAGGTAGGCGGCCACGTTCGGGAGGTCGACGCAGCAGTACGCCGCCATGTAGACGACCCGATCGAGCAGTTCGGGGATGGCGTTGCCGACCCTGTTCAGGGTGACGCCGCCCTGGCTGGCGCCGGCCAGGATCACGGGCCCGTGTCGGCGAGCGCGGCGCACCACGTCCACGACGCGCTCGACGTAGTCGTCGATGGTGATCTTGGCGAGCGGCGACGGCTCGGTTGCCAGCCCCTTGAGGTCCTGCGGGGCCTGGTACGAGCGGGGGAAGAACCCTTCAGTGCCGTGTCCCGGAAGGTCGACGGCCACGCACCGGTGCCCCCGCAAGGTGAGTTCGGTGATCAGTCCCGAGCAGAGGTGCGACGAGGAGTTGGTGCCGTGTACGAAGACCAGGGTCGGCGGTCGGCGGTCGCCGGTGGTGTCTTTCGTCGTCATCGAGGTTCTCCCTTGTGGTTGGGGAATTGGTGGGTGGTCAAGGGCGCGGTTGGCGCCACATCGGCCAAAGGAGTGGGCTGTCCGCCACGCGAACCGGTTCGCCGAGGTCCTCGAAGCCGTACCGCAGGTAGAGGGCGTGGCTCCGGGGTGAACTCGCCTCCAGGTACGCGGCGAGCCCGTCGGCGTCTGCTCGCTCCAACCGGTGGCGCAACATCGCCGAGCCGAGTCCGGCGCCCTGCCGCCCGCCCACCACCCCCATGCACGAGAGGTAGAGGTGCGTTTCACGACGGGGATGCCGCTCGGCCAGTGCCAGCCCCAGAGTCCGCAACCGCGCGCCGTTCTCGCCGAAGACCGAGTTCCGGTCCACGTCGGGCGCGTCCGGGCGTTCCTCGTCGGGCGCCTGGCCCGTGGCCAATGCCAGCCACACCGAGGCACCCTCACCACGGCCGACCAGGTATGCCTCGGCGGAGCCCTGATCCAGCAGGTGGCCGTAGAAGTGCGACTGGAGACGACCGCGTTCGCTCGATGCGGGGAAGAGCCAACAGGCGACCGGATCGTCCATGAACGCCTCGGTGAGGATGTCCGATACCGCCTGCCGGTCTGCCTCCTCCGTCTGCCGCACGAGTGCGTACGGTGTATCTTTCGTCATGCGTACACCGTATCGCCGCACCGGGCGAAGTTGAGTCAATATCGCCTGGTCAAGCCGACGAAGTGTACTAGCCAGACGAGAATCGAACTAGTACATTCCAAGCGCGTGACAACCTCACCAGTAGATCGGGGGCACCCATGCCTTCGCCGACGCCGCGCCCGGATCCGCCATACCGGCGGATCGTCGAGGAGATCCGTGGCCGAATCCTGACCGGCGACCTGCGGCCGGGGGACCGGATACCCTCAGTCCGGCAAATCGCCCAGCGATGGGGCGTCGCGGTCGCGACCGCGACCAGAGCGATGGCGACTCTCCGCGACAACGGGCTGGTCGAAGCGACGGTCGGTTCCGGCACGGTGGTCAGCAACCACACCCGCCGCAAGCACCCTGTCAGCCCGGCCGAATCGCAGAGGCCGCGGCAGGCTGGCACCCGCAAGCAGCCACTGAGCCGGAAGCATGTTCTCCGCGCCGCCATCGCGATCGCCGACGTCGAGGGACTCGACGCAGTGTCGATGCGACGTCTCGCGGCCGACCTCGGAGCCGGCCCGATGTCGCTTTACCGGCACGTGGCGAACAAGGACGAGCTGGTGACGCAAATGGCCGACGAGGTCTTCGGCGAATCCGAACTGCCCGACCCGGGACCGCCCGGCTGGCGGGCGAAACTCGAACTGATCGCCTGCCAGCAGTGGGAACTGTGCCGGCGACACCTCTGGCTGCCCAGGGCCGTCTCGTTCACCCGTCCGGCGCTCGTGCCCAACATGATGGCGCACACCGAGTGGACCCTGCGCGCGCTCGACGGGCTCGGGCTGCCCATGACGACACGGATCCGCGAGGCGCTCACGCTTCACGGACTGGTCGTCACCGTCGCGCTGTCCATGGCGGCCGAGGTCGAATCGGAGCAGGAAACCGGTGTGACGCTCGATGGGTGGCGGCTGGCACAGCAGAAGCGAGCCGACCAGCTCCTCGACAGTGGAAGATTTCCACTGCTGGCGACGATCCCGACGGAAACGGCGTCGGACCTGGCTGGACTGTTCGAGTACGGTCTCGCACGCCATCTCGACGGTTTCGCCACCCTGATGGAGGAACAGGCCCGAACACAGTTATGAGAGCGCGGCGGGGCCGATCGCGTCGGCCCCCACCCGCACGGTGCCGGACATGCCGCGGGGGCGGGACTCGTCCGAGTCCCGCCACGCGCCTTCCGCCTGTCGGTTACCTGGTCAGTTGCGGTGGCCGGTGGTGCGCAGAGTGAACGCCCCCAGGGTGGTCTGCTCAAGGCGGTTACCTGCGGTGTCCCAGGCTTCGACCTTCAAGCTGACCTTTTGCCGGCGGTGTGGCCGTAGGAGGTGGTGGCGATGTAGCTGCCGGCCCGGTCCCGCTTGACGCTCACGGCTTCCCAGGTCTTTCCGTCGTTGGTGCTCGTCCACAGCTTCAGTCCGGCGATCGCCGGCATCGCCTCGCTGGACCACTCGTGGAACGCGTTGACGCGGAACGTGTGCTTGCCCCGGGCCGACACGGTGTTCTTCAGGTCGATGGTGGCGCCGAGGTCGTAGCTGGCGTACGCCAGTGGTTCCGGTCGGCAGTGCCCTGGGCTGAAGCCTTCGGGCAGGCAGGTGTGGCCCGGTGGGATCGCGGACTCCGTCGGTGGCGCCGAGGTGAACGTCCACGCCGCGGTGTTGTAGGCGTCCTGTGAGGTGAGGCGGTACTTCCCCAAGCGGCGCTAGTGCTCTGACCACAAACGTTGGCGGTGTTGGTGACACGCCGGCCTGAGTGAAGGGCTGGGCCGGCGTGGGACCGTCAGGCTGTCGGGGTGGCAGAGCCGGTTCGGGTACGTCGATTAAGTGATCAAGAGGGTCAACGGCTGCAACGTCTGGTGCGTCGAGGCACCGGCTCGGTCGTGCGGCTGCGCCGGGCGATGGTCGTGCTCGCCTCAGCTGGCGGCAACAGTGTGCCGGTCATCGCCCGGCTCGTGCAGGCCGACGAAGACTCCGTTCGGCAGGTGATCCACCGGTTCAACGAGATGGGCATGGCCAGCCTGGACCCTCAGTGGGCGGGTGGCCGTCCCCGCCGAATCAGTAGCGACGACGAGGCGTTCATCGTCGCGACGGCCAACACCCGTCCCGCCAAGCTGGGACGGCCGTTCACCTGCTGGAGCGTGCGCAAGCTCGCCGAATACCTCGCTGACAACCCCGATCGGAAGGTGATCATCGGGCGGGAACGACTACGGCAGGTGCTGCGCCGCCACCAGATCACCTTCCAACGCACGAAGACGTGGAAGGAGTCCACAGACCCCCAGCGGGAGCAGAAGCTGGCCCGCATCGAGCACGTGATCGAGCACTTCCCACACCGCGCCTTCGCGTTCGATGAGTTCGGGCCGCTGACGATCCGCCCGCACGGCGGCGTCGGCTGGCAGCCCAAGAGCCGCCCACGCAGGCTCCCAGCGAACTACCACAAGCTGCACGGCGTGCGGCAGTTCCACGGCTGCTACTCGATCGGCGACGACACCCTCTGGGGCGTGGTCCGCACCCAGAAATCGGCGGCGAACACCCTCGCCGCACTCAAGTCGATCCGGGCCGCCTGCCCTGACGGCGCCCCGATCTACATCATCTTGGACAACCTGTCCGCCCATAAGGGCTTCGCGATCCGACAGTGGGCGGCCCGGAACAAGGTCGAGTTGTGTTTCACCCCGACCTACGCATCCTGGGCCAACCCGATCGAGGCGCACTTCGGGCCGCTGCGCACCTTCGTCATCGCCGGCTCCGACCACCCCAACCACACCGTCCTGGCCCGCGGCCTGCACGCCTACCTGCGCTGGCGCAACGCCAACGCCCGCCACCCCGACGTCCTGGCCGCCCAACGCCGCCACCGCGCCCGCATCCGCAGCGAACGACACCGCCGCTGGGGCCAACCCGCCACCCGAGCCGCATAACCAACCCGGCCAACGTTTGTGGTCAGAGCACTAGCCCTCGTCGACAGGTGATTGCACTCATCTCTGCGGAAGGGTGCCCTGGGGGCCAGCGCCCGTGACGTCCACCAGCTCCGTGAGGTGGGCGCGGTAGTTCGGGCAGGTCGCGATGTCCTCGTGCGAGCAGTTCAGCCCGGCCTCAAGCAGATCGAGCGCCGACCGCAGCGCCGCCATCCTGTCCTGCAGCGCGCGGTGGTTGCGGCTCAGCACGTCCTTGCGGGTGGCCGGGTCGCGCGCGGCGAGGAACGCCCGGATGTCCGGCAGCGGCAGGCCGGCCTGCTTCGCGCGGACGATCGACGCCACTCGGAACAGGTCGTCGCGGGTGTAGCGGCGGCGGCCGCCCTCGACGCGGGCGGGGGAGAGTAGGCCCACCGATTCCCAGTGCCGCAGTACGTGCGCTGGTAGGCCGAAATGGTCGGCCACTTCGCCGATCGTCATCGGTCTTGACTTCATGTCGACATTAAGTCCGACGATGGCGGGCATGTCCAGTCTTCTTGCTGTCCTCGACGCCGTCGAGGGAGAGTCCGCGGCCGTCGAGTTGCGCGCACGTTCCTACGAGTTGCTTGGCGACCTCACCGGCCGAACCGTGGTTGACGCCGGCTGCGGCAGTGGCCGCGCCGTCGCCGAGCTGGCCGAGCGCGGGGCCCACGCGGTCGGCGTCGACCTCGACCCCGAGGTGATCGCCGTGGCCCGGGAGCGCTGGCCGGCCGGCGAGTTCCATGTCGGCGACGCCTACGAGCTGCCGCTCGAGACCGGCTCGGTTACCTACTATCGCGCGGACAAGGTGTTGCACATGCTCGACGACCCGGCGCGAGCCGTGGCCGAGGCCCGCCGGGTGCTCGCGCCGGGCGGCCGGGCCGTGCTGGTCGGCCAGGACTGGGACACGATCGCCATCGACTCGGACGAGCCGGAGACCACCCGTCGGCTGGTCCACGCCAAGGCGGACTCGCTCCCGTCGCCGCGCGTTGCCCGTAGGTATCGCAACCTGCTGCTTGACGCCGGGTTCACCGACCCGGTCGCTGAGGTGCACACCGCTGTGTTCACCGACGACACCGCGTACGCCCTGCTGCAACGGATCACCGACGAGGAAAGCTGGCTCGCCGAGCAGGCCGAGCGCGCCTGCGCGAACCGGATCTTCGTCGTCGTGCCGATGTTCCTCGTCGCCGCTCAGGGATAGCGCCCAACTTGGATCGAGGCGCGTCGTGGGGGCGCTCGGGTCGGCCGTCGGCCGCCCACATCACCGGCACCGGGGCGGCCCGTTGCCGGGGGAGAGGACAGCGCCGCCGAGGATCAGTCGGTGGCCGGCCATATTGTGAGCGCGGTGACTATACGAAGGCCGTGACGCCCTCGTATTCCCCCACCCGGGCGGCGCCGACACACTCGTACTCGAGCAACAGCAGGCCGTTCGCCGTCACCTCGTGGTGAACGAGCCGGAGGCCGACGGGTGCACTCGGGTGGTCGAGCAGCCGCCGCCCGGAACCGGTCACAGTGGGGGCGACGACGAGCCGGAGTTTGTCGACGAGGCCGGCCGACAACAGGGCCTTGCCGAGTCGCGCACTCCCGTGGATCTGGAGTTCCCGTCCCGGCTGCGCCTTGAGCTTCCCGACAGTCTGGATCGGGTCGCCGCGGAGCACCGTCGCCGGGTGCCAACTACCCTCCGTGAGGGTGTTCGTCACGACGTACTTCGGTAGTGAGTTCATCCGCTCCGTGAATGGGTCGTCCGGGTCGGTGATGTGCGGCCAGTCGCGAGCGAACGCCTCATAGGTCCGCCGCCCGAGCAGCAGACCGTCGGCGAGACCCAGCCATTCAGAGGTACGCCGGACGAAGAGCTCGTCCAGGTAGGGCACGAGCCAGCCGCCCTGGGTGAAGCCATCGCTCGTATCCTCGGTCGGAGATCCGGGACCCTGGCTGACCCCGTCGAGGGTTACGAACTCGGTGAGGACGATCTTCATCGCACGCCCTGGCCTTCAGCGACCCCGGCGAGTTGCTTGGTGACCGAGCCCCAGCCTTCGACGAAGCCGAGTTCCTCGTGACGGGCGCGTGCGGCGGGATCACCATGTCGGACGATGATCCGGTAGTCCGTGCCGTGGGGATGATCGCTCAGGGTGATCTCGGCGGTCATGGGGACCGGTGCAGGGTTAGTGGGGCGCCAGGCGCTGTCGATCGCGTTCGTGAACACGATCCGCTCTAGCTCGTCAACGACGAGGAAGGTTGCGTCGACGTGCGGGACGAACTGCACTCCGTCGTTGCTGAGTCGGGTCACGAGTGCACCGCCGGGCCGGACGTCCAAGCGGTCAACGCGGCACCGGGTCGGAGCCGGCACCCACCATTTCTCGAAGCGGGACGGGTCGGTCCACGCGCTCCACACGGCGGCGCGGGGGGCGCGAATGACCCGCTCCAGGGCCAGATCCAGTTCAGGATTCACTGTTGGTTCTCCTTCGGATCGGTGACGAGGCGTTCGAGGCGATCGGTGCGCTCTTCCCAGATCTGGCGCTGCTCCGCGAGCCAGCCTTCGACGAGGGCGAGGCGCTCACGGTTGAGCACGCAGGTGCGCACCCGGCCGGACTTGACCGTGCGGATCAGCCCGTTCGACTCGAGCGTCCGTACGTGCTTCATGAACGACGGAAGGGTCATCGGAAACTCGCGGGCGAGATCGCCGACGCTCGTCGGACCGCGGCCGAGTCGTCGGATGACACGGCGCCGCGTCGGGTCGGCGAGGGCGATGAACACGCCGTCGAGCTGTTCCCAATACTGTGCCACACGGCTAAGCATTGCTTGCCGCGATACTTAGCGCAAGGGCAAAGTATTGACGCCCTCGGTCCTCCGCATGGTCGTGACCATGTCAACCACTCGACGGTCGATGTGCCGCGCAGGCGACGAACGCCACGTGGCGATGCTGGATGTTCTGGGCAGGCCGGATCGAGCAGACAGTTCGGCGCCGCCTCGGCGAAACGAAGTTCGCAGAGGCGGCGCTGGAAGGCACTCAGACGAGCTGGAGTCAGTTGGTCCCGGTCACGCGCGCTTCTTGAAGGTGGAGCCTGCCCAGAGGTATCCGATGAGTGCGATGCCGATGCACCAGGTGATGGCGGTGATCGTGGTGCTGGTGGTTGGTGTGCCGTTGAGCAACCCGCGGAGGGTTTCGATGATCGACGTGAAGGGCTGGTATTCGGCGAACTGCCGGAGGCCCGGCCCCATCTTCTCCGCCGGGACGATCGCGCTGCTGAAGAACGGCAGCATGACCAGTGGCACGGCGGCCAGGCCGGCGGTTTCTGGGGACTTGGCGAACAGTCCGAGGGCGACGGTGAGCCAACCGGCCGCGAACCCGAGCAGCACGATGATGCCGAGCACGGCGAGCCAGTCGAGGGAACTCGCCGACGGGTTGAATCCCAGCAGGAAAGCCACCCCGAGGAGCAGGGCTCCGGCAAGGTAGCGATATGACCGGTCTGGCCGTTTGAGTGCAGACGCTCCTGATCATCACGGTATGAGGACAGGCGCGGCCTTTCGATGATCATCCAGGTGTCGAAGCTGGGAAGATCAAAGAGGACCGCGCCCGTTGGGAACATCATCGCTGATTGACGTGTTGGCCGTGCACGCGGACCGCTTGGACGAGCCGTTGACAGGCGGCCGGACGAGCTTGGTCACGGCGTTGAGGCAGGTGCCGGACCGGCGAGACCCTCGCGGTGTCGTCCATGCGCTGCCCGGGGTCCTGGCCGCCGCGGTCGCGGCGGTGTTGACCGGCGCCCGGTCCGCGGCGGCCGTCGCCGAATGGGCCGGCGACGTCCCGCAGCAGGTCCTCGCCGAGTTGGGCGTGTTCCGAGACCCGCTCACCGGGGTGTATCGGGCGCCGGACGAGTCCACATTCCGGCGGATCCTGGCTGGCGTCGACGCCGACGCCCTGGACGACGCGGTCGGCCGGTGGCTCATCGCCTCCGGGCCGGCGGCAGGAACCCCGACCGGGCGGCGTGTGTACAGCGTGGACGGCAAAACCCTGCGGGGCAGCGGACCGGCCGGAGCGCAGGTGCACCTGCTGGCCGTGCTGGACCAACGCACCGGGGCGGTCCTCGCCCAAGTCGACGTGGCCGGCAAGACCAATGAGATCACCCGCTTCCAGCCGCTGCTGGCCGCCCTCGACCTGAGCGCGGCGCTCGTCACCGCTGATGCGTTACACACCCAACGCGAGCATGCCCGCTGGCTCGCCGAGACCAAGCACGCCGGCTACCTGTTCACCGTGAAGAAGAACCAGCCGCGTCTGTATCGGCAGCTCAAAGCCCTGCCCTGGACGAAGGTCCCGGTCCAAGACGAGACCGGCGAACGCGGCCACGGCCGCTACGACATCCGCCGTCTACAAGCGGTCACCTGCACCGGGCCGCTCGCCCTGGACTTCCCACACGCCGTCCAAGCCCTGCGGATCCGCCGCCGCCGACTCAACCTGAGCACCGGCCGCTGGTCCACCGTCACCGTCTACGCCATCACCAACCTGACCGCCGCCCAGGCCAACCCCGCCGACCTGGCCGACGGGCTACGCGGACACTGGGCCATCGAAACCCTGCACCACATCCGCGACACCACCTACGGCGAAGACGCCAGCCGCCTGCGCACCCGCAACGCACCCCGCGCAATGGCCACCCTGCGCAACACCGCGATCAGCCTGCTCCGCCTCGCCGGCATCACCACCATCGCCCAAGCCCTCCGCCGCAACAGCCGAAACCCCTACCGACCGCTACAACTCCTCGGACTCACCTGAAGTCCGGCATATGACTACCTTGCCGGAGCCCTGCCCCGAGGAGGGATCCGATGGCGATCAGGTTGGTCAGCAGGCTGGCGATGACGTGACCGGTCAGTACCGCACCGCGGGAGACGTCCATGACCTTGAACCGGTTGATGATGCCTTTGGTCATGTCGGAGTTCACCGCCGTGGCGGTGGCCCCCAGCCCGTAACACACGGCCAGCAGCATCAGCCCGGGTGTGGCGTAGTCGATGTAGTCGACGCCGACGTTGAAGGCGTCTCCGAACATGTACACGAACATCAACATGAGCACGATGGGCATCAGGACGGCATTGAAGACTGAGGTGGGGTTCCGGGCGATGTGTTTGAAGTTGCGGCGCAACATGACCATCGAGTGGGATGGGGTGCTCATTTCGCTGCTACCTCCGTGGTGCGGCCGGTCAGGGCGAGGAAAACGTCATCGAGGTCTGGGGTGTGCACGGAGAACGCTTCGGCGTTGATCGTGTTTTCGTCGAGCCTGTCGAGCAGGGCCCGCAGTGACTTGGTTCCGCCGTCGCTGGGCACTCGCAGGGTCAGTGCTTCGTTGTCGCGGGTGGAGTCGGTGAGGACCCGCGCGGCCGCGTCGAGTTCGCCGGCGGTGGTGAAGCGGAGTCGGACGTGGCTGCCGGGGACCTGGGCTTTGAGGTCGTCGGGGGTGCCCTGGGCGACCAGGCGGCCCTGGTCGAGGACGGCGATCCGGTCGGCGAGCTGGTCGGCTTCCTCGAGGTACTGGGTGGTGAGGAAGATGGTGACGCCGTCGGTGACCAGTTCGCGGACGATGTCCCACATCGTTCGGCGGCTGCGCGGGTCCAGTCCCGTCGTCGGCTCGTCCAGGAAGATGATGCGGGGCTTGCCGACCAGGGTCATCGCCAGGTCCAGCTTGCGGCGCATACCCCCGGAATAGGTGGACACCGGCTTCAGCGCCGACTCGGCCAGGTCGAAGCGTTCCAGCAGGTCGGTGACGACCCGCCGGCCGGCGGTAGAGCCCAGACGCTTCAGGTCCGCCATCAGCTGCAGGTTTTCCTGCCCCGTCAGCAGCTCGTCCACCGCCGCGAACTGACCGGTGACCCCGATCGCCGCCCGCACCGCCTTGGTCTCGGTCGCGACATCATGCCCGGCAACCCGAACCGTCCCGGCGTCGGCCTTCATCAACGTGGTCAACACGTTCACCGTCGTGGTCTTACCCGCCCCATTCGGACCGAGCAGGGAAAACACCGTGCCCGCACGCACATCCAGATCGATGCCATCGAGCACCACCTTGTCCCCGAAGGCTTTCCGTAGCCCTGAAACTGCAATCGCTGACGTCGTCATGCGACCGACCCCCCGTTGTCGGCGGCGGTCACCTCGGGCGTCGTGGCCGAAGCGGCGTCGAGCGCTCCGATGATCTTGCGAGTCATCTCGGCCACGGTGGGGCTGGGCTCGCCCGGCTGGGTCCGGGTGGCTGCTTCGAGGGCGATCATGACGGTGCTGTGGAAGTTGTCGGCCTCTGCCGGAGCCTGCATCTTGAGCAGGCTCATGGCTGCCGTCAGGGCTGGCAGCACGTGGTCGGCGATGTCGGCGACGGACTTGCCGTTCAGGTTGGCGCCGGTGGACTTCTCGGCGAGTACGTGCCCGATCGGGCCGGTCGCGGAGGCCAGGGCGATGGAGCCGGCGGTGGCGATCTTGTGAGGCGAGCCGGCCGCACCGGCGGCGGCCAGCAGCGTGACGGCGCCGTACGCGGCGGTCCGCATGGTTAGCTTGTCCTGATCGGAAAACGTGACGGACACGTTCGTGCTCCTTTGAATCTGGTACGAAATTCCAATGAGCGGACGGATGATGGAATGCGGTCCTGGTAAACGGGCCACGGCCGAATCCTCGGGGAGGAACGACAACGGCTCGGCTGCCGGGACTGATCGTCGGGAGTTGTGGGCGGAGGGCGGGCGTACGGCACTCCAGGACACGGGCTCGGTGCCAGCCGTCGATTGCGTGGCCAATCGGGGTCCAGAAGACGTCTAAGAGCCGCCGCGAATCCGCATCGGATATCCGGGTCTGTCATGTGCTGTGTTCCCTTTAATAGTCTTGCGGCCGCAATCGCTGACACGGCAGCGCATAGTCGGGGGTGACGCCCGCGACGGCGAACGACACGACCAGGTCGGCCAGTCCGGAGTCAGCCCGTGATCGGGGACATCACTCGATGAGCTGGATCGCCACGCTGTATCTGCAGCTCAGATCCGAGCGCCGAGGAAGCAGCCGCCGGTCACGTCCAGCACGTCGCCGGTGACCCAGCGGGCATCGTCGGAAGCCAGGAAGGCGATCACCGCCGCGATGTCCGCCGGCAGGCCGACACGGTTGAGGGCGTTGGCCGCGCCGAGCCGAGCCTCCACCTCCGGAGTGGAAACCATCCAGCCTGACGACTCGGTCACGGTCGGCCCGGGAGCCACGGCGTTGACGGTGATGCCGCGCGTGCCGACTGCCTGCGCCAGGCTGCGGCTCAGCGCGTTGATCGCGCCCTTGCTCATGGCATAGGCCAGCTCGGGCTGGGCGACCCGGGTCGCCGCCGAGGAGAGGTTGATGATGCGCCCACCGTCGGCCATCATCGGCAGAGCCCGTTGGATGATGAAGAACGGCGCCTTGACGTTGACCGCGAACAGCCGGTCGTACGTCTCGGCAGTGGTCTCCGCCAGCGATCCAGCCGAGCTCAGCGCGGCATTGTTGACCAGGACGTCCAACGGCCGTCCCGCCAGGCCGTACTTCAGTCCCGCGAAGAGGGTGTCCACGTCACCTGACTTGCCCAGCTCGGCGCGGATGGGGAACGCCCGCCCGCCGACTTGCTCGATCTCGCTCACTGTTTGCTTGGCTGCCTCATCGTTGTTGCCGTAGTGCACCGCGACCAGGGCACCGTCAACGGCCAGCCGCAGTGCGATCGCCCTGCCGATGCCGCGCGAGGCACCGGTCACCAGGGCGGTCTTGCCGTTCAGAGCAGTCATGCCGCACTCCTTGGTTCAGATCAACTGCACGGAACGCTAGGTCCGGGCGCGGCCGAAGGAATGAGTAAGGTGACTCACGATTCGTCCTAGGTATGAGGGGAAACAGGATGCTGCAGGGGCGGGCGGAGGAGATCAAAGCCATCGAGGCTCTCCTTGCCGACGCGAGATCCGGCGTCAGCGGTGTCCTGGTGATCAAGGGCGAGCCCGGTGTGGGGAAGTCCGCGCTCTTGGACCACGCCGTGCGGGCCGCCGATGGGGCGAGCGTGCTGCGCGGAGCCGGCGTGGAGACCGACGTCGAGCTGCCCTTCGCCGCCCTGCACCTGCTGCTGCACCCCGCTCTCGATCGGCTCGACGCCCTTCCCGGACCGCAGGCCGCGGCCTTGCGCGGGGCGTTCGGCCTGGCGCCGGTAGCGAAAGCCGACAGGTTCCTGGTCGGGCTGGCTACGCTCAGCCTGTTGTCGGAGCTGGCCGAGGAACGACCACTGCTCGCTGTCGTCGACGACGCCCAATGGCTCGACCAGGCCTCGGCCGCCGCGCTGGTGTTCGCGTCGCGGCGGTTGCAGTCCGAGGGCGTCGCCTTCCTGGTCGCCGCGCGCGACGATCACGACGCCTTCCCCACCACCGGCCTGCCGGAGCTGCGTCTGGGCGGGTTGGCGCGCGACGACGCCGAGCGCCTGCTCGACGACGGGCTTCCCGCCCATCTGCGAGAGCAGGTGCTCAGGGAGGCTGACGGCAACCCGCTGGCTCTCATCGAGTTGTCCAAGGCCGCTTATGCGGGCGAGTTCGAGATCGCCGGGCCGCTCCCGCTCACACACCGGCTCCTGAATGCCTTCGCCGGCCAGATCCACCGGTTGGTGGAACCCACCAGGAAGATGCTCGCGGTGGCGGCCGCCGAGGACACCGGCGCTTTGGGGATCGTGCTGCCCGCGGCCGGCGCGCTGGGTATCCCCGCCGAAGCGATGGAGCCGGCCGAGCTGGCCGGGCTCGTCAGGGTCACCGGCGGTGTCGTGCGCTTCCGCCATCCGCTGCTGCGTTCGGCCGCCTACCAGGGTGTGCCCTCCTCACAGCGTCGTGCGATCCATCGGGCACTGGCCGGAACCGTGAGCGGCGACCGGCGGGCCTGGCACCTCGCCCTGGCGGCGACCGGGCCGGACGAGCAGATCGCCGACACCCTCGAACATTCAGCCGAGCGGGCCGGTGCCCGCCTCGGCTACGCGGCCATGGCGACGGCCTATGAGCGCTCCGCGCAGCTCAGCGCCGATCAGAATCACATGGCCCGGCGGTTGGCCGCGGCGGCGATGGCGGCCAAGGAGGCGGGCCAGTCCAGCCGTGCGGCGGACCTGAGTGAGCGCGCCGCGCAGCTGACCGGCGACGCCATGACCTTGGCCCGGCTCGCCGAGGTCAGGGCGGCGGTGGCGTTCGACGAGGGGTCGCCGCGGCGAGCGGCTCGGTTCCTCATCGACGGGGCTGCCCGCATCGCCGAGGCCGATCCCCGGTCTGCCGCTCGCATGCTCGCGGCCGCCTCGCACAACGTCTGGTCCGCCGGTGACCCCGCGCTGGCCGCGGAGGCGTCGCGGCTGCTCGACCGGCTTGAGCTTCCCCCACAAGACAGTCTCGGCGGCCTCGCCCGCGGACTCGGGTTCATCTTCGGCGGCGATCTCGAGGCCGGGTACCCACTACTGAGCGACTTCCTCCAGCAGCCACCGCCGACCAACGTCGAGGGGGAGCTGATGATGGCCAACCCCGCCTTTGTTACCGGCCGCCTCAGCCAAGCTGTCGAGTTGGTCACCTCCGCGGTCGCCCACTGTCGCGCCGAGGGCCGCATCCGGCTGCTCCCCTTCGCCCTCAACCATCTCGCGTACACCCAGATCATGGCCGGGCACCACCGGGACGCGCGCAACAACGCCGAGGAGGCGCTCCAGATCGCGTTGGACACCGGCCAACCTCACCCCGCCGCCGGACTACACGGCCAGCTCGCCTGGCTCGCCGCCGTCGAGGGAGACGAGGAACGCTGCCGCTCCCTGGCCGAGGACGGCATCAGGTTCGCGCTCACCCACAATGCCCCGGCCGTAGGCCTGCTCCCGACATGGGCGCTGGCGATGCTCGACCTGACCCAGGGACGCGATCAGGCGGCACTCGACCGCCTCCAGGCGTACCGCCGCGGCTCGTCGCACTTCGGCGGCCGGATCGTCGTCGACGAGGTCGAGGCCGCGATCCGGCTCGGCACACCGGAACGCGTCCAGGAGTCGGTGGCGCAACTCGAACGCTGGACCGCGCTGTCCGGCGAAGCGTGGGCGGCCGCCCTGGTCGCACGCTGCCACGCACTCCTGCGCGACTCCGAAGAGCACTTCAACCAGGCCCTGAAGCTGTACGACCTGGCCGCCCAGCCCTACGAGCAGGCCAGAACGCAACTCGCCTACGGCGAGTGGCTGCGTCGTCGGCGCCGCAAGGCGGAAGCCCGCCCCCACCTCCGCCAGGCCCACGAGGCCTTCGACCGCCTCGGCGCGCGCCCGTGGGCCGATCGGGCGTCCGCCGAACTACGCGCCACCGGCGAGGCGACGCTCAACCGGCGCCGCGTCGATCCTGGTACCGCGCTGACCGCCCAGGAGTTGCAGGTCGTACGCCTAGCCGCGACCGGAGTCACCAACCGCGACATCGCCGCGCACCTCCTGCTCAGCCCGCGCACTATCGGGCAGCACCTGTACAAGGCATTTCCGAAGCTGGGCATCTCGTCCCGGACGGAACTGGCCAGGCTAGATCTCGATCGGCTATGAGCTCTGAGCGCTATTCGATCCACCGACGCTTGGAGAAGCGCTACGGCGCCGTAGAGCGTTATCCGCCGACCACCCACGGGCTACACGCTGCGTCGATCGATGACCTGGAAGTCCGACAAAAGCCATAGCCTGCGGCGTGCGGAATCCGTTTCCCGGCCCGACGGCCGTGCCATAGACTCCGCCGGTGCTTGAGGTGTCGGGGGACTTCGAGATCCACATTACGGTTCACGCTCATCAGGGCGGGGAGCTGTCGGCGTTCGCCAGTCGGCATGGCGTGAAGTTGGTCCACATTGTGCTCGATCGTGGCGCGTACGTCTCTCAACCGATGCTCACTCTGACTGGCCGAGGCAATCTGGCCGAACAGCACGCCGCAGTGCAGCGTTGGCAACGCGAACTGCGCGAGGCGGGGATATACCCGTGCCGCTCAAAGATCGAGGCGGCGCCGTGGTGCGTCGGCGTACCGCAGTCGGATGAGCAGGCTGCAGTCGAGCCGGGTGGCCGGTATTTCGAGCATCACGTCAAACTGCTGCTACCCAGTACGGCGGTGGCGGATCTGGTGGCTCTCACCGATCTGGTCGCGCCGCACGGGGCGCGGCTGTCACACAACGCCCGCCGCGAGTTCGCGGACGGCGTGCAGGAGCGGTTCGTCAACCAGCGCTGTCACGGTGTTGGGCTGGCCACTGCCCGGCAGCGGCTCGAGGAGCTTGTCGAGACCCTCCGGGCCGCGGGCCACGCGCCCACGAAGGTGGAGCAGGAGTACGTCGTCTTCGACAGTGACGTCCACCATGACCAGGGCTGGCTGGACCTGCCCATGTCGGGCGCGAGCGGTTGGGCACTGGAGCGCGAGGACAGGATGAGGTCCGCGCCGGCCGGCTCACCGCACTACCCACCGACCTACCAACCGCTGCCTGCCAGCCCGACGGTCCGCCAGCGGGCGGCTTTCGACCCCGCCCTCAAGCAGTACTCGAACGCCTACCGAGCCGGTGAACCCGACTTCCTCGTGGCGGCCACCGGCCGGCTGTGGACCAACGCTCGACGCACTGCCATGAACCAGGTCTTGGCAGCCCTCGCTGCGACACCCTGGGGTCAGCATCTGGTCCTGCGCGGCAGCGTCACCATGGCGGCCTGGGTCGGCGACGCCGCCCGAGAACCGGGCGACCTCGATTTCGTGGTCACCCCGCACACCCTCACCAGCGACAGCGCCGAGGCCCGCGCGATGCTCGATGACATCAGGACCGCCGTCCGAGCCGCACCCGGTACCAGCCTGCAACCTGACCGCATCACCGAGTCCGCCATCTGGACGTATGAACGCGCTGACGGACGCCGCCTGCTCATCCCGTTCAGCACACCGGAGCTACCGGACGGCCATGTGCAGATCGATGTCGTCTTCGGTGAGAAACTGCCCCTCCCACCGGAGGTGCTGATACTTCCCGACGTCGACGAGCCGTTGCTGGCCGCGCCCGCCTCGCTGGCACTGGCGTGGAAGCTGCTGTGGCTTGCCACCGACATGTACCCACAGGGCAAGGACCTCTACGACGCCGTCCTGCTCGCCGAACACACCGCCGTCGACCAGGCCCTCGTCCGCCAGCTCATGCGACCGGAACTCGGCGTCGAAGCCGATACCTTCACGGCCGAGACGGTCCTGTCCTGGCAGGTCGACTGGGGTAACTTCACCGACGAGTACCCCGGAATCACGGGCACGGCCGAGCAGTGGACCAGGCGGCTGGCGCTGGCCCTCGAGCGCGCCTGGAACTGATGGGCCTTGGCATGCCTCACCATGTCAACGCGCGGATGACCGCTCCGGTGGACATTGCACAGCGGGCCGTGCTTGATCACCTGCTAGGTCTGGTCGCGGAGTCGCACTGCGCCGACACTCTCGTCCTATGCGGGAGCCTGACGATGCCCGCGTGGCTCGGTGAGCAAGCTCGGCCCCCAGGGGACGTCGACTGGGTAGTCCGGCCACTGGCTTTCGTCCCGCGCGATGACCGGGACCCATATCCCTACCTGCCCCGGCTGGACCCTGTCCAGCATTGGCCGGAGGCAGCCCACGGGGCAGCCCGCAACGAGATCTGGACGTACGAGGAGTTCGAAACCGGCGGTCAGCACCCGCGGTTGCCGCCGGAAGGGCTCAGCTGGCTGTCCGCAGTCGAAGAACCGAATCGTCCGCACGACGAGTTGCTCGAGGTGGTGGCGCGTAAGCCCTACGCCGATAACACTATTCGGCTCGACGCTGAAGCCGCAGACCGTGACGCGATGTGGGGATACACCGAGTACGGAAACTCTTACGAGGGAGCGGGTGTCCGGCTGCATGTTCCGTGGCACGCGCCGGACGGTTCCACGGGAAGTGTTCAGCTCGATTTCGCGTACGACGAATATTTACCCGAGCCGCCGGTGCTTACCGCCGTGCCGCGCCGTGACGGCCGGCCCCCCGCGGCTCTGTGGACAGCGAGCCGGGAGCTGTCACTGGTCTGGAAGCTGCGATGGCTCTGCACCGACCAGGCTGAAAGAGGGGTTTCTGCGGGGAAGGACCTGTACGACGCGGTGCTGCTCGCGGAACTCGACGGCATCCGGATATCCCGCCGTCTGCGCCGCCTGGTGCTCGGCACGGCCCTTCTCAGCTCGGACGCGGTCCGAAGCTGGGCGATTGACGGTTCCGGTCCGTTGGGTGCCGACGCCGAACCGTGGCTGGTCAGGCTCGCCCGGGCGGTGCAGGTGCTGTACGAAGCGTGAGCGTCATACCCACCGCCCCTGAAACCTTCGGGCATGCTCGTTGCCGGTCCGTCCGAGGTGTAGGGGTTGCTGGGCGAAGTTGCCACGGTCGGCCTGATCCGGACCATCGAGTACGAGACCATCGGGCGGTGCCTGGCAGCCACAACGGGGCTTTTGATCACGTGGAATCTTGTCGTACTAGTCTTCGCCGCATGGCCTTGCGACCGGACGAGTTCTATGACCACGCAGTCGCCGTCGCGGACAGCGAGCGCCGGCTCCCGTTGGCACGCATGACGGGATGGGAGATCAGCCCGTTCGAGCCGGACGGGCTGCGCGTGGCGCCGTTGCGCCCGCCGGTGCTCCCGGAGCCCGCGCGGCACGGCGAGGATCCGTCGGACTGCAACGCCTGCCGCGATCGGGACGAGGGGATCTGGTTCAACGATCACTGGCGGCTGGTCCGGATTCCGGGAGTGGGCGTTCCGCTGGTGCTCATGCTGTATCCGCGCGATCACTACGACATGGCGGATCTACCTGACGAACTGGCCGCCGAACTGGGGCTGTTGAGCACTCGCATCGTCCGCCACATGCAGGCGCTGCCGCACGTCTCGCGGGCCCACGTCTACCGCATCGGAGATGGTGGCGCCCACCTGCACATCTGGTTCTTCGCTCGGCCCGAGGGGCAGGCCCAATTGTACGGGTCGTGGCTGGTCGTCTGGGACGACCTGCTGCCGGAGTATCCAGCGGACGTCGCAGAAGCTGACGCTGAAATCGTGGCAGACGCGTTGGTCGCGAGCCACGGAGGCCGCCGGTCGCCCACCAGCGCCCTGTCTGTCAGGGTGAGTTGAGGCCAGCGGCTCGTAGCAAGTCCGTCTGACGGGGCGAGTTCAGGATCGAGAAGCGTTGGATACTGCTGTTGACATGGTGGCGGCCCAGGATGGGGTCATGAGTCGTAAGAGAGGTCCACGCTCGGACGGGCCGCGGGCGCGTCGGTCGTTCACCCCAGGTCAGAAGCTGGACCTGCTGGCCCGGTATGAGCAGGCCGTGGCGGCGGGTGAGGGTGGGGCGTTCCTGCGGCGGGAGGGTTTGTACTCGTCGTTGATGTCGGAGTGGCGCCGGGCGCGGGACGCCGGGTTGTTGCAGGGCAAGCCGGCCGGGGAGACGGTCGGGCGGCCCAGCGCCGAGCAGGCGGAGATCGCCCGGTTGCGGCGTGAGTTGGAGCGTACGCAGTCGCGGTTGGCGCGGACGGAGACGGCGCTGCAGATCATGGGAAAAGCGCGCGAGCTCTTGGAGGACATCTCCAGGAGCGAGCCGGACGGTCCGGACGTGTTCGGGCTCGGCAGGCGTTGATGGACGCCTACCAGGCATTGACCGATGCGGGGACCACGACGCGGGACGCGGCGCGGGTGACCGGGATCGCCCGGGCCAGCGCGGATCGGGACCGGCGCCGACCAAGCCCGACGGCCTCGCCGCGGCGGGCGCCGGCGAACGCGCTCAGCACCGCCGAGCGGGAGCAGGTTTTGGCGGTGCTGGACAGCCCGGAATTCGTCGACGCCGCTCCGGCGCAGATCTATGCGGCGCTGCTAGACCAGGGCGTGTATGTGGGCTCGATTGCCACGATGTACCGGATCCTGCGCGAGTACCGGCAGGTGCGTGAGCGTCGCAGGCTGGCCCGGCATCCGGCCCGCAAGCGTCCCGAGCTGGTCGCCGACGGGCCGCGGCAGGTCTACAGCTGGGACATCACGAAACTCGCCGGCCCGGCCAAGGGCGTCTACTACGACGCCTACGTGATGATCGATATCTGGTCGCGGTACATCGTCGGGGTGCGCGTGCACGCCCGCGAGTCCGGACCGTTGGCCGAGGCCATGATGCGGAAAGTGTTCGACGTCCACGGTGTCCCGCACGTGGTCCACGCCGACAGAGGCACCTCGATGACCTCGAAGTCGGTTGCTGACCTGCTCGAAGACCTGACCGTGACCCGCTCGCACTCACGGCCGAAGGTGTCCAACGACAATCCGTACAGCGAAGCCTGGTTCAAGACGTTGAAGTACGCGCAGGTCTTCCCGGACCGGTTCGCGTCCCTCGCCGACGCCCGGGCGTTCATGACCGACTTCGTGACCTGGTACAACCACGCCCACCGGCATAGCGGGATCGGCCTGCACACCCCCGCCGAAGTCCACCACGGCCGGCATAACACCGTGCGGGCCGGCCGGGAACAGACCCTGACCGCGGCCCGCGCCGCGCACCCGCACCGGTTCAGCACGACCCGGCTCCTGCCCAAGATCCTCGACCTGCCCGACCAGGTCTGGATCAACAAGCCAGAACCCGAACCACAAGCCGCTTAACTCCCGCTGGCCTCAATCCCTTGACACGTTCCGGCGAACCGGCCGCCTGACCGGCCTGATCCATGACCCGAATGTCACCGTGAGGGCTGTTGCCACCGCCGCCGTGCGGATTTGCCAAGGTCACGTGTTCGGATCTGCCGCTGGTAAGGCGCGGGCGGGCAAGGCCTTGACCACGCGGCAATACCTTTGCCCTCGAAGCCGACGTCTGATTCCTGTCGGGGATGACGATCGGCCGGCAGGCCGGTGGCTCGGGGACCAGGAGGCCCGGGTAGTTTCCCTGTCATGAGTGAGGACACCTTCCGCTCGGTGGAGATCGAGCGCACCAGCGTGGGGAACTACGTCGCGCGGAATGTCCGCGGCGGGTCGATGTCGATGGGCACGGGCGAGGACGCAAGCTTTACGCCGGTGGAACTGCTTCTGGCTGCCATCGGCGGCTGCACTGCGGTAGACGTGGACTACATCACCAGCCGCCGCGCCGAGCCGACCCAGTTCTCCGTCGAGGTCAGTGGCGACAAAATCCGGGACGAGGCCGGAGGAAACCGGATGCAGAACCTCAAGGTCGAGTTCACCGTGACGTTCCCGGTGGGCGCGGACGGCGACCGGGCGCGCGAGGCGCTGCCCCGGTCGCTGCAGCAGTCGCACGAACGACTGTGCACCGTCTCCCGTACCGTCGAACTTGGCACTCCCGTCTCGGTCGTCGAGGCTGCCGGATCCACCGAAGACTGAGGTCTTCGGGCGTCATCCGGGGTTACCGATGCCGCCGGCGTCACTCGCGAACGCCAATCGCGTCGACCGGCTGCGACCGCATGGCGGTCCGGGTCGAGGTCATGATGGCGGCCCAGCCGAGCAGCGCGGCGACCGCGACGATTCCCAGGTAGATGAGCGGTGGGATGGACGGAATCAGTGTCCTGGTCAGCCCGAGGCTCGTGCCGATCAACGACGGGATCGCGGCCAGGGTACCGATGAGAACGGCGGCGACGACGATGATCCTCGTCTCGCTGCGCATCATCGCGAACACCTGGCGACGGGTGGCGCCGACCAGTTGGAGCAGGGCGAACTCGCGAAAGCGTGCGGCGGTCGCCATCACCAGGGTGTTCACCACGGCGATCGCGAGGTAGCCGAGCAGGACCGCGTTGAGGATGAGGCCGACCGCCGACTCTCCGGCGGCGGCATCGCGCTGCGCGGCGACGAACGACTCGCGGTTGTTGACCTGAACGGTCGGGAGGTGTTGGACAGCGGATCGCAACGCATCGCCGAGTGCCCCGACGTCGGTTCCCGTGGCCGCCGCGATCAGCACCGCGAAGTCCAGGCGGTCGGTGGTGTGCTCCAGTACGAGGTCGTGCGGCAGCGTGACGTCACCGAGGCCGAGTCCTCTCTCGTAGAGCGCCACCACCGTGGGTTTGATCGGCGTGCCGTCACCGAGACGGAGGTCGACGGTGTCACCGAGAGCAGCGCCGAGGGTGCCCGCCGCGATCCGGCTCAACGCCACCGTGTTGCCCCGCACCTCCGCGACATCGCCCTCGAGAACCGCGAGATCCAAAGTCTCGGCGAGCCGGTCGCCGATGATCCCCTGTGCCGAGTAGGTCCTGATCTGAGGACTGTCTCCCGAGGCGAAGGTCGCCAGCGTCCGCGTACGGACGACCGGGGTCACCGCCGAGACGCCGGGCACGTCCCGGAGCACGTCCGCGACCTCGGGCGACACACCGGCGGACGTGGACGTGACGACGTAATCCGCCCGCAGGCCGTCCTCGGCCTGATCCTGCGCGGCCGCGCTCGCGGTCGTCCCGCTGAAGAGTTGCCCGGCGGCCAGGATGATGCCCATGATCAGCGGAGTGGTCGCCGCGGCGAGCCGCCGGGAGTTGGCGTGCGCGTTCGCGGTCGCGAGGAACCCGCTGACGCCCGACCTGCGGTTCAACCAGGGACCCAGCACGGTGACGGCGCCACTGAGCAACCGCGGCCCCAGCAGCGCGATGGCGAAGATGAGCAGGAACGCCGAGAAGGCCGCGCTTTCAGCGGCCCCTTCACCGGGCAGCACCAGCGGCAGCACGAACGCCATGGCGAGACCGGCGGGGACCAGCAGCAAGCCGACGGTCAACCGGAGCCATCCGAGTTTGGGCGGCTCCAACGCGGCCTCGCCGAGCGCGTCCACCGGCCTGAGCCTGGCCGCGCGCCGTGCGGCTATCCAACCGCCCAGACGGGCGCCGACCAGGCACAGCACCACCGCCGCGAGTACCGGCAGCGGACTGATCGACAGCTCGAAGTCGTCCGGTATCGCGCCGACCAGGGTGAAGGTTTCGCGGAGGAGGAAGCTCAGCCCGATGCCCGGAATCACCCCGAGCACCGCCCCGAGCGTGCCCACCACCATGGTCTCGGCGGCGATCATGCCAAGCATCTGCTTCGGGGTCGCGCCGATCGCCCTCAACAGCGCCAGCTCCCGCAGCCGCTGCCGAACGGACAAAGCGAGTGTGCTCGCCACGACGATCATGATCACCACAACCATGGTGCCGCCGAACGCCAGGGACAGCTCGCTGATGAACGAACGCGTGCTGCCGATGTCGAGGAACTCGGCCTCGCTGCGGTCACTGCCGGCGTACACGACCACGTCCGAGACCGCCGCCTCGATGGCGCCTGCCAACTCGTCGGCACTGACACCGGGTGCGGCCAGCACACCGATCACGTCCACCCGGTCCGGTTGGCCGGTCAACTCCCGGGCCCGATCTTCGGTGAAGAACAGTGTGGGCTGCCGGGCGAGTTTGCCTCCAGGCAGACCCGCGATGCCGGTCACCCGGTAGATCGACGTGTTCGAGCCGACCGCGAGCCGAACCGACGCGCCGACGCTGACGCCGGCCCGCTCGGCCAGCGCGGAGTCCAGCACCACGTCGTCCGGCCCGGTCGGGGCCTGGCCGGCGGTCGTGGTGAACGGGCCGAGCGCGGCCGACTGCCAGCCATGCCCCAGCGCGGGGGTGCCGGCGAGCACCTCGGCGTCCGCCGTCACGAGGCTGACCGGGACGTTGACGTCGGCGATCGCCGCCCGGAC
The DNA here is from genome assembly GCF_036059255.1 of Micromonospora sp. NBC_00389. Lineage (NCBI taxonomy): Bacteria > Bacillati > Actinomycetota > Actinomycetes > Micromonosporales > Micromonosporaceae > Micromonospora > Micromonospora sp. NBC_00389. The sequence continues at coordinate 6,662,076 of NZ_CP107947.1, read as the reverse complement.
GCCAGGCACTCGCGCGATGTCGCCGACCCGATCGGCCGGTAGGGTGGCCCGCTCGCCGAACCTGGGATCCACGTCGTCGGCCACCGGCAGTGCCTGCGGGGCGCCCACCACCAGGTCGGCAGCCTGGTAGCGCTCGGTCGGCACGCCCGAGCGCTCGCTGCTCTCCAACAGGATCCCGCAGGCCGTGATCACCGCCGACCCGAACAGCACCGCGACGAACGCCGCGACGAACCCGCCCTTCCGTCCCTTGATCGTGCTCCAGGCCAACGCCAGCATTCGGCGGTTCACGCCTCCCCCAGGTGAGTCATCCGCTCGGCGATCTGCTCGGCGGACGGTCGGGGCATCTCGCCGGCCAACCGGCCGTCCGCGAGGAACACCACGGTGTCGGCCTGCGCGGCCGCGACCGGATCGTGCGTCACCATCAGCACGGTCTGCCCCAGGTCGTCGACGATCTTCCTGAGCAGTGCCAGGACCTGGCGACCGCTGCGGCTGTCCAGCGCGCCCGTCGGCTCGTCGGCGCACACCAGGTCGGGCCGGTTGATGAGCGCCCTGGCGATCGCCACCCGCTGCTGCTGGCCACCGGAGAGCTGGCTCGGGCGGCGGTCGTGATGCTCGGCGAGCCCGACCGCGGCGAGGACGCTCGCCAGTTGCTCGGGATCGACCGGTTTCTCGGCCAACCGGACGGGCAACGTGACGTTGTCCGCCACGGTCAGTGCACCGAGCAGGTTGTACGCCTGGAAGACGAACCCGATCCGGTCCCTGCGCAGCTCGGTCAGCTCTGTCTCCGGCCGGCCGGACAACTCCGTGTCACCCAGCACGACCCGGCCCGACGTCGGCTGGTCCAGACCGGCCGCGCAGTTCAGAAACGTGCTCTTGCCGGAGCCGGACGGGCCCATGACGGCGGTGAACGTACCGCGCCGGAATCCGACCGTCACCCCGTCGAGAGCGCGTACCTCGTTCTTCCCCGACCCGTATGTTTTGGACACCGAATCCAACTGCACCGCGTACGTACACGACGTCCTTGCACCCGGCTGTAGCGAGTCGGTCGCGGTGGCCTCGGCCAGTGCCACGCGTCGCCTCGATGGGTTTCTGCTGTTCAACCTCATGCCGTCCGACGCTACGAGTCATGTCGGCGCGAACCACTACCCCTTACCACCGGATCTGAGGTACAGCTGGCTGTAGTGCCGCGGGCGGCAGCCACAGGGCAGACTTCACGCCGTGTCGGGAACTCGAAGGGACGCTGCCTCCGTGGGTGCGCAGAAAGGGCATCCTGTGACGTCGGGTCGGCGGTGGGTGCAGGTGTGGCGCGGCGGGGTCTACCTGCTGGGATCGCTGGCCTCCGGGATCGCCACGGTGCTCGCGCTGCCGCTGCTGTGCCATCCGCGGCTCGCCCGGCGTTGGGCGGAAAGGCACCGTGACCGCGCCGGCCGGCTGCTCGGTACGCCGTCGGCACCGCGTCCCGCCCTGCGCGCGACGGGACGCCGAGCCTGGGCCGATCCGACCACGCGCCGCGACCTGCTCTGGCTGCCAGTGAACGCCATGACCGGGGTAGCGCTCGGCCTGCCCGCACTGCTGTGCGCGGGCAACGTCCTGCTCGCCACGATCGCGACACCACTCTGGTGGGCTTTCAGGCTGCAGGACCGGCCACGGCTGTTCATCGATATTCCGGTGACCGGCTGGGCGACGGCGCTCACCCTCGGGCCACTGCAGATCCTGCTGCTCGCCGCGCTGGCGTACCTGGTCTTCCCGCCGATCGCTCGCGCGCACGCCCGGATCTGCCTGGGAGTGCTGTCGCACTCAACGGTCGAACAGCTCGCCGACCGGGTCGCCGTGTTGACCCGCACCCGGGCGGACGTGCTCGACGCACACGGAGCGGAGCTGCGCCGGATCGAGCGCGACCTGCACGACGGTACCCAGGCCCGGCTGGTGGCCATCGCGATGCGGCTGGCCGTGGCCCGGCAGGCGCTGTCCGACAATCCGCGGGACGAGCAGTTCGTGGAAGGACTTCTTCGGGACGCACATGAGGGAACCGAAGAGGCGATGACAGAGCTACGCGAGGTGATCCGCACCGTCTATCCGCCGATTCTCGCCGACCGGGGCCTCGACGGCGCTCTGACCGCCGTGACAGCCCGCTGCGGCGTGCCGACCCGACTGGACATCGGCGACCTGGGACGGGTCCCGGCGGCCGTGGAGGCTGTCGTCTACTTCGCCGTCGCCGAGGCACTGACCAACGTCGTCAGGCACAGCCATGCGACCGCGGCCAGCGTCGGGGTCAGCCGCACGGCAGACCGGTTGTCGGTAATGATCACTGACAACGGCACCGGCGGCGCCGACGATCGGCGGGGCACCGGCCTGGCCGGGATCCGTCGTCGGGTGCTCGCGCTCGACGGCACCGTCGACGTCGACAGCCCGGTCGGCGGGCCGACGACCATCACCATGGAGCTGCTGTGCGGGTAGTGATCGCCGAAGACAACGTGCTGCTGTCCACCGGGCTGGAGCTGCTGCTCAACCGCGTGGGCTTTCACATCGCCGCCATCGCTGACAATGCGGCGGGCTTCCTCACCGCCGTGCGGGACCACCAACCCGACGTCACCATCGTCGACGTCCGGCTGCCGCCGTCATTTCGCGACGAGGGCATCCGAGCCGCTCTGCAGGCCCGTAGAGAGCACCCCGGCCTGCCGGTCCTGGTGCTGTCGCAATACGTCGAGCAGCAGTACGCCGCCGAACTACTCTCCACCACCGGCGGCGGCGTCGGCTACCTCCTCAAGGACCGCGTCAGCCGAGTCGACGAGTTCGTCGACGCGCTGCGCCGCGTCGCCGCCGGTGGCACCGCCATGGACCCCGAGGTCATCGCGCAACTCGTCCAACGCGCCGGCGACCCGATCGCCGCGCTCACCCCCCGCGAACGCGAGGTACTCGCGTTGATGGCGCAGGGACACGACAACGACACGATCGCTCAGCAGCTTGTCATCACCGACAACGCCGTACACAAGCACATCGGCAACATCTTCGCCAAGCTCGGCCTCGTCGTGACCGACAGCGGCCACCGCCGCGTCCTCGCCGTCCTCACCTACCTCAACGCGGCGGGTGCTCGGTCCTCTCCGTGACCCTCTTGCCGAGATCGTTTCACGAGCGTAGGAAGAACACGACGATCCACCCACCACCGTCGACCCCTGCGTCGAATCACCGTCCTGTGTCGAGGGAGATGCGCGTGACCACACCCAGACGGTTCCGTCTCGCCGTGTCCGTGCTGGTGACCGCAGGCGCCGTCCTGCTCGGCCCGGCCGCCGCCGCGGCACCGCCCGCGACTCCCGCATCGGCCGGGCACCGGAGCTGCGACCCGATCGACCCGACGGCCTGCCTGCTGCCGTTCCCGAACGACTACTTCACCGTGCCGGATCGGACCAGCCCCACCGGCAAGCGGGTGCGGCTCGCGGCCTCCGCGATGCCCGCCAACGTGCAGGGGACCCCGATCGACCCGACGGAATGGAACCGGCAGGACGGGTTCAGTCCCGGCTCACCGATCCTGGTGCGCGTGCCCGGCCTCGACGCCGCAGCGACCGGGATCGCGCCGGTCACCGACATCGGCCGCTCGCTGGCGCCGGACGCGCCGATCGTGCTGCTCGACGCCCGGACCGGCAAGCGCACGCCGTACTGGGCCGAGCTGGACGCGCACGCCGCCGGCCAGCCGGACCGGCAGCTGCTGATCATCCGGCCGGCGGTGGCGCTGACCGAGGGCACCCGGTACGTCGTCGGCCTGCGCGGCCTGCGCGACGGCAACGGGGCGCTGATCCCGGCGCCGAAGGCGTTCACGTCGTACGTGACCGGTGCCGGCCTCGGCCATCGGGACAGTCGCGTCCCGCAGATGAAGCGGATCATCGCCGACCTGTCCAGGACCGGCGTCAAGCGGCACAGTCTCTACCTCGCCTGGGACTTCACCGTGGCCAGCCGGCACGGTCTGACCGGGCGGATGCTGGCGGTCCGGGACGGCGCGTTCGCCGCCCTCCGCCGGGCCGCACCGTCGTTCACCGTCACCCAGGTGACCGACTATTCGCCCGAGCAGGATCCGCTGATCGCTCGGCAGGTGACCGGCACCATCGGCGTACCGTCCTATCTGACCGGCGACGGCGGGCCCGGCTCCCGGCTGCACTACGGGCCGGCCGGCGGCGGTGGGACGCCGCTGACGCCGAACGCCCTGCCCACGCCGTCCGGTGCGACGGTGGCGGCGGACTTCGTCTGCAACATCCCGCGCAGTGCCTCGGCCGCGAAGCCGGCGCACCTCTCGCTCTACGGCCACGGCCTGCTCGGCAGGCCGACCGAGATCAACGCCGGCAACGTCAAGACGATGTCGAACACGTACGACTTCACCTACTGCGCGACCAGTTGGATCGGCATGGCCGCCGCCGACGTCCCCTACGTGGCAGGCGCCTTCACCGACCTCAGTGCCTTCCCCGCAGTGGCGGACCGGTTGCAGCAGAGCTACCTGAACTTCCTCTTCCTGGGCCGCGCGATGATCCACCCGGGCGGGTTCGCCGCCCACCCGGCGTTCCGGGACGCCAGCGCACGGCCGCTGATCAACGTGGCCGGCGGGCTGCACTACGACGGCAACAGCCAGGGCGGCATCAACGGCGGCGCGCTCACCGCCATCGCCCAGGACTGGACCCGGTCGGTGCTCGGCGTACCGGCGATGAACTACTCCACGCTGCTGCAACGCAGCGTGGACTTCGCCCCGTTCCAGACCATCATGGACGGCTACTACCCGGACAAGGTCGACCAGCAGCTGATCCTCGCGCTGCTGCAGATGCTGTGGGACCGATCCGAGGCCAACGGGTACGCCCAGCACATGACCGACCGGCCGTTGCCGGGCACCCCGGCACACCAGGTGCTGATGCACGTGGCCTTCGGCGACCAGCAGGTATCGCCCGCCGCGGCGGAGGTCCAGGCGCGCACCATCGGTGCCCGCCTGCACACCCCCGCGCTCGCCGACGGCTGGTCACTGGACGTGCGCCCGTACTGGGGCATCACGCCGATCCGCAGGTACCCGTACACCGGCTCGGCGATCGTGATCTGGAACAGCGGTGCGGCCTACGCGCCACCGCCGACCAACCTCGCCCCGGCCGGGCCGGAGTACGGCGACGATCCGCACGAGTTCCCGCGCGCCCAGGCCGGAGCCCAGAAACAGAAGGCGGTGTTCCTACTCACCGGCAAGGTCATCGACGTCTGCGCGCGGACACCCTGCCCGTGACGCGGTAACCGGTCGCGCCGGAAGGGCCCGTCGGGAGGCGAGCTGGGGGAGTCCCGGCGGGCTGCACCAGCGCGCCGGGTTGACGTCGATGAGACCTTGCCGGAGGGCGGCGCAGGGTGACGTGGTTGCGATGCATTGATGGCGCCCTGAGGTCATCGGCGACCGACGGTCACCGTCCGTATCATCTCGGCATGGTGCTGAACCTGGAGCCACGGATCAGCCGACGGGCGGTGCTCCTGGCCGCCGGAGGGTTGCTCGTCGGCTGCTCCCCGCAGCCCGAGGCAGACGAGGTTCACCTGCGACTGGCCACCGGGCCGGCGGGTGCGGTATACCGGCGCATCGGCGGTGCGCTGGCCGAACACATCTCCGAGCAGGTGCCGGGTGCCACGGTGACCACCGTGCCGAGCGGGGCGTCCACCGACAACATCCGGATGCTGCGGGCCGGCGAGGCGCACCTCGGGCTGACGAGCCTGGATGCGCTGATCACGACCGACGGCAGCGCGCCCGAAGGGCTCTCGGCGGTATGCCGGCTCTACGACAGTCATCTGCATCTCGTGGTCATGGCCGGTTCAGCGATCGAAGAGTTCCGGGACCTTGAGGGCAAGCGCATATCCCTCGGTGCCCGCAATTCGGGCACCGAGTTCACATCGCTGCGGGTTCTGAAGCTGGGCCCGGTGAACGCCGACGGTCGGTACCTCAGCCAGGCGGAATCGGCGGCGGCACTGCGCGACGGCAAGATCGACGCGATGTTCTCCCTGACCGGCGTCCCGACACCCGCCATCACGGAGCTGGCGCAGCGGCACCCGATCCGGCTGATCCCGTTGGACGCACAGGCGGACGCGCTCTTCGGGGCGTACCCGGGTCCCTACGCTCCCGCCATGATCCACGCGACTGCCTACGCCGGCATCCCGGCCACCCGCACCGTCGCCGTGCCGAACGTGCTGCTCGCGCGCAACGACCTGCCCGACGACCTGGTCTACGCCATCACCGACACGATCTTCACGCACACCGGCACGATCACCTCCGCCAGTCGCGGTGACGCCGCGGCCGTTCCCGAAGCGTGGCAGATCAACGTACGTACCGGGATCTCCACCGCATCGGTTCCGCTCCATCCGGGCGCAGCGGCCTGGTTCCGCGACCGCAAGCGCTGACCAGAGACAGCGACGCGACCGGGTCCTCAGACCGGCGACGGAGTCGGGGCGCCGGACGACGACGCCACCTGCGGAACGACCGGCAACGCGACCACCGCGGCGAACCCGTGCCCGGACCCGTCTGGACGCGGCAGGCCCTCCTCCAGCCGCAGCTCGCCCCCGGCCGCCCCGACCAGGTCGGCGCAGATCGCCAGTCCCAGGCCGGTTCCGGACACGTTCTGGTGCCGCGGCGACCGCCAGAACCGTCGTAGCGCCTGGGCCCGCTCGGAAACGTCGATCCCCTGCCCGTCGTCGCGGACAGCGACGGTGACCACGCCTCCCGTCGCGGAGCTGTTGCGGTTTCCTTCGCCCACATCAGCGGGAACAACGCGGGCGGTCACCTCCACCGCCTGCGCGCCCGACAGCCGTAACGCGTTGCTGATCAGCTCGTCCAGGATGCTGCCCAGTCCGCCCGGCGGCTCCAGCAGCCGCAGCCCCGGCGGCACGTCGACCGCCAGTGTCTGCCCCGCCGTCGCCGTCAACGCCCGCCACCGGTCCACCCGGGTCGCCAGCACCTCGTCGAGATCCACCGGCGACGCCGTCCGCAGGCTCTCCATCCGCGCACTGGCCTGCAGCGAGTTCAGCATCCGCTGCATCGCCTTCAGCTCGTCGACGGCGACGTCGTACACCTGCCGCCCGTTGCCCTCCGGCCGCAGGTGCGGCGCGAGGCTCTCCACCGCGAGCCGGAGGCTGGTCAACGGGTTGCGCAACTGGTGCGACGCGTCGGACACAAACGCCCGCTGCCGCTGCGCGGCGTTCTCGACGGCGTCCATCATGGTGTTGAACGACGCCGCCAGCCGCCGCAGCTCGATCGGGCCGGCCTCGGCGTCGGCGCGGATCGTCAGGTCGCCCTCCGAGATCCGCGAGGTCGCCGCATCCAGCTTCCGCACCGGCCGCAGCACCCACGCCGATACCGGCCAGGCGACGGCCGCCAATGCGATCAACGGCAGCAGCCCGAGCCCGGCGAGCCGGGCCCAGCGTACGAGGATGGTCTCGCGTGTCTTCGACAGGTCGGAGATCGTCACGACGGCGCCAACGACCTCACTGTCCCGACCCACCGGCTCGGCCACAACGAGTGCGGAGTCGTCCCACGGCGCCCATTCCCAGGACGGTTCGGACCGCGCCCCGGCCAGCGCCGCGGTCACGATCCGGGGCAACGTCGGCTCGGTCCGCGCCGCCTCCCGGTACGCATCGGCAGGTCCGAGCAACACATTGCCCGACGTGTCGACCAGCGCGACCGGGATGCCGTAGAGCTCGTGGTAGCGCGTCAGTTCCTGTTGCAGCGCCTCGGTCCGCCCGGTCGCCAGCGCGGTCTCGGCCAGCGAGGCGAACCGCCCGACGTCGTTGAGCCGGTTGACGTACGTCTCCTGCATCTCCCGCTCGGCCACAGTGATGCTGAGCGGCACCCCGAGCGCCGCGACGAGCAGCACCGCGAGGGGAACCAGGACGACGAGCAGGCGGCGGTGCACGGCGCGTCAGCCGATCAGCTCCGGCTGGTCGGCCAGGAGCCGATAGCCGACGCCGTGGATCGTGCGGATGACCACGTCTGTCCCGAGCTTGTGCCGTAACGCCGCGATGTGGGTGTCCAGGGTGCGACTCGACGACTCCCACGTCGCGCCCCAGATCTGGTCGAGGATGATGTCACGGCTGACCACGTTGGGTGCCCGCCGGGCCAGCAGCAGGAGCAGTTCGAACTCCTTGCGGGTCAACGCCACGGGCGTGCCGTCGACGGTGACCTCGCGGGTGCCGACGCCGATCCGCATCGGGCCGAGCAGGAGCGGCTCGTCCGATTGGCTCAGGGCACGAGCCGCCCGGGTACGCCGCAGGACAGCGTCGATCCGGGCGAGCAACTCGGCGATGCCGAACGGCTTGACGATGTAGTCGTCGGCGCCGGCGCGCAGCCCACGGACCCGCTCGTGCTCCTCGGACCGTGCGGTGACCGCGATGACGGCGGTCTCCGGGTGGTCACGCAGCTTCCGGATCACGTCGAGCCCGTCGCCGTCGGGCAGACCCAGGTCGACGAGGACCACGTCGGCCGGTGCGGCACGCACGGCCTCCGCGGCGGTGGCGATGCGGTGGACCTCGAAGCCCGCCTGGGTCAGGACGGTCACCAGACCCAGCGCCACGCGGTCGTCATCCTCGATGACGGTTATCCGCATACCAGCGGATTCTACGGCCCGGGCCGGCCCTGGTGTCAGCCCGCGAGTTCTTGGGATTTCTCTGACACCATCCGCGTCCCGACCAGTCGAGACTGGGGGCCACTCACTCACCGAGGTATGTGCATGCGCTGATGAGGAGGCCGCTGTGAGAGAGACCAGCAGGTACCGGGCCGCCGCGCGGATGATCGCCGCGATCGGCGTCGTCACGCTCGTAGCCGCCTGTTCCGGCAACGGAGGTGCCAACGGCGGAGGCGACGCCGCAGGCTACCCGGATCAGAACATCACGATCGTCGTGCCGTTCAGTGCGGGCGGCCCGACGGACACGGTCACCCGAATGATCGCCGAGCCGATGGCCGCCAAACTCGGTGGCAAGGTCGTCGTCCAGAACGTCGAGGGTGCCGGCGGTACGGTCGGTGCCGGCGAGGTCGCGCGGGCCGAACCGGACGGCTACACCGTGCTCATGCACCACATCGGCATGTCGACGGCACCCGCCCTGTACAAGGACCTGGGCTACAAGCCGCTCGAGGACTTCGAGATGGTCGGGCTCGTCACCGAGGTGCCGATGACGGTCGTCGCCCGCAAGGACTTCGCGCCCACGACACTCCAGGACCTCGTGACCCACGTGAAGGCGAACGCCAACAAGGTCACGCTGGCGAACGCCGGCATCGGCGCCGCGTCCCACCTGTGCGGCCTACTGTTCCAGACCGCCACTGGTGTGAAGCTCCAAGAGGTCCCGTACCAGGGCACCGGCCCCGCGCTGACCGACCTCGTCGGTGGCCAGGTCGACTTCATGTGTGACCAGACGACCAACACCAGCGGCCAGATCGCCGCGGGGAAGGTGAAGGCGTACGCGGTCACCACGCCCGAGCGGGTGAAGAGCCTTCCCGACCTGCCCACCACGGTCGAGGCCGGGCTGCCCCAGCTTCAGGTCAGCGTGTGGCACGGTCTCTACGTCCCGGCCGACACGCCGCAGGAGATCGTCGAGAAGCTGTCCGAGGCGCTGAAGGTGGCACTGGCCGACCAAGGGGTCATCGACCAGATGGCCAAGCTCGGCACCGCGCCGGTCCCGGCCCAGGACGCGACCCCGCAGGCGCACCGGGCCAAGCTTGAGGAGCAGCTCGGCACCTGGGGGAAGATCATCGCGGACGCCGGGGTCAAGGTCTCCTGAGGTGGAGCGCCGTCGGTCGTTTCCGGACGTCCTCGCCGGGGGAGTCTTCGTCCTGATCGGTGGTGCATTCGTGGTGGGGTCGCTCGGCTATGAGCTGGGCACCCCACTGCGGATGGGCCCCGGCGCCTTCCCGCTGCTGGTCGGCGCGACGGTGGCCGTCTTGGGCCTGGCGATTGTCATCAAGGGACTGATCGCCGGCGAGGTGATCTCGTTCGGACCGATCCCGTGGCGTGCGGTCGCCGCCATCGTGCTCGCGGTTGTGTTCTTCGGATTCACCGTCCGGCGCCTCGGATTCGTACCGACGTCGGCGGTGACCGCCCTGCTCACCACGCTGGCCAGCTCACGCGTACGGCTGCTCACGGCCTTGGCCGTGGCCGCCGGGCTGACCGTGGCCAGCACGCTCATCTTCGTCGTCGGACTTCAGCTGCGGATCCCGCTATGGGGCCCTTGGCTGGGGTTCTGACGCGGCATCCGGATTGAGGCATGGAACTTCTCGACAACCTCGCGCTGGGCTTCTCGACCGCCTTCCTGGTCCAGAACGTCCTCTACTGCTTCGTGGGAGTGCTGCTCGGGACCGCGGTCGGCGTGCTGCCCGGCATCGGGCCAACGGCGACGGTGGCGATGCTGCTGCCGATCACGTTCAGCTTCGAGCCGGTGACGGCGTTGATCATGCTGGCCGGTATCTATTACGGCGCACAGTACGGCGGCTCGACGACCGCCATCCTGATCAACCTGCCCGGTGAGTCGTCGGCGGCGGTCACCGCGCTGGACGGGCACGAGATGGCCCGCCAGGGCAGGGCCGGCCCGGCCCTGGCCACCGCTGCGGTCGGGTCCTTCATCGCGGGTACGGTGGCCACCGTCGCGCTGGCCGTGGCGGCCCCACCGCTGGCCAGCGTCGCGTTGAAGTTCGGCCCGGCCGAATACTTCTCGCTCGTGCTGTTCGGCCTGATCGTGTCGATCGCGCTGGCGCGTGGCACGGCGCTCAAGGCGCTGGCGATGATCGCCCTCGGCGTGCTGCTCGGCACGGTCGGCCAGGACATCTACACCGGCACGCCCCGGTTCGTGTTCGACCAGCGCGAGCTGTACGGCGGCATCGACTTCGTGTCGGTCGCCGTCGGCATGTTCGGGGTGGCCGAGATCCTGCGCAACCTGGAGAACGAGCAGACCCGAACGGCGGTCGTCAGCAAGGTGAAGAACCTCTGGCCGACCCGCGAAGACCGGCGCCGGATCGTCGCCCCGATTCTGCGGGGCACCGGTCTCGGCGCCGCGCTCGGCGTCCTGCCTGGCGGTGGCCACGTGCTGGCCTCGTTCACCTCGTACGCCGTCGAGAAGTGGATCTCGAAGCGGCCGCAGGAGTTCGGGCGCGGTGCGATCGAGGGCGTCGCCGGCCCCGAGTCGGCGAACAACGCCGCCGCACAGACGTCGTTCATCCCGCTGCTCACCCTGGGTCTGCCCGCCCACCCGGTGATGGCACTGATGGTCGGCGCGTTCATCGTCCACGGCATCACCCCCGGCCCGAACGTCATCAATGACGAACCGGCGCTGTTCTGGGGCCTGATCGCGTCGATGTGGATCGGCAACGTGCTGCTCCTGCTGCTGAACCTGCCGCTGATCGGCTTGTGGGTGCGCATGCTGCGCATCCCGTACCAGGTGCTGTTCCCGATGATCATCCTGTTCGCCGCGATCGGCACGTACTCCCTGGCCTTCAACGCGTACGACGTCTACGCCATCGCGTTCTTCGGGATCCTGGGCTACATCCTGATCAAGTGCGGCTGCGAGCCGGCGCCACTGCTGCTCGGCTTCGTCCTCGGTCCCTTGCTTGAGGAGAACCTGCGGCGGGCGCTCATCATCTCCCGCGGCGACCCGTCGGTCTTCCTGACCCGACCGATCTCCGCAGTGCTTCTGGCCCTGGCCGTGGCAGCGCTCGTCGTCGCCGTCCTCCCGACGATTCGCAGGCGCCGCGAGGTCGTGTTCGCCGAGGAGGAGTAGGGGCAGCGGCGGTGACAACCGGGCGATCCGGGGCTGGAAGGCGGCGTTGACCAGCACGACAGCATCGACGCGGTGCTGGCCGTCGATGTACGTTACCGGCGAGTCGATCTGGCGATGGTGGACGGCGGGGAGGCCGCATGGCCGGGAAAGGCCGTTCGTGGTGGGGCTGGGGGAACGTCGAGGACGCAGTGACCGGCGCGGAGGCCACGGCGTTGGCAACCCGGGTGCGTACCCTGCTGCCCGACGTCGACCTGACCGAGCACGTTGCGCCGCCGGTGGACGAACTCGGCCTGCGCCCACCGCGGGTCAATCCGCCGACGTCACTCGCCAGGCTGTGCTCGACGGATCCGGCCGACCGGGCGGCGCACACCCATGGCAAGGCGTTCCGGGACGTCGTCCGCAACCTGCACGGGGATGTCCACGACCCGCCGGACCTGGTGGTCCGGCCGGTGACCGAGCAGGACGTCGTCGACGTGCTGGACTGGTGCGCGGGCCGGGACATCGCGGTAATCCCCTACGGCGGCGGATCGTCAGTGGTCGGCGGTGTGGAGCCGCGGCTGGGTGACGCGTATCCCGCGGCGGTCAGTCTCGACCTTGGGCGCCTCGACCGGGTGCTGGAGGTGGACCCGACCAGCCGGGCGGCCCGCATCCAGGCCGGAGTGTTCGGCCCGGCGCTGGAGGACCAACTCCGGCGGTACGACCTCACCCTGCGGCACTTCCCGCAGTCGTTCGAGTTCTCCACCCTGGGCGGCTGGCTAGCCACCCGCGCCGGCGGTCACTACGCCACCGTCCTCACCCACATCGACGACCTGGTGGAGTCGATGCGGGTGATCACCCCAGCGGGCACCAGCCAGTCGCGCCGGCTGCCCGGCTCCGGCGCCGGGCCGTCCCCGGACCGTCTGTTCCTCGGCTCCGAAGGCGCGCTCGGCGTCATCACCGAGGCGTGGATGCGGCTGCAGGACCGGCCCCGCTGGCGGGCGGGCGCCTCGGTGCACTTCACCGACTACGACGGGGCGGTCACCGCCACCCGGGCCATCGCCCAGTCCGGTCTGCACCCGAGCAACTGCCGGCTGCTCGACCCGGTGGAGGCGCTTCTCAACGCCGGCGCCGCCACCACCGGCGGCGTGCTCGTCCTGGGATTCGAGTCCGCAGACCATCCGGTCACACCATGGCTGGACCGCGCCGTCGAGCTGTGCCGCGACCACGGCGGAACCCTGCCGGAGCCATCCCGCAGCGACGACTCGTCCGGCCCACGGCAGCGCACCGCCGCCGCCGACGCCTGGCGGTCAGCGTTCCTGCGGATGCCGTACCAGCGCGACGCGCTCGCCGCCCGGTCGATGATCGTGGAGACGTTCGAGACCGCCTGCACCTGGGATCGATTCCCCGCCTTGCGCGCTGCCGTGCTCGCCGCGGCCGGCGAAGCGCTGCGCGCCGTCGCCGCGACCGGTGTGGTCACCTGCCGCTTCACGCATGTATACCCGGACGGCCCCGCTCCCTACTTTGGTGTGTACGCCACCGGCCGCTGGGGCGCCACCCTCGCACAGTGGGACCAGGTCAAGCATGCCGTCTCCGACGCGCTGCTCGCCGCCGGCGGGACCATCACCCACCACCACGCCGTCGGCCGCGACCACCGACCGTGGTACGACCGGCAGCGTCCGGACCCGATCGCGCTCGCACTGCGCGCCGCCAAGAGCGCCCTCGACCCGTCCTGGATCCTCAACCCCGGCGTCCTCGTCGATCCCGCCCGCTGACGTCGGCTGCGGTGCGCCACCGGCTGGTGAACCCCGAACATTACGACTTGACGTACGGGATGTTATCGCTCACGGTCGATGGTCCCTGGACACCGGTGTGGCAGCAGCGCCGGCACGATGCGCCACTGCTGAGTTGCGGCTGACAGGATGGACACATGTCGGTGTTGCAGGTGAAGGTGCGTGCAGTGGTGTCCGGCGCGTATCGGTCCGGCATGCCGGACGTTCTGGTCGAGCTCGCGAGCGAACGTGCGACGGTGCGGGAGCTGATCCGCAGGGCGGTTGAGGAGCAGATCCGGTCGTTGGGCGTCGACGCCACGCGTTGCCAGACCGTGCTCGATCGCCAGTATCTTTCCGCGGCGGAGATCCGGGCACAGGCATCCACCGGCATGGTCCGGATGCCCTCACCGCAACTCGATTCGCCGGACGTCGCCGAGCATGTGGCTCGGGCGTGTCGGGCGTTCGAGCGGAGCGTGTTCGTGTTGTTCGTGGGAGGACGCCAGGTCGAGCGGCTCGACGAGGAGATCGTGCTTCGCCCCGGCGAGCCCGTCGTGTTCCTGCGGCTGACCGCGCTGGTCGGTGGGTGACCCGTGGTGGACGTACCGGAGATGTACGCCGACGAGGTCCGTCGCCAGCGAGACGCCCTGTGGGGGATGGTCGACGAGGCCTCGGCCTTGGCGAAGGCCGATGACCTGCCAGGTCTGCGGGCCCACGCCAAGGAGATCCGGCGTGGGCTGGAAGCCGGCAACAGCATTGACCGTACCGGTGGACATCTGGACTCGAACGTCGGTGACATCCACGCGTCGCTGGACGACATCTACGATGCGGCGTTTCCGGTGCAGAACCCCGACGATCCGGCAGACGTCCTGGAAACGCCGTGGCCGACCGCCAGCCGTACGGCCCAGCTCGCCTCCATCGTGGACCACGTGGGCTGGCCGAAACCACCGCTCGAGCCCCTGGCCGACCGCGCAATCGCCGCCAACGACGTTCACCTGCTGCGGCTGCTGGTCCTCACTCCGCTGGGCCGCGCGAGTCGGGCGACCGTGGTGCGGGTCCTGGACGCTCTGCACGAGGTGGGGGCGCTCGATGTCGAGATCATCGAGCAGGCGTTCACCGACGACGAGTACCTGGGCAACGCCATCGTCGGACGCTCCCCGGCGGACGGCGCCGAACGGTCGATGCCCCACGCCTGCACGCCCGCTGTGCGCGACTACTTCGACGAGGTGGCCTGGCGCCTGACCTCGCCACCCGAGCCCGAGTGGACCGCGCTACCCGAGGTGCTGGTGCCACGAGGCCTGCGGTTCGTGCTCCGGGCCATGGAGCGACCAACGGATCGCCGGATGGCCGTGCGCCTCGGCGCCGCCGAGCTGACCGATGGCGAGCGGACGGCGCTGGTGGAACACCTGCGCGATCGGCCGGCAGAGGAGCGGCGGTACGCCTTCGACCTACGGCTGCCGGCGGGTGACGCCGGGGTGCTGCTGCCACTGCTCGGGCTACCCGGCGCGGAGCCGCTGCTGCGGCTGGTGCAGGCGACCTCCACAACGGAGGCTGTGCGGCAGGACAGGAGCGCCATCCTCGCTGCCGTGCGGCAGGCCGGCGTCGACGGTGCGCGCCGGCTGCTGCGGATCTGCCCGAGCGAGATCGTCTCCGCCGCGCTGGGCTGGAACCGCGCAGCCGTCTCCAAGCGCGTCAAGCACAACGCGCTGGCGGGCATCGCCGCTTTCGGCCTGCTGCCGCTGGCCGACGGGGAGACGGTGCTCGACCGCTACATGGCGTTGCGGGAGGTGGCGAAGCGGGGTCCGAAGCTGGGTCCGAACCGCAGGCACAGCCACGCCGCCGCGGTCGCCGTCGCCCTCGACCATCTCGCCCAGGTGACCGCTTTCCCAGACGCCGAGCGCCTGGAGTGGGACTGCGAGGCCCGCATCGCCACTGAGACGCCCGGCGAGTGGCACATCGGCGACTACACCGTCGCGCTGCGGCTGTCCGATGCCGAGCCGCTCATCACCATCAGCAAGGCAGGCAGGCAGCTGACGTCGGTGCCGGCTGCCGTACGCGCCGACCCGCGGTACCCCGAGGTCCGCGAACACCAGGAACGGCTACGCGACCAGGCTCGCCGCATACGTACCGGGCTGATCGAGCGACTCGTCGCCACCGGCGGCACCCTCGCGCCTGACGAGCTCGCCCGCCTGCGGAGCCTGCCAGCCGGCGCGGTGATGCTCCCGGCGCTGATCTGGCAGGACCAGGTGGGCACGATCGGCTTGCTCGACCAGGTCGACCTCGACGGTCCGGTCACCGTGGTGCATCCGTCGCTGTTGTACGAGCGGGACCTGCTCGCCCACTGGCAGGCGGAGGTCGTCCGGCAACGGATCCGACAACCCGTGAAACAGGCCTTCCGGGAGCTGTACCTGTTGACTCCGGCCGAACGCGACGCTGTCGACGTGTCGCGACGGTTCGCCGGACACACGGTCGACGGCAAGGTGTCGGGTCAGCTGCTGTCCGGGCGCGGCTGGTCGACTCATGGCCAGTATCAGCAGCACCAGGCAACCCGGCCGGTCACCACCGAGATCACCGCCGCGCTGGTCTGCGACCTGCCCGGCTATTTCGGTGGGGGAGAGGTGGTCGTCGGCGAGTTGCGTTTCCTGGCCGCAGGCTCGGTCGTCCCCCTGGCCGACGTGCCGCCGGTGGCGTTCTCCGAGGTCATGCGGGATCTGGACCTCGTCGTGTCGGTCGCCGGGATCGACCCGGCCGGGTACGCCTCGCCGCTACACGGGGCGAGCCGGGCCCATTTGCTGGCCAGCCTGGTCGATGATCTCGGGCTGGCCCGGGTGACCGTCGACGGCACGTCGGCCGTGGTCCGTGGCTCCCGGGCCACCTATCGAGTGCACCTCAACAGCGGCAGCATTCACGTCGAGCCCGGTGGCTACCTGTGCGTGGTACCAGCCTCGTTCGGCGGCACGGCCCATCCCAGCCTGTTCCTGCCGTTCGCCGACGAGGACCGGATCACCAGCGTCATTCTCAGCAAGGTGCTTCTGCTCAACGAGGACGAGAAGATCACCGACCCGACGATCCTGGCCCAGCTTGGTCCACGGGCCTGACCGCAGGTGACGCTGGACGGTCAGACCCTCGTCGGGCAAGTGCCCTCGGCGCAGGCTCAGGCGGGAAAACCGCCCGCCCGGAGCAGAGCGCCCGGGAGTTGATTTCCGAGCCTCCGTTCCAGCCAGGACGCGGCCGAGGTGACCTCCTCCAGTTTCAGGCCGGTGGGCTGCCCCATCCGGTCGAAGAGGTAGACGAGGTCCTCGGTGGCGAGGTTTCCGGTCGCCGCCGGCGCGAACGGGCAACCGCCTGCTCCGCCGATGCTGGCGTCGAGGGTCGTGACGCCTGCCTGGAGCGCCGCGACCGCGTTGGCCACGCCGGTGTGCCGGGTGTCGTGCAGGTGCAACCGCAGCGGTGTCCGGGATTCCGCGGCGTGCAGGTCCAGGCATGGAGCATCCACGATCTCGACGAGATCTTCAGCCTGCGGTCCGTGCTCGAGCCGTGGGGCTGCCGACTGGCGGCCACCAGGGGCACCATCGACGTGGACGCGCTAGACGCGCTGGCCCACCGGATGGACGAGGTCGCGCCGGACAGACGACCGACCGACGTGGACGAGCTCACCGAGCTGAACAACCGGTTCCACCGGATGATCCTCGAGGCGTCCGACAACAGCCGACTGGCCGGCGTCGTCTCCTCGGTGATCCAGATGCCGCTCGTCTCGCGCACCTTCTCCCGGTACACCCCGGACGCGCTGCGCCGTAGCCTGGCTCACCACCACGAACTGGTGGCGGCCCTGGCCGCGCCCGACCCCGACTGGGCGGAGTCGGTCATGCGCAGCCACGTACGCGCGGCGTGGCACTCCATCCGACTGCGAGACGGCGGCGACAAGCGCCTGACCCGGAACTGCCGAAGTAGGTCAGCACAACCGCAAGTCACCCGCCACCCTGATCAGCCCCCGTGGGGGCGAGCGCGTCTGGGGCTGAGGCCACTCTATTGGCGGCGCCGGGCGTCGGCCTTGGCGTCGAGCAGGTCGTTCAGCGCCAGCGCCGAGTTGATCAGGGAGAGATGGCTGAACGCCTGCGGGTAGTTGCCGATCTGCTCACCGGTCGCGGCGATCTCCTCGGCGTACAGGCCGAGATGGTTGCTGAAGGTGAACATCTTCTCGAAGGTGAGCCGGGCGTCGTCCAGGCGGCCGGAGCGGGCCAGCGCCTCGACGTACCAGAACGTGCACATGTTGAAGGTGCCCTCGTGGCCGGGAAGGCCGTCGGGGGAGTGGACCGGGTCGTACCGGTGGACCAGGCTGTCGGAGACCAGCTCGCGCTCGATCGCGTTCAAGGTGGACTGCCAGAGGGGGTCGCTCGGCGTCACGAAGCCGACCGCCGGCATGGAGAGCAGCGCCGCGTCCAGCACGTTCTCGTCGTACGCCTGCACGAAGCTGCCGCGTTCCCGGTTGTATCCGCGGGCCATGACCTGGTTGTAGATCCGGTTGCGTTGCTCGGCCCAGCCGGTGATGTCGCCGGGGCGGCCGGTGCGGGTGGCGAGGCGGATGGCCCGGTCCAGCGCCACCCAGGACATCACCCGGCCGAAGGTGTAGTTGCGGGGGTGGTGGCGGCTCTCCCAGATGCCGGCGTCGGCCTGGTCCCAGTGTTGGCAGAGCCAGTCGACGAGCCGGACGGTGCTCTTCCACACCTGGTGCGAGACGCGGATGCCCTGCTCGTCGGCGAGGTGCATGGCGTAGAGGGCCTCGCCGTGGATGTCGAGTTGGAGCTGGTCGGCGGCGCCGTTGCCGATCCGCACCGGTCGGGAGCCGCGGTAGCCCTCCAGGTGATCGAGGATCTCCTCGTGCAGATCGGAGGAGCCATCCACCCGATACATGATCTTCAGTGGGTCCTGGTGGTCACCGGCCTCGCGGATCCGCTCGTCCAGCCAGTTCATGTACCGGCTGACCTCTTCGGTGAAGCCGAGGCCGAGCAGCGCGTGCACCGAGAACGACGTGTCGCGTACCCAGGTGTAGCGGTAGTCCCAGTTGCGGGTGCCGCCGACCAGCTCGGGCAGCGCGGCGGTGGGCGCGGCGATCATCGCGCCGGTCGGCGCGTACGTCATGAGCTTCAGCGTGATGGCCGAGCGCTCGACCATCTCCCGCCACCGCCCGGTGTAGCGGGAGCGCTCGACCCAGCGCCGCCAGTAGTCCCGGGTCCACTCGAACATCCCCTGGACCTCTGCCGGCGCGATGATCCGTGGCTCCGTGCCGGCCGTCTCCAGGACCACCCCGCCGGTGTCACCCTCGTTCAGGGTGCCGTATACGACCAGGTCGTCGTCCTCCAGGCGGATGTCGCCTCCCTGCGACATCAACTGCCGCACCGGGTCAACCGGGTTGAAGGTGAGCACCGCCGACCGGCTGCGGAAGACGTACCCATTGCGGTGGCGCTCCAGTTGGTGCTTCTCCCGGGCGTAGTCGAACCGGGGCCGGCACTCCACCCGAAACCGCATGCTGCCCCGGACCATGTTGACCATGCGGACCAGGCGGTGCGCGTCAACGGCCTGATCGCCGGTGACCGGCATGAAGTCCATCACCTCGGCGACGCCGTCCGCGCTGATGAACCGGGTGATCAGGATCGGAGTGCCAGGCAGGTAGAGCTGCTTGGTGACGTACCGGACATCGTGCGGGGCGATGCGAAAATAGCCACCCCGCTCGTGGTCCAGCAGCGCGGCGAAGATGCTCGGCGAGTCGAAGCGCGGCGCGCAGAACCAGTCGATCGTCCCGTCGCACGTCACCAGCGCGGCGGTCTGCAGGTCTCCGATGAGCCCGTGATCCTCGATCGCCGGATAGCTCTCCACGTCGCCCCCAGGTCTCGACACACCTCCTGCGCAGTAACCTAAGGGAGGAATTGTCAAGTTTGGGCCGATTCGTGGTCAGCCACCCTCTCGCGCGTTCCGCACATCACCCCACGGGGCGTGCTGAGATCCTGCAGCGCGCAGGTCCGCTCTGCGGCCGTCACGCCTGACACCGGCGGCTGGTTGACGAGTGCATGCCCGCAGCTGGCCGGTTCTCGCCGCCTGCCCGCCCCGCCGATGGCAAGGTGGATGTCCATGGACAGGAAGCAGGTCGCCGATTGGCTCGCCGCCTACGAGCAGATTTGGCGGACGCCGGGCACGGACGCGCTGGTCACGATCTTCACCGAGGACGCGAGCTACCAGCAGGGGCCGTACTGGACGCCCGTCGTCGGCCTGCCGGCCATCGCCCGGATGTGGGAAAAGCAGCGCAGAGGTCCCGACGAGGTGTTCCAGATGACCAGCGAGATCGTTGCGGTTGACGGCGACACCGCGGTGTCACGCCAGGAGGTCCGCTACGGCGACCCGGTCGACCAGGAGTACCGCGACCTGTGGATCATGCGATTCGCCGACGACGGACGTTGCCGGTCGTTCGAGGAGTGGCCGTTCTGGCCGGGACAGCAGCCGGCCAACCCTCCGGACGGATCGTGACCCGAGGAATTTGCTACGCCGAGCGACGGCCGGTGTGCTCCACGGCTCGATCATCGAAGGGCTGGCCAGCCAAGGCGCACCGACCCGGTCGTGCACCGTGTAGTTGTCTGGTACGTCCGCAAGGTATTTCGGCGCTGGATTTCGCGCTCTAGTCAGTTCGGTACGGGGAACGACGTCGCGGCCCGTCCCTTGGTCCGGCTTCCGGTCGTCTTGTTGGTTACCGGCCTGGGTCAAGGCCAGCAAGTTCTTCGCTGAGCGCCCACAACCTCGCGGCAGCCCGGGCGTCTCTGGCCAGAGCGCTTGGCTCGGCAGGCTTGCACCTGACGAAGTAGCCGCCGGTCACGTCGGCGATCTCCGGCGAACTGGCAAGGTATACCGAGGTCTCGGCACCAGTTGCGGGGCCGGGCTGAATACGCAGGACGAGCCGCACAACCGCGCCGAGCGCGCCGGTGACGTCGCGGCCGAGGGCGGTACGTACGAAGCCGGGATGCAGACAGTTTGCGGTGACTCCGGTGCCGGTCAGACGCTTGGCCAACTCGACGGTGAACAGGATGTTCAGTAGTTTCGAGAGGGGATAGGTCTGCGCATGCCCGGCCTGCGCCCCGCGGGGCAGGTCATCCCACGGGATTGTCCGGGCCTGCTTGTGGGCGGCGGACGAGACCGTGACCACCCGTGCGGGAGCGCTGCGCTCCAACAGCCCACGCACCAGGTTGGTGAGCAGGAACGGCCCCAGATGGTTGGTCGCGAACGTAGTCTCCAACCCATCGGCGGTCAGCTGCCGGCGCATCGAGATCACGCCAGCGTTGTTGACCAGGACATCGAGCCGGTCGTACCGAGCCATGACCTCGTCGGCCAGCCGGCGTACCTGCGCCAGGCTCGACAGGTCCGCGGCCACGGTCTCGATCTGCGCGAGCGGTACGTGCCGGCGGATCTCGTCGCGGGCCGTCTCACCGCGTGCCGCATCGCGGGCGACAATGATCACGGTAGCGCCGAGCATGGCCAACCGCAGCGCTGTCTCCTTGCCGATCCCGCTGGTCGCGCCGGTCACCAGGCAGGTCTTGCCCGACATCGTCCTCACACGATCTCCATACAGGACACTCAAGAGCAGGACACCGATAGCATCCACCATCGGCGGGCGGCCGGCGCGCTACACCGTGACGACGACCTTGCCCGCGGGGTGACCCTGGGCGAGGTAACGGATCGCGTCGGGCGCGTCGGCGAGAGCGTAGGTGCGGTCGATGACCGGGGTGACCGAGCCCGACTCGATGAGCGGGGTCAGTTCCTCGAGGTCCTCGTAGCGCTCCCGAGCGGTCACGCCGCATACCCGCTGGCCGCCGAACAGCGAGAGCAACGGCGCAGCCATCTGGCGCTGGAAGCCGCCGAGCAGCCAGCCCTTGGCGTGTCCGCCGCCGACGAGGGCGATCGTCCCATGCGGCGTGAGTGCGCGCCGGAGCAACGGCAACGGCCGGCTGCCCGCGGTGTCGATGATGATGTCGTACTGCGCACCGCCGCGGTCGATCTCGTGCTGGGTGTAGTCGATGACGTCCTCGGCACCGATGGAACGCACCAGCTCGATCTTCGAGGTGCTGCAGACGCCGGTCACGCGTGCCCCGTACACCTTGAGAAGCTGGACGGCGAACGACCCGACCCCTCCGGCCGCGCCGGTGACCAGCACCCGCTGCCCGGGCTGCACCCGGGCGTCGCGGACGCTCTGCAGCGCCGTCACCGCGGAGATGGGCGTCGCCGCCGCCTGCACGAAGGTGAGGTTGGCCGGCTTGGGCGCCAGCCGGTGCTGCCGCGCCGTCGCGTACTCGGCGAACGAGCCGCTCCCGCAGGTGCCGAACACCTCGTCGCCGGGACGCAGGCGGGTCACGCCGGCGCCGACCGCCGCCACCACACCGGCGACGTCCCGGCCGAGCACCGCCACCTTGGGTCGGCGCAGCCCGACCGCGAGGCGCACGGCCATGGGTCGGCCGGTCATGAGGATCCACACGCCCGGGTCCACGCCGGCGGCGCGCACCTTGACGAGCACCTCGTCCTCGCCGATCGAGGGCGTGTCGATGTCGCGGAGGTCGAGCACGTCGGCCGGGCCGTACCGGTCGCGGGCGATCGCTTTCATGACTTCTCCTCGGGGGAGTCGGGGTACTGGAACACGTCGTCGAGCGGAACGCGGAACACCCGGGCGATCCGGAAGGCCATCTCCAGCGAAGGCGAGTAGCGGCCCTGCTCGATGGCGATGAGGGTCTGTCGGGTGACGCCGATGCGCTCGGCGAGTTCGGCCTGGGTCATCTCGCCGTGCGCGAAGCGCAGCGCGCGGATGCAGTTGGTGACCTGCGTCGGCTTCACCACTGGGGGAAGCTCCTGCGGTACACGATGACCTTCGTGATGCCGCCGAGGACCGCCGACAGCACGAAGCAGAGGTAGATCACGTTGGCGATCCAGAACCGGTCCCAGTCCGCCATCGCCATGAGCATCGCCGCGACCGCGCCGACGACGACGAACGACTGGCCGACGTGGTCGCCGAGCCGCCCGATGTCGCGGTCCCGCACGTCCCTGGTGCGGGACGCGCCTGGATTCACGATGGCCATGCCGATCTCGGCCACGATCGACGCGACGATGGCCGCGCCGACCGTCCACAACAGGGTGCTCGCGTACGGCACGTCAGGCAGCGAGCGTCCGTCCGCGCGGCTCGCGATGACGGCCACGTAGGCGGAGTAGCCGAGCACGGCGACGATCAGCCCGATCCACGCGCGTTTCTCGTCGTGCGTCATGATCAGCCCCTTCGGTGTCTAGAATCTTTGACACCAGCAAGGTAGCGAATCTTTGACATCGTGTCTAGAGAGCTTTACATCAATCTCGGGCAGGAGCACGGCGGTGTCCCCGGCCGTCAGTCGGCCGGGGACACCCTCGTAGCTGAAGTTGCACCGCGATCACTAGATCGGATTCGACGTCACGGGCAGTCGAACCAGCGGGTCTCCTCGCCATCGCCGTAGTAGGCGTTCATCGGGCAGCGGTACCAGGTCCCGGTGGCGTGCGCGTAGATCTGCGCGTACTCCGGGTACCACTCGGAACCATTGCTGCCCTTGTAGACGCCGACGAAATCAGGGCGTCCGATGTCGAACCACGAGAATGGCCCGAAATAGTCGTTGCTGTTGCGCTCGAAGTTGTCGGCCGACACCTGATGATCGAGACACGCTGCTCCGAGGACGAAGCTGACCGGGCCGCGTGGTGCCGCTGGCCGACGTCGATGGCAGCCGAGGAGGACTACGCGGACGAGGACGCCTGGTGAAGATTGTCGTGCAGGTCCGGCTGTTCCCGGACGCCGCTCAGCAGGCGGCGTTGCGGGCCACTGTGGGCCTGTGCAACGACGCCGCGAACGTCGCCTCCGGGTTGGCGTACCAGCGGCGGGTGTTCGCCAAGCAGTCGTTGCAGCGGCTCACCTACGGCCAGTTGAAGGACATGGGTCTGTCCGCGCAGCCCGCCATCCACGTCGCCCGGAAGGTATCCGGCGCGTACGCCACCCTGACGGCCAACATCCAGGCCGGCAACCTCGGCAAGCCAGCCTCGAAGAGGCGCCAGGCCGCCGAGGGCAAACCGATCCGGTTCCGTCGCGACGCGGCGCAGCCGTTCGACGACCGTTGCCTGTCCTGGCAACTGGCTGCCCGCACCGTGTCGATCTGGACGGTCGCTGGCCGATCCGGGCCGATCCGCCTCGGCTGCTCCGACCAGCAGCACGCCACCCTGGCCGCGCACCGCCGCGGCGAGTCGGACCTGGTCTGCCGCGACGGCAAGTGGTTCCTGTACGCCACCTGCGACATCCCCGACACCGCGACCAAGGAACCGGACGGGTTCCTCGGCGTCGACCTCGGCATCGCCAACCTCGCCACCGACTCCGACGGCCGCCACCACAGCGGCAAAGCCACAAACCGCATCCGGCACCGCAACCAGCGGCTCCGCGCGAAACTCCAGACCATCGGCACCAAGTCCGCCAAGCGGCTGCTGAAGAAACGCCGCCGCAAGGAATCCCGGTTCGCCGCCGACACCAACCACCGCATCGCCAAGAGCATCGTGACCGAGGCCGAACGCACCGGCCGCGGAATCGCCCTGGAAGACCTGGGCGGCATCCGCGACCGGGTACGGCTCCGACGGCCCCAGCGGGTCACGCTGCACTCGTGGGCGTTCCACCAACTCGGCCAGTACATCGCCTACAAGGCGAAGCGGTCCGCAGTGGCGGTCGTGCACGTCAACCCGGCGTACACCTCGCAGGGATGCTCCGCCTGCGGACACGTCGCCAAGGCCAACCGGCCCAACCAATCCACCTTCCACTGCCGGTCATGCGGCTTCGCCGAGCACGCCGACCGAAACGCAGCCCGCAACATCGCCGCACGCGGTGTTACAGGCTGGGCAGCCGTCAGCCTGCCGAACGCGGCGCGACCTCGTGCTCATCACCACGAGCCGTCACGATCCGCAAGCCCGGCCCCTCAGGGTCGAGAAGCTGACTGAACCCCGTGGCATCGCCGACCAAACCGTACGTCAAGTGCTGCACATGGCCGGCGGCAACCAGGGCATCGCCGGGAACCGCCTCCTGCGCCACGGGGTCGGCGAACACGCGCTGGCGCGATTCGACCGCGATGTTCTCTCGATACCGGCCCTGACCCACGTCCTGGTGCATTTCGGCATCAACGACCTCGGTCTGCCCGGCATGCTGGGCGAACCTCCCGCCACCGCCGACGCCCTCATCGAAGGCTTCACCGCTCTGGCCGACCGTGCCCACCGGGCCGGCCTGAAGATCCTCGCCGCCACCATCGGCCCCTTCGCAGGCGCCGACCCTGAGATCAGCACGCCGGAGGGCCTTGCCACCCGACGCGACGTGAACGATTGGATCCGTACGACCGACGCCTTCGACGCCGTCTTCGATGTGGCCCGAGCCGTCGCGAACCCTGATGCCCCCGACTACATCCATCCCGCACTGGACAGCGGCGACGGCATGCACCTGAACGACAAGGGTGCCGAGGCCGTGGCCGACGCTGTCAACCTGGACGACCTCGCGCTCTAGCCTGCTGCCGGCGTAACGGCACATACGCCCGCGAGCGCCGCCGCTCTCGCCCGGGTGCAGTGCCAGCCGCCAGCACAGCTCCACCTGGACACCCCCGGCCGTTCGGTATGGCCGTCGCACCGCAAGCGATCTGCAGGCGTTCTGCAAGCGGATGGCGCGATCCTCCGCACGCCTGAAACTCATGAGGGCCGATACATCGGTGGGAGCGTCATCCCTCTCCCTGACGGGGGTTGACGCGGCACCGTGTCCACTGGGGAGGTTCATCGTGCCTGTGTTCGTACGCCGTCTGCGGCCGTGGCTGGTTGCCGGCGGTGACGCTCTGCTCGCCACGGCGCTGACCGTGATCGTTTGCTGGCTGGTGCTGCGGTCGTTGGCCGGCGGCGCGGCCGGGCCGGTCGGCGCCTACCTGGCCGGTGACCTGTCCGGGCTTGCCGCCGCCGTCGCCGCGAGCACCGGCGCGCCGCTGGACTGGAGCATCGGCGCCACGGGCGGCCGGCTGTACCCGATCTCGATGCTGCTGAGCGGTTCGCAGCTGGCGCTGCTGGTGGCCGGGCCGTTGGCGGCGGCGGTGCTGCTGGCCTGGCGGGCCGGCCGCCGCCGGCGGTCACTCGGTCAGGCCGCGCTGGTCGCGGGCGGCTATGCGGCCCTGATCGGGGGGCTGTCCGCCACGGGCGCCGCCACCGCGACGGATCCGCTGGTGCACCTCGCGTCGCCCGCCTGGCTCGCTGCGCTGGCCGCGCTGGCCTGGGCGTCACTCGCCCAGCTGGCTGCGGCCGCGCTGGCGCCACGCGCGGCGAGGCGGCTGGCCACGCCGGCCCGGGCCGGCGTGCTGGCCCTGGTGGTGGTGGCTGCGGGCATGGTGGTCGGGCAGCCCGCTGCGGCGCAGCCGGCGCGGTCCCCGGCCGAGCGGGTAGTGCCGTTCGCGGGCGACCCGACGCCGGCGCCTGGCGGCTACCAGCGGGCCGGGGTCGCGGACGCCCTCGCACGTGTGGGGACCGAGCAGGGACAGGCGCCGGTCGTCGCGTTCGAGCCGTGGCGGGGGACGCCGTCGATGCTGAGCCTGTCCAGCCGCCTCGGCGGGGATGTGCCGGGCTGGCTGCGGCGCAACTCGGGCCTGTTCGGCGTGGCCGACGCGAGTGCCCAGCTACGGCCGCTACGTGAGCAGCGGGAGCGCACCGGCGAGCGGCACGTGTGGTTCGAGCAGTACGTGGGCGGGGTGCCGGTCTACGGCTCCCGGGTCGGTGTGCACCTGGACGCCGCCGGGCGCACGGTGGAGTTCCTGACCAACTCGTTGGAGCCGGACCTGGTCGTGGACGGACGCAGCGCCTCGGTCAGCGCGCAGACCGCGACGGCGAACGCCCGCGTCGCGCTGCCGGATGGCTCGCTGGTGGAGCCGGCGAAGCTGTACCTGCTGCCCGCCGCGGCGGACCCGGGCCGCCGTACGCCGACCGTGCTGGCCTGGCACGTGTGGCTGACCGACGCCGGTGAGGGCGTGTCGACGTCGTACTTCGTCGACGCGGCGACCGGGCGGCTGGTGTATGCGCTGCCGCGCTCCGCGCACGCCAAGGACCGGCGCATCTACGACCTGAACAAGCTCTCCGACGACAAGGTGCCGGCGTTCCCGAAGCGCAAGGAGGGCGACGGAGCGAGCGGCATCCAGGACGTGGACGAGGCGTACGTCAACCTCGGCCACACCTACGACTACTACCAGCAGACGTTCAGCCGCGACAGCTTCGACGATTCCGGCGGGCAGCTACGGGCGCTGGTCCGGGTCCGCCAGGACCCGGATGAGCCGATGCGCAACGCGGCGTTCGTGCCGGATGTCATCGACACGATGCTCTTCGGCGAGGAGATGACCAAGCTGGACGTGGTTGCGCACGAGATGACGCACGGGGTCACCTTCGAGACCGCCGACCTGTGGTACATGTACCAGTCCGGGGCTCTCAACGAGAGCTTCTCCGACGTCTTCGCCGAGGCCGTGGAGAAGTTCGCGACCGGTAGCAACGACTGGCTGGTCGGCACCGGCATTCCCGGCGGTGCACTGCGCAGCATGGCCGACCCGTCGTTGTACGGCGATCCCGGCCACTATCGCGACTTCGAGCGTAGCTGCCTGGACATGGGTGGGGTGCACACCAACTCGGGCATCCAGAACAAGGCGTTCTACCTGCTGTCGCAGAAGATCGGCATCGACAAAGCCGCGCGGATCGCCTACCGCACCCTGACCACCTACCTGTCGCCGCGGGCCCGGTTCACCGACTCCCGGGTCGGGTTCATCGAGTCCGCCAACAAGCTCTACGGCAAGGGCTCGGCCGAGGCCAAAGAGTCGGCTGCGGCGTGGACGGCGGTCGGCGTCGATGGCGTGTACGAGCAGGCCAGACAGGACTGCCTGTGCATCGCCGACACGTCGCTGTCCGGGGTGGGCCCGGAGGGCCTGGAGCCGCAGGGTCCGGGCGTGGACGCGGTGCTCGGCGCGCTGCTGCACGTACGGGACCTGTTCGCCGACGGGCGCACCCCGGCGCTGCGGCACTACGAGGTCGTCTACGCCGACGGTGGCGACCGGGCGATCGCGCTGATGGCCGCCGACGACGACCTGCGCCGGCGCACCGCCCACGCGATGCAGACGCTGCAACCGGTGCTGCAGACCGTCGGCACACCGGACGGTGACGCCACAGTGGTGAGGGCGGAGATGCTCGCCGAGGTGGAGACGCTGCTACGTGACTACGCGGCCGCCGACCGGGCGGCTGGTGGTGGCGCGCTGGCCTCGGTCATCGAGACCGAGCTCGGCAAGGCGAACCTCCCGGCGCTGTCCGGGCTGACCGCCAACCAGGCGTTGTCGTACCTCGACACGCACGTCGGCTGATTCCCTCTCCGGCGGTGGCGGGCGCACGCGCGCCCGCCACCGCCCCACGCCCAGACGAGGACTCCATGCATACCTCCCCTTCCGCGCCACGGTCGCGGCCCGTGCGGTGGCTCGCCGCCGCGGTGGCCGTCGTACTCGCAACGACCCTGTTGACCGCTCCCGCTCCCGCGGCTGGTGCCGCCGCCGACAAGCTCCAACCGGCGGCGCGCCAGGCGCTGACCGGCGGGCGCACCGCCGATCTGATCGTCGAGCTGGCCGAGAGCGCCGACCTGAGCGCGGCCCGCGGGCTGCGAACACATGCCCAGCGCACCGCCTACGGGCAGCGGA
Organism: Micromonospora sp. NBC_00389; assembly: GCF_036059255.1. Taxonomy (NCBI): domain Bacteria; kingdom Bacillati; phylum Actinomycetota; class Actinomycetes; order Micromonosporales; family Micromonosporaceae; genus Micromonospora; species Micromonospora sp. NBC_00389. The sequence goes on along the minus strand of NZ_CP107947.1, from coordinate 6,633,818 downwards.
CCCTGTCCACGCTGGCCGAGCGCAGCCAGCGCGGCATCCGGCAGCTGCTCACCCAACGCAAGGTCGACCACCATCCGTTCTGGATCGTCAACGCGGTCCACGTCGAGCACGCCGACGCGAAGCTCGCCGCCGAGCTGGCCGGCCGGCCCGAGGTGCGCACCGTACGCACCATGCGCACCTTCCAGCTGCCGGAACCGACCCCGGCGCAGCGAACCGCGGCGGCCGCAGCCGTCGAGTGGAACATCGACCGCATCCAAGCCCCGCAGGTATGGTCGCAGTTCGGCGTGCGCGGCGAGGGCATCGTGGTCGCCAGCATCGACAGCGGCGTGCAGTTCGACCATCCCGCGCTGGTCCGCCAGTATCGCGGCAACGTCGGCAACGGCGTGTTCGACCACCGGTTCAACTGGTACGACCCGTACGGTCAGTGCCTCACCGCGCCCTGCGACACCCACGGCCACGGCACGCACACCATGGGCACCATGGTCGGCGACGACGGCGACGGCACCCACATCGGCGTCGCGCCCGGCGCGCGCTGGGTGGCCGCCCGCGGCTGCGTCGGCGGCGGCTGCACCGAACTGGCCCTGCTGCTGGCCGGCGAATGGGTCATGGCGCCGTTCGACGACACCTTCACCTTCCGTCCCGACCTCGCCCCGCACATCGTCAACAACTCGTGGGGCTCGCCGGTCAGCGACCCGTTCTACAGCCAGGTGGTCAGCCGGTGGATCGACGTCGGCATCATGCCGGTCTTCTCCGCGGGCAACAGCGGCCCCGCCTGCGACACTGTCGGCTCGCCCGCCGACTACACCCAGGCGTACGCGGTGGCCGCGTTCGACGCCGACAACGCCATCGCCGACTTCTCCAGCCGCGGCGCGGCCGCCACGGAGATCAAGCCGGACATCGCCGCGCCAGGCGTCGCCGTGGTGTCCTCGGTGCCGGGCGGACGCTACGAGGCGTACAACGGGACCTCGATGGCGGCGCCGCACGTCTCCGGGGCGGTGGCGCTGCTGTGGTCGGCGGCACCGGAACTGATCGGCAACATCCCCGCGACCCGGGCCCTGCTCGACGGCGGCGCGGTCGACGTCGCCGACACGCAGTGCGGCGGCACAGTGGCCGACAATCCCGTCTGGGGCAAGGGCCGCCTTGACGTGCACGCCGCGGTCGTCGCCGCGCCGCACGGCCCCCGCGGCACGTTGACCGGCGTTGCCCGAGGGCCCGCCGGACCGGTTGTCGGCGCGTCGGTGCGGCTCAACGGGCCCAACCGCACCGAGCGGGTGGCCACCACCGACACCGCCGGCCGCTACACCGTCACCGTGGCGCCCGGCACCTACACCCTGTCGGTCAGAGCGTTCGGGTTCAGCGACGGCGCCATCTCCGCCACCGTGACCGCCAACAGCACCGCGACCACCGACCTGAACCTCGTCGCGCTGGCGCGGCACGCCATCACCGGCGTGGTCCGCGACCCGGGCGGCTTGGGCACCCCCGGTATCGCGGTGAAGTTGCTGGCCACACCGCTGCCCGCGGTAGTCACCGGGCCCGACGGCGCTTACCGCATCGACGGCGTGCCGGTCGGTGGGTACACCCTCACCTTCGGGGCGGGCCGCTGCCTCAGCGCGGGCAGCCGGCAGGTGACGGTGGACGGGGCGGAGACGGTCGACCTGCGCCCGCCCGCCCAGGTGGACGCCTCCGGCTACCAGTGCAACGGCACGACCGCGCCGTTCCCGGCGGGCACCACCACCCTGGCGCTCACCGGCGACGACGAATCGACGCAGGTGAACCTGCCCTTCCCGGTGCCGTTCTACGGCCGCAACCAGACCACCATGTGGGTGGCCACCAACGGATTCCTCACCTTCGACCGGGCCACGGACAACTCCATCAACCGGGAGGTGCCCAACCCGTCCACCCCGAACGCGGCGGTCTTCGGGTTCTGGGACGACCTGATCGTCGACGCCCAGGCCGAGGTGCGCACCGCCAACTACGGTGCCGCACCCGACCGGAGGTTCGTGGTCGAGTGGCGCAACGTGACGTTCTACGAGGACGGGACGCAGCGGGTCACGTTCGCCATCGAACTCTCGGAGACCGGCGCGGTCACCGTGCACTACCGCGACCTGACCACAGGTGCCGTGGCCCGGGGCGCGGGAGCGAGCGTGGGCGTGGAGAACCAGGCCGGCACCATCGGGCTCGAATACTCCCGCGATGTGGCAGCGCTTCGCCCGAACAGCGCCATCACGTTCCGGGCGGCCGGATCCCTACACGGCACCGTCACCAAGCCGGACGGGTCACCGGCCGCCAACGCGCTGATCTCGGCGGTCACGGGGGACACCTCCGCGGTGACCACCACCGCGGCGGCCGACGGAACGTACGTGCTGCACCTGCCGCTGGGCACGTACACCGTGGACGTCTCGCTGGTCACCTTCGGGATCCACCGCTCCACCATCGTGCTCGACACCAGCGGGGAGCGGATGCGCCACGACGTGCGGCTGTCACTCAACGAGCGCACGGTCAGCGGCGTCATCCGGGACTCACTCGGACAGCCGGTCCGGGGCGCCGAGGTGTGGCTCGCGCACAGCGATCTGCCGACGGTGCGGATGACCACCGCAGCGGACGGGGCGTACCGGTTCACCAAGGTCCCCGAGTCCGACGTGGCCACGTACGTCTACGCGAGCGTCAACAGCTGTCAGCGTGACGGGCGGCTCTACCTGCCGACGATCATCGGTGGCGACGCGGTCACCGACATCACGGTGGTCTCCCCGATGGGCGTGATCGACGGCGCCGACGGGTTCGGCCACCAGTGCCTGCTGGGCGCGGTGGAGCCGAGCTTCGCCACCACGACGGTGACGACCAGCGAGTACGGGGCACCGACCGCGGTCCCGCTGCCGTTCCCGTTCCGGCTGTACGGCCAGCAGTTCAGCACGGCATACGTGTCCCGCTACGGCTACCTGACGTTCGAGCCGGCGAGTTACCAGAGCGGCTCCAACAGCACGCTGCCCAGCAACAGCTCGTCCGCCCCGGACGCGGCGGTATACGCCTTCTGGGACAGCCTGGTTATGGACGGCTCGTCCCGGGTCGCCCACGGCACCGCCGGCACCGCGCCGAACCGGCGCTTCATGGTCTCCTGGCAGGACATGCTGCTCGACGGCGAGCGGCTCAGCGTCGACGCGGTGTTGCACGAAAACGGCCGCATCGACCTGCAGCATCGGTCCCTGCCCGACACCGCGGACGGGCGCGGCGACGGCGCCACCGTCGGCATCGAGGACGCCGACTCCTCGTACGCGCAGGAGTACAGCTACAACGAGGAGTGGCTGCGCTCCGGACAGTCGGTGCGGTTCCTGCCGCCCGGCACCGTCACCGGCGTCGTCACCGATGCCACGACCGGCGCGCCGCTGGCGGGGGCGACAGTGGAGTTCCTGCGGCTGGAGGAGGTCGAGGAGGAGACCGTCACCGATGCCACCGGCACCTTCACGCTGCGGGTGCCCCTGGGCACGTGGGACCTGGCGGTCGACGCCGCCGGTCACTTCCCCGGCACCGCGCAACAACGGCTCGACGCACCGTACGGCACGGTACGACGCGATGTGACGCTGACGCCGATCGGCTGACGCCGGTGGGTGGATGCGGGGCGGTCACAGCCCCGCATCCACCGCCGGTCAGCTCCGGTCCGTCGGCACAGTGGAATTGCGTCCATCCTCAGACGGCCATACGGGGCATCAACTGACGACTTTGCCGGGGCCCAGGATCAGTACCTCTCGAACCGTCGCACTGCAAGGCGGTTGCAAGCGGACTGCATTCGGTGGAGGAAATCATCCAACCTGCGGCTGCCGTGACGGGACGCCGTGCACACCCTTCAAAAAGGAGTACGCAGTGAATCTACGACGCATTGCGACCACGTTGGTCGCCTTGGTAGCCACCCTGACGGCATCGGCGGTGATCGCCAGTCCGGCCCAGGCGTACTCGGGACCGCACTACTGGATGTACACCAACGACGGCAATCCCGGTGGCCGCGTGGACTTCTGGCCCGACGGGGACATCGTCCAGGTCTGCGACGTCCAAGCCGACGGCGCGCACGTCAACGTCGTGCTCCATGACATTTTCACCGGCGCCGGTTACAGCGTCCAGGCGTCCGGCAACGGCAACTGCACCACCCGGCGGGCCAGCCAGGGCGGCTCCTACGACCTCAACGAACGTTCCAGCAGCCGGGGCTGTTACCTGTTCAACATCCGCCTGTGGGACGACATTCACTACGTCTCCGGCAGCGAGGACAAGGCCGCCTGGTGGAACGACAACGCCGCGAAGCGATCCGACTGCTGAGGAACGCTGGACGAGCATCCAACGACAAGAAGGAGCACGATGGCCAAGCGACAGTGGTCCGTTATGGCAGTCATCGCAAGCGCGACCCTCATGGTGGGCTTGTCCGCGCAGCCGGCCCAGGCCAGCGGAACCGTGTGCACCGTGTGGTACGGCGGCGAGTTCTGCTCGGGCGAAGTCAACTTCGTATCGAGTGACGAGATCCTCAAAGTTCTCGATGTCGAGGCAGATGGCCACGGCGTCAAGGGATTTCTCCAGCAGTACTACAACTCGAGCTGGCACTGGGTCACCCCGTCCAGCGGTCTTTACAACGGGTACGGCAACGGCTGGACAGCAGTCCACGACTACGACATTCCCGAAGGCAGAGACGTGCGCTACCGGGTCTGTCTCACCGACGGCGCCAATGGCTCTCCGTATGCCTGCAGCGCCTGGGCCCTCGACAGCGCCTGACCCGTTATCCGCCGAGGGACAGGGTGCGTATCGCCTCGGCGTCCATGGGGCTGGCCCATGCCTTTGACGGGCAGCCACATCGCGCTCCACCCGCGGCAGTGACACTTCGTGAACCTGCCGCGGGTGGGGGAGCGGTCATCGCTCAATCCTCAGGGGGACACGATTGACATCCTCCACCGCCGTGAAGGGCGGGGATTCCCTCGGTCACCCAAGGGGGTTCCTGCTTCACCGGGCCGCGCCTTCACCGCTGACGCGGGTCGGGTCTTACCGTCCCTCCACAGGCGTTTCACCTCTCCGCCAGCCCGGCGGCGAGAATGTTGCGGGCGGCGTTGACGTCCCTGTCGTGCACGACATCACAGCCAGGGCACGTCCAGACACGGACGCCGAGAGTCATCGCGGTGTTGATCCGCCCGCACGCCGAACAGGTCTTCGTGCTCGGATACCAGCGGTCAACGGCGATCACAGTCCGCCCATACCAGGCGGCCTTGTACTCGATCATGCCGCGCAGGTGTGTCCACGCCGCGTCGGAGATGGCGCGGGCCAGACTGTGGTTGCGCAGCATGGTGCGCACACTGAGATCCTCGATCACGACCGTTTGGTTCTCACGGACGAGTCGAGTCGACAACTTGTGCAGGTGATCCCGCCGCCGATCGCCGATACGGGCATGAATCCGAGCCACCGCAAGGCGAGCCTTGGCCCGATTCGCGGAGTCCTTGGCCTTACGGGCCATGGCGCGTTGCGACTTGGCCAACTTGCGCCGGTCAACGCGCTCATAACGCGGGTTGGTGATCTTCTCCCCGGTGGACAAGGTGAGCAGACTGGTGATGCCCGCGTCCACCCCCACCGCCGTGCTGAGCGGAGGAAGGGGCTCGACGGTGGGGTCTTCCACCAGCAGGGACACGAACCAGCGGCCGGCCGCGTCGCGGGACACGGTGACCGTGGACGGCTGCGCGCCCGCCGGCAGGGCCCGGGACCACACGATGTCCAGTGGGGTCTCCATCTTGGCCAGGGTGAGCTGCCCGTCGCGCCAGCGGAACGCCGAGCGGGTGTACTCCGCCGACGCCCGAGACTTCCGCTTAAGGCGTGTTTCATAAGCCGGTCAGAGCCACTCGGTGATGATCGTGATGGTGAGAACGGCTTGGAAGCGGACTGCCAGCTTGTCGTAGCGGGTGGCGACGCCGCGGTGGCGTTTGAGCCGGTTGATGCCGTTCTCCACGGCGTGGCGTAGCCGGTAGAGGTCCTTGTCGAACGCGGGTGGGCGGCCACCCTTGGAGCCTTTGGCCTTGCGATGGGCGTCCTGGTCGGTCTTGCTGGGGATGCAGGCCTGGATCCCGCGTGAGCGCAGATGACTGCGGTTGCCGCGGCTGGTGTAGGCCTTGTCGGCCAAGACCAGGTCGGGGCAGGTGCGGGGTCGACCCACGCCGAGGCGGGTCACATGGATGCGGCGCAGGACGGGGATGAACTGCGGGCTGTCACCACGGTGCCCGGCGGTCACGATCAGGGAGAGGACCTTCTGTCCCTGCTCGCAGGCCAGATGAGTCTTGGTGGTCAGCCCGCCGCGCGATCGGCCCAGCGCGTGATCGGCCGGCTCGTCGTGCACCCCGCCGGGCGGCTCCTTCTGCAGATGCCCGTCGGTGCGGGCTCCGGCGGCGTGCTGGTGGGCGCGGCTGGTCATCGAGTCCACGCTCACCGTCCAACCGATCCGGCCGGTCGCGTCGCCAGCGGCTTGCAGCGCGGACAGGATCTTGTCCCAGGTTCCGTCACGCTGCCAGCGGCGGAACAGGCCGTAGACGGTGGGCCAGGGCGCGTACTCGGACGGGACGTCACGCCACGGGGCACCGATCCGGATCCGCCACCGGATCCCGTCAATGAGCTGTCGTTTCTTCCACTTCGGCGGACGACCCGTCCTCGGCGCGGCAGGCAGCAACGGAGCCAGAACAGCCCACTGCCCGTCGGTCAGGTCATGCCGCCTCGTCACCGCTACGCTGGGCACGAGGTCTCCGGTATGAAGTTCTTGCTTGGTCGCAGAACCAGTTACCGGAGACCTCTTCAGCTGTCGATCACCGCCACGCGGTGACTTCGATCAGACTCCACTTTTGAAACACGCCTTAGACTTGAAACGCGGGTAACGCGACCGCTTACCCCAAAACGCGGCGAACCCGGCTTGCAGATGCCGCAGCGCCTGCTGCAACGGCACGGAACTGACCTCATTGAGAAACGTCAGATCCTCGGTGCGCTTCCACTCGGTCAGCCACGCCGACGACTGCACATAGGTGCTGCGCTGCCGGTCAACCGCCCACGCGCGGGTGCGCGCATCCAGGGCGAGGTTGTACACCTTTCGCACGCACCCGAAGGTGCGGTTCAACTGCTCAGCCTGCAGCGGGGTCGGATAGAAGCGGTACTTGTACGCCCGCTTCACCACCTCACCCATACCTCGCATTTTACCAGTAGTTCATGTAAGTCTATCCCTGAGGGGAGGGAGCTGCGTTTCCTCCCCCGCCTGAAGGCAGGGGTATCCACGCCGCGACACCGATGAAAGGGACCACCGTGCGATTGCCCAAGGCGATGACCGCGATCACGCTGGCATTGGCCGCGACGCTGCTGACCACCGGCTGCATGCCAGGGTCGAAGCCGGAACGGGAGCAGGCCACCGCAGGCGGTGGGGCGCCGGGAAAGCCTGACGAGCGGGCACCGGTCATCGCGACGGTGGAGGCGCAGGTCAGCCACGCGGGCCATGTCGTGCCACTAAAGGTCGAGCTGTTTGGGCCGCGCCGGGACCAAGGGTTCGTGACGGTCAACCTCCGGGTGACGAACCTGACGCCGGAGGGTCAGGGTTCCTCGTTGGGGTGGCAGATCAACGACGCCTTTGCCGGGTCGACCAGAAGCGTCGGCGGCAAGCAGAGCTTCTCCGGCGTCTACCTGCTCGATCGGAAGAACCACAAGCAGTACCTGGTGGCGCGGAACGCCAACGAGGAGTTTCTCGCCTCGGCCAACTTGAACGCGGTGTTCGTGAAGCCGCAGCAGGCGGCCGAACTCTTCGCCACGTTCGGGGCTCCGCCGGCAGACGTGACCGCCGTCGACCTGGCCATCCCGCAGATTCCGGTGTTCGAGAATGTCCCGCTCGGTTAGCCGCCCGCTCGGTCGGGTCACAGTCACGATCGGCGCCGGCCTGCTGCTCCTCTGCCCCACGGCGGCGTGGGCGGCGCCCGGAGCCGTGTTCGACCCGCCGACGATCGCGGTGGGCGGGCCACGGCTGGAAGCCGACGACGGGCAGGTGACCGCTCCGGTGGTCGACGTGGTGGCGCCGGCGGTGGATGTTTTCGTCGTCACCGGCAGCGTCGAGGGTGACAGCACCGAGGCCGAGAGCACCGATCGGGTCGAACTGACCCTCGGCGCGGACGTGCTGTTCGCGTTCGGCAAGGCCGACCTGTCCCCGGCCGCGCACCAGCGGCTGGCACAGATCGCCGACCGGATCCGTCAGCAGGCCAAGGGCGTGGTCCGGATCGACGGGCATACGGACGGCATCGGTGACCCGGCCGACAACCAGGAACTGTCGCGGCGGCGTGCCGAGACCGTCCGGGTCGCGCTCGCGGTGCTGCTGGCCGGCGTTCCGGTGACCATGCAGGCCGCCGGTCACGGCGAGAGCGAGCCGATCGCGGTGGAGACCACCCCGCAAGGCAGGGACGTACCGGCCGGCCGGGCGAAGAACCGCCGGGTCGAGATCCGCTTCGACAGATAGCGGTGTACGCCGGCTGAGGCGCGTGCGGGGGCGCGAGTCACCGCCCACGACCGGCCCGCCCACGTGCGGGGGTAGAGAATGCGACCTTATGGATTACCCGACCAATGACGAAGTGGTCCGGCTCCTGCACCGCTGGACGGGCGAGGCGGACCCCCGACTGCTGGGTCGGGGGATGGAAGGGCTTGTCTACGAGATCGACCAGGAGCGGGTCGCCAAGGTCTGGTTCGGCCAGTCGGAGGTGTCGCTGCAGCGCACCCGGGTGTTCTACGACGCGTTGGCCGGGAAGCCCTTCGAGTTCGCGGTCCCGCGGATCCACGAGGTCCATGTGATCGAGGACCGCTGCGTCACGACCGAGCAGCGGCTGGCCGGCACGACCATGACCGACCAACTGGAGGCCGGTCGCATCAGCGTTGACGAGGCCAGGTCGGCGTTCGTCGACGTGCTGGCTCAGTTGGCGGGAAGTGGGCCCCTGCCCGAGGGGCGAGCGCTGTCGGTCATGGATGAGGACGTGTCGCTCTACGACGCGGAGGACGATTTCCCGGATGCGCTCCACGCATTGGTGAAGCGTCGCGTCGCCCGATTCCGGCCGGTGCTCGACCCGGTTGTCGAGGACCTCGACAAGAAGCTCACCGCGCTGCAGGACCGCCTGCGTGATGTCGACAGCGGACGGCGGTCCGTCGTCCATGGCGACATGATCCTGGGCAACATCCTGGTGAACGACGCCGGTGGTCCTACTGCGGTTCTTGACTGGGGTTTCCTCACGACCGAGGGCGACCCGGTGTTCGACGCCTCCGTGGCAGCCTCGATTTTCGACATGTACGGGGAGCACGCCCTGGACACCGAGCTCGGTCTCTACGCGCACATCGAGAAGCGCCTGGGCTATGAGCGGGAGGCGCTCCTGGTCTACCGTGCGGCATACTCCCTGATCACGGCGAACGCCTACGACGCCCAGGGCAGGGACGGCCACTTCGCCTGGTGTGTCGCGGCCCTGAACCGGCCCGACGTCGTACGAGCGCTCGTGGGCTGAACGAAGCCGGTTCGGATCTTCTACCTACCGTGCTGTCGGCGCACCATCTCGCTGATCCAGATGGGCGCGAACGGAGAGGTGCAGCCCGGGGAAGTCGGGTAGTCCTTGAGCACCTCCAAGCGCTCACCGATGTCGATTGCACGGGCGCGGTGCTCGGCGTGCTCGATTCCGATCTGAGCCAGGCAGTGGTTCATCGCCCACTGCAGGCGATCCGGGGCGTCTTTCATCTCCGTCTCGACGATGTCGAGCAGTCCTGGGAGGTCGAGGATCTCGGGCTTATTCGTCACGCGTTCGGTGGTCAGCGCCCAGCCGGCACTCGCGACCACTGGATCCGGATCGGCGGACCAGGCCAGGCGCAGCTCTTCGGAGTGCGGGTTCTTCTTCACCACGTAGTTCACGAGCCAGTCGTGCACCTTGGGTGTGCGCGCCTCGCGCAACATGACGTCCAACTCGTCACGCTCGAACGCCTTCGGGCGGCAGATCAAGATCGCTAGCAGTCTTGCCGCGGTGTCACCCGTCTGCCAGAGCTGGCACGCGAGTTCCTGCTGCGTCTTCAGCCGCTTCGCGAGCGCGCGCAGCTTGCCGAGGTGCACACCGTGATCGTCACCGTGTTTCTCGTTCACCTCGCGAGTCTTCGGGTCCTCGAGCTCGGCCAGCTCGGCCATCACCTCGGCCACCATCGTCTCGGTCAGCGCCGTCTCGGCCACCTCAGCCTCCTGCCCATCGCGTGCGAGATGCAGCCTACGACGGAAGTCGGCCACCTGTCGTACATGCCGACTCGACGGCAGCCACCGACACGAAATCCCTCCAATGCGCTCAGGAGTCGCCGCTATGACTGCAGGCGGGCCCGGGAAGGCTCATCGCGGGGCGTCAGCGCAGCGCAACCTCGCCTGCGTGGATGGCGCGTACGGCGCGCTCGACAGTCTCCTGATTTTCGCCGACCGGAGCCACGTAATCGAGGACGTCGCGCGCGGCGTCTTCCCCGAGCATTCGGCTGATCACCCAGGTGGCGAGATACTGGGACGCCAGGCAACCGCCCGCCGTAGCGACGTTTCCCTCGGCGTGGAACGGCGCGTCCAGCACGGTGACGTCGCAGGCTTCGACATAGGGCCGGCTCGTCCTGTCCGTGCAAGCCGGCATGCCGGCCAGCAACCCGAGCCGGGCGAGCACGAGCGCGCCGGAGCACTGCGCACCGATTAGCTGTCGCGAGGGATCGAGCAGCAGCCTGGAGAGCAGCTGGTCGTCGGCGACCACGTCTCGCGCCTTCACCCCGCTACCGATCAGCACGACGTCGGCTTCGGTCACGAACTCCATCGGGCGCTGTCCGGTCACCTCGACGCCGTTCATCGACGTGACCACCGGCGTCGGCGTCGTAATGAAGGCCTCCAAGCCGCCCTTACGGCACCGGTTGATCAGCGCGGAAGCGATGAAGCTGTCGAGCTCGTTGAACCCGTCGAAGGTCACCACGGCTACCTGCATCACAACTCCCTCAAGTACGGCATCAGATCTGCAATCTCCCTGGCGGGCCTCTACAGGTCGAGAGCCAATCAGCGGCTGGCGGCATGCCAACCGCGCCCAATGGCTGTTTGAAGATCATCAGGCACGGTGGTGCGTTATAGGTGGTTCGTCCGGTACAAGGTAGTCTGGTAACGCTGAGATAATTTGGGGAGGCATGGGTGGATTCGTACCCTGCGTTGGAATCCCATGGCTTGATCGGTGATCTGCAGACCGCGGCGCTGGTGGCGAAGGACGGGACGCTGGACTGGTTCTGTGCCCCTCGGTTCGACTCGCCGAGCGTGTTCGGCGGCCTGCTCGATCGGCACAAGGGTGGGTACTTCCAGGTGTCGCCAGAGGGCGTCGACTACGTAAGTAAGCAGCTGTACCTGCCCGGCACGCCGATCCTGATCACCCGCTTCCTGAGCGCGGACGGTGTGGGTGAGCTCGTGGATTTCATGCCCGTCGCGGGGGATCAGCCCACCGACCGCCATCGCCTGGTGCGGGTGCTGCGGGTTGTCCGAGGTGTCATGCGGTTCCGGGTCGACTGCCAACCCCGCTTCAACTACGGGCGAGACCCGCACCAACTCGACGCGTACCCCGCCGGTCACGTTTTCCGCAGCTCTGCGCTCTCCCTCGCCGTGAGCCTCGTTCGATACCCCGAAACCCAGCCCGGCGAGCAGGGAGTCCAGCGCAAGGACGATGGCATATGGGCCATCGCCACGCTGCGCGAGGGCGAGGCCGGGGGTGCCGTTCTGGAAACAGGAGTGTCGGCTGACCTGCCACGCTTCTACACGCCGGGCGAGGTGCAGGAGTTGCTGGAGCAAACCCGCGACTTCTGGCGGCGTTGGCTGGGCCGTTCCCGTTACACCGGTCGTTGGCGGGAGATGGTCGAGCGGTCGGCGATGACGCTCAAGCTCATGACGTACGCGCCGACCGGCGCGCTCATCGCCGCCCCCACCGCCGGGCTGCCCGAGCAGGTCGGCGGCCAACGCAACTGGGACTACCGCTACACCTGGATCCGCGACGCGGCAATCTCCGTACACACCCTGCTCAAGCTGGGCTTCACCGAGGAGGCGTGGCAGTACATCCACTGGGTCGACGAACGGGTCCGGGAGGCCAGGGACCGGGAGGTGCCGCTGCAGATCATGTACCGCATCGACGGCTCACCCGATCTCTCCGAGGAGGTGCTCGACCACTTCGAGGGTTACCGCGGATCAGCGCCCGTGCGGATCGGCAATGCCGCCGCGAACCAGCTGCAACTCGACATCTACGGCGAGCTACTCAATGGCCTCCACGAAGCCGCCAGCCTTGGTCTGCAGACCTCTCACCAGTTGTGGCTGAACACCGTGCGACTGGTCGACTGGGTCTGCGAGCACTGGGACGAGCCCGAAGACGGGATCTGGGAAACCCGGGGCGGCCGCCAGGACTTCACCTACGGGCGGCTGATGTCCTGGGTCGCCCTCGACCGGGCTGTCCGCCTCGCGCACCGAAGCGGACGACCGGCCGACACCGCCCGGTGGGTGCAAAACCGAAACCAGATCTACCACCAGATCATGGCCCGCGGCTTCCACCCCGGACGCGGTGCCTTCGTGCAGCACTACGCGACCGACGTCCTGGACGCGTCGCTGCTCGCCATGCCCGGCGTCGGACTGGTCTCATCAATGGATCCGATGTGGCAGTCCACGCTGCGGGCGATGGACGCGGATCTCGTGTCCGACAGCCTGGTTTACCGATACGACCCGACCGCCTCGCCCGACGGCCTTCCCGGCCAGGAGAACACCTTCACCATGTGCACCTTCTGGTACGTCCGGGCCCTCGCCGAGTCCGGACGGCTCGACGACGCCACGCTGACCTTCGAAAAGATGCTCACCTACAGCAGCCCTCTCGGCCTCTACTCAGAGGAGATCGCACCCACCGGTGAGCAGACCGGCAACTTCCCGCAGGCGTTCAGCCACCTCTCGTTGATCGGCACCGCCGTGAGCCTCGACCACCTGCTCGACGCCCGCCGCCCCTGAGGAGTCGCGCGGTGCGCCCTGGGGATCTGGTGAAGCGCCACGGCCGAGCGGAGTCAGTCCGTACCATCGACAGCGACCATCGGGCGCCGATCCGTCGCGTGACGTGGGGCCCCGGCGCTGGTCGCCCCCGCGGATCTCACCGCCGCTGCCCGCGGCTTCGGTCGCGCGACGGAGAGGAGCAGGCGGATGAACACCTCGTTCGAGACCCTGCGTACCGAGCTGACCGGCGGCGTCCTGACGGTGACGCTGGACGCGCCGCCGATCAACATGATCGGCCCGGAGTTCGTGCGGGACCTGGTCACTCTGCTTGACCGCCTGACCAGAGCCACAGAGGTACGGGTAGTCGTCTTCGACACCGCCGACCCGGACTTTTTCATTTCTCACGTCGATCTGACCAAGGTCGCCGAGTACACGGCCGAGGCGGCCAAAGCGGGCGGGGGTCCGCAGGACGCCTTTCTCGGGATGGTGCTGCGCAAGCTGAGCGAGGTGCCGGTCGTCACGATCGCGAAGCTGCGCGGACGGGCTCGGGGAGCGGGCAGCGAGTTCGTGCTCGCCTGCGACATGTGCTTCGCGGCACGGGAGAACGCGCTGCTCGGCCAGCCCGAGTGCGGTTTCGGCGTGGCACCCGGGGCTGGTGGCGTACAACATTTGGCGCGCCGGCTCGGCCGAGGACGGGCCCTCGAGATGATCCTCGGCGCGCAGGACGCGGACGCCGACCTCGCGGAGCGGTATGGGTGGATCAACCGGGCGCTGCCGGACGCCGAGCTCGATGAGTTCGTGGCCACGCTGGCCCGGCGGATCGCGTCCTTTCCCCCGGCGGCGATTCAGGCCACGAAGCGGGCGATCAATGAGCTGACACTGCCACCGGCCGAGGCCGTACGCGCCGACGGCCGCCGGTTCCAGGAGTTGGTCGCCGCCCCGGAGGTGCAGGACCGGTCGAAGGAGTTGTTCGGCCGGGGCTTTCAGACCCGGGGGTCGCTGGAGCTTGATCTCGGCACACGGGTCGCTGATCTGCCGGCCGCCGGGTAAGCGCCGCCGCTGGATGGTGCGCAGCGGTTGGGCGCGACCGTGACGTCATCCAGGCATGGAGGCGGGAAAAGCAGGTAAGTACCCGCTGGGCCGAGTTTGGCCGATGCCACAACGGGCGCCTGCTTGGCCGGGGTCCGCCGTTTCGCCCCTCGCTGGGCCCGCCCAGATGCCAGTCAAAAGACTGAATCGGCGGTCATCGGGTCGCCCTACTGTCAACGTCGCGCCGGACGGCGTCGCTCAGCAACAGGAGGAACACAGTGAGTGCAGACTCGACGACGAAGAACGTCGTCCTCGTACACGGCGGCTTCGTGGATGGGTCCGGCTGGCAGGCCGTTTACGACGAGCTCACCAACGACGGCTACAACGTCAGCATTGTGCAGAACCCGACCACCTCGCTTGCGGGCGACGTGGCTGCCACCAACTGGACCCTCGATGAGCAGGACGGGCCTGTCATCCTCGTCGGCCACTCCTTCGGCGGCGTCGTCATCAGCGAGGCGGGAAACCACCCCAAGGTTGCTGCGTTGGTCTACATCGCGGCATTCGCCCCGGACAAGGGGGAATCCGTCAACACTCTGATCGCCAACCCGCCGCCCGGCGCCCCCGTGCCGCCGATCCTGCCTCCCAGGGACGGTCTCCTGATGCTCGACCGGGAGAAGTTCGCCGACTCGTTCGCTGGCGACCTCCCCGCGCAGCAGGCCGCCTTCATGGCTGCCTCGCAGGTGCCGTGGGGCGCGGACGCGCTGGCCGGTCAGGTGACCGAACCCGCCTGGCGCGGCAAGCCGAGCTGGTACCTGGTCGCCACCGAGGACAGGATGATCCCGCCACCCGCGCAGCGGGCAATGAGCGAGCGTGCCGGCTCCACGGTGGTGGAGGTCGCCGGAAGTCACGCGATCTACGTGTCCCAGCCCGGTGCGGTGGCATCGTTGATCAAGGACGCGGCCAGCGGATTGAACAGCGCTGCATAGTCCGCCACGTGCTTATGGCGGCCCGACCCCGAAGGGTCCACCACCCGGCATCGCCTGACTGGGCTATTATCGCGCTATGGCGATGATGGACGACGGGTGTGTGACTGCGGCAGTTGCGGGCGGGATGAGCCCTGCGGTAGCGCTGTTCCGGTCCCTGGCCGATGAGACGCGGCTGCGGATCGTGGCGCGGCTGGCCGCCGGGGAGGCCCGGGTCGTGGACCTGACCGGCGAGCTGGGCCTCGCCCAGTCCACTGTGTCCAAGCACCTCGCCTGCCTGCGTGACTGCGGCCTGGTCGACTACCGCGCCGAGGGCCGGCAGTCGTTCTACGCCCTCACGAGGCCCGAGCTGATGGACCTCCTGCAAGCCGCCGAAGGCGTGCTCGCCGCGACCGGCTCCGCCGTCGCGCTCTGCCCCACCTACGGCACCGACACCCCTGCGGTGACGAGGTGAGCGTCCCGCTCCGCACGGCACCAAGCCCACCTCGGCGCGCTCAGCTCAATCGGCGCAGCCTGCACCTGGCCTACGCCACAGCCGGCTACAACCTGCTCGAAGGCGTCTTCGCCGTCGCCGCTGGCGCGGCGGCGTCCTCGACGGCGCTGCTCGGCTTCGGCCTCGACTCCTTCGTCGAGGTCTCAAGCGCCTTGATCGTCATCTGGCAGTTCCGCTCCCGCGTCCCCGAAAACCGCGAGCGCCTGGCGTTGCGACTCATCGCCGTGTCGTTCTTCGCCCTGGCCGCCTGGGTCACCGTCGACGCGGCCCGCAGCCTGCTCGGCAGCGAGCGGGCCGAGACGTCGCCGATCGGGATCGGCATCGCCGCCGTCTCCGTCGTCGTCATGCCGCTGCTGGTCTGGGCCAAGCGGCGCACCGGGCGCGAGCTCGGCTCGGCCACCGTCGTCGCCGACTCCATGCAGACCATGCTCTGCACTTATCTGTCCGCGATCGTGCTCGTTGGTCTGCTGGCCAACGCCACCCTCGGCTGGTGGTGGGCCGATCCCATCGCGGCGCTGGTCATCGCCGCCGTCGCCGTCCGCGAAGGCGTAGAGGCGTGGCGCGGCGAGCAGTGCGACGACTGCGCCCTGCCCGCCGTTGGCGGCGAGACCGACGGCGCGGCGAGCTGCGGCTGCGGCCCTGGCTGCACTGATGCCTGCTGCGCCAACCAAGACCGCAGCCTCCGGTAGCCGCGGCGGTTGCGGAGCGGCGAACTACAGTTCTCGACTCATGGGAGTTTGCTCTCAGGACGTTCTAGCGTCCTCGCCTTTGACGAATCACGACAAGCGCGGGTCATACGACTTTCGGGCGGCCACCAGCTCGGACTTGTTTTCTCTGGTCCACGACCGCGCAGCTTCGATAAGAGTCAGCAGGCTCCGACCAAGCGGCGTCAGTGCGTATTCAACGCGCGGCGGGTTTTCATCGTAAGACGTACGGGTGACGGTGCCGTTCCGTTCCATGGCGCGCAGTGTCTCGGTCAGAACCTTCGGCGTGACCGTCCGCAACGGCACCCGGAGTTCACTGAACCGACGCGGCCCATGCTCAAGGCACAGCACCACCATCGCAGTCCATTTGTCACCGATCTGGAACGGCAGCACACTCGACGGGCACGCTGGATCGAACATGTCCGCGTCAAGCTTCAACGTCACCGCTCGAACCTACCCCAGTACCGTTGCAGTAACTGGCCACCAGCCGACTAGCGTCGCGCCATGACCAGCATCGCGATCTTCGGAGCCGGCGGCCGGGCGGGTCGCGCCGTAGCCGCCGAGGCGCACCGCCGCGGACATCACGTCACCTCGATAGTCCGGAACCCCAACAAACACCCCGACATCACCTCCGCGGTACGCGGTGACGTCACCAACCCGCAATCAGTCTCCGCGATCGTGCACGGCCACGACGCCGTGGTCCACGCGGTCAGCCCTGCATCCGGACCAGAGGCGCTCGCCACCCTCGACCTCGATCCGGGCTTCTTCGTCAAGGCCGCTGACGCTCTCCTCTACGGACTGTCCCAAGCCGGCGTACCCCGACTGATCGTGATCGGCCTGTTCGCCAACCTCAAGGATGCGGAAGGTCGGCTCCTGCTCGACGATCCCGCCGTACTCCCCGGCGAGTTCCGACCCTTCGCCCTTGCCCACACGGCCGGTCTGGACAGGCTCCAGGCAGCAGACACGATGGTCGACTGGCTCATGCTCACCCCACCCGCCGCATTGCACATGGACGCCCCACGCACCGGCCGCTACCAGGTCGGCGGGGAGCACGTCCCGGACCGGGAGGTCGCACATCTCTCGTACGCCGACTTGGCCGTAGCGACAATCGACGAGATCGAGGCGCCCCGCCACCATCGCACTCGCCTGTCCATTTTCAGTGACATCCGGCAGTCAGCCCACCGCGACGAATGACCGTCTTACTCACACCTCGAAATCTCTGGAGAAACGGTGTGTTGACTCACCAGGCCATGGTCACAGGCCGAACAGGTGCCGTGGCGCCTGATCGCGACTTGCCCACTGAGGTGCCGGTAACGCCGCCGCTGCCACATCTGGTGAACGAACGACATCGAACGTGACGCCGCCCGCCGCCAGGCTGATCGCCAGCGCCGCCAGGGACCGCGGCGCCTGCTGAGCCAGCCCGACCACCCGGCGGCGGGCGCGCCTACTGGACGGCGCTGTAGTTCGGTGGACCCTGCTTAGCGTTGCTTCGGGCCGGACGCTATGAACAGCCTTCTCGGTCGGTGGCCCGTCAAGGCAGGATCTCGATGTACCCGTCGGTTCCGTGCACGCGAATCCGCTGCCCATCCAGGATCAGCTTCGTCGCATGCTCCACACCGACGACGGCGGGCAAGCCGTACTCCCGGGCGACGACCGCGCCGTGGGTCATGAGGCCGCCCACCTCCGTCACCAACCCCTCAATCCCGACGAACAGGGGTGACCAGCTCGGGTCGGTGTGGGCGGTGACCAGGATGTCGCCTGGTTCGAGATCGGCCTCGGCCATGTCCAGGATGACGCGGGCTCGGCCCTCGGCGATCCCGCCGGAAACCGGGAGGCCGACCAGCGCGCCGGTCGGCACGTCGTCGCGTCGGTACGCCCCGGTGATGCCCTCACCTTCCGACGTGAGCACCCGGGGCGGTGTGAGCGCTTGATACGACCTGAACGCGTCCTTGCGGCGGTGGATGAGCTGATCGTCGGCCTGGTTCGTGCGCACGACGTCGTGAAGCTCCTGGAACGTGAGGTAGAAGATGTCTTCCTTCTCGCGAAGCACGTCGGCCTGTACGAGGCGCTCGGCCTCTTCCAACAGGGCCTGCTTGTAGACGTAGTAGCGGCTGACAATGGCGTACTTCGGGTACTCCCGGTAGCCGATGAAGGTCCGGACTCGGTCGATCATCCGCTTGGTCTCTTCGGCTTTCCGCTCCCCGTCCGGCAGGGCCCGCAAGTGCTCCAGGACGTCCTGTTCCTTCTTCTGCGCCTCCTGTCGCCCTTGCTCGAAGCGTCGCTTGCGAGCGCCCGGCTCGAAGTTCCTGATGTTGTCGAGGATGACGGGCACGAGCGTGGTGGGGCGTTCGCTCCAGCGTGGCCTCGTGATGTCGATCTCGCCGGCGCAGCGCATGCCGTACCGGTCGAGGTAGGCCTCGATGGCGTCGCGCGCTTCCTGGCCGCCAGGGAGCTTGGCCAGCTCGTCCAGGAAGCCCTCGTCCTCGACCTCCTGCAGGAAGGCCACCACCTCCGGGTACGGGCGGATGACGTCAGCGACGTCCAGGAGCTCCAGTCCCATCTCCGACGTGACGTTGCCGGGGGCGGACAGCGTGAGGGTGTCGGCCGCGTTCTTCTCGCCCAGCCACTCCTGCAGCTGGTCGTTGAGCCACCAGGTGGACTCCATCCCCGCCATGATCGCCTGCATGCTCAATGGATCACCGAGGACTCGCTTGTGCTCCTGGAAGGCCTCCAGCAGGAAGTCGAACAGTGCCGGTCCGGTCTTCGTCCGGATGTCGCGCCGCAGGGCGGCGATGGATGCCTGGCTGCGCTCGATCAGCTCGGTGACGATGGCCGGATCGGTCTCGATGGGGGCGGGCGAGCCGCCAGCGGGCGGCCCTGCTGGACCCTGATCGGGGAGCGTCGGGACGAAGTCGCCGCGGTCGAGGACTGTTTCCAGCGCGTCCCTGATCAGCGGATCACCCCTCCCCACCGCTTCCAGCAGGCCGGCGCGGCTCGCGGGCGAGGCCAGGGCCCGGGTGGCGTCGACGAACAGCCTCCCGCCGGCGCCGTGCATCGGCGCCATGGCCGTCAGCTGCCACATGGAGAGCCCCAGGGGTTTCATGGGGTCGGTCATCATCTGCTGATGACCGACGGAGACGTAGACGTGGTTCTCTCCGTCGCCGGTCTCGGGAACGGGGAACAGCGTGGTGATTGGCCGGCTCTGGACGAGCTGGAAGTCATCGTCGACCAGGCACCATTCGATGTCCTGCGGGTGGTCGAAGTGTGCTTCGATCCGCCGCCCGAGCTGCACGAGCCGTACGACCTGTGCATCCGTCAGCGCCGGCTGCTCCTGCTGTTCCGAGCTGATCGCCTGTTCCTGCGTCCCGCCGGTCGGCAGGGCGTGGATGGCAAGCCGCTTGGTGGCGATCGCCTTGTCGATGATCTCACCGTTGCGGACCTTGTAGGCGTCCGCGTTCACCAGCCCGGAGACCAGGGCCTCGCCGAGGCCGAAGCTGGCCTCCACGGTGGCGACCTTCCGGTTGCCCGTGACGGGGTCGGCCGTGAAGAGGACGCCGGCAACCTGCGGGAAGACCATCTGCTGCACGACAACGGCCATGTGGACCGAGCGGTGGTCGATGCCGTTCCGCTGACGGTAGGTCACCGCCCGCTCGGTGAAGAGCGAGGCCCAGCACCGGCTGACGTGCTGGAGGATCGCCGCCGGCCCCATGACGTTCAGGTACGTGTCCTGCTGGCCGGCGAAGGAGGCCGTCGGCAAGTCCTCCGCCGTCGCGCTGGATCGGACGGCGTAGGCAGTTCGCTCACCGAGCTGGGTGAGGGCCCGGGTGATTGCCGCCGCCACATCGTCGGGGAGGACGATCCCTTCGATGGTCCGACGGATCTCCGCGCTGAGCGTGCGGATCGTCTCCCGGTCGCCCGGGTTCAGGCGCGACAATTGGTCGAGCCGATCGTCGATCGACGGCCCTTCGGCCATGATCCGCCGGAAGGCGTCCGTCGTCACGCAAAAGCCGGCTGGCACGCGGATGCCCTCGATCCGCGACAACGCCCCCAGGTGCGCGCCCTTGCCGCCAACGATCGCGACCTGCGCCTCGTCGACCTCTTGGAGACCCAACACGTACTGCTCGATCATCGCGATACCTCCGAGGCAGCCGTCGTCCGCTGCACTCGACTGACCCCCAATGCCACCAGTGGCTCGACGTCACCGCGCCCCCCGTAGGTCGACAACAACACACGCACGTCGTGCCCCATTTCTTCGTCCGTTCCTGGCTCCGGCCGACGATTCTGCGGCAAGACCCGGGTCTTGCGGCAAGCCCCCCGGTGCGATATACGTTAAAGTGGGATCGCTTCCCTTTGTTGTTATCCGCTGCAGACTGAAACCGTTCTCGCGAAGCGTTGGCGTGGCGAGCTAGCCAACTCCGCGAGGCCGTCGCTGCTCTTCCCGCAGGCGGTGCCCAAGGAGGATCGTCATGGCGGTGACCCCGCAGATCTTGTTCATTTAGGGTGGCGGCGCCGACGTGCACGACGAATGGGACAACGAGCTGTTCGACAGCTTGAGGCGGGAGCTCGGGGACGGGTACGAGGTTCGCTACCCGCGCATGCCCGACGAGGGCGACCCCAGCTTCGCCAAGTGGAGCGCGGCCATCCGGCGGGAGATCGCGGCCCTGGACGACGGGGCGGTCGTCGCCGGCCATTCAGTGGGCGGGACGATCCTCATCAACGCGCTCGCCGAGCGGCCACCGGAGCGGGAGCTCAAGGCGATCGTGCTGATCGCCGCGCCGTTCGTCGGTGCGGGTGGCTGGCCCGGCGACGAGTTCGAGCCGCCGCACAACCTCGGCGCGAGGCTGCCGCAAGGCGTGCCGGTGCATGTGTTCCATGGACTCCAGGACGAAACTGCTCCACCGTCGCATGCCGACCTCTACACCCGCGTCATCCCGCAGGCACAGCTGCACCTGCTGGCCGGGCGCGATCACCAGCTGGGCAGTGACCTGAGCGAGGTGGCGAGGGTGATCAAGCTTGACGACCTCCGACCCGTCGCCCAGGAATAGCGAAGAGTCCAGCGGCCGATAAGCGGGCTTCGGTGCGACCTGCCTGGGCGTAAGGTGCGGCCGGTGATCGGGGATGCCTGGTTGGATCGGTGTTCGTCGCCGTCGCCGTTGCTGCGTGGTCTGGCGAGGAACCCAGCAGCACCGAGTAGCGTGCTGCTCCGACTGGTAGAGACATGGCCGGAGCAGGTGTGCGAGGGGCTACGCCGTCGCCGCGAGCTGCCACCGCCGGTGCGGGACGCGATGCTGCGCCATCCCTCGCCCAGGATCCGCGGAGCGCTGGCCGCCTACCCGGACGTCGACCCTCTGGTGCGTGCCAAGCTGCTGGCTGACCCGGCGTGGCGGGTGAGAGTACGCGCGTTTGGCCGACCCGGACAGGAGCCGCTGCCCGACGACGTGCTGGTCAGGTTGTTGACCGAGCTCGACGGCCGACCCTCCGACATACCGTTCACGCGGGAGGAGTTGATCGGCGAGTTGCTCGACGCAATGGGGTATGACCGGCGTCTGTTCCGGCTGGCCGCCGCACACCCCCGGCCGGGTGTGCGCCGGTTCGCGGCCGGTTCCCTGTACTGGCTGGACGAGCGGTCGCGCCAGGCGTTGCTGGACGATGAGGCGCCCGAGGTGCGGGCGGCGGCCGAGGCATCCGTCGCGCACCGGCAGCAGGTGATGGAGCCTGCGGATCTGCCGGATCAGCACTGTCACACGTTCTGGTACGTGCTGCAGCGTCCCCTCTCCCGAGCGCTGGTCGATCACGTGCTCGCCAGCGGCGACACGGCTGCGCTGCGAGTGATGGGTGAGAACCCGACGGTCCCGCCGGACGTGGTCGAGACGCTGCTATGCCACCCTGACCCGTCGGTGCGGCAGGGAGTCACCGGTCGCGTCGACCTGACCGGCGACCAACTCGTCAGGCTCGCCAATGATCCGGTGGTCGAGGTCCGCACTGCGGTCTCCACCCATCCTGGCCTCACCGAGCTACAGCGGGCCGACATCGACATCGACGTGACCACTGTGCGGGACGACGGACACTTCGGCTCCGCGGACGTCCGCTGCCGTTCGATCCCGTATCCCGACGATGCCTCGCCGCAGCTCACTGAGGCGCTGTGCTGGGCCCGTTCGGTTAATCCGCTGCTGCGCCGCCGAGCGGCCCGCAACGCCGAGTTGCCGGTGGAAACGGTCACCATCCTCGCCGACGACTCTGACCTGGGCGTACGGGTCCTGCTCGCCCAGCACCACCCGGCCGCGCCGCCAGCGCTGCTGCTGCGCTGCTTCCTGGAGTACCACTGCTGCGGCCGCGACCGCCTCAGCGAGCTATCGCAGTTTCCCACCGAAGGACTGGCCCGCTTCGCCGACGACCCCGACCCGGCAGTACGGCGGCTCGTTGCCCTCGACCCGCACGCCAATCCCGAACTCGTCGACCGGCTCAGCACCGACCCGGACGCCACCGTGCGGCAGGCGATGGCAACCAGCCCTCGCCTCTCGGCACCGCGGATCGCCGCACTCCTCAACGATCCTGAACTGGCCGAGGCCGCCGCGGCCAACCCGGCCCTGACAGTCGAACAAATGCTGCACATCCTGGACGGGACCACCGCGAGCTAACACCAGACGACCGAGATGTCGGCTAGCCCGGCGTCGAACACACAGGCGCGGCGTCCTTCAGTCGCCGGATAACCCAGCGAAGTGGATTTGCTCGGGACGTCCGTCGACGTAACTGACGATGTAGATGCCGTGCCATCGTTCGCGTACCGAGTATGGGGCGTCGCTCTTCATCCACTCCATGACCTGGTCCGGCGCGGGCGTCAGGGTCCCGAAGAACCCTTGCATCTGCTCGTCGGTCAACGGAGAGACGGTGAACAGCGCCGGCTCGGCCGACACGCCGTTGGCCATATCGATGATGGAGTGCGTCCCGGAGTCAGGCTGCGCTGCGAGCAACGTGTCCGGGTCAATCGGCGTGGGTCGCTGCTGGGCGGCGCGCCACTCGTCGAGGAGGAACTCGTTGATCCCGCTCTCGTCGTCCGCGGGATTGAGCGTGGCACGAAACTCGTCTGCGGTCAGGGCAAGGAGTGGGTTCGGCTCCTCGCTGTAGTAGGCACCTCGGGCGTACACGTCCTGACGCAACTGTTCAAGCGCGGCCGCGACGTCCGGCTGGTAGGTGACGCTGTACGACCATCCTGATGCGCCCACGTTCTCCCCAGTTGACCTTGCCGCACGCTTGGCCTGCACATCGTGCCCAATAGGGATGGTGGCGTCGATGAGTCGGGTGGCGAGGTGTCGGACGTGTGCGATCAGTTCGGGTGGTTCGTGGATCTGGAAGGGAAAGCCGGACAGCGCGACGTAGATGGCGATTTCGTCGAGGGAGTTGGATCCGGTGTGCAGTTGGCAGGTGTGCGGGTCGATTGCTTCGATGACGCCGACAGTGGGTGGGAACCGTTCGGCGGCGGTCTCGGCTGGCGCGTACAGGGTGATCAGGGCCTGGTAACGGTATGGGGCGGTGGATACGCCGCGGGTGAGATAGCCGGCGAGGTCGACGTCGGGCGCTTGTCGCGGGGTGAATCGCGGGCCTGTCGGGATGCGGGGACGGATCCGGTCGACGCGGTACGTGCGCCAGTCGCGCCGGTCGGTGTCCCAGCCGATCAGGTACCAGCGTCGGCCGGTGTGGACCAGTCGGTGCGGTTCGATGTCGCGTACCGAGCTCGTGCCGTCGTGGCGTTGGTAGTCGAAGCGGAGCCGGTGGTGCTCGCGGCAGGCGGCGGCGACGGCGGTGAGTACGGCTGGGTCCACGGTCGGTCCGCTGGCCGGGACCGTGACGGTGACCGAGTGCAGCAGGTTGACGCGGTGTCGTACGCGCGAGGGCAGGACCTGTTCGAGTTTGGCGAGTGCGCGCAGTGAGCTGTCCTCGATACCGGTCACCGTGCCGCTTGCGGCGGTGCGCAGCCCGATGGCGACGGCGACGGCCTCGTCGTCGTCGAGCAGCAGCGGCGGAAGCTTCGTCCCGGCGCCGAGCCGGTAGCCGGCCGCGCCAGCGATGGCGTGCACTGGATAGCCCAGATCACGCAGTTTCTGGATGTCACGCCGCACGGTCCGTACGTCGACCTCCAAGCGCTGCGCAAGGTCTGCGCCGGTCCAGTCGCGCGGGGTTTGCAGCAGTCCGAGAAGCCGCAGCAGTCGCGCGGAGGTTTCCAACATGCTCAGAAGTTTGTCATGCGCCTAGGGCGGAACCTGTCCTAGCTGGTCCGTAGCGTGGTAGTCATGAGCGAAGAGATCACCCCATTCAAGATCGAGATTTCTCAGGACCGCCTCGACGACCTGCGCCGGCGGCTCGCCGACGCCCGCTGGCCGAGCCAGCTGCCGGGCACGAGCTGGGAGGCCGGGGTGCCGCTGGGCTACCTGAAGGATCTGGCCGACTACTGGGGCACCTCTTATGACTGGCGTGCCCATGAGGCGCAGCTGAACGAGTTTCCGCAGTTCACCACTGCCATCGACGGCCAGACCGTGCACTTCCTGCACGTCCGTTCGCCCGAGCCGGGGGCGCTGCCGCTCATCATCACCCATGGCTGGCCCGGCTCGATCGTGGAGTTCATGAAGATCATCGGCCCGCTGACCGATCCCGCCCGGTACGGCGGCGACCCTGCCGACGCTTTCCACGTGGTAGCCCCGTCGCTGCCCGGCTTCGGCTTTTCCAACCCGCTGTCCGCCCCGGGCTGGGACACCAGCCGGGTGGCCCGGGCCTGGGCCACCCTGATGGAACGCCTCGGCTACCACCGCTACGGCGCCCAGGGCGGGGACACCGGAGCGATCGTGTCCCCCGAGCTCGGCCGTATCGATACCGACCGGGTGATCGGCGTGCACGTCAACAACCTGGGGACCTTCCCCTCCGGCGATCCGGCTGAGCTGGCCGACCTCACCGAGGCCGATCAGGCCCGACTCGCGCTCATGTCGACGTGGGGCCAGGACATGAGCGGATACGCGATCGTCCAGTCGACCCGTCCGCAGACCATCTCCTACGCCCTCACCGACTCACCGGTCGGGCAGCTCGCCTGGATCGTCGAGAAGTTCAAGGAATGGACCGACCCGAGCGCGAACCTGCCCGAGGACGCCATCGACCGCGACCTGATCCTCACCGATGTCTCGGTGTACTGGCTGACCGGCACCGCCGGATCGGCGGCCCACATCTACTACGAAGGGGCCCGCAGTTGGGGTCAGGCCCAGACCCGGTCGCCAGTGCCGACCGGGGTGGCGGTGTTCCCCAACGACATCACCATCCGACCCCTCGCCGAACGCGACCACAATGTGGTGCACTGGGCCGAGTACAGCCGCGGCGGTCACTTCGCCGCCCTGGAAGCACCCGATCTCCTGGTCGACGACATGCGCGAATTCTTCCGCCCGCTCCGCTGACCGCAAGCGCGTCAGGGTAGAGGTCTTGCTGGCCCGGACCGCCCCGGTCCGGGCTCAGCCGACGTGGACCGGAACCGTGATTGGGCGGCGTATCGCTGCGGCGAGGGTGGCGCTGATGCACAGCGATGCCAGCGCCATGACAGCCATCGCGGTGCCGACCGGCAGGATCTGCGCTGCGGCCCCGGCCATGGTGGCGCCGACCGCCTGCATCGTGAGCATGCCCGCCGAGTGCAGGCCGAGCGCCTGGCCGCGGATGTCGTCGCCGGTCTGAGCGAGCAGGCGTTCCTGCAGCAGCAGACCGGCGCTGTAGCCAGCCGCTCCGAGTGCCGCGGCGGTCAGGGCGACGCCATACGGTAGAGGCAGTGCGAACAGCAGGAACGGGGCCGCCAGCAGCATCTGTAGCGGCGTGATCAGCCGCCGGCGGTGCCGTTGCGGCAGGAATCGGCCGACGAGAACGTCACCGGTCAACATCCCGAACGCGGTAACGACGAACAGCGCACTGGCCGAAGCGGGCGCGTACGGGACGAACAGCGCTTCGCAACCCACGATGAAGCCGTTGGGCAACCACATCGCGAGGTACGTGGCGCGGCGTGCTGGCGACGCCCACAGTTGGCCGTTGACCTGCCAGGTCCTGCGGATCGACGGGCGGCCTGCGGCGCGCGGCGGGCGGGCGGTGAGCCCGAGCCGGGCCACCGCTGCGGCGAGGAGATTGAGCCCGGCGGCGGCCAGCACCCTGGCGGGGCGACAGCACCACCAGTAGCAGCCCACCCGCGGCGAAGCCGGCGATCTGCATCACCCCGACCGCCATGTTGAACACCGACCGGCCCAGCAGGTAACGCTCGGCCGGCAGGATCTCATGGAGCAAACCCCAGCGCACGCCGCCGGCGACCGAGTTGACCAGCCCGATGCCGAGGACGACCAGCACCATGCCCCACGCCGGGAGGCCAGGCACCGCCAGGACCGCCGTACCGGCGGCGAAGAGAACCGCGATGCCGGCCGTCGCGGCCCGCGGCGGCAGTCGGTCGGCGGCCGACAGCACGGTGAAAATGCCGATCATCTGGGCGAACGATGAGCCGAACGTGCTCAACGCGGACAGCAGCGGCGAGCCGGTCGCCCCGTACACCAGGGTGCCGAGGGCCAGGCCACTAACCGTGCGGGCGGCGATGGTGGCTGAGGCGCTGGCGAACATCGGCGTGAATTCCGGCGTACGAAACAATTCGCGGTACGTACTCATGGCCGGCAGTCTCAGTGGGCGGCTCGGTGAGGCCCTAAAGTTTCCTGTGGAGGCGAAACGTGGGGGTGTGGCTGATCGGCTCCGACACGCTCGCGCGGAGCCGGTTCACCCTGTCGCCGCTGGCCGAGACGGTCGGGCGCCTGGTGGTGCTCATCGGACGGCCGGCACCGGCCGGCGAAGGCAGCCAACTGGACGTGGACCGTCTCGCCTACCGCGAGCGCATCGCGGCGGACTCGTTCGCGGCGACGTTCGTGAAGGTGGCGTTCCGGCGGGCATGGCTTCCCGATTTCCTGACCGTGCCGCCGCGGCCGGGCGATCGCTCCATCGATGACGAGCTGGGCAGGCTCGCCGCGACCCCGTCCGGCACCTACCTCGACGACCTCGCCGTCGCCCTGCAGGGTCCGGTGCCCGACGCGCTGCGGGTGCCGGACGGCGCGGCCCGAGTGGCCGACCTGCTGTCGTGGATCTGGACCCGCAGTGTCGAACCGGACTAGCCGTGGCGGGCCCGGGCGTTCGAGGCCGACGTCGTGGCCCGAACGCACCAGCTCAGCTCCGGTGGCTGGGCGACCGCGCTGGACGGCATGCGACCGGGAATGCGATGGCTGGGCGACGGGCGGCTGCAGATCAACACGTACGACTACCCGCCGCGCGACATCTCCGGGGCCGAGCTGGTCTTCATTCCCGCCACGACCCGCCGTGGCTGGGTGGCGTCCGACCCGCGGCAACGCCGTTATGCCGTCATCTATCCGTGCTCAGGGCTCCTCGCCCGGCCGCGGACCGGCGCGACGCCCGAGGCGTTGGCAAGGCTGCTGGGACCGGTACGTGCCCGCATCCTCACCGCACTGGGCACGCCGAAGAGCACCACCCAACTGGTGGCGCTGACCGGGTACGGACTCGGCTCGGTCGGCGGCCACCTGCGGGTGCTGCTGGACGGGAGACTGGTCAGCCGGCGACGATCAGGCCGTTCAGTGCTGTACTACCGCACCGGCACCGGCGACGATCTCGTCCGCGCGCAGTCCCATCCCGACACCTAGCGGTCAACGCCGCCACCAGCAGTACCGGCTCCGCCTCGCGCTGGGTCAGATGTGGTGGCGAAGCCAGGACACGGTGCGCCTGAGCAGGTCGACGTGTCCCGGCGACTCGTACGACCTGAGGTCGTGACCGAGACCGTCGTAGATCACCCGGCTGCTGCCGACGATGCGTGCCCAGACGAGCGGGTGGGAGGCACCCTTCTCCTCGTGGACGTAGAGCGGCTCAATGCTTCCGTCGTCGACCAGATCCAGGTTGGTGAAGCGCTCGTCGTGGACCTCGAAGTCGCCGAGTCCATCGACTATCGGGTGTTCCACGCCGCTGCGCCGGATGAGAGTCTGGCCGATCGGCGGGTGGAAGGTTTTGTCGTAGTCCCAGACGGCGCCGATCGTGGACCGCCAGATTGGCAGGCGGGGGAAGGCGATTGTCGCGCTGTGGGTGGCGAGAACGTTGCCGCCGCGGGCGAGGAAGGCGTCAAGGATGCGGGCAAAGTCGTCATCCTCGGCGATCGGCGTCGCGCGGTTGGCGCTCGCGTTGACGACCAGCAGGTCGACACCGTTGAGGGCGGTGTCGAGCTGGCTGATGGACGTCACGGTCGCCACGGAACTCGCGTCGCCGACGATCTCGGCGATCTTTGCGCTGGTGTCGGCCAGCGGGTGCCACGGGTCGGCGTACGGGCCTTCTCCGCTGAAGATGATGGTTTCGATGGGCTGCGCCATGATGCTCCGATCCTGCTTGCTTGATGCCAGGGTGACTGGCCCACGGTG
This sequence comes from Micromonospora sp. NBC_00389, assembly GCF_036059255.1. Taxonomy (NCBI): domain Bacteria; kingdom Bacillati; phylum Actinomycetota; class Actinomycetes; order Micromonosporales; family Micromonosporaceae; genus Micromonospora; species Micromonospora sp. NBC_00389. Next base: position 6,605,139 of record NZ_CP107947.1, on the reverse strand, counting down.
GGTGGGGGAGCGGACACCCTGTCGATCTTCGACCGATGCGAGCCGTGTCCCGGTTCGGTGCCGGCCCCCGGGGCCGTCCAGACCGCCATTTCGATGATTCGCGAAATGACGAAATGAACGGTAGCATGGCGCCCATGAGGGCTCTGCATCATCCCGACCTCGCCGCGGTCGACCTGGCCACGCTGCTCAGCGCGCTCGCCGACCCGGTCCGCTTGAGTGTCGTACGGCAGTTGGCGCAGTCGGGTGGTGTCGTCTGCGGGAAGTTCGAAGCGCTGTCCGAGGTGAGCATGTCGACCCTCTCGCACCACCTGAAGGTCCTCCGTGAGGCCGGCATCCTCCGCGTCACGCCGAACGGGAGTTTTCGCCGTCACGAATTGCGTGCCGACGAGATCGACGACCGGTTTCCCGGGCTGCTTCCTGCGGTCACCGCCAACCTGGGCATCTGCGAGACGACGACCGGGGGAGCGCTGGCATGACCGACTCGGGATCGGCACCGCAGAGCTCGCCGGGCACCCTCGGTCTGTCCGCCGACGAGGTCCTGACCACAACCCGCGCCGTGCGCAAGCGTCTCGACCTGCGCCGCCCCGTGCCGCGCCACGTGATCGAGGAGTGCCTCCGCATAGCCCTGCAAGCGCCGAGCGGCCGGAACAGGCAGCGCTGGGACTTCATCTTCGTCCAAGACCAGCGGACCCGGGCGGCCGTCGCGGATCTGTGGCGGCGCGGTCTGATGGCGCCGCCGCCGGCCTCCGGAACGGCCGGGCCCGCCTTCAGCCGCATGAACTTCGCCTCGACCGAGTGGAGTCGCATCGCGGGCAGCCTGCAACACCTCGCCGAACACCTGCACGAGGTGCCGTTGCTTCTCGTCCCGTGCCTGCGCGTTGAGTCACGCGCCGAGCTCGACAGCGTTCGCGGGCAGGCTGGTGCCTGGGGTTCGGTCATACCGGCGTTCTGGAGTTTCATGCTGGCCGCACGTGAACGCGGGCTCGGCACCGCCTGGACCACGAGTCATCTCAGCTACGAGCGGGAGATGGCCGACCTGCTCGGCATCCCGTACGACACGGTTGTGCAGGTAGCCCTCACACCGGTGGCCTACACCCTCGGCACGGACTTCAAGCCCGGCCCTCGCGCCGAAGCCGAGTCTTTCGCCCACTGGGACCGTTGGTAGGACAACCGCCGGTGAGGTCGCCGTGTCCTCGTCAGAGAGTCGCCGAGTCGCCGGGCCGGAGGTCGACGAGCACGTCCGTCAAGCCCGCCTTTTCAAAGGCGCGCACGACGTCGTCGGCATCCTGGGTGTAGTGCCCCCAGCCGTCCTGGTGCACCGGAACCATCGCCCGGACACCGAGCAGAGCCGCCGCTCGTGCCGCCAGTTCTGCCGTCAAGGTGAGGTACCCCTCGCCGCGTGCCGCGATCCGGGCCGCGCCGAGGTTGAGGATCGCGATCTTTATCGCCGGAAACTGTTCCGCGACCACCGCCACGACATCCAGTGAGGCGTTGTCCCCGCTGACGTAGACCGTCGGCCAGCCATCGGCCTCCAGCACGAATCCGATCACCGGACCGTTGACCACGCCAATCTCCGGCGTCCCGTGCAGCGCCGGAACCGCCGTGACGCGCAGGTCGCCGACCACGGCGTGCTCGAACAGCCGGAGGCCGATGCACCCGGGGCCAAGATTCTGTGCCCCCGCCGTGGTGGTGAACACCCGTCGGGCCCGGCGGGCGTACTCCCGCCCGGAGATGTCGAGGTTGTCGATGTGGTGCTCGTGCGATACGAGTACCGCATCGGCCTGGTCGAGGTCCTCGGGCGCGGCGCTCGGGCCGGTCAGCTTGGTCGCGGTGACCGGCCCGTTCTGGTACGTCCGTGGTTCGTCGAAGGTCGGGTCCAACACGATGCGCGAGCCCGCGTAGTCGAGGACGGCCGTCGGCCCGCCGATGGCGCGTACGGTCAGCCTGTTCAAGGTGCTCTCCTCGGTTTCCCTGTGTCGCTTGACATCACCATCATCGACGACGTGTGCCTGCTCGAGGTCGGCAAATGCGGCAGTACCCCCAATGGCACCGGATTCGACCTCCGCCCAGCTCACCGTCGGCGGGGCTGCCAATCGCCCGTGGCAAGATCTGCCAGGTGCAGATCGGGATGCTTGGACCATTCGAGGTTCGTGCGGACGACGGCGTCTTGGCCGACGTGCCGGGTGCCCGGTTGCGCGGTCTGTTGATCGCCCTCGCGCTCGAACCACGACACGTGGTCCCGAAGGCGACTCTCATCGACTGGATCTGGGGTGAGCGGCCGCCCTCCGACGCGACGAATGCCCTGCAACGCTTGGTTTCCCGGCTGCGCAAGGCGCTGCCGGAAGGCTGGATCGAGGGGCAGCCGGACGGCTACCGGTTGACGGTGGAACCCGACGCTGTCGACGCCGTGAAGTTCGAACGCCTCATCACGGCGGGCCAGGTCCAGACGGATGATGAATCGCGGCGGGTACGGCTGCTGCGTGAGGCCCTCGCACTGTGGCGCGGTGCGGCCATGCAGGGCGTCGATTTGCCGGATAGTGCCGCGTTGGACGCGGCGGTCACCCGGCTCGAAGGGCTACGCCTGACAGCCATGGAGGATCGGTTCGATGCCGAGATCCGCCTCGGCCACGGTGTGGAGCTGGTCACGGAGCTGACCGACCTGGTGGCCGCGCATCCGGTGCGAGAACGGCTTGTCGCCGCGCTGATGCGTGCCCTCGTCGCGGCCGGCCGCGACACCGACGCGCTGCTCGTGTACCAGCGCGCGAGAGAGGCACTGGCCGACGCGCTGGGCGTCGACCCCTCTCCGGAGCTGTCCGCATTGCACGTCGCGCTGCTGCGGGGCGGGTTGGGACGACGGCGGGAGGAGAACCGGAAGACCAACTTGCGTGCCGAGCTGACCAGCTTCATCGGCAAGGACGCCGATATCGCCGCGGTCCGCGAACTCCTCGCCGAGCATCGGCTCACCACTCTCATCGGGCCGGGCGGCTCGGGGAAGACCAGGCTGGCCACGGAAACCGCGCGCACGCTGCTCGGCGACCTGCCGGACGGGGTCTGGCTGGTGGAGCTCGCAGCCATCGGCGCGGATGCTGACCTGGCGCAGTCGGCGCTCGCCGGGCTCGGCCTCCGGGATGCTCTGCTCGGCGGGGCACCGAACGTGGAGCCGACGGACCGGCTCATCGCCGCGATCCGCGATCGGGAGGCGCTGCTGATTCTGGACAACTGTGAGCATGTGATCGAGTCGGCGGCGGCGTTCGCCCATCGAGTGCTCGGGGAGTGCCAGCGACTGCGGATCCTGGCGACGAGCAGGGAACCGCTCGGCATCACCGGGGAGGCGCTGTGGCTGGTCGAGCCACTGACCTTGCCGGAGGGGGACGCCAGCCCCGGCGAGATCGAGTCCTCTCCCGCCGTCCAGATGCTGCGGGACCGGGCGGGCGCGGTGCGCACGGATCTCGCGCTCGACGCCCACACGTTGTCGACGATGGTGCGCGTCTGCCGGGCGCTGGACGGGATGCCGCTGGCGATCGAACTGGCCGCGGCCAGGCTGCGCACCATGTCGATCGATCAGCTCGCCCACCGGCTCGACGACCGGTTCCGCCTGCTGACCAGCGGTAGCCGTACCGCGTTGCCGCACCACAGGACGCTGCGCGCGGTGGTCGACTGGAGCTGGGAGTTGCTCACCGACGCCGAACGGATGGTCCTGCGCAGGCTCTCGGTGTTCTCCGGCGGGGCGAGCCTGGAAGCGGCCGAGCGGGTCTGCGCCGGCGATACGGTCGAGCGGGAGCAGGTGCTCGATCTGCTCACCGCGCTCGCCGAGAAATCACTCCTGGTCGCCGATCGCGACAGCGCACCGCGCTACCGGATGATCGAGACGATCAAGGAGTACGCCGGGCACCGCCTCGCGGAGGCGGGGGAGTCGGACCTGGCGCGCACCGCGCATCTCGCCTACTTCACGGAACTCACCGAGACCGCGGAGCCGCATCTTCGCCGCGCCGAGCAGGTGCGATGGCTCGCCACGCTCGAGGTCGAGCACGACAACATCGGTTCTGCGATGCGTGGTGCAATCACGGCCGGCGAGGCGCACGCGACGATGCGGCTCGCGGCGAACGCCGGCTGGTACTGGTGGCTCGGCGGGCACCGGGCCGAAGGCATCGAGCTGCTCACCGCGGCGACCGAAACGCCCGGCGAGGTGACCGACGAGATCCGGGCGACGGTGTACGCCCTTGTCGGGCATTTCCTGAGTTCCGGGCGGGGCGACGAACATCAGACGGAGGAGTGGATCCACAAGGCGTACCGGTTCGGCCAGGGCAGTCAGCGCGGCCAGGGCCGACACCCGGCGCTGGCGTTCGTCGCCGCCATGGAACGCATGTTGCAGGCGCCGGACGAGATCTTGCCCGCGTTCGAAGCACTGTTGGACGACGAAGACCCCTGGGTCCGCGCGATGGCCCGGCTCCACCTCGGCAAGATGCGGATCATCCTCGGCCAGGACGGGCGGGATGCGGACGCGCATCTCGAGATGGCGCTCGCCGAGTTCCGGGCAATCGGCGAACGGTTCGGGATTTCCTTCGCCCAGACCGAGCTGGCGGACCGCATCGCCGCGCGCGGCGAGTTCGCCGCTGCCTGCGAGCACTTCGAACAGGCGATCGCGGTCGTCACCGAAGTCGGTGCCATCGAGGATGTCATCCGCATGCGGTCGCGACAGGCTCAGCTGTACTGGCTGCTGGGCGACAAGGAGTCCAGCGCGGCTGCGATAGCCGAGGCGCAACGGCACGCGGCACGGGTCACCTGGCCGGACGCGCTGGCCGAGCTGGCCCTGGCGAAGGCGGAACTCGCCCGTTGGGGCGGCGACGCGGAGGAGGCACACCAGCAACTCGGCGTCGCGACAACCATGCTGGGCGACACTGCGGAGCGTGCGCACATCCGCGCGGTGACACACGATCTGCTCGGCTACCTCGCCGACGACCTCGGCGAGGCCCGCACATACCGCGCAGCGGCCTGCCGGGCCGCGGCCGAGGCGGGGCACGCACCCGTGATCGCGCAGGTCCTCGTCGGGATCGCGGACCTGGCACTGCGCCGTGAACAACACGAGCAGGCCGCGCGGTTGCTCGCGGCGAGCGCCGCCGTGCGCGGGCTGCCGGATCGTTCCCAGCCGGACGTGGCCCGGATCGAGCAGGCCGCGCGGCTCCGCCTCGGCGACACACGGTTCGCTGAGGCGACTCGGGAGGGTACGCAGACGAGTTGGCATCAACTGGTCACGGTCACACTCGCCGCCTGAACGGGGCAGGCGCCCCCGGTCAGTTTGCTACGCGTTGAATGCTGATGTCGCCGTGCCGCGTGCGGGCGTGAACCGTGACCTTGTTGTCCGACGTGTCAGGGTTTTCCGGGGACGGGACGGAGTTGCGCACCGACCCTCGCTCGCTGTTGGCGTCCACCCAGGCGGCGGTGCCCTCGCTGATGCCGACCTCGATGTTTCCCGAGCCGTTCAGCAGCTCCGCCTGACCGCGCGTCAACCGGCCGATCCGAATGGCGCCGTCGCCTGTTTTGGCGGTGACGCTGCCGTCGGCGCGGTCGATGTCGAAACCGCCGCTGCCACTGCTGAGATCAAGGTCGGACGATGCGTGGCCGATCCAGATCTGCCCGCCCGAGCTCGAGAGCTTGACGGTGTCCTTGACCTCGCTGATCCGCATTGCGAACGACGCACCGTCGATGGTGGCGCACTCGGCGATGTGGCCGATCGTGACCTCACCGGCCGTGATGTTCGCCTGCAGCGCGTTGATGCGATCGAGGTGGACCCGACCCGATGCCATGTGCAGCTCGCACTCTCCGAACGAGCCGTCGGCGTGCACATCCGAGTACGTCAGGTACGAAACCAGGCTGGAGCCGGCGGGCAGGTCGATCGTGATGGCGACCGAACCGTTCTTGTCTCCGGACGCGGTCGTCTTGACCGATAGCTGACCGCCGGCGAAGTCGACCTTGGTTTTGTTGGCAACCTTGACATCCGACTGGCTCGCCTTGTTGATGGGTTCGACCAGCACTGAGGTGTCGGTCCGCTCGCTCGCGGTGACCCGCACCTGAGCACCGGCGACAACAACGGTGGCGACGATGGGTCCTGGCGTGGCGAAGGTAGGCATGACAACTCTCCTCTTGTCTCATCCTTGGTCCGTGTGGTGGGGCTGAGCCGCCCCAGCCGGTGAAGCATCGGTCCGCACGGCCACGGCGCGCGCTCGTCGCTGGCGAGCGCGCGCCGTATCAGCTGTCGATCACGGCCTTGGAGGTCGGCCCGATCACGGTCCTCGGAAGGTCATCGCCCGGGAGGTCACGCGCGCTTCTTGAACGTGGAGCCTGCCCAGAGGTACCCGATGAGTGCGATGCCGACGCACCAGGCGATGGCGGTGATCGTGGTGCTGGTGGTTGGTGTGCCGTTGAGCAACCCGCGGAGGGTTTCGATGATCGACGTGAAGGGCTGGTACTCGGCGAACTGCCGGAGGCCCGGCCCCATCTTCTCCGCCGGGACGATCGCGCTGCTGAAGAACGGCAGCATGACCAGTGGCACGGCGGCCAGGCCGGCGGTTTCTGGGGACTTGGCGAACAGTCCGAGGGCGACGGTGAGCCAGCCGGCCGCGAACCCGAGCAGCACGATGATGCCGAGCACGGCGAGCCAGTCGAGGGAACTCGCCGACGGGTTGAATCCCAGCAGGAAAGCCACCCCGAGGAGGGATCCGATGGCGATCAGGTTGGTCAGCAGGCTGGCGATGACGTGACCGGTCAACACCGCACCACGGGAGACGTCCATGACTTTGAACCGGTTGATGATGCCCTTGGTCATGTCAGAGTTCACCGCCGTGGCGGTGGCCCCCAGCCCGTAACACACGGCCAGCAGCATCAGCCCCGGCGTGGCGTAGTCGATGTAGTCGACACCGACGTTGAAAGCGTCTCCGAACATGTACACGAACATCAACATGAGCACGATCGGCATCAGGACCGCGTTGAACACCGACGTCGGGTTCCGGGCGATGTGCTTGAAGTTGCGACGCAACATGACCATCGAGTGGGATGGGGTGCTCATTTCGCTGCTACCTCCGTGGTGCGGCCGGTCAGGGCGAGGAAAACGTCATCGAGGTCTGGGGTGTGCACGGAGAACGCTTCGGCGTTGATCGTGTTTTCGTCGAGCCTGTCGAGCAGGGCCCGCAGTGACTTGGTTCCGCCGTCGCTGGGCACTCGCAGGGTCAGTGCTTCGTTGTCGCGGGTGGAGTCGGTGAGGACCCGCGCGGCCGCGTCGAGTTCGCCGGCGGTGGTGAAGCGGAGTCGGACGTGGCTGCCGGGGACCTGGGCTTTGAGGTCGTCGGGGGTGCCCTGGGCGACCAGGCGGCCCTGGTCGAGGACGGCGATCCGGTCGGCGAGCTGGTCGGCTTCCTCGAGGTACTGGGTGGTGAGGAAAATGGTCACGCCGTCGGTGACCAGTTCGCGGACGATGTCCCACATCGTTCGGCGGCTGCGCGGGTCCAGTCCCGTCGTCGGCTCGTCCAGGAAGATGATGCGGGGCTTGCCGACCAGGGTCATCGCCAGGTCCAGCTTGCGGCGCATACCCCCGGAATAGGTGGACACCGGCTTCAGCGCCGACTCGGCCAGGTCGAAGCGTTCCAGCAGGTCGGTGACGACCCGCCGGCCGGCGGTAGAGCCCAGACGCTTCAGGTCCGCCATCAGCTGCAGGTTTTCCTGCCCCGTCAGCAGCTCGTCCACCGCCGCGAACTGACCGGTGACCCCGATCGCCGCCCGCACCGCCTTGGTCTCGGTCGCGACATCATGCCCGGCAACCCGAACCGTCCCGGCGTCGGCCTTCATCAACGTGGTCAACACGTTCACCGTCGTGGTCTTACCCGCCCCATTCGGACCGAGCAGGGAAAACACCGTGCCCGCACGCACATCCAGATCGATGCCATCGAGCACCACCTTGTCCCCGAAGGCTTTCCGTAGCCCTGAAACTGCAATCGCAGAACTTGTCATGTGCCCACTGTCGGCAGCCTGCCTGTCACGGCCCTGACACGCCCCTGACACGGCCACTGACACGGCCTGGTCCGAGGGAACGGTTGGTGTCCGCTGCGGCGGTCGGGAGTCGAGCACCTCTGATACTGCCTGTGGCAGCATCGGGATCGTGTGACACGGCCGTCCGACAAGGTGTCGGTGTTCGGCGCGCTCGGTGCCTGTGGGCACCGAGCGCCAGGGCCAGACCCTTCGATGGCAAGAAGGAGGACGCATGGCACGGGGGCCAGTGTTGGTGATCGGCCTCGATCCCGTCAGGATCCCGGGCTGGGACCCTGAGCCGGTCGTAGCGGCGATCGCACGCGGTCAGGCCCGTTTCGTTGATCTCGATATCGAGGCCGACCTGTGCTTGGTGGTGCCCGACGAGACCGCCGAAGGAGCGATCGTCGAGGCGCTGACCCGGAAGGACTACGCCTGCGTCGTGGTTGGGGGCGGCATCCGCAAGCATGAGCCGTTGCTCGAGTTCTTCGAGACGGTGGTCAACCTCGTTCGGCAGCGTGCTCCCGGGGCGGCCATCGCCTTCAACAGCAGCCCCGAGGACACTGCCGACGCCGCACTGCGGTGGCTGCGGTAGGCCAGCAGGCCACAGCGTCCGGCCCGCCATCAAGGCCAGTTGCCACCGGGCGCCGGGGGAGACCCCGTCGGATCCGCGCCGTGAACCCGGGCCGCAGCTACCCGGTGACGTGTTCGACGGCAGGCCGGGGCTCCAGGACCACCACAGCGGTCTCGGACGACCGCAGCGCCGCGAAAGCGTCGAGTTTCGTGTCGATTTCGCGCCACCGGGCCCACAGTCGCACCCGCTCCTCGCCTGTCGCGGCGCGCCCACGTACCAGCCGCTGCCCGTCGACCAGGTCGACGGTCGCATCCGGATGCGACTGCAGGTTGAGCCACCAGGCGGGCTCAGCCTCACCCCATCCATTCATCGCCAGCGTGAACAGATTTTGCCCATCCTCCAGGTACGCGACGATGACGCTGCGCTGCTGGGCGGTGCGGCGCCCGGTGGTAGTCAGCCGCACGGTGCCCCAGCGGTTGGCGCGGGGCCGCCAGAGTCCGACCCGGCCGCGAAAGACCCGATACAGGCCCCGGTGAACGTGCCAGGCCAGCCGGATGAACCAGCGCGGCGGAAGCTTCGGTTTTTCCGCTTGATTCTCGACCGACATCACGACCTCCTATGGCGGGCCAGGCTGGTCAGCCTGTCCCGGCGGGTTTGACCACCGCGCCGACGACTATCGGCCATGAACGTGCTTTCCCTCGCCAGGTGCCTAGCGTGGCACCCGCCAGCTTGAATCACCAGAGCCGATCTGGTTGCTCTTGGATGACGGGTCTTGAGATGCTTCGCAGATGTCTTCCTTCCCGCCGACATTCGCCGAAGGCGTGATCAATCAGCCGGCGAAGGCCCAGTTCGAGGCGTTTCTCGATGAGCACCGCCGCGTGCTCAATGACTGCTTGGACGGGCTGACCGAGGAGCAGGTGCGCCGATCGTTGGTGCAGTCCCGGACGACGCTGCTGGGCTTGGTAAAGCATGCGACTTTCGTCGAGAAGGTCTGGTTCGACGAAGCCGTCACGTGCCGATCGCGCGCCGAGATCGGCATCCCCGCGACGCCAGACGAGTCGTTTATCGGTGTCGCGGCGTGGATACCCCTGCCTTCAGGCGGGGGAGGAAACGCCGCTCCCTCCCTTCAAGCGCAGGCTCACATAGGCAAATGCTAGAATGTGAAGCATGGGTGAGGTGGTGAAGCGGGCATACAAGTACCGCTTCTATCCGACCCCCGAGCAGGCCGAACAGCTCAACCGCACCTTCGGGTGCGTGCGCAAGGTCTACAACCTGGCCTTGGATGCGCGCACCCGTGCGTGGGCGGTGCACCGGCAGCGCAGCACCTACGTTCAGTCGTCGGCGTGGCTGACCGAGTGGAAGCGCACCGAGGAGTTGGTGTTCCTTAACGAGGTCAGTTCCGTGCCGTTGCAGCAGGCGCTGCGGCATCTGCAAGCCGGGTTCGCGGCTTTTTGGGGTAAGCGGTCGCGGTACCCGCGTTTCAAGTCCAAGCGGAAGTCTCGGGCGTCGGCGGAGTACACCCGCTCGGCGTTCCGCTGGCGCGACGGGCAGCTCACCCTGGCCAAGATGGACGCGCCGCTGACCATCGTGTGGTCCCGGGCCCTGCCCGACGGCGCCGAGCCGTCCACGGTCACGGTGTCCCGCGACGCGGCCGGTCGGTGGTTCGTGTCCCTGCTGGTCGAGGATCCCACCGTGACATCGCTCCCGCCGGTCGACACGGCGGTGGGGATAGACGCGGGCATCACCAGTCTGCTCACCTTGTCCACCGGGGAGAAGGTCACCAACCCGCGTCATGAGCGCGCTGACCGGCGCAAGCTGGCCAAGGCGCAACGCGACCTGTCCCGCAAGGGCAAGGACACCAAGAACCGGGCCAAAGCCCGGCTTGCGGTGGCCCGCATCCATGCCCGCATCGCCGATCGGCGGCGGGATCACCTGCACAAGCTGTCGACTCGACTCGTCCGTGAGAATCAAACGGTCGTGATCGAAGACCTCAGCGTGCGCAACATGCTGCGCAACCACAAACTCGCCCGCGCCATTTCCGACGCGGCGTGGACGCAACTGCGCGGCATGATCGAGTACAAGGCCGCCTGGTACGGGCGGACCGTTATCGCCGTCGACCGTTGGCACCCGAGCACGAAGACCTGCTCGGCGTGCGGGCGGATCAACACCGCGATGACTCTTGGCGTTCGCGCCTGGACGTGCCCCGGCTGCGATGCCGTGCACGACAGGGACGTCAACGCCGCCCGCAACATCCTCGCCGCCGGGCTGGCGGAGAGGTAAAACGCCTGTGGAGGGACGATAAGACCCGACCCGCGCAAGCGGTGAAGGCGCGGCCCGGTGAAACAGGAAACCCCCCGGGTGACCGAGGGAATCCCCGCCCTTCAGGGCGGTGGAGGATGTCAACCTCGATGACGACGACACCATCGCTACCCTTCGGCGAGCACATGCCGAGGCATGCGAAGCGTCACGCCGCGCGACGTCACCCCTCGGGCTGGACGACACGGTGCACGGCAACCGGCGCGGCCCGCTCCCGCTGCGCTGGGTGTACCTCCACGTGCTGCGCGAGCTCGCTCAGCACGGCGGGCACGCAGACATCCTGCGCGAGCAACTCCTCAGCGAGTAGCGAGCGGGCGTCCGCACGTGCCGCCGACAGGCGTTCACGAGCTCGAAACGCCGAACTCTTCGTAGCGGCGGACCGTGGCTGGCCGATGAGTTTGGGATGATGCGCCGGTGTACCCGCCGACACCACCTGACTCGAAGGGATCACCGCGATGGCAAAGGTCATCTCCACGCTGTTCATCTCGGCCGACGGTGTGGCCGAGATCGACCCCGATTGGCACTTTCCGTACTTCGACGAGAACATGGGTCGCGCCGTCGGCGAGGACTATGACACCTCTGACGTGCTGCTCATCGGCCGCGAGACGTACGACAGCTTTGCCGGAGCCTGGCCCGACCGTGAGGCCGCCGGTGGGGAGGATGCACAGTTCGCCAAGCAACTCGGGGACGTACGCAAGGTGGTCGTCTCGCGTCAGCCGCTGGAGTTCTCCTGGCGCAACTCCGAGCTGATCAAGGGCGAACTCCTCGATGCCGTCGCCTCGCTCAAGGCTGATGCCGGCATCAAGGGCATCCTCATCCCTGGGTCGATCTCCGTGGTGCAGCAACTGCTCGCCGCGGGGCTGGTCGACGAGCTGCGCCTGCTGGTGCATCCGGTAGCAGCGCGTAAGGGCCGCAAGCTGTTCGACGAGGGCGATACGGCGTACCACATGAAGTTGACGGCGACGGAGGCGTTCCCGACGGGCGTGATCCGGGTGATCTACTCGCCGACCGCGGCACCGACCAAGGCCGGCTACGACGAGGTCAAGGACCAGGTACCCGGAGGGAACTAGAGGAACTTTCGGATGTTCAGGGTCGCTCTGTTGTTCAACAAGGCCGTCCGGCGAACCGCCGGTCCTGCAGGTGCCGTGCGCCTAGGGTAAGACCCGGGCGACCGCCGTGGCTGATAGCTGTGTGAAGACATGCGCTACGGACGGCGCCGTACATGATTCTTCCTGTGCTAGCCGGAAGGCGTGCGATGTCCGGGATCAATTCGCGTTGCCGCGTACGGCTGGGCGGGGCGGCGCTTGTTCGACCGGTACCGACACGGTCACCTTCATGCGCGGCCGCGCATGTCTGCCAGGCCGGGCCAGCGTTGGCCGCCTGCTCTCGCTGAGATGGACTGGGCTGGATGGGCGCTGTTCGGGTTGGTCGCCACCGTGGCGCTCACCGCGACGTCGATCACTGCTCAGATGGCCGGGCTCACCCGTCTCGACCTTCCTCTGGTGCTCGGGACCATCGTCACCGAGGATCCCGACCGGGCCCGGGTCGTCGGGTTCTTCATCCACCTCGCGGCCGGTCAGGGTTTCGCGCTCGGGTACGCGGCCGTGTTCGCCGTGCTGCATCGCGCCACATGGTGGATCGGGGCGCTGCTCGGTGCACTCCACGTCGCGATTGCGCTGACTGTGCTCCTGCCCCTGCTGCCTGGTGTCCATCCGCGCATGGCGTCACATCGGGCCGGCCCGGCTAGCACCGCCGTGCTGGAGCCGCCCGGCCTGTTCGCCCTCAACTATGGCGTTCAGACTCCGACGGTCACGGCTCTCGTCCATGTCGTCTACGGGGTGGTCCTCGGGCTACTCCTTCAGGCTCGTTGACCTGCACCGGCCGCGGTGAGCGTTCCTGGCTGGCGCGCGGCCGCCGCCGGCAGCTCGTCGCTGGAGGTCCTCCATGACCGCCGTCCCCTTGACCCGTCAGCGGCCTCCGGCGCCGATCGGAGACTATGGGCTGCTCAGTGACACCCGCACCGCTGCCCTCGTCGCCAGTGACGGCGGGATTGACTGGCTCTGCGTGCCACGCTTCGACGGCGACCCCTTGTTCGGCCGGCTGGTCGGTGGCCCGGCGGCGGGGGCCTTTCGGGTCGGGCCGGCCAGGCCCGCCACAGTCGTCGAGCGGCGTTACCGGCAGCACACCGCCACGCTGGAGACGACCTGGATGGTGGACGGCTGCCGGCTCACCCTCACCGAGGCCATGGTGGCCGAGCTCGCCGGACGTCTGCTGCCCACGACGATGCTCGTGCGGCGTCTGTCGGCCGAGGGAGGTCCTGTTGACGCCGTTGTGGAGTTTGATCCCCGGCTCGGTGCCCGGCACCGCCGACCCCGGGTCCACCATCGCGGCCGGGATCTCGTGTGTGAGTGGGGGTCGCTCGCGGTGTCGCTGGGCTGCGCACCCGGATTCACCGTCGAACCGGGTACGCCCACCGCGGTCACCGTCATGCCGGGTCGTCCGGTCACCCTCGTGCTGGCCATCGCCTATCGCGAACCGTTGATCCACGTCGAGCCGGCCGCGGCCTGGGAAATTGTCGTCGCCGACGAGGGCCGTTGGCGGGACTGGGCCGCAGAAATCGACGCGTCGCTGCCGTTCCGGGAGAGCGTCGTACGCAGTCTGCTGACCCTGCGGTTGTTGACCTACTCTCCGTCGCAGGCGCCGGTGGCCGCACCGACGACATCGTTGCCCGAGGATCCGGGCGGGGTGCGCAATTGGGACTACCGCTATGTCTGGCCACGAGACGCCAGCATCAATGTCAACGCGTTCCTCGGCGTCGGCAAACTCCGGGAGGCCAACGGATTCCTCGCGTGGTTGCTGCACGCCAGCCGGCTGCAGCGACCGCGCCTGCCGGCGCTGCTCACCTTGGACGGCCGCCACGTACCGCGAGAGCGGGAGCTGTCCGGCTGGGGTGGCTACCTCGACAGCACGCCGGTACGGGTTGGCAATGCCGCCGCCGAGCAGCACCAGCTCGACGGCTATGGCTGGGTGGTCGACGCCGCGTGGGTGCTCGTGCAGGCCGGGCACCGCCTGAATTCGGAGACGTGGCGGGCGGTGCGCGGCTTTGCCGATCTGGTCGCCCGGCGCTGGCCGGAGCCCGATGCCGGCATCTGGGAGGTGCGCGAGCCCGTCCAACATGTGCATTCCAAGCTCATGGGCTGGCTCGCTCTCGACCGGGCCCTGCGCATCGCCGCTACCCACCGGCTCTCCGAGCGGCAGCGCCGCCGGTGGCAGGGCGCCCGGGATGCCATCGCCACCGATGTCCGGGCCCGGGCCTTCGACCCGTCGCAGGAAAGCTACGTCGGCAGCTACGGCTCACCGGCACTGGACGCGGCTCTGCTCGTCCTGCCCTTGCTGGGCATGGACGACATTGCGTCGCCACGCATACGCGGCACCATCGACGCCATTCGCGACCGGCTTTCTGCCGGCGGCCCACTTCTCTACCGCTACCCGCCAGGACGCGACGGCCTCCCCGGCTCCGAAGGCGCGTTCCTGCCCTGCTCATTCTGGCTCGTGCAGGCCCTCGCCCACACCGGACGACGCACCGAGGCGGTCGAATTGTTCCAGGAACTGCTCGGACGCGCTAACGCACTCGGCCTCTACGCCGAAGAGTTGGACCCCGCAACCGGCGCTTTCCTCGGCAACTACCCGCAGACGCTGACCCACGCCGCGCTCATCCAGGCCGCACTCGCGATCCGAGATGCCCCGGCTGTTGATCAGGAGACCGTGCGATGACCACGCCCATCCCGCAATCCCGACAGCTTCTAGCGGGCCAGGGAGCTCGGGGCATTGACGCCGGCATCCGCGCTCACCCCGATGCCCAAACGCTCGACGAGTTGGCCACCGAGCCAGCCCGTGACACCGGACAGAATGATTCCGACGAAACTCAGGACCAGTGCCGCCGCAGGGGGCTCCCAGTTCTCCGCATTCAGCCGCAACAACCAACTGATGGCGAAGAGCAGCACCACGACGACGTTCCCGAGCCCATGAGCGGCCCCGACCCGTTTGGCGCGGGTCCCGGCCGGGATGGCTTTCCAGTCGATCATCCCGAACAACGCGGCGAGGAGACCGCCGAGCACACCGGCGGCGATGGTGTACGCGGCGGAGATCTGAAAGCCGGTTCGATCCGTGATGAGATACAGAATGTCGAAGATCACCGAGGTGGCCAGTAGCCCCAACGGGAAAACGATCAACATTGGGTGAATGCCGTGTCCCATGGCCTTGGCTCGGCTCTCCATCGAAGTCCCCCTCGCCGCGCGGCGCTGATGCCGAGGCAGCCGTTACCCGCTTATCCGGCGTTTACACGTTTGCTCCGCGCGGTGCCTCGTCGGGGCGGGGGAGTGGATCTAGCGGTGTTTCCGGCCTGACCCACCAGGCGTTGCGCCTGGTGAGCAGGGTGCCGTGATGACCTCGACACTGAACACCGCCGGCCGCAACTCCCGCCGGGGTTATGGTCGCCGAGGACATGGCCATGTTCCTGATGGCCAACGCTGGCGTCCTCACCGCCACCGCCGACGCCGCACCCGAAACGTCGCGCTGGCTGGTCGCGTACTTCCTCCAGGCATGCGCCGCCACGGCGGCCGAGCCCCTGCCGGCCCCGCCGGCGCCGCGCCGGATGTACCGGGCCATGCTCCGCTTCGCCACAGCCATGCGCCGACGGCTTCGTAGCGGACCGTAGTCGTGGGGCCAGGCCGCCCTGGATTTGGGTGGAGGCTGGCGATCCATCTTCGAAAAAGATGGCTTGCACAAACGATCGTTTGCGCTAGGGTGAAGCCATGCCCTCCTCGCTCGCGGCACCTGGCCCAGACCTCGATTCGGCCTTCGCCGCTCTCGGTGACCCGGTCCGTCGCGCCCTGGTGACTCGCCTCACGCGGGGTGACGCCACGGTGGGAGAGCTGGCTGAACCGTTCGACCTGACCCCACAGGCGATCTCCCACCACGTCGGTGTCCTGCGGCGGTGCGGCTTGGTCGAGCAGCGACGCGAGGGCACCAGACGCCCCTGCCGACTGAGGGCCGATCAGCTGTCGCTGCTCAGCACGTGGATCGACGACCAGCGCCGCGCCTGGGACGACCGGCTCGACGCCCTCGAACAGCACCTCACCGGCGACGGAGCCGTCCGTTGACCGCCAGCGCCGAGCTCCGCGGCGACGAACTGATCGCCAAACGCCACCTCCCGGCGGACCCTGAACGTGTCTGGACCGCCTTCACCTCGCCGGTAAGCATCGCCGCGTTCTGGGGTGGCTCGCACGCCACCGTGCCCCCTGAGTCCGTGACCGTCGACCTGCGTCCCGGGGGAGAGTTCGCACTCGACACCCGCGCGCCGGACGGCGCGACCCGCCGGCTCCGGTTCGTCTACGTGAGCATCACCGCACCGCACGAACTCGTGTTCGATGAGCCCGTCACCGGCCTCCGCACGACCGTGACCGTCCGCCCCGCCAACGGCGGCACGGACCTCACCGTCCACCAGCGCAGGCTTCCCCCTGAGCTCCGGATCGCCCAAGCAGCCGACGGGCTCGCCTCGATCCTCGACGCCCTCGCCACACATCTGCAGCACCACGAGGCCACACCAGAGTGGAGAACGCCATGACACCGACGACCCAACGCGACCTCGTTGCCGAGTACTTCGACGGATTCCGGACGAGCGACCACCCGCGAATCCTCGCGACCCTCACCGACGACGTCGAGTGGGTCATCCACGGCCATCGGACCACCCGCGGCAAGGCCGAGTTCGACGGCGAGATCGAGAATCCGGCGTTCACCGGCAGCCCCGAGCTCGACGTCCACCGCGTCCACGAGGACGGCCCAGTCGTCGTCACCACGGGCGAGGGCCGCGGCGCCAGCGTCGAGCACGGGCCGTTCCGGTTCGCCTTCAACGACCTGTTCACATTCCGCGACGGGCTCATCGCTCGTGTCGACTCCTACCTCGTCCCGCTGCCCTGAAGCGGCGGGCATCAATCATCTAGGCCATGCCGGACAGGTACTCCCTGCGTCGCTGCGGTTCAAACTTTTCGATCGCGTAGCGCAGCATGACCCGCGGCATGACTCGATAGCGTCGGGCCAGGAACTCCTCCTCCGCCGCTCTGTCACGGTTGCCTACCTCGCGCAGCATCCAGCCCACCGCCTTCTGGATGAGGTCGTGTGGGTCGCGCAGGAGCCGTTCACTGAGGCGGAAGGTCCACTGGAAGTCACCGGCCTTGATGAAGGCGAAAGTTGCCATGATGGCGATGCGCCGGTCCCACACCAGGCTCGACTCGGCCAACCGGTCCAGGACGCTCCGGTCCTTGTCGATCAGCCAAGGGCCGACGATGTACGGCGCCGATGAGTCCACCAGGTCCCAGTTGTTGATGCGGCCGGTGTTGGCCAGGATGGTGCCGAAGATCCGGCCGCGTTCCTCCTCATCTGCCTTGGTGAACTTGCGCACCAGGATGAACAGCGACGTCAGCCGCTCCTCATGCACGCCGCTGCTCAGCAGCTTCGCCGTTTCGGCCAGCGAGAGCTCGCGCCAGTAGCGGGCGGCCACCTTGCGCTGTTCCGGCACGGAGACACCGATGGTCTTGTCGCCCTCGCCATACCCGCCCGGGGCCATCTGCAGAAACTGGCTCGATGCCGCCGCTCGACGTGGGTCGGCGAGGCTGGCGAGTTCGTGGCGGACGTCGGCGGTCGTGGCCATGACTGTGCAACCTACCGCGACCGCCGGTGGCTGCGGTGCTGCATCCGAAGAGGACTGCTCGCCGTGCGCTTGAGTGCCCTGCGTCGTCCCACGGTTGGTTGGCCGGCGGCGCAGTGGCGGAAACCTCCGACGGTCAGATCGCTAGGCGAAGACATCTTTCATCTCCATCGACGTTCCGCTATATTCCGTCCATCGTTGATCTCTTCGGTTCCCCATGAGAGGTGTATATGTTCGATGACGTGGCGCTACGGCGGCGTACCCTGCTGGCGGCCCTCGCCGGTGCTGCGGCCGCCCCCATCTTCGGGGGAGCCGCGCATGCCGCGTTGCCCAAGATTTATATCGACCCCGGCCACGGCGGCACTGACTCTGGGGCGGTCGGCAACGGGTTGCAGGAGAAGGCCCTGACGCTCGACATCTCCCTGCAACTGCGCAGTATCCTGCTGGCCAGCTGGAACGTCGACGTCCGTATGTCCCGGACGACCGACATCACTCGCAGCCTGGCCTACCGCACCGACGACGCCAACGCCTGGGGTGCCAACCTCTTCGTGAGTGTGCACATCAACTCCGGGGGCGGCACCGGCTTCGAGAGCTACCGGTACCCGACGGCGGACGCCGCCACCGTCAATCTGCACAACGCGTTGCACCCGAAGGTGATCGCCGGCATGCGGTCGGTCAGTTCGGTCACCGACCGGGGGCTGAAGACGGCCAACTTCCACGTGCTGCGCGAGACGAACATGCCCGCGGTGCTCACCGAGAATCTCTTCATCGACACCTTGGCCGACGCGAACCTGCTCAAACGGGCCGACTTCATCACCGCCACCGCCCGCGCGCACGGTCAGGGCATCGCCAGCTATCTGGGGCTGGGCAGCACCCCCCCGCCCACCTTCAGCGTCATCGTGGACAACGCCACCGCGGGGCGGTTCACGGCGAGCACCAACTGGGGGACCTCGAGCTACTCCAGCCAGCGCTACGGCGCTGACTACCGCTTCGCCGACCCCACCCCCGCCAGCGACGCCGCCTGGTTCAAGGTCGACATCCCGGCGGCCGGAAACTACCGGATCGAGGTACGGCACCCGGCCGATCCGGGGTACAACAGCTCGACCCCGCACGTCATCGCCACCGCCTCGGGCACCCAGACGGTCAACGTCGACCAGCGCGCGAACGGTGGCGTCTGGCGTTCGCTCGGCACCTTTTCGCTCGCTGCCGGCGACCGCAACCTGGTCGCGGTGAGTCGGTGGACCA
The DNA here is from genome assembly GCF_036059255.1 of Micromonospora sp. NBC_00389. NCBI lineage: Bacteria > Bacillati > Actinomycetota > Actinomycetes > Micromonosporales > Micromonosporaceae > Micromonospora > Micromonospora sp. NBC_00389. Next base: position 6,586,282 of record NZ_CP107947.1, on the reverse strand, counting down.
GCGCCGCCGGCTACGTCGTGGCCGACGCCGTCCGGGTCACCCGGGTCTAGCGCACCGCGGAGCCACAGGGGGAGTCGGCTGCACGATTCCTTCCGGCGGCCGTGGAGACAGGTCAGATGCTCTGACCGGTCTCCACGGCTTTTCTCCGTCAGGCCCGGCTGCCCTGCGCGAAGTAGTGCTTGTCGGCGAGGTCGATCACCACCCGACTGCCAACGACGTCGGGCGCTGGTCTTCGTTGATCGGCCCCTTGGGCGGCGCCGTGATCGCCACGTCGGACGCGGCGGTCGGTCAGGCTTCGCGGCAGGGCCGCCGGTTGGTAGCGACAGGGCGAGAGCCGGTGCTGACCTGCGCCGAAGATATGATCAGGTTGTGCCCTTCTGCCGTACTTATCCAGCCGGCCGGCCACCGCAGGCGTCGGTATCGGCATGCGGCGCGCGCTCTCATCCGGGGCGCGGCTTTGTTCGGGCACGTTAGGGAGGTTGTGCGGTGAGTGGCGCGAACGTCAGACGAGTAGTGGTGGGTTACGACGGGTCTCCGGCCGCGAGCTCTGCGATCGAAGCCGGAGGGCTGTTGTTTCCTGGGGCTCACGCATGGATCGCGCATCTGTGGACGCCTCCGTTCGCCAGCGAGGAGTTGCGGCGGCGGCTGTGGACGGGTACCCGCAACATCAATGTGTATGTGCAGGCGGTCGAGCGTGAGGGCGGCCGCGAGGCCGATCGTTTGACATCGATGGGCGTGATGCTGGCCGGGGCTGCCGGCTGGGACGCTGAGCCTCTCGTGTGCCGCAGCTACGGCGGGGAAGGGCTGCAGCTGGCTGAGGCGGCCGACGAGAAGCAGGCCGATGTGCTGCTGATCGGCTCTCGAGGGCTGGGCGGCGCACGGGCGGTGCTCGGCAGTGTGTCGGACATGGCCGTGCACTACAGCCCGCGTCCTGTGCTGGTGGTGCCACACCCGCTGTTGACCGACGAACATGCCGCGCTCGCCGACGGGCCGATCGTGGTCGGCTGGGACTCCTCGGCAAGCGCCGAGGCTGCGCTCACCACCGCCCGGCGGCTCTTCCCCGAACGTGATGTCGTTCTGGTCTCTGTCGAGAGCGACGGCGACAGCGACAGCGAGAAGAGCCCTGCGGTGGCGGCGCCCGGCGATCAGCACGTGACTACCGTCCGTGTGCGCGCCGGAGCTGGGGCCCCCGGGCGGGCCGTGGCCGACGCGCTGGCCGCGGTCGCAGCGGACCGAAAGGCGAGCCTGCTCGTGGTCGGCTCGCGCGGACGTTCGGCCGTGCGCAAGATTCTGCTGGGCAGCGTCGCCATGGCCACCCTGCACCGCGCCCACCGGCCCGTCCTGGTGGTCCCTGAGGTTCCTGCCAACGAAGCTGACTAGGGCACCTGCCCCTAGGGTGCTGTCACGACACGCCAGCCCCGGCGGCCAGGCTCTGCCGGTGCCGACGGCTGCGCGTCAGTGCCTTGACGACTTCACCGGCGATCAGGATCGTTGACCCGACAGCAGCGCAGGCCAGCCACTGGCCTGCGCTGAGGTCGGTCGTGGTGAACAGTCCGTTCAGCACGTCGAGTTCCACGACCAGCACGAGCAGGGCCACCACTACGCCGGTGGCGACGAAGGCAGACCGGTTGCGCAGCGTTTCCCGTGAGAACACGCTGCGGGTGAAGCTGCGGACGTTGAGCAGGTTGAACACCTGGAAGAAGACGAACGTCACGAACGCCATGGTGCCGGCGATCGTGGCGTGCGCCGCCGCCGGGGCGGGCCCGGGCGCCAACTGCAGCACCGCGACCGTTCCCGCAGCCATCACGGCCGCGGCCAGCACGATCCGACCCATTCGCTGCCGGTTGAGGATGTGTTCCCCCGCAGGCCGTGGTGGTCGGCGCATCGCGTCCGGGCTGACCGGGTCGACACCCAACGACATGGCGGGAGGACCGTCCATGACGAGGTTGACGAACAGGATTTGCAGAGCGGTGAAGGGTGCCCCGCCGGCGATGCCGGTCACCGACGCGACGAGGAAGGTGATCACGAATGCGAACGCGGTGGACACCTGAAAACGGGTGAAGTTGACGATGTTGTCGTAGATGCCCCGCCCGCCATGAACGGCGCGGACGATCGTGGCGAAGTTGTCGTCGGTGAGGATCATGGTGGAGGCTTCCTTGGCCACCTCCGTGCCGGTGACGCCCATCGCCACGCCGATGTCGGCGGCCCGCAACGCGGGGGCGTCGTTGACCCCGTCGCCGGTCATGGCGACCACGCTGCCGGTGTTCTGCAGTGCCTGCACGATCCGGATCTTGTGGGCCGGCGACACACGGGCGATGACGCCGATGTCGGCCAGGTAGTCGGCGAGGTCGTCGTCGCCGATGCGGTCCAGGTCCCTGCCGGTGACGGCTCTGCCCTGGATGCCGAGATTCTCGGCGATCGCCGCTGCCGTGACGGCGTGGTCGCCGGTGATCATCCGGACTCGGATGCCGGCGTCGCGGCAGGCGGCGATCGCGTCGCGGGCCTCCGGGCGTGGCGGATCGACGATTCCCACCAGCGCGAGCAACACCACACGATCGAGTAGTTTCCGCAGGTCTGCTGCGGCATCGAAGTCCGCCGCCGGCAGGTCCTGCACACCGATCGCGAGTACTCGCAGTCCGCGCCTTGCAAGGTCCGCGTTGGCCTCGCCGTATCGCACCCGCGCGTCGTCGTCGAAGGCGACGACGTGCTCCCCGTCAAGGTGCCGGTCGGCGCGTTCGGCGAGGACGTCCGGCGCGCCCTTGATGAAGGCCCGGACGATGTCCTCTCCGTTCTCGCCGGTCCAGAGGTGGAAGGTGATCATGTATTTCTGATCGGCGTCGAACGGCACCTCGGCGAGTCGGGGACGTTGCGCGCGCAGGCGCGCGACATCGACGTCACCCTTCTCCGCGAGCACCACCAGCGCGCCCTCCGTGGGGTCACCGACCAGCGCATCGTCCCGCAGCACCGCGTCACTGCACAGCGCCATTGCGGTGAGCGCGTCCTTCAGCCCACCCGGCCCGACACCGCCGTCGGTGGTCTGGATCTGCCCGTCGGTGCGGTAACCCTCACCAGAGACGGTGAACGGCCGGCCCGCGAACACCATTTCCCGCGCCGTCATCTCGTTCAAGGTCAACGTGCCGGTCTTGTCCGTGCAGATCTCCGACGTGCTGCCCAACGTCTCCACCGACGCCAGCCGCTTGATGATCGCTCCGCGGCGGGCGAGACGGCCGGTTCCCATCGCCAGGGTGAATGCCACGACCGCCGGCAGTCCTTCGGGAATGGTCGCCACTGCCAGCGAGACCGCGGTGACGAAAAGCTCGTGGAACTGCTGCCCTCGTGCCAGTCCGAGGCCGAACACGATGGCGATGACGATGCCGGCGGTCACCGCCAAGGTGCGACCGAGGGCGTTGATCTGCCGTTGCAACGGGGTCAGGCCGGCCCGGGCCTCGTGCAACAACCCGGCCACTCGACCGATTTCCGTATCCATCCCCGTGGCGGTGACGACCGCCTCGCCACGACCGCGGGTCGCCATCGTGTTCATGAACAACAACGTGACGCGATCACCCAGCGCGGCGTCCGGCCGCACGTCGGCGTCCGCTCTCTTCGTCACGGGTTGCGCCTCGCCGGTCAGGGACGACTCCTGCACCTCCAGCGAAATCGCCTGCAGCAACCGCGCGTCGGCCGGCATCCGGTCGCCCGCCTCGACCACGACCACGTCACCCGGCACCAGTTCTTCGGCGTTGACACGAAGCAGCCGACCGTCCCGGCGCACGGTCGCCGACGTCACGAGCATCCGTCTGAGCGCCTCCAGCGATGCCTCCGCCCGAGACTCCTGCACGAACCCGATCGTCGCGTTGAGCAACACCACGACGGCGATCGCCGCCGGTGTCTCCCACTCCCTGCTGACCAGCAGGCTCACTACGGCCGCCACCAGCAGAATCACGATGAGCAGGTCCTGGAACTGCCGGAGGAGAGCCCTCCACCACGGCTCCCTGGGCGCCTCGGCGAGGCGGTTGAGCCCGTACTGACTCCGCCGCCGCTCGACCTCCAGCGCGGTCAACCCGGAGGGCGGCTCGACCGCGAACGCCGTGGCGACGCCGTCCGCTGCGACGGCGTGCCAGGCGACCGGATCGCCCGAGCCGGTCTTGGTCATGCGGCCAGAACTACCACTGATCACCCGACCATCCTTTCCGATCAGGTCTGCGGCTGCCCGCATGACAGGACGAGATCGGCGTCACCGTCGGTGCTATGGCAGCTGGCCGGCCACCGCCGAGGTGTCGACGGTCTGCGCGGTCTCCAGCCGCGGGGCGTGCGGCAGGTCCGCGTGCGTCGGGTCGGCCACGCCGAGCCGCATGGCGAGGTACGGGAAGCCCAGGCCGGACAGCATTCGCCGCAGCGTCTGGCGGGTGCCCTCGACCTCCACCACGCCGGAGAGCGGCACCAGGGACACCCCGAGCCGGGTGGCCGTGAGCCAGGCGGCGGAGAGCCCTTCACCGGCGCGCAGCCAGCTGTCCGGTTCGTCCTCGCTGCCCCAGAGGATCCCGTAGACGGCGGCCTGGTCGTGGCCGGAGCCGACCGGCAGGGTGCCCGCGCGGCCGAAGTCGCGCACCGGGACGGTGGTCTGTGGCGCCTGCTCGGGCAGCACCTCCGGCGGCAGCCCGGTGCCGGCGCCGGCGCGGCTGGTCCAGTACGCCAGTTCCTCGCGCAGCCCAGGGCTGGCCGCCTCGACAGCGGCGGCCTGCTGGGCAGCGCTGGCCAGCGCGAGCTTCTGGGTGTCGTCGAGGACCTGGAGGTTCGCGCCCTCGCGGGTGGCCGCCCGTTCGATCTCACCGAGCGTCGCCGGGGGAATCTGCTCGTCACTGACCGGGCGGCGGTCGGTGTGCCGCACCTCAATGGCCTGGACCAGACGCGTGGCGTCCGGGTCGGCGCCGGTGTGGTGGAAGCTGGTGAGCCGGGCCAGCAGGTCGGACTGGGCGGGGTCGGGCAGCCGCTCCACCACCGGTGTCCAGCCCTTGGCGGCCAGCGCCACCCGGGCGTGGTGCAGCGCGGCGCCGCAGCTGATCGCCTGCAGCCGGCCCTCAGGGTCCGTCGCGCTGAGCTGACGGTCGTGGACCACCCGCAGCTCCAGCGCGTCGGGGAGGACCGTCCAGCGCCACGGCTGGGTGTTGTGCACCGAGGGTGCGTGGCCGGCCAATCCGGCGGCCTCCGCGAGCGCGGTGGTCAGCGGGTGATCGGTAGCCGGCGTCTCGTGGCTCATCGTCAGACCCCTTCGTCTCTTCGAATGATCACCCTACGCAGGCTAGCCAGGGGTGCTGCGGGCGTGTCCGTGCGGACCGACCAGCGATGCGACAGGCGGTCGTCGGTGGCCGTCCCGTTTGCTGCGCAGGCCCGCGACGGTCAGCCGGCGTCCAGCACGTCGCGCAGCCTTGCCGCGAACTCCTCGGGTTTGCCGGCGTAACCGAACTGACCACCGAGGAAGCCTCCGTGGTGGCTCGGGAACACCGTGGCCTCCTGGCCGAGCAACGCCGCAGTGCACAGGGCCGTACGCGCGGTGTACGTTCCCGCCGACTCCTCGCCGACCGCGATCACGATCCGGGTCGGTACTGCGGTGAGCACGCTCGCGTCGGGGCGGTAGTCGCTGATCGCCCAGGAGTTCTTCGACAGCAGCGGGTCGTCGCGGGTGCCGTCGTCGTCGGTCGACATGCCGAACATCGCCGGGTCGGGCGTGGGCTGGGCGAAGTAGGCCTCGGTGAACTCGCCCTGCCAGGAAGTCATCGCGATGAAGGCGGCCATCCCTGCGCTGGTGCCCTTCGCCTGGTACGCCTCGTAGAAGGCGGCCCGGGCGCGCTCGGCGGCCGTGGCGTCGGGGAGCACAGCGTTGATCGGCGGCTCGTGCGCCACCAGTGTGACGACGTCGCCGGGGTGCGTCGCGACCAGTTCGAGTGCGGTCACCGCACCGCCGCTGCTGGCGAACACGTCAACCGGGCCGGCGCCGAGCGCCTCGATCAGCAGGTGCAGGTCGGCCGCCTGACGCTGCGGGGTGTGGTCGGACCGGCCGTCCGTGCGGATGCTGCGGCCCAGGCCGCGCGGGTCGTAGGTGACGACTGTGCGGTCCGTGAAGTGTTCGGCGAGCGCGTCGAAGCCCTCGGCCGTCATCGGCTGGCCGATCATGAGCAGCGCGGGGGATCCGCCAGACGGGGGTAGCGGGCCGCGGACGTCGTAGACCAGGTCGGCGCCGGGTACCGAGAGGGTGTGCGTCTGCGTTTTCGTCATGCTGGTGAGACTACGGCCGGCGGGAACGGATCGGCGTGCTATGTGTGCGGGTCGCAGCGCGGCATTCAAATGGCGCCGCTCGGTCAGTAGACGATGCGGCTGAGGATGCTCAGGTTGTCTGCTTCCAGGACTTCGAGCCGGACGAGAGAGCCGCCGGGGTGATCGAAGAGCCGGACGCCGTCGCCAAGGAGTACCGGTGTGATGTAGACGAGGATCTCGTCGAGCGCGCCGATCTCGATGCATTGGCGGGCGACGTTGGCGCCGAGTACGCTGACCAGCTTTTCCCCGGCGGCCTCTTTGGCCATGGATATGGCCTTGTCGAGATTGTCGACGAACGTAACGCCGGGTTCGGCGATTTCCGGTATGTGGTGGGTGAGCACAATGGACGGCCCGAAGTACTGCCCGTCGTAGCCGCCTTCCTTGTCGGTGCCGGCGTTCGGGTCGTCGCCACGGTAGGTGCGGTTCCCGGTGAGTACCGCGCCGACCTGCGCTACGAGAGGGTTTGTGGTTTCAGTTTCGGTTGTGTCGGTCGGGGTGTCGTCGGATTGGCTGCTGAGCCAGGACATGTCGCCGTTTGGGCCGGCGATAAAGCCGTCGAGAGACATCGCGCACTGGTACTGCAGCTTGCTCATCTCGTGGCCCACCCGTGTGCTGAGTTGGTCGATTGTTCGATCAATGTACCCGCCGTTCGGTGGGCGTGCGGGTCAGGCGCTGCGGAAGGTGCGACGGTAGGCGTCCGGAGGTACACCGACGGTGCGGTTGAAGTGTCGGCGTAGCGTCGTGGCGGTTCCCATACCGGCCGCCTGAGCGATGGCGTCGATGCTGTTGTCGGTGTTCTCCAGCAGTTCCTGGGCCCGGCGGATCCGCTGCGTTGACAGCCAGTGCAGTGGGGTGGTGCCGGTTACCGATTTGAAGTGGCGGGCCAGGTTTCGCGAGCTCATGTTCGCCTGGCGAGCCAGGTCCTCCACGGTCAGCGGACGGTTCAGTCGTTCCATCGCCCAGGGAAGAAGGTTGGCGAGGGGATGGTCGTCGCGGGCGGGCACCGGGGTGGTGACGAACTGGGCCTGGCCGCCGGCGCGGTGCGGCGGGACGACCAGGCGGCGGGCGACGGCGTTGGCGACCGTCGAGCCGTGGTCGCGGCGGATCAGGTGCAGGCACAGGTCGATCGCGGCGGCCTTGCCGGCAGAGGCGAGCACGTTGCCGTTGTCGACGTAGAGCACGTCCGGGTCGACCTTCACCCGGGGATAGCGGGCGGCCAGCGCTTCGGTGTGGGCCCAGTGCGTGGTCGCGTGCAGCCCGTCCAGCACCCCGGCGGCGGCCAGCACGAACGCACCGGTACACAGCGAGACCATCCGAGCGCCCGCCTCGTGGGCAGTGCGGACGGCGTCGAGCAGGTCGGATGGCACGTCCGCGTCGATGTCTTCCACGGCAGGGATGATCACGGTGTCGGCGCGGGCGAGTCGGTCCAACCCGTCGTCAGGGTCGACATGGAATGTGCCGATCCGGACCGGGCCGGGGCCGCAGACCACGAGGTCGTACCACGGGTCTGCCAGGCCGGAGGGGTCGCGGACGAAGACCTCGCAGGCCATGGCGAGCTCGAAGTGCAGCATCCCCTCGGTGGCGGCGAGCGCGATAGTGGCCATGTCCGAAATTGTACGGGGCATGGCGTTCCAGACACTCGTCCGAGCCGGGCGCTGCTGACAGGCTCTCTTCAGTCGATCTTTCGAAAAGCATGGAGGAACCGCAGATGGGTTCGGGTCAGACCGTGGCGGTATTCGGTGCGTACGGACACACCGGGCGGTTCGTGGTGACGGAGTTGCGCGATCGCGGGTACGTCCCGCTTCTCCTCGGTCGCGACGCGGGCAAGCTCCAGGCGCTGGCGACGTCGCATCCAGGGCTCGAGTACCGGGTGGCGTCGGTAGACGATCCGGCCTCGCTCGACCAGGCATTGAGGGGTGCGGCCGCGGTCATCAACTGCGCCGGCCCGTTCGCCTCGACCGCGGCGCCGGTGATCGAGGCCGCCCTGCGGACCGGGATCCCGTACGTGGACGTGGCGGCCGAGATCGAGGCCAACCTCGACACGTTCACGCACTTCACCGACCGCGCTCAGGCCGCGGGCGTCGCGGTGGTCCCGGCGATGGCCTTCTTCGGCGGACTCGGCGATCTGCTGGTCACGACGGCGATGGGCGATTGGGTCGCGGCCGACGAGGCGCACGTCGCGTACGGCCTGAGCAGTTGGCACCCCACGGCCGGGACCCTCGCCTCCGGCACCGTCTCCCGGCAACGGCGCGATGGCCAACGTGTCCGCTACACCGGTGGCCGGCTGGAGTATTACCTCGACGAGCGCGACCTGCCGATTCTGGAGTGGGACTTCCCCGCTCCGATGGGCACCCGGACGGTCCTCGGTGAGTTCGCGATGGCCGATGTCGTCACCGTCCCCAGCCACCTGTCCATCCCCGAGGTGCGCACGTACATGACCACCGACGCGGCCAAGGACCTGGCCGCGCGAGACACACCCGCACCGACTGCGGTCGACGAGCGCGGCCGGTCCGCGCAGACGTTCACCGTGGACGTCATCGTGCGCTCCGGCGACACGCAGCGACGCGTCGTCGCCAGCGGCCAGGACATCTACGCCATCAGCGCACCGCTGGCGGTGGAAGCGGTCCATCGCATTCTCGGCAGTCAGACGAGCGCGAGCGGCGTCGCTTCCGCTGGCGAGATCTTCGACGCGCCCGACTTCCTCCGCGCCCTGTCCGCGTACATCTCGCTCGAACCGCGCCAGGAGTCTCGCGTGCCACAGTTCGCCTGACCGCCCAGCGGCGTGATGCGGGCCCGCCCCCGTTCGGGGCGGGCCCGCGCTGTTCTGCTATCGATGCGCGCCGTGCGAGGTCAGCTGAGCCAGAAGCCGCAGTTGTGGTCCGCCGAGAAGGTGTTGATCACGCGGCTCGCTCCGCCGGTGCGCAGCTGCAGCACGTTCTCGGCACCGTAGGTCGGCCACGCCGGGGCACCCCGGTAGTTCGGGTTCCCGTTGTGGGCGAAGGCGCCCCAGTACCGCATCATCTGGTCCGACAGCCGCTCCTGCTGCGCGGTCAGGGGCCGCTCCCCGAGGGTGAAGTCGAACAGGTAGGCGAGCTCGCCGCTGTGTCCGTTGGAGACGTCCTCACCCGGGACGCGGAACCCGTAGAGGGTCGGCGAGGTCGGGTCGTTGAACTCGTAGCGGTAGAGCGGGGTCTTGGTCGAGATCACCTGAGCGGCCCGCTCGGTGAGGCACGCGCGCCCGGCGTCGGTGTGCACCTGGGTGATGGCGTCCCACGGGCTCTTGAACTTGCTCAGCGGGTACAGCTCGAGGACGCGGTCGGCCTTGTCGCCGTACTCGCGCTTGATCGTGTCGACGTAGCCCTGCGCGGTGATTCCGGCGAGGGCGGTCTCGGTGAGACGGTTCTCGGAGCGCGTGGTGCCGGTCATCACCGGGACCTTGTTCCAGGTGCCGTCGGCGAGCGCGTCGGGGAACGACTTGGGGAGCAGCGAGCCGCCCACCTTCGAGTTGCCGAGGTAGTTCGCCTGGTTGGCGATGAGCTTCGCGGGCCACGCCGCGCGCAGGCAGTTCACGACGGTGGCGGCATCGGTGCAACCCACCGACTCGGCGAATCCGACGCCCCGCTGCTCACCGGCCGCGAGCGTGTTCCGGGTGGCCAGGCACTGCTGGCTCTGCACGATCGCCTTGTGGAACAGCCCCTTGGCCGCCGGCATGGCCAGCATGTCGCAGACGGCCTGTCCACCGGCGGACTGACCGTAGATCGTCACGTTGTTCCGGTCGCCGCCGAAGTTGGCGATGTTGTCGCGGACCCACTGGGCAGACGCCAGCTGGTCCATCCGGCCGTAGTTGCCGGAGCCGCCGTTCGTGACCGCGCTGAGTGCGGGGTGGGCCAGGAAGCCGAGCGCCCCGAGGCGGTAGTTGACCGAGACGATGATGGTGTCGGTCTTGTCGGCCATCGTTCCGCCGCCGTAGATGACGCCGGTGCCCTGGGTGTGACCTCCGCCGTGGAACCAGACCATGACCGGCAGCTTGGCGTTCTTCGCGACGTTGCGCGGCCGGTAGACGTCCAGGTAGAGGCAGTCCTCGCTGACCGCCTGCTCCTCGCGGATGCCGGTCGGCTCGAACTGCAGGCACGCCGGGGACTGCCGATCGGCCGACCGGATTCCCCGCCACGACTCCGGCGCGGCCGGAGCGGCGAACCGGAGTTCGCGTACGGGAGGCGCCGCGTACGGCAGCCCGAGGAACTGGTCGAACTGGGGCGTCGCGACGCCACGGACGAGCCCGCTCTGGCTCTGCACCTATCAACTTTCGTTTAGAATAATCGCGTGAGGTTGAGCGGGTGGGTGGCACGCAACGGCGTGCACTACCAGACCGCGTGGCGGTGGGCCAGGGACGGCAAGATGCCCGTGCCAGTGGTGCGCACCGCTACCGGGACCTGGCTGGTGCAGGAGCCGGGCACCCTCGCGACCGGCCGGGTGGTGGCGTACTGCCGGGTGTCCTCGTCGGACCAGAATCCAGACTTGGATCGGCAGGTTGCCCGTGTGGTTGTGGGAGTGACCAAGCTCGGGCTTGCCGTGGGCGAAGTCGTCACCGAGGTCGGCTCCGGGCTGAACGGCCGGCGGCGCAAACTCGCCCGCGTGCTGGCTGACCCCGAAGCGGTGGTGATCGTGGTGGAGCACCGCGACCGCCTGGCCCGTTTCGGTGTGGAGCACCTGGAGGCCGCCCTCGCCGCGTCCGGGCATCGCCTGATCGTCCTCGACGCGCAGGAAGCCAGCGATGACCCGGTGCGGGACATGACCGAGGTGCTGACCTCGATGCGTGCCCGCCTGTACGGCCGCCGCTCGGCCCGACACCGGGCCGACGCCGCGTTGCGGGCAGCTGAGGCCGCGGGGGATGTCGGGTGAAGAAGTTCCGGCCACGGCCGGGCTTCGTGGTGCAGGCGTACCGGTTCGCCCTGGACCCCAACGCCGCGCAGGAGCGGGCGTTGCGCTCGCACTGCGGCGCGGCACGCGCCGCCTACAACTGGGCGGTGGGCTGGGTGTCGGCGTCGTGGTGGCAGCGCCGCGCCGAGGCGTCCTACGGGCTGGCCGAGCCGGAGTTGACCGAGTGGCGGCCGTGGTCGCTGATCGCCCTGCGTAAGGAGTTCAACCAGGTCAAGAAGACCGACCCGCGGTTTGCTGGCTGGTGGGAGGAGAACTCCAAGGAGGCCTACAACACCGGGCTGGCCAACGCCGCCGCCGCGTTCGACAACTACGCGAAGTCGAAGCGCGGGCAGCGCAAGGGCCGACGGATGGGCATGCCGCGGCGCAAGTCCAAGCACCGGGCGGGGTTGTCGTGCCGGTTCACCACCGGCGCCATCCGCGTCGAGCCCGATCGTCGGCATGTCACCCTGCCCAGACTGGGCACGATCCGCACCCACGAATCCACACGCAAGCTTGAGCGCCGTATCGCCGTCGACACCGCCCGCATCCTCTGCGCAACGGTCAGGTTTGAGCGGGGGCGCTGGTTCGTCTCCTTCCAGGTCGAGGTCGAACGCGCCGCACGCACCCCGACCCGCCAGGACGTCGCCGTCGGGGTGGACCTGGGCGTGAAATGCCTCGCCGTCCTCGCCGACAGCCAGGGCGAGATCCGCCATGTGCCCAACCCCGGGCATTACGACGCGGCGGTCAAACAGCTCAAGCGGCTCTCCCGCCGCGTCTCGCGCCGCCGAGGACCGAACCGGCGCACCGGCCAGACCCCTTCCCGCAGTTGGTTGAAAGCCAACGCGGAACGAAACCGGCTGCACCATCGGGTGGCGAACCTGCGCGGCGACGCGCTGCATAAACTCACCACCAAGATCAGCGCCGAGTACGGCACGGTTGTGGTCGAAGACCTCAACGTCGCTGGGATGCTGCGCAATCGGCGCCTGGCGCGGAAGATCGCCGACGCCGGATTCGGGGAAATCCGGCGGCAACTGACGTACAAGGCCGGCTGGAACGGTGGACGGATCCATGTCGCCGACCGCTGGTTCCCTTCCTCGAAGACCTGCTCCACGTGTGGCGCGGTGAAAGCCAAGCTGCCGCTGCACGTGCGCACTTTCCGCTGCGACGTGTGCGGCCTGGTCGCCGACCGGGACGCTAACGCCGCCTGCAACCTCGCCGCCCTCGCGGCGGCCAGCTCGACCGGTACCGCAGTGGCCGGAGACCGGGGCGCGCAAGCGCCGAACCCTCGTGGAGCCGACCAGAAGACCCGCGCTACCCGCCCCGGCCGAAAGGTTGGGGCGGGGCGGGCAGGTGGCGCAACCCTGCCGACATGTCGGCAGACGGAAGCGAGAGACCGTCATCAGGACGCCGCGACCCTCACGTTGTGGTGACACCGTTACGGACCTTCCCTGCGGAAACGCACGGATTGCTGAGACCTGACGATGGGATCAGCAACGGCTGGCGAAGTTCGCCACGGCGGCGTGACGACGAGGCAGGGCAGGCGGGCGGGTACGGTCAGACTGCCTCCATCGAGATGTCGAAGGCGCCATCGCGGACGTCGGCGATCGGGTGCTCCCGTAGCGAACGGAGCAGGTCCCGCCACGGCTCCGGCCAGCCGAGTGACCTGCCCTCGCGGACCAGTGCCACCGCGAACAGGCCTGTGGTCGCCTCGCCTCGCGCGGTGAGGTTGCGGGTGGTGTCGAACAGCAGGTCCGAGTCGATGGTTGTCCCGGACCACCGCCGCTCTGTCTGCTGGCCGAGGCCGTCGGCCAGCCGGGCGGCGAGCGCCGGCCGCCCGCTGACCAGTTCGGCGATCTCCACCACGTCGGCAGTGAGCTGGTGGGGTGTCGTGCCGCCCAGTTGCAGCGCGGTCAACAGTTCAGCTGCCTTGGCTACGTACGCCGGGTGTCGACCCAGGTCGCGGGCCGCCGCTCGGGCCTGGGCGCGGTCGATCTGCGAGCCCACCGACCGTGCCCAGGTCCCTGCCTGGTCCAGGATGGCGCTGATCCGCCGTCGGGCCGGGCGGTCGGCGGCGGGGCCACCGGCGTTCAGGTCGGCCTCGTCGATCTGGACCAGGGCGCGCAGGGCCGTGGCGAGCGCTCCCCGTTCGGGTCGGTCCGGGTGGTCGAGCAACGCGCCCACCATCGGGTGCAGCGACGGCCAGGCGTGGTGCTCGCCCAGGTCGGTGAGCGCCGCCGTGATCAGGTCCGTGACGTCTGGCGCCCACGACATCCAGTGCGCGAGTCGGGGCCAGGCGGCCCGGGTGACCTCGCGGCCCGGGTTCGCGCAGGCCCGCACGATGAGGGCGGCGTACCGGGGGCGGTCCGGTCGGGCGACACGATCAGGCGGGGTCGTCAGAACGGTCAGGGACTCCTCGCGGCTACCGACGACCGCCTCTTCGAGGATGGTCCAGCTCTGCGGCGCGTGCAGCCGTTGCCGGGCGGCGGCGACGACTGCCGCCCGGACGTCGCGGTGCTGGTCGGGCTGCTGCCACGCCGCCAGCAGCACTGGCATCGCCGCTGGCGGTCCGTAGCGACCGAGCAGTCGGAGGGACTCCTTGCGGCTGGTCACCTTGCCTCGGCCAAGGGCCACGCCGGACAGCGGCGTCAGTAGCGCGGCCGGCCGGGTGAACCGGACTGCGCGGCCGGCGGCGTAGAGGGCGACGCGGGCCTGCTCGTCGTCGGCGTGCGACATCAGCACCGGCAGCGCCTCGTCCGGTCGGTCGGTCCACGGCAGCGCCCCGAGGGCCGCCTCGGCCAGGGTGATGTTCGGCGACTCGACGTACCGAAGCACCAGCTCGCGCCCGGCGTCGGGGACCGGCGCGGCGGCCCGGATGGCGGCGGCCCGGCCGTGCAGTGGCGTGCCGGCGTCGGCGGCGAGCCGGGCCTGCAACCGCACGAACGCCTCCTGTTGCCGGGGCAGCCACCGCTCGGGATGCACGGGTGGGCCCGGAATCCAGCGGGTGCCGGCGGTGAGAAACGCCCCGGTGGGCGGCGGGCCGAGCAGCACCCGGTCGAGCAGATCGGTACGCCGAGCGCTGACCGTCCGCCACACCGTCGGGAACGTGATGGTGGAGGCGTCGCGGTCCAGGACGTGCGCCACGCGCTGCGCCCGGGTCCTCGGGTCAGCCAGCCACAGCTCGACGGCTTCCCGGACCACCACGGCGACGCTGCCCGGGTCGCCCGCCCTGCTCAGCAACTCCTGAAGCTCGGGCAGCCGCCAGGCCCGCCGTCCCAGGGCCCGGGTCACCGCGAACAGCGCGCTGAACTGCCCCCGCGCCGAGCCCGCCTCGATCCACCCTCGCAACTGGGCGAAAACCATCTCCTCCTGGCCGTGGCGCAGCGTCTCGTCGAACCGGCCCAGCGTCGGTAGCCGGTGGCCGCCGAAGAGTCGGTCGAGGGTGTCCAGCGCCCACCGCAGCAGGGCCGGTTCGTCGATGTGCTGACCCAGCACCCCGGTGGAGAGGCTGCCGAGTGCGGCGAGGGTGCGCGTTGACGCGTCCCGGGTGGTCGTCGCGTCGACCGTGATCTGGGTCAGCGCCTCGACGGAGTCCGCGCGCAGCAACCGGGCGAGGCTTGCCAGGGCCGTCAGGGCTGCGGCGCGGACGGGGTCCTGCTCGTTGCGCAACCGACTCAACCGGGCCACCGCCTCGGCCACCACGGCCGGGTCTCGGCTACGCCGCGCGGCGTCGAGGAGCAGTTCGTATGCCACCGCACGGTCCTGGGCGTCGGCGGCGCGCAGGGCCGGGGTGAGCGCTGCGGACGCCTCCGGCCAGGGCAGGAACGCGCTCCACGACCGTACCGCCGCCTCGTCGTGGCGAACCCGGTCCAGGGCGAGCACCCGGCGGGCCTCCCGCTCCCGCCAGGCGCGTGGCAGCACCTCCAGCAACGCCACGTCCGGGATCTCGTCGGCGGTCTCCAGGTCCGCGAGCACCGCGTCGTAGAGGGCGCCTCGACGCGACGGGGGCACTGCTCCCAACAGCCGGTCCAGCGAGTTGTTGTGGCCGCGTACCCGCCGGCCCAGCTCGACCAACTCCGCGTGCGGCAGCCCCACGAACCGACGCAGCAGCGCCGGAGGCAGCCACTGGTAGGCCACCCAGCCCGCCCGGGAGGGAGCGGTCAGCAGCGCCAGGACCCGGCTCGGAGCCGCGGCGGCGAGCGCACCGTAATCTGTCAGGTCGCCGGGGAGACAGTCGGCCGGGGCGTGGCGTTCGAGTAGCGTCAGCGCGCGATCCGGTCGGCCCCGGCCAGCCATCAGGACGCCCCTGGAGTGCGCCGACCACCACCGCGAAAGCTCCTTCGGGTCCAGGTCGGGCAGCACCGCCTCGGCATGGTCGAGCAGCACGTTGGCATGGCGACGGGCCAGTGGAACCCAACCTTCCACCGCGTGCTCGACCGCTGGGAGCAGCCGGCGGACGGTGTCCGGACCGCAGGCCGGCAGCAGAGCGACCGCCTCCACCGCGCCGAAGCGATCCCACACGGCGTCGACCAGCGCGTCCGCGACCTCCGAGCGGCGTAGGTTGCGCAGCGACCGGTAGACCAGGCGGCGCAGATCAGCCGACGCGTCGAGCACGAGGGTGAGCAGCTCGGCACCGGAGAGCCAACCGGCGCGCAGGCCGGCCTTCACCGCGACCGACCGGATCGGGCGGTGCGGGTCGTCCAGCGCCACCCGCACCGCCGCGCCGTCGCCGACGACCTGGCCGGCGGTGACCGCGAGGAACCGGTGGTACGTCGTGCCACCACGCAGGTCCGTCAGCACTCCCGGCAGCTCGCCGGTGGTGCTGAGATCGACGGCCCGGCGCGCGAGCGTGGCCATCCGCTCCCGGTACGGCAGGACGTCCAGTTCGTCGAGCAGGCGCTGCGTTGATCTCTGCACGGCGCTCATTGTGACCGGCGCAGGGTCGCCCTGCCGACCCGTTTCTGACGGGCGCCCGCCCCAGTCCACCCGACGTCGGGTGCCACATGATCGGCAAACTCAAATATTGCTCAACTTCTACGCGCGCCCGGCCGCCGCGAGTTGCTACCGGCCTACGGTCAAGGTCACTTCGACCGGGACCCGCGACACCCCCTGTCGCACGACTTGGGAGCATCATGGCACCTACTCCGCCCACGGATGCTGAGCTGAACGTTCTGATCCGTGCCCGGCTCGCTGCCCTCGGCATCGACCTCGACCAACTTCCGCCGGGGACCAGCCCCGACCCGGAGACCGGCTCGCCCGGCCGGGACTCCGTGCTCGCCTCGCTGCGCTCCTTCATGCGGGGCACCGTGGCGACGCTCGCCGCATACCAGTTGCCCGCTCCCGATGGCACCGATCCCGACACCGCGAAGGCGCTGTCGCAGCAGCACGTGCCGGTCCTCTACCCCTCCAACAGCACTGAATGGCGGTCGGCATGACGTCCGAACCGCTCGACCGTACGGTCGACCGCCGCGCGTTTCTGGCCCGCGCCGCCGCTCTGGCCACCGTCTCAGCCGTGGGCGTCAACGTTGGACTGCCCTCGGTCGCGCTGGCGAGCAGCGGCCTGTCCGCCAACGCCAAGCCGGGAGCGGGGGGACGGCCGCTGGACCAGCCGAACGCCTACACCAAGCCCCGGCCGGAAGCGCTCGCCGATCCGTCCGAGCTCACCATCGCCGAGGCAGCCTGGCTCATCCGCGCCGGCAAACTCACCCCCGAGCACCTGGTCGAGGCGTACCTGGATCGCATCTCCCGGTACGACGGTAGCTACCAGGCGTTCAACCGGGTGCTCGCCGAGGCGGCCATTGCGGCCGCGAGAGATGCCGGACGCAGGCCCCGACACGGTGCGCTGCACGGCATCCCACTGGCCATCAAGGACAACTACTACACGGAAGGGGTCCCCACCACCGCGAACTCGTTCCTGTTCAAGGACTTCGTGCCTCCGTACGACGCGACTGCGGTGGCCCGGCTGAAGGCAAGCGGCGCGATCGTGCTCGGCAAGACTCAGATGGGCCCGCTGGCGACCACCCGTGCCACCACGCCGGCCGGTGTGATCACCACGGTGAACGCCTGGACGCCGACCGACCGCGGCGTCGACCCGGGCGGGTCTTCCACCGGCACCGCCACCGCGGTTGCCGGCCGGATGGCCACCTCGGGCATCGGCACGCAGACCGGCGGCTCGATCACCGCCCCGTCCAACGCGCAGAACCTCACCGGCCTCAAGCCGACCATGGGTCGGGTCTCGGCGGCCGGCATCATTCCGCTCACGTACAGCCGCGACCATCCGGGCCCGTTGGCGCGCGACGCCAAGGACGCCGCGATCATGCTGACCGCGATGGCAGGCGAGGACCCCATGGACCCGCGCAGCCAGGGCCTGCCCCACGTACCCAAACTGATCGACGCGGCGAGCCCGGTCTATCAGGGACGCCGCGTCAAGCTGCGCTGGAAAACCCGGATCGGCGTGCTGCCGGGCTTCGCCAACGGCACCTCGCCCAGTGCGCTGGCCCGTACGGCGTACCTGGCGCAGCTCGCCGCGATCCCGGGCGTCACCCTGGTGGACGTGCAGTTGCCCGCCGAGTGGAGCCAGCTGACCGGCAGCACCTTCAACAACATCCGGTTGCCCGAGCGAGCCGAGCCGTTCATGCCGTACCTGCGCACCGACCTGCGCGGCTTCGGTGTGTCGGTGACCAGTTGGCTGCAAGGAGCGCTGATGGGTGGCAACGAGTTCATCACCGGTCAGCGGGCCAAGCTGCTGCTGATGGACCGGGTGCTCAACGACCTCTTCGACGGCTGCGACGTGGTGGTGCAGACCGACCCGGTGCCCTTCGACATCCTGGGCCTGCCGGAGATCGCCTTCCCGATCGGGCTCACCACCGCGGGGCTACCGGTCGGCACCATCCTGGGTGGCCTCCCGTACGCCGAGGACCGGCTGTTGTCCGTGGTGGCCGCCTACCAGGCGGTGACGGACTGGCATCTGCGGCGGCCGACCGACCCGCCCACCGCCGCAGCGCGGGGCGCAGCTCCCGCCGAGGCGCTCCGCCTGACGGCCGAGGAGGTCGCCGAGCTCAGCCAGTGACGTGCAAAGGGCGGGCATTCGATGCCCGCCCTTTGTGGCCACGCCAACGCCAAGGACTGTCCAATACGTCCTTGGTGGAATTGTCGTGCCTAAACAAATTGGTCCTGGTCCGATCCGGCACAGTGGTGAGTCTCAAGATTTCCTCAACTGCCATCCTGAGCATTCCGGACCTCGATCGAAACCTGTTGAATCAAGCTATCCGATTGGCGCGGCCGCCCCTACCGGACCCTTTTCCGTCGTGTACGTACTGCGAAGGGGTATCAGGTGAAACGAAGACTGTCTCGGACAACGGTGTCGGTTGCTTGCGCGCTGGCTCTGGTCGGTACGCCGGTGTTGACGTCGGCGACCACCGCTACCGCCTCGAACCGCGTACCGAAGCCGGAGTCGGTGATCGGCTGGGCGCCGTGTGCCGACTACAAGCTCGCCACCTACGAGCAGATCGCCGAGTACTACCGGGCAATCGACAAGGCCAGCGACCGGATGAAGCTGGTCGAGATCGGCAAGACCAGCGAGGGACGGCCGCAGTTGATGGCGATCGTCTCCTCCGAGAAGAATCTCAAGGACGCGAACCTCAAGCGCTACCGGGAAACCTCGGTGCGGCTCTCTCAGGGCGACTCGCTGTCCGAGTCTCAGGCGCGTGACCTGGCGAAGAACGGCAAGGCCATCGCCTGGGTCGACTTCGGCATCCACTCCACCGAGGTGGCCGGCCACCAGACCGCCCCGCAGTTCGCGTTTGACCTGGTGACCAGCGAGACGCCCGAGGCGCGAGCGATCCGGGACAACGTCATCACCCTGTTGGTGCCGAACGTGAACCCGGACGGCGGCACGAAGGTCGCCGAGTGGTACAAGAAGAACCTGGGTGGGCCCTACCAGGATGCCGGCTATCCCGAGCTGTACCAGAAGTACGCCGGACACGACAACAACCGGGACTGGTACATGTTCAACCTGCAGGAGACGCAGAACGTCGGGCGTCAACTGTTCCACGAGTGGATTCCGCAGGTCATGCACAACGTGCATCAGACCGCGGTCTTCCCCGCCCGGATCAGCATCCCGCCGTACGAGGACCCGCTGAACCCGAACATCAACCCCCAGGTGGTCCGGGGCGTCAACCTCGTCGGTGACGCGATGGGGCAGCGGCTGGATCGTGAGGGCAAGGTCGGCGCGCTGGCCCGCCAGTCGTACGACATCTGGTGGAACGGCGGCGCGCGGACCGCGCCGTACTACCACAACCAGATCGGCATCCTGACCGAGACCGCGCACGCCTCGGCGACCCCCAGGGTGTACGACCCGGCGACCTTCCCGAAGACCTTCGCGGACGGCACCTCGACGAGCGAGCCGTCGGTCTTCTACCCCAGCCCCTGGAAGGGCGGCGAGTGGCATCTGTCGCAGAGCTGCGACTACATCAAGACGGCCTCCTGGGCGATGCTGCGGGTGGCCAGCGACGACCGCGAGGGCCTGCTCTACGGCGTGGCACAGATGGCCCGGGACGGTGCCCGCAACGGTGCCGGCACCACCTACGTGATCCCCGCGGATCAGGCGGACTTCCCGACCGCCACCAAGCTGGTGGACAAGCTGCGCTGGAACAACATCCAGGTCGAGCGTGCGGTGAACTCCTTCACCGTCGGCAAGCGCACCTACCCGGCCGGGAGCTACCTGGTGCGGGAGGCCCAGCCGTACCGGGCAGCCGTGTTGGACCTGCTGAACCCGCAGGTCTATCCGGACCGGCGGCTCTACCCGGGTGGCCCGCTGGAGCCGCCGTACGACATCACCGGCTACACCCTGTCGTTCCAGATGGGCGTCGCCGTCGACAAGCTCGGCCAGGCGGTGCAGGCCAGCACTGTCCGGGTCGACTCGCCGAAGGTGCCGGCGGGTGTGGTGGCCGGCGCGCCGAAGTACGCGTACGCCCTCGACCCTCGGGTCAACGACAGTTCCGCCGCCGTGAACTCCCTGCTGGCGGCGGGGGACAAGGTCTTCCTCAGCAGCGCTGAGGTGACCACTCGCAGTGGCAAGCTGCCGGCTGGCACGTTCCTGGTGACGCCCGGTCCGGGCACCGAGGCTCGGGTGACGGCGCTCGCCACCCGGTACGGGCTCAGCATCGCCGCGGTGGATGCGAAGCCGGCTCAGGTGCGGGAGCTCGTCGCGCCTCGGATCGGACTGTACGACGGCTTCAACAACTACGACGAGGGCTGGACCCGGCTGGCCCTGGACCAGTTCGGCTTCGGCTACCAGAAGCTGACGAACGCGTCGGTCCGGGCCGGCGATCTGCGGGCGAAGTTCGATACGATCGTGCTGCCCGACGCCACGTACAACTCGATGCGCAACGGCCGGGCGGCGGGCTCGCTGCCGCCGGAGTACACCGGCGGGATGACCGACGCCGGCGTGGCCAACCTGAAGGCGTTCGTCGAGGCGGGCGGCACGGTGGTCACCCTCAACAAGGCGGCCGAGTTGCCGATCAAGGCGTTCGACGTGCCGGTCAAGGACGTCACCGAGGGGGTGCCGGACACCAGCTACAACATTCCGGGCTCGGTGCTGAACCTCAACGTCGACGCCAGTGACCCGGTCGCCGCCGGGTTCGGATCGACCGCGTCGGCGTTCGTCGCCGACGGGCCGGCGTTCGAGGTCGAGGACGGCGCGCAGGGTGTCACGGTGGCGGCCACCTGGCCGAAGACCAACCTGCTGAAGAGCGGCTTCCTCCTCGGTGAGGACGTCATCGGTGGCAAGGCGGCCGTGGTGACGGCGAAGGTGGGCGACGGGCAGGTCGTGATGATCGGCTTCAAGCCGCAGCACCGGGCTCAGTCGCACGGTACGTACCGGCTGCTGTTCAACGCGATGTACCTGGGGGGTCAGCGCTGACCTGACGTCAGTCGTGGTGGCCGAGCGCGCTCTGCGCTCGGCCACCGCGCGCGTATGGTGAATGCGTGATCACCTGCGTGGTGCACTACACCATCAATCCCGCACAGATCGAAGCATTTGAACGCTTCGCCCGGGAGTGGATGCGGTTGGTGGGCAAGCACGGTGGTGTGCACCACGGCTACTTCCTGCCGGCCGAGGGCGCGAGCGACAAGGCCGAGGCGTTGTTCAGCTTCGAGAGTCTGGCGGCCTACGAGCGTTACCGCGCACGGTTCGGCGATGACCCGGAGTTCGTCGTGGCTGATCGGATTCGCGACGAGTCGGGTTGTGTCGTGCGCTACGAGCGGACGTTCATGCGTCCGCTCCTGCCGTCTGATTGAACGCGCCGTCGGCCGGAGCTGCGGGTCGGCGTGAGGGTCACCGCGCCGTGCCTCCGGCAGGCGAGGACCCCATGGACCCGCGCAGCCAGGGCCTGCCCCACGTACCCAACCTGATCGACGCGGCGAGCCCGGGCGGGACGGGCGCCGTACGTCTTCGCGGCCGTCGGGCCGGATGAGCACGCCGGAGGGTACCGCCCGCACGGGTGCAGCCGGTCGCACGCCAGGTGATGGTCAATTCCAGATCGCCGACACTGGGCATCCCCGCGTCGGGATACGGCGACATCGCCGACAACGAGTCGATCGCCCCCATGCCGCACCAGTGGTGCGAGGGCGCGGCAGAGGCCCAAAAGATGCGGCACGGCGAGGACCCGATGGGGCGCGTCCACCAAGGGCCTCGGCCCCGTCGAACCGCCCGGGCGGGCCGCACAGCACCCAGCCTGCTCCACACCTCCCGAAGATCCCTGACGGTCGGATCAGGGAAGCTGGCTCATGTTTGCCGCGAACGTGGAACAATTTCACAAAGGGTGCCAATCGAACCGAGCGCGGGACGGTCTCGACGACAACGACCTCCGGCGCACGGCACCTTTGCCTGCCTGAGTCCGGTCACGAGTGGTTCGTCCGCCGGTGATCCCGCGGCTCAGGACTCCACGGAGAAGGGAGCAGCAATGATGGGACGTACCCGACTCTGGGCGGTCGCGATGGCGGCCAGCGCAGCGGTGGCGGTAACCGCCATCGGTACCGCCGCCATGGGCGACGGCCGGGACGACTCGGGCGACAAGCGGGATTCGCACGACTCCCGCGACTCGCGGGACTGGAGCGACTCGCGGGACCGTAAGGAGGTGAACGTCCGGGCCAAGCTCAGCGGCTTCGAGGAAGATCCAAAGCCGATCTCGACGCCCGGCTCCGGCCAGTTCGAAGCCACGATCGACGAGCGGGACAAGAAGATCGAGTTCAAGCTGAGCTACGAGGACCTGAAGGACGTCCAGCAGGCCCACATCCACTTCGGAGGGAGGCACCAGAGCGGCGGCATCGCCGTCTTCCTGTGCTCCAACCTGAAGGACGCGAAGGGCGGCGCGTCGCACGACGTCCAGTCCTGCCCCCAGGCCCCAGCCACCATCAAGGGGACCATCAAGCCCGATGACGTGGTCGGCCCCGCCGACCAGGGCATCGAGCCGGGCGAGTTCGACGAACTCGTCGACGCGATCGAGGCCGGCGTCACCTACGTGAACGTGCACACCAAGAAGTACCCGAACGGCGAAATCCGCGGCCAGATCAAGAGCGACGACAAGCGGGACCAGAACCGGAGCCGCGACAAGGACGAGGACCGGAACTCGTGGTGGAGCAGTGACGAGGACCGGGACTGGAACGAGTTCAAGAAGAACTGGGACCGGGACCACGAGGACCGGGACAAGGGCCACGACGACAAGGGCGACAAGGACCGGGACAAGGGCCACGACGACAAGGGCGACGAGGACCGGGACAAGGGCCACGACCACGGGGACGCTTGACCCAACGACGAGAAGTGACCTGTCGCCTCGCGACGGGGGGAACGCCCAACCCTTGACGGGTTGGGCGTTCCGCCATGCGTCGGCCCACCCGCCGCCACGTCGACCACCGCCGGCGACCTCAGCGGCAGCAGCTGCGTACAGCGGCACCAAGGCGGTCGGGGCCGGTCGACCAGATCCGGTTCAGTCTGCACGGCGGCTGGCCCGTTGTCCGCTCCTGCCGTCTGGTTGAACGCGCCCTCGGCCGGAGCCGCGGGTCGACGCGGTGGTCACCCCGCGGTGTCGGCGGATGCGGGGTCCTCGGTGAGCGGGTTACTGCTGGTCGCCCGGGTGACGGGGGCGAGCAGCATGCCGGCGATGGCGTCGCAGAGGAAGTCGCCCACTGACGCCCAGCGGGCATCCTGACCGCTGCGTTCGGTGCGGGCCTCGACCTCGGCGGCGGCCGTGGAGACGATCATGGTGATCAGCCCCGCCCGGGCGGCCACGATGTCCGGGTCCAGGTGCTCGAGGCGCGCTGCGAGTGACCGGACGATCATTCTCGCGGTGGGCACGGCGTCCGCGGCTTCGATCAGGAGTGGCCTGGTGGCCGGATCGTGCAGGGCCTGACCGAGGAACCGGGCGCGCCAGGTCGGCTGCGGTAGCCCGGCGAGCACCTTCATGGTCGGCATGACCAGGCTGCGGACGTCGCCGAGAACCGAGTCGGAGTGTTCGAACATCGCCCGGCGCGGTTCTTCCAGCGCGGCCGCATGGCGAAGGATCAGCGCGTGCAACAGCCCGTCCCGGCCTCCGAAGTAGTACCGCACCGCGGAATGGTTGGTGTTTCCGGCGGCCTCGGCCACCTTGCGGTCGGAGATCTGCGCGATGCCGGACCCGGCGAATAGGCGCTCTGCCGCGTCGAGCAGCGCGGTTCGAGCCGGTTCTGCCTGGGTCATCGCAGCCCTCTCCTCTAGGTGGCGTGGCGGTGTGATCTACATCAAGGTAGCCGTTCCAAGACATTACAAGCCACGTGACTTACTCTTATAAGTCACGTGGCTTACGCGGGGCAAGCCTTCCGTTCCGCGTGTGACGCAGACGCCTCCCGCAACCCGCCTGGAGTATCCCCTTGGACAGCTCGGCCATTTCTGCTCCCGCCGCCGAGGCTGGCACCGGCCCGCCTGTCGAGGACCGCAAGACCCGGATCGCCCGGTATGTCGCTCTCTTCGTGATGCCGTTCCTCATGGTCACGATGATGTTCGCCACCTACGTGGCCACCATGCACTCCCCGCAGCCGCGAGACATGCCGGTGGCCGTGGTGGGATCGGGCGCGCAGGCTCAGGCAGTCGTCGACGGGCTGAACTCCGCGCCAGGCCAGGCCGTCGACGCACGCCTGGTCCCCTCCGGCAGTGATGCCGTCGAGCTGCTCGAAGAACGTGAGATCGCCGGGGCGATCGAGATCCCGGCCGCCGGTTCCCGCGAGGCGACCGTCTACACCGCGATGGCGGCTGGCGCCTCCCAGGCCACCACCGCCCAG
The DNA here is from genome assembly GCF_036059255.1 of Micromonospora sp. NBC_00389. Taxonomy (NCBI): domain Bacteria; kingdom Bacillati; phylum Actinomycetota; class Actinomycetes; order Micromonosporales; family Micromonosporaceae; genus Micromonospora; species Micromonospora sp. NBC_00389. The sequence goes on along the minus strand of NZ_CP107947.1, from coordinate 6,561,739 downwards.
CAACTACTTGCCCCGATCGCCGTGCAGCAGGACTGGACCACCACCACTCAGGACGTGGCCCCGCTGCCCGAGGGCGACCTGGCCGGCATCTCGGTGCTGTTCGCCGCCATGGGCATGATGCTGGCCGGGTACGTCCCCCTGAGCCTGCTGGTGATCGCCACCCCGCACCTGCTGGCGCTGCGGCGGTTCGTGCCGCTGCTGACCGGCTGGGCGGCGGCCACCAGCACGATCATCTGGCTCATCCTCGGGCCGATCGTCGGCGCAGTCGAAGGCCACTATCTGCAGTTCCTCGGCGTCGGGATGCTCACCGTCGGCGCTGTCGGCGCGGCCCAGCTGCTGTTCACCAAGCTGATGGGTCCGCTCGCCGTCCTGGTCGGCATGCTGCTGTACGTCGTGTTCGGCATGCCGTCGTCGAACCTGGCGCTGTCGATCGACGTGATGCCTGGCTTCTTCCAGTTCCTGCACGGCGTCCTTCCCCTGCCGGCCGCCGGGGAAGCACTGCGCTCGCTGCTCTACTTCGACGGTCGCGGCGCCGGCGGGCACCTGTTGACGCTCGCCATCTGGCTGGTCGCGGGGCTGCTGCTGTCCCTGCTCAAGGAGCGCGTCAGCGGGAAGGCGATTCCGGGCGTGGCACCGGGCGTCCACCCCGGCACGCCGATGCCGGCGCTGGCCGGTGGTCCGAATCGACCGCTGTGGACGCGGTACCTGGCGGTGGCGGCCTTCCCGCTGTCGATCCTGGTGATGGTGGTCGGCCTGATGGGCTTCTCCATGCACAAGCCGCAGGTGCACAGCCTTCCCGTCATCGTGGTCAGCGCCAACGCGCAGCAGGCCGACCAGGTCGCCACCGGACTCAGGTCGAACCTGGGCGACATCCTCGACGTCGGCGTGGCCACGTCGGTCGACGACGCCACCGACCGGATCCGCTCCCAGGACGTGGTCGCCGCCTACGTCCTGCCCACGGCGCCCGACGCCGCGGCGACGCTCTACACCTCCTCAGCTGCCGGGGTCAGCCAGCAGAGCGCGGTGCAGGCGATGTTCCAGCAGATCTCCGCCCAGCAGCAGGCCCCGTTGACGACCACCGACGTGACGCCACTCACGGACACCGACACCATGGGCAGCAACAGCCTGTACGTCGGCATGTCGTGGATCATGGCCGGGTTCCTGATGCTGGCCGTACTGCGCGGCGGTGCGCCGGAGCTCAAGCGCCTGCGCCAGTTCCTGCCGCTGCTCGGCGGCTGGGCGATCGGCATGTCCGTGTGGCTGTGGGTGCTCTTCGACGTCATCATCGGCGCGGTCAACGGGCACGCCTGGGAGATGATCGGATTCGGCGCGGCGACCATCCTCGCCGTGTCCCTCGCCACCGCTGTCTTCACACGTACCCTCGGCCTGGCCGCCATCATCCCGGTGATGGTCGTGCTGATGCTGGCGGGCGTGCCGGCGTCCGGCGGCGGACTCTCGGTGTACATGGTGCCCGAGTTGTTCCGGCATCTGCAGGACATCCTGCCGCTGCCGGCCGCAGTCGACACCGCTCGATCCCTGATCTACTTCGACGGCAACGGGGTCGGCCGGAACCTGCTGGTCATCGCGATCTGGGGTGTGATCGGCCTTGCGCTGAACCTCGTGGTCGACCTCTGGCTGCGGCGCCGGGAAAAGTCGACGAAGGCGGCCCCTCCGGCTCACCTCGCGAAGGCACCCGACGTCGATGCTGACCGCCGCGAGGTCCGCGATGAGCTGACGGGCACCGCCGCCATCTGACGGCCGCCACGCTGACGCGCGTTACGCCGCGTCCGTCGAGTCTTCAGGGGTCTTCTCGACCACCTGCTCGGCGGCGCGGCGTACGTCGTCGAGCAGGATCTCCATGTCGCGCCGCGTGGTGCGGTAGTTGAGCACGCAGCCGCGCAGCGCGAAGCGGCCGTTGACGGTGGCGTTCGACAGGTACGAGCTGCCGGCCTGCTGGACTGCCAGCATGATCCGTTCGTTGAGGCGGTCGAGTTGCTCCTCTTCGGTGCGCGACCGTGAGCCGGCCCGTGCGTTCGGCGGCAGGTAGCGGAAGCAGAAGATGGAGAGTTCGACCGGGGCGAGCAGCTCGAAGTCGGCCCTGCCCTCGACGAGTTCGGCCAGGTGCCGGGCACAGTCGAGGTTGCTCTCGATCGCGTCGCCGACAGCTCGCGAACCGGCGTGCGCCAGCGTCATCCAGACCTTGAGTGCCCGGAATCGTCGGGACAGATCGGGGCCGTAGTCCCAGAAGGCGAAGGCCTCGGCCGGTTCGGTCTGCGTGACCCGGGTGTAGTCGGCGTCCAGGCTGAAGGCGGGCCGCGCCGCCTCGGGGTCGCGGTAGATGAGACAGCCGCAGTCCGCGGGCAGGTAGAGCCACTTGTGCGGGTCGAGGGAGATCGAGTCGGCCTCGGACAGGCCGTCGAAGAGCGGACGGGCCGTGGGGGAGAGCCGCGCGAAGCCGCCATAGCAGGCGTCGACGTGCATCCACAACCCGTACTCCCGCGCGACCGCTGCGATGTCGGCGAGCGGGTCGACCGCGCCGGTGACGACGGTGCCGGCGTTCGCCACCACGCAGAGCGGTTCCGCCCCGGCGGCCCGGTCTTCCTCGATAGCGCGGACGAGGGCGTCGACGTCCATCCGGAAACGGGCGTCCACCGGGATGTCGCGGACGTTCGTCCGCCCGATGCCGAGCAGCGCGGCGGCCTTGTGGATCGAGTGGTGGGTCTCGGTGGAGGCGTAGACGCGCAGCGGCGCCGGGTGGGCGGCCGCCCCGTGGGTGGCGACCGTGTCACCGCAGTGGCGGTGTCGGGCGGCGGCGAGCGCGGTGAAGTTAGCCATCGAACCGCCGCTCATGAACAGGCCTCCGGCACCGGGGTCGCAGCCGAGGGCCTCCTTGATCCAGTCGATGGCCACATGCTCCAGTTCGGCGGGAGCCGGTGCCGACCGCCACGCGGTGAGGTTGGCGTTCAGCGCCGACGCGAGGAAGTCGGCCACCGAGGCGACGGCGGTGCCCGGCGCCGAGACGTACCCGAAGAAGCGGGGATGCCCGTTGTGCCGGGTGCCGGGCACAACCACCTCACGGAAGACCCTGAGCAGGTCGGCGAAGTCACGGCCCTCGACGGGCAGGGGCTCGGCGAGCGTCTCCTTCAGCGCGGCGGCGGAGGTGCGCGGGGCGATGGGCAGGTCACGGATCGAGTCGTGGTGGGCGGTGACCCAGTCGACGGATCGGGCCACCATGTCCCGGATCTGCTCCGTGGAGGGGTCCAGGGCCGAGTCGACGCCGCGCCGATCGGGTGGAATCGAGGTCATGGCCCGGAGGATAGTCTGGATCTTGCCGTTTGCTGCTGTGGGTGCAGGGTAACCGGGCGTTGTGACCACACCTGAGCAGAGCCGGCGGCAGCAGGAGGATGCACTCGAAAGCGGCGAGGTGTATCAGGACGCCGAAGGACGCCGAACCAGAGACCCGGGCGCCGGGGCGGCGCACGCCAACAGCGAAGCCGACCGCAACGCCGAGCAGCTGAGGCGTGGCGAGGTCGGGCCGGGCATCCCGGAGGAGTAGGCAGCCGGCGCCGAGGCGTGCCCGACCGGATGGCCGGCCTGGGCACGCGACGGCGTCGACGACCTGACTGTGGGCGAGTGATCACCTACCCGGCCGGTAGCTTCGCTCGACATGGCCCCTGAGGTCCTCCGGATAGAAGTAGACGGGCCGGAGGTTGCCGCTCGCGTAGCGTTCGACCTGGTCGTTGAAGTGCGGCGAGTCCGGGTGGCCGCTCGCGCCCCCCGCCGTCACGGCCCAGGCGCGCAGCCTCGGGCCGAACTCCACGACCGCCACGAAGCTGTTGCCGCTGGTGCCGTAGTAGCGCTTCGTTCCCGGGTAGCGCCTCGCCCCGAAGGAGGCGAGCGAGCCCCACTGCGCGGAGGTGAAGGGCACCGGCCTGCTCGGCTTGGCGTCGTCGAACGTCTGGACGATCGCGCCGTCGTTGCGCTGGAAGCGGTTGATCTCGCCCCAGGGCACCTGCCAGTTGCCGAAATCCTGCGTCAGCCGCTGCGTCGCCGCTTCGAGCGCGGTGAGTCGCTGCGCATCGGTGGCGCGCTCGGCCAGGTAGTCCCACATCGACATGCCCGCGTCTCTCGCCGCCTGGGCCAGCGGCGCCCAGAGCGCCTCGCCCCAGAACACGGCCAGCGACGTCGCGGTCGATTGCGCGCTCCAGCGGTAGTCCCAGCCGCGTAGCAGGCCGATCGGGTCGGCGAGCGCCGCCTTCTGCTGGTTGCCCCCGGGCAGCCTGTCCCATGCCGCGATCAGCCCGGGCACGAGCCGGGCGAAGGCGGTGAGGTAGGTGTCGAAGGCGGCAGCGATGAGCGTCTGCGGGGTGAAGTCGTCGCGCGCGGTGAGCACCCGGATCGCCTGCGGTCCACGGGGGTTCTCGCCGGCCTGGTCGAAGTAGCGCGGATAGTCGGCGGCGTCCGGGCTGTCCGGGCCGGCCGCGGTCCAGGGCCAGTTGTTCGCGTTGAACGCCCAGCCGTTCCTCGGGTTCACCGCCTGCGGAAGGCTCCGGAGGCTGTGCAGTCCGCGCCAGTCCGTCGCCGGGTCGCTGCCGTCGACGGGCTTGCGGTAGTCGAAGCGATCGTCGCGGCGCGGCATGAACTGCGGCACCAGGAAGGCGATCTCACCCTTCGAGTCCGCGAAGAGCGTGTTGTTCGAGCTGTTGGCCTTGAGGCCCGCCACCTGGATGAAGTCCGCGTAGTCCCGCGTCTTGGTGCGCAGGAAGCTCTGCTGCAGCGCCTCGACCGGCTTGTTCATCAGCGCGAACGCGATCCACCTGCCGTCCGCCTCCCGGACGATCGGGCCGTGGTGCGTGGCGAAGGTCGTGAAGCTACGCCGAGCCCGCCCGCCATCCGTCGTGCGATACGACAGCGTGATCGTCTTCGTCGTCACCGGCCGCAGCGCGTTGCCGTAGCGGTAGGAGTGTCGGCCGTCCGCCCGGGTCACGATCGTCTCGGCGAACTCGTCGACGTTGTCGACGCCGCTCGACGTGTGCATCCAGCCGGTGTTCGGGTTGAAGCCCTGGTAGATGAAGAACTGGCCCCAGGTGGCCGCGCCATAGGCGTTGAGCCCCTCCCGGCTCGTCACGTGCTGCTCGGAGCGGAAGAAGAAGCTGGTGTGCGGGTTGATCAGCAGCAGGGCGTGACCGTTACGCGTGTGGCTCGGCGCGATCGCCATGCCGTTCGAGCCGCTGGGCTCGCGGAACAGCAGACCGCGCTCGTCATCGGTCATCGGCACCGTGCGCTTGCTGTAGAAAGCTTCGAGTTGGGTGAGCGGCACCCGCTCGGTGTCACCACCGATGCTGCCCTCGGAGAAGCTCAGCGGCATCCACGGCTCGAACCGCGTGAGCACACGTGGCTGCACCTCGGGGTGTGTCGCTAGGTAGTAGTTCAGCCCGTCGGCCCAGGCCTGCATCAGCTTGCGCAGCCAGGACGGGCTCTGCGCGTAGTCCCTCTTCAGCGCCCCGGGGTCGACGTACAGCCGCTGGCGCAGGTCCTGCCAGATCGCACCCTCACCCTCGGCCTCGGCGAGGCGGCCGAGGCTCACCAGGTAGTTCCTCTCGATCCGGTTGAAGTCGTCCTCGGCCTGGGCGTACATCATTCCGAAGACCGCGTCGGCGTCGGTCCTGCCGACCACGTGCGGGATACCCCAGTCATCGCGGGTGATGGTCACGTGCGCCGCCTGCCGGTGCCAGCGGGCGACGTCGGGCGCGGTCCGCGGGGGAGCGGCGGCGGCGCCGGACGGCAGCCCCGCCGCGACGACCGCGGCGCCCGCTGCCAGTCCGGCTGCTCCGCCCAGTACGCGGCGTCGGCTCAACCTTTCGTTCTGCGGGTGGTTCATGAGGTGGTCCACCTTCCTCGGGGGTCAACGGATCCTGCCGGAGTGCCGATCGGAGCGGTGGCGGGCGCGCCCGATGGGCGCCTCGCAGGGGCGGCCGAGCCGTTCTGGACGACCGGTTCCGCGGGAGTTGCCCGCGACTGTCCTCATTGGACCCCTGCGACCACCGGCGGAAATTGCCGCAACCACGGAACTTGCCGGAAGGATCTTTCCAGCATCAATATTAGGTGATATCAATCTCCCACCGATCCTCCTACACCACCGGAGTGCAACGTGCGGAGATCCCGTTTGGCAACCCTCGTCCTGAGCCTGGTCACGGCTCTGGGCGCCACCCTCGCCCTGGCAGCGCCCGCCCAGGCCGCTCCCAGCGACCACTACGTCGCCCTCGGCGACTCCTACTCCTCCGGGGTCGGTGCCGGCAGCTACACCGCCGAGAGCGGTTCCTGCCAGCGCAGCACCAAGGCGTATCCGGCGCTGTACGCCACCAATGTGCAGCCCGCGTCGTACCGCTCGGTCGCCTGCTCGGGCGCCACCACCACCAGCGTGATCAACACGCAGCTTGGCGCGCTCAGCGCCGCCACGACCCTGGTCAGCGTCACGGTCGGCGGCAACGACGTCGGCTTCGCCAACATCATGACCACCTGCGTGCTCTACGGCACCACCGACTGCGTGGCCGCCGTGCAGGCTGCCGAGGACAAGGCCCGGGCCGACCTCCCCACCCTGCTGCGCAACGTCTACACCGGAATCCGGAACCGAGCGCCCTCGGCCCGGGTGGTGGTCGTCGGCTACCCGGTCTTCTACCAGCTGGGCACGACGTGTGTCGGGCTCAGTGTCACCTCGCGTACGAAGATCAACGAGGGCATCAACCTGGTGGACGACATCATCCGCACTGCCGCCGCAGCCGCCGGGTTCACCTTCGCCGACGTCCGGTCGCAGTTCGTCGGGCACCAGCTGTGCAGCGGCGGCACGAAGTGGTTGCACGCGCTCAACTTCGCCAGCATCGGGATCTCCTACCACCCGACCGCAGCCGGTCAGTCCGGCGGCTACTACCCGGTCTTCCGCTCCAAGGCCGGCTGAGTCCGGATACGCGGTCGGCCAGCAGCGGTATCACCCCGACCAGCCTCCGCGCGGCCGCCGCGCACGTTCAGTGGCGGCCGCGCACGAGCGGTAGGAACACCTCGTCCACGATCTCGACCAGCACCTCGTCGGGCACGGAGGGGATGCCGCGCATCGCGTACTCGGCGCGCAGCAGCATCATCGGCGTCGTCGCCACCCGGTGGTGTACGGCCGCGGCCGGTGCCTCGCCCCGGGCTGCGGCGCGCTCCAGCATCGCCAGCCAGGCGCGGTCCATGGTGTCCGCGCCGGACCGCTCCCGCATGAGAGTGAGCAGCTCGGGGTCGTCGGCCGCGGCGACGAGCAACCCGCGCAGGATCGCCCCGTACGGCGACGACCACGTCTCGTTCGCCCGCCGCAGCATCTCCAGCGCGTCGCCCCGCAGAGTGCCTGTGTCCGGGTTCGGTAGCACGGCGTCGGACAGGTGGCGGTACGCCGCGATGCCCAGCGCCGCCCGGTGCGGCCACCGGCGGTAGATGGCGTTCTTGTTGGTCCCGGCCCGGGCGGCGACCCGGTCCATGGTCATCCCCGCGTAGCCGGACTCACTCACGCCCACGAGCCGTTCGACCCCGAGATCGTGCGGCGCGACCTGCGCGTCATCCGCGACGAGCTGCACTGCGACGCGGTGCGCATCACCGGCGGGGTCCAGGACCGGCTCGAGCTGACCGCGAGGTTCGCCGCCGAGGCCGGGCTCGAGGTGTGGTACAGCCCGTTCACCAACGGCCTCGACCGCGACGGGCTCATGGCGTTCGTGCTCGACGGCGCGGAGCGGGCCGAGCGGCTGCGGCAGATCGGGGCGTCGGTCGTGTACCTCACCGGCTCCGAGATCGCCATGTTCACCGACGGCTTCCTGCCCGGCCGCGACCTGGCCGAGCGCATGGCGCTGTTCACCGAACTGATGCGGATGAGGGAGGCGGTCCCGGCCGCGCGCGCCGCGGTGCGCGACTTCCTCGCCGAGGCGGTGCCCACGGTGCGGGAGCGGTTCGCAGGGCCCGTCGGCTACCGGGTTGCGGGCCAGTGCTCCGCCCTTCAGGGCGGGGGTGGAGACCCGCGCTGGGAGGGCGCTAAGCCCGAGCAGTGCTCTAAACCGGACGGTTCTGCTGCTCGATGTACTGACGTACGACACTGAGAGGTGCCCCGCCGAGAGAGCCTGCGAAGTACGATCCCGACCAGAGCTTGTTGGCCCGGTAGTAGTGCCGCCGCAGGTCGGGAAACTCCTGCCGCATCCGTCGGCTGGACACGCCCTTGAGGGAGTTGACCAGCTTCGCCAGGGCGACTTTGGGTGGAAAGTTCACGAGCAGGTGGACGTGGTTGTTCTCGCCGTTGAATTCGACCAACTCAGTCTCGAAGTTGGCGCACACCGTCCGCACGATCTCCTCCATCCGGGCGAGGTGCCGGTCTGCGAACACTTCGTGCCGGAACTTAGTCACGAAGACCAAATGAGCGTGCAGAGCGAAAACGCAGTGTCTGCCAGTGCGAATGCCTTCGATCTGAGCCATAAACCAATGGTACGTTTTGTCTGTGCAGCTCCGTTACAACTACCGCGTCTACCCGACGCCGAGTCAGCAGCATTCGCTGGCTCGGGCGTTCGGGTGCGCGCGGGTGGTGTTCAACGACGGACTGCGCGCGCGGCAGGAAGCCCGCGACGCCGGGCGGCGGTATGTCACCGACGGGGAACTGTCCAGGCAGGTCATCACCGCGGCTAAGGCCACACCTGAACGGGCGTGGCTGGGCGAGGTGTCGTCGGTGGTGCTGCAGCAGGCCCTCGCGGACCTGAACACCGCGTACCGCAACTTTTTCGCCTCGGTCACCGGCAAACGCAAAGGTCGGAAGGTGGCTCCGCCGCGGTTCCGGTCCCGCAAGGACAACCGGCAGGCCATCCGGTTCACCAGGAACAGCCGGTTCAAGGTCTGCGCCAATGGCCGGCTGCGGTTGCCGAAGGTCGGTGACCTAAGCGTGCGCTGGTCGCGGGGTTTGCCGGCCGAGCCCACCTCGGTCACGGTGATCCGGGACGCCGCGGGCCGGTACTTCGCCTCGTTCGTTGTGCAGACCACAGACGAGCCGTTACCGCCGCTCGAGTCCGAGATGGGCATCGACCTCGGGTTGACCCACTTCGCCGTCCTTTCCGACGGCACGAAGGTCGCCGCACCGAAGTTCCTGCGCCGCGCGGCCCGCAAGCTCAAGCGGTTGCAGCAGGACCTGTCCCGCAAGCAGCGAGGCAGTCAGAACCGCAGGAAAGCCGTCGTGAAAGTCGCCAGGGCGCACGCCCGGGTGGCCGACACCCGGCGGGACTGGCAGCACAAACTGTCCACGACGATCATCCGCGACAACCAAGCGGTATACGTCGAGGACCTGTGCGTGACCGGACTCGGCCGAACCAGACTCGCGAAGTCCGTGCACGATGCGGGCTGGGCCAGCTTTACCGACATGTTGCAGTACAAAGCCGCCCGGTACGGGCGGACCTTCGGCCGGGTGGACCGGTTCTTTCCATCCACCCGGATGTGCTCCGACTGCGGCCGGATCAACAAGATGACGCTCAACGTCCGATCGTGGACCTGCCCATGCGGCAGCACCCACGACCGGGACGTCAACGCGGCCATCAACATACTCGCGGCGGGACGCGCCGAGAGCCTAAACGCCTGTGGAGCGCAGGTAAGACCGGCACCCGTGCCGGCACCGCGCCGCGAAGCAGGAATCCACCCGCACGCCGCGTGTTCCACACGCAGCGTGGAGGGAATCTCCGTCCTTTAGGCCGAGAGATCGTCAAGCCTCGATCCCGCTGGAGGCCGTGAACTGGGCGCCGTTCGACATCATCGCCAGCGACGCCGGGTACCGCGACGCGACCAACGCCGCAGCGTTCCCGCAGACCCTGGCGGCCGCGGTGGGGCAGGGCAAGCCGTACGCCGCCACCGAGTTCGGCTGCTGCACGTTCCGCGGCGCGGCCGACGTCGCGGGCGGGGCGGAGCCGGTGACGTACGACGAGTACGGCCGCGCCGCGAAGCTCACCACGGGGCTGGAGCGCGACGAGGAGGGCCAGGCCCGCTACGTCGTGGACCTGTTGCGCGACTACGAGGCCGGCGGGGTGGAGGCGGCGTTCGTGTACACGTTCGCGAACCGGCACCTGCCGACCACCGACGACCCGGAGCGCGACTTCGACCTGGCCGCGCGCGGGATCGTGCGGGTGCTGCCGGACGGCTCGTGGACGCCGAAGGCCGCCTTCCACGCCCTTGCCGCGTACGGCCGCTCGCGTCTGCAGAGCCGGTCGGCCGCTCAGGGCCGGTCGGCCACCCGGTGACACCAGGACGTGGTCTTCGCTGACACTGCCGGTGAAGACCACGCCGAGAATTCACAACTTTCAGGCCCCCTTGACCCAGTCGAGGCTGAAGCGGGCGAAGTAGATGCCGCCGGTGTTGCCGACCTCGTACAGGTTGCCGATCTGTCCGTTGGCCAGCACGGCCATCGTGGAGTAGCCCGCGCCGCCCGGTTTGATCAGCGCCCGGGCCGGCCAGCTGACGCCGTCGTCGGTGGACAGCCGGACGGTGAGGTCATTGCGCGCGGTCGGGTGGGCGTTGTTGCTGAACAGAGCGGTGCGGGTGCGGATCGGCGCACCGTTCGTGCCCACCTCCGACGGGCGCAGGTAGGACAGTTCGTCGGCGTTGCACAGCGGATCGGTCAGCACGGCACTGGCCGTGGCCGGGCCGAACGTTGCGCCTCCGTTGGTGGACGTCGCGTAGAACCGGCTGCGGGTGCCGTTGTGGCGCATGTTCTGCACGACGGTCCCGGTGTTGCGCTCGATTGCCTTGCTCTCGTTGATGGTCCCACCGGCGGACCCACCGCGTCGCCACGTCACACCGTGATCGTCGCTGTAGATGTTGGCGGCATGGCTGGTGCCCGCCGCGTCCCGGTACGCGATCGGCTGGACCAGGCGGCCGGTGCTGGTGTGGATCCCGTGGCCGGAGGAGAAGAACACTTGCTGCCACGCCGGGTCCTTGACCGCCGGGTTCAGCTCCACGGCGGCGCTCCAGGTGGCGCCGTTGTCCCTGCTCGTGATATACGGCAGGTGCATGCTGTTGGGGTCATCCGCCGTGTTGACCCCGGAGGAGCCCGACCAGAAGCTGATGCCGGGCCTGGGGGAGTAGGTGAAGAAGCAGTAGACGGTGCCGGTCGCGCGGTCCACCAGCACGCTGGGATCGCCCACCCCCTCGCGGGTGGTGGCGGGGGCGTGGATGACGCGTGGCTGCTCGAAGGTGCGGCCGCCGTCGGTGCTGCGGATCATGGCGATCTGGATGTTGTTGGTGCCGCCGCCCAGGTCGTACGAGCCGTCGACCCGCGCGTCGGCGACGGCGACGACGGTGCCGTTGTTGGTGACGGCCATGCCCGGGATGCGGACCGAGGCCGCGGTGCCGTCGTAGCGACCGTTGGCACCGTTGAGGTTGCGGATGACGGTCTGCGTGGTCAGCAGCGTGGTCGTGTTCATCTGCGGGGTTCCGGCGGCCATGCCGCACGTGGCGGTGCCTCGCTGTGTGCTGTCGAAGCCCGGAGCGGTGACCCGCAGGCTGTACGGGGTGCCGGCGTCGACCGTCCAGTAGTGCAGGAAGTTGCCGCCGGCGGCGACCGTGCGGGTCCACGGTGAGCCGGTGCGTCCGGGCCAGGTGACGGTGAAGTCCCGGGCGGTCGTGGTGCGGTTCTCCAGCGTGAGCTGAAGGCGACTGGCCGTGCAGTCGAAGCTGGTGAGCGCGGACATGCCGGTGCCGCAGTGGAATATGCCGGCGGAGGTGTCGTCCAGCCCGGTCGGGGTGGTCGTTCGCAGCGTGTACGCCGCGCCGGCCGTCAGGGTCCAGTACAACTGGGTGCTGCTGTTGGCGGGGACCGTCCTGGTCCACGGCGAGCCGGAGCGCCCGGCCCAGGTGACGGTGAAGGCCTGTGACGTGGTGCTGCGGTTGTCGAGCAGCAGGTTCAGTCGGCCGGGATGGCCGCCAAGCTGGGAGCACGGTGAAACCGGCTCACCCTGAGCTCAGGACCGGCTGCTTCTGGCGGCGTAGGCCACCGCTGGCGATGGGTGCGCAGTCACGCCGTCCGCCGTCCGACGGCTAGGGGCGGCGGACGGCAGGGCGATGCTGCTCGGCGATCGGTTGGCTCAGGACTGGACGGAGCGTGCGAGGCTCGCGCGGACGGGCGCGTAGTGGTCGGCGATGGCGGACCGCAAGACCGCCGGATCGCCTCCGGTGATCGCGTCGACGATCGCCCGGTGCCGCTGTGCGGTGATCACCCGGTCTTCTGGCTGGGTGCGCAGGGTGGGGGCGACGATGGCCTGTACCTGCCAGAACGCCTCGGTCAGTTGGAGGATCAGGTCGTTGCCCAGGGGCTCCATCAGCTTCAGGTGGAAGGCCCTGTCGACCTCGAGGAAGTCCTTGTCCTGGGCGGCGAGATCCGCCATCTGGTCGGCGAGCGCGGAGAGGTCTGCGAGGTGTTCCGCGTCGAGGACCTTGATGATGTCCGCGGCGAGGCCCTGCTCAAGGGTCTGCCGGACATCCACGACCTGGCCCAGCACCTGGTGGTCTTCCTCGGCGCTCAGCAGGCCGCGGAAAGCCAGACTTTCGACGAGGGCGTTGAGGGACATGTGGCCGACGAACGTGCCGTGGCCGTGTCGCACTTCGACAATGTCGAGAGTGGAGAGGATCTTGACCGCCTCACGGACGCTGGACCGGCTGGCTCCGATGGCCTCGCACAGTTCCGTCTCGGTGGGGAGAAGGTCTCCCGGCTTGAGGCGATTGCGCAGGATGTACTCCTTGATCCCTGTCACGACCTCCTGTCGACGGGGACCCGGGCGCTCCTGCCCGCGTAGCGGGCTCGCGTCAATCGTCGTCATCTGCCCCTTGCCCTTCCTTTACGGATCTGTCACGCTCAGCCTAGCGGCATCAGACGTCAGACGTCAGACCCCATACCCTCTACCCCCCGCAGCGCTGAGCTGTCACGGAGCGCATGCAGAGCCTATGGAGGCATTTACGTGAGCACCACCGACAAGCCGTTGAGGAGGCAACTCGGGGCCCCGCGCCGAGTTCGCTCGCTAGCCATGGCGGCTGGCGCGGCCGACGGCCGGTCCCTCACCGAGACCGTCGCCGCCGTGCACGAGCAGACCGGAGCCATGGTGATGGCCGACTGCTCCACCCTCGACGAGGGAATCGCCGCCGTCGCGGCGGGTGCCGACCTGGTGGGCACCACCCTGGCCGGCTACACGTCGTACACCAGCAAGCAGCCCGGCCCGGACCTGGATCTGGTGGCCCAGCTCGCCACCGCGATCGACGTGCCGGTGATCGCGGAAGGCCGGATCCACACACCGGCGCAGGCGGCGCAGGCGTTGCGGGCCGGCGCGTGGGCGGTGGTGGTGGGCACTGCGATCACCCACCCCACCACCATCACCGGCTGGTTCGCGTCGGCGATGGCCGACGCCAGGTAGGGCGCGAGGCACGACCTGCTGCGCTGCCAGGAGCGGGAGAAGGCTGGCCGGGCGGAGGATCCGTCGAAGCGACGCAACAGCCGCGGGCAAGGTGGCTTTTCCCGGTGTTGTCGATCCGGGGGCGGGTCGTTCGTGTAGCTGGTGAGAGGCCGGCGAAGGGCCGGCCGCTTACGCGAGGAGAGCATCATGGGCAAGGTCGTCGTGGTCCAGAACGTGACGCTCGACGGGGTCATGCAGGCGCCGGGCGGGGCCGACGAGGACACGCGGGGAGGCTTCCCGTATGGCGGCTGGGCCCGCCCGTATGCCGACCAGGTCATGGCCGAGACGATGGGCAAGGGCATGAGCGAGGGCGGCGGGATGCTCTTCGGGCGCCGCACCTACGAGCAGTTCTACGGCTTCTGGTCGAAGCAGACCGACGGTAACCCGTACACCGAGGTCCTCAACCGGAGGCGCAAGTACGTCGCCTCGCGCGCACTGGCGGAGCCGCTGCCCTGGGAGAACTCGTCCCTGCTCGAAGGCGACGCGGCCGACGCCGTGGCCACGCTCAAGCGCGACGTCGAGGGCGACCTGATCGTGCTCGGCAGCGGCGAGTTGGTGCGGTCGCTGGCCCGAGCCGGCCTGGTCGACGTCTACACGCTGTCGATCCACCCACTCACGCTCGGCACCGGGATGAAGCTGTTCGCCGAGGGTGAGGACGCGTACGGCACGTTGGAACTGGTCGAGGCCGTACCGACGACAACCGGCGTGATCATCGCTACCTACCGTCCCACCGCCTGATGGTCATCGTTGGTGTGCTCTGGAGGCGACCCGTTAGGGTTCCGGTGTGTTCCGCGCCGTTGTGATGATCGCTGCCCTGGTGCTCGTCTCCGACCAGGCCACCAAGTACTGGGTCCAGTCCACGCTGTCCGCCGGCCAGACCATCTCCGTCGTCGGTGACCTGCTGCAACTGCGACTGGTTTACAACCCCGGTGCCGCCTTCTCCATCGGCTCCGGGTCCACCTGGATCTTCTCGATCACCGCGGCTGCGGCGGTGGTCGGGGTGACGGTCGTGGCGCGGCGGGTCACCTCGCGGCCCTGGGCGGTGGCGTTGGGGTTGGTGCTCGGCGGTGCGGCGACGCATCTGCTGGACCGCCTCTTCCGCGAGCCGGGTTTCGCCCGGGGACACGTTGTGGACTTCATCGACTACGCCGGATTCTTTGTCGGCAATGTCGCTGATATCGCCCTGGTCGTCGGCGTCGGCCTCGTCATGGTGCTCAACCTGCGAGGCATTCCGCTGCGCGAGCCGACCGCTTCCGCCGGGGCCAGCACCACTGACCAGGTGTTGCCCAGTTCCTGAGTCGGCCCAGCGTCTCGGTCGGCCGGGCGGCGTCGCGGTGGCGACGCTCAATGTCCCGCGCATGACCGTCGGTTTTCCGTCCGGGCGTTTCCCGAAGCTCGTATCGTGACGATGACCCCGGTCAGTCACGGACGGTGAGGTGCATGGACGACGGCGAACGCGAACAGGCGTTGCTCAGCGCCCTCACCACCGAGCATTTCGTGCTGCAGACCTCGCGCAGCGCGACCATCACCGAGTCGGTGGGCCGGGCGACGATCTTCCTGTCCATGCTCTCTGCCGCGCTGATCGGGCTCGGCTTCGTTGCCAGTAACGCCGCGCTCGTCCGGCCGTACCTCGGGGCGGTGCTGCCGACGCTGGTGATCACCGGAATGCTCACATTCCTGCGGCTCGTGCAGAACATGGTGGAGAACGAGCTGGATCTCGCGCGGATCCAACGCATCCGGGCCTACTACCACCGTCGACTGGCCGGCGATCACAAGTTCTTCGCCGACGCGGTGCAGGGCGAGGTTTCCACGCAGGCGACCTGGGCGGCGGTTGGCAGCGCGCCCGGGCGAGCGCAGATGCTGCTGACGACGGCGGCGTTGGTCGGTGCCGTGAACGCACTGCTGGCGGGGCTCGTGGTCACGCTGTTGGTCGGACTTGCCGGGTTGTCGTCCGGGCTCGCGATCGGCGTCGGCAGCGTGTTGGCTCTGCTGGCCTTCGCCGCCCAGGTCGTCTACATCAATCGCAGGTCGATCTCCCTGCCCGGGTAGGGAGATCGACCTGACGGAAACCCTGCCGGCGGGCCCAGGCCGGTGCGAGACCGGCCCGGGCTCCCGGACCGAAGGCGAACGGTCAGGGCTTGCGGGCCACTGCGCCGTACGCGTCGATTGCCTGTGCGTCGGGCTCGTCCGGCCGCCACAGCGGGATCGGCACCAGGCCGGGCCTTACCATTGTCAGCCCTTCGAAGCAGCTCGCCAGCTCCTGGGGGCTGCGCAGGATGTACGGGACACCCCCGCTCTCGGCCAGCCGCGCAGCGCCGGAGACCACCGCCGGGCTGGTGTCGGTGCCGTCCCACAGCACCAGGTGGCTGCCGGAGGCGGTGGCGTTCATCGTCTGCTGGACGATCGATCGCACGACGTTGATGTCGGGCTCGTAGCCCATCACGCCCATGTACATCACGGCGATGGGCTGGCTGAAGTCCAGCGTCGCCGCCGCCTCGGTGAGAATCTTCTCGGGGTCGTGGTAGTCGGCGGGCACGTAGTTGGTGACGCCCTCGGAGGTCGTGTTGGCCAGCAGTGCCCGGGCGTGCACGAGCACCATCGGGTCGTTGTCCACGTAGACGATCCGCGACTCGGGCGCGACCTCCTGGGCGACCGCGTGGGTGTTCTGCATGGTGGGCAGGCCGGTGCCGATGTCCAGGAACTGGCGGATGCCGGCCTCGGCGGCCAGGAATCGTACGGCTCGCACCAGGAACCGGCGGGACTGCTGCGCCATGAGGACGATCTCCGGGTAGACCTCGGCCACACCGTCACCGGCCGCCCGGTCGGACTGGAAGTTGTCCTTGCCGCCCATCCAGTAGTTCCAGATCCGTGCCGCGTGCGGCACGTCGGGCTGAAGCTTCGCGGCGAGTTCGGATTCCAGGCTAGCCATGCGAGGCTCCCCTCGAGAAATGTCATCCTGTGTGGATCGCTGGCATCGTACCCACGTCCACTGTCGACGTACTGCCCGGCTGGGTCGGTCGGTCGTCGGCACGCCGGTGTCTCGGCCGCCCGACCCGGCATCACCGCCGGGGACATCGCCGCCTTCGGCAGGATGACCCTCAGCGCCGACAGCGACGTAGCCCGAGCGAAGGCGATCAAGGTCATGCTCGGCGGTCTGACCAGCCCACCACCGGCTGACGCACTCTCTCGGCCAGATCGAGGCGCTGGTCAGGCTCGCGTTGCCCCCGGTCAGCCCGTGACATGATTGGACCCATGGCAAAGCAGCAGGACGTCGGCGGGCCCGACCGTCACAACGGGTCAGGTTCCACCGCCTACCGGGAGATCGGTGGTGGCGCCGACGCGCGGCTCGCCCTCGCACAGGACCCCGCAACGCCACAGATGACCCTTTTCGACCTGGCGTCCGACCCGTCGCCCGTGGTCCGTAAGGCGGTCGCGGTCCGGATTGACGCACCCGCGCAGGCACTGCGCCCGCTGACCCGGGACCCCGATCGTGACGTCCGGGAGGCCGTGGCGAGAAACCCCTCGACCTCGATCGCCAATCTCCTGCGACTGGTCAAGGACGCCGACCGGTGGGTCCGCTGGGCGGTCGCCGGCAACCCGGCTTGCGACGAGTCCGTTCGCCGTGTGATGTCAGAGGCACCCGACAAGGAGCTTCGTGGTCTCCTCGCGGAGACGCGGGAGCTGGAGCCTGATCTGGCCGCCAAGCTGATCGACGACGTCTCACCCGAGGTACGGGAACGACTCGCCACCCACAGCCACGATCCGGATGTGATCACCGCTCTGCTGGCCGATCGCACCGTACGCGTACGCAAGGGGGTCGCCCGCAACCCGCGGACCACGGCCGAGCAGCGCCGCGCGCTCGCCCAGGACCCCGTGGTCGACGTCCGTGCCGCGCTGGTCCGCGCGGTCGAGCTGGACGAGGCGGATCTGGAACTCCTGGTTGACGACCGTTCGGTGCAGGTCCGCCTGGCGATGGCGAAGTCCGAGGTCATCCCGGCGCACATCCGGCACGCACTTGAGCGTGATCCCGACGACACGGTGGCCAGTGCGGCACGGGAATTCCGCCCAGGATCGGGCAACTCTTCGGTGGTACGGGCTCCACGCGTCGGTCACCGGCCCTCCGGGACCGCCCTGGGTCGACCGGGCGGCGCCGCGCGCTGAGGCCGGAGGCATGACGCCCCACCGCTGCAACTGCCGCCGCACCGGGCAGTGCGATTTCATGCAGCGGATGGTGGCCCGTAGGTGGTTGCCGGGAGCAGGGCGAGGCCGGTCTCTGGATCAACCTGTTTGGTGAGGCTGGCGCCGACCTCGGTGAGGATGACCTCCAGCGTCGGCCAGACCTCACCCCGCATGAGGTGCCCGCCGACGGTCGTGCCGTCCCGGCGGCCGAGGACGGTGTGCACGTGCAGGGCGATCTTGCCCCGGTCATCCGCGATGTCGCCCAGCAGAGACAGGACCTCGACCTGTTCGTCCACGGGGATGCGGACGTAGTCACGCCTCTCGCGGTCGAAGTAGCCCACCTCGGCCGAGTGGAACCCGCCGACAGCGGTGACCCGCGCGCCGCGGATATCGCTCTGGGTTGCCGCCTGGTGGATGGCGGCCACCGCGTCCTCGCCCTTGTCCACAGCGACCACCACGACCCGCCGGCCACCGTCGGCCAGCTCGGTCTTTCTCATGATCGTTCCTCCCGGTCCGATAGCGGGCGGCACCGGGTGACGCATACGGCGTCGGACGGCGCCCGCGTCCCGGTGTCGCGTCACCTGCGATACCCGTTGCCGGCGCACGTTCACGGATCGCGGCGTGATTCCCGCCTCGAGTTCGTCCGCTGAGGTGGTTGTTCTCCCGGCAGCCCTGGCCCATCAAGCTTCTTTTCGAACCAGTGGTGCGCGAAGTGCTCGTTGTTGTACGGCTCGATCTCCTGGTACCCGGCGGCGTGGTACATCGCGATCGCTTCGGTGAGATTTCGATTCGTGTCCAGCCGGGTGGTGGTCCAGCCCCGCTCGCCGGCGTACCGCTCCAGGTCGCGCAGTATCCGCCGGCCGATGCCGAGCCCGCGCACGGTGTCTGCCACCCAGACCCGTTTGATCTCGGCGGGTGCGTCGGGGTGGAGTTTGACCGCGCCGCAGCCGACGGGCTCGGAGTTGAGGGTGGCGAGTAGGAACACGCCGGCGGGCGGGATGAGCTCCTCGTCGTGGACGGGGTTGCTGAGTGCCGGATCGAACCCGCCGTCGAACCGCCGGTTGATGTCCCGGGCGTAGGCGCGCACGCATGCCCGGGCGCGGGGGTCGCCTGGCGGGCAGGGCTCGATGACCACCATCGACGCGATGAGCAGCCGCTCGACCTGGGCCATCGCCGCGACGAGCCGTTCGCGGTGTGGCTCGGTGAGCGGTGCGAGGATAGCCGAGGCGAACTCGTCGGAGCGCTCGTCGAGCTTGGCCCACTCCGCCTGCCCGGCTCCGGTGAGCGCGGCGACCCGTACCCGTGCGTCGCCGCCGGGCTGGTCGGCCGGTCCGACGGTGACGAGCCCGTCGTTTTCCAGGGCACGCAGCAGCCGGCTGAGGTAACCCGAGTCCAGCCCGAGTCGGGCCCGTAGCGCGGCCACCTCGGCGCCGTCGGGGCTGATCTCCCACAGCAGCCGGGCCTGCGCGAGGGGGCGTCCGGAGGCCATGTATTCGTCGTCCAGTGCCCCCACTCGCTGGGTGACCGTCCGGTTGAAACGCCGCACCGCGGCGACGAACTCCGATCTCATATAGCTGACTTTAGTCAGGCATGTAGGGTCGGCGCTAGACAAATGCTCAGCCCGAAGCGGAGATCGATCTTCGCCGTCGACGCCCGGCCCGCGGTCCCGCGTAATCCGCGTAATCCCTTCCGGCGCAAGCCGTTCAACGGCCTGCTCAACGACCCACGGAGGCGTAATCTGATCCAGCGGGAGCCGGCCGCCAGGCGGCCAAACCCAGCACGCAGCAGAAGAGTCAACAGCTCATGGCCCGCCTGACCGGCTGGTCGAGCCGACGCCGCTGAGAGATCCGGCGGACAGCGACCAGCGGGAGCTGCAAAGTGAGCGACATCAGTCTCGGCGTCGACCGCCAGCGGGGCAGCGACTACGCAGACCTTTCCCGGCAGGTCCGCGCAGCGGGTCTGCTCGATCGGCGGCCAGGCTACTACGCGCTGCGGATCGGCCTCGTCGTCGGCTCCTTCGCCGGCTTGTGGGTCCTGTTCGCTCGACTGGGCGAATCGTGGTGGCAGCTCGCAGTGGCAGTAGCACTCGCGGTGGTCATCGCGCAGGCCGGGTTCATCGGCCACGATGCCGGACACCGGCAGATAGCCCGCTCGCGCCGGGCGAACGACCTGATCGGCATCGTGCACGGCAACCTCCTGACCGGGATCAGCTACGGCTGGTGGGTGGACAAGCACAACCGGCACCACGCCCACCCGAACACCGAAGGCAAGGACCCGGACATCTCCGTGGCGCCGTTGTCGTTCACCACCGACCAGGCCCGGCGACGGCGTGGCCTGGCCGCACTGATCGTCCGTCACCAGGCGTTTCTCTTCTTCCCGCTGCTCCTGCTGGAGGGCCTACACCTGCACGCCATCAGCCTCCGCGCCGTCTTCAGCCCACGTCGCCTCGCGCGTCGACCCGCCGAAGCCGGGCTGCTGGCCCTGCACCTGGGCGGCTACCTCGCCGCCGTGTTCCTGGTCCTGAGCCCCGCGCAGGCGGTCGTGTTCATCGTCGTCAACCAGGGCCTGCTGGGCCTCTACCTCGGCTGCTCCTTCGCCCCCAACCACAAGGGCATGCCGATCCTCGGCGCCGACGACAACCTCGACTACCTGCGGCGGCAGGTACTCACCTCCCGCAACGTCCGCGGCGGGCGGCTCCTCGACGCCGCTCTGGGTGGCTTGAACTACCAGATCGAACATCACCTGTTCCCGAGCATGCCGTGCCCCAACCTGGCCCGCGCCCGGCCATTGATCCAACGGTTCTGCGCCGAGCACGACATCAGCTACCACGAAACCAGTCTGGGCCGCTCCTGGGCGGAGGGGCTGCGCCATCTGCAGGACATCGGCAGCCCCGAACCTCGTACCGATGCCGCAGTGCGCTGAGCCGCCACAGCGTCATCGCGGCCCGACACGCATCGCTGTCGGGCACTGGTCAAGACTTGGGGCATGGAGTTCTTCTGTTACCACCGCGACCGGCACGACTCCCTGGCACTGCGCGACGAACTGCTAGCGGAGCACTGGTCGTACATGGATCGGTACGCGGAAGAGATGATCGCGCGCGGCCCGACCTTCGCCGACGACGGTGACACGCCCACCGGCAGCGTGCACATCGTTGACCTCCCCGATGCCGCCGCCGCCCGCGCGTTCGCCTTCGACGAGCCCAACTACCAGGCGGGCGTGTACCGGGATGTGCTGCTGCGCCGGTGGCGCAACACGCTGGGCCGCACCATGTGGGACTTCTCCGGAGGCCGGACGGGTGGCAGCCGGTACCTGGTGCTCGGGCTCGGAGCGGGGCAGGCCGCCGATCTCGCCGTGTCGCCCGACCGGGACGAGCTGATCGCGTACGGGCCGCTGCTGTCTGACGACGACACCACCTGGCTGGGTACGGCGGCGCTGGTCCGGGCGTCGGACCCGGATAGGGCGCGTGCCGTCCTGACCCCGGGCCGGTACGCCGAGATCGAGGTGCACAACTGGGCGTTCGGCGGGCGGCCGTCATGACGCACGGATGCTCTGGACACATCGCCCCTGTGATAGACAATCCGCGTGGTGGATGTGAGCCAGTCCGGCGAGCGCAGCGTCGACGACACGGTTCTCGACGCTGCCCGTGACTGCGTGCTGGCCTACGGCGTACGTCGCACGACGATGACGGATGTGGCGCGGCGCGCCAGCGTGTCGCGGATGACCGTCTACCGGCGTTGGCCGGACGTGCAGTCCCTGATCGGGGACCTGATGAGCCGGGAGTGGCATCAGGTGCTGATGGCCGCCGCGGCCGCCGAGACAGACGGCTCGGGCCGGTCCCGCCTGGTGTCGCGGGTGGTGGCGGTGGCGCGGGAGCTACGGGAACACCCGCTGCTGTGCAAGATCCGTGACGTCGATCCGGAGGTGCTGCTCCCGTACCTTCTCGACCGGCGGGGCAACGGCCAGGACGAGATGCTGCGGTTCCTCACGGCGGCGCTGGTCGCCGGGCACGAGGACGGCTCCGTCCGGCCCGGCCGGCCCGAGGTCATGGCACGCGCGGTCTTCCTGACCACGCAGTCCTTCGTGCTGTCCGTGCGCACGGTCGCGGACGACGTGCCGGTTGCCGAGTTCGACCGGGAGTTGGCGCTGTTGGTCGACGGCTACCTGGAGCCGGGCTAGGGGTTGTCTCGCGGGTCCTGAGGTCCGATCGGCGCACTGGTGTGACTGGCCAGCATAAGCAGGACGTGCTCGTCTTCTCCGTGACGCACGGTGTCGATCTGCTGGAAGCCGAGCTTCTCCAGCAGGCGGACCGAGCCGGTGTTCGTGCCGACCGGGTCCGCGTAGAGCGGCCGGGTCTTCTCCCGGCCCAGGAACAGCCGCAACGCCTTGGTCCCCACACCCCGACCCCAGTACTGGCGGTCGAGCCAGTAGCCGATGAACCGCTGGTCCTGGATCCACCAGGCCACGATGCTGCCGGCCGTGGCACCGTCGACGGTCACCGTCTGCACGAAGACGCCGGGATCGCCGCGGACCTTCGTCGCCCAGTGCTTCACGAAGGTCTCCCGGTCGCGTGGGGTGAACCTCGACCGACGGACCGACTCGGGATCGTTTTCCTGTTGGTGGAACGCCTCCAGATCGGCTTCTTCGACATCCCTCAACTGCACCTGGTCACTCATGCCACCCATTCTGGTGCTCACCACCGACATGATCCGGATGCCGAAGCCGCGACCGGACGGGACCTAGCCGGCGATGACGTGCAGTGCCTGCGGGCGGACCTCGACGGTTACCTCGTCGGCGCGACCGACGGGATCACCGTCGCCGTACACGGTCAACGGACGGTCGGCGCGCACGGTGACCGACGTACCCCGGTAGGAGAAGACGTGCCCGCGCCGTACGTGCCGGCCGGTGCGCATCTGCCGCAGCGCGATCGGGAACAGCACCTTCGGGGCGTGGCCGATCACCACGACGTCCAGGGTCCCGTCGTCGGGCTGCGCCGCCGGGGCGACGTGCAGGCCACCGCCGTAGTACCCGCAGTTGGCGATCACCACCGTGTAGGCGTGCCGGTGCTCGGTCCGGCCGTCGACGCTGATCGTGTACCGGGTGCGCGGCCAGCGCAGCAGTGCCCGCAGCCCGGCGGTGGGATACACCAGCGCTGCGGGCAGACGTGACCGGTTGGCCAGTTCGTTGGCCGCCGCGTCGACGCCGACATAGACGCTGCCGACGATGATCTGCCCCGCGACCTGGAGGACGTCGAGGTGCCGTGGTCGTCCGTGCAGCAGCAGGTCCGCGACCGCCTCGGGGGAGTGCGGCAACCCGAGCTGGCGGGCGAAGTCGTTACCGCGACCGGCGGGGATGACGCCGAGCAGACCGCCGGTGTCGGCGACCGCTCCGGCGAGCAGGCCGATGGTGCCGTCGCCCCCGGCGGCGACGACGACCTCGCCGCCGTGCAGCGCCGCCGTGGCGCGCTGGCGGGCCTGCTCGGCCGTCTGCGTGTATTCGACCCGGATCCGGGCGCCGGCGCCGCGGAGCAGATGGGCCACCGGCATCAGGCGGGACAGTCCTCGGCGCGCGGTGGGCCCGAGGATCACTGCGAAGGACCGCACCTACGGCACCAGGATGCCGGGATTGAGGATGCCGGCCGGGTCCAGTTGCTGCTTGACCGCCCGGAGCAGGTCGACGGCGACGTCGCCGATCTCGGCGGCGTACCAGGCCCGGTGGTCCGCGCCGACACCGTGGTGGTGGCTGATCGTGGCACCCGCGGCCGCGATCGCGTCGCTGGCCGCAGCCTTCGCCTTCCGCCACCGGTCGACCGGATCCGGTCCGGGGGAGCAGATCACCGTGAAGTACAGAGACGCGCCGGTCTCGTAGACGTGGGACACGTGTGCCAGCACCAGCGCCCCGTCCGGCAAGGCCGCGAGGATCGCCTGCCGGACCCGGTCGTGTACCTCCGGCAGCGCCGACCAGTACGCCGCGGTCTCCAGAGTCTCCGCGAACGCCCCCGCGTCGAGCAGCGCGTCCCGCAGGTACGGGGCGTCGAAGCGGTGCCGCGCCCACTGTTGGCCCGCCTCCTCGCCCAGTGGAACGCCGCCGTGCGCCGCCAGCACGGCGGCGGTCGCTTCGACGGTGGAACGGACATCCGCGCCCTCGTACCCGGCGATCAGCTGGCAGCCGCCGTCGGAGCGGCCGGCGCCGGTCGCCCCGATCATCGTCTCGACCTCGTCGGACAGCCGCAGCACCGTGGGCCGTGGCCCGTCCTGTGCCAGCCGCCGCACGGCATGCAGGCCCTCGGCGAACGATTCGAACCGCCAGCCCTCGTAGTGCGACTCGGCTGGGAGGGGGCGGATCCGGACGGTCACGTCGGTGATGACGCCGAGCGTCCCCTCGCTGCCCAGGAACAGTTGCCGCAGATCCGGACCGGCGGCCGAGGCGGGGGCGCGCCCGACCCGTACGGTGCCCCGGGGCGTGGCGACCGTCAGCGCCATGACCATGTCGTCGAAGCGGCCGTAGCCAGCCGACGCCTGGCCGGATGACCGGGTGGCGGCGAACCCACCGATCGTGGCGTACTCGTAGGACTGCGGGACGTGGCCGAGGGTGAACCCGCGCTCGGCGAGCAGCTCGGCGGCCCGAGGGGCGCGTAGCCCTGCCTGCAGCGTGGCGGTCCGCGACGTCGGGTCGACGGCGACGACGTCGCTCAGCCGACTCAGGTCGACGGCGACGTGCCGTTCCGCGGACGGCGTCAGCCCGCCCACGACCGAGGTGCCACCACCGAAGGGGACCACGGTTACCCCGAACCGCGAGCAGATGTCGAGGATGGACACCACCTCGGCGTGGTCGGCCGGGCGCAGCACGGCCTGCGGGGCCATCCGTACCAGGCCCTGTCGATGGCGGAGCAGGTCCGGCGTCGACATGCCCGACGCGTGACGTGCCCGGGCGTCACGGGTGGTGACCACGTGCCCGACGCCCAGCGCCTGCCGCAACGCGCCCAGGACCGCGCCGTCCAGCTCGCAGTCCGGCACCGCCACCTCGGCCAGCGGTACGACCGGCGGCGGGGGTGCCAGCTCGAGGACCTGCGCCAACAGCGTCGAAGCGGATTCCGGCAGCACCTGCGCGTTCTTCGTGGTGCCCCAGCGGGCCCATCCGACGGGCGATGCTTCCCCTTCCATATTCATGTGTGACAGAGTGACATTCAATGTCACTACATCGCAAGGAGGCGTGTGAACACCTCGCTGACCGTCTCCCGCCGGGAACGTGACCTCACCGAACTGGTCGCCGGCACGCCCGTCGACGTCCTGGTCGTCGGGCTGGGCGTCACCGGCGCCGGAGTGGCGCTCGACGCCGCGAGCCGTGGACTGTCCGTGGTCGCCGTCGACGCCCATGACCTGGCCAACGGCACGTCCCGCTGGAGCTCCAAGCTGGTCCACGGTGGCCTGCGATATCTCGCACACGGCCAGGTGGGCATCGCCTACGAGAGTGCCGCCGAGCGCCACCTGCTGCTGACCCGCACTGCGCCGCACCTGACGCGCCCCTTGCCGATGCTGCTACCGGCGACGGCGTACACCAGCCGTTGGCAGGCGCGCGCTGCGGCGGTCGGCCTTCGCGCCGGAGACGTGCTGCGTACCTGCGCCGGAACCTCCCGACGGACCCTTCCGGGAACGCGCAGGCTCGGCTCGGCCGAGGCGGGCGCGATCGCGCCCGCGCTGCGGCCGGCGGGCCTGCGCGGAGCACACCTGTCCTGGGACGGGCAACTCTGCGACGACGCGCGACTTGTCGTCGGTCTGGCGCGCGCGGCCGCAGCGCGGTCCGCCCGCATCCTGCCCCGCTGCCGGGCGATCAGCCTGCACCGCGAAGGCGCCACCATCGAGGACACCCGCACCGGGACGCGGATGCACGTCGCCGCCCGCGCGGTCATCAACGCCACAGGCGTGTGGGCCAGCAGCCTGACCCCACACGTACGTCTGCGTCCATCGCGAGGAACCCACATCGTCCTGTCCGCCGCCCGCCTGGGCGGACTCTGGGCCGGCCTGACCATCCCGGTCCCCGGTGAGTTCACCCGCTACGTCTTCGCGCTGCCCCAGACCGACGGCCTGGTGTACGCCGGACTGACCGACGAGCCGGTGACCGGCCCCGTCCCCGACGTGCCGCAACCCACCGACGCCGACATCGCGTTCCTGCTCGACGTCCTCAACAGCGTCCTCGACCAGCCCCTCCAACCCGCCGACGTCCTCGGTGCGTACGCCGGGCTACGGCCGCTGCTCGCCAACGCCGACACCCGAACCGCCGACCTCTCCCGCCGACACGCTGTCATCGACGACCCCGACGGGATCATCAGCGTGATCGGCGGCAAGCTCACCACCTACCGCCGGATGGCCGAGGACGCCGTCGACACCGCCGTCCGTCAGCGCCGCCTCCGTGCCGGCCCCTGCCGCACCCGCGACCTCCCCCTACCCGGCGCCGCGAGCAGAGCGCAACTGGCCCGAGTCCCCGCACCACGCCGGCTCGTCCACCGGTACGGCACCGAGGCGGTCGACGTCCTGGCCGAGGCGCCCGCCGAACTCCGCCAGCCGATCAGCCCCGACATCCCGGTCACCGGCGCAGAGCTCCTCTGGGCCACCCGGCACGAACTCGCCCTCACCGTCGACGACCTGCTCGACCGACGCACCCGGATCGGTCTCGTCCCAGCACACCGTGAGGCCGCGCTGCCCACCGCGCGAGACGTCCTCGCGCTGGCCGCCGAGGGGTGACCGAACCCGGCTGGTCGTTCCCGCGATCTGCTCAGGGGGTGGGCCGACTGTCGATAGCGTTGTGGTCAGGCACTGAGGAGTTCCGCGCGGCCGCGACGTTGGACTACCAGCAGGACGAGGCGGACCGAGGCAGCCGGAAGATTGCGTGCCCCGTGCTGTTTCTCTTGAGCCACCGGGGTCGGGTCGCGAAGCTCTACGACGACCCGCTCGGGATCTGGAGGCAGTGGTCCGATGATGTTCGCGGCGGGCCGGTTCCGGTCGGGCACTTCATCGGTGTCGCGGCGTGGATACCCCTGCCTTCAGGCGGGGGAGGAAACGCCGCTCCCTCCCCTCAGGGATAGACTTACATGAACTACTGGTAGGAAGTGAGGCATGGGTGAGGTGGTGAAGCGGGCATACAAGTACCGCTTCTATCCGACCCCGGCGCAGGCTGAGCAGTTGAACCGCACCTTCGGATGCGTCCGCAAGGTTTACAACCTCGCCCTGGAAGCGCGGACCCGTGCGTGGGCGGTTGACCGGCAACGCAGCACCTATGTGCAGTCGTCGGCGTGGCTGACCGAGTGGAAGCGCACCGAGGAGTTGGCGTTCCTTAACGAGGTCAGTTCCGTGCCGTTGCAGCAAGCCCTGCGGCATCTGCAAGCCGGGTTCGCCGGGTTTTGGGGTAAGCGGTCGCGGTATCCGCGTTTCAAGTCCAAGCGCAGGTCTCGGGCGTCGGCGGAGTACACCCGCTCGGCGTTCCGCTGGCGCGAGGGGCAGCTCACCCTGGCCAAGATGGACGCCCCGCTGACCATCGTGTGGTCCCGGCCTCTGCCCGACGGCGCCGAGCCGTCCACGGTCACGGTGTCCCGCGACGCGGCCGGTCGGTGGTTCGTGTCCCTGCTGGTCGAGGATCCCACCGTCACACCTTTTCCTCCGCTGGGCACGGCGGTGGGGGTGGACGCGGGCATCACCAGTCTGCTCACCCTGTCCACCGGGGAGAAAATCAGCAACCCTCGGCACGAGCGCGCTGACCGGCGCAAGTTGGCCAAGGCGCAACGGAACCTGTCCCGCAAGGGCAAGGACTCCGCCAACCGGGCCAAAGCCCGCGTGGCGGTGGCCCGCATCCATGCCCGCATCGCCGACCGGCGGCGGGATCACCTGCACAAGCTGTCGACTCGACTCGTCCGTGAGAATCAAACGGTCGTGATCGAGGATCTCAGTGTGCGCACCATGCTGCGCAACCACTCGCTGGCCCGCGCCATTTCCGACGCGGCGTGGACGCAACTGCGCAGCATGATCGAGTACAAGGCCGCCTGGTACGGGCGGCAGGTTATCGCCGTCGACCGCTGGTATCCGAGCACGAAGACCTGCTCGGCGTGCGGGCGGATCAACACCGCGATGACTCTCGGCGTTCGCGCCTGGACGTGTCCCGGCTGTGATGCCGTGCATGACCGGGACGTCAACGCCGCGAAGAACATTCTCGCCGCCGGGCTGGCGGAGAGGTAAAACGCCTGTGGAGGGCCGGTGAGACCCGACCCGCGCGAGCGGTGAAGGCGCGGCCCGGTGAAACAGGAACCCCCTTGGGTGACCGAGGGAATCCCCGCCCTTCAGGGCGGTGGAGGATGTCAATCCGGAGGAGGCTCCCGAGAGACCACACGGCAGCTGCTGGATTTCCTGAAGTAGCGCCTGATGGCCGCGCCTGATGGCTGCCGCATCCTTCGGCGGCTGTCGACCGGATGGTCCTGCCAAGATGGCAGCATGTCCGAACCCATCGTTCCGCTCACGCTCGGCACGTGGCCCACACCGGTGGAGCCGATGCCCCGACTGGCCGCCGCTCTCGGGCTCGGTCGCGGTGACCTTCTGATCAAGAGGGACGACCTCACCGGCCTCGGCGGCGGCGGCAACAAGATCCGGAAGCTGGAATGGACGGCCGCCGAAGCACTCGCGAATGACGCCGACACGCTCGTCACCACCGGCGGACCACAGAGCAACCATGCTCGGCTCACCGCCGCGACCGCCGCGCGCCTCGGCCTACGCGCCGTGCTGGTGTTCCCGGGTGAACCCGGGGTGGCGCGATCCGGCAACCTCGTTCTCGATGCGTTCCTCGGTGCCGAAATCGTCTTCACCGGGGTGACGGGTCAGCAGGCACTCGCAGACGCCGCCACGCGGGTGTGCGACCGGCTGCGTGCCGAAGGGGCGCGTCCGGCCCTCATCCCGTTCGGCGGGTCCAGCGAGTTGGCGACCCGCGGCTACGCACGGTGCGGCGAGGAGTTGATGTCCCAGGTGCCCGACCTGCGTACCGCCGTGGTGGCCCTCGGCTCGGGCGCCACGATGGCCGGGCTCGTTGCGAGCCTCGGCCCGGACCGCACGCTCGGCGTCGATGTCGGGGCGGTCGACGACTCCCGACAGCGCGTGGCGGCCTTCGTCGCCGCACTCTCGCCGGATGTTCGCGCCGACGACCTGCGCATCGACCGTGACCACATCGGGAGCGGCTACCCGAGCCTCACCGACACGGTCGAGGAGGCGCTGACCCTCGTCGCCCGGCTGGAGGGGATCATCCTCGATCCCACGTACACCGGGCGCGCGATGGCGGCACTCATCGCGGCAACTCGGCGCGGCGAGATCGAACCGGGCAACACGACCGTCTTCATCCACACCGGCGGGGTTCCCGGGCTGTTCGGCCACGCCGACGTTCCGGCGTTCGCCGAGAGCGTCCAAAAGGTCACCTGACCGGGAGGGAACGCCACGGGGCCTCCCATCGCCGGGGCCGGTCCCTGACGGCGGGGGCGGCACCGTGGTTGGATGTGCGCCGTGTGGCTGTCTCCCGGATCGGTGTGTTGGTCGGTGGTCGCCGGCGCCGCAGTGGTGCATGTCCTTGGCGTGCTGTCGGACGCGTCGGTCCTCGCGGGGCAGGCGACCGGCGTGGCGCTGACCGCTCTCGCGGCGATCGTGCTGCTCGGCGCCGGGCGCGGCCGCCTCGCCGTCGCTGGTGGTATCGGCCTGCTCGCCGTCGACGCCGTGACGTCGGCGGCGGACTCGGGCGGGCCACGGTACCTGTCACCGTTCTACGCGCCGCTGAGCGCGCCGCGCCCGTATTCGGTCGGCGACGATCTCGCGTGGCTGGGTGAGGCGATGTCGGCGCAGGTCACGCAGCATTGGTCGGCACTGCTGGGCATACCGCTGATCTGCGTGGGAACGGTGGTGACGCTGGCCGACCGGCCGCGGACCGACGCACGATGGCTACGGTGGATCGCCTGGACCGCCGTCGCGGGGGTGGCCGTCATGCTGGTCGCCGACCTGGGCGGAGGGAGACTGGCCCGGCTGTTGGTCACGCTCGGCGTCCAGTTACCAACCATGGTGGTGGTCGCCGCCGGGCTTGCGGTGCTCGTGGTGGCCGCCGGTCGGCAGTGGCGGTTCGGCGTCCCGGCCATGCTGGGCGCGTTGCTGCTGACCGCTGCCGTACTCGCCGCTGACCTGGCGGCCGCGGGGCCGGTCCGGCCGGTCAACCGGCAGGAGCTGGGCTTGTTCAGCCACCAGGCGGTGTTCCTCCAGGCGGGCTTCCGCTCCGATGTGGAGGGCATGACGGCGCTCGACGACCTCTTCTCGCCAGGCCTGGTCACGGAACCGCTGCTGGCGCTCGTGCCGGTCCTCGCGATCGTGCTGCTGGTGCTTGCGGCACCGGCCCGGGATGGTGGGCCTGGGGTCCCTACCGCAGGCGGGACTCGATGGCATCGATGATGCGTGGTCGCAGGTCGGCGGCGCGTCAGTGCCTTGGGGAACACCACGAACGCGCCGCCGGTGCAGCGCGTGGGTACGGGGCCGTCACGGCGGGAGGTCTCCGTCGATCGTGAGTGTGGCCAGCAGCCCCGGATGGTCGGTCGCCCCGTGCATGCCCACCGACCGGCCGCAGCAGATCCTGACGTCAGTTGTCGCCATGACGTGTTGCAGCGCGCCGTCGTCGATCCGCAGGTAGTCCGGTGGTACGCAGGACCGCACGTCGGGGGAGCCGCCGCGTCGGAGGTTGAGGTCGCCAAGCAGCACGGTGGGCGCGTATCCGGCACTCCTGCGTATCGTCGGTACCACCGTGTCGAGCAGGTGACCGCACTGGGCGAGCGCGACGGTGAAACTCGTGGCGGCCAGGTGTGTGGTGCAGGCGTGCAGCACGTCGGCGACATCGACGCAGAGCCAGGCTCGTTCCTCAGGGTCCGTGAAATCCTGCGTCGGGTAGATTCCGCTGTGCACCGTGTGCCGCGTGTCCGGCGCCTCAAGGCGAGTCAGTAGTCCGATGCCGTACGGCTGGCCGTTGCGGCAGCGGGTGACGGCGCCGGAAGGGCGGTCTCCGGCGGCCCTGAAGGCGGACGAGACCGTGTCACCACTGTGGACCTGCGAGAACGTGCGCTCGAGGGTTGTCACGTCGTCCTGGCAGATCTCGTTGAGGGTGACCAGATCGGGCACCTCTGCGCTCATGACCGTGGCGGCTTCGGTCACCGATCGGCCCGTGTAGCAGCCGGCGCGGCCGCTGTTGCAGAGGTTCATCTGCAGTACCCGCAGGACCGTGGGTGCGGGGGTGTCGGCCGCCGACGAGCCGGTCACCGACGAACCGGCCGGCACCGTGGCGGCGGCGATCAGGCACAAGATGGCCAGGACTCGGCGGAGACTTCCGTACGAACGATCCCGCCCGGCAGGTGGGTTCGTCCCCGCGCGGGGACGACCCCACCTGATGCTCCGGTGGGTGATCATTGGCGCTCTGCCCGCACCTCCCGCCACCTAGCCCAGACGGGATTCGATGGCATCGATGATGCGTGGTCGCAGGTCGGCGGCGCGGACGACAGCGTCCACCGAGCCGACCTCGACGGCGCGCTGGATGTTGTGCACGCGGTCGAACTCCGTGGCCACCTCGCCGAGCTTCTCCGCCCGGACCGACGAGCGCAGTTCGTCGAGTTCCGCGGTCAACGCGGCGCGCTCGGTGCCAGCCGCAGCGGCGACGCGGGCCTCCAGGTCGCGCACGCGCGGGTCGGCCGCCGTACGGGCGTTGACGTCGGCGGAGAACACCACCGCGGCGGCGGGGGCGCCACCGAGCACCGAGGCGAACGAGCCCTCCAGCGCCAGCACCGTCATGTTGGGGTTCAGTGCCTTGGAGAACACCACGAACGCGCCGCCGTGGTACCGCGAGATCACGCAGAAGACGATGGGCCCGCGGAAGTTCACGATCGCCCGGCCGATCTCGGCGCCGTACTCCAACTGCAGCTTGCGCATCGACTCGGGTGAGCCGTCGAAGCCCGACAGATTCGCCAGCACCACCAGCGGCCGGTTGCCGCTGGCCGCGTTGATCGCCCGCGCGGCCTTCTTCGACGACCGTGGGAACAGCGTGCCCGCGGTGTAGGTGTCCGGGCCGTCGGTGGGCGGGAAGCCGCGCCGCGGCACCGCCCGTGACTCGATGCCGAGCAGGCACACCGGGATGCCACCCAGGTGTACGTCCTGCACGACCGCGGTCTCCGCGTCGGCCATGCCCGCCCAGCGTTCCAGCACGGGGTGGTCCTGGTCGGAGAGCGCCCGCATCACCGTCCGGATGTCGAAGGGCTTCTTGCGGTCCGGGTTGGCCGCCGCGGAGAAGATATCCCCGACGGTGCTGAAGGTGCTGCCAGCCAGGGTGTGCGGGAAGGCGGAGATGTCGCGGTCCACGGGGTCCGTGCTGGGCGCCCGCCGTGGCGCGTCCTCGCCGGGCGCGACGTACGAGTGGTCGTAGTGCGACATCACCACGTCCCGCGCGGCGGTCAGGTTCGGCGCCCAGTACTGCGCCTGCCCGTTCGGCCCCATCACCCGGTCGTAGCCGCCGATGCCGAAGTTGTCCTCGGCGGACACACCACCGGAGAAGTCGAGCGACTGCTTGCCGGTGAGGACCATCGCCGAGTCCGGCGTCATCACCAGGATGCCCTTGGTGTGCATGAGCATCGTCGCCTCGGCGTTCCAGTACGGCTGCGCGCCGACGTTGATGCCCGCGACGACAATGTTGATCTCACCGCCGGCCTGGGTGAACTCGACGATCCGCTTGAGCGCCGCGGCCACCCAGTCCATGTTCTCCGTGCCCGAGGTCATGGAGATCCGTGCCCCGGCGGACAGCGCCCACCACTCCAGCGGCACCCGCATCTGCTCCGCCAGGTTCAGCGCGGCGATCACGCGGCGGCACTCCGGCTCGGACAGGGCGCCCAGTGACTTCGTCGGGTCACCGAGCAGCACGACCCGGCTGACACCCTGCGGATGCCGCGTGGTCGGCGTGGTGACCACGCCGGCGACGATCGCGGCACGGTTGCGCCCCTTCGGCCGCTCCACCGGCACCAGCGCGTGGTCGTCGTCGAGGTCGTGCTCCACGAAGTCGCCGAGCAGCCCGGTCAGCTCGTACGGGTACACCGTGTTGCGGCTGCTCGCCCGCAGCACCTTCAGCCGGTACTCGTCGAGCGGCTCGACCGGCTCGACCGGCGGCTCGCCGACGGTCAACTCGGCGCCGCCGGTGGCCCCGAAGGAGATCCGTACGGCGATCTTGGTCAGCTCGCCGGTCCGGCGGTCGCGCTGCCGCGCGATGAAGAGGATCTCCTCCAGCCCGGCGCCCGCGGTCGTCGGGCGCACACGCCCGGCGATCATCTCCATCTCCTCGCGGGTGAGCTCGCTCGGCGGCCAGACGTAGACCACGATCCGGTTGGTGTTGAAGCGCGTCTTCGACGGTCGCCGCGACTGGGCGCGGCGGATCGAGTCGAGGCACGCGGCGATGGCAGCCTCGGTCGTCGGCAGCGCGACCAGCCGGCCGTCCTGCTCGCGCAGCTCGGTCAGGTCACGCACCTGCGCGAACGCGACGAGGCGCTCGTCGGACGGGTTCTCCCGGGCCACGCACTGGAAGAGGTAGACCTCCTCGTCCGACGACGGCAGCCGGGTCAGGTCGAACTTGTGCAGCCGCTCCAACTGCATCCGCTGCGCGATGTACGGGTGCAGGCCGCGGATCAACCGATCCTCGGTCGTCCCCGACTCGGACGGGCGGAAGGTGAAGTGGTGGTGCATCACGGCGCCACCGCGACCCGCGACGGTGGCGGTGAGCCGGCGGACCTGGGGCGGCAGCGGGTGCGCGGTGATGACCTCCAGCAGCGCGGCCGCCATCGCGTCGAAGTCCTCCGGCTGGTTCTCCCAGCCGAGGTAGATGTCGGCGTCGACGGCATCCTCCTCGCTCGCCAGCCCGGCGAGCCCGCGCAGCGCGCCACCCAGCGCGTCGAAACTCACCGCGGCGGACACCACGCTCGAGTCCGCGCGCTCGGCGACCACGAACGTGCAGTCTGCGACCTCGCGGGTGCGCACGCTGGTGAGCGTCTTGTTGCCGTAGTACCGCCGGGTCAGCACCTCCAACATGACCGCGTTGTCGAGGTGGTCGCGGACGAGCCGCTGGCCGAGCAGCCGTACCAGTGGCTCGGTGCTGCGTACCATCTTCGCGACGCGCTCGGTGCGGTCCGCCGCGTCCGGGTGCGCGTCCAGGTGACGCAGGTGCCCGCGGACCTCGGCGTAGACGCGGGCGCGGTTGCGGCGCAGCAGCGGCTGGGCGAACCAGGCGAACACCACACCACGGGCGAGGTCGGCGACCGCGGGGAAGCGGACCTGCGTCGCGGCCACCAGCCGCTCCAGCGCGAGGCCGGCCGGCTCACGCAGCGTCTCGTCCGGCGGGGACTCCCGCAGCCACGCGCGCAGCAGCGTCGCGACGACCGTGGCGTCGGCGGACGCGCGTTGCTGGGCGAGGAAGATCCGGAACACGGCGGCTTCGAGTGCGGGGGAGCGCTCCAGGTCGATGACGCCGTAGTGTCCGAGCGCCTTGCCGAGCCTGGCCTGGAACGAACTCGGCAGACCGGCCCGCTCGATGTCGAGGCTCTGCAGATAGGTGTGGAAGTACTCGCGGGCGCTGTAGACGTGGCCGTCGCCGTCCTCGCCCGTCGGGCGGTTGCGGCTCAGCTCGGTGAGGTCGGCGAACACGGTGACCAGGTCGAGTTCCGCGGCCAGCGGCCGGTGGCCTTCCTCGGTGGCCGCCCGCCGCGCGGTGAGGTAGTCGTCGAGCACCCGCCGGTCGTCGTGCGGATCGACGTCGAAGCCGAGCAGCAGGCCGCGCAGGTCCTCCTGGCCGCGCCGGCTGCGCTGGTACGCCGGAATCTCCTCGGTGGCGGCGGGCAGGTCCAGCTCCACGGAGGCGGCGGCCGGATCGTCCACGGTCTCGGCGGCCTCGTCGGCGAGCGGCTCCAACCGCAGCAGCGGCGCACCTGCCTCCACCTGGCTGCCCACCGAGACGGCGCACTCCTTCAGCCGGGCCTTGAACGGCGCCCGCAGCACCGTCTCCATCTTCATGGCTTCCAACACCAGCACCGGCGCGCCCGCCTCGACCTCGGCGCCGACCTCCAGCGGCGTGGCGACGACCAGCGCGGGCATGGGGGAGCGGACGACGCCGCCCTCGTCGCGGCTGACCCGGTGCGTCACGCCGTCGACCTCGACCAGGTGGGTCGGCCCGTACGTGCCGGTGAGCAGGCGGTACCGGATGCCGTTGACGACGATCTGGCCGGTGTGCCGGTCGAAGCGGTCGAGCTCGACGTCAGCGGTGCGCACCGCGCCGGCCGCTTCGATGCCGACGCGGAACCGGTGCGCGCCGACCCGCGCCACGCGCATGCGGTAGCCGACGCCGCGCAGCTTGAGGTCCAGAGGCCGGCCGCTCTTGTGCTGCACCTGCGGGCGCCCGCCGGACGCCGTTGACAGCAGCCGCTGCCGCTCGACGCGCTCCTCCTCCTCGTACGTCTCGATGGCGGCGGCCGCCAGCGCGACCGCGGAGTGCCGGTGCGCCACGAGCCGGCCCTCGCCACGGACGCGGTCGATCCAGCCGGTGTCCGCGCTGGCGTCGATCACCTCGGGCTGGTCGAGCAGGTCGAGCACGAAGCTCTTGTTCGTCGCACCGCCCTCGATGATCACCGTGGTGTTCGCCATCGCGCGGCGCAGCCTGCCGAGCGCCTCGTCGCGATCACGGCCGTACGCGATGATCTTCGCGATCATCGAGTCGAAGTCGGCCGGGATGGTGTCACCCTCGCTGACACCGGTGTCGACCCGGATGCCCGGGCCGGCGGGCAGGTCCAGCCGGGCGATACGGCCCGGTGACGGCGCGAAATCGCGGTCGGGGTCCTCGGCGTTCAGCCGCGCCTCGATGGCGTGCCCGCGCTCCGCCGGCGGCGCGCCGTCGAGCCGACCGCCCGAGGCGACGTGCAGCTGCGCCTTGACCAGGTCGAACCCGGTGGTCAACTCAGTGATCGGGTGCTCGACCTGCAGGCGGGTGTTGACCTCGAGGAACGCGAACAGCTGGTCGCCGGGGTGGTAGAGGAACTCGACGGTGGCCGCACCGCGGTAACCGACCGCCACGGCCAACCGTTCGGCCGACGTCTTGAGCTCGGCCGCCTGCGCCGGGCTCAGCACCGGCGACGCCGACTCCTCGATGACCTTCTGGTTGCGTCGCTGCACCGAGCAGTCGCGGACACCGAGCGCCCAGGCGGTGCCCTGCCCGTCGGCAATCACCTGGACCTCGACGTGCCGGGCACCGGTGACCAGGCGCTCCAGGAACACGATGCCGCTGCCGAACGCCCGCGCCGCCTCCTGGCTGGTGCGGTCGTACGCGTCGGTGAGCTCGGCCTCGTTCCTGACCACGCGGATGCCGCGCCCGCCGCCGCCCGCGGTCGCCTTCAGCATCAGCGGGTAGCCGATCTCGGCCGCCGCCGTCCGAGCGGCATCCAGGGTCTCGACAGCACCGCGGCTCCACGGCGCGACCGGTACGCCGACCTCCTCGGCGATCAGCTTCGAGCCGATCTTGTCGCCGAGCTGGCGCATGGCCTCCGCGCTCGGACCGACAAACGTGACGCCGATCTTCTCGCACAGCTCCGCGAACGCCGGGTCCTCGGCGACGAAACCCCAGCCGACCCACGCCGCGTCGGCGCCGGTCTCGGTCAGGGCGCGCTCCAGCGCCACCAGATTGAGGTACGGGCGGGCGGACGCCGGACCGAGGTCGTAGGCGATGTCCGCCTCACGCACGAAGGTGGCGGTGCGGTCGACGTCGGTGTACAGGGCGACGGTCTCGATCGGGATGCCGGTTTCCGCAGCCAACTCTCGGACCGCGTGGATGAGCCGCATCGCGGCCTCACCACGGTTGACGATGGCGACACGGTTGAACACCCGAATGACCCCTTTGGTAGATCCATGATCAGCGCACCGCGAGACGACGGCCCCCGGCAGTAAGCACCCTTCCCCCTCCCGGCGGGCAGCGCCATGGTGCAATCACCGAACCAATCGCCCCTCAGTTGTAGGAAACCACCAAAAGTTTTTGGTCGTCGGGTGCCCGGCCGCCCAGGCCGTGGTCGAGGGTGGGGGCGGAGGTCGGTGGGTCAGCCGGCTGCGGCGTCGGCGTACCGGCGGGCCAGGTGCGCGAAGGCGTCCTTGAGCTCGGTCGGCCCGACGACCTCGATGTCGGCGTCGAACCTGCCGATGCTGGCGGCCAGGCCGGGCCACGACCACGAGCCCAGGACGAGCCGGCAGCGGTCCGGGCCGAGGGCCTCGACGAGCCCGTCGCTGGTGTAGCGGGACACGTCCTCGGCGGGGAGGTCGAGGATCACCTCCCCGCGGCAGGGCCAGCCGCCAGAGCCCTGGAACCTGCTGACGACGAAGGCGGCCACCTCCCCTCCGGGCAGTTCACGCGGGGTGAAGCGGGGGCCCGTGGGGGTGCGCGGCGTGATCCGGTCAGCGCGGAAGGTGCGCCAGTCGTCGCGGTCGAGATCCCAGGCGATGAGGTACCAGCGCCCGCCCCAGGTGACGACGTGGTGAGGCTGCACCCGGCGCGGGGGAGTGTCGGCGCGGTCGTCGCCGGCTCCAACCGGGGAAGCGGGGGCGTAGTCGAAGCGCAGCACTTCGCGGGCTTGGACGGCGGCGCTGAGCGCCACGAGTACGCCGGTGTCGGCCCGGGGGTTCGACCGGATCCCGGGCCGCTCGACGGCGGTGACCTGGAGCGTGTCGATGCGGCGGCGCAGCCGTGCGGGCATGACCTGCCGGACGGTGTTCAGCGCGCGCACCGCGGCTTCCTCGATGCCGGCGCCGGCGGTGGTGGCGATCTGGAGTGCGACGGCGAGGGCAACGGCCTGCTCGTCGTCGAACAGCAGCGGCGGCAGTGCCGTACCTGCGTCGAGCCGGTACCCCCCGTCGGGGCCCTTGGTGGCGTGGATGGGATAGCCGAGCTCGCGCAGGCGATCGACATCGCGGCGCACGGTGCGCGGGCTGACGGCCAGCCGCTCGGCCAGCAACGCCCCGGGCCAGTCCCGACGGGCCTGGAGCAGCGAGAGCAGCGAGAGCAGTCGCGCTGAGGTCTTCGGCATGAGCCCGATGTTGCCATGAGAAGCGGTCACACCCTGTCCGCTTCACCTGCGAGTGTTACGGCAACCCGACCGGGAGACGCACGCCCGGCCACGCGATCGATCGCCAACGACCAGCGATGAGGAAACGAGCATGTTCACTACGCCGCCGATCGGCCGGCCAGTTCGCCGCGACCTGACCCGATGACCGTTCTCGGCACCCGGGCGCTCAACCGCGCGACACTCGCCCGGCAGTTCCTGCTCGATCGCGCCGACCTACCGGTCCTCGACGCCGTCGCACACCTCGGCGGCCTGCAGGCGCAGGAACCGCAGGAACCGTTCGTCGGGCTCTGGTCGCGGCTGCGCGCGTTCGACCCGGCGGTGCTCTCGGACCTGCTGACCCAGCGACGCGTGGTGCGGACACACCTCATGCGCCGCACCGTCCACCTCCTCACCGCCGACGACACCGTGGCCTGGCGGGCGCGTCACGACACCATGCTCCGCCAACGGGTGCTCGGGGTCTACCGCGCCGAGCTCGACGGTGTGGACCTCGACGAACTCGCCGCGGCAGCCCGGGCGGTGATGGCCGACGACGAGCCACGCTCGATGACCGAGATCGCGCGGGCGCTCGCCAAACGCTGGCCGACGCCGGGACCGCGGGCGCTGGGCGAAATGGTGGTCGCCGCCCTCGTCCCGATGGTGCAACTGCCGCCGCGCGGACTGTGGCGCACCCGGGCAGGAGTACGCAACGTCCCGCTTTCCTCCTGGCTGGGCCGGGAAATCGACCCGCCGGCCGTCGAGGGCTCCGATCCGGTCGGCCAGATGCTGGTACGGCGCTATCTGGCCGCGTTCGGCCCCGCAGCCACGGCCGACCTGCGCGCCTGGTGCGGCCTCGCCGGACTGCCGACCGCGGTGTCCGCGATGCGCGAGGAGTTGGTCACCTTCCGTGACGAGCGTGGCCGTCAGTTGATCGACCTCCCCGACGCGCCGCGTCCCGACCCCGACACACCCGCCCCGGTACGGTTCCTGCCGGCGTTCGACAACGCGATACTCGGCTACCACGACCGCAGCCGGATCGTCGACGACGCTCACCGCGGCCTGTCGGTCGCCGGGGAACGCGCCGTGCTGGTCGACGGCCGGGTCGCCGCGACCTGGAGCGTCGAGGCCGGCACGGTGATCGTCACTCCGTTGGGCCGCCTCTCCCGCGCCGACCGCACCGAGGTCGCCGAGCAGGGTCGGGCGCTGGCGTCGTTCCTGTCGGACCAGGAGAGCAGCCAGGCACAGGTGGCCCCGCCTCCTGGCGATGCGGCGACTTTGTCGGTCCCCTCGGCTAGCGTGCCGGGCAATCAACCGGACGGAGCAACTGGATGAGCGACCTCAACACCTCCCCGGACCTCGAGCCCGCGTCCCGCGCGTTGACCTCGGTGCTGCTCGGGGTGACCGACCATCAGCTCACCCTCCCTACCCCGTGTGCGGGATGGGTCGTGGGTGATCTGCTCGACCACCTCGTCGGGCTCACCATCGCGTTCCGGATCGCTGCGGAGAAGGCGCCCGACGCCGCACCGGGCGGTCCGGGCAATCCCACCGTGGCCAACCTCGATCCCGAGTGGCGCACGATTCTGCCCGCACAGCTCGATGACCTGGTCGCCGCGTGGCGCGTACCGAGCGCCTGGACGGGCGACACCGCTGCCGGTGGGGTCGTGCTGCCGGCGCAGATCATGGGCGTCGTCGCGCTGAACGAGGTGGTGATTCACGCCTGGGATCTCGCACGAGCGACCGGTCAGACGTACGACGTCGACCCGCAGACCGTCGAGTGGGTCCACGGTCTGGTGTCGCAGCAAGGGAGCAGTGAGGGCACCCCGGGCCTGTTCGGGCCGTCGATCACCCTGCCGGCCGAGGCCGCGCTGCTCGATCGGGTCATCGGGCTCACCGGCCGCGACCCGGCCTGGACCTCCGCTGTGGCGATCGGAGACGCACGAGGCTGACCAGGTGCCTGAGGGCATCGGGCCGGCGCCTATTCGCGCGTGAGCCCGGGCGGGAGGGCGTCTTCGTCCGGCCCGACCGGGCGGGCGCTGACCAGCGGGTTCCGGTGCAGGGCGGTGATCAAGGCGGTGGTCCCGCCGATGTCGGTCCAGGCGTCGTCCCAGAGAGCGGAGACGAGCCAGGAGTGATCCGCGGGGAAGAACAGATCGGGCAGGGGTCCGTCGCCGCGCATGTGCCCGGTCCGCCAGGTGAGAGCTTGTTCGGGGCCGGCTTCGACGAGCACGTAGGGCCAGCCCGCGTAGAGGGACACCGTCGGAGCGAAAGGGAAGACGATGTCGTGGGCGCCGGTGTCGAGGTAGCCCAGCCACCAGGGCTGCGCAGGGGTGTTCCAGGTGAGCTCGTCGACCACGGCCCGTTCATGGGCGTCGACGCTGACGCCGTCGGGCGGGTAGAACGTGGCGTAGGCGCGGAACACCGGCGGGATCGCTGTGGTGATCGAGAGGCCGTGGGTGGTCTGGCCAGCGAGCCAGGCGACGTCGTCGGCCGTGCCGATCCGCCAGCTCCGCCGATCTCTGGTGACGTCCATATGCTCAGTCAAGCGTGTCCAGCAAAGCGGGAGACTCCACGTACGGAACGGCCTGTCCGCCCGCGAATTGTTCAGCAATCTGGTCGCCGACGGGTCGATGACCGCGCTCGGGGTGACGGACCCGCGTCGCTGGGGCACTGAGGGCTGGCCCGAGGATGCCTTACCGTACGTCGCGTATGGCCTGGTCGCTGCCGCGACGCTGGAGCGGCTGGACCGGGGTAGCTGACCCGGCCCGGCGGGCTGTGTGGGCGGCCGATTCGGGCCGTGCTCAGCGGCCGTCGACCGCGGAGGCAATCTTGGCCGGGGCGTTCAGGGGTGGAAGCTGATTCTCGCTCAGTCCGTACCGCTGAGCGAGGTACGCGGGGTCCTGCCAGGTGACCAGCGAGCCCGGCTGGCCGTCGTCTCGCACCATGAGTCGCATTGGCAGGTCGATGGCTCTCGGGACGGGCCTGCTTGACATCCTCCACCGCCCTGAAGGGCGGGGATTCCCTCGGTCACCCGGGGGGTTTCCTGTTTCACCGGGCCGCGCCTTCACCGCTTGCGCGGGTCGGGTCTCACCGGCCCTCCACAGGCGTTTTACCTCTCCGCCAGCCCGGCGGCGAGAATGTTCTTCGCGGCGTTGACGTCCCGGTCATGCACGGCGCCGCAGCCGGGACACGTCCAGACACGAACGCCAAGAGCCATGGCCGTGTTGATCCGCCTGCACGCCGAGCAGGTCTTCGTGCTCGGATGCCAGCGGTCGACGGCGATAACCTGCCGCCCGTACCAGGCGGCCTTGTACTCGATCATGCTGCGCAGTTGTGTCCACGCCGCGTCGGAAATGGCGCGGGCCAGCGAGTGGTTGCGCAGCATGTTGCGCACACTGAGATCCTCGATCACGACCGTTTGGTTCTCGCGGACGAGTCGAGTCGACAGCTTGTGCAGGTGATCCCGCCGCCGGTCGGCGATGCGGGCGTGGATGCCGGCCACCGCAAGCCGGGCTTTGGCCCGGTTGGCGGAGTCCTTGCCCTTACGGGACAGGTTCCGTTGCGCCTTGGCCAACTTGCGCCGGTCAACGCGCTCATGACGCGGGTTGGTGACCTTCTCCCCGGTGGACAAGGTGAGC
This sequence comes from Micromonospora sp. NBC_00389, assembly GCF_036059255.1. NCBI lineage: Bacteria > Bacillati > Actinomycetota > Actinomycetes > Micromonosporales > Micromonosporaceae > Micromonospora > Micromonospora sp. NBC_00389. The sequence continues at coordinate 6,520,289 of NZ_CP107947.1, read as the reverse complement.
AGACTGGTGATGCCCGCGTCCACCCCCACCGCCGTGCCCAGCGGAGGAAAAGGCGTGACGGTGGGATCCTCGACCAGCAGGGACACGAACCACCGACCGGCCGGGTCACGGGACACCGTGACCGTGGACGGTTCGGCGCCGTCGGGCAGGGCCCGGGACCACACGATGGTCAGCGGGGCGTCCATCTTGGCCAGGGTGAGCTGCCCGTCGCGCCAGCGGAACGCCGAGCGGGTGTACTCCGCCGACGCCCGAGACTTGCGCTTGGACTTGAACCTCGGGTACCGCGACCGCTTGCCCCAAAACGCGGCGAACCCGGCTTGCAGGTGCCGCAGGGCTTGCTGCAACGGCACCGAGCTGACCTCGTTAAGGAACGCCAACTCCTCGGTGCGTTTCCACTCGGTCAACCACGCCGACGACTGCACATAGGTGCTGCGCTGCCCAAGCACCCCCCACGCACGGGTCCGCGCATCCAGCGCCAGGTTATAAACCTTGCGCACACACCCGAAGGTGCGGTTCAACTGCTCAGCCTGCTGCGGGGTCGGATAGAAGCGGTACTTGTACGCCCGCTTCACCACCTCACCCATGCCTCACTTCCTACCAGTAGTTCATGTAAGTCTATCCCTGAGGGGAGCGGCGTTTCCTCCCCCGCCTGAAGGCAGGGGTATCCACGCCGCGACACCGATGATTACCTGTGTGTCGGGCATATCCAGCCCGGCCTTGCGAGCGGCCGCCGCATGGTCGACCACCGCCGCCACCGCAGCGCCCACGCGTTCCGCCTCAGCCCGTAGCGCAGAGATTGTCTCTCCGACATCATGGGCGCTCCGCCTGGTCACCAATCCGTCGTTCACGGCCGACCCCCGCTCACCGTGTCGCTGGGCGAATCCATCTCATCTTGCCCGCAACCGACGCCGGTTCGGGGAGGTTTTGCAGGTCTGAGCAAGGAAGCCGGCGCTGAGGTCGGGTTCGCGCTGGGTGTGTGCAGGACCAGGCTGCGGTCGCCTCCGGTCGTCGGCGGCAGTAGCGGAAACCAGTTGTTGGTGTGGCGCCCGCTGCTTAACCTGCTGGCTGTGCAGGCCCTCCATTCATATTCTCGTTCTCGCCGGGCGTACCGGTGAGCAGTCGCCTCCGCGAGATAGCGCGCCAGACCGTGGCGATCGCCGAGTCCGGCCGGTACCGCAACGGCGCCGGCGATGAGGTCGTCATCGACGAGGCGGTGCGCAGTGCGGTCGCCGGCACCCGGCACCACCTGCCGGACGACATGTTCGAGGTGGGCGGCGTCGATGCCGGGGCCGGCGTCGTCGAGGTGACACACGAGTCGACGTTGCAGGCAGCCCGCCGGCTCGGGCCCGCCGCGGTGTGTCTGGTGTTCGCGTCGGCCAAGAATCCGGGCGGCGGGTTTCTCGGTGGGGCGAAGGCGCAGGAGGAGAGCATCGCGCGCTCGTCGGCGCTGTACCCATGCCTGCTTGCCGCACCTGGCTTCTATGCGTTCCACCGCGCGCAGCGGGATCTGCGCTACAGCGACCGGGTCATCTACTCCCCACGCGTGCCGGTCTTCCGGAACGACAAGGGTGACCTGCTCGACCAGTCGCATCTCACCTCGTTTCTGACCGCTGCGGCGCCGAACCTGGGTGCGATCATCCGCAACCAGCCCGAGCACGCCGCCGAGGTGCCGGCGGTGCTGTCCCGGCGCGCACAGCGGGTCCTCGAGGTGGCCGCCGCGCACGGGCATCGAACCATCGTGCTGGGCGCGTGGGGGTGCGGGGTGTTCCGCAACGATCCCGCCACAGTGGCGGGCGCCTTCGCCGACGCGCTGCGAACGGTCGACCGGTTCGATCACGTGGTGTTCGCCATCCACGACACCCTGCCGGGCGCACCCGTGTACGACGCCTTCCTCACTCGTTTCGCCGGTTAGCTGCCGCGACCCTCAGCCGGCCGAGGACCATGTCCGGCGTAGCGGTTAGCCTGTGCCTATGCAGGACGCGGTGCCCTGGAGCAACCTCGATGGCTGACGCTGGCGATGTCCGTCACCTGGCACTGGCACTGCCTCACGTGGTCGAGATCGACAGTGCCGGCTTCGACTTCCGGGTCGCCGACAAGGGGTTCATCTGGTCCTACCCCGAGCGGAGGCCAGGTGTCCCGCGCGTCATCCGGACCGACATCGCGGTGCTGTACGTCGGTGACGAAGCGGAGAAGCAGGCCCTGCTCCTGGGCGAGCCCGACGTCTTCTTCACCACGCCCGCGTACGACGGGTTGCCCCTGGTGATGCTGCGGTTGGAGCGGGTGGACGTCGATCGTCTGACGGAACTCGTCACCGACGCGTGGCGCATGCGTGTGCCGGATTCGCTCGTCGGCGACCTCGATGACGGAGGCGACTCGTTGAGACCGGATCTGAGCAGCGCCGACCAGTAACCGGGGGACTGTTCGAACAGGACCGTTCAAGGTATGTCGACGACCTCGCGGCCGAGGGGCCAGAACGCGGCCGGAACGAGTTTGAAGTTGGCGATGCCGAACGGAATGCCGATGATCGTGACGCAGAGGGCGATGCCCGCGACGATGTGGGACAGCGCGAGCCACCAGCCCGCCAGCACCACCCACAGGATGTTCGCCAGCCCGGAGGCGGCGCCGGCGCCAGGCTTGGGCACCAGGGTGCGGCCGAAGGGCCACAGCGAGTAGACGGCGAGGCGCAGCGACGCGACGCCGAACGGAATGGTGATGACGAGGACGAAGCAGATCAGCGCGGCGAAGCCGTAGCCGACCGCCAGCACGATGCCACCACCGAAGATGAGCCACAGCACGTTCAGTACGAAGCGAATCACCCCTCCAGCATGAGCGATGTTCGCCAACTGTCAGCGTCCGCACCGGGGTCCGCAGCCGTCCGGGCCCACCATCCGTTCCTGATCGGTACCCCGGGTCAGCGGGCCAGTCGCCGTGGGCGCGCCAGCCGCAGTGCGTTGCAGACGTCGAAGACGTCAGTGACGTCCCAGGCGATGTCCCCGGCCACCTGCCGGGTAGCTGGGTCGGTGACGATGCCGGTGAGGATCACCACTCGGTTCTGCACGCTCACGGCGATCTGCTGGCGTCGGGTGGTGCCGTCGCTGCTGATTCGTTGGGCGACCGCCGCGGCGATGCGGGTGTCCTCGTCGGCTGGCCCACCCTGCCCGGGTGGCGGCGGCTGGACCGGCCGGGCGTGTTCGTCGGGGTACGGCCAGGGCGTGACCATGAGGGAGTGTCCTTTCGTTAACGGGCGGATGACCCGGCTGTCTCAGCAGTCGAGGCCGTGGCGGCGGACACCCCGCGACGGGAGAGGTGAGTGAGGGCTTCGTCGCGGCTCTCGAAGATCAGGAAGGCCCCGTCCAGGCGCATGGTGTGCAGGACGGTGCGGATGAACCGCGACGGTGCGGCGAGGCAGAGCGTGACGCCCCGGTCCCGGGCGTCGCAGTGGGCGCGGACGAGCAGACCGAGACCGGTGGAGTCGATGACGTGCACCCGGGCCAGGTCGACCACGACGTTTCCGCCGACGTCGGCCGCGTGGCGCAGGGCGGTGCGCAGGGTGTCGCCGCTTTCGAGGTCGATGTCGCCGGTGGCGGCGATGACGGTCACATCATCAAGATGGTCGATTCCGAGGATGCCGCCGGGACCGTGGTCTGCGCACGACGCGTGCCCGCCGCCGGAGGTTGGCAGGAGGCTGCAGTGCGGGCATTGGTGTGGCCCGGTGGCGAACGGGGAGCCGCTCCAGCCGTGTTCGGCCACCAGGGTCCAGACGACCTCGGCGTCGGGAAGCACGCAGGCGGTGCCCCGGATGGTGTCGCCGCAGGTGTCGCAGATCAGGGTCATCAGGTGGTCGTCCGGGACGACGGTCATTCTGGTGGTCCTTCCTCGGCGTCCGGTTGGTGCCGGGTGGCTCCCGTGACGCCGGGCGGCACCGGTGCGGAATCGGTGACGATCGACAGAACATGGTCCAGGCGGGCGATCCGCAGGATGCGTCCGACCCGTGGGCTCGGGTTGCGGACGGTGAGGACCGCGTCGGCGCGGGCCAGCCGCCGGTGTACGTCGAGTAGCAGGCCGATGGCGGCGGCGTCGATGTGCCAGCAGTCGGACAGATCGACCACGACCTGCGCGGGGTGCAGGGCCAGGAGTCGGTCGAACACGGCGCCTGCCTCCGGCAGGCAGGCCAGTTCGAGTTCGGTGACGCGGACCTCGACTAGCGGCAGCGTGCACGGCGCGGGCGCCAGCGGCGTCGTCATGGCCGTACCCCTTCCCTCATGGTCCTGGTCCGCTACCACCGTGCTTGGCAGCTTTGGCGGTCACTGCGCGGATCTATGACAGTTGCGTGACAAAACCGCCAGCCGACGAGCGCGGTTGGCAGCCTGGTGGGCTGCCCGGGGATGATGCCGGCATGACGGCCGTACTGGTGATCGAGGACGACGACCGCATCCGCCTGGCGCTGCTGCTCGCACTCGAGGACGAGGGCTACGACGCTCTCGGCGCGGCCACGGCCGAGGAAGGCCTGCGTGCCCAGCGCCGCCACCCGGCTGACTACGTCCTGGTCGACCTGATGCTGCCCGGCCTCGACGGCTTCGAGTGCATCCGGCAACTGCGCCGTGACGACGATGTGCCGATCGTGGTGGTCAGCGCCCGCGACGACACCCACGACATCGTCGCCGCCCTCGAGGCCGGAGCCGACGACTATGTCGTCAAGCCCGTAGCGATCAAGGAACTGACCGCTCGACTTCGGGCACTGCGCCGCCGAGCCCGCCCGGTGGTGGCGCCGGCGCCGAATCCCGTGCCGGTGGTCGCCTTCGGAGAGTTGGAGATCAGCCCGGAGGCGGGGGAGGTGCGCTGCGCCGGCCAGCCCGTCACGGTCACCCGCACGGAGTTCCGGCTGCTGTGTGAGCTGGCCGAACACGCCGGCCGGGTGCTGTCCCGCCAGCAATTGCTGCAACGGGTCTGGGGGTACGACAGCGGTGACGAGCGGCTGGTCGACGTGCATGTCGGCCGGCTGCGGCAGAAGATCGAGCCCGACCCGGCAAACCCCCGGCACCTGGTGACCCTGCGGGGTCTGGGCTACAAGTTGCAGCGATGAGGCGCCTCGGACTGCGTACCCGGGTCACCGCCGCGTTCGCCGTCGGCGCGCTCCTGCTCGCCGCGTCGATGGCCCTGGTCTCCTACGAGTTGACCCGCCGTTCTCTGATCGACGAGCGGGAACGCACCGCCCTGCGGGCCGCCTACTTCGATGCTGCCGTCGTGCGTGCCGGCCTCGACACCGAGACCCCCGACGTGGTGGCGGTGCTCCGATCGCTGGACACAGGCGGCGCCCGGCGGCCCGTGCTGCACCTCAACGGCGAGTGGTATGCCCGGACCGCCGACCCGGGCACCACCGCCGCCATACCCGGCGACCTGCGACGGGTCGTCACCGCCGGGGAGCCGGCGGTGCAGCGGGTACGCATCGACGGTCAACCCGCCCTAGTGGTCGGGGTGCCCTTGTCCATGTCGGCGGCGTACTTCGAGGTCAACTCCCTGCGCGAGCTGGAGCACACGTTCCAGGTTCTGGCGCTCGCACTGACCACCGTCGCGGTCGTGATCGCCGGGTCCGGCGCCGCCCTCGGCTGGTATGCCACTCGGCACGGGTTACGCCCGTTGACGGCGGTCGCCGACGCCGCCGAGAAGATCGCGGCCGGTGACTTCACCGCCCGCCTCGACCCGGCCACCGACCCCGACCTGACCCGTCTCTCCTCGTCGTTCAACCAGATGGTCGACCAACTCGCCCGTCGTATCGAGCGGGATCGCCGCTTCGCCGCCGACGTCAGCCACGAACTGCGCTCACCGTTGCAGACCCTTGCCGCAGCGGCCAGCGTCCTGGCCCGTCGCCGGGAACACCAGGATGAACGAACGGTCACCGCCGCCGGGCTCGTCGCTGACGAGATCGACCGTTTTCAACGGTTGGTCAACGACCTGATCGACCTGGCCCGCAGCGACCAGCCCGCCCACCGCGCCCCCGTGGACGTGGTGGCGCTCGCCCGAGAAGCCTGCTCCGCGTACGACCTGCACCCCACCCTTGTCCACCTCGCGCCGGATGCGCCCCCGACGTGGCGGGTCGAGCGGCGGCGCATCGCACAGGTGCTGGCGAACCTGCTCGAGAACGCCGTCACCTACGGCGGCGGCCTCGTGGCTGTGCGCCTTGGCCGCGATGGCAGCACCGGCGTCATCGAGGTCGACGACGCTGGCCCGGGCGTGCCCGTCGAGGATCGTGAGGCGATCTTCGACCGTTTCGTTCGAGGGCGGGCCGCCCACACTCGTGGCACCGGCGACGGCACCGGCCTCGGCCTCGCCCTGGTCGCCCAACACGCTGCCGCCCACGCCGGGCACGCCACCGTTGCCGACCGCCCGGGCGGAGGCGCCCGTTTCCGCGTGGACCTGCCGGGAAGCCTGCCATGAAACGTCGTCACCTCGCCCCGTTGGTGCTCGCCACCTTGCTGGCTGGCTGCGGTGTGCCCGCCGAAGACACCCCCCGGAGGGTCCATCCCCCGCCAGGCCCGTTCCCCGCGCCGGTCCCGGCCGCGACCACCGCACCGGCCGGGCGCTTCGACGAGACGCTCTGCCTTGTCCGTGACAATCACATCGTCCCGGTGGTCCGTCGTGTCGACCGCCCATTCACGCCCGAGGAGCAGTTGCGGCACCTACTCGCCGGGCCAACGGCGGGCGAACGCAACGACGACCTCGCCAGCGCGCTGCCGGGAGCAGTCAACGCCGCGGGTGCGACGGTGACCGGCACGCAAGCCCGCATCGTCGTGGTGGGGCCCGGCGCCGACACCGGCCGCAGCGACGAGGTTCTCGCCTTCGGCCAGATCGTCTGCACTCTCACCAGTCGCGACGACGTCAACACCGTTGCCTTCCTGCGCGACGGCAGGCCTCTGGGAGTACCCCGGGCCGATGGCTCCCTGTCCACCGAACCGCTCACCCGCGCCGACTACACCCCACTGATCAACGTACGTTGACCTCGCTGACCGGTACGCCGCAGGCGGACCCCGGCCCACGGCACCGGCGCGAGTTGAGGAGGGGCGAAAGGCGGGGAGCAGGCCCGGAGCCGGGGTCCCCGCGACGGCGGATGCTTGTTAAACTCCGCCATCGATGATCATGACAGGGGGGCAGCCATGAGGGCCGGCGATCCAGGCGGTGGTGGTGTGCTGGACCCGGACGGCGCGATGGAGCGGATCGCGGCGTGGAAGGGGCGGATCGGCGAGTTGGCGGCCGACACCAAAGCCATGAGCGACCGCTTCCAGCAACTGCGGATCACTGAGGCCGACAGCAACAGGATGGTCGAGGTCACCATCGATCCCGCCGGTGCGTTGGTGGATCTGCACCTGAGCCGACAGATTCAGCGGGTCGAGCCCGACGTCGTCGCCAGGACGATCATGAACACGATTCGTGCGGCCCGGGAGAAGCTGGCCGACCGTTCGCAGGAGATCATCGCGGAGACCGTGGGGACCGAGTCGGCGGCGGCGCGCGAGATCGCCGAGCGGGTCGGGCAACAGTTGCGCCCGGCCCCGGTCGCGGAGAGCGGCGACGACGACCGTAGTTGGCGGTGAGTCTGATGGACGACGGGTTCGCAGTCGAGGCGGAGGAGATCCGCACGCACGCGCACAACATCGAGGCACTGGCGGAGCGCTTCGCGGCGGTGAAGGCCGCCAGCGCGCACATCACCCAGGACGATTCGGCGTACGGGCTGCTGTGCGGCTGGATCTCCGGGGTCCTGGAGGGCAAGCACACTCGGCAGGACGAGCTGTTCGCCGACGTCGAGGAGAATCTGAGGCTGGCCGCTGCGGGCCTGCGCCAGACCGCCGACGGCTACGACGCGGTCGACGACGACAACGCCACCCTGATCAACGGGGTGGGAAGCCAGTTGACCCCGTGAGGACGGCGCGATGACCGACCTGTCGCTGGTCGCTGACGTCACGTCGACTCGGGAGGTCTGGACCGGCGCCTCCCTCGCCGACAGCGTCGAGGGTCTGGTCGACGCGATCAGAAGTGAGGGCTGGGTCGACGACCTGCTGGCGGGTGCCGCGTTCGGGCTCGATGTCGCCGCGAGCGTGATGGATCCGTTCAGTGCGCTGCTGGCCAACGGCCTGGGTTGGGCGATGGAGTACTTCGAGCCGCTGCGGGAGATGCTCGACGAGCTCACCGGAATGCCCGACGTGGTCGCCTCGCACGCCGCCACCTGGAACAACATGGCCGTCGAGCTGCACAGCATGGCCGCCGACCTGCGGTCGCGTCTCGATGCCGACCTGCCCGAGTGGTATGGGCAGGCCGCAATGGCGTACCACGGGTTGATGGACCACAACGTCGAGGCCCTCGGCGGTCTCGGTGCGGTCTCCGCCGCGATGGCAGCGGCGACCGAGGGTGCCGGCAACCTGGTGGCCTTCACCCGCGACATCGTGCGCGACCTCATCGCCGACCTCGTGGCGCGCGTGATCGTCTGGGCGGTCGAGGCCATCTTCGTCGTCACGATCCCCGTGGTCGCCGCGCAGATCGTGACGGCCGTCGTGAAGTGGGCCGGCCGCATTCTCATGTACATCGGCGCACTGATCACCAGCCTGACCAACCTCACCCGCCTCCTGAACGGATAAGGCGTCCATGTCGAAGCCCGGAAATCCCGGCAGTGGCGGTCCGGGTGGTGGTGGCCCCGGAGGTGGCGGTGGTGGCTCCGGAAAGCCCCCGAAGAACTACGGCGGCATCAACGCGGGCAAGGGCATCACCAGCGCGCAGCAGGCCACCGCCCATGCGGCGACGCAGGGACACGCACCCGGCGTCGCCGGCCAGGGTTCCACCAACTCCAATCCGGCGAGGCCCACCCGGCCTCCCGCGCCGACGACGCCGCCGACGGCTGGCGACATCCACCACAGCGACGCCTCGAAGAAACACATCATCGAGGGCGACGGCGGGCGGCAGGGCGGCCATCTCGCGGGCACCGGCTTCTCCAACAAGACGGAGTTCCCGAAGAGCTGGGATGAGGCGAAGATCCTCGACGCCGCGCACAGGGTGACGCAGCAGGGGCCGCCGGCGAAGGGGCCCTACCCGACCAAGGACGCGGACGGCAATCCGGTGTGGGCCTACGACTACGTCGGTGTGGTCGACGGTGTCGAGGTCAAGACGACCGTGCTCGCCGACGGCGAGATCCGCACCGCCTACCCCCCGGACAAGACCAATCCGGGCGTCATCAGCAATCCGGCGGCGCCGAACCCCGCTCCGCAGGGAATCCCGAATGCCGTCCCGCCTCGTTACAGTAATCCCGATGTCGGCGGCAACGGCAGTTGGACGTGGGAGGGCCCGAAGGGGAACAGGATCATCAGGGTGGTCCAGGATGCCCAGGGCAACGTCACGACGACCGATCTCGGCGAGTACAAGAAGAGATGAACACGATGGATGCGAAGACCTACGCGACGGTCACCGAGGTGTGCCGGCGGCTCGCGGGCCGGCTGTCCGACGACATCCTCGGCACCGTGCGCGAGAACTATGCCGCGGGTGAGTTCGACCTGGCCGACAACACGCTCCTGCTCAGCCTCGCCTACTACGGGGTCGGCATCACCCTTGAGGAACAGACGCTGATGCGTTCCTTCGTCGGCGACCCCGACGGCTCCGACCTGGCCGACGTGCCGCTCATCGCCGAGGTGCCTGCACCGCCGTACCGGTTCAGCCCGATCGGCCCCGCGGACGCCCCCGACCCGACTCCGGCCGACACCCTCCTGTCCGCCGATGCCCCGCGCCGACACGGCCGCAGCCTGCACCGCGCCTGGCGGGCCCCGCTCGACGGCGCACCCGACGCGGCGGCGTGGTTGTACGTGTTGCAGGTGGCCGAGGGCACGGATGAGCTTGCGACGTACTCGGGCGTGATGACGCAGCTGTGGGTCTCGCTGAAGCAGAAGTGGCCGGTGGAGGTCCTCGTCGGCAACTCGCCGCGGACGCCCTACCAGGAGGCCGCCCTGGCCAGCGCGCCCGCAGTCTGGCGCGCCTGAGGCGCGACACGGTTCACCATCCGCTCGTGACGAGGCCGAGGCGGGGGAGTAGCAGTGGCCCGACGAAAATCCCCGCCGTCGACATCGACGGCGGGGACTTCACAGTGTGGCGACGGGCTACTTCAGGGCGAGGGTCCGAGCGTCGGCGGCGATGACACTGGCCACCTCGGCCGGTACCAGCTTGCCGGCCTGCCGGTCGACGTAGGTGGCCAACTGGGCGTACTGGGCGTGGGCCAGCTTGGTCGTCATCGCGGTGATGGCAGCCGGCTCCGCGCCGGAGGTGAGGATCAGGTAGCCGAGCCCGGCCTGGCTCACCGTCACGGTGAACGTGCTGGTCGCGGTCGCGGTGCCCTCGGGCCCGGTCACCTCGGTGCGGACGGTGTGCCTACCCGCGGTCAGCTTGACCAGGTCGAGCGTGCGCCCGGCGGCCGACTGCCCGCCGTCGACCGTGACGGTGACGGTGTCCGCGTTGGTCGCGGCGACCGCGATCACGGGGGACTGGGCCCGGTCGAGCCGTGCCCCGTCGGCCGGCGACGTGATCTCCACGGTCGGGTCGGCGGAAGGCCGCTGCATGAACGCCGAGTTCCAGCCGACCAGTTCGGATGCGCGGTTGGTGATGACCGCATCGGTGCCGATCCGCTCCAACCGCTGCCACAGGCCGGCGGAGTCCATCGTCCAGGCCATCACTGCCACCCCGGCGGCGTGCAACGGCGCGACGATCTCCGGCTTGGCCAGCAGCGCGTTGCCGTCCGGGTTGTACGCGGTCAGGTGCAGCTCCTTCGAGATCGCCACCGGGTCGGCGTCGAGGCTGCTGCGCAGCAGGCCGAGCGGCAGTTCGGGGGCGAGTTCGTAGGTGTACCGGAGCGCGTCGACCTCGAAGCTCTGGATGAAGACCCGGCCCATCATCTGCTCGTCCCGGATCACCTGGATGATCGTCGCGACCTCGTCCTTCGTGTGCTTGCCCTTGATCTCCACGAGCAGGTTGCCGCCCCGGGTACGCAGGTCGGCGAGCTGCTCGGCCAGGGTGGGCACCCGCTCACCAAGGTAGTGCGGGCCGAACCACGAACCGGCGTCGAGCGCCTTGATCTGCGCGGCAGTCAGGTCGCGGATGGCGCCGGTCCCGTCGGTGGTCCGGTCGACCGTCCCGTCGTGCAGGATGAACGGGACGCCGTCCTTGCTCGGCTGGACGTCGTTCTCGATCCAGTCGGCGCCGCCCCTGCGCGCGATCTCCTGCGCGACCAGGGTGTTCTCCGGTGCGGCGGCGGACGCGCCGCGGTGCGCGATCACGGTGAACGGGCTGCCCTCGGGGCGGATGTAGCCGTTCGGGGGCAGTTCGGTGACGATGACGTCGTCGTACGAGACGGTGGCGCCGTTGACGAAGAGCGCCTGAACGCCGTCGGTGGAGCGCTGGAGGCTGTTCGTGCGCATCGCCTCTCGCCCGTCGAAGATCCAGCGGGCCTGGTTGCCGTGCACCTCGACGGCGACGCGGACGTCCCGACCGGTGCCGGCGGCGTACGGGGCGGAGGCGGTGTTCGTCACCACCCAGGCGTTGGCCGTGGTCCGCTGGGCGAACTCGAGACCGTTGGCGGCGGTCGTGCCACTGCGCATGGTGGCGATCCACCACGGGGTGGCGCCGTCGGCCGGGACGTCGATGCCGAGCGAGGCCCAGCGGGTGGCGGCGGAGACCGACTCGAAACGCATGGTCGCCTCGAGCCGGAAGTCGTTCAGGTGCCGACCAAAAGTGATCTTGTTGTTCTCGCCCGAGCTTGCGGAGGTTCCGTACAGGCGGCCGTTCTCGACCTTCCAGGCGCCGTCGATCGCCTTCCAACCGGCGGGAAGCGACCCGGAGTTGAAGTTGTCCGAGACGACGACGTTGCCCGGTTCGGCGGTGGCGGGCGAGGAGGTGGCGACGGCCACCGCGACGGCCGCGCCGGTGACGGCGAGTGCGGCGATGACGGCGGCGGCCCGGGTACGTGTCGCGACGAACCTCGTCGCGGCACGGCCGAGCGGCGATGATGCGGGAAGGACAGTCATGCTCGGAACGGTAGGAAGCACACCCGAACTCATGATCGATTGAGCGTGGCCACCGCCGGAACGCTGGGTGTACGGCCCTCCGACGCGTCCACGAGGGACGGAGCTGCCAGCCACGCGTCGACGCGCGAAGGCCCGCTGCTGCACGGGCCTGTCCGGCGGATATGCCGGACAGGCCCGTGGTCCCGAGGAGGGGTCAGCGCTTGAGCGTGAAGGTGAAGTCGCCGGAGAGCTTGCCGCTCAGCCGGACTGCCGAGACGAGTCTTTCGTCCTTGATCAGTCTCTCGACCTCGGCCCTCGAAAGACCGCACCCTTCAGCGATCAGTCGCACCGGCCGGACAGGGATCCGCGCCGCAAAGCGGACCGAGACGTCGATCACCTCGCGGTCCAGGTGATCCGATCCGCCGGTGTCGAGGCGCCAGGCATTGTCCCAGTCGAGGGCGATGCGATTACGGCGCTGCACGACCGGATCCTGGAGCAGCTCAGCTGCCAGGCCAGGGTCGTTGTCGTGCAGCCGGTCCAGCAGTTCAGGTCGTATGGAGCGCACAGTCGACCGCTCCAGGACCGTGAGCTTTGCCGTTGCCCCGCAACCGGTACAGAGCGCGAGGAGCCAGACGTCGATGAGTTTGTGGTTGGCGTTGACGCGAAATTTACCGCTTGCCCGGAAGAGCTCGGACGCGCACGCGTGGCAACGGCGGCGAACGAGCGGCAGGCAGGTGGGCACGACCACCCAGTTTTTGAGCACAGAAGTACACCGGTTTCAGTGAGAAGTCCGCAGCAAAAAGGAGCGCGGCGCGCATGCGCGACGCGCGACAAATCAGCGCTCGGGAGGTCTCACAGGGTGTACAACGGCACGTCCTTGCCTAGACGGCTTGGTTGCGCAGCACGGTAATGGCGCACAGCGGCGTTGCACCACTGGTATTTCGAGCGCCTCACCGCCGGCTTGCATCCGGCGGAACATGGACGAAGCCAGAGCCAGAGCCAGATCGCGGCGACGGTGACGGTGCCGTGGAAGACGTGGGCCCTAGGCGTGCGGCTGGAGTTGGGCGAGACCCGGAATGCCGTAGTGCTCGTCGAGGACCTGCATGGCAGCGCCCGCGGCCATCACGTCCGCGCCCAGGCTCGACAGTGTGACGTCCGTGGTGAGCCAGTCCGCGCGTCGCACGTCCGCATGGACGGCCTTCTCGACCGCGGCGAGGTAGACCTCCGCGTGCCGCAGCAGGTCTGCGCCCGCCAGCACCACGTGGGCGAGGTCGAGTGTCTGGAGCAGGTTGACGACGCCGACGGCCAGGACGCGGGCCGCGCGTGGGATGTCGCCAGCCTCGGCGGCGTGGCTGTGGACGATCTCCAGGCATCCGTGGCGTCCGCAGACGCAGAGCGGCCCGTCCAGATCGACGACGGTGTGGCCGAACTCTCCGGCGTTGGTGTGGGCGCCGCGGTGGGCGGCGCCGCCCAGCCAGAAGCCTCCGCCGATGCCTGACTCGATCATGATGAGGGCTGCGTCGCCGAACTTTCCGCCGTGCCGCCATGCCTCCGCCGTGATTCCCGCGGTGACCTCCTTGTCGAGATGCACCGGTAGGCCGAGGTGCGCCTCCGCGATCTCGCGCAGCGGTACGTCGTGCCAGTGCCGCAGGCCGTGCGCGTCCCGGACCAGGCCATTCTCGTGGTCCAGTGGGCCGATCATGCCGATGCCCACGCCGGTCAGCCGGTCACGGAGACCGTCGATGCCGGTGATCGCGTCGATGCCGGACTTCAGGGCGTCCAGAAGCTGCGCCGGGGTGAAGTCGCTGGGCAGCGGTCTGACCGCCGAGTGGTGCACGGTGCCGGCAAGGTCGACCAGGACCAGCCGCAGGGTCCGCCGGGCGACGTGGGCACCGATCGCGTACCGGCTGTCGGGGACCAACTCGTAGACGACCGCGGGCTTGCCGATGCCCGGGCGGCGGACGCCGGCGGAACGGATCAGGCCGTCGGCGACCAGGCGGGCGATGACCTTGGAGACCGCCTGCGGTGTCAGGCCGGTGGCGTTGACGATGGTCGACCGTTCGAACGTGCGCACGGTGCGCCCCACCGCCATGACGAGCGCCTGGTTGTAGCCGCGAAGGAACGTCACGTCGGCAGTGGTGCGAATCATCTCACCACCATATTACGCAACGCTGTTGCTAAATTCTCTCCCATGAACGGATTGAGCAGAGGTCGGCGCCTGGCGGCGGTGGCGGCCCTGGCGCTGGGTGGCGTCGCGGTCGGCTTGACGGAGTTCGTGGCGATGGGCCTGCTGCCCGAGATCGCGCGCGGCCTGCTCCCCGAGCAGTACGCCCAGTCGTCGTCGGGCGCGGTGGCCCGGGGTGGCTGGATGATCACCGCGTACGCGCTCGGCGTGGTCGTCGGCGCTCCCCTGATCGCCGTGCTGAGCGCGCGCGTACCCCGCAAGAAGCTCGTGCTCGGACTGCTCGTCCTCTTCACCGTCGGCACGATCGCGTCCGCGATCGCCCCGACGTTCGGCCTGGTGCTGGTGGCGCGATTCGTCGCGGCGCTGCCGCACGGCGCGTACTTCGGAGCGGCCGGCCTGCTCGCGGCGGCCCTGATGGGCCCCGGCAGAGAGGCCCGTGGCTTCGCCACGGTGCTCAGCGGCTTGACCGCGGCCAACGTGGTCGGCGTACCGCTGATCACCCGGCTCGGGCAGGCGGCCGGTTGGCGCACGGCCTATCTGGTGATCGCCGGAGTCTTCCTGCTCACCCTGCTGGCAGTGGTGGCGGTCGTCCCAGAGATCGCCGCCGCGGTGGACGGCTCGCCGGCCGCCGAACTCAGGGCGCTGCGGACCTCGCAGGTCTGGCTGGTCGCGGCCACGGGGGCGGTCGGCTTCGCCGGATTCTTCGCGGTCAACACCTACATCGCCCCGGTCACCACCGACGTTGCCGGCCTCTCGACCACGACGGTGCCGTGGGCGCTGGTGGCGGTGGGCCTCGGCATGACCGTCGGCAACGCCCTGGGCGGCTGGCTCGCCGACCGGGACCTGCGCCGGAGCATGATGGTCGGCTTCATCGCGATGATCGTGAGCATTGCCGCGTTCAGCCTCATGGCATCGACGCAGGTCGGCCTGTTCGTGGGTGCGTTCCTGGTCGGCGCGACCAGTCTCTTCCTCGGCCCGGTCCTGCAGGCGCGCCTGATCACGGTCGCCCCCGGAGCCCAGCTGATGGGTGCGGCCATGAACCAGTCGGCCATGAACATCGCGAACAGCCTGGGCGCTGCCCTGGGCAGCGTCGCCATCGCCGCCGGGCTCGGCTACCTCGCCCCGGCCCGGGTGGGCGTGGTCCTGGCGGTCCTCGGGCTGGGCCTGGCCGCCGCCAGCTTCGCGGCCGAGCGACGTTCACGGGACCCGAAGCCGGAGCCGGTCGCCGTCGCGAGCTGAACCATGCAACGGACAGCACGGCATGGTGATCGCCGATCAACGGCGGAAGACTGCTTTCATGTCCTCGACGATGCTGGTGGTCGGCCCGAAGCTTGGCGTGGCGCTGGTGGTGTTGACCCTCGTGGCGGCGGTCGTCGTGACGGTGGGGGAGTTGGGTCACGGCCGGCAGATCATGGTCGCCGCCGTCCGTGCCGCGATCCAGCTGGGCGCGGTGTCGCTGCTGATCGCGGCCATCGTGGCGTCACTGTGGGCCACGGCCGCGTTCGTGGCCCTGATGTGCGCGGTGGCCACGGCCACCTCCGGCCGACGTGTCACGGGCGGCCGGCGGGGTTGGTGGGCCGGTGCGCCGATCGTCGTGGGCAGCATGCTGGTGGTGGTGGGGCTGCTGTTGGCGGGTCTGGTGCCGCTGCGCGGTATCGCGATCATTCCAATCGCGGGAATCCTGATCGGCGGGGCGATGACGGCGACCTCGCTGGCCGGCCGCCGGGCGCTGGACGAGCTGACCAGTCGGCGCGGTGAGGTGGAGGCCGGCCTGGCTCTGGGTCTGCTGCCCCGGGACGCGGTGTTGCTGGTGTGCCGTCCGGCGGCCGGCCAGGCACTGGTCCCGGCACTGGACCAGACCCGGACGGTGGGCCTGGTGACCCTGCCCGGCGCGTTCGTCGGGATGCTGCTCGGCGGGGCGAGCCCGCTCGCCGCCGGGGTGACGCAGCTGGTCGTGCTCGTCGGACTGCTCGCCGTGGAGGCCGTCGCCGTCGTCCTCACCGTCGAACTGGTCGCCCACGGCCTGCCCCGACCCACCGCGCCACGGCAGGGGCGAGGGCCCCGGTCTCGCTCGTAGGAGCCGGGGCCCATTCCGTCAGGCGATGTCGTACCGGTCCAGGTTCATGACCTTGGCCCACGCCGCGACGAAGTCGCGGACGAACTTGTCCTGCCCGTCGCCACTGCCGTAGACCTCCGCGATGGCGCGAAGCTGGGAGTTCGCCCCGAAGACGAGGTCGACGGCGGTGGCCGTCCACCTGACCTCGCCCGTGGTGCGATCCCGACCCTCGTAGACGTTCTCGGTCGAGGTGGCTGCCTGCCACTCCGTGCCAATGTCGAGCAGGTTCACGAAGAAGTCGTTCGTCAACGTCTGGGGCCGGTGGGTGAGGACGCCGTGGCCTGTCTGTCCCACGTTGGCGTTCAGGGCCCGCATGCCGCCGATCAGGACCGTCATCTCCGGGGCGGTCAGCGCCAGCAGGTTGGCCCGGTCCAGCAGCAGGGTCTCCGGCGACAGTTTCTGTCCGGCTCGCAGGTAGTTGCGGAAGCCGTCCGCCGTCGGCTCGAGCACGGTGAACGACTCCACGTCGGTCTGCTCCTGGGAGGCGTCCGTGCGCCCCGGTGCGAACGGGACCGTGACGTCGTGCCCTGCGGTCCTGGCGGCCTGCTCGACGGCCGCGCACCCGCCGAGGACGATCAGGTCGGCAAGCGAGACCTTCTTCCCACCGGACTGCGACGTGTTGAATTCCTGCTGGATCCGCGCCAGCGTCTGCAGCACCGTGGCGAGCTGGGCCGGCTCGTTGACCTCCCAGTTCTTCTGCGGCTCCAGGCGGATCCGCGCCCCGTTGGCCCCGCCACGCAGGTCGGTGCCCCGGAAGCTCGCGGCCGACGCCCACGCCGTCTGGGCGAGCTGGGAGATGGTCAGTCCCGATGCGAGGAGCGTGTCCTTGAGGGCCGCGATGTCCCCGTCCCCGATCAGCTCGTGATCGACCGGCGGGACGGGGTCCTGCCACAGTTGCGGCTCCGGGACCCACGGGCCCAGGTAGCGCGAAACCGGTCCCATGTCGCGATGCAACAGCTTGTACCAGGCCCTGGCGAACGCGTCCGCGAGCTGATCCGGGTTCTCCAGGAAACGCCGGGAGATCTGCTCGTACGTGGGATCGACGCGCAGCGCGAGGTCCGTCGTCGCCATCATCGGCGCGTACCTGACCGAGGGGTCGTGGGCGGCGGGCACGGCCTGCGCACCGGCGCCGTCCTTCGGACGCCACTGCTTCGCGCCGGCGGGGCTCTCGGTGACCTCCCACTCGAAGCCGAACAGGGTCTCGAAGAAGCTGTTGTCCCAGGTGATCGGGGTGGGTGTCCACGCGCCCTCGAGCCCGCTGGTGATCGTGTCCTTGCCCTTGCCGCTGCCGAAGGTGTTCCGCCAGCCGAGGCCGTTGGCCTCGACCGGGCAGCCCTCTGGCTCGGGACCGAGGTACTCGGCGGGGGCGGCGCCGTGGGTCTTGCCGAACGTGTGCCCCCCGGCGATGAGGGCGACGGTCTCCTCGTCGTTCATCGCCATCCGGCGGAAGGTCTCGCGGATGTCCCGTGCCGAGGCCCGGGGGTCCGGAGTGCCGTTCGGCCCCTCCGGGTTCACGTAGATCAGCCCCATCTGTACGGCGCCGAGACGACCGGCGAGCTCCCGGTCGCCGCTGTAGCGCTCGTCGCCGAGCCAGGTGTCCTCGGGCCCCCAGAAAATCTCCTCGGGCTCCCAGATGTCGTGGCGCCCGAAGCCGAAGCCGAACGTCTTGAACCCCATCGACTCCAGCGCACAGTTGCCGGTGAAGACCAGGAGGTCGGCCCAGGAGATCTTCCGGCCGTACTTCTGCTTGACCGGCCAGAGCAGTCTGCGCGCCTTGTCGAGGTTCACGTTGTCGGGCCAACTGTTCAGCGGGGCGAAGCGTTGAGCGCCATCGCCACCACCGCCGCGACCGTCCTCGATGCGGTAGGTGCCGGCGGAGTGCCAGCTCATCCGGATGAAGAGCGGCCCGTAGTGGCCGTAGTCGGCCGGCCACCAGTCCTGCGACGTCGTCATCACCTCGATGATGTCCCGCTTCAGCGCGTCGACGTCGAGGGTCTTGAACTCTTCGGCATAGTTGAAGGACTCGCCCATGGGGTCGGCCCGGGGTGAGTGCTGATGGAGAACCTGCAGGTTCAGCTGATTCGGCCACCAGTCCTGGTTGCCCCTCGGCCGACTCGGCTTCGGAGTCGGGGCGGGGATTGCGGGGTTCTCGCTCTCAGACACGTCGGTCCTTCTCCTGTCGATCTCCGACCTGCAGCACGTCGTACGTGGACGGCCTGGCGGAACGCATGACGGGTAGTATCGCCCATTTTGTTCTCCAACACATGAAGAATCCAATGGCGCGCCGGAGTGAAGTGTCGGGAGTAGATCCGCGAGTGGCGATCGATACCAGGCGAGGCGTCGGCCCACGCAGGACGGATCACAGGCCCGAAAAACGTAATCTGATCATGCCCGCCGCAGTCGGCCCTGAGCTGCGGAGATAACGCTCTCACGGATGGTGGGAGAGTGCTTGACGCGGCCGTGATCCAGCCGCAACGATGCATTGACACGCATCACCCCCTTCCCACCGCCAGGCGTGATCGGCGCACGCCGTCCCCCCGCACCGCGAAAGGACCTACCGTGCGCAGATCCCTGAGATCGTGGCTCGGCGCCGTGCTGAGCACGATCCTCGTGGTGGGCGGCATAGTCGCCGTGCCACCCACGGCCAGCGCCGCACCGTTCACCGTGCTGGTGTTCAGCAAGACCGCCGGATTCCGGCACGGATCCATCACGCCCGGCATCACCGCCATCCAGCAGCTCGGCGCCGCCAACGGGTTCACCGTCGAGACCACCGAGGACTCGGCCCAGTTCACCGACGCCAACCTGGACCGGTTCGGCGCGGTGATCTGGCTGTCCACCACCGGCGACGTGCTCAACGCCGCCCAGCAGGCCGCGTTCGAGCGCTACATCCAGGGCGGTGGCGGGTACGTGGGCGTGCACGCCGCCTCCGACACCGAGTACGACTGGCCCTGGTACGGCGGGCTGGTCGGGGCGTACTTCGCCTCGCACCCGGCCGACCAGACCGCCACCATCAAGGTCGCCGACCAGGTACACCCGTCCACCGCGACGCTGCCGCAGCGGTGGACCCGGCTGGACGAGTGGTACAACTACCGCGCCAACCCCCGGGGCAACGTGCACGTGCTGGCAACCCTGGACGAGAGCACCTACACCGGCGGGAGCATGGGGTCCGACCACCCGATCTCCTGGTGCCAGAACTACTCCGGCGGCCGGTCCTGGTACACCGGCCTCGGCCACACCGACTCGTCGTACACCGAAGCGAACTTCCGGCAGCACCTGCTCGGCGGCATCATGACCGCGGCCGGCGCGGTCGACGCCGACTGCGGCCCCACCGTCAACAGCAACTTCCAGCAGGTGGAGCTGGCCAAGGGCGCAGCCGAGACCGGCGAGCCGATGAGCCTCACCGTGCTGCCCGACCGGGGCGTGCTGCACACCTCGCGCAACGGCGTGATCCGACACACCGACGCGGCCGGCAACACCAAGGTCGCCGCCACCCTGCCGGTCTACACCGGGGACGAGGAGGGCCTGCAGGGCATCAAGGTCGACCCGAACTTCGCCACCAACCGTTGGGTGTACGCGTACTATGCGCCACCATTGAGCACTCCCGGTGGCGGTGCCCCGGCCACCGGCACGCCGGCCGACTTCGCCGTCTGGAACGGCGTCAACCGGCTGTCCCGGTTCACCGTGAACGCGGACAACACCATCAACCTGGCCAGCGAGACGCTGGTCCTGGACGTCCCGACCAGCCGGGGCATGTGCTGCCACGTCGGCGGTGACATGGACTTCGACGCGGCCGGCAACCTGTACCTGTCCACCGGCGACGACACCAACCCGTTCGACTCGGCCGGGTTCACCCCGATCGACGAGCGGGCCGGCCGCAACCCGGCCTTCGACGCCCAGCGCACCTCGGCGAACAGCAACGACCTCCGCGGCAAGGTGCTCCGGATCAAGCCGAGCGCGGCGGGCGGCTACACCATCCCGGCCGGCAACATGTTCGCCCCGGGAACCGCGCGGACCCGCCCCGAGGTCTACGCGATGGGCTTCCGGAACCCGTTCCGGATGAGCGTGGACCGGGCCACCGGCATCGTCTACCTCGGTGACTACGGTCCCGACGCGGGCACCGCCGACCCGAACCGGGGACCGGCGGGCAACGTGGAGTTCGCCCGGATCGACCGGCCCGGCTTCTACGGCTGGCCGTACTGCACCGCCCGCAACGACGCCTACAACGACTACACCTTCCCGTCCGGCCCGTCCGGGCCGAAGTTCGACTGCGCGGGCGGGCCGGTGAACAACTCGCCCAACAACACCGGCATCACCCAGCTACCGCCGGCCGTCCCAGCGTGGCTCCCGTACGGCGGTTCCGGCTCCCCGCCGGAGTTCACCGGCGGCGGCCTGTCCCCGATGGGCGGCCCGGTCTACCGGTACGACCCGAACAACACCTCCGACGTGGCGTTCCCGCAGTACTACGACGGGACCTACTTCGCCGGCGAGTTCGGCCGCCGCTGGATCAAGAACATCAAGCTCGACCCGGCCGGCCAACCGCTGAAGATCAACCCGTTCCCGTGGACCGGCACCCAGGTCATGGACATGGAGTTCGGCCCGGACGGGGCGCTCTACGTGCTCGACTACGGCACCGGCTGGTTCAACGGCGACGCCAACTCGGCGCTGTACCGGATCGAGTACGCCCGCGAGGGCAGGGCGCCGGTTGCGGTGGTCTCGGCCACCCCGACCAGCGGTACGGCGCCGCTGACGGTGGCGTTCTCGTCGGCCGGCACACTCGACCCGGACGGTGACCCGTTCACCTACGCCTGGGACTTCGACAACAACGGCACCACCGACTCGACGGCGGCGAACCCGAGCTTCACGTACACCACCAACGGGACCCGCAGCCCGACGCTGACCGTCCGGGACACCACCGGCAAGACGGCCACCGCGAGCGTGGTCATCACGGTCGGCAACAGCGCCCCGGTGGTCAGAGTGAACACACCGTTGAACGGGCAGACGTTCACCTTCGGGGACGCGGTGCCGTTCAACGTCACCGTCACCGACGCCCAGGACGGTGCGATCAACTGCGCCCGGGTGAAGGTGAACTACGTCCTCGGTCATGACTCGCACGGCCACCAACTCGGCAGCGTGCAGGGCTGCACCGGGGTCATCCAGACCTCGGCCGACGGCGAGCACGACACCGCGGCGAACATCTTCGGCATCATCGACGCCGAGTACACCGACCTGGGCGGCGGCGGCCAGCCACCGCTGACCACCCACACCCAGGCGGTCCTGCAACCGCGCGTGCGCCAGGCCGAGCACTTCGGCGACTCGTCCGGCATCCAGGTCGTCACCCCGGGCAGCGCGCACGGCGGTTCCGCGATCGGTTACATCGACAACAACGACTGGATATCGTTCCAGCCGTACAACCTGACCGGCATCCAGTCCTTCAGCGCGCGGGCCGGCGCCCCGGCCGGTGCCGGCGGCACGCTGGAACTGCGGGTCGACTCGCCCACCGGGCCGCTGGTCGGCTCGGCCACCGTGGTACCGACCGGCGGGCACGGCACGTTCGCCACGGTCACCGGCGGGGTCACCGCCCCGACCGGCACCCGCACCCTGTTCCTGGTGTTCAAGGGCGGAGGTGGGATGTACGACCTGGACGAGTTCACCCTCTCCACCAGCCCCGGCGGTCCCGGACCCGACCCGGACCCGGATCCTGATCCGGGCACCAACCTGGCCCAGGGCAAACCGGCTCGGGCCTCCAGTTTCGAGGGTGCCTTCGTCGCGGCCAACGCGTTCGACGGCGTGCTCGGCACCCGCTGGGGCAGCGCCTTCAGCGATCCGCAGTGGATCGACGTGGACCTGGGCGCCACGTAC
The DNA here is from genome assembly GCF_036059255.1 of Micromonospora sp. NBC_00389. Lineage (NCBI taxonomy): Bacteria > Bacillati > Actinomycetota > Actinomycetes > Micromonosporales > Micromonosporaceae > Micromonospora > Micromonospora sp. NBC_00389. The sequence continues at coordinate 6,498,106 of NZ_CP107947.1, read as the reverse complement.
AACATCAACCGGGTCAAGCTGACCTGGGAGGCGGCGTACGGCAGTGGGTACCAGATCCAGACCTCGTCGGACGGGGTCAACTTCACCCCGATCCGGACGGTGACCGGCGGCGACGGCGGGGTGGACGACCTGACCGGGCTGAGCGGCTCCGGCCGGTACGTCCGGCTCACCGGCACCACCCGGGGCACCGCCTGGGGCTACTCCCTGTTCGAGTTCGAGGTGTACGGCGGCACCGGCGGCCCGACCGGCCCCGGTACCAATCTGCTGTTGAACAAGCCGGCGCTGACCTCCAGCAACGAGGGGGCCGACGTGCCCGGCGCTCAGGCGGTGGACGGCAGCCTCACCACCCGCTGGTCGAGCGCGTTCTCCGACCCGCAGTGGATCCGGGTCGACCTCGGCAGCCCCACCGCGATCGGCCGGGTCAAGCTGAGCTGGGAGACGGCGTACAGCAGCTCGTACATCATCCAGACCTCGAACGACGGCACCACCTGGAGCAACGTGAAGACGGTGACCGGGGCCGACGGCGGCGTGGACGAGCACACCGCGCTCGGCGCCAACGGTCGCTACCTGCGGATCTACGGCACCGCCCGGGGCACCCCGTACGGACACTCGCTCTGGGAGTTGGAGGCGTACGCCAGCTGAACCACCACCGATGACGTGGCCGGCACGGAGCATCCCCGTGCCGGCCACCGTTCAGCTGCTGGGGAAGTCGTTGTGCACGCCGCCCGAGTCGTGGAAGGCGGTCCGACCGGTGTCGCGCAGCCGGTACACGCGGTCGGCGGCGCGTAGCGGCTGGTGACACCTCACGCTGTAGTTCAGGCCGCAGATCCTCGGGCAGGGTCCTGGAAGCAAGACTTTGACTTTGTATATACCGATAGCCGGTATATTCTCCTCGGTATGACCGAGAGTCCACTCCGGGAGCCGACGTTCCTGGTGCTCACCGCGTTGGCTGAGTCACCCAAGCACGGCTATGCCGTCATCGAGGACGTTCTACATATCTCCGATGGTCGGGTGCGACTGCGTGCGGGCACCCTCTACGCCGTTCTCGACCGGCTCCGGGCTGACGGCCTCATCGAGGTCGAGCGCGAAGAGGTGGTGCAGTCCCGGTTGCGCCGTTACTACCGGCTCACCGCCCTGGGGGCGCGTCGGCTCGCGGATGAGGTCGCCCGCCTGCGACACAACGCTGACGCCGCCAGCGTGCGGCTGCGCCGTGGTGGCCTGCGGATCGAGGGGGGCACGGCGTGAGCAGCGACGACCTGGAGCGTCGATACCGGCGGCTGCTGGCCGTCTATCCGTGGGAGCACCGTCGAGCGTACGAGGACGAGATGCTGGCTGTGCTCGTCGCCGGCGCTCGACCGGGCCAGCGACGGCCCTCCGCCGGTGACGTGCTGAATCTGGTCGGCGCCGGGCTTCGGGCTCGGCTGCGGGTGGGCGCACGGGGGTTCACCGAGTCGGCTTGGGCGGACGCGGCGGCGGTAACGGGCCTGCTGATCGGGCTTGTCCTGCTCGCTCTTGCCGGGAGATCGCTGCTCGACCAGAGCATCCGGGATCCGAATCTGCCGCCGGGGTTCCGGCCGGGCAGCCCCGACCTGGTCGACTGGCTGCAGGTGGTCGGCTGGGCGGGTGTCTGCGTGGCCGCGCTGGTCGGGTTGCGCTGGATTGCCGCCGCTCTGGCCTGGGTTGGCGTGATCGGCTGGGGCGTGCTGGTCGCCCCGCAGGCCGGCGGCAATCCGACGTACGTGGTGGACACCCTGCCGCAGTTCGCGCTCGCCGTGGTGGCGGCCGCCGCGCTGACCGTGCCAGTGCCGCGTTACCGGTTGTTCGCGCTCCTGGGCGTACGCCGGTTGGTGGCACTGCTGCTCGCGCCGGCCGCGATTGTCGCGCTGTTGGAGATCAACCGGGTGACCAGTCCCACGTTCGACCCGGTCGACGGGGCGTCCTACCAGGTCTTCTACGGCATCGAGGCCAGCAGCGAACTGGTCCTCTGGCTCTACGTCGCTGGTCTGGGGGTCGCCGCGCTGGCCATGCTTGTCGCGCTGGCCACGCTCGCCCCCGGGGTACGCCGACGGATCGTCGTCATGCTCCTGCCGGTGGCGGCACTCGCCCTGGTGATCGACGGCGCTCTCGCCGGCTGGGCCACCTCCACGATGCACATGGGACACGTCATCCCCCTGGTGCCAGCGCAGTGGGCGATGCTGGTTCTCGTCCCACCGGCGACCTTCCTGGCCGGGGCACTGCTCGTCCGCCGTCGAGAGGAGACGCTGCGCATGGTCGCCCTGGGCAGGGCCGCAGATCGCGAGTGGCCGGCGGGTTAGTAGGCGCGGTGGCCCCAACCTTTCAGGGCGCCGACCTGCGGCGACGTCAGTCGTCGGCGACGGCCACCGGCTCCGAGCCGATGCAGCGCACCTTCAGCTCGTACTCGCCGGCCGACCCCTCGAACTTGACCTCGACGTCGTCGTCCGGGCCCCGATCCACGTCGCGGACCCGGTAGCCCTGCGCGGGAGCCCAGGAGACGAGGCGTACCCCGCCGGCGCCGCACTCGGCCACGGCCGTGCCGCCCGTGGTGGCGAACCCCCGGCGGACCCCGGAGCTGGCGGTCGGCGCGGCGCTCGCCGTGCCCGGCGTGGACGGTGCGGCGTCTGTCGTGCTGGCGGGCGCCGGCTCCGGCGAGGCGAGTGCCCGTTCGATTTCCGCCTCGCTGCGCACCCCGCCTGGGGTTCCGGTGATGCTCTCACCCACCAGACGGATCGCGCCCAACCCGATCAGGGTGGCCACGGCGGCGGTGGCCACCCACCCGGTGGCGACGAGGATCGAACGACGGCCCATCCCCTGACTATCCCCGATCCATGGTTGTGGCCGGCACATCCGGACGCTAAGGCAGGGTTAACGCGCGCCCCGGCCCTGGCCGCAGCGGCTAGCCTGCCACCTGTGGCCCGCCTGCTGCTCATCGAGGACGACCTGACGATCCGTACGCCGCTGATCCGGGCATTACGGGAACGCGGGCACGCGGTTGCCGCCGCCTCGACCGCGATGGCCGGGCTCCGCGACGCGCTGGACGACCGGCCCGACCTCGTCGTGCTCGACCTGGGCCTGCCGGATCTGGACGGGCGGGAGCTGCTGCGGATGCTGCGCGCGGTCAGCTCGGTGCCGGTCATCGTGGCCACGGCCCGCGACGACGAGACCGAGATCGTTCGGGTCCTCGACGCGGGCGCCGATGACTACGTGGTCAAGCCGTTCACCGCGGCACAGCTCGACGCCCGCGTCCGGGCGGTGCTCCGGCGGGCCCCTTCCGGAGCCGATGCGGCGGACCCGTCGCTCGTCGTGGGAGGGCTACGGATCGACCCACGCGCCCGGCAGGTCACGCTGGAGGGGGCGGCGGTGGAGTTGACTCCGCGCGAATTCGACCTGCTGCACCATCTCGCCGGTCGGCCGGGTCAGGTGGTCACCAAGCGTGAACTGCTCACCGAGGTGTGGCAGATCCCGTACGGCGGCGCCGACAAGACGGTCGACGTGCATTTGTCCTGGCTGCGCCGCAAGCTGGGCGAGAGCGCCGTGCAGCCCCGCTACCTGCACACCGTACGCGGCGTCGGGGTGCGGCTGGAGGCACCGGGGGAGCAGCGGTGAGGGCGCGCCTCGCGCTGCTGGTCGCCGCGGTCAGCGTGCTCACCCTGATCGCGTTCCTGGTGCCGCTGGCACTGCTGGTCCGCACCGTCGCCGAAGACCGTGCCACGGTCCGGGCCACCGCCGACGCGCAGAGCCTGGTGCCGGTGGTCGGCACCGCCGACGCGGCGACCATCCGGCTCACCGTCGAGCAGCTCGCCGCGGAGTCCGGCCGGCCGGTGAGCGTCTTCCTGCCGGACGGCACGGTGCTCGGCGCCCAGATACCCCGTACGCCCGCCGTGGCGCTCGCCGAGCGAGGGCAGAGCCTCACCGGCGAGTCGGCGGCCGGCCGGGAGGTGGTCATCGCGGTGCAGGGCAGGGCGGACGGCACCGGGGTGATCCGGACCGTGGTCCCGCGCGACGAGCTGACCAGCGGGGTGACCCGGGCCTGGCTGGTGCTGGCCCTGCTCGGAGTGGTCCTGGTGCTGATCGGGTTGGCCGTCGCTGACCGGCTGGCGCGCACCTTGGTCCGGCCGATCAGCGAACTCTCCGCGGTGTCGAACCGCCTGGCGAACGCCGAGCTGGACGCCCGGGTGGTGCCGGCCGGCCCGGCGGAGCTGCGCGAGGTGGCCGGCGCGCTCAACCACCTGGCCGGCCGGATCCAGGTGCTCCTGCTACAGGAACGTGAGCAGGTCGCCGACCTGTCGCACCGGCTGCGTACACCGTTGACGGCGTTGCGGCTGGAGGCGGAGTCGCTGCGCGACCCGGACGACGCGGCCCGGATCACCGCTGCCGCCGACGGGCTCGAACGGGCGGTCACCGGACTGATCCGGCAGGCCCGGTGGCGCCGCCCGCCGGCGGGAGCGGTCACCGCGGACGCCGCGACGATCGTGGGTGACCGGGTGGCGTTCTGGTCGGTGCTGGCCGAGGACACCGGCCGTGCCGTCACCCTCGACCTGGCGCCCGGCCCGCTTCCCGTCGGTGTGCCCCCCGACGACCTGGCAGCGGCCGTGGACGCCCTGCTCGGCAACGTCTTCGCGCACACCCCCGACGGCACGCCCTTCGCCGTCCGGCTGGCCCCGGAGGCCGGTCAGGTGCTGCTCACCATCACCGACGAGGGCCAGGGGATGCCGGCCGGGGCGGTCCGGCGGGGCGCCAGCGCGGCCGGGTCGACCGGCCTCGGCCTGGACATCGCCCGGCGCGCTGCGCAGGCCGGCGGCGGACGGCTGGAGCTGCGTACCGGGCCGGGAGGCGGGGCTCAGGTGCTGCTCCGGCTCGGACCGCCGCTGCCGCAGCAGCGGCCGACAGACAGCGGGTCCGGGCCGGACGAGAACGGCTTAACCCGGCCTTAGCCTCTGGACAGCGCGGCACTATCCCGATCCGGCCGATCCTCAATGTCGACAACCGAGGAAAGGTGGACACCACGATGAAGCGCAACTCTCTGCTCCTGGCGTCGGTCGGCGGGGCGGCGGTGCTCGCTGTGGCCGGGGTCGCGCTCGGCGTCAGCGCCGCAGACGACTCTCGGCCGGTCGGTGGCGCGGCACTCGCCGCCGCTACCGCCGACCCGACGGCCACCGACGAACCGGACGACAGCGCCACCAGCGCTACGCCCGCCGCACCAGGGGCCAGCGGTACGCCGACCAGCGGTACGCCGTCGAGCGGCAGTTCGCCGGGGGGCGGGGCGGTCAACGCGCAGCGCGCCGGCGAGATCGCGCTCGCCAGGGCCGGCGGCGGCCAGATCGTCGAGATCGAGGCCGAGCAGGAGCACGGCCGCCCGGTCTGGAGCGTCGAGATCGTCGCCGGTGACACCGAGCACGAGGTGGACGTCGACCGGGACAACGGCACGGTGGTCAAGGCCGAGCAGGAGCCGGTCGACGACGACCATGACGACGACGATGACGACCAGTCCGACGACGACGATGACGACAGGTCCGGCGACGACGACTGACGCCGTGTTGCCGCCGCCCACCACGGGCTCACCGTGGTGGGCGGCGGTACGAAGGCGTTCCTAGACGGCCGCGACCCGATCCTCCTGGGCCGCCGGCTCGTCCTGGTCGAACTGGGTGCGGTACAACTCCTGGTACCGGCCACCGGCGGCGAGTAGCTCGCTGTGTCGCCCGCGTTCGACGATGCGTCCGTCCTCGACGACGAGGATCTGGTCGGCCGCGCGGATGGTGGACAGCCGGTGCGCGATGACCACACTGGTCCGGCCGGTCAGGGCCTCGGCGAGGGCTTCCTGTACGGCGGCTTCCGACGTGGAGTCCAGATGCGCCGTGGCCTCGTCGAGGATGACCACCCGGGGGCGGGCCAGCAGTAACCGCGCGATGGTGAGCCGTTGCCGTTCGCCGCCCGACAGGCGGTACCCGCGCTCACCGACGACGGTGTCGAGCCCATCCGGAAGTGAGCGGATCAGGGCGTCGAGCCGGGCCCGCCGCAGTACCTCCCACATCTCCTCCTCGGTCGCGTCCGGCCGGGCGAACACCAGGTTGGCGCGGATGCTCTCGTGAAATAGATGCCCGTCCTGGGTCACCACGCCGAGTGCCGTTCGGACCGACTCGGCCGACAGGTCGCGTACGTCGACGTCGGCGAGCTTCACCGCGCCATCCTCGACGTCGTACAGGCGCGGCACGAGTTGGGCGATCGTCGACTTGCCCGCTCCGGAGGAGCCGACGAGGGCGACCATCTGCCCCGCTTCGGCGCGGAACGACACGCCGTGCAGCACCTCCTCGCCGCCGCGCGTATCGAGCTTCGTCACATCCTCAAGGGACGCCAGCGACACCTTGTCGGCCGACGGGTAGCCGAACCGTACCGCGTCGAACTCCACCGCGACCGGTCCGTCAGGGAGCGGCCGGGCATCGGACCTGTCGAGGATCAGCGGCTTGAGGTCGAGGATCTCGAACACCCGCTCGAAGCTCACCAGCGCGCTCATCACCTCGACCCGGGCGCTGGCCAGCGACGTCAACGGCGCGTAGAGGCGCGACAGCAGCAGCGCGAGCGCGACCACTGTGCCGGCGTCGAGGCTGCCCCGGAGGGCGTAGAGACCGCCCAGCCCGTAGACCAGGGCCAGCGCCAGCGAGCCGACGACGGTGAGCGCGGTGATGAAGACCCACTGGAGCATGGCGGCGCGGACGCCGATGTCGCGCACCCGCCGCGCCCGCGCCGCGAACTCGGCCGACTCCTCGGCCGGACGCCCGTACAGCTTGACCAGTGTCGCGCCGGGTGCCGAGAAGCGTTCGGTCATCCGGGTGCTCATGGCCGCGTTGTGCTCGGCGGCCTCGCGCTGCAACTGGGCGAGCCGCGAACCCATCCGCCGGGCCGGAAGGACGAAGATGGGCAGCAGTACGAGCGCCAGCAGCGTGATCTGCCAGGAGAAGCTGAGCATCACCGCCAGCGTCAGGACCAGTGTGACGGCGTTGCCGACCACACCCGACAGAGTGTCGCTGAAGGCCCGCTGCGCGCCGATCACATCGTTGTTCAAACGGCTGACCAGCGCACCGGTACGGGTCCGGGTGAAGAACGCCACCGGCATGCGCTGGACGTGGTCGAAGACGGCTGTCCGCAGCTGGACGATCAGCCCCTCACCGATGCTGGCGGACAGGAACCGCGTCACCAGACCCAGGCCGGCTTCGGCCAGGGCGATCACGGCGATCAGCACCGCCAACCGGATCACGATGCTGCTGTCGGCGCCGTCGACGATCGCGTCCACCACCCGACCGGCGAGGACCGGTGCCGCCACAGTGAGGACCGCCGTCACCACGCTCAACAGCAGGAACCTGATGATCAGGGAACGGTGCGGCCGCGCGAACCGCGCGATGCGCTTCAGGGTGGCCCGGGACAGTGGTCGTTCGTCCTGCGCGTTCATCGCGTGGTGCAGGGACGTCCACGCGGTAACTTCCATGCTCATGCCGTACCTCCGCGAGCAGGCTAGAACCTCGTGTGAGGTTGAGGTCAAGCCCGGCGCGCGGGAGGCATAGGCGGTGCGGTCCCCGGGTAGCTGCCGTTCATGGCGCGCTACACGAAGCCCGAACTCAGAGAGCAGATCAAGGAAGAGATCAAGGCTTCCGACAAGGGCGGCAGGCAGGGACAGTGGTCGGCACGTAAGTCGCAGCTGCTCACGCAGGAGTACAAGAGGCGCGGCGGGGGATTCGAGGGCCCCAAGGACGAGCGGCAGAAGTCCCTGCAGCGGTGGGGACACGAGAACTGGCAGACCAGACAGGGCGACACCCGAGCACGTCGCGGCGGCACGACGAGTCGGTACCTGCCCAAGCGTGCCTGGGAGCAGCTGTCGGATGACCAGAAGCGCGCGACCGACACCATGAAGCGCGAGGCGTCGCGATCCGGCAAGCAGTACGTCGCGAACACCGGGCCGGCCAAGCGGGCGCGCAGGGATGCCACGTCGACCGGACGGCTGTCGGAGCTACCGGTCGTCGAGGCGGCCAAACTCGTCCGTGGCCTCGACACTCGACAGCTCAAGGCTGCCCTGCGCAACGAGCACGCCGGCAAGGCTCGCAAGACGCTCATCGGTGTCGCGGCGTGGATACCCCTGCCTTCAGGCGGGGGAGGAAACGCCGCTCCCTCCCCTCAGGGATAGACGTACATGAACTACTGGTAAAATGCGAGGTATGGGTGAGGTGGTGAAGCGGGCGTACAAGTACCGCTTCTATCCGACCCCAGGGCAGGCCGATCAGCTCAACCGCACCTTCGGGTGTGTGCGCAAGGTCTACAACCTGGCCTTGGATGCGCGCACCCGTGCGTGGGCGGTTGACCGGCAGCGCAGCACCTATGTGCAGTCGTCGGCGTGGTTGACCGAGTGGAAGCGCACCGAGGAGCTGGCCTACCTCACCGAGGTCAGCTCGGTGCCGTTGCAGCAGGCGCTGCGGCACCTGCAAGCCGGGTTCGCGGCTTTTTGGGGTAAGCGGTCGCGGTACCCGCGTTTCAAGGCCAAGCGGAAGTCTCGGGCGTCGGCGGAGTACACCCGCTCGGCGTTCCGCTGGCGTGACGGGCAGCTCACCCTGGCCAAGATGGACGCGCCGCTGACCATCGTGTGGTCCCGGCCTCTGCCCGAGGGCGCGCAACCGTCCACGGTTACGGTGTCCCGTGACGCGGCCGGCCGCTGGTTCGTGTCCCTGCTGGTGGAAGACCCGTCCGTCGCGGTCCTGCCGCCGGTGGGCGCTGCGGTGGGGATAGACGCGGGCATCACCAGTCTGCTGACTCTGTCCACCGGGGAGAAGGTCACCAACCCTCGGCACGAGCGCGCTGACCGGCGCAAGCTGGCCAAGGCGCAGCGCGACCTGTCCCGTAAGGGCAAGGACACCAAGAACCGGGCCAAAGCCCGGCTTGCGGTGGCCCGCATCCATGCCCGCATCGCCGACCGGCGGCGGGATCACCTGCACAAGTTGTCGACTCGACTCGTCCGTGAGAATCAAACGGTCGTGATCGAGGATCTCAGTGTGCGCACCATGCTGCGCAACCACAGCCTGGCCCGCGCCATCTCCGACGCGGCGTGGACACACCTGCGCAGCATGATCGAGTACAAGGCCGCCTGGTACGGGCGGACCGTTATCGCCGTCGACCGCTGGCACCCGAGCACGAAGACCTGTTCGGCGTGCGGGCGGATCAACACCGCCATGACTCTCGGCGTCCGCGTCTGGACGTGTCCCGGCTGTGATGCCGTGCACGACCGGGACGTCAACGCCGCCCGCAACATCCTCGCCGCCGGGCTGGCGGAGAGGTGAAACGCCTGTGGAGGGACGATAAGACCCGACCCGCGCAAGCGGTGAAGGCGCGGCCCGGTGAAACAGGAACCCCCCCCGGGTGACCGAGGGAATCCCCGCCCTTCAGGGCGGTGGAGGATGTCAACCAGCGGCTTCAGGCGGAACTCAACCGGCGCTGAGCGCCGCTTGTCCGGGTACCGGGTCGGGTCCTGTTCAGGGTCGCTCAGTGGAAGACCTGAGACAGAATCAAGGGCCGTACCGGGGCTCTGCCCGGAGGCTGGTGCGGCCTCGGCGGGCAGATGATTCCCGGCATGAGACGCGCTGCATTCTTTGTGATCGCTGGACCCGTGTGTATCGCCGCCTACGGACTGGTACGACTGTGGGGAAGGTCCGACGGGGTGTACGGCCCGGGGTTCGACTGGCAGGCCGCGCATCTGCTCGGCCTCGCGGGCATGGTGTTCTTCGTCCCGGCTGTCCTCGCGCTCTCCCGCCTGCTGCCGCGCAGCCCTTGGCGAAGCGGGGTGGTCGTCCTGACGCTGGTCGGGCTCGCCGCCACGATGGTGCAGTTCGGCGCCGACATCGTGGAAGGGCTGATGGCCGCGGACCGGGCGGAGATGTCGGCGCTCGCCGCGGACTTCAAGGACATTCCTGGGGTCGAGGTGGCCTTCTACGACGTCGTACCCCAGTTCTTCTTCCTCGGCCTGGTCATCCTTGCGGGCATGCTGGCCGCCAAGCGGCGGCTGCGGTGGTGGAGTGCGCCACTGCTGTTCGTCGGGATCGTCCTGCCGGTAGCCACCCTTGACCTCCTCCCGCTCAGTGGTCTGTGCATGCTCGTGGCGTTGGCGCCGGCCCTACCGACCCTGCGGCAGCAGGTCGAGCAGGCCACGGCGCCCGCCGTCGTCCACTGAGCAGCCCTGGCGGACCCTAGCCGTTGTGTGGCCTCGGAGAGGTCGTCACCACCGTCGGTGCACGGTTGCCTTATTGCCGGTCACCAGGCTTGCCGGCGGAACGTCATCGGTCACGACCGCGCCAGCGGCGACCACGGCATCACGGCCAATGCTGACGCCAGGAAGGATCGTGGCACCGGCGCCGATCCACACGTTCTCTGCCACATCGATGGGCGCGCCGCTCAGCCACCCCCGTCGCTCCTCAGGATCGACCGGGTGACCGACGGTGATGAATGTGGCCTTCGGCCCGACCATCACGCGCTCGCCGAGCCTGATGCCGGCGTAGTCCAGGAACGTGCAGTTCTGGTTGATGAACACGCGCTCCGCGAGGTCCAAGTGAAGGCCGTGGTCCGTGTAGAAGGGCGGATAGATCGTGACTCTCGTCGACAGCGGCCTGCCGAGGATCTGTTCGAACAGTTCCGCCTTGCCCGCTTCGTCCTCGAAGGGCAGGACGTTCAGGCGGGAGGTGAGCTCGGTGACCCGCAGGACCCTCTCGGCCATGGCCTGGAACCCGGCGCTGTGGATGCGCATGAGACGGTCGCTGGACATGCCACGATCCTTTCTGGTGTACCGGTGACTGGATAAGACTCACTAGGCGCTGCTGGAGGCTGCTATCGGCAGCCGGCCGAGTCACCCTTGTCGGGGCTGGGACCTGCGAGCATTTGCGATGTCGCTGTCGCCGCGCCGTGGCGTCGTTGCCCAGGACGGGAGCCAGACCGTCTCAGGGAGCCTTGGCAGGCTTCCGAGGTGGGTGATGATTGCCCGGAGTCCTGGATGGGGGTTCGTTCTGGGCAGGACGAGAGAGAGTGGGTATGCGAGGGTCGGATTCACGATAGGGATGCGGCGTAGGTCGTAGTTCGTCGGCCAGATGTACCGGTCGCGTGCCCCAACGAGGGTGGCCACGTCCGCGGAGTCCGCGAGGGTGTCCAGGAGTACTTCGTCTCCAAAGTGCGGGCCTGCCGCATCGATGCGTAGGTCGAATTCGGTGGCGAGCTGATCGTAGAAATCTGCCCATTCGCTTCGGGGCGCGATACCCGGCACCCATATCCGGTGCTTACGCAACTGCGGTGGCGTCAGTCTGCGCGCGGAGGCGAGCGGATGTCTCGGGCCGACGAGAAGCTCCAGCGGAGAGTCGAACGCGTGAATCATTTGCACGTCGGATGGCAGCGTGTCCGGGGCAGTGACGGTACGGAACGAGGCGTCGATATCGCCCGCTTCGACGGCGGCGACGGCCACGCGTGGGTCGTTGACCCGGAGGGTCACCACGTCGAGGTTGGTTTCGGGATGCGACCGCCAATAGTCGTGCAGAACAACGGCCTGCGCGCTTCGCAGGCCGAGAACGTCGATCCGAAGGGCCCGGAAGCCCGGCCTGACCGCGGTGATGGCGCGCTCGACACCCGCGACGATGCTCCGCGCGTGGGGGAGAAATGCCTGACCATCGAGCGTCAGCTCAACTCCTCGGGCCGTACGTTTGAACAGACGGACTTCCAGCTCGCGTTCCAGGGCGGCGATCCGCTTGGAGACTGCCTGCTGCGTCACGCCCAGCTCATCGGCCGCATGTTGCACCTGTCCGAGCTCGGCCGCCCGGACGAACGATCGCAATGCCTCGGTGTCCACTGGTTCACCTTAGGCGCGCACAACTGATCGTTGTGGCTCGCCGTGGATCGGTTGTTTGATCACACGCCGGCGTGGCTGATGTGATTCACACATCCAACCGTCGGTTGTCGCGAGGAGCCACGTGCGCGTTAACAGATAGCAGCACGTCTATTCGGTGTCAAACGGTGGCGGCGGTCGGCGCGCCGCCGAGGCCGATCTCGTTGCCGTCCGGGTCGCGGAAGGTGGCCTTGCGAACGCCGTTGCCGTAGGTCTCGCGTTCGGCCGGCTCCAGGCCGCGTTCGGCGATCTGGGCGAGGCGGGCGTCGAAGTCACTGACGAAGACGGTGTTCATGGCGTGCCCGGCATGCTCGGGCCGTACCTCGATGAACACGTACCGATGGTCGGCCAGTTCCCATACCGCCTCGGTGTCGTTGGGCAGGAACGACGGCGGGGCGCCGAGGAGTTGCTCGTACCAGGCCGCTGCCGTCGTGTAGTCGCGGACGGGTATGCCCGCGAAGAGATCTATGGTCATGGGGTCATGCTAAAAGCCAGGGTCTTCTCGTTCGCGCCGTCAATGAGGCACGCAGGTCGGGGCCGGGTCGGTCGTGGTGACGGCCGGCCGCTTCCTTGACAGGCTGGCTCTGGATGTGGAGGTGGCATGGTGAGGTCTGGCGCTTCGTGGGGCAAGCTGTTCGTCGCGGGTCTGATGGTCCTCTGTTCCGGCATCCGTACCCCCGACATCCTGGCCGAGGGTAGCTGGCGCTCATGGACGGTCGTCCCGGTTCTCGTCGGCGTGCTGTGGTTCTTCCTTCGAGCGTTGGGTGACGTACTCCGTAGGCGTGACCTACGCGGCGAGACGGCAAACGGCGTGGTGGCCACCGAGGTGGGTCATCGAGCGGGCGACGAGTAGCACCTGCCCGGTCAGCGCAGTCCGGCGAAGAGGTCGTCCTCGGGTAGCGGCGCGCCAGTGGTGTCCTGGACGCGGACGAAGGTCTCGACGCCCATCAGTTCGGTGAACCGCTCCCGGCCCAGTTGCAGGAAGAAGATGTTCTCGGTCTGGCTGGCGTGCGCGGCCAACGCGTCGAACTTCTGCGAGCCGTAGCTGCTCGTGTCCACCCAGGTGTCGATCTCGTCGTCGGGCAGGCCGAGCTGCGGCCCCGGCTCGTCCGCTGCGTCCGGATCGGCCCACTCGACGCCGAGTTCCTGCATGATCCGGCCGAACTCCGCGAACATCGTGCGCGGCACGGTGGTCCAGTAGACCTTCGCGGGGATGTCCGTCTTCGCGACAGCGGCCATGGTGATCCGGTGGGCCTGGATGTGGTCCGGGTGGCCGTAGAAGCCGTTCTCGTCATAGGTGACGACGACGTCCGGTCGGTACTGCCGGATCAGGTCCGCCAGCCGGTCCGCCGCCTCGTCCACGGGCGTCGTCCAGAATGAGCCCGGCTGGTCGTTGTTCGACCAGCCCATCATCCCCGAATCGGCATAGCCGAGCGTTTCCAGGTGGGTGACCTTCAACGCCGCGCAGCTCACCTCCAGCTCGGCCGAGCGCATCGCCACGACGGCGGCCGGATCGTGCCCCGGGTCGCCGGGCTTGACCCCACCGGGGCCGTCGCCGCATCGCCCGTCGGTGCAGGTCACAAGCACTGTCGTGATCCCCTCCGCCGCGTAGCGGGCAAGGATGCCACCGGTGCTCGTCGCCTCGTCGTCGGGGTGGGCGTGTACCGCCATCAGGGTCAGAGATCGCTCAGCCATGCCCTCACCCTACGAGGGCCGTCGCAGTCGCCGTCCGGCGGCTGGAACTTCCGGAAACCTGGGTACCCGCACCGTCGCCAACCCTGCGTACGTCGGCCGGTCTTTCGCAATAGGGCCCGAGACCTTGACCAGCGTGCAAACGGCTCGTAGCGTCCGGCCATCGATCGGTAATTCCGGCAGGAAACCGAAAGTTCCGGGAGTGACCGAGCCGACCACAGGCTGCCAACCAGACGAAGGGACGGACCGTGGCCTCCGACAACGCCCGAAACGTCACCATCGCGATGATCGCGCGGCTGGCCGGCGTCTCCGTGCCCACGGTCTCCCGGGTCGTCAACGGCCGTTCCGACGTCAGCCCGCAGACCCGGGAACGGGTCGAAGAACTGCTCAACCGGTACGGTTACCGCCGCCGTTCGGCGGGCCGCCGTAATGCCGCGGCCCTCATCGACCTGGTCTTCAACGACCTGGACAGCCCGTGGGCTGTGGAGATCATCCGTGGGGTGGAGGACGTCGCGCTTAGCAGCGGCGTCGGCACCGTCGTCTCGGCCATCCACTGGCGCATCTCCTCGGCCAAACAGTGGCTCGACAACATGCGTACCCGCACCTCCTCGGGCGTCATCTTCGTGACCTCGATGGTGAACCCGCCCCTCCAGGCAGAGCTGCGCCGGCTCCGCCTCCCGGTGGTCATCATCGACCCCGCCGGGGTCGATCCGCAGGAGTCACCCACGATCGGCGCCACCAACTGGGCGGGCAGCCTGAGCGCCAACCAGTACCTGCTCGGCCTCGGCCACCGCCGCATCGGTTTCATCGCCGGGCCACCGCACCTGACGTGCAGCCGGGCGCGGCTGGACGGCTACCGGGCCGCCCTCGGCGCGGCCGGAATCCCGGTGGACGACTCCCTCATCCGCGCCGGCAACTTCTACCACGAGGCCGGCTACACGGCCGGTGCGCAGTTGCTGGCCCTGCCCGAGCCGCCCACCGCCATCTTCGCCTCCAGCGACCAGATGGCACTCGGGGTCTACGAGGCCGTCCGCAAACGCGGCCTCCGGGTGCCCGACGACATCAGCGTGGTCGGCTTCGACGACCTGCCGGAGGTCCGGTGGTGCTCCCCGCCGCTCACCACCGTCCGCCAACCGCTGGCCGAGATGGGCATGCTGGCCGCACGCACCGTGCTGCGGCTCGCCGGCGGCGAGAAGACCGAGATCCAGCGCCTCGAACTCGCCACCGAACTCGTCCTCCGCGACAGCGCCGCACCACCCCGCCACCACTGACGGAAGGACTCTCCGCGCAGTTCGGCGTTCGTTCTCAGCCGCTCCGGAGGGCGTCGTCGATGCCGGTCTCTCGGCGGCCGAGGTGGGCCGGGTCCCGACCGGAGACCAGGTCCAGCGCGGCCTTGAGGCAGGCGCCGTGCTCGCGGGAGGAGCTGACCCGCCACGTCTGGGCGTACCGCTTCGCGGTCTCGTCGCCCACGCCGTTGGCGTCGATGCCGAGGCGCCTGCACAGCGCCACGGCGCGGGGGAGGTGGAAGGACTGGGTCACGACCGTCGCATGCGTCACTCCGAAGATCTGCTCCGCCCGTGCGCAGGAGTCGTACGTGTCGAAGCCGGCGTGGTCGAGCACCACCTTCCGCGCCGGCACGCCCCGGTCGACCAGCCAGCGCCGCATCGCGGCGGGTTCGTTGTAGTCGGCGTTCATGTTGTCGCCGGACACCAGGATCGCCCGGACCTTGCCGCCGTCGAACAGCCGCCGCGCGATCTCCAAGCGGGCCGCGAGGAACGGAGACGGCGTGCCATCCGCGTCCACCTTGGTGCCCAGTACCAGGGCGACCGGCGCATCCGGTACGTCGGCCTCGCTGTAGAGGTGGCCCTCGGCGTCACCGCGGATCCACGCCACGCTGGCCACCGTGCCGCCGGTCAGCAGGATCGCACCAACCACCAGCGCGAGGAGCGTGTAGCGGACGAACCGCCGACGCTTTCCGTACCACCGCTTGACCGCACCGAATCGTCCCCGCATGCCGCCGGATTATTCCGGTTCCGTCGCGACGACCGGGACCGGGCGGTGTGGCGGCCCGCGGTCCACGCCTTCCGCTTGGATGCGGGAGGGTGCCACAATGACGGCGGCGCTCAAGCGGTTGTCCGCTGGGCCTGGGGGAGGGCCTTCCGCAGGAAGCGGACGGTGGGCACGAACCCGGAGGCCGCCATGGACTTTGTTCCCGACGCTACCGCCATCTCCAGCCTGGTCGATCTGCTCGGTGGCGTGCTGCAGTTGACGGCGGCGGTCGTCACTCTGCTGGCCGCCGTCAGTGTCCGCGGGCGTCGCTCAGGTCATGGTGGGCGAGACGATGACGACGCTCGTCCTTGAGACGCAACGGCGCAGGTCTACCAGGCCGGCGCGTACTCCCTTGAGGTCGGCGAACCGAGCGTGAGATTCTTGTGCGTCGATGACATGCCGCGCGCGCGGGGGTGACGTCCGTCCAATGGGCAGCCGGGATCCAGCACGGATTCCGGGGGACGGGTGAAACGAGCGATGGACCAAAGAGCGCCATCCGTCCACGAGTCTGCCCGCCGCCGCGCTGCACCCTGACCGGCTGGGCGACCCATTTCCGCCGAAGGAACCCAGCCCATGCAGAACCCGAAAGCCCGCGCGGCACTCCTGGCGAGCCTGCTGCTCGCAGTGGGCGCGCTCTCCGGTATCAACCCACCGACCGCCAGCGCGGCACCCGACCCGGTCGCCGTGACCGTGAACGCCCGCGCGGGGCTGGCGACGGTGCCCGCCACCGCACTGGGCGTCAACCACGCCATCTGGGACCAGCATCTCGGCAGCGCCGAGACGTCGGACCTGCTGCGCGACGCCGGCGTGCAGATGATGCGCTACCCAGGCGGCTCGTACGCCGACATCTACCACTGGAAGGACCACACCGCGCCCGGCGGTTACGTCGCACCGGGGACCGACTTCGACACCTTCATGGCGGCGGTCCGGCGGGTCGGCGCGCAACCGATGATCATCGCGAACTACGGCACCGGCTCGCCGGCCGAGGCCGCAGACTGGGTGCGGTACGCCAACGTGACCAAGGGCTACGGCGCGAGGTACTGGACGGTCGGCAACGAGAACTACGGCAACGGCCACTATGGAGCTGCCTGGGAGGCGGACGACCACCCGGACAAGAGCGCGACCCAGTACGCGAGGCTGGTCGTCGAGTACGCCGACGCGATGAAGGCCGTCGACTCGAGCATCAAGGTCGGCGCGGTGCTGACGATGCCGGGCAACTGGCCGGACGGGATCACCGCCGGCAGCGACCCCGGCTCCTGGAACCAGACCGTGCTCTCCCTCGCCGGCCCGAAGATCGACTTCGTGGACGTGCACTGGTACCCGGTTGGCACCGCCGCGGAGTCGCTGGCCCGGACCAGCCACATCCCCGACGCAACCCACCTGCTCCGGGAGCAGCTCACCCGGTACGCCGGCCCGAACGCCGCACGCATCGGCATCAGCTTCACCGAGCTGAACGTCGACGCCGGCCGGACCACCCAGCCGGCGGCGCACTTCCTGGCCGACGCCTACAGCGGGCTGCTGGAGAACGGCATCTTCACCGCCCACTGGTGGAACGTGCACAACGGCATCGGCACCGTGTCGGAGGTGGCGGGCCAGACCGACTACGGCGACTTCGGCATGCTCTCCAGCGGCGCTTGCACCGAGGACGGCTCGGTCTGCGAGCCGCCGCTGAACACGCCGTTCGCGCCGTACCACGGGCTGACCATGATGAAGCGCTTCGCCCAGCCCGGTGACCAGTTCGTCCGCGCCGGCACCGACCAGCCGCTGGTCACCGCGCACGCCGTCCGCCGGGGCAATGGTGACCTCGCGTTGCTGCTGGTCAACAAGGACCCGGACACGGCGCATCCGGTCACCATCGACTACGCGGGGTTCACCCCGGCCGCCGACGCGCCAACGGTGTCCACCCTCGCCAACGGCGCCACCGGCATCGCCACCGGCCAGTCCGGCTCCGCGACCAGCCGGACGCTGCCGCCGTACTCGCTGACCACGCTGGTGCTTCGCCCAGCCGGCTCGACCGCCGGGCGGCCCTCGGCGCCGGGTCAGCCCACCGCCAGCGGCGTTGCCGACCGGACTGCGACGATCTCCTGGCCGGCGGCCGCACCGGGCGCCAGCCCGATCGCGAAGTACGAGGTGTACCGGCAGAACGGTGCGATCGGCGAGCAACTCGGCGAGACGGCGGCCACCTCGTTCACGGTCGGCAACCTGGTGCCGGGCACCAGGTACACCGTCAACGTGCTGGCCCGCGACACCGCCGGCCGGGTGTCCTGGGCCTCACCGCCGCTCACCTTCGCCACCGGCAGCCCGGCCGCGAGCGCGTGCACCGTCCGCTTCACCACCAACAGCGACTGGGGCAACGGCTACATCGGCGGCATCGAGATCACCAACAACGGGACGAGCCCGATCAACGGCTGGACGCTCACCTGGACCTGGCCCACCGGCTGGCAGCAGGTGAGCAGCGGCTGGAGCGCCACCTGTGCGCCGTGGTTGGTGATGGCGTGGCCGGTGGCGGCGATCGCGGCGGTGGCGGTTTCGGCGGTGGCGGCGTGGCAGGTCACGAGCATGCGGGTGCAGTCGTCGATGACGTCGAACACGGCGACGAGACGACCGTCGGTGAGAGTGATCATGGTCGCGTCGATCTGGTAGCAGTCGCGGGGTTGGGCGTAGGCGAAGCGGCGCCAGGAACAGCGCGGCCTTTTGGCAGGGTTGCGGTGCAGCAGGTCATGGCGCGACAGCACCCGGTTGATCGTGGATCGTGACGGCACCGACCACGCGGGGCTGGTCTCGGCGTGGATGCGCACCAGTTCGTCGTGGATGTGATCCGCGCCGTTGTCCACGCCCAACTCGGCGCGCAGCTTGCAGATCCAGGCGTCCAGTTCCGGCGGGGCCTGGCCCGGGCTGTGGTGCGGCCGGCTCGATCGGGGTCGCCACGCACCCTCGGCCTCGATCCGCGCCCGGTGTCGGTAGAACGTGCGCGGGTTGACCCCGTTGTCTCGACACCACTGCTGCACGTTATCGATTTTCACCCCTGCGGTGAGCAGGGCATCCACCGCGCTCATGACCTGACGCCGAGTCGCCATGGCTTGCAGTCAAGCCCGACAACGCACCCCCACCTACAAAGCTGATCTTGTGACACAGGAACCGGGACATGAACTGCGACAGAGGTCATGGGACTGAACAGTTAGTGGGTAACGGAAACTGTCCAAGATCCGCGCGGAATCGTCGGCGCAGCTGCGTCGAGGTGGTGTTGCGTGGAGTGTTTGGTCGGCTATCGGCCGGTCGCCCAGTGCCGCGCGTCCCGCAGCGCCACGTCGGGCTGGCCTTCGGGCCGGCGTCGTGGCGGGCGTTCGTCGCCCACGTCGCCGTCCGGCCGTAACCGACCTCAGAACGCACGAAAGCGGCGCTTCACAGTTGAGGGTGTAGGGCCTGGCGCGGGGCATTGGCGGTTCACACTGGGTCTGGCAGGTCGATGAAGACCTGCAGCCGGGGCCTCCGCGTGCTAGGAGGTCGAGACGCTCGCGGGTGGGAAGAGGGCCGACGCCGATCGGTCAGCGTGCGAGTCCTGGCCTGACGCCGGTTCTCCCTCCTCACCGTCAACAACGCGACCGTGGCACGGACCGTGGCCGAGCAGGTCGGCATCGACGCAAACGACGTCGTCGCCGAAGTCATGCCGCAGGAGAAGAACGCCGTGGAGCGAGTCGGAGGGCAGTTTGCCGACCTCGAAGACCGGGCCGGCGCGGACGAGGGAGACGAGGTGTGGGACGTTCAGGCGCGCGGGCAGTGCTGGGCGGCGTGAACCCGATAACCATCCGGCCGCCCGCGAGTGATCTTGGTGTGGTGCCGCACCGTGGCGAACGTCGACTCGATCCACGAGGAGCTGCCGTGCTCGCTCCTGCGGAGTAGGCGCCTCCCTCGCTTGCGGGAGTTGGCGCCCGGTGTGTGGCGGCTACGGTCGCAGCCATGGTTGAGTCTGTTCGCCCACGACGCTGGCCGGCCTACGCGATGGCGGTGCTGTTCCTCGGTTACGCCGCAGGGAAGGCCGCCTTTGCCCTACAGGCCCGGCTCGGGTTTCCGGGCGGCCCGCCCGTATCGGCTGCCGAGACCGAAGGTTATTTCATGGATGCGGCCACAGCACAGTGGTTTGCGACCGCGTCCGGCGTGATGGGTGCATGCCTCGCCGTCGCCACGGTCACGCAGCTGGGGCGCAGGGTGCCGAGAATCTTGATGCTGCTGGTGCTGGTCGGGATGCTACTTGCCGCCGGCGGCGGCGCAGCGATCATGATCGTGGATGGGTTCGTCGGCATCGGTGTGGGCTGGCGGTGGTACCACGGGATCCTCGGGGTCGTTGTGACCGGGCTGTTCCTGGCGATGATCCAGTCCTACGCTGTGGCGACGAGACGACGTGTCGTCAGCTGATCGGGCGCGGGTGGGCGCGTACGGGGCGGCGGTGTGCGCGGCGACCTACGGGTCGATGAAGCTCGCGCAGGCGCTGGGGGCCAATGCGCTGGCCGACAAGGACCCGCTGCCTCCGCAACTGCGCGAACGGCTGCTGGCGCGTGATCCGCTGTTCGTGGCGAGCCATTGGGTGCTGGCCGGTGCCGCGGTGGCCGGCGTGATCGTTGCGCTAGCCACCGTCCGACCCGGGGGCGTGGCCCTCCCGCGCCGTCTGCTACTCGCGATCGCCTGGACGCTGGGGGTCTTGATGATCGCCCGGTCGATCGGGGTGCTGGGGTTCGGCTTCGTCGGCGACGCGCTGCTGCTGGCCGGGGTCCGCCCGCCACCGGCCGAGCATGCCGCATTGGCTCGCGACCTCGCGCGCTGGGATCTGTTGCTGTGGTCGCCGTTCTTCCTGGTTTGGGGTGCATGTTGGACGATGGTGGGATGGCGGCTGGGCAGACGCGGCCCGGCTCGCTGACGACAGGCGAGACAGGTACAGGTCGCCACCGCCCCCGTCCGGAATGGGCGGCCACCGCCGGGGGCGTACGACGACCGCGCCGCACGACGGGGCCCGGGAGCCGCTCCCCGGCCCACGAGCCGCGGGGACGGGGCAGCGCCGCTGACACGCCCCCGTTCGAGGGTCCATCGTGGAGCGGGGGCGCGGTGTACCGTCGCCGCATGACGGTGCTGCAGGAGTTTGTTGCCGCTCTTTCCAGCGGCCGGATCCAGGTTGTCGACCTCACCGCTCCGCTCTCGGACCAGACCCCGATCCTGGGTCTGCCCGAGCAGTTCGGCCAGACCTGGCCGTTCCGGCTCAGCGAGATCAGCCGGTACGACGACCGCGGTCCGGCCTGGTACTGGAACAACTTCTCCACCGGCGAGCACACCGGTACCCACTTCGACGCCCCGGTGCACTGGGTCACCGGTCAAAAGGGCGCGGACGTGTCGCAGGTTCCGGTGAGCCAGTTGATCGCCCCGGCGGTGGTGATCGACCACGCCGCCGACGCCGCCGACGACCCTGACTTCCTGCTCGAGGTCGAGCACATCAAGGTGTGGGAGGCGGAACACGGTGCCCTGCCCACCGGTGGCTGGCTGCTCTACCGCACCGGCTGGGACGCGTACGGCGACGACCCGGAGCGGTACGCCAACGCCGGGCGTACCCCGGGCATCTCCGTCGAGTGCGCCCGCTGGCTGGCCGAGGAGTCGCCGATCCAGGGCGTCGGGGTGGAGACGGTCGGGACCGACGCGGGCGCTGCGCATTCATTCGACCCGCCGTTCCCGTGCCACTCGTTCCTGCTCGGCCAGGATAAGTACGGCCTGACCCAGCTACGTAACCTGGCGCAGTTGCCGGCGACCGGCGCGGTGGTGATTGCCGGACCACTGCCGATCGTCTCCGGGTCCGGCAGCCCGTGCCGGGTCCTCGCGCTGGTCGAACGGTAGGACCGGGCCACAGATGCGGGTAGCCGAGGTGGTCGGGCGGGTTCTGTACGGACACGGCGCACGGTACGTCTTCGGGGTGGTCGGCAGCGGCAACTTCCATGTCACGAACGCGCTTGTGGCGGCCGGCGCCCGGTTCGTGGCGGCGGCCCACGAGGGCGGCGCGGCGAGCATGGCGGACGGGTACGCCCGCACCTCCGGGACGGTGGGCCTGCTCTCGGTGCACCAGGGTCCGGGCGTCACCAACGCGCTGACCGGCCTCACCGAGGCCGCGAAGAGCCGTACCCCGATGGTGGTCCTGGCCCCGGAGGCGACCGCGCCCCGGTCGAACTTCTTCATCGACCTGCCGGCGCTCGCCACCTCGGTCGGGGCCGACTTCCACCGGGTACGCGCGACGCACGCGGCCGAGGACGCGGGCGCGGCGTACCGAGCCGCCGCCCGGGGCGCGACGGTGGTGCTGGGCCTCCCGTTGGAGGTGCAGCACACCGTGACCGAACCATGGTCCGGCCCGGTCCCTGCGGTCGCGCCGACCCCGGCCACCGCCCCGCAGGTCGAGCCGTTGCTGGCCGCGCTCCAGGCCGCACGTCGACCGGTCTTCATCGCGGGTCGGGGCGCCCGGGCGGCCCGGGAACCGCTGACCCGGCTCGCCGACGCGTGCGGCGCGCTGCTCGCGGTCTCGGCCGCGGCGAAGGGACTGTTCGCCGGGAATCCGTGGAACATCGACGTGGCCGGCGGCTTCGCCACCCCGCTCGCCGCCGAGCTGATCGGCGCGGCGGACCTGGTCGTCGCATGGGGCAGCACGCTGAACATGTGGACCACCCGGCACGGCGAGCTGATCCCGCCCTCCGCCGTCGTCGTCCAGGTAGACCACGACCCGGCCGCGTTCGGGGTGAACCGCCCGGTTGACCTGACGGTGGCCGGCGAGGTAGCGGCGGTCGCCGAGGCGGTGCTCGGTCGGCTGGGCGCCGGCTCCACGGGGCCTGTGGACGCCGGGGCCGGCGGCTGGCGTACGCCGGAGCTGGCACAACGGATTCGCGACCACGGCCGGTGGCGGGCGGTCCCGTACCGGGACGAGGGTGGGTCGGCGCGAGCCGGCGCGGCGACGATCGACCCGAGGACGCTCTCGGCCGCCCTGGACGACCTGCTGCCGCCCGACCGGACGGTGGTGGTCGACTCCGGCAACTTCATGGGCTACCCGTCGATGTGGCTCGATGTGCCGGACGTGGCCGGCTTCTGTTTCACCCAGGCGTTCCAGTCGATCGGGCTCGGCCTGGCCAGTGCGCTCGGCGCGGCGGTCGCCCGGCCGGACCGGCTCACCGTCGCCGCGGTCGGCGACGGTGGCTTCGTCATGTCCGCGTCCGAACTGGTCACCGCCGTCCGGCTGGCGCTACCCCTCCTCGTGGTGATCTACGACGACGCGGCGTACGGCGCCGAGGTGCACCACTTCGGCCCGGACGGGCACCCGTTGGAGACGGTCACCTTCCCCGAGACCGACCTGGCCGCGATCGCCCGTGGTTACGGCTGCGACGGGTTGACCGTCCGGACCGTCGACGATCTCGAGCCGGTACGCCGCTGGCTCGCTGGTCCCCGTACCCGGCCGCTGGTGGTCGACGCCAAGGTCTGCGCCGAGCGCGGCTCGTGGTGGCTGGAGGAGGCGTTCCGTGGCCACTGAGCCACCGCCGTGCATATTACGGCGACGCGGGGCGGCGTAACCGGAATCAGGGCGGGATCCCGACCGGGGCGCGGAGTCCAACCAGCACAAGACGGGCTCTCAAGAGCATGTTCTCGCCGAGCGGGTCCGCGTCGACCTGGTAGCCGGCCTGCTCCAGGACTCGGCGGTAGCGCGCGCTCGTCTCCGGCTGCTCGGTGGTGCCGCAGTAGACGACGCTGAACGGCTCCGGCCCGTCCAGCCTGCTGTTGGCGTCCTCCACCGTGACGTCGTCTAGTAGTTTCTTCGGTTCTGTGGCGTTTGTTGCGGTGTAACGAACGGCATCTAGCTAGTCCTCGCCCCACAGGCGATCGGCGGCCACGCCGACCACCTCGTCGTCGCATCGGCCGTGGCCGCACTGGCGTCCGAGGCACTGCGGCGGCGAAACATGCCGTGCGCGCGGCCAACACCCGACCCGCCGCCGGCCCGTCGCCGCGGGAGCGCGGTGGCCACGTGCCCGTCCACTTCGGATGGATCGTCGTGTGCGCGGATGTATGTGTCCAGCCCCGGCGACCGTAGCGGCGTACATTGCGCGACGTGATGGTGCACGGCGTATCGGCGCCGGCATCCCTGGCGGCGTCGTCCGGATAGGATGATCGGCCGTGTCCCCTCACTCGCGCACGCTATCCGCATTGCTGAAACCGCTACGGAATTGGGGCATGGTCCTGGTCCTGTCGATGGCGGTGGTCGTGTCCGGGGCGATCGTGGCCGTCAAGCTGCGCTCTTCCCCCGTCTCTCCCTCCCGGCCGGTGCTGATCTCCAGTGGAGCGTGGGCTCCGTTCGTGGGGCCTGAGCTGCCCGACGGTGGACCGGTCACGAAGTTGGTCGTCGAGGTCCTCAACAGATCTGGGTATTCCCCCGAGATCAGCTACACGTCGTGGTCCCTTGCCGAGGAACAGGTCGCTTCGGGCTCCGCTGTCGGGGTGTTTCCACTGGTGAGCAGCGGATCGCGGCACGCCAATTTCCTGATTTCCGATCCACTCATCGACTTCGAGTACGTCCTGTTCTACGACCGTCGTGTCGGCAAGCCGCAGATCTCCCCGGCTGCGAACCTGAGCGCGTTGCGGGTGGGCAGGATCGCCGGCTACGACTACTGGCACGAACTGGAGTCGGCGGTGACCGACTTCGTTGAGTTCGACTCAGCGTTGGATGGCTTCCGGGCTCTGGCCGATGGCAGGATCGACCTACTCGCCGAAGGTCTGCTCTCCGGCCACGCGGTGCTGACCGATCCGTCCTTCGCCGGGGACGCCGGGAACTTTGCCTACCTGCAGGACGGCGGCCCGCTGGTGCACTCGGTGCAGGGCCTGCACTTCATGATGGCGGACACTAGTGCGGCCACCTCCGTGATGAAGGAGTTCAACAAGGAACTGGCGAAGATGCGTCAGGGCCCGGCGTACGAGGAGATCGTCTCGGAGCTCGAGCCGTCCGCGGTCGGGGACGTTACCTTGACCCCGTCCGGTAAGACGGGTTTGGTGGAACTGCTGAACGCCGATGGGAAGCTGGTGCTGCTTGCCCCGGGAGGTACGCGGGCACGCGTGCTC
Organism: Micromonospora sp. NBC_00389; assembly: GCF_036059255.1. Lineage (NCBI taxonomy): Bacteria > Bacillati > Actinomycetota > Actinomycetes > Micromonosporales > Micromonosporaceae > Micromonospora > Micromonospora sp. NBC_00389. The sequence continues at coordinate 6,473,331 of NZ_CP107947.1, read as the reverse complement.
ACCTGGCCCAAGGAGTTCGTCGGCTCCGCCGGAACACCCTCCGAAAACATCCTCGTCGAGGTGAAGGTCACTAATGGCCCGGCGAAGGGCCGCGTCCTCTACGTGGACGCCCGTGCCCTGCAAATCGAGGCGGAAGGGCGATGACCGAGCTGCGGATCCTCGCCCCAGTGGTGGTGGATTATTACGCCGTGCCCGGAGCATCTCTGCGCGATCCCAGGGCTTACGCCCAGTTCTGGGCCAAGCAGCAGCCGGCCGTAGACGAGCTGCTGGAGCTCCTGGTCCCCGATTCTGTGAACGAGGGCCCCGGGACGTCCCCAGCCGTCGTGCTGGAACACACCAGGGCCACCAGCTCACTGAACCTCTACCGCACCATCAGCGACCACGCAGTGGAGCGCACGTTTCACGTCCTCACCGGCAAGCTGGCCCCGGAGCACCTGCCGGGCGAGTTCGGCGGGGCCATCGACGCCCTGCACGTTGGGGTCACCGAGATCGGCTTTCGACTCTACGACCACGGCCTGATGCTGCTGGAGTTGCTGGCAGACGTGCAACGGTCGCTTACCGAGCCCAACGACGGCCTCGAGGCCCACCTCGACGACCTCCAGGCCCGCGCGGTGACGATGGGTGAGCGGGTGGCGCGTGAGACCGTTCAGCGATACTTGAATCCGGTGCTCGACCTACTGCGCCAGGCCGACCGCGACGAGCAGATCCTCGTCGCGGCCACACCTGCGGGCGACCCGGTGACGGCGGAGTTCGGCGAGTCGCTGTGGGTCACCCGCAGCCTCGTGGTGGACCCGTCAGAGTCGGGTATCGAGAGGGTGGTGCGGCACTGGGTCAAGGACGTGGTGACGGCCGGAGACGGCGAGACGACCCCGGCGGACCGATTGTTGGACGGCGACCTCGACCACCTCGTGCGCTGGCTGAACTACATCTTCATGGATCGAACTGGTGCGGGCGGTCGGATGTTGCCCGGTGACCCGTTCCGGGACCAGTGGGACGCGTTGCGCTACGCGCAGGTGTTCTACGGTGTTCTGGACCGCATCGACACCCGCCTGTCGAAGATCGTGGCGGACTCAGCGGCGCCAGCTTCCCGCTGGGACCTCGAGCAGCTCAAGGGGCAGCTGATGAGCCTGAGCAAGCGGGCCGAGCTGATCATCATGGAGCGCCGCGACCTGTCGAAATACCTCAAGCGCGCCGTACGCGTGGAGATGGACGCGATCCTCGAGTTCTGGGACTACGAGAACGTCCTGGAGCAGCCGGTGCGGTTCAAGATCGAGATTTGCGACCGACGCCTGGCCGAACTTGCCTCGAGGCGCACAGCTCGGTCGACGATGTTCACCGACCTCATCCTGTTGGGCATCGGTGTGACGTCGATCCTCGGCACGGCCTTGGCGGTGACCGAGTTCGGACGGTCGATAGCCAGCGATCCGGGCACGGCAATCTACGACCTGGGCCAGTCCTCCGCAATGGAGTGGATCGCCGCACAGCCAGCGGACGCGATCCTCATTACCTCTGGACTGGTCTCAGTGCTGCTAGTGCTGGTGTACCTGTTCTTCCGTCGCGACAACGGCTCATGAGGACAGCGCTTCGCAGCCGTTCAATACGCACCTTTGCGGCCACCCAATTCCTGCTCGAGGTGCAATTCTGGTTCCCGATCTGGCTTATCTACCTGCTGGACCTGGGCTTCCCGCTGACAACGGCAGTGCTTGCCGACGCGGTATTCCGGCTCGTCTCGGTGGTATGCGAGTTCCCGGTGGGAGTGGTCGCGGACCTGATCGGGCGGCGGCGCACCTACCTGGCCCTGACCGGTGGGACAGTGCTGACGTTCGCGGTGATCACCCAGATCCAGTCCGTGCAGTTGCTGTTCGGGGCATGGGTGCTGTGGGGTGTGCTGTGGGCGCTGACATCTGGGGCGGCCAGCACCTACCTGTACGAACTGTGCGCCCACGACGAACTCGACGTCAACCCGTCCAAAGCCTTCGGGCTGGTCCGGGCCACCGGCCATGTGTCCATACTGCTCTCACTCCTGACTGCCGGGTACCTGTATGAGGTGGATCCGCGGCTGCCGTTCGCCGTCACCTCTGTCCTGGCTGGAGTGGCGCTCGTGCTCGCGTTCACGCTGCCGGAAGTCAGCGGGCCGAGGGTGGTCTCCACGCTCACCTCGGTGATGGCGGACATTCGTGGCGCGGCGGCTGACGCGAGGGTGCGCCGGGCCGTGTGGCTGGGCGCCCTGCTGCTGTTGGTCGGGTGGAGCGCCCGCATTCTGTTCCAGCCGTTGGCGCTGGAACTGGGCATGTCCGTGCGGGTCGCCGGGTGGATGTATGCGGCGTTCGCGGCTGCCTCAGTGCTGGGTGGGTTGGTGGCCGGGTACACGGGCGAACTGCACCGGCGGTTGGCCCTGACCACGGCGTTCGTCCTCATCCTTGCCGCTCTAGTGGCCACGAGTCAGGTGATCTGGCTCGGCCCGTTCATGTTTTTGCCGGTGATGGGATTCGGTTACGCCCTGGGCACGACGGTGCTGGAGGTCTTCACCAATGAAGTCACCCCACAAGCGGTGCGCGCCATGATCTTTGGGGTGATGACCTGCATAGGTGGGGTTGGCATCGCCGTGGCCCGCCCCGCGCTCGGAGTGCTGGCAAATGACCACTCCACCGCGTTCGCGTTCGGAGTGTGGGCCGGCGTCGGTGCGGTTTTGGTGGGCCTGGGCGTGCTGGTGATCCGTCGGGTCCACCCGGAGCGCCGACCTACGCCCCGCCAACGAGCGGCTGGACCCATACCGAGGTGATGGCCCGGTCGAGGCTGGGCCGGGATTCCCGACCTGCTTCACAGCCAAACGGCCGGCCCTACAGGAGCGATCGTCGCCCGACAGCCGACATCGTGCTGGCGGAATCCGCCAACCGTCAGGGTGATGCCTGCGGCGGCCACCATGAGATCCGGGCGTGCAGTCTCTTCCAGCCACGGCAGCAGCCGGCTACTGTCCCGCCGGCGGTCCGCTGGCACGCCCGCAGCAGTCGTCACCCGACCCAGCTGTAGCGGCGTTCCGGCCGGCCGGCTGCGCCGTAGCGCAGGGTCACCGCCGCCCGTCCGGTACCCGAGAAGTGCTCCAGGTAGCGACGGGCGCTGACCCGGGAGATTCCCACCCGGTCCCCGCATTCGGCTGCCGAGAGGGTGCCGGAGTTGTCCCGGAGTGCGCGTTCCACCAGCTCCGCGGTCTCAGTGCTAAGGCCCCGGGGCAGGGCGGATGTGACGTGCGAGCTGCTACGGGACAACACCCGGTCCACGTCGGCCTGGTCGCTGACCACCGCCGCACGCAGCGTGTTTCGGCGCGCGGCGTACTGCTCCAGCCGGGTGCGCAGCTCGTCGAACCCGAAGGGCTTGAGCAGATAGTTGACCGCGCCGTAGCGGACCGCCCGGCGGATCGCCTCGGCCTCCCGGGCGGCGCTGATCACCAGGATGTCGCAGTCGTGCTGGGCGGCGCGCAGCCGGGTCACCACGTCGAGGCCGAACATGTCCGGCAGGTAGAGGTCGAGCAGCACCAGGTCGGGCCGGAACTCGTCGACAGCGGCGACGGCCTGCTCGCCGGTGCCCGCGGTGCCGACGACCCGGAAGCCGTCCATCCGCTCGACGAACCCCCGGTGGATCCGGGCGACCATGAAGTCATCGTCGACGACCAGGACGTCGATCAACGAACTCCCTCCAGGATGGTGGCCACCGACATCCGTGCGGTGAACATCGCGCCCTCCTCGGTGTTCGTCACCGTGATCTCCCCGCCGCGCCGGTTGCAGACCAGCCGAGTGAGCGCCAGCCCGATACCGCGCTCGCCGCCTTGCGCCGCCTTCGTGGTGAAGCCTTGGGTGAAGACTTCCTGAGCCAGCTCCGGGGCGATCCCCGGCCCCGAGTCCCGGACGATGATCTCCACGGACGAGGCGTCCTGGCGCAGCTCAACCTCCACCCAGGCCGATCCGTCCGCTGCGCCGGTGCCGCCGGCGGCCGGGCCGGCGTCCCGGCCGTCGACGACGGCGTCCACGGCGTTGTCGACCAGGTTGCCCAGCACCGTGGCGACGTCCGCGGTGATCTCCGGCTCCATCCGGTCCAGGCTGGTCCGTTCGGAGACCCGCAGCTCCACGCGACGCTCGGCGGCCACCGCGGACTTCGCCATCAGCAGCGCGGCGACCGCGGTGTCGTGGATCCGGCTGGTCACGGTCAGGTCGAGCGACGCCCGGTGCCGGCTCAGCGCGTCCACGTACCGGACCACCTCGTCGTGTTCGCCGATCTGGATCAGCCCGGAGATGGTGTGCAACTGATTGGCGAACTCGTGGGTCTGCGCGCGGAGCAGCTCCGCGGTGCTGCGGAACGACCCGATCTCCCGTTCCAGCCGGGCCAGCTCGGTGCGGTCCCGCAGCGTGGTCACCGAACCGAGCCGGCGACCGTCCTTGTTGACCGTCATCCGGTTCATCACCAGCACCCGGCCGGCGCGGACGACGACCTCGTCGCGGGCCTCCGGACCGTCGCCGGTGCCGGCCAGCACATCCCGCAGTCGGCCGGAGATGCGCAGGTCGGCGAGGCTGAGCCCGAGGCACTGCTCGGGCAAATCGAGCAGCCGCCGCCCGACGGCGTTCACCAGGGTGACCCGCAGTTGCGGGTCCAGCGCGATGACTCCCTCGGCGATGCCGTGCAGCAACGCCTCTCGGTGCTCCGCCAGCCCGGCGATCTCCCGCGGCTCCAGGCCCAGGGTCTGCCGCTTGATCCGCCGGGCCAGCAGCCAGGACCCGACCACCCCGAGAGCGCTGGCGATGCCGAGATAGGTCAAGAGGTACGAGGAGGCGCCGACCATTCGCTGCGACCACGTCGGCGAGGCCTCACCGATCACCACGGCACCCAGGTAGCGGCCGAGGTTTTCCTTGCGGTCGTCGAGTACCGGAACCTGGGCCACCAGTTCCCGCGATCGGTCGACCTCCAGCTCGCCGAACCAGCTACGGCCGTCGGTTACTCGGGGATCGCCTAGCACTACCGCGGTGCCCACCAGGGTGGGGTTGGTGGAGCTGACCACCCGGCCGCGGGCGTCGGCGACGCTGACCGTGGTCACGCCGGCCTGGGTCAGCACGTTCTGCACCAGCGGCGCGATCGTCTCCGCTGGTGCCGGCTGGGTGAGGCGGTCGCGCAGAAGCCGGTTGCCGGCGAGCTGCTCGCCGAGGGCGGCGACGCGGCGGCCCTCCACCCGGTTGAAGGTCGCTGCCGACTGGGCCAGGGACACGGCGGCGACGGCCAGCAGCACCACGACGATGATCGCGAGCTGGAGGACCAGCAGCTGCCCGGCCAGGGTGCGGCGTCGGGGCGTGATCGCGACCACAAAGACCTCAATTTCCGCTGGTGACAGAAGGCAGACACGGAGTCCGCCAGGAGGCCATCATCTTGCCGCCGGACTCCTTCGAAACGGAAGAGAAACATGATGGCAACTCGGAGAAACATGCTGGTCATGGGTGTCGCCGCCGCGACGGCGCTGGCGCTGGGTGCCTGCGGCGCCACCGCCGGACAAGACGAGGGCGGGTCCGGCGATGACGGGAAGCCGGTGGCCGGCCTGCGGATCATGGTGCCGAACACCCCCGGCGGCGGGTACGACACCACGGCCCGCACCGCCGCCAAGGTGATGGAGGACGCGAAGATCGCCACCGGCGTGCAGGTGTTCAACCTGCCCGGCGCGGGCGGCACCGTTGGCCTCCAGCGGATGGTGAACGAGAAGGGCAACGGCAAGCTCGCCATGCAGATGGGGTTGGGCGTGGTCGGTGCCTCCTATACCTCCAAGTCGTCCGCGACGCTCACCCAGACGACCCCGCTGGCCAAGATGATCGAGGAAGCCGGTGCCATCGTGGTGCCGAAGGATTCGCCGTACAAGACGATCGGCGATCTGGTCACCGCCTGGAAGAAGGACCCGAAGAAGATTGCCGTCGGCGGCGGCTCCTCGCCAGGCGGGCCGGACCACCTGCTGCCCATGCAGCTCGCCAAGACGGTCGGCATCGACCCGCGCCAGGTCAACTTCGTCTCGTACGACGGCGGCGGCGAACTGCTGCCGGCGGTGCTCGGCGGCAAGGTGGCCTTCGGCGCCAGCGGCTTCGGCGAGTTCCTCGACCAGGTCGAGGCGGGCCAGCTCCGGGTCCTCGCGGTGACCAGCGAGGAGCCGATTGAGGCGCTCAAAGAGGTGCCGACCCTCAAGGCGTCCGGGATCGACCTGGTCTTCACGAACTGGCGCGGCATCGTCGCCCCGCCCGGCATCAGTGACGGCGACAAGAAGGTCTGGATCGATGCGCTGACGAAGATGCACGAGTCCGCGGAGTGGAAGGCCGAGCTGGCCAAGCGAGGCTGGAACGACGCCTTCGTGACCGGTGACGCCTTCGCCACCTTCCTCACCGACCAGGACGCGTCCGTGGCCGACCTGCTCAAGCAGCTCGGGCTGGCGTGACCGGCATGACGACCCGACCGGACCGGGGCGGCGACCCGCCGCCCCGCCCGGCGGCGCCGGGGGCGACCGCTCCCGTCGTACCGCCGATCCCGGCACAGCCGACCGCGGGGGCCGCCGATCCGATGCCCCCCACGACGGAGACCGAGACGGCCGCGGAGCGTACGCCGGACCTGCCCCCGGTGGCGCGGCCAACAGCGGCCGACGACCGGCCGCCGGTTGCGGATGCGCCGGACGGCGCGCCTCGGACAGCGAAGCCGGACCCGGCGCAGTACGGCGTCTGCGCATTCCTCGCCGTGGTCGGCGCACTGGTCATCGTCGACGCGATGCGGATCGGGCACGCGATCAGCAGCGCCGACCCAATCGGGCCGAAGCCGGTGCCGATCCTGCTCGGCGCACTGCTGCTGGTGGTCGCCGCGATCTACGCAGTGGACGTGGCGCGCGGCGGCGCGGGTGAGCCCGAAGCCGGCGAGGACGTCGACCTGAGCAGCCCGATCGACTGGCGGACGGTTCTCCTGCTGATCGGCGCCTTCCTGGTCAACGCGGTGCTGATCGACCGGCTCGGATGGGTGATCAGCGGCACCCTGCTGTTCTGGGGTTCGGCGTTCGCGCTGGGCAACCGGCACTACATCCGCAACCTGCTGATCGCCGTCGCCCTGTCGCTGATCACCTTCTACACGTTCGCCATCGGGCTGGGCGTCAACCTGCCCGCCGGCGTCCTGCAGGGAATCCTCTGATGGACAATTTCGGCCACCTGCTCGACGGGTTCGCCAATGTGCTGACCCCGATGAACCTGCTGATCGCGCTGCTCGGCGTGACCATCGGCACCGCCGTCGGTGTGCTGCCCGGCATCGGCCCGGCGATGACGGTCGCGCTGCTGCTGCCGGTCACCTACGGGATGGAGCCGACGCAGGCGTTCATCATGTTCGCCGGCATCTTCTACGGCGGCATGTACGGCGGCTCGACCACCTCGATCCTGCTGAACACCCCCGGCGAGTCGTCCTCAGTGGTGACCGCGATCGAGGGCAACAAGATGGCGAAGGCGGGTCGGGCCGCGCAGGCACTGGCCACCGCCGCGATCGGCTCCTTCGTCGCCGGCACCATCGCCACCCTGCTGCTGGTCGTGGTCACCCCACCGGTGGTGGCATTCGCGATCAGCCTCGGCGCGCCGGACTACTTCGCACTGATGCTGCTCTCGTTCGTGGCGGTGACCGCGGTTCTCGGCGCGTCCCGGGTGCGTGGCTTCGCCTCGCTGCTGATCGGCCTGGTCATCGGCGTGATCGGGATCGACCAGACCGGCCAGCAGCGCCTCACCTTCGGCATCCCGCAACTCGCCGACGGTATCGACGTGGTGGTGGTCGCGGTGGGCATCTTCGCCGTCGGCGAGGCGCTCTGGATCGCCGCGCACCTGCGGCGCAAGGCCGCCGAGGTGATCCCGGTGGGTCGCCCCTGGATGGGCCGGCAGGACTGGAAGCGGTCCTGGAAGCCCTGGCTGCGCGGCACCGCGTATGGGTTCCCGTTCGGGGCGCTGCCGGCGGGCGGGGCGGAGATCCCGACCTTCCTGTCGTACGCGACCGAAAAGAAGCTGTCGAAGCACCCGGAGGAGTTCGGCAAGGGCGCGATCGAGGGTGTCGCCGGGCCGGAGGCGGCAAACAATGCCTCCGCCGCCGGAACGCTGGTGCCCATGCTGGCGATCGGCCTGCCGACCAACGCCACGGCCGCGGTCATGCTGGCGGCCTTTCAGCAGTACGGCATCCAGCCCGGCCCGCTGCTCTTCGAACGGGAGTCCGGCCTGGTCTGGACCCTGATCGCCAGCCTCTTTGTCGGCAACCTGCTGTTGCTCGTGCTCAACCTGCCACTCGCGCCCGCCTGGGCCCGGCTGCTGCGGGTTCCGCGGCCGTATCTCTACGCCGGGATCATCTTCTTCGCCTCGATGGGCGCGTACGCGGTCAACGCCCAGCCGTTCGACCTGTTCCTGTTGCTCACCCTCGGCCTGATCGGGTTCGGGATGCGGCGCTTCGGGCTGCCGATCCTGCCGCTGATCGTCGGGGTGATCCTCGGCCCCCGGGCGGAACTTCAGGGCCGGCGGGCGCTGCAGCTCTCCGGTGGCGAGCTCTCCGGGCTGCTCGGTGGCTGGGTGTCCTGGCTGATCTACGCCACCGTGCTGGTGGTGCTGCTCTGGCCGCTGCTCGGCCGGTTCCTCGTACGACCGCTTCGGGAAAGGTTGGTGACCGGATGACCGTGCTTGTGGGGTACGTGCCGTCGGCGTTGGGCGAGGCGGTCCTGTGCGCGGCGGTTGAGCAGGCCCGGTTCCGCGATGAGCCGGTGCTCGTGGTCAACACCTCGCGTGGGGAAGCGTACGTCGACCCGCGGTTCGCTCAGGACCACGACCTCGAACGTGTCCGCCGGGAGTTGACCGGGCTGGGCGTGCGGCACAGCGTCCGGCAGTTGGTGCGGGGCCGTGACGCGGCCGATGAGATCCTCGAGCTGGCCGAGTCCGAGGACGTGTCGCTGGTGGTGATCGGGATCCGGCACCGGACGCCGGTGGGCAAGATGATCATGGGCTCCACCGCGCAGGAGATCCTGCTCGGCGCCCGCTGCCCGGTTCTCGCCGTCAAGGTTGACTAAGTGCGACGCTTTCTGCCGTCCGCGGGGACCCTTTCCTGAACCAGCCGGAGCGGAAGGGAATCCCTGTGCCAGCCTCAAACCGCACCCAGCGGCCGTCACCGCCACCGGACTACGCCCGTCACCGTCCCTGGATCCGACACCCAAAGTGGAAGAAGGACGAACCATGCAGGCCCCCACCGCAGACCTTTACGACCGGTACATGGACGAACTCGGCTCGTGCGACACGCAGCTGCGCCAGTTCGGTGGAATCCACGCCTTCAGCGGACCGGCGGTCACCGTGCGCTGCTTTGAGGACAACGCCCTGCTGAAGTCGGTCGTCTCCGCACCGGGTGAGGGGCGGGTGCTGGTGGTGGACGGTGGCGGGTCCGTGCACACGGCTCTGATGGGCGACGTGATCGCCGGTATGGCGGCGGAGAACGGCTGGGCGGGTGTGGTGATCAACGGTGCCGTCCGCGATGTCGCCGCCCTGCGCGCCCTTCCGATCGGCATCAAGGCGCTCGGCTCCAACCCCCGCAAGAGCGCCAAGACCGGGGCCGGCGAGCGGAATGTGCCGGTGGCGTTCGGAAACTGCACCTTCAATCCCGGCGCCGAGGTTCACAGCGACGACGACGGCATCGTCGTCCTGCCCTTCGGCCGGCGCGCGTAGGCATGGAAGGAGGGCTCCCTCCCGGCGGAGAGTTCTCTACGGCCACGAGGGACGGCGGGACGCCCTCCCGGAGAGGGGGCGCGCTTCCCGAGCCGGGCCGGGTGCACGAAGAGTTCCCGCCGGGCGGCAGCCCCTCCCCGAGCGTCCAACCCTCGGCGGCGGCAGTCTGGTTCACCGGCCCGTCGAGCCGCGCAGGGCGGACACGATCGCAGCGGGTTCCGGCGGGCAGCCCGGCACCTGCACGTCCACCGCCATCACGTCGGACACCGGTCAACACGTCAGCGTGCGGCAGCGAGGCCACCAGCCGTACCCCATGCCGCTCGAGGTCATACACCAGGCTGAGCCGGCAGCGGCCCCATCGGGGCCTCGGGCGCGGGTTCGGCCGGCCGACCTACGCTGCGGATTTTGCCGATCAGCCCCAATGTCCGCTCCGATCATCGACGCCATCGGCTCCTGCTCATGAGGGCCACCGTGCTGCCGACCTTGACCGCTTGTTCACGAGGGTTCAGCGCGCTCGGTCGCGGCACGCAGGTCACCCAGCAGTTCGGCCTGACTGGTCAACACCTCGGTCAGGATCCGCCGCGCCACCGCCAGCAACTCGGCTACGTGCGGGCTGACCAGCGAGTAGTACACGGTCGAACCATCTCGGCGGGTCACCACCAGGTTCGCCCGGCGTAGCACCGCCAGTTGCTGCGACAGGTGCGCCGCCTCGATACCCACCTGCGGCAGCAGCTCCGAGACCGCGTGCTCCCGTTCGGCGAGGAGTTCGAGGGTCCGGATCCGCGCCGGATGCCCCAAAATCTTGAAAAACTCAGCTTTAGCCTGATACAACGGCGTGCTCACGGGCCCACCCCTTCCTGCGGGGATACGTTACGAGCCGTGTCCTGCCGGAGCACGCCACCGGCCGCCGGAGCGACACGGCGCCGCCGCTCGGCCGCGACCGCCGCCACCGCCCCGGCCACCGTGGGCGCCACCTGTTCGTCGAGCACCTCGGGTAGCAGCCGGGTGGTCGACAGCGCCTCCCGCGGCACCAGCCCGGCCAGCACATCAGCGGCGGCCAGCCGCATCGGCATTGTGATCCGCGGCGCCCGCGCATCCAACGCACCCCGGAACACGCCCGGGAACGCCAGCGCGTTGTCGACCCGGTTCGGGTAGTCGCCGTGCCCAGTGGCTACCACTGCGGCGATGTCACTCACCAGCTCAGGACGAATCTCCGGCTCCGGGGCGGCCAACGCGAACACCACCGGCGCCTCGCCCATCGACGCCACCAATGCCCGGGTTAGCACCCCCGCCCGAGACAATCCCACCACCGCGTCCGCCCCCGCTAGGGCATCGGCCAGCCCGCCACGGACCCGTCGCCGGTTGGTCAATTCGGCCAGCCGTGCCTCGTGCGGCGGCAACCAGGGCATGTCGTCGCGGTGCAGCACCCCGCCCCGGACCACCACCACCACATCGGTGGCGCCGCCCGCCACCAGCAACTTCGCCGTCGCCGTACCCGCCGGGCCGGCCCCGACCACGACCAGCCGCGCCGACTCCACACGCTTGCCCACCACCCGCAATGCGTTGCGCAGCGCGGCCAGGACCACGATCGCTGTGCCGTGCTGGTCGTCGTGGAACACCGGAATGTCCAGCGCCTCCTGCAGCCGCCGCTCCACCTCGAAACAGGCCGGCGCGGCAATCGCCTCCAGGTCGATCCCCCCGAACGAGGGGGCCAGAGCCCGCACCGCCGCCACGAACTCGTCCGGGTGCTTGGTGCCCAGGCAGACCGGGACCGCGTCAATCCCGGCCAGGTGGACGAATAGGGCCGCCTTGCCCTCCATCACCGCCAATGCCGCCGCCGGCCCCACATCACCCAGGCCCAGCACCGCCGTGCCATCGGTCACCACCGCCACCCGGTTACGCCGCCCGGTCACCTCGCCAGCCGCGCCCGGGTCAACTCGTTGGCTTTCGTTCCGCGCTCCGCCCGTGGCCCCCAACTGGTCCGGCCGCCGTTGCAGCCGTGCCGGGCCTCCACTATTGGCATCCATCCGGTGACGCCGCCTACTCCTCGGCGATCCGCGACGTCCAGGCGTCGGTCATCCGGACCGGTGCGGCGTAAGCCAGTTCCCGGTCCGGCCACCCTTCGACCCAAACGAATCTCATGACTTGCTAAAGTTAGCAAGTCATCAGAGCGCCAAGAAGCCAATGCTGTGAAGGCGTGACTGGTGACCCCGCTCATGGCAAAGCTCCGAGTCCGTTCCGCCCGCAACCCCTGTCAGGCGGAACGGACTCCCCGTGCACCGTTACCTCGCCGCGCCGTAGCGGCGCGCTGACCCGGCATGGCCCGCCGATCCTTCTCTCGTACGGCGGGCCATGCCGCCTTACCGCAACGGAACTACCTCGCGTTGGCAACCATCCCTTCGGCGCCGATGGGCGGCCGGCAATCAACGAGGAGAAGTCGTGCTCTCAGTCACCCGCACCGAACTCGCCAGCCACATCGCTACGGCGTTCGACGCCGGCCGCGCCGGCCGTGCTGAGCTGCTCGCCGCAGCCGCGAGCAGCCATGCCCGGCCGCAGGTGATCGCGGTGCTACAGCGGCTGCCCGACCAGGAATACGGCAGCATCCGCGACTTGTGGCGCCACCTGGCCGACGTACCCATCGGTGGTTGATCTCGCCGCACACCCGCTCCGGATGCCGGGGCGTGCCCGTCCGTCGGCGTCGTCTCCAGCGGCCACCTGCGCAGGGAGAAGCTTCCAACGCCACACCCCAGTCGGCTATTGCTGGGCGCCCGGCAGCCGGACTGCGCCTCGGGAGAGTCTGAACAGCCACAGGAGCATGATCCGCAGCATGGCGGTGAGGCCGGCACGGTCGCCGACGCGCTGCAGTTCGCGGGCACGACTGACCACGGTGATGAGCCTTTTGCCGTAGTCGGCCCACAGCGGGGCATGCCAGTGGATGCGGACCGCGAGCCCGGCCAGCTTCGCCGCGACCCTTCGGTCGCCCACCGGTAGCGTGTCAAGGTCGGGTAGCAGGCCGACGCGCAACGTCAGATAGGTGTCCCACGCCGCACGTCGGGCCGGTTCCATCGCCATGTCCGCCTTCCTAGCTGCGGTAACGCCGCCGTCATGATCGTCCGGGCGGGTCGAGTACGTTCCGCTGCGCGGTGGCCAGGACGCCGGTGTGATGCAGATGGGCTCGGGCTGCGGCGATCGCCTCTGGCGTACCGGGAAAAACGCGGTCTGCGGCGCGGAGTCGGTCGAGCACGCCGACCGCGTCGAGGGTCTTCTCGTGTCCCGCTGGGACGCCGGAGACGTATACCGTGATGCCACGGTGTTCGAGACGTTCGATCGCGTCGCGCAGCACGAGCGCGCCGGTGCCGTCGATCGTCGACACCCTTGACATGCGCAAGATGATCACCCGCACGTCCGCCACCTGGGACAGTTCGAGCAGGAACCGGTGGGCGGCGGCGAAGAACAGCGGCCCGTCGAAGCGGTAGGCCACGATGTGCTCGCGGAGCAGGGCGGCCTCCTCGACGTGATGATCGGTGATGTCGAGCGGGACCTCCTCCAGCCGAGCCGCACGCGCGATCTTGCGGATGGCCAGGGCGGCAGCGAGGACGAGGCCGATTCCCACCGCGGCGATCAGGTCCAGGGCGAGGGTGGCGATCGCGGTCAGAGCCATGATGAGAGCGTCAGAGCGGGTCGAGCGGGCCAGCGCGGCCAGCGAACCCACCTCGACCATGCGCACAGCCGTGGCCAGCAGCACCCCGGCCAGCGCGGCGAGCGGAATGTAGGCCACCAGCGGGGCGGCCACCAAGATGATCACCGCCAGGGCAATCGCGTGGGTCAGCGAGGCGAGCCGCGACTGGGCTCCGGAGCGGACGTTGACTGCGGTGCGGGCGATCGCCGCCGTCGCCGGTACACCGCCGAAAAGCGGGGTCACCAAGTTCGCCACTCCCTGACCGAACAGTTCCCGATCCGGGTCGTGGCGCTGGTTGACGGTCATGCCGTCGGCGACGGTCGCCGACAGCAGGCTCTCCAACGCAGCCAGGGCAGCGACCGCCAACGCCGAGCTGAACAACGTCGGCACCGCGGCCAGGTCCAGAAAACCCAGCGAGGGAACGGGAAGGGTGGCCGGCAGGACACCGATGCGGGTGACATTGAGCGACAACAGTTGCCCGAGTACGGTGGCCGTGGCCACCGCGATCAGCGAGAACGGCACCGTGGGGCGCCAACGCGCACCGGCCAGCATCGCCGCCGCCACCCCGAGCGCCAATATCAGCGCGGGCCAGTTCGGGTGGCTGGCGAACTCGACCAGCGCTCGCCAGGCCACCGCGGCGACCTTCTCGCCGTCCGGGTTCGGCACCCCCAACGCTGCGGGAACCTGTTGCAGGAAGATCACCGCAGCGATTCCCACGGTGAAGCCCTCCACCACCGGAGCCGGCACGTAACGCACGTATCGGCCGGCGCGGAGCAGGGCCAGAGCCAGCAGAATCACGCCCGCCAGCACACCGACGGTGAGCACACCTCCGGGTCCGTAGGTCGCCACGATCGGCACCAGCACCACCGTCATCGCGCCGGTAGGCCCAGACACCTGCAGATTGGACCCGCCGAACAGTGCCGCGAGGATCCCGGCCACGATGGCGGTCGCCAGGCCGGCGGCCGCCCCCAGGCCGGAGGACACCCCGAACCCCAGCGCCAAGGGCAGCGCGACCACCGCAACCGTGAGCCCAGCAATGAGGTCGCGGCGGGGCTGCCGACGCATCGCGGCGACATCCGCCTTCGTCGGCAGCAGGACAGCCACCCGGCGCCAGGTTGAGCGGGCGAGGGCGGCGGCGCTCACCGCGGCACCGGGAGCGACGGGTCGTCGGCGTTGTCCTGGTCCTCGCGGAGCGTCTCAAGCAGCTCAGCCTGACCTGTCAGCATCTCGGTGAGGAAGCGTCGGGCCGCCCGCATCAGATCGGCCACGTCCGGGCCTGCGAGTGCGTAGATGACCGCCGACCCGTCCCGCCGGGACGTCACGATCCCGGCCCGGCGCAGCACCGACAGCTGCTGAGACAGGCTTGACGCCTCGATCTCCACCTCAGCCAGCAGATCCCGCACCGGCATCGGCCCATCGCCAAGCAGCTCCAGTACCCGGATACGCACCGGATGCCCGAGCGTGCGGAAGAACTCCGCTTTTCTCTCGTACAGCGGTAGCGCCACACGCCCTCCCAGCATGACTAGCAATTAGGCAATTGAAGACCTCTTCATATGGTTGAGTGACTGCAGCCCCGCCCGAAGTGATCCTCGACACTCCGGCGCCGACCCGCGCACATGGTCCAGGCGGGAAACCCGCGCACATGGTCCGGCGGGAAACCCCAGTACCGACCCTTCAACCACCCGGCATCGCCTAACGACTTGCCGCACCTAGCGGGTCACCGCGGCTGCGGTGAGTTCGACAGCCGGGCTCGCGCTCCGGGGCCGCTGCGCCCCGCCTGTGCCCGGCGGCTTGGCGCGCAAGCCCGGGGAACCCGGGGCCGCCGGAGAATGACAGGCCGGCGGGGTGGCAAACCGGTGGGCCGGCAGCCAGCCGGGGCGCGGCGGCCGTAGCGTCGTAGCGCGAGTCACCACCGGCCGTCGCGGGGATGCGGCGTGGAGTGTGCGGGGCCGCCCATGCAGGGTCACGGGGGAGTCGCTGTACGGCGGCCCCTGCGGGCCGCCCTTGACCCCGGAGCCTCTGCGACCTCTCGGGCCGGCCGGCTATTGCCGGCAGGCCACTGGCCCGCCCGGAGGTGCACGCGCCGCATCCCGTCCCCGGCCTTGTCGCACACCACGGTCCCATCGCGGGCAGCGCGAGAACCCGTGTCAAGGTTCGGTTGACTGCACGGGCTTCCTTACCAGATCCATTCCGTTGATGCCGGGACCAGGCGACTGGGATCCAGGAGAATGGAGCCGTGGCCTCGGACCAAGAAGCACTCCAGCGGCCCACGAAATCAGCCAGGCGGTCTGTGAGCTGGGGCATCCGTGCCCCGAGGGCCCGGAATTCCGGGCCTACCCCATGCGCAAGTCGCTACCAGGCCAGCGCTGCATCAGCGTGCCCGGCCACACCTCGCAGGACCACCACCCCGAGCGGTGACCGCAGACATGACCCCGCGCCTCCGTTGCTCCTCGGAGGTTGAACGTGCGTAGCCGAGATCGGGGTCTGGGAGAGGAGATGGTGTGGCGAGAAAGCCGGGGGGCTTACGAGCGGCTTCGCACCTACCTCATTATCGCGGTTCAAGCGGGTGCAGCGGTCGGTCTGTCCTGGTTCATCGCGCGCGACGTGCTGCACAATCCGCAGCCGTTGTTTGCGCCTGCCGCCGCGATCGGCACGATCGCAGCGGCTCTTGGCAATCGGATCAGGCGAGCGGCGGAACTTATCGCCGGGGTGATTGTCGGGGTGCTGATCGGACAGTTGATCCTCCAGATCATCGGGACGGGACCTGTACAAACCGCCTTGATCGTGGCGTTTGCGATCTCGTCGGCAGCGTTGATCCACGGGAGCGGCGCCGTCATGGTGCATGCAGGAAGCACCGCCTTGCTGCTGGGAACGCTGTCTGCGGAACATTCACAGCTGGCTGTGGCGCGGACCGTCAACGGGCTGATCGGAGGGACGACCGCGATCGCCGTGGCGCTGCTGATCATTCCGGCCAACCCCGTCCGCGTCGTCAATCGCTCTGCCGGCCCGACGCTGGATGTCTTCGCACGTAGTCTCACGGCTGCCGCTCAGGCATTGGAGCAGCGTGACGTTCGACAGGCCGAGGGCGCCTCGCAGCGCTTGGTTGCGGCAGAGGAGGAGAGAAACAAGACGGTCGAGATGGTCGCTGCGGCGGCGGAGATCGCGGTTCTCTCACCCTGGCGGTGGCGACGATTAGGAATTCTGCGCCGCTACCAGCATGCCTCCCAGCACCTCCAATACGCCTATTCCAACAGCCGAGAGATGTCGCATTGGGTCGTATCGACGCTACGGCAGCGTGAGCCGATACCGGCCAGCCTTCCAGCGTCGATCGAGCACCTCAGCCAGGCGGTGAGGCTGCTGCATCGCGACTTCCTCGCCGGCCGAGAGCCCGACCTTGCGCGCGCACGGGCACAGCAGGCCATCGAGGAAGTCAACCAAGCAAGCGCCGAGGATATTGGGTTCTGCGGGAAGGTGCTCGCTTCGCGGCTACGTC
This sequence comes from Micromonospora sp. NBC_00389, assembly GCF_036059255.1. Taxonomy (NCBI): domain Bacteria; kingdom Bacillati; phylum Actinomycetota; class Actinomycetes; order Micromonosporales; family Micromonosporaceae; genus Micromonospora; species Micromonospora sp. NBC_00389. The sequence continues at coordinate 6,456,434 of NZ_CP107947.1, read as the reverse complement.
TTGCCATCAGCGAGGTGCTTCAAGCATCCGGAGTGCTGAAGGCAGAGGCAAATCGGCAGGCGGGGTTGACGGCCGACGCGAGCTGACTAAACAACCTGTTGCTGTCGTCATATGGCGCAGGTCGACCACCACCACACCGGTTCCGTGGACACCGAGAAGCCCTGCCAACACTCCACCAACCTGTCCGCATCCGACGACCAGCACGCCAGCCTCGACGTCGCTCCGGCCCCTCGGCATCCGCTACCCCGATCCATTCGACAAGCCCAGGGCTACGACTCCGTGAGACTCATGCCGCCCGAGCGCCTGGCCGGCGGCGTCGGGCCAGAGCGCCGCCGGCTCAGCGGTGCTGTCGGATGCGATCCCAGGTGCTGGGCGCCTCCAGCCGTACGCCGGTGCGTAGCGCGGTGGCGACCGGCGTGCCCTCGCCGACGACCGCGCTGACCCGGCCGTGTTCGGCCTTGGCCGGCAGCCGTGCCGGTACGGCCGGGATGTCGATGTCCAGCCTTACCCGCATGCCCGGCCACCCCACCACGGTCAGGTCCTTCGACGCGTTGATCGTCGTGCTGGCGCCGAGCGGCCCCCGCACGGTGGCGACCTGATCGCCGGCCTGGACGATCGAGTGCACCGTAATCGCGGCGGCGGCGGTGCGGACCAGCGGACGGGTCGCCCGGAACACCCGGTCCAGCTGCACAGGGGTGTTGGCGCCGGGCTGCCCCAGGACGGCGCCCACGACGGTGATTTTCCGGCCGCCGACCTTGACGACGGCGGCGAAGACGAGGCAGCCGCCGGCCTCGTCGGTGGACCCGGTCTTGATCCCCACGACGCCGTCTTGGCCGACCAGGGAGTTGTAGTTCTGCACGATGCCGGCGATGGGCAGGGTGGCCTTCTTCTGCGCCACGATCTCCGCGAACGCCGGCAGTTGCATCGCCTTGCGGGCCAGGATCACCTGGTCGACGGCGGTGCTCATGGTGTCCGGGTCGAGCCCGGCCGGATCGGTGTAGTGGGTGTGGGTCATGCCGAGCGCGGCGGCGGTGTCGTTCATCTTGGCGACGAAGGCCTCGACGCTGCCGGCGTCCCAGGCGGCGAGGATCCGCGCCATGTTGTTCGCCGACGGGAGCAGCACCGCCTGGAGTGCCTGGCGTTCGGTGAAGACCGCGCCCGCGACGACCGGCACGAGGGACTCGCCGCGCGCCAGCTCTCTCGGGTATGCGGCGGCCTGCTTTGCGCTGACGGTGAGCTTCGGTCCCTGCTGGCCTCGCTTGAGCGGGTGCTCGGTCAGGATGAGGTACGCGGTCATCACCTTGGCCACGCTCGCGATCGGCACCGGGTTACTCCCGCCCGACGTGCCAAGCGAGCCCAGCCCTTCGACCGAGAGGGCAGCCTGCCCGGTCTTCGGCCACGGCACCGCCGGGGGCGTGCCGGGGATGATCGTCGACGCCGGCAGGGTCCGCGTGACGGTCGGCGCGGGCAACGGGCGGCGCAGCGGCTCGACCGCGACCAACGCGGTACCGGCCAGGAGCACGGTCAGCAGGCCACTGATCAGCACCGAGAGGCCGCGTGCGTGACGCCGACTCGGCGGTTGTGGCGGGACCGGTTCGATCACCTGGGTCGTGGCAGAGTCGAGCATCCTGATATCTCCCCCGTGTGGCATGCCGGCGAACCTAACATCGCCGGCGCGCTGATCTTGGTATCACTGACGTGGGCGCTGCCGGTGAACCGGCAGCGCGTGGCTCGGGCATGGACGACCCGTGTGACCAGCTGTACTCCGAGTGCCGATGTACGGGGCGGGCAGGGACCCCGCGCGCCCGCTCGCCCCGTACCGGTCACTTCGGCAGTTGCCCGGCGCTGCTGACGACTGCGACGGTCAGCACCGCCGTCGAGTTGATCGTCTGTCCGGCCTTCATCCCGTCCTGGTCGCGGACGACCACCGACCGCTCACCGAGGTACGCGTAGCTCTGCCGGTCGAAGATCAGCTCGGTGCGGAAGCCCTGCACCTCGTTCAGAGCCAGCGCCACCCCGGCCCGCCCGGCCTCGTCTGTGACGTCGCCGACCACCCGTACACCGGGAATCTTGGCGACCGCGGTGAAGACCGCGGCGAGCGACGCCGGCGACAGGTACGCCTCCCGGATCAGGTCGCCGGCCGCGGTGAACGCCTGTTGGTCGCGCGGGTTCTTGGTGCCCGCTCCCTTGGCGTAGAGGTACACCAGCATGGCGTCGGCGTCGGTCGGCACGTCCGCGTGGTGGCCGGGGGTGGGCGTGCACTCCACCTCGGCGGTCTTTCCGTACTTGGTGGCGACACTCTTGCCGTCGCGGCAGCCGGGCAGCGGGGTCTCGTCCCAGTCACCGGCGCCGCCGCGCGGACGCTCGCGGAGCAGCCCGTCCCGGCTGCCGTCGGCGGAGAGCCAGATCTGGCGCTGCGTCGGTCTGGTCGTCCCCGGCCCGGGCTCGGCCTCGTTCCGGCTCAGCGCCGTGGCAATCGACTCGATGTAGACGAACTGGTTGCCTGGCACGGTGACGGCGGGCTGGCGTTGCGCCTGGGCGGCGGCGGCGGCCAGGATCCGCTCAGCGGCCGACGCACTGGACGCCGGGGCCTGGCCGTCCATCGGCACTACCTGGGTGACCAGGACGCCGGCGGTGAGCACCGCCGCCATCCCGCCCACCGCGGCCATGCGCCAACCGAACCGGGGCGCAGTGAACCGGGGCGCCCGGAACCGGCCGTGGGGATGCCTCGCCTCGGTCAGCACGCGGTGTCGCAGCCGGGCCGGCGGGACGGCCGTGTCCGGGTCGAGCGTCCTGCCGAATTTGTCCAGGGTCTTCAGGTCGTTCATCGGTCCACCTCGAGGAAGTCAGCGGGGTTGGTGTCGCCGAGCGCGTCGCGCAGCTTCCGGCGGGCGCGGTGCAGCCGGGAGCGCACCGTGCCGATCTTGATGTGTAGGGTCTCGGCGACCTCCTCATAGCTGAGATCGCTCCAGGCGACGAGCAGCAGCACGTCGCGGTCGCCGGGAGTGAGTCGGCGTAGCGCGTCGACCAGCGGGCGGCGGTTCGCCTGGGCGCTGACCGAGGCGGCGACGCGGTCGGCGAACCCGTCGGCGATGTCGCCGCTCCCGGCCCGTCCCATGGCCCGGTAGCGGGCCTCCTCGGCCCGGCGGTGCCGGGCGATCTCTTTGGTGAGGATGCCGTAGAACCACGGTCGGGCGTCAGTGCGGGTGAGGTCGTAGGCCCCCCGCCGCCGGAACGCGGCGAGGAAGGTCTCGGCGACCACGTCCTCGGCGCGTTCCGGCCCGATCCGCCGGTGGGCGTATCGGTAGAGCTGGGCGGCGTACCGGTCGTACAGCACCCCGAACTGTTCGGCGTCACTCCGGGACTCCGCGATGGCCGTGGCATCGCTGACGCCACCGCCCACCACCGCGGTCACCACGGTGGACGGTTCTGTTTGAGCGGACTCACGAATGGACCTCCCGTCCACGGACGATCTGACACCCTGTCTCTCCTCCAGCGCCGTATCGAGTTCTCGACGGGTGTGCGTGGACGGGGTCGCCGACCGCCGCGGTCACGGAGCGCTTTATGACGCCCTCGCCTGCGGCGACGGGACATCAACCGGTTGCGCACCGCCCTCGCGACGGTGCCGCTGCCACGGGCAGCCGACGGCCGCCTCATTCTGGCGGTGGTCATCACCTGTTGGCTTCGGCCGGAGGCTACACACCTCCCCGCAGCGGATCACGCCCTAGCTGGGTTGCGAGCCGACCCGGGTTTGGAGACTGACGCATGGTCGAGCTGGGTTGACCACCTTCGGTGAGCAGTGGCGCTCGCCGCGCTGCAGGTGGTGGTCGCGACGGTGGCCTTCGTCTTGGTCGTGGCCGCCGCCTTCCGCGTCGTCGGCATGGCCGCGCGGTACGCCGCCTGAGCACCGTCGGCTCTCAGTCGATGCGCCCGCGTCCGAAGGCGTCGGCGCGACCCCACCGGCCAGGGATGTCCCGCAGTTCGATCCGGCCGATCTCTCGGGACACCGCCGGTCTGGTCACCATGTGCTCCCCGCGCGGCTCCAACCCGAGCATGGTCCGCAGCAGTAGCAAGGGGGTGCCCGTCGACCACGCCTGCGGACTGCAAGCCGTCGGATATCGCACGGGATATCTGGTCAGCTCCCGGTCATGTCCGGCGAAGGCCTCTGGCAGTCGACCGTCGAAGAATTCGGCTGCGTCGATGATGCCCTGGGCGATGTGCGCGGCTTCCTGGGTGAAGCCGTAGCGGCGTAGTCCCCAGGCGATGAAGGAGTTGTCGAAGGGCCAGACGGTGCCGACGTGGTAGCCGAGGGGGTTGTATCGGGCCTCTCCCTTCGCGAGGGTGCGGACGCCCCAGCCGGAGAACAGTCGGGGGCCGAGGAGGTGTTCGGCGATCTTCGCGGCTCGGGACTGGTCGACGATGCCGCTCCACAGCAGGTGGCCGATGTTGGAGGACAGCGCGTCGACCTGGCCGCCGTCGGCGTCGAGAGCGAGTGCGTAGTATTCGCCGTCCTCCACCCAGAAGTCCCGGTTGAACCGTTCCTTGAGCTCGGCGGCTTCCCGTTCGAGGCGGTCGGCGTACGCCGGGTCGTTCCAGAACTCGCGGGCCAGGCGGGCGCCGCGGATCTTGGCGTCGTAGGCGTAGCCCTGCAACTCGCAGGTGGCGCGGGGCAGGCCGGGCAGCCTGCCGTCGCGGTAGGAGATCGCGTCCCAGGAGTCCTTCCAGCACTGGTTTTCCAGGCCATTGACCTCGTTGCGGCGCTGGTACCAGATGTAGCCGTTGCCCATGATGTCGCCGTACTCGCCGATCCAGTGCAGAGCCGCCCGCGCAGAGCGCTCAAGAAGCCGCACCGCATTGTCGTCTCCGGTCCACCGCTCATATTCGTCGATGAGGATCACGTAAAGGGGCGTCGCGTCGGCGCTGCCGAAATACGGTGAGTGCGGCTGCTCCTCGAACCCGACCGTTTCCCCGTAGCGCAACTCGTGCATGATCTTTCCCGGCTCCTCCTCGCGAAAATCGTCCAACACGACGCCCTGCACCAGCGTCAGAAGGCGCAGCGTCGTAGCGGCGAGATGCGGTGCGAACGGCAACGCCTGCAGACTGGTGAAGATGCTGTCACGACCGAAGATGGCCATGAACCACGGCAGCCCGGCGGCAGGCAGGCGTTGTCCGCCGGCCGTGAGCGGCGTGAAACGCAGCGCGGCGAGGTCGACGAGGCTGCGCCGGTAGGTCCTCATCAGTGATTCGGAGTCGCAGACCAGGCGGGGTCTTTCAGCGAGCCACCGGTCCAGGTCCAGGCGCATCTCCTTCTTGACCCGACCGGGACTGCCCTGGAGGCTCTCCCGGATATCACGGCCGTTCAAGCCCAATGTCTGCACGTGCAGCTCGGTTACCCATTCGGCACGTGGCCCGATCCTGACGTCGTACGTCAGCCCGTGCTCGTCGATCCGGGCCGGCTCGGTGCTGGAGATGACTGTCTCCCGCTGGAACTGCTCGCGCTTGTAGCCGAGGCGCAGGCACCCGTTTTCGACCCGCGTGTAGTAATCTCCCTTCTTCTCCCGCACGTCTTTGATCTCGAACAGATCGGCGAAGTCGCTGCCGACCTCGAACCGGATCCGGAGGTCGACCGGCTCACCTTGGTGGTTGACCACCGTCAACCGTTCGTGGAAGCTGCTACCGATCGAGCGTTCGCGGATGGCCGAAATCTTGGGGTCGACAAGAGGAGTCGGAGCAACCGGGACGAGAAAGAACCGCGTTTCGAAGTACTCGATGTCGTCGACCGTGAGCGCGCTGAGTCGTTCACCGTCGATGCTGAGCAGCCATTTCGACAGGAACCGGGTATCAAACGAGAACAGGCCGGTCGGGATGGTGGGAGACGCGTCGAAGTCGCCGGTGTCCTCACTGACCACGAAAGTGTTGCCGTCGAGAAGCCTGACGAGATCCTCAGTCATGCCTGCCGTCTCCGCTCCCAGGCGAACATCCGCGGGTGGTGCGCGCCAGGCGGCCCCGGGAAGGCTCGCTGAATGAGGCGGGCCAGCCGCACCTCGCCCTCGGCCCTGAGTTCGTTACGCACCCACGCCGCGTACAGGTTCTCCTCGCCGCTGACGATCCGGTCGAAGAGCCCCTTGTCGACGCGGACGACCGAGTCGGCCTCGCGCTCCTCTCTCGAAACGCGGACATCACCCTGCTGGATCACCACGAACCAACGGTCGACCCCGTGATCGTGTTCGAGATCGAAGCGTATGGTGCCGGTGGCCTCCTGGAGCAGGGGTTCGTGGCCGCGGTGGTCGAGCCCGTCGAAGAACTCCGCCGTAGGATCCGACATCAGACTCCCTCGGTCAGTTCTGACCAGCACAGCATCACCCGGGCCGGGGCACCTCGGCATCACCCGTATCGGATGAGATTGGTGCGGCCGACACCGGTGTTCCAATCTCACCCGCTGCGGGTGATGCCGCGGCACCACTGGGTGAGCGACGCTGCCTGTTGAGCCGGTCGACCTGTAAGGGGTGGCGCTGATGTCGGATGCGACCAGTGAGTTCTTCGACGAACTCGACCACCGCGGGTCCGAACGCCTGCTGAGGAAGACCAACGGCACCATACGCTTCGACCTCGAACACGATCACGGGATCGACCATTGGCTCGTCACCATCATCAATGGTGATGTTCAGGTGTCGAGGGAGAAGCGCGACGCCGACTGCGTCATCCGTACCGACAACGCGTTCTTCGACCGCATGGCCCGCGGCGAGGAGAAACCGTTGCCGGCGTGGCTGCGGAACGAGATCACGAGCGAAGGCAAATTTCGGTTCATAGTCCTGCTGGAGCGGCTCTTTCCCGGGTCGCCCGGCGCGCGCCATCCGCGGACCTTTGCCCGCGAACGTGGGGGGCATAGATGAGTGCGAAGCTCGTCAGGATCCTGGACGGCAACATCTTCGTGTTGAGCTATGACAGTGGCGACATCGAAGCGACGCCCACCGTCCCGTGCGGGTTCTTCTCGTTCGACACCCGATTCCTGTCGCTCTGGCAGCTGAGCGTCAACGGTGAGCGGCTGCACGCGCTGGCGGTGGACGACTCGCGGTATTTCGTAGTGCGTTTCTTCCTGGTTCCGGGCGCTCCGACCCATTACCTGGACGCCAAGGTGTCGGTCATCCGTGAACGGTCGATCGCTGGCAGCTTCAAGGAGCGGTTGAGCATCCTCAACCACTCCGAAGAACCGGCCGAGTTCACCGTCCGCGTCGAGGCGGACTCCGACTTCACGCCTCTGATCGCGGTCGCGCAGCCGCAGCAGCCAGTGGGAAGGATCCACCGGCGTGTCGAGGACGGGTTCCTGCATCTCGGCTACGAGCGTGAGAAGTTCCGGCGCGAGACGGTCATCTCCACGACCGAGCCGGCGCAGATCGACGAACACGGGCTGACGTACAAGATCCTCGTCGGACCGCACGGACAGTGGACCACAACACTGCAGGTCCGAGGACTGGTGCTGCGTCCGGACGGCGAGGATGTTCGTGAACATGTGTATCCCGGCCGCCCCAGGCGAAGCGAGCAGCAACTCCAGCGGGACCTCGACCAGTGGCTCGATAAGGCGCCGCAACTGACGTGTGACTGGGAGCCGCTGACGAGGACGTATCGGCGTAGCCTCGTCGACCTTGCGGCGTTGCGGTACTCGCCCCTGACGCTCCCGAAGGTGGCGATGCCCGCCGCCGGCCTGCCGTGGTCCGCGACCCTCACTGGGCGTGAACCCATCTTTGCCAGCCTGCAGGCGATGCCCTTCACCCCGGAGCTCGCCATGGCCACGTTGCGCATGCTGGGGATCGATCAGGGCTCCGTGCTGGACGACTTCCGCGACGAGGAGCCGGGAAAGATCCTGCACGAGTTCCGCTACGGCGAGCTGGTCGCGTTCGAAAAACGCCCGCAGTCGCCGTACTACGGCAGCGCGGACGTCACCCCGCTCTACGTGATCCTGCTCGACGAGTACGAGCGGTGGACCGGAGATGCCGCCCTGGTGCATGAGTTCGAAGACGAGGCGCGGGCGGCTCTGCACTGGATCGGCGAGTACGGCGACATCATGGGCAACGGCTACATCTGGTACCAGCGCCGCAACGAGGTCAATGGCCTGGAAAACCAGTGCTGGAAGGACTCCTGGGACGCGATCTCCTACCGCGACGGCAGGCTGCCCGGCCTGCCCCGCGCCACCTGCGAGTTGCAGGGCTACGCCTACGACGCCAAGATCCGCGGCGCCCGCCTGGCCCGCGAGTTCTGGAACGACCCGGCGTACGCCGACCGCCTCGAACGGGAAGCCGCCGAGCTCAAGGAACGGTTCAACCGGGACTTCTGGGTGGAGGACGGCGAATACTACGCACTCGCTCTCGACGCCGACGGCGGCCAGGTCGACGCGCTGTCCTCCAACATCGGCCACCTGCTGTGGAGCGGCATCGTCGACCAGTCCCGAGCCGCGAAGATCGCCGAACACCTCCTCGGCCCCCGACTGTTCTCCGGCTGGGGCGTCCGCACCCTCGCGAAGGGAGAGGCCCGATACAACCCCCTCGGCTACCACGTCGGCACCGTCTGGCCCTTCGACAACTCCTTCATCGCCTGGGGACTACGCCGCTACGGCTTCACCCAGGAAGCCGCGCACATCGCCCAGGGCATCATCGACGCAGCCGAATTCTTCGACGGTCGACTGCCAGAGGCCTTCGGCGGTTACGACCGCGAGCTGACGAGGAACCCCGTCCAGTACCCGACGGCGGACAGCCCTCAGGCCGGGTCCACCGGTGCGCCACTCCTGTTGTTGCGAACCGTGCTCGGCTTGGAGCCGTACGGGGATGACCTGGTGGTGGCGCCGGCCCTGCCCGAGAAATTCAGTCGGATCGAGCTGCTCGACATTCCCGGCAGGTGGGGTCTGATCGACGCCATTGGATACGTCTAAATCGACGCTCAGAAGAGCAGATGAGGCAGAGCTGAGTGCACCAATCGGTCCCTCGGCGGCCGGTTCTTGGGTTCGTGAGTTCCGGACCACCGTGAGCCGGGGGAGGGGGTACTCAGTGTTGGCTGCTCGCGTGGGCGTCCGACGCGCCGCCGATGTTAGGTTCGCCGGCATGACTGTGCAGATCACGGCTGGGCAGTTCCATGCGGCCGACGGTGTCGAGGACTGGCGTTGCCTCTACCACGTGGTCTCGGCCCATTTCCCGACCGGCTCGCTGGCCAGGGGCGTCGCGCTCGTCGATGAGATCGGCCGGCTCGCAGACGAGGCACAGCATCAGTATCTCAACATCGACCTGCGCAACGCCGGCGTCACAGTGACCCTGAGTCTGCGCGACATCGCGCTTGCCCGGCGGATCTCGGCGGCCGCCAAGAAACTGGACATCCCTGCCGACCCGACCGCCGTTCAGCTCATCAACGTCACCCTCGACGCACTCGTCGGCGCGGAAGTGCTGCCGTTCTGGCGTGCGCTGCTCGGCTATCGCCAGATCGGCGACGACTACCTGTTCGACCCGTCGCGCCGAGGCCCGGGCTTCGGGTTGCAGCAAATGAACGGGGCGCGCCCACAACGCAACCGCATGCACCTCGATGTCGCTGTCCCGCACGATCAGGCCAAGGCTCGCATCGCCGCCGCCCTTGCCGCCGGCGGCCGCCTGGTCTCCGATGCGCACGCGCCGATGTGGTGGGTACTGGCCGACGCCGAAGGCAATGAGGTGTGCGTCGCCACCTGGGTCGGCCGCGAATAGCTGACCTGCTCGGGCGCCCGTTCCCGCGGACGAGGCCAAGGCCAGCAAGTCTGGTCATCGGTACCGGCAAGCTGTATGGCACCCTGCCCGGCTTTCGGCAACACGGAAGCGCCGCTACGGGGATGATGGCCGCATGGGGGAGCGGCAGGTCACGTTTGGGTTGGTGGTTCACCCGTCCAAGCCGGTCCTCGACTCGGTAAATGTCATCAAGCGCTTCGTGCATCAGTATGGCGGCACCTTGCTTGTGCGGGAGGCAGATGCGCCGCTGGTCGGGCCAGATATCGAGGCGGTCGCCGCCGCCGCGTTCGTCGACCGCCTGGACGCGGTGGTGAGCCTGGGCGGCGATGGGACGATGCTTGGCGCCATGCGCTTGGTCGTGGGGCGGGACAAGCCGGTCCTCGGGGTCAACTACGGCAAGGTCGGCTTCCTCGTTGAGGTCTCTCCCGCCGGCCTGGAAGCGGCGTTGGACCGCCTCGTAGTCGGCGACTACACGCTGGAACCCCACAGTTGTTTGGAAATCATCACCAACGACGACGGCGTTACCGCCTTCAACGACGTCGTGGTAACGGCGTCCGAGCCGCTGGTGAGCATGACAGTCGACTTGCTCGTCAACGGCTCGCGGCACGGCTACTACTGCGGCGACGCTGTCATCGCATGCACCCCGACGGGCTCGACGGCCTACAACTACGCCGCCGGCGGGCCGGTCATCTCACCGTCTGCACCGTCGATCGCGCTAACCCCGGTTGCACCCATGACGGGCATCAGTCGGTCGGTCGTGCTAGGCGGCAAAGACGGCGTGGAGCTGTACAACCCGTCGGAGGATGCGTCGTTGCGCATAACGGCCGACGGGACGCCTGTCGGTATGCTCAGGCCCGGCGGCGGGCTGAAGTTGCGCCTCAACGAAGACGCGGTCAACGTCGTACGGTTCGATCCGGGTATCCACCAGCAGCGCAAACGAGTCCAGCTGAGTCTGCTCGACCTTCCGCTGCGCCCCGACCAGCTGCTCGAGCTCGTTCCGCCCGAGCTGCGGGAACGGGCCGAACAGTTCAGGGCCGAGCAGGCCAGACTCGAGCAGGCTCATCCCGGCCGACCGCCGACCGTTTCGGGCACGCCCCGCAAGGCCGGGCGTACTGAGCCGTGATGGACGCAGCGATTCGCTCGGGTGAACGTTTGGCACGTCATCGGGTGCCGTTGCATTGAGTGTTGGCAAGATCGTGGCAGGCTTGAGTTGCCCTGTGTCAACCCCTGGGTCAGGCGGCTGTTGGTTGGTTTTGGTTGAGGAGGGTTTGGAGGGTGCCGTGGGTGGCTGGGTTGTAGGGGACGTTGTCCTGCCAGCAGCGCCAGATGATGTGTGCCCAGGCGCGGGCGAGGATGCGGACGGCGTGGGGGTGGTCGCAGCCGCGGGCGGTTGCTTTTGCGTATAGATCGGCGGCCCAGGGGTTGGCGCGGCGGGAGTCGCCGGCGAAATCGCAGAGGGCGTCGCGCAGTTGTTTGTCGGCGCCCCAGCGGAGCATGACGGTCTTGACCTTGCCCGATTGTCGGGTCGAGGGGGCGACCCCGGCGAGGCAGGTCAGCGATTCGCGGGTGGGGAACCGTCCGCGGGCGTCGCCGATTTCGGCGAGCAGCCGGGCGGCCCGGACGCTGCCGGAGCGGGGCAGGGACGTGAAGATCGGCGCGTCGGGATGTGCGTCGAGTTGTTCGCCGATGCTGGCGGCCAGGATCTGGATCTGGGCTGTCAGGGTTCGCAGGACGGCGACCAGCGCGGTGGTGGTGCCCGCGTGGATGCCGGCGGGCTCGCCGGTGACGCCGCGGGGTGCGGCAAGCAGCCGGGCGTGCAGCACGGCCGGGTCAACGCCTCCGCTGTATGAGACGGAGCGCAGCCAGACGGCGAGGCGTTTGGGCGAGAGCCAGTCCGCGGCCTGCTGGGTGGTGAACCGGCCCAGGAAGGTCAGAGTGATCGGCGAGTCGATGTCGGCGAACAGCGTTGCGGCGGCGGGGAACACGATCTGCAGGTGTGCCCGCAGCTGGTTGGCTGCGGCGACCCGGTGGGTGACGAGGTCTCGGCGGGCGCGGACGCTGCCGCGCAGCGCGGTGGTCTGCTCGCTGTCGACAACCATGGGTCGCAGCCGGCGGACGTCGGTGCGGACCACGTCGGCCAGGACGTAGGCGTCGAATCGGTCGTCCTTGTTCCCGGCCGATCCGTACCGGCTGCGCAGGTTCTTCACCTGACCGGGCGGGATCACGTACACGGTCAGTCCGGCCCGCATCAGGGTCTGGACCACCGGTCCGTCGCCGCGTTCGATGCCGACCTGCTCGACACCGGCGCGCAGCAGCCGGGCGGCCATCCGCTTCAACCCGGCCGCGTCGTGCGGCACGGTGAACCGGTCCAGGACCTCCCCTTGATCGCCGAGCACGCAGACGGCGTGGTCGTCCTTGGCCCAGTCCACCCCCGCCGTGACGCGCATGGCAGTGGGGTTGGGGTTGATACTCACAGTTGTCTCCTCGCTGTTGCATCAGTGGGAAGACACCCGGTGGTCCCGGGACACCGCAGCCGGTCGCTCACTGATCGGCGCTCATTGGCGCATAGCCCTGTAGCCAGTCGGGGTGTCCTGGGCCGCCGGGCCTCGCAGAACTCAAGCTGGACCTCGAAGGTCGAGCAGTGATGGCGATGGCACGGCGGGGACCAGGGGTGCACCCGAACCCTCCCACTCAGCGATCAAACGGGCGACTCGGATACAGGGATGCTGCACCAGTGAGCAGTGAAGCCATCGACCCGCTCTCGCCCGTGGTTGCCTCCGACGTCGGCGTTCGCCGGGTTCCGTTTTCTCCCCCCCGGCGGGCAGGGTGGGTATTTCGCTCACCCTGCCCATCTCCGGTACGGGCACGTCCGCCCCGCCCCTCCCTGAGCCACGCCTCCGGCACCTGCCGGGTCCGGGTCGTTGCGAGACTTCCGGAGCGGGCGACAATGGACGGTCAGGTGCCTTGCAGATCAACACGAACGGTGGTGTCGGTGAGTCTGATCCAGGCGTGTGTCACCGCGACGACGACGATGCTGGCGGTCCTGATCGGCGGGTGGCTCACCGTCCGGGCCCAGGACCGGCTGTGGCGGCGCGACCAGGACCGACAGTGGTGTGACATCCGGCTGAACGCGTACACCGATTTCATCGGCGCGGTCCGGGAGTACGTGGCCTTCGTCCTCAACCCGGCCGCCCGCATCATCGCGGTGCCGCGCCAACGTGATCCGGGTGATCTCATGCCGTTCTTCGACGACGAGGGCAGCCGCTACCGGGAGCGGCTGGAGAGCACCAAGACCGCGCTCCGGCTGGTGGCCGGGCGATCCGAGGTGGTGAGCGGCTCGTCGGAGCTGGTGCGCCATGCCCGGCTCCTGGCGGCCGTGCGGGCGGATAGCGGCGTCGAGGCGTTGCCGGCCGACCGGTTCGACGCGCTGTGGGAGGCCGAGCGCCGATTCATCGAGGCGGCCCGGGCCGAACTCGGCCTGCCCTCCGCGTTTGCGCCATAACCGGTCCACCAGGGCCCGCCGTTAGGTGCGGGCGCCTTGGTGGCCCGTTGGCGTTTCGCCCGCCGAGCGCTGGTACCGGCGCCTGGAATGGAGGGTGGCAGCACCGGGGGCCACGTTAGTGCGCTCGCGCACGCCCTTGCGCCGCACGTTGTCCCGTTGCGGGATCGTCAGTCGGTCCGGGTGCGGAGGCTCCGCGCCAGGGTGGGGATCATCACCGTCGCAGGGACGAGGTGTAGCCCGAGGAGGGCGATGGTGGTGGCGGTGTTTGCCCCGGAGACGAGAGGCGGGACCAACGAGATCGCGGTCAGCGACACTGCCGTCCACACGAATCGCTCGGCGGGGCGAGCGCTCCAACGAAGAAGAGCGACGGCAATGACGATGCCCACGACCGAGAAGAAGCCGGTCACCACGGTGAACCCGGACAACGGGATCGTCTCGCCACCATCGGGGATCTCGAAGTCGACGCCAACGGCCTGGGCAAGCGCAGCGGCGAGAGTGGTGGCCACCATCGCTGCGAGCGTGGCAATGAAGCCGGTGCCGGCGAGCCCGCGGAGTCGGTGGGTGTGGCTGGTCTGGCCCGATGCCGGGCCTGCGACGACCCCGTTGTCATTCATGCTGTTCATGTCGTTCCTCCATCATTCGGTAACTGGGCGTACGGGGTGTGTTGCCTGGCATGTGACGGTCCCGGCCCTGGGCGTGACGATGCGCACCCTCGCCGTGCGACGGCCGGGGTTCCGCAGGGCGCGGACGCCGGTGCCGCGGAGCCAGAACCCGGCGTCGCGTCCGAGGACCGGCCCGGGCTCGCCGTCGCGCAGCTCCAGCTGCACCCGCCCACGGGTGACGACGCCGAACGCGTCGCACCACTCCGCCGCGACCACCGCGACACGCGCGCCACCGCGCAGCACGAGCGTCCACACCGGGACTACTCCGTGCCGTCCGCCGGCAGGCGCTCCGGCAGCCCGAGCCGCGGGAACTGGTCGTCGTGGAACGTGACGATCTCGGTGATCGCCCCGCCGGTGACGCGCAGGACGTCGATCGTCAGCGGCAGGTACGCGCCCTCCTGCTCCCGCCAGAGGTAGAAGGCGACGGCGGGCTGCCGGTTCACGGCGGTCAGAACGCCCCGCAGGCGCCCCATGTCTGCGAAGCCATCCTCGACCCAGTCGTTCACCACCGTGTCGCGGCCAACGTGCAGGCCCGGCGTGGGCGGCATCGAGTAGCGGACGTCGTCCCGCAGCATGGCGGCGAGCCCGTCGATGTCCTTGGCCACGCTCGCGTCGGTGAAGCGGCGCACCAGCTCGCGCGTCCCGGCGTCCTCCTCGCCGCCGGTCCAGTCCTGCCGCTCGGCGGGCAGGTGCTTCCGCATGCCGGCGCGGGCCCGCTGCAGCGCGCTGTTCACGGAGTTGACTGAGTCCCCGAGGAGCTCCGCGACGTCCTTCGCCGGCCAGCCGAGCACGTCCCGCAGGATCAGCACGGCCCGCGGGCGCGGCGCGAGGTGCTGGACTGCGACCAGGTACGCCAGCTCGATCGTCTCTCGCGCGACGGCGACGGTCTCCGGCTCGTCCGCGTCGCCCGCGGGCAGCTCGTCGAGCAGCCGGTCCGGGTAGGGCTGCAGCCACAGCACCTCGCCGCCGGTCGCAGGCTCCGGGCGGCACTTGGCGAGCAGGTCCAGGCAGGCGTTGGTGGCGATCCGGTACAGCCAGGCCCGGAACGTCGACCGCCCCTCGAAGGTCTCCCGCCGCCGCCAGGCACGAAGGAACGTCTCCTGCACGGTGTCCTCGGCATCCTCGAACGATCCGAGCATCCGGTAGCAGTGCACGTGCAACTCCCGCCGGTGCCGCTCCGCCAGACCCGAGAACGCCGGCTCGTCGACCTCGCCCAACCCGCTCACGCCCAGCTCCTCCAGCCGCATGTCCGCGCTCATCACGTCATCCTTCCGTCTCGTCGTGTCCCGTCGTAGATATGACGGGTGCGGGCGCGACAACTCATCACTCGGGTCGGTCGGCGTGGCTGATCCAGTCGGCAGTCTCGGGTGTTTGTTCGCTCAGGCGTGGCTGGGCCGGATGTTGTGGTTGAGGTGGAAGACGTTGTGCGGGTCCCAGATGGTCTTGAGGGCGGTGAGCCTGGCGAGCTTGGCGGCCGGGTACGCACGGCGTACCCCGCGTTGCCCCTCGTCGGCGGCGAGCGAGTTGACGTAGACGCCGTCGGCGTACGGGTCGAGCGCGGCTCCGGCAGTGCGAGCCGCTGCCATCCGGGTGTCGTCTTCGGATGGCTCGGTCCAGCGGGAGCCGGCGCCGAACTCGAACGTGGTGCCGCGGTGGCTGAACGCGGCGTCGGCGTCGGCGACGTCGGCAATGGCGCCGCCGTGCGCCTGCAGGCCGACGCCGGGCAGGTAGGTGCCGGCCTGCAGGTCCGACGCGCCGCGCAGCAGGAACGCCTCGATCGCGGCGGTGGGGAACTGCCGCAGGTAGTGCGCGCTGGAGTACCGGCGGTAGGCGTGGCCGCCGGTGGTGTCGTCGCGTTGCTGGAGTTCGAGGTATGACGGGGTGGTGACCCGCTCGGCGACCGGGCGCCCGAGTGCGCGCATCGCCGGCAGCAACCGGTGACCCTGTGCAGGTTCGCCGACCCATACGAAGCCGACGGTGGCGACAGGGCCGCTGGCCGTGCTGTGGACATCGGCGGTGAAGGTCGCCTGCCGCGGCGCGACGGCGTTGAGGTCCCGCCAGCCTTCGAGCACCGGCACGGCGTCCTCGGCGCGGAAATCGAACTCGGCGACCAAGGTCTGCGTTCCGGTGTGGTGCAGTTGGAAATCGAAGTCGGTGACGATGCCGAAGTTGCCGCCCCCGCCGCGCAGGCCCCAGTAGAGGTCGGGGTTCTCGGTTCGGCTCGCGGTCACAACCTCCCCGTCGGCGGTGACCATCGTGTAGGAGACGACGTTGTCGCAGGCCAACCCGTGTTGGCGGGCGAGCCAGCCCATGCCGCCGCCGAGGGTCAGGCCGCCGACTCCGGTGTGCGAGACGTTACCCGCGGTCGTGGCGAGGCCGTATGGCTGCGACGCCCGGTCGAGTGCGCCGAGCAGCGCGCCGCCCTGGACCCGGGCGCGCCGCCGGATCGGGTCGACCCGAACGCCGTTCAACGGGGTCAGGTCGATCATCAGGCCGTTCGCGGGGACGGCGAGGCCGGCCACGTTGTGCCCGCCGCAGCGCACCCCGATCTCCAGGTCGAGTTCGCGGGCCAGGCGCACCGCAGTCACCACGTCGGTGACGCTCGCGGCCCGCACGATCATCCGCGGGCGGCGGTCAATCATGGCGTTCCAGACGGTGCGGGCCGCGTCGTAACCCGGGTCGCCCGGGGTGAGAAGGCGGCCGTCGAAGCGGCGGCTGGTCGCTGTCGTCATACGTCTGAGCCTGACGGAAATCGGTACACCCGGTAAGGTCCGATTGCATGGGCCGAACCAGGACCAATTCGAGCACGGCGGAGGACCTGCTCATCGATGTCGACCGGTCCGCGGCCGAACCGCTGCACCGGCAGATCGCCGCCTCGATCCGGGGCGGCATCCGGGCCGGCCGGTTGCGTCTTGGGACGTCCCTGCCACCCACCCGCACCATCGCAGCCGATCTTGGAGTGTCACGCGGCGTCGTGGTCGAGGCCTACCAGCAACTCGTCGCCGAGGGCTACCTCACCAGTCGGGCGGGCGGCTACACCCAGGTCGCGGTCGAGCCGATTCCGACGCCGGCGGGTCGCCGCGGCGGAGATCGGCCGGCCCCCCGGATCGACTTCGGGTACGGCCGCACCGACGTGTCGTCGTTCCCCCGGGCCGCCTGGCTGCGTTCGGTGCGAACGGTCCTCACCACCACGCCGAACGAACACTTCGCCTACCTCGACGGGCGTGGCGTGCCCGAACTGCACGCAGCCCTGACCGACTACCTCAACCGGGTCCGCGGCACGTCGGCCCGCCCGGAGAACGTCGTGATCTGCAGTGGCTACGGCCAGGGCGTCGCGCTGCTGCTCCAGGTGCTCGCGGCGCGCGGCGCCCGCCGGCTGGCCGTCGAGGACCCATCCGCGGACGACGACGCCCGCCTTGTCGCGGCCGCGGCCGGCCTGGACGTGATCGGCGTCCCGGTCGGGCCGAACGGCATTCTCGTCGAGGAGCTCGAACAGACCGACGCGGACGCCGTCGTGCTGACGCCCTCGCACCAGTGGCCCACCGGCGGGGTCCTGTCGGCCACTGCGCGGGCCCGGGTGATCGGCTGGGCGCAGCGTCGCCGCGCCGTGGTGATCGAGGACGACTACGACGCGGAGTACCGCTACGACCGTTCGCCCATCGGCGCCATGCAGGGGCTGGCGCCCGACACCGTCGTGTACTGCGGCACAGCGAGCAAGACCCTGGCGCCAGGGCTGCGCCTCGGCTGGCTGCTGGCGCCGTCACACCTGGTCGACGAAATCACGGCGGCCAAGGTGCTGGCCGACCGCGGCTCTCCCGTCATCGACCAACTGACCTTCGCCGACTTCCTCACCCGCGGCGAATTCGACCGGCACCTGCGGCCCATGCGCCCGGTCTACCGCCGCCGCCGCGACGCACTCCTGGCCGCGCTGCGCAGACGGCTGCCCGAACTGGAACCGGTCGGTGTCGCGGCGGGCCAACACGTCGTAACCTGGCTCCCGCACGACCTCGACGAGGCCGCAGTCGTGGCTGCCGCCGCCCGGCACGGGCTGGCCGTGCAAGGCGTCTCCCGGTACCGACTGAGCCCCGCCGGACCCGGCGGGCTGATCTTCGGCTACGCCACCCTCACCGAACGCGCCATCACAGACGGAGTGGAAGCCCTTGCCGACGCGGTCGCAGAGGTCCGCGCCCACATCTGCCGCGAGCCGCGCTACACACCGTGACGAGTAGCTCCTGCCGTAGCTCGCCCGATCGTGCCGAAAAGCGGATGTTGGATCATGAATCCGCGGACGAGCCTCTACATCGGAGGGCCCGACCTGAACCGGACGCTCCTGCCGCGGATCCACCCGCTGCCCTGCCGGAACCGGACTCCGCCACACCTGCCCGGCCGGGTCCTCGGCGGTCGACGCTGGGGCGTGGTCGGTCGACCAGATGCGGGTCAGCGCCCGCAGGTGGGTGATGCGTCGCTTTCGTCAGCGGCGCACAACTTAGCAGCGGAGGCAATCGATGCGTTCACGGAGAGCATTCAGTCAGTTGGGGGCTCGTACGAGAAGTCGACCTCGAAGGTGCCGTCACTCTGTACGGCCATGGTGAACCCGTACCACGGCTCGCTGCCGTCTTCGGCCATCACTTGCCGCAGGTCGATGAGCAGGTCGGCGATCTCGTCGACGGCCTCGTCGGGGTTGTCGTCCCATCCAAAATAGAACACAGTGCCGTCGAGGCCCCGGAGCTCTAGGGCAGCGTTGGCGTAGTCAATGTCGGCTTCACCGTTGACGGTGATTGTTGCCGCGTTGTCGGGCAGGATCGACATGAGGATCTGCCCGATCCTAGTGATGATGTCGCTGTCACGACCGTCGGGCACTTACGGCACCTCTCATGGATTGCGGAATCGGTTAGTGCGTTTGGGGCCGTTATCTATTTGTTCCGTGATGGTGAACGCGGTGGGCCGGGTTGATGTTGAGTTTGGATCGTAGTGCACCCGGCCCTCGACCCGTACTGGGCTGGAGCCCGAGCCGGGGCTTGGGTGGTCTGGGTCCAGGGCTCGCGCCCACCTGTTCTCCATTCGTTTCCAGGCGGACAGGTTGAGGTTGGAGTCCATCGCCACGAGGTTGATGCGCTCGCCCGGACCGCGGAAGATGTGGGCGAACAGGTGACCGCCCTGGTCGGTTAGCTTGCGGAAGGGCTTGCCGACGACGCGCTGCTGGTAGGCGTTGCGGTTTCCATCCACCAGCTGGAGACGGCCGCTGAAGTGCGTGACCCGGCCCTTGGAGTCGGTCTTGTAGGTATAGCCGGTGGTGCGTTCGACGTAGGTCGTGTTGGGTTGGAGCTTGCGCCGATTCACCGCCCGGTTCCACCCTCCGGGCTGACCGGCGTCGAACTGCACCCGGGTGCGTGTGCGCGGAGCGGGGATGACCCGCCCTCCCACGCCGATCGGTCCGCGTGCGTTGGGTGCGCCGCCTGGAGTCGCGCGTCGTCCGCTCCCTGGTCTGCCTCGGCGTCTAACCATTGAGCACCGCCTCGACGGCCATGCCGACGAGCTGATCGAGGATCAGCGAGGTGATCATTTTGAAGACCGGGATTTCGAGGAGGGAGGCACCGAACGTCGCGACGGCGGTCGCGATGGCCTGGGCGATCTGCACAGCAAGGATCGCCAACTGCACAATCACCTGGATCTTGAGGGCGAGGACGACGCCGGCGCAGACCATGAGCCCGGCCCCGACAAGCGAGGCCCCGGGGATGCCCTGCTGAAGCGCGTTCGCCGGGCTGTCGGCGCCGTTCCACCAGGTTTGGAACGCTTGGGCCGCCTCGCCTTGATTGTTGTCCCAATAGGCCGAGCCTGAGGCGAGGGCAGCGGCACCCGCTGCTTCCATCTTCGGCGCGAACTCCACCCACAGCTGCCCAAGCTGGAACAACTTTTCCTCGTCCGAGGTGGGCCAGTCGTAGCCGAGCATGCCGAGGATGGACACGAGTTCGCTCGGTAGCTGCAGTCCCATGCTGGTCAGCCGAGGCTCTCGCCGAGGGCGCTCAGCGCGGTGAAGGCCTCCGCTTCGATCCGTTCGTAGGCTTCCGCCACGCCGACGAGGTCGTCGCCAGCGGCCGCCAGTTCATCAGCGACGGTGTACCAGCAGTCGAGTGCCCATTGGGAGACGAGGCCGTAGGCGGTGCCGATGTAGGTGCCGATGGTGTCGTCACCCCAGGCGCCGTCGTAGGCGGCGGTGGCGGCCTCGAACGCTGCCAACTGCTCAAGGAAATCATCGCCGGTGGAGGCGAGGTTGTTGCCGGCGGTGACAATCGCCTCAGGTTGCACGTCGAAGCCTGGCACGGTTCCCCCGATCACGTGACGGACTCTGGCGGCACGATTCTATCGGCCGACGTCAACGTTTCAGCCACGCAAAAGGTCTCGCGGTCACGTGGGGGTCGCGGCATGTAGGGCGATGTTCGTACGCTCAAGGGAGGCCGATGGGACGGGGGAGCGGATATGCGTCCGAGCAGCGAGGGTTTCTCGGAGATGCTGGACCAGGTGGTCGCCGCCGCGGGCAAGGTGCAGGAAGTAACCACAGACGGTGCCGAGCCGGTCCGAACGAGCGCCGCGAACGGCTGGGTCGAGGCAGAGTTGGGTGCGGATGGACGGCTCGCCTCGCTGACTCTCGATCCGGGGCTGAAAGGACTGCCGATGGAGCGTGTCGCCGACGCGATCGTCGAGGCGGTCAACGCGGCCCTGGACGAGCAGCAGGCTCAGGGCGGCCACGGTGGGCCGTCGGTCGACCTCTCCGAGATGATGGCGCAACTGAAGCAGATCCAGGAGGCAGCCGTTCCGCAGATGCGCTCGTTCGTGGCCGCTATGACCAGTGCCCAGCAGGAAGCCGCCGCTCGCGCGTCACGATAGTGAGCTCAGAGGTGCCGGCGCTCGAAGCATCAGCCTGACCGCGGCCAGGATTACCTGCTTTCCGGCCGGTGTGCGGCTGCGGTTGCGGAAGCTACGGCGACGCAGGCGGCGACCTGCTCGACCAGCGACGGCTCGTGGCCGGTCGTCGGCGCCGGGGGTGATGCCGGCGGCAAGGGATTCACGTCCTGCGCAGCCCGCCCGGCGCACCGCGAGACACCACCTCCGCCGATGGCCGACCTGGCCACGATCCGGGTGCACCGACGGCAGATCCTCCACGGCATGATCAGCGAATACTCACAGGCAGCGTCGCCAGAACCGGGTTTATGAACGGCGCACGCTGTTGAGCAGCACCGCGACGGGACCGGTGCGGCCGATCCGGTAGGACTGGGCGGCGATCGGACAGGTTAACGGCCGGCTGTTCCGACGGCACGACGATCCACGCTTCATAGACACAAATCAATCTCATGTATATCGTCCTTCGGGTATATGTCAGCCTCTCAACCCCCTCTGGAGAGGACATGATCAGTACTCGACGCTGGGTCGGTACCGCCACGGCGATCCTGCTCGTTGCCACCATGACCAGCACCGTGCCGAGCGGTGCCCACGCCGCGCCGGCCACCGACGTCACCACCGCCGTACGAGACAAGCTGCTCCAGGAGGCCGCGGTCGCGGCGGACCCGGGAATCCGCACCGCCGGTGTGGAGGACACCCGGGTGACCGTCACCCGCCGGGACGGCCGGGCCTGGGCCTTCGGCACCGCCGTGCTCGTCGCCCCGCACGAGGAAGGGCTCTACCCGTCCGGTTGGATCTTCGTCGCCCACCAGCAGCGCGGCGGCTGGCAGGTCGCCTTCGAGGGCGAGGCCAACTTCACCGAACTGGCCGCGGCCGCGCCTGCCTCCGTCGTCGCTCAACGGGAAAGGGACGCCTTCACCGCCCCCGGCACGTTGGCCGCCAACGGGGACTTCCGCACCGGCATGCGCCTGCCGCTCGCCCTCGGCCAGTCCTGGACCCTCAGAGGTGGCCCGCACGGCTGGTCCGGCTCCCCGCGGCCGTTCAGCTCGATCGACCTGTTCGGCGGTGACCAGCGGGTGCTGGCCGTTCGCGCCGGCACCGCGTACACGATGTGCAAGGGCTGGATCCGGGTGGTCCACGACCGGGGGTACACCACGGACTACTACCACCTCTGGAACAACATCAACGTCGACGGCGCGTCCGTCGGGGCGGGCACCTACCTCGGAGACACCGGCACCGACATCACCTGTGGCGGCTCCGCCAGCAGTCGACACGTACACCTGGGGTTCCGGCAGAACAGCGCGTACGTGGCGATCGCCACCCACAACCTGGGCAAGTGGGTGCCGAGAGAGGGCAGCACGGCCTACGAGGGCTACGCGCTGCACGGCTCGAAGCGCGTCAACGTCGGCGGGGCGCTCTACAACTACGGCCCGCTCGGCTTCACCGAGGGAATCATCGACAGCAACGGCGGCACATCGATCAGTCGACGGTCCGGGCCAGGCACCGGGTACGGCGTCGTCGGCTCGATCGCGGACGGCGCCACGGCGGCCGTGGCCTGCTCGGCGAACGGCACCACCCACACCGGCCGCTGGGGCACCACCGCCCTGTGGAACCGGCTCACCGACGGCACCTGGATCCCCGACGCGTATCACTACACCGGAGCGGCCAACCCGGTCAACGGCTGGTGCTGACGCCCCACCCCGCGCCCACCCGCGCCACCCGGTGTCGGTGGCCGGTAGCACCACCACGACGGCGGGGCGCACACCCTGCGGCGCGGCGAGGTTGGATCCGCCGCGTCGCAGGGACATGCCGCCCGGGGGCTGAAGATTCCGCCCGAGGGGGTGGAGGCGCTCCACTGAAGGGCGTCGAGCAGCTGGTCCCTGCCGACGATCATCGGTCAGCCGAGCCGGTGGGCTCGGCGTTGGAGGTATCGCTGTTCGACCTGGTTCTGGGTCAGGGCGGCTGCTTCGCGGTACCGCGCCGCCGCGCCGGCCGTGTCTCCGGTCATCTCGAGCAGATGTGCGCGGATCGCGCGTTCGCGTTGCCGGGTCAGCGGTTCCTCGTCCAGATGGTAAACCCGGTTGAGGTTGTCGAGCAGGGCCAGCCCTCGGGCCGGCCCGTACGCGTGCGCGACTGCGACCACCCGGCTCAGCCGTACCGGCGCGGTCGGACTGAGCCGTTCGAGACCCAGGTACAGCGCCGCGATCTGTGGCCAGTCCGTCCGGTCCGGCGACGCGGCCGCGGCGTGCACGGCCGCGATCGCCGCCTGCAGCTGGTACGTGCCGACCTCGCGCCGCCGCCAGACGCTGTCAATCAGTTCGGTGCCCTCGCGGATAAGCTCGGGATCCCACCGGGCCCGGTCCTGCTCGTCCAGCGGCACCAGCTCGTCGTCGTCGGTACGGGCAGCGCGCCGCGACTCGGTCAGCAGCATCAGGGCTAGCAGCCCGGTCACCTCGGGGTCGTCCGGCAGGGAGTCGCGGAGCATGCGGGCCAGCCGGATCGCCTCACGGGTCAGGTCCACGCGGGCGAGTTCGTCTCCGGTAGAGGCGGTGTAGCCCTCATTGAAGATCAGGTACAGCACCTGCATGACGGCGTTCATCCGGCTGACGCGGTCAGCGTCAGTCGGCGGTGTGAACCGGGCGCCGGCGCGGACCAGTTGCTGCTTGGCGCGGCTGATCCGGGCGCCCATGGTGTTCTCGGCCGTCCCGTAGGCGTGTGCGATCTCCGTGGTCGTAAGGCCGCCGACCGCACGCAGCGTGAGCGCCACCTGAGAGGTGGGGCTCAGCGCTGGGTGGCAGCACAGCAGCAGGAGCGTGAGGCTTTCGTCGGTCTCCAGTACAGGACGGGCCCGTCGGGCCGGGTCCTGCATCGCCAGCTCGCTCACGCCGGCGAGCCGCTCGCGGCGGCGTCGAGCCTGGTCGGTGCGGAGCAGGTCGACCATCCGCCGGTACCCGATCCGGATCAACCAGCTCCGCGGGTTCTCCGGCACGTCGTCGGCCGTCCACGTCCTGCTGGCGATGAGCAGTGCTTCCTGTACCGCGTCCTCGGCGATGTCGAAGTGGCCAAAGCGCCGCACCAGCGCGCCGAGGACCTGCGGCGCCTCGGTGCGCAGCAGGTGCTCGACATCCGGCGTCACGCCGGTGCTGCCGTTCGTGTGCCCTCCCGGTCTGCCGCTGTCCGGCGACGCGGGACGCGGCGGGTCATGCCGCGAAGTCCTCTCCCATGATCGGCCGGATCTCCATCGGCTCGCCCAGCGCCTCGACCATCCGCGAGACGATCTCGACGGCGCGCTCCTGGCTGCCCACGTCGATCACCGCGAAGCTGGCCAGAACCTCCTTGAGCTCAACGAACGGGCCGTCGGTGGCCACCACGCCGGTCGGGGTCCTGCGGACCGTGGTGCTGACCGCCGGGTGACCGAGTCCTTCGCTGCTGACGAACTCGCCGGTCTCGATCAGCTCCTGTTCGAACCGCTGGTACGCGGCGAACGCGGCCAGCGCCTCCTCCGACGGGGTGTCGGCGGTCGCGGCGTTCCAGGCGGCGGACGGCGTGTAGCTGAGCAGTAGATACTTCATGGTCATCCTCGTTCGCGGGGTCGGATCACGCTACGCCGATCAACTCGAACGGCGCAGGGAGAGGGCGACGACCGTCGTCCAGGTGAAGGCGACCAGGCCGTTCACGGCGATCTGGATGCTCATGTGGCTCGACGACATCGGCATCAGCAGGATGAGCGCGGCGAGGCCGTTCAGCACCGCCGGCAGGGCGGCCCGACGGCGGACGTGCCGGATGGTCAGCAGGATGGCGGCGACGGCCAGCGCGGTGAAGGCGATGGCGGCCGCCGCCGAGTGCGCGATGCTGTGCCAGGACATTTCGCCGACCGGCCCGTCAGGGGTCCCTACCGGGAAGCCGTACTCCGGATCCATGGTGAACACCCCAGCCGCGACGAGCCCGGCACCGAAGATCCCGACGAAGATCGGCATTGCCCGCCGACCGGTGCCCTCGGTGAGCGTGCGCCGGACACCGACGGCGAGGGCGATCCCGCCGAGGCCGGCGAGCACGAATGTGGTGATCTGGATCCAGCCGAGACTTCCGGTGGCCAGCTGGCTGATCGGGTGCTGCGTGATGTCGTAGCCCTCCCGGGTGAGCATCTGCGTCACGGCCGAGGCGAAGAAGACCGGTCCGGCGAGGCCGCCGGCGAGGAGCAGGCGGTCGGACGAGCGGCGGACGGCGGGAACGGTGGCGGCGACGGTGGCCATGACTTCCTCCTTGGTGGGTGCTTGCCGCTACCTCGTCGCCGCACCGCGAACTTTGACATTCCGGGATCGTGACCCAGGTCACAGAACGTCGATGTCAAAGCCCAAGGCGTCGCCTCCGAGGTACCGGCAACGACCCACCGAGGAGGACACGATGTCTGAGAACACCCAGCCGAGCGCCGAACTGACCGCCCTGGACCGTCTGGTCGGCACCTGGTCGGTGACCGGCGGCGCAGAGGGAAGCGTGCAGTACGAGTGGATGGCCGGCCGGTTCTTCCTGCTTCAGCACGTCGAACTGAGCCAGTTCGGCCAACCCGTAACCGGTCTGGAAGTCATCGGCAACCTGCACCCGTTCGGTGAGCCGGTCGGCACGGACGTGGTGTCGCGGTTCTACGACGCGGCCGGCAACACCTTCGACTACGTCTACGAAATCGTCGGCGACAAGTTGACCATCTGGGCCGGCGCGAAAGGCAGTCCGGCCTACTACGAGGGCACGTTCAGCGCCGACGACACCACGGTCACCGGCGAATGGACCTACCCCGGCGGAGGCGGCTACGCCTCCACCATGACCCGGATCTGAGATCGGAAAGCCGCACCGACCGGCCGTCTCGTTCTACTTGGGAGCAGATTGGGAGCAGGGTGTTCAGCTCTGTGCCCGACCTCCGTGAGCCGTCCGGTGATGGCTCACGGGCGCGACTGATGGCTGTCGGTCTGGTGGGATTCACCGTTGTCCACATGCCGCACCTGCACCGATCTGCCCGCCCCGGCGCAGCCGGCAGCGATGCCGTTCCACCAGCGTCCCGGCCACGTCCTCCACCAGCGCATCGTACAAGTGTTCGATCACTCGATCGGGGCTGACCGCGCTACCGCCCAGGCTCTGATCGATGGTGAGGGACACGTGGTGGGTCGTGGGTGGCGAGCGAGAACGGCGCATCCGCGTATCTGGCGGTAGGGTCCCCGGCGTGCTGCGGCGGTGGACTCTGACGATCCTGATGGCGGCGTGCGGTGTGCTGGTGGCGGTGGCGCAACTGGCCGCCGGTTTGCCCGCCGTCGGCGGCGCCGAGTTGCTGGTCTTCTTGGCGCTGGCACTGCTGCTGTCGCCGTGGGCCTTCCCCCGGTCGGTGGACGCCGCCGAGGCGCAGCGGGCCAGCGCGGCGGATGGCCGGCCGATCGTGTACTGGCGACCTGGCTGTCGCTACTGCCTCCAGCTCCGGTTCTCCCTTGGCCGGCTCGCCCGGCGGGCGCACTGGGTGGACATCTGGCGCGATCCGGCGGGTGCTGCCGCTGTCCGGGCGGTGGCCGGCGGCAACGAGACCGTGCCCACCGTCGTGCTCGGCGGTCAGGCTGTGGTGAACCCCGACCGGGCCTGGCTCCGCGAGCAGTTCCGCTCGTCCTGAGCACGCCCGTCACCCGGCAAGTGGCGACGGATGGCGCCGCCGTACCCGGAGCCTGACCACGACGGATGTCTCGGGGCCCGGGTGGCGCCTCAGGCCGGGCGACTCGCGGTGGTCGATTGGTCCGGCGTCGTGCGTGGCGGTTGCTGGGGGAGTTGACAGGTGGGCGGCGAAGGCGGCAGGTGCGGTGACCAGGCGCTGGGCGGGCAGGCCGGCCCGTGCTGTCACGTCCTGTAGTCGTTGCCCGCGGTGGGGGCAGCCCTGCGCGGAACGCGCATAGCACGTCGGTCAGCTGGCCGTTGCCTGAACGGGAGAGCACGACGCTGGGCGCGGCGGCAGCCGTCGTCGGCCGTCAGGCCCTTCAGTCATCGGGACGGGCGTCTTATCCGTGGGCGGCGCGGCGCCGTGGTACGACTGCTTCAGCGACAAGCCGACGAAGCGGGCGGGCTGGTGACGACGAACAGGGTGGCCAATCTGCTGCGCAAGCGTGAGAGTCCGCAGCGGCCGACCTTCCTGGAACTGTTCTTCGATCTGGTGTACGTCTTCGCGCTCACCCGGATCGTGCACGAGTTGGTGCTGGACTACACCAGGGGTCACGTCGCCGACACGTTGACCACTTCCCTTTCGGAAAACGGCGAGACTCTGCTGCTGCTCCTGGCCCTCTGGTGGATCTGGGCCCAGACGGCCTGGACGACCAGCAGATTCGACCCGTACCAGCCGGCGATCCAGTTCGTCGTCCTCGCGACGATGCTCGGGAGCCTGTTCCTTGCGGTCGCGATATCCGGGGCTCTCGCCGAGACCGGCCTGCTCTTCGCGAGCACGTACGTCGTGATCCAGGTGGGCCGCACCCTCTTCTTCGTACTCACCGTGCGGGGTCACGATCTGCGCCGCGTCAACATGCTGGCGCTCGTCTGGTTCGGCGCGTCGGCCGTGCCGTGGATCACCGGAGCTTTCGCACCAGAGTTGACGCGCAATTCGCTGTGGACGCTGGCCCTGGCGATCGACTACGTGGCGGGCAGGCTCGGCTGGCCGGTTCCGTGGCTGGGTCGCTCGAAGGTGTCCCCGTGGGCCGTCGCGGGCGAGCACCTAGCCGAACGCTACTGGCAGCTCGTCATCGTCGCGCTTGGTGAGACGATCCTGACCTCCGGATCGAGTCTTCTACGCGGTCCGATCGTGGCTGAACGAACATCGGCCCTTGCATTGTCGTTCCTCACCACGGTGTTGCTGTGGCGGATCTACTTCTACCGAGCCGGCCAGATCTTGGGCGAGGCCATCGCGGCATCCGCCGATCCCGGCCGGCTCGGTCGGTTGGCCGAGTTCTCCCACCTGCTCATGGTGTCCGGCATCCTCGTCACCTCAGCCGGTTCCGAACTCGTCCTCATAGATCCAACCGGACACGCCAAACCCGCCTGGGTCGGCGCCATCCTCGGCGGGCCCGCGCTCTACCTCGCCGGGCGCTCCGTATTCGAGCACGTGGCCTTCGCCCGCGTGTCCCGCCCACGGCCGATCGGGATCCTCGTCCTCGCGGCCTTAGCGCCGGTGATGGTCGGCCTGCCGCCACTCGGGGTCGCTGCAGCAGCTGCCGCCGTCCTGCTCGGCGTCGCCGTCTCGGACGCGATCCGCGCCCATGGACGCCCACTAGAGCAAGCCTCGCCATCACGCTGACGCGTGCCCGTTACCCCGCCAATCAGAGTCGATCTAGGGGTAACAGCGCGGTCAGCGGGCAGCGGCACGCGGCTGACGAGCCGGTCGAGACTGCGTTGTGCGGGCCGGACGCCGCAGGTACCACTCGGCCACGGCAAGGTTGATCAACCAACCGGCGAGCACCAGCCCGGCCCGAACGTTCCCGTCGGGCTGTTCGCCGGTCGCGACGAGGTACGGCGCGTGCGTGAACGCCTGGGTGCCGGCGCCGAGGCCGATCGCGTAGCCGCGCACCATCCACCTGCGGTGCCGGGCGAAGTCCCGGCGTAGCGCGCTGGCGAGGCCGAGCAGGATCGCTCCGGCCATGGCCGAGCCGAAGACGAGCCGCATGCCGGCGAGCACGTCGTTGTCATGGGCCGGCAGGTCGTACGCGAAGGTCATCCACAGGCCGGAGAGCGCGACCGTCAGTCCGCAGGGAACAAGCACCCGGCCGGCGAGGCGGTGCCAGCGGCGGCGGCGCAGGCTGGGAACGAACTGGAAGGCGCCGAGAATCGTGTAGACCACCGCGCCGACGATGTGCAGCACCACCGGCAGCGGCTCGGCGACGAAGCGAGCGTTCGCTGGGGTGACCTCCGGTCCGGTGCCCAGCTCGGTAAGCCGTCCCGCACCAGCGACCATCGGTATCAGGCCCAGCAGGATCAACGCGGCCGGTAGCCGCCACTCGCGCATTGTCATGCCATCGATGGTGGACGCCGCACCCGCCCCTGCTCATCGGCACATGGGCCGCAATCGGACCGGCCCATGGTCGTACGCCGTCGTCGTACTTCCGCCGGTCACTCGTCGCCAACCCCGGCGACGGGCGGTAACGCCGGCGGGACGGGTGCTGGAGGAATGGCGGTGGCCATCTCCTACCCGATCGGCTCCGTCACCAGCGCGCCCGTCTGCGGTTGTTCTCGTACGCCCACATCGCCACCTCGACCCGGTTACGCACACCGAGCTTGGTCATCAGGCTGGTGATGAGCGACTTGACCGTGCTCAACGTGATGTAGAGCTCGTCGGCGATCTCCTTGTTGGTGCGTCCCCGCGCGACGGCGACCAGCACCTGCTCCTCCCGGTCGGTAAGCGCCTCGATTGGCTGCTTCCGCGGCGCGGCTGGACCCGCGTCGGCGAACGCCTTCAGCAGCCGCGTGGTGACGCTCGGCGCGATCAGCGCGTCCCCGTTGGCGGCCGCGTGCACGGCCTGGCTGAGCAGGTCGGGACCAGCCTCCTTGAGCAGGAAGCCGCGGGCGCCGGCACGCAGTGCCGCGTACACGTACTCGTCGAGGTCGAAGGTCGTGATGACGACCACCGCGAGCGGATCCGGGACCGATGGCCCGGCGAGCGCCCGGGTGGCCTCGATGCCGTCCATGCCTGGCATGCGAATGTCGAAGAGACACACGTCGGGGCGGAGCCGCTGGGCGAGCTCGACCGCCTGACGGCCGTCGCCAGCCCCACCGACGACCTCGATGCCGGGCTGAGTGTTCAAGATGATGGTGAGGCCGGTACGGACGATCTCCTGGTCGTCCGCCACGAGCACGCGCACCGTCACGCGCCGACCCCCTCGCGCGGGAGCACGGCCGTGACGGTCCACCCACGGTCGGGATTGGGGCCGGCCTCGCAGGTGCCGCCGAGCAAGTCCGCGCGCTCCATCATGCCCACCAGGCCGAAACCGGGCGAGCCGGTCGGGCGGGCGGCGCCGGCCTCGCCATCGTCGCTGACCCGCAGGCGCACGGAGGTGTCGTCGGCCGCGACGCTGACCTCAATGCGGGTGGCATGGCGGGCGTGGCGACGGGCATTGGTGACCGACTCCTGAGCCAGGCGGTAGAGCGCGGAGCCGACCGTGGGCGGAAGGTCGCCGAGGTCGCCGCGGAGATCCACGTCGACGGCCGGCCCGGTGCGGAAGCGGCCGGCGAGCCGCTCGATGTCGGCGACCCGCGGGCTGGGCCACAGGTCGGCGGGCTGGTTGCGGCGCAGGACGCGGACCATCGCGCGCATCTCGGCAAGCGCACGGGACGCCTCGGCCTCGATTGTGCGGAGCGCCTCGACGGCGGCGCCCGGCTGGCTCGCCGAGGCGGCGATGCCGGCCTGGGCGCGGATCGCCATCGCCGACACGTGGTGGGCCACCGTGTCGTGCAGGTCACGGGCGAGCCGCTCGCGCTCCAACAACTTCACCTGATCGAGCTCGCGCAGCCGGGCGGCGGCGCGGAAGCGGATCGCGGTACCCAGCGTGGCGGCGGCGAACATCACCGCGAAGCCGGCGACCAATTCGCCGCCGTTGATCGAGCCGGACAGGCCGGCGGCGGCCACCTTGGCCACCACGAAGAACGAACCGATTACGGCATCCCGGCCGGAACCCCAGCGGAACAGCGCGCAAACCAGTAGGACCAAGAAGCTCGCCGTGAACATCTGGCAGGCATCGCCGGGCAGCACGAATGGGCCGACCGTCGTGGAGCCGAACGCGATCGCCACCATCGCGAGCGGCTCCGTACGCCGCCACAGGAGCGTGGGCAGCAGCGCGAGCGCGACGACGACGCAGCCCACCCGCCACGGCAGATCGGGCCTGAAGATCCCTTCCAACACGATCGCCGGCGCGAAGACCGCGATCAACGCCCAGTCGCGCCACACACGGGGCGGGGCATGTGAGACACGCGGCTCGGCCAACACAGCGTGCAGGCGAGGGTGCATAGGCCCATCGTACGAACGGTGGTGCGACTCCAGATCGTCCCAAAGTACGACCGATGGCTACCCCGCTCGGGCGGCCTGGTTGCTGTTCGAGGTAGCCGACGGCGCTCTCATCGAGGATCGTGGGCGCCCAGCGCTCGCCGGAACCCTCGTCGAAACCTGGACAGCACGACCGGCTACCGCCCGCTGGCATGGCCACTTTCTGCCAAGCCAGCGGGCGGTGGATGTCCGACGAGAACGCCGACCACTCCCAGCTCCTGGACGACAGCGCCGCAGATTCGATCGCTATCTCGCCGCGTATATGCGGGATGACCACGCGAACCAGTCCCTGTCATGGTCTCGACCCGAGACAGGGGTGTTCGCATTCATTTTCGGTTTGCTCAGGCGAAATTAGTTCGCGGGCTTGCCGAACCAGCGGGAGAGGTGGTCGTCCAGGTCCTGCTGATCGTCGCCGATCCAGGCGACGTGGCCGTCGGGGCGTAGCAGGACGCACGGAACATCCAGTACCGCAGTGGGATCCCCGAGGTAATCGACCCGGTCCGACCGGCCGCCGACGGTCAGGCGTTCGGTGCGGTCCAGCAGCAGGCCGCGGCCGCGATGCAGCAGGCCGTAGAGGTGGCCCTGTTTCACGTCGATGTCGCGCAGGCGGCGGCCGAGCAGGTCGGGGCCTTCGCCGAAGTCGTAGCGAATGCTGATCGCGGTGATCTTCTCGATCAAATAGCGGTTCACCTCGTCGAAGTCCATCAGTTCGGTGAGCAGCCTGCGCACAGCCTGCGGGCCCGATTCGGTGGACGACAGTTCCATCTGGGCGCGGGTGTTGTCCAGCACGTCCTCGGCGACCGGATGACGTTCGGCCTGGTAGGTGTCCAGCAGTGTTTCCGGCGCCCAGCCGCGGATCTGTGCGGCCAGTTTCCAGCCGAGGTTGAATGCGTCCTGAACGCCCAGGTTGAGGCCCTGTCCGCCGGCGGGTGGATGGATGTGTGCCGCATCGCCGGCCAGCAGCACCCGCCCGACCCGATAACGCTCGGCTAGCCGTGTGGCATCCCCGAAGCGGGACAACCAGCGCGGTGAGTGCACGCCGAAATCGGTTCCGGCGATGGTGCGCAACTGTTGTCTGAAATCCTCGAGGGTGGGCGGTTCCGCGCGATCGCTGACTCCCGCGGCGGGGACTACGACGCGATAGACCCCTCCGCCGAAGGACCCGAGGCTGAATACCTTATTAGTCTCGCGGATTTCGGTCACCTTGGCGGCGATCTCCTCCTGCGGCACACCCACTTCCATCTCGCCCATCAGCGTCTCGGTCCGCGAGGGCTCGCCGGGGAAGTCGACGCCGAGCAGTTTGCGCACCGTACTGCGCCCGCCGTCACAGCCGACGAGATAGCGCGAACGCAGCTGTTCCCCGTCGGCCAGCTCGACGGTCACACCGTCGTCGTCCTGCTCGAAACCAGCCACCGCACAACCGCGCCGGACCTGCGCACCCAGTTCGATCGCATGTTCTTCGAGCAGGTGAACGATGACCGGCTGCGGGATGCCCAGCAGATAGGCGTGCGCGGAATCCAGGTCGGGCGCGGGTTTGTTGATGGCGGCGAAGAAGCCGCCGGCCGGACGCTGTCTCCCGTGTTCGAGAATACGATCCAGCAGTCCGCGCATTGCCATCAGCTCGATACTGCGAATATGCATACCGACTATGCGGACGAACGACACGGGCTCGGTTTCCTTCTCCAGGACGAGAACCCGTACATCGTGCAGCCGCAGTTCGGCGGCCAGCATCGCACCGGCCGGCCCGCACCCGGCAATGATCACGTCGAAGATGAGGGGCGCACGATCGGTGTCGGAGGCCGGCGATGGGAGTCCGGGGACGTCGCCCACAGTGGAGTCGCGCTCGACCACATCGTTCGACGACGGCTCGGCGGTGAACTGCAGAGAGTGCATACGTGTTGCCTTTCGGGAGTGCCTTGTTGGCGAGGCGCTCCCGGCGACACCTACGTCAATCGCCCGGCCGTGACGGGAAGGGGGAGCACCCACATCGATACAGCGTTCATGGGTCTCACCTCCTCGGGCGGTGTCACGGTCAGTTGCAAGCTACAAGCCCGAGCATAATCCCGTCCACTCCTTTCCCAGCCGCATGATCACGACTCCAAACAGGCCCGTGCGGCGGCGATGCTGCTGGTCAGGGTGACGCCCAACGAGGTGTTCACGGATGCCGCACCGGTCTACCCCGGCGTGCTGGATGAGCTGATCCCGCAGGCGTGGCACCACGTCGAGCAACCGGATCCAACTCCCTCGACGGAACTCGCCATCTACGCCGACGCCGTCCGCTGACCGCCAAACAACCCCACGCAACGGCAAGGATCAGCGGCGCCGACCCGCTGCCGGCAACGTACTCAATTCGGCCAGGTGGTGACGGCGGCTCGGGTGGGCGTCCTCGGGCACGGGCTGCGCCGGAGATGGCGATTCCGGCCAGGACGAGGGCAGGTGCCATGGCGACCAGCACGACAAGGGGAACTGGCTGAACGGCGTTGGGGCTAGTCCTGGGCTAGCCGGCCCACCGGACCGGCCAAAATCCCCGCAAACCGGGTGAACCGTCTGACAGAGTGGTCTCTGTGCGCAGGAACATGACCGCGAATCATGACGGGCGCGGCGGCAGAGTGGGGCGAGGTATGAGCGATGATCAGGTGCTCACCGGGCCGGGTACGCAGAGCCGTCGGGCGCTGCTCACCGGTGTGGGCGCGGTCGGCGCGGCAGCGGTTCTGGCCGCCTGCGGCGGCGACGACCCCGGCGACGGGGCCGGAGCCCCCACCACCGCCGTTAGCCCCACCGCCACGAGCACCGGCGGCGGCGGTCCGGCTGCCGGCCAGCCTTTGGCCAAGACCACCGACATCCCGGTCGGTGGCGGCAAGATCTTCGCCAAGGAAGGCGTCGTGGTCACGCAGCCGAAGCCGGGCGAATTCAAGGGCTTCAGTTCGATCTGCACCCACCAGAACTGCACGGTTTCGCGCGTCGAGGGCGGCACGATCGACTGCCTCTGCCACGGGAGCAGGTTCTCCATCGTCGACGGCTCGGTCAAGGCGCCCCCGGCCACGCGGCCGCTCCCGCCCAGGACGATCAAGCTCACCGGCGACCAGATTTCCCTGGCCTGACCCGCGCTGCACATCTCGGCCCTGGACTTCCCGGCACTGTAGTGGCCCGCCGTGACGGGTGTGCGCGCGATACCCCGAGACGGGGCGCCCGTTGCACCCTTTCGTGGCGGTGTCCACCTTGGCCCGGAAGTTGCTGACTGCCGACCGCAATGACATTCGGCCGCGCCGCTCGGTCACCCACAGCCGGGTGCCTGCCAGGGGGAGAACAGGGGACGGACCTCATCGGCGTACGCGTCGATGACCTCGACCACCCAGTCCATCTCCGGCACCGTCAGCACGGTGCGGCGCTTGGGCGGGCCGCCCCGCGATGCCTTGCCGTAACGCCGCCGGAGTACGCGCGTTCC
The DNA here is from genome assembly GCF_036059255.1 of Micromonospora sp. NBC_00389. Lineage (NCBI taxonomy): Bacteria > Bacillati > Actinomycetota > Actinomycetes > Micromonosporales > Micromonosporaceae > Micromonospora > Micromonospora sp. NBC_00389. The sequence continues at coordinate 6,422,143 of NZ_CP107947.1, read as the reverse complement.
TGCGGGCGTACGGCTCCGCAGGCTGAGTTGGAGCCGTCCTCAAACCCGAACCCGGCAATCGGTCGAGGCTCGGCCCCCGGCCCGCGGTCCTCCTCAGCGTCGGCGGGGCGCGCGGACTGCACCTGCGCGACGAGCCGGCGGCCGCGCGGTCGGGCACGGCTGCCTGGCTCTCCACGAAACAGTCCGCGGCGACGGTGACCGCCCGGTACGTGACCAGGACGGGCACCGTCGCCGCTACTGCGGTGGGTCGCTCAGGTGCTCGCGCCCCGAACCGTGACAACCTGACTGGTGTAGGCGTATGCGTAGGTGGCATCGCCGTCGAAGCGGATGTGGTACGTGTACTGGCCGGCCACCGGGGGCGTGTCGGTGATGGTGAACGAGCCGTCAGCGACGAGCGGCACCACCGGCAGGTCGGCCCCGACGGAACCATGCTTGTTGGTGTAGACCCGGTACACCACGATCGACCCGGAGGCCGGCGTGGGCACGTTGCCGGCGGTACTCATCTGACCCGTGAGCGTGAGCGGCTTCGTGGCGTTCCCGGTCGTCGGGCCGGTCACGAGCAGCGAGGTGGGGTGCTGGGCCACGTCGACCTTGGTCGTGGTCTTTGACCAGCGGAAGGCGGGGCTGCCATCCCAGATGGCGGTGTAGTTGACGCTGCCGCCGACCGGCGAGGTGTCGGTGACGGTGAAGGTGCCGTCCTCGGCAGTGGTCACGCCGGGCAGGGTGGCGGTGGTGCCGTTGGGCAGCGTGCGGGTGATCTCGATCGGCTGTGCGCCCGGCGCGGAGTCGTTGGGGAAGGCGAGTCGGCCGGTCATGGTGAATGGGTCCAGCGCGGTCGCTGCGGTGGTGGCCGACAGGCTTAGCGTGGACGTCGGCAGGACGGCGCCCTCTACGCGCCACAGGTAGTACCGGTTGTACGGCCAGTCGTTGAGCAGGGCGTAGAGGTCATCGCCGAGCACGGAGAGGCTGCCGGTGACCAGGTCGCCCTTGTAGGTCATCTGGGCCTGCAAGGTCTTCGCCCCCGTGGCGGCGTTGTACACCTCGGCGTAGGGGCCGTAGCTCGAGCCGTAGAAGGCGGTGGCGACGTGTGCGCCGTTCGGGCTGAGCGCGATCGCGCCCGGTGAGCCCGGGTAGTCGGCCCTCGATCCGTAGCTGCGGACCTTGGTCAGGGTCGTGGTATCCCAGACATCGAAGCCGGAGGTGGCGAAGACCGAGATGGCCTGGGCGCCGTCGGGCGTGATGGTGAGGTCGGTCAGGTTCGACAGGTCGTTGTCGGCGCCGTCGATGACGCCCCGCAGCGTCGCCGGGATCGTGCTGACGTCGTACACCCGGGGGCTGGCGGGGTTGATCCCCGCCTCGGCGGTGAAGACCGTGTTGCCGGCGCCGGCGACCAGGGGCGCGCCATACATCCGGGTGGCGACCTGGACGGGCGTGGGCGCCGCCAGGGACAGATCGAGGCCGAGGACGCCGCCGACAAAGTCGTTCTTGATGCCGTAGCCCACCCAGAGCTGGTCGCCGTCGAGAGACAGGTTTGCCGGGGACGGGTACGCGGCCAGGTTGATCCGTCGGACGACGGTGAGGGTGGCCGCGTCGATCTCGGCGATCTCGTTCGAGCCGGACAGCGCGGCGTAGACCCGGTTGCCGTCGGGCGTGACGGCCAGGCCGGTCGGGCCGGCCAGGCCGGTGATGCTACCGGTGAGCGTGCCGTGGGCGTCGGCGACCACGATGCGGTCGTTCGCGGAGACGAAGACCCGGCTGCCGGCCGCGGCCGTGTCGACGACGCCGGTAACGCCCTGGATCAGGGTGGCGGTGTCCCTGGCGGCGGCGGGTGCGGTGGTGGCGACGAGGCCTACTGCTGCGGCCATCGTCGATGCCAGGACTGAGCCGATCACTGTGCGGAATCGCACCTGCGGTCCCCTTTCGGTGGTAACCCCGTGATGCCGCGGCGGCCGGCGGAGCCGGTGCCGGGCCTGCGACAAGATCGTCGCGTCATGGGATTAGGCGGCCCTCCGGCCAGCAGCGTTACACAGTGGATCAAAGCTCCGCTAAGAGCCAAGGCAGTCCACGTTTGCTGCGGGGGAGGCGTCCCGCCACTGCGTCGGACGCGTTCAGTTTGTCGATTGGTGATCGGCGCCGCCGGTGCTCGCGAGACGCAGGCGCCAGGCTGGAGTGCCTCTGCGACTGTCCGACGAGGACATTCGCCGAAAGTCGCAATTGTGCAGAGTTTTCGGCGGGCGGTGATCGTTGCCGAACGGTTCGCCCAGGGCGGTTGACGGCCCACGGATCTAATGGAAACACTGTTGCTTCCATGGAAACGCGACTGGAGTGCCGGAGGTGGGCGTGCCGACCACGATCGTTGTGGGCGCCGGGCCGGGTGGCCTGGCCTGTGCCATCGCCGCCGCCGACGCGGGCGGCACCGTGCTGCTGCTGGAGAAGGCGTCGGACGTCGGGGGCGCCCTGCCGTACTCGGGCGGGCACCTGTCCGCCGGCGGCTTCTCGCTGCAGCATGCGCGGGGCATCAGCGATGACCCCGAGCGGCACTTCGACGACGTCTGGCGGATCAGCCGGGGCGCCGCGCGGGCCGACCTGACCCGGCTGACGCTGCGCGAACAGCCGGCGGTGCTGGAGTGGCTGCTCGCCGCCGGGCTCACCGTCGATCCGGGTACCCCCCGCATCGTGTACGGGCACGAGCCGTACCGCACGCCGCGGACCGTCCACGCCACCACCGTCCCCGGAGGTCCGGCGATCCTGGCCGCGCTGCGCCCGATGTTGTCAACCGACACTGGCAAGTTCTCCGTTTCGCATTAGGAAACGGCGGTACCACAAACGTAACGAGGGGTATTGTCCCGTCTCAACCGTCGCTCGGTGGCGGTCAGGACACGCTGTTTCGCTAGGTGGAATCGAGCGAATCGAGCGACCTACACTGCTCTGGAGACCGGACGAACGAACAATGCTGTGGAGGCCCAACCATGACCAGTCGGACATTCGCGGCGACGGCATCGGCCGTGGCGGAAGACGGCGACGGCCAGTCCCGCTCGATCGCGGCGGTCGAGCGGGCGATGGACGTGCTGCTCTACTTCGGGCGCAGCGGGCGCCCGGACCTGGGCGTCACCGAGATCGCGACCGCGCTGGGCCTGACCAAGGCCGCCGTGCACCGCATCCTCACGGCGCTGCGCAGCCGGGAGCTGATCATTGTCGACCCGAGCACCCGTCGCTACGCACTGGGCCATGCGACCGTCACGCTCGGCCGGGCCTACCTGGCCCGCACCGACCTGCGCGCGATGGCCGGCCCGGAGCTGCGCGCGCTGGCGGCCGAGACGGGCGAGACCGCCACGCTGTCGCTGCGCCGGGGCGACACCCGGCTGTACGTCGACCAGGTGGTGCCCGAGCACGAGCTGCGGCTGGACGTCAACATCGGCATCCCGTACCCGCTGCATGCCGGCAGCTCGTCCAAGGCGTTCCTGGCCTTCGTCACCGAGGACGAGCTCGACGCCTACCTGGAGCGGCACCGGCTCGACGAGCTCACCGACCGCACCATCACCGACCCGGCAAAGCTCCGCAAGGAGCTGGCCGCCATCCGTAAGCGCGGCTATGCCACCTCGCGCGGTGAACGCCAGCCCGGCGCGACGTCGATCGCGGCGCCGGTCTACGACCACGACGGGCACGTGGTGGCGGTCGTCAGCGTGGCCGGGCCGGTGGGACGGTTCAAGCCGGACTCGCCCGACCTGGCGAAGTCGCTGCTGAAGGCGACCAGCCGGATCTCCGCTCAGCTCGGCTACAGCGGCGCCTGACCGACCTGCCCGGGTCACAGCGCCGCGAGCGGCTTTCAGCACGCCGAGCGCCGCGGCCGCCAGCACGCTGCCCCAGATGCCCCACACGTAGGGTAGGCAGCCGTCGATCGCCCGCCGCATCGTGCGCTCCACCTCCGGTGTGGAGCCGGTCGTCATCAGCGTCCGCTCGCGCAGCCTCGGCGGGGTCGTCGAGGAGCACACCCCGAAGGCCCAGTTCGAGACGCCGTACGGCCCGCTGTACCCGCTGTCGTACTACGCGATGGCGGCCCAGCAGTACTTCCACCGGTACGGCGGGACGCGGGAGAAGCTGGCCGAGATCGCGGTCGCCGCCAGGGAGTGGGCGCTGCTCAACCCGGCCGCGTTCCGCTACGGCGCCGGGCCGCTGACCGTCGACGACGTGCTCGCCGCGCCGATGGTCTCCAGCCCGTTGACCGTCGCTGACTGCTGCCTGGTGACCGACGGTGGCGGGGCCGTCGTGCTCACCGCGCTGGACCGGGCCCGCGACCTGCGGCACCCGCCGGTACGGGTCCTCGGCTACGGCGAGCGGTCGACGAACACGTCGATGACCGCCGTCGAGGACCTGACGGTCACCGGTGCGCGCGAGTCCGGCCGGGAGGCGTTCGCCCGGGCCGGCATCACACCGTCCGAGGTGGACGTCCTGGAGGTGTACGACTCGTTCACCATCACCGCCGCGCTCAGCATCGAAGCGCTGGGCTTCTGCGGACCGGGCGAGGTGCTCGACTTCATCCAGGACGGCCGGATCCGTCCCGGCGGTGAGCTGGCGCTGGACACCTCCGGCGGTGGCCTGTCGTACTGCCATCCCGGTCAGTACGGGGTGCTGCTGCTGGTGGAGTCGGTCCGCCAGCTGCGCGGCGAGGCGGGTGTCCGACAGGTGCCCGACGCCCGGGTGGCCGTGGCGCACGGCACCGGCGGGATCCTGTCCACGCACGCCACGGTCGTGCTGGGAGTGCAGCGATGAACGTACCGCCGCCCGACGACGTGACGGCCGGCTGGTGGGACGCCACCCGGGAGCACCGCTACACGCTGCAGACCTGCGGGTCCTGCGGGCACGTCCAGCACCCGCCGCGAGCGCTGTGTACCACCTGTTCGTCCATGGTCGACCTGGGGTTCGTCGAGGCGTCCGGCGACGGCGTCGTGGACACGTTCACCGTGGTGCACCGGGCACCCGTACCGGGGGTTGCCGTGCCCTTCACGATCGCCCGGATCCGACTCGCCGAGGGGCCGATCGTGCTGTCCACCCTGGATGGTCATGGCTGGCGGATCGGGGACCCGGTCCGCGTCGGCTGGCACGATCTCGACGACGGCCGGGCACTGCCGGTCTTCCACCGCTGACGGAGGCTCACCCATGGACTTCACGCTCACCGAGGAGCAGCAGGACTTCCGCGCCCTGCTCCGCACGTTCGTCGACCGCGAGATCATCCCGGTCGCCCGGGAGTGGGAGCATGCCGGGCGGTACCCGACGGAGATCGTGCGGGGGATGGCCGAGATGGGGCTGTTCGGCGTCACCGTGCCGGAGGAATACGGCGGCCTCGACCTCGACCCGGTCTCGTTCGCGCTGGTGTTCGAGGAGCTCTCCCGCGGCTGGATGGGCATCGCCGGCATCCTCGGCAGCCACTCCCTGGCCTGCCGGATGATCGCCGTGCACGGTACCGAGGAGCAGAAGCGGGCCTACCTGCCCGACCTTGCCACCGGCGCCCGGCGGACCGGCATCGGCCTCACCGAGCCGGACGCCGGCACCGACCTGCAGGGCATCCGCACCACCGCCCGCCTCGACGGCGACCACTACGTCGTCAACGGCACCAAGATGTGGATCACCAACGCGCGGTACGCCGACCCGCTGCCGGTGCTGGTCAAGACCGACCCGCACGCCACGCCCGCGCACACCGGCATGAGCGTGCTGCTCGTCGACGCGACGCTGGAGGGTTTCCAGGTCCTGCGGGACATCCCGAAGCTCGGCTACAAGGGCACCGAGTCCTGCGAGATCCTCCTCGACAACGTGCGGGTACCAAAAGACCGGTTGCTCGGCGGCGTCGAGGGCGTCGGCCTCAAGCAGGCGTTGTCCGCCCTGGAGTGGGGCCGGGTCAACATCGCCGCGCGGTCGGTCGGCATCGCGCAGCGCGCCCACGACGAGGCGCTGGCCTACGCCCAGCAGCGCAAGGCGTTCGGCAAACACATCGCCGAGTTCCAGGCGATCCAGCTCAAGCTCGCCACCATCGCGATCCAGTTGCAGGCCGCCCGCCTGATGGCGTACTGGGCGGCCGACGCGGTCCGACGCGGTCGCGCCGACGCGCAGACCGGGATGGCCAAGGTGTTCTGCTCGGAGGTCGCCCTCGAGGCCGCGATCGACGCGATGAAGGTGCACGGCGGCTACGGCTACTCCACCGAGTTCGAGGTCGAGCGCCTCTACCGGGACTCGATCCTGATGAGCATCGGCGAGGGCACGAACGACATCCTGCGGACCGTTGTCGCGAAGGCACTCGTACGCGGCGAGGTGACCATCTGATGCTCCCGGGCTCATCGCCGACCTCGAGGGCGCGGTTCTGCCAGCGGAGAAGGATCCCGCCCGCGCGGCAGTTGACCGCGCTCCTCGAAGCCGTCGTCGATGTGCAGCGCCCGGTGCTCGGGCGCCTGTCAGGACAGTTTCAGCCGAGGCTCGAGGATCACCTCGAAGAGCCGGTCCCACGGCAGCTCGACACGCGCCGACTCGAAGCGAGCCAGCGTCGCCGTGAACGTCTTCGCGCCTCGATGGCCCAGCACGATGTGGTGCCCGGCGAAGTGGTCGGCGAAGTACCGCTCGGTCAGCGGCACCAGCCGCTCACTCACCCAGCCGTCGAAGTAGCTCTTCTGCTCGGGGGTGAGCGCGAGCGGGTCCCAGCCCTGCGCCCGTGCGTGCGCGTACGCCTCGACCTGCACGATGTTCTTCCACGGGTCGTCCTTGACGAACCGGTAGAGCAGGTACTCGGCGTGCGCCTGGCCGGGCCCGCGCAGGGCGGGCACGCCGAACCCACTGCCGGAGGAGCGGAGGTACGCCCACCGGGCGGTGCCGTGGCCGAGCGCCAGGCCGAGTGCGTTGCCGCCGGTGTTCCACCCCGAGTACGACAGCAGCGCCGCGAGGTCCAGGCCGCTCTCCATCCGCGCGACCAGTTCGTGGTCCGCCTTGTTCACGATGAGCGGGTCCACCACGATGACCGGGGTGCCGGCGGCCAGCAGCTTGCCGATCCGCCCGACGAAGGCGTCCAGGTCAGCGGCCCGCTGCCCGGGTGCCGTTGAGGGGGTGTTCACGGCGAGCACGATGTCCGCGTCGCCGCTGACGACCCGTCCCCCCACGGTGGCCACGTGCCGGCGGATGTTCTCCGCGAACGGGATGCCCTCCAGTTGAGCGGTCCAGTCCTCGCCGGAGACGCCGGCGTACTCCACCCGGTAGGTGGGCGCCGTGCCGGCCGCGATCGCCCGCGCGACCAGCAACGCGTCGACCTCGTCGGCGCCGGGGAAGATTTCCACCCGGCTGCTGACGCCGAGTTGAGCGACAAGCGCCTCCAGTTCCACCCGCTCGGCTCGGGCCAGGCCGACCGGCGCGGTGTCGTCCTCGGAGAGCACGAGGTGGCTGATGGTGCCGTCGGCGACCCACTCGACCATCAGCCGGTTGACCTGGTGGTTGCGGGCCCGCGCGGCGAGATAGTCCTCAACGACCTGGTCGGGGATCCGCGCCCGGACGGAGTCGAGTTGGGCCCGCAGCTCCTCCTGCCCGAGGTTCATCACCTGGTCGTAGAGCTTCGCCCAGGTGACCAGCAGGTCGCGGTACTTGTCCAGCTCGGTGCCCGTGCTGGTGATGGCGAGGCGTTGGATGGTGTCGTGCACCTCGATCACCGCCCCCGGCTGGGTCGAGCGCAGGGCTCGGATCGCGGCCAGGTTCTCCAGGGCGGCCGCCAGGGTCGGGGCGGCGGTGCGTGAGGCGATCAGGCCGCCGTAGGCGAGCATGCTGACCGAGATCACGTACCCGTCGACGCCGTCGGTGGTGCCGAGCCAGCGGGCGATGGCGGCCCCGTCGCCCGGGGTGAAGAAGCGGCCCAGCAGTTCCCGCGGCGGCAACTGCACCTCGGCGCCGGCGCTCGCCGCGGTCATCTGCGGGGCGTAGGTGTTGACCGGCCGGTCGTCCAACGGGACCAGTGCCACGGTCAACTGCCGTTTGGCAGGTCCCGCGAAGGCGGGCCGGCCGACGGCCACGGTGGCCAGCCCGGCCACGCCGGTGGCCAGGAGGGTACGTCTTCTCATGCTCACTCCCTCTTTCTTGGGGCGCTCGCCGCGCGGGGGGTGGCCGGCACGAGCCTCCGGGTGATCCACAGCGGTGAGGTGACGGCGTTGCCCATCACCACCGCGTGCGCACCCGCCTCGAAGGCTCGGCCGATCTGTTCCGTGCTGCGGTACCGCCCTTCGGCGATCACCGGCACGGGTAGCAGTGCGACGAGTCGCTCCACGAGCCCGAGGTCGGGCCCGTCAGTTGGTGGGCTGGCCGGGGTGTAACCGGACAGTGTGGTGGCGACGGCGTCCGCGCCGGCCTCGACGGCGGCGACGCCCTCGGTTGTGGTGGAGACGTCGGCCAGGACCAGTGCGTCGGTCCGTTCGCGGATCACGCGGACCGTGTCGGCGAAGGGGCGTCCGTCCGGTCGGGGGCGGTCGGTGGCGTCGATCGCGACGATGTCCGCCCCGGCCAGCGCCACCTCGAGCGCGTGGGCCGCGGTCGGGGTGATGAAGACGTCCTCGGTGCCGTGCTTGTACAGCCCGATCACCGGAACGTCGACGGCGGCGCGTACCGCTCTGACGTCGTCCGGTCCGTTGACCCGGACCGCCACCGCGCCGCCGCGTACCACCGCGGCCGCCACCCGGGCCTGGACGTACGGGTCCCGCATCGGGTCGTCAGGCTCGTCGGGCAGCGGTTGGCAGGACACCACCAGCCCGCCGGCCAACTCGTCGAGCACGTTCACCCGTTGGTCCTTTCGAAATCGGGTCTGTCGATGGCCAGTCGGGCGGCGCCGACCACGACGGCGTCAGCGCCCAGCGTGGCGGGCAGCAGCGGAACGTCGGCCCAGCCCGCGGGCAACTCGGCCGAGTAGGCGGCCGACGCGGCGGGCAGCAGGGCGCCGGCCGCCCCGCCGGCCACCAGGACAGCTTCCGGATCGAGCAGGGCCACCAAACCCGCCAGGGCCGCGCCGAGGACACCTCCGGCCCGCTCCACAACCCCCTGGGCGACCCCGTCCCCGGCCGCGGCGCGGTCCGCCACGGTCCGCCCGGTGACGCGGGTGCCGGTCTCGATGGAGTACGCGGCGGCCAGCCCGCTGCCGGAGGCGATCGCCTCCAGATGCCCGTACCGGCCGCACCCGCAGCGCAGCCGTTCGGCGCCCGGGGCCGGCAGATGCCCGACCTCGCCGGCGGCGCCGCGGGCACCGGCCTCGACGCGGCCGTTCCGGACGACCGCCCCGCCCAGCCCGGTGCCGACGGCCACCAGCAGCACCTGAGCGCGGTCCCGTCCGGCGCCGGCCCAGCATTCGCCCAGCGCGGCGGCGTTCACGTCGTTGGTGACCCGCACGGGTCGACCCAGCCGGGCGGCCAGCGCGTCGGCGACCGGGGTGCCGGTCCAGCCGGGCAGGCTGTCGGTGGCGTACCGGATGCCGCCGGTTGCGGGGTCGACCGTGCCGGCGGTGCCCACCCCCACCGGCCCGTCGGCCGCGCCGAGCAGGTCGGTGGCCAGCCGGGCGGCGGCGTCCAGCACGGCCCCGGGCCCGGACCGGGCAGGCGTGGGCACCTCGCGGCGCTCCAGCACCTGCCCGTCCCGGTCGACCAGCGCGGCCGCCGTCTTGGTGCCGCCGATGTCGATGCCGACCACCGGTGTCGTCACCCCTTGAGGCCGGTGTGCGCGAGGCCCTCGACGAACTGCTTCTGCGCGATGACGAAGACCACCAGGACGGGCAGCGCGGTCATTGACGCCGCGGCCATCTGGACGTCCCACATGGGACCGCCGTAGGCGTCGACGAACTGGGTGAGCGCCTGGGGGAGGGTGAACTTCTCCGGAGAGGAGAGGAACACGATCGGTTCCAGGTAGAGGTTCCAGCTGTGCAGGAAGGTGAAGATGGCCACCGCGCCCAGTGCCGGCCGCGACAGCGGCAGGGCGATCCGCCAGAAGGTGGCGAAGCGGCCCAGCCCGTCGACCCGGGCCGCCTCCTCCAGCTCACCGGGGAGGCTGATGAAGAACTGCCGCATGATGAACGTCGCCAGGACGCTGGGCGCGCCGAAGATCGGCACCAGGATCAGCGGCCAGTGGGTGTCGACCAGGCCGAGTTTGAAGAACATCTGGAACAGCGGCACGATCGTCACCTCGCTCGGAATGAGCAGGCCCGCGAGGACGACCAGGAACAACACGTTCTGGCCGCGGAACCGGATGCGCGCGAAGGCGTACCCGGCCAGCGCCGCCACGGCCATGGTGCCGACCGTGACGACCAGCGCGATGTAGAGGCTGTTCAGGTACTGCTGCCCGAACGGCTGCAACTCGAACACCCGTTGGTAGGCGTCGAACCGCGGGTTGGTCGGCAGGAGCTGCGGCGGGAAGGCGAAGATGTCCGCCACCGGCTTCAGCGACGAGGTGACCATCCACCAGGTCGGGAAGACGAACGGGATCGCCAGGACCAGTAGCACACCGTAGAGCACCAGCTTGGTTCGCCGGGACAGGTCACGATTCATGGAAGACCCACCTCTTGCGCATCTGCCACTGCAGCACAGTGAGGGCGAGCACGATGGCGAACAGCACGATCGACAGCGTGGCGCCGTAGCCGAAGTGATGGAACTGGAAGGCCTGCTGGTACAGGTAGTAGACGAGCACCGTCGTCGATGTGCCGGGTCCGCCCTGGGTGAGCACCGCGATCTGCGCGAAGACCTGCAGCGACCCGACCACGGTGATGATCGAGGTCAGCAGGATCGTCGGGCTGATCAGCGGTACGGTGATCCGCCAGAACTGGCGCATCCGGCTCGCGCCGTCCACCTCCGCGGCCTCGTACAGCTCGGCCGGCACGCCCTGCAGGGCGGCCAGGAACAGCACCATGTTCAGGCCGACGTTCTTGAACACCTGCACGACGATCACGGACACCATCGCGGTGCCCTCGCCGCGCAGCCAGTTCGGCCCGTCCACGCCGACGGTGTCGAGCAGCCCGTTGACCCCGCCGTTGTCCTGAAGCAGGAAGCCCCAGACGATGGTCCAGGCCACCAGCGAGACCACCACGGGGGAGAAGAACAGCGTGCGGAACACGATCGTGCCCCGCAGCCTCTGGTTGAGCAGGACGGCCAGCAGCAAGGCCAGGCCGAGGTTGAACACCACCAGGCCGACCGAGAACAGCCCGGTGGCGCGCAGCACCGCGCCGAGGTTGGGATCATCGGCGAGAGCCTTGTAGTTGTCGGTCCCGACGAAGTCGAAGGTCCCGGCGAGCACGTTCCACTCGTGCAGGCTGTACCAGAGCACGAGGATCAGCGGCAGGATCACGAAGACGATGCTGCCGAGCAGTTGCGGGGCGATGAACAGGTAACCGGCGAGCTGGTCCCGGCGGCGGCTGGTCCAGAACGGCCGGGCCGGGCCCGGGGCGGGCCCGGCAGCAGCCGGGCCCACCCTGGTGTCCGTCTGGGTCATGGTCGTTGGCCTTACTTCGCCAGCAGCGGCTGGATCTTGGTGCAGACGCCGTCGAGTACGGCCTTGACGTCCGCGTTCGGCTGCCACAGCGGGTCGAGGCCGGCGCGGACCTGCTGGCTCAACTCGGCCTGTCCGGAGTGGCTGGGCTTGACCACGCCGTTGGTGATGCCGTCGATGACGACCTTCTGCAGCTGCTCCGGCTTGAGCTTCGGGTTCGTCTTGGCGAGGGTCTCGGCGGTCAGCTGCGACTGGCGGGGCGCCGGGAAGAACTGGGCGAGCTTCGCCGAGTTCGTGGGGTTGGTGAAGAAGGCCACGAAGTCGGCCGCCTGCTTGGCGTGCGGGCTCTTCTTCATCACCCCGAGGCCGGCCTGGCCGACCACCGCGTAGTTCCCCTTCGGCCCGGTCGGCAGCGGCACCAGGTCCCACCCGAAGCCGCCGTCCTTCAGCAGCGAGGCGCGGGAGATCTGGGTGACCGTCATGGCCGAGTCACCGGCGAAGAAGTCGGCAGTCGTGCCCGGGCCGGGCAGCGCCTTCTGGGTGAAGGTGGCCTTGTGCAGGGTGGTCATCGCGTCGACCATCTCGGGGCTGTTGAAGCCGCAGGTCTTGCCGTCCTCGCTCCAAGCCTGGGCTCCCCACCCGGTCCAGAAGGTGGACAGGTTGTCCCAGCCCTTGTAGTCGAAGTCCCGAATGACCATGCCGGCCTTGCCGGAGTTCGCCGCCGTCGCCGCGGCGGTGGCCAGGGCGTTGTCCCAGGTCCACTGACCGGCCGCGATCAGCTCGGCCGGGGTCTTCTGCCCGGCCTTCTTGAGCATGTCGGTGTTGACGAAGACCCCGAACGGCGAGGTGGAGAAGGGGTACGCGTACAGCTTCCCGTCGTTCTGCCAGAGCTTGAGGGTGGCGGGGGAGATGTCCTCGTACTGGTAACCCTCGGCCTTCTTGAGCGTGTCGTCGAGGGGCAGCAGCGCGCCCGAGGCGACGAAGTCGGGGGCGGAGTTCTCGAACACCCACGCGAGGTCGGGCGCGTTCCCTCCCGCGATCTGGGTGGTCAGGGTCGTGGTGTAGGTGTCGAACGGCAGCGGGTCGAACTTGATCTCGGCCACGTCCGGGTGGCTCTTGCGGTACTCGTCGGCGATCTCGTTGAACAGCTTGAGGTGCGCCTCGTTGGCCGACCAGACGGTCATCCGCAGCTTCGCCGGGCCGCTGTCGCCGGCATCGTCGCCGCCGCCGCAAGCGGTCAGAGCGAGCGCGCCGGCCAGTGCCACGGCGACGCCGCGCATTGCCTTTCCTGCTCTCACAATCTTCTCCTCACCGGGGGTGTGTGTGTTCAGTAGCCCGCGATCCGCGGCCAGCGCTGTTCCACGCCGGCCGCGGTAAGGCGGTCCTGGAAATCGGCCAGCAGACGGGGGGTGTTGCGGACCGCACGCGGGGACTCGCCCCGCGCCAGACAGAAGTCGGCGAGCAGGCCGGCGACCTCGCCGACGTTCCACTCGACCGGGTGCAGCCGGTAGCTGCCGTTGGTGACGTGGGTGGTGCCGATGTTCTTGCCAGCCGGCAGCAGGTTCTCCATCCGCCGCGGAATCAGCGCGCCGAGCGGGATCTCGAACGGGCACGAACCGACGTCGATGTAGTTGTCGCCGCCGGTCGACGGGTGCAGATCGATCCGGTACATGCCCACGCCCACCGCGTCCGGGTAGCTGACCGCGCCGTGGTCGCCCCGGACCGCCAGGGACAGGTCCTGCTCGGCCACGGTGTACTCGGCCTGAATCCGGCGGGACTCGCGGATGTACGGGGCCTGGGCCAGGCCGTCCGAGCTGCCGGTCACGTCGCCGCGCAGCCGCAGTCCCGGGAAGCCGGTGCCGCCGTCCGGCCGGGGCGCCTCCGTCTGCAGCCAGTACAGCACCGAGTACGACAGCTCGCGGGCCTTGGACAGGTGCCACGACGCGTTCGGCACGTCGATGACCGGACCCTCGAAGTAGTCGATCATCGGCCAGTTGACCAGCGTGATGTCGCTGCCGTACGCGCCTTCGGTGAAGTTGCGCCGCGCAGCGATCCGCCGGAACGTCCACAGGTTGCCGTCACCGGGGTTGACGCGTTGATCGGCGTTGACGCTCAGCGGGTCGTCGTCCGGGTTGGGGGTGAAGCTGCGCTCGACGATCTCCAGCGTGCGGGGGTGTGGCGACTTCCAGGACAGCAGCCGGTCACCCCAGAAGTCGGGCTTGTAGTCGCGCCAGAAGTCGTACCCCGCGGGGCGGTCGATGGTGTGGTCGCCGTCGACGTGGTCGAGGGCGAAGCAGACGGACACCGCCTGCATGTTCATCGGCTGGGCCTCGGCCGGGGCGCTCGGCTCACCGGTCATCGCCTGCGACTCGAACCCGGTGACGTACTCGGTGCCCGTCAGCGGCAGCAACTCGCCGGTCTCGGTGGCGTCCAGGACGTACGGCGCGACCACGTCGATCCGCTCGTCCCGGTCGCGGTGCGCCAGCGTCACGCCGGTCACCCGGTCCCCGTCGGTCTCCGCGGCGACCGGCCGGTAAGGCTGCAGCACCCGCAGCCGGCCCGAACCGAGGTACGGGGCGAGCATCTGTTCGAGGACGGCGACGGCCACCCGCGGCTCGTGGCAGAGCCGGCTCACCCAACCCGCACCGGGGTTGAGGTCGGTCCAGGCCCGGGACCGTTCGGTCAACGGGTAGTGGCGACGGTAGTAGTCGCGGATGCCGTTGCGCAGCGCCCGGTAGCTGGCGGTGGCGCCGAACTGCTCGATCCAGGAGTGTTCGTCCGGCGGGACGGCCTGGCTGGTGAGTTGCCCGCCGAGCCAGTCGAACTCCTCGGTCAGGATGACGGATCGGCCGGACCGGGCCGCGGCGAGCGCCGCGGCGACGCCGCCCAGTCCGCCCCCGACGACGAGGACGTCCGTACGCATGGTTACCACTTGCTTCCTTCCAGTTGCGCGGCTGACCGCTCAGCGTCGGTCGACCGCCCGATCAGGGGTGCCGAGGGTGATGCCCTCGACGAGTTCGCAGGCGAGAAGTCGTTGCTGGAGGCCGGCTGCGCTGCCATCGATGACGCCGGTCAACACCTCGACCGACTGTCGGCCCATCTCCTCGCGGGGGATGCGGAACCCGGTGAACGCGATGTCGGTGGGGACCGGGGACGTCGGGTCGCCGAGGGTCACGATCGACAGGTCGCCGGGCACGGTCAGGCCGCGCCGACGGGCGGCCGACTCCAGCGCGACCGCCGTGGCGAAGTCCTCCACGAAGACGGCGGTGGTTCCGTCGGCCAGCAGGGTGTCGACGGTCGTGTCGGCCTCCCCGGCCTGCGCTGACATCTGCCCGGCACTCTCCGCAGTCGTCGCGGTGGCGCGGAAGCCACGGAGCCGGTCTTCGGAGGATTCCGCGGTGGTGCCCATGCTCACGTACGTCAGGCGGCGGTGACCGCGCCGCAGCGCCCCCTCGACGAGCTGGGCCACCGCCGAGGCGTAGTCGGCGCCGACGTAGGGGACCGGCCCGCCGGCGTCGTCGCGGCGCCCGACGGCGACGTACGGATATCCGTCACGGTTGAGCCGGTGCAGCTCCGCGCCGTCGATCTCGCGCCCGAGCAGGAGGCACCCGTCGGCCAGACGCAGCCGGTTGTCCTGGTGGAAGATGCGTCGCCGGCCGTCCACCACCGGTGCGCTGGTGAGCAGCAGCAGGTCGCAGCCGACCCGCTCGGCGTACTCCTCGATACCCAGCAGGAACGGGTGGAAGAAGTCCCGACTGCCGCTGGGGAAGGCGGGCTCGTACGTGAAGACGCCGATGATCCGGTTGAACCGCGAGGCGAGGCGGCGGGCCACGGGGTCGGCGGCGTACCCGGTCTCGGCGATGACCCGCAACACCCGGTCCCGGGTCTCCGCGGCGATGCGGACCTCGGCGTCGGTCCGATTGTTGAGCACCAGCGACACCGTCGCCTGACTGACACCGGCCATCCGCGCGATGTCACGCTGGGTGACGCGTCGGGGGGGAGCGGTCACGTCGGGTCCTTCCGGTGCGGCTAATGCGTATTAGCGCTCGGTGTTGGGGAGGAGCCTGGCGGGTGGACCGGCGTGTGTCAAGAGGTGGCCGCAAGATTTCGGCGCGGTAAATCCGCTGGAGTAATGCGCATTAGCGGTCGGGCCCCCGGCGGGTTGGCGTGTGGCCCGGGTGGATCGGCGGGGTGCCGAACCGCCTCTTGACAGAAACGCCGCCGAGCGCGCAACATTCGAGGAACATAGATGCTAATACGTATTAGCTCGGCGGTGCCAGGGGGCACCCGCCGATCGATGTCCCCTGTGTACTAACTGAGCGTCACCCTGCGCCGCTTGCGCCGCCGATCCGACCGACCGAAGAGGAAGCCGCATGACGAGACCATCCGCCCCGTCGTCCCGACGCGCTGTCCTGGCGGCCGCCAGTGCCGGCCTGCTCGTCGCCGCCGTGGCCGGCGCCCAGCCAGCAGCCGCCGAACCCCAGCTCGACTTCCCCCAGTTCACCTACCAGGGCACCGCGTTCGACAAGGGCACCCTCGCCTACAACCCGACGAACGAGTTCATCTTCCCGAGCGTCATCCGGGCCGCCGACTACTTCCCCAACCCGCTCGGCACCTACTACCTGTACTACGCGCCGCACGAGCGTCCCGGCGGGATCGCCCTCGCGTACTCCGACTCGATCAACGGTCCGTGGACCGAGTACGTCGCCAACCCCCTGATCAGCAACACCTGGCTGCCGTACTACGCGACGGTCAGCCACATCTCCTCGCCGCACGCGGTGTGGATCGAGGGCGAGGGCAAGCTCTTCCTCTACTTCCACGGCGAGAACTCCATCACCCGGTACGCGACCTCCGACGACGGCATCCACTTCAGCTACGGCGGGACGGCGATCAGCCGGAACGACACGACCGGTGGCGAGACCTCTTACGCCCGAGTGTTCGAGCAGTCCGTGCCCCGCCTGGGCACCCGGTACCTGATGGTCTTCATGGACAACCCGACCGCGGCACTGCCCGGACCGACCGGGCCCGTGTCGCGGCGGATCCGCTGGGCGGTCTCCAACGACGCGCGGACCTGGGCCATGCAGCCCGACCCGATCGTGACCCCGCAGGGCATCGAAGGCCCGAACGCCTCGGGACCGTTCTTCCTGCGCTGGAACGACCGCAACCTGGTGATCTACCACGCCGCCGACGGCAACATGCACGCGGTGGACGTCGGGCAGGACTTCGACCAGGAGATCCACCTCGGCATCGTGCACGACTCGATGTCCGCCGCGCCCGACCTCGGCCGCTCGGCCGCGCCGACGTTCTACTTCGATGGGCGTACCGCGCACATGTACTACGAAGCCGGCGGCCGGCTCACCGCGACCATCGGACACGCCACCGCCACCCTGGCAAACCCGTTGCCGGTACGGCAGCTCGATTGTGCGGCGGATCGACCGGTCCTGTGGCCGCCGAACCACAAGCTGGTCGACGTCAACGTCACCGTGGACCTGCACGACGGCGTGCTCGGGCCGAACGCGTTCACCCTGACCGGGGTGACCGGGGGTGACGTCGCGGACGTCAGTGGCTTCGCCATCGGCACGCCGGACACGAGTGGCAAGCTGCGGGCCGAACGAGCCGGGAATGGTGGGGACCGGGTGTACCACCTCACGTATGCCGGCCACGACGAGATCGGACGGCCGCTTGGCTGCACCGTCACCGTCACCGTTCCACACGACCAAGGCAGCAACTAGTAACGTCGGAACCGGCCGGCACCGGTGGGTGTCGGCCGGTTCCGCAAGGCGGGACGTCGGCTACCCGATCTGAGTCCCGGGTGCCGACACCGGCGGCTGCAGCTCGTCGAGCGGCACGGCGGGGTCGGCCAGTCGGTCGAGGTCGACCGGCTGGGCTGCCGCGACGAGCCGCCGAATCGACGGGACGACGTCCCACACGTTGACGTTCATGCCGGCGAGCACCCGCCCGCCAGCGGTCCAAAAGGCGATGAACTCGCGCTTGGCGACGTCGCCCCGGACGACGACCCGGTCGAACGCCTCGGGCGGGGCGTGTCCGACGTACTCCATTCCCAGGTCGTACTGGTCGGTGTAGAAGTAGGGCAGGTCGTCGTAGCTGACGGGCTGTCCCAGCATGGCGCGGGCCGCCGCGGCACCGCCGTGGAGTGCGTTGGCCCAGTGCTCGACGCGCAGGCGCCGGCGCAGCACGGGATGGTAGGCGTTGGCGACGTCACCGGCGGCGTAGATCTCCGGGTCGGCGGTGCGCAGGGACGCGTCGACGACGATTCCGTTCTCGACGGTGAGGCCCGCCGTTGTCGCCAGGTCAGTGTTCGGCCGTACGC
This sequence comes from Micromonospora sp. NBC_00389, assembly GCF_036059255.1. Lineage (NCBI taxonomy): Bacteria > Bacillati > Actinomycetota > Actinomycetes > Micromonosporales > Micromonosporaceae > Micromonospora > Micromonospora sp. NBC_00389. The sequence continues at coordinate 6,404,334 of NZ_CP107947.1, read as the reverse complement.
CCACGGCGACCACCACGGCGTCGGCGGGCACCTCGGTTCCGTCGGCCAGCAGGACCGAGGAGACTCGACCGGTGCCGCGGATCTCGCGGACCTCGGCGTCGAAGTGGAAGGTGACGCCGTGGTCCCGGTGCAGGTTGGCGAACACCCGGGCGATCTCGTCGCCGAGCACTCGGCGCAACGGCAGCGCGGCCGTTTCGACGATGTCGACGGTGGCGCCACGCTGCCGGGCGGCGGCGGCGACCTCCAGGCCGATCCACCCCGCTCCGACGATCACGATGTGCGCGCCGTCGACCAGCGCCGCGGCGATTCGACGGCTGTCGGCGAGGGTGCGCAGCCGCAGCACCCCGTCCAGGTGGACGCCGGGTGCCGCGAGGTCGCGGGGTCTGGCGCCGGTGGCCAGCAGCAGCTTGTCGTAGCGGATCTGCTGGCCGTCGGCGAACTGGACCATTCCGTCGGAGCGGTCGACGGCGACGGCGCGGGCGGCGGTGCGCAGGTCGACGTCGTGCTCTGCGTACCACCCGGCGTCGTGCACGTACACGCTGTCGGCTTCGGCGCCGCCGGTCAGCAGACCCTTGGACAGTGGGGGCCGCTCGTACGGTCGCTCTGGCTCGTCGCCGATGACGACGATCCCGCCGTCGAAGCCCTCCTCCCGCAGCGTCTGCGCGGCTCGCGCGCCGGCGAGCCCGGCTCCCACGATCACGAACGTGCCGGTATTCGACATCGGTCCAGCTCCTTTCGAGGTGCGTCGATCAGCGGGCGCCGACCCCGGTCAGGGTGAAGAACTCGGCGCGCGAGCGGTGGTCGTCGCGCAGGGTGCCGAGCAGGGTGGAGGTGATGGTGCTGCTGCCCACGGCCCGGACGCCGCGCAGCGTCATGCACAGGTGTTCGGCTTCGATGACCACGCCGACCCCGCGCGGGCGCAGTTGGCTGGTCAGCCAGTCGGCGATCTGTTTGGTCAAGCGTTCCTGGAGCTGCGGGCCGTGGGCGAACAGTTCGACCACCCGGGCCAGTTTGGACAGTCCCAGGATGCGTTCGCCGGGCAGGTAGCCGACGTGCGCGACGCCGACGAACGGCAGCAGGTGATGTTCGCAGACCGACCGGATCGGGATGGCCCGGGCCAGCACCAGTTCGTCGTAGCCTTCGTCGTTGTCGAAGGTGGTCAGCTGGAACTCGCGTGGGGTGAGCAGCTCGGCGTAGGCGCGGGCCATCCGGCCCGGAGTGTCGGCGAGCCCGTCGGCGGCGAGGTCGACGCCGAGCGCGGCCAGGAACTCCGCCGCCGCCCGTTCGGCGGCGGCCGGGTCGCGGCGGGGACGCTGGTGCTGCACCCGGAGGGCGGTGGCACTCACCTCAGCGACCTCCCGCGCCGACGGTCGCGAGCCAGGTGACGAGTGCGGCGATATCCATCAGGAGTTCTCCCTGTCTGTGCTGTTGTAGCCCTGCGCCTGGTTGGTCTCGTCGGCGACGCGCACGCCGTACCGGTAGGCCAGTTCGCCGCCGATGAGCCGCACGGGAACCACCAGAGGGTTTTCACCAACGCCCATTGGTGTTATCGATCATGCTGCCCCAGCACGGCAGGAATTTCAATAGCCTTCGCTGGTGATAATCTCGGGCTGTGAGCACGGGGGAGCGCTGGAGCGCGATGGCCGCGCTCGTCGACCGGTCCCGACGGGCGCTGTACGACTACGTGTGCCGGGCCGATCACCCCGTCACCCGAGAGGAGGCAGCCGAGGCGCACGGCATGTCCCGCAACCTCGCCGCGTTCCACCTCGACAAGCTCGTCGAGTCCGGCCTGCTGCGGGCCCACTACCAGACGCCGGCCGACCAGCCCCGGGGCCGCGGCCGGACGCCGAAGGTCTACGAGGCCGCTGGCGACGGCGTGGCGATCACCGTTCCCGAGCGACGCTACGAGCTCATCGCCGAGATCCTCGCCGACGCGGTCGCCGACGACCCGCACGACGCCCCCGAGGCGGCGCGGCGGCATGCCCGGCAACGCGGCCGGGACATCGGCGCACGGGTACGCGACGCCGGCGAGGACCTCATCCCCGTGCTCGCCGGACTCGGCTTCGAACCCGAGACGCTCAGCGACCATGTGCTGCTGCGCAACTGCCCGTTCCACGCCCTCGCCACCCGGCAGACCGCCCTGGTGTGCGGGCTCAACCACGCGTTCCTCGCCGGCATGATCGACGGTGCGGGACGTACCGACCTGCTGCCCCGGCTCGCGCCGCGCCCCGGGGCCTGCTGCGTCCGGCTGGACGGCCTACCGGAGCACTAGCTGGCCCTCGGAGAGGCACCGGTCACGGTGAGATGCGAACCTCGACCGACCGGCAGTCGGAGCTGCTGTCGATGGGCACGTCGTTGGTGCCGCTCTAGAAAAAAGCGCGTGCCGGCGCAGACGACCGCCCGGCGGGTTCCGGGTCTGGCACGGATTGCCCCACCTAACTTGATCTTTAACCCTCGAGGGTCCTGTGGGGACCCTGACCGATCGCGGAAACAGCCCTTGGTCGATGATCTTCTTGTCTAGGGAAGAACATCAATAACCAAGGGCTGTTCTGATGACCAGTGTGCCTGACCGTGGTCCGGTTGATGCCGTCGGGGAGCTGACGGGGTTCCGGCGAGAGTTCTACGACTGCATGACCGCTCGGGCTGACGCGTTGTTCGACCTGACGGACGCGGTGTTGTGCGCCGACGGGCCGGTCCGGTCGCTGGTGGAGTTGTCGCTGGTGGGTGAGCACCGCCGCGGTCACGGGGCGTTGTATGACGCCCTCACCTGCGGGCGACTGGACATCGATCGGCTGCGCATCGCCCTCGCGACGGTGCCGCTGCCGCGGGCAGCTAACGGTCGTCTCGTCCTAGCGGTCGACATCACCTGCTGGCTGCGGCCGGACGCTAACACCTCACCGCAGCGAATCCTGTGTCACACCTACGGACGCGGCAAGGATCAGACCATCATGATCCCGGGCTGGCCGTATTCGATGGTCGTGGCCCTGGAATCGGGCCGCAGTTCGTGGACCGCGCCGCTGGACGCGGTGCGGCTGGCACCTGGTGATGACGCGGCCACGGTCACCGCTGGGCAGCTGCGAGACATCGTGGGGCGGCTGATCGCGGCCGGGCAGTGGCGGCCCGGGGACCTGGAGATCCTGGTCGTGGCCGACGCCGGCGGATCCGAACCCGGCGAAACTTCGCGGTCGTCACCCTGTGCACCACCCGAGCGGCCCTGCCGCAGCTCTACGGCCGCAGCGGCAGGTGGGGATCCGACGATCGTCAGCCCCCACCTTCATCGCCGCATTCGGACAATTGAGCGATGCTGCCGGCGTCAGCGCCCGGTGGACACGATGTTTGAGGAATGCCCGTTCTGCTCGTCGCGCTTCAGGCGCTTCGCAGTCTGCTTCTCCTTGATCGTCTTACCCTTCTTCTTGACGTTCGCCTTGGTCGTCGAGTCCTTGGACATGATCGAACCTCCTGGAGCAGGTCGGTGAACGTGCAGCGTGGTACTCGCCTGATCGCGGCGTGCAGGTGACGGAAGGCCCGCGCGGCGGGCGCGAAGTCCTTCACTGCACGCCGACCCTACGCTGTTCCAGCTCTTGCCGACGTTGGGAAGTGCATCGCCGGTGGTGGGGCAATAGATCGTGTCGCCCCACCGACACGAACCCCCATCCCTACGGTAGGCGGGTCGCGATGGGTCGTTTTCTCGGTGACCTTAGGTCCCATGGTGGGGGAGTGGGGTGCGGCGGGGTCCTGGCGACGGCCTGTCGGCCTGCCCCCGTTTACCCCCCGAAAACCCCGCCTGCGGATGACAACCAGTGACAAGATGCGATCATTGCTGGATCGTGTCTGTGCAGCTCAGCGCCCATTTCTGACAGTCAATGACAAGGTCGGGGCGGCTACGGTTGGTAACAAGGGGTTTTGACAACCAATGACAAGCCTTGAAGGAGGAGGCTTGACATGAGGTTCTCGTGGGTTCAAATCGCCTCGGTCCGCTGAGCTGTCTGGTTAGACAGCTGCGAGGGTGAGTAGCCGATCCATTTCGGCCACAGGCAGCGTCGGTGCTGCGGCGCTCGTTTGCGCCACCCACTCGATACACCGAGATGGCCGGACTTCTGCCGATCAGCCGATTTTGAGATGCCGTGGTGAGCGCATGAAACGCCGAACGGCGGCCCGCTGAATCAGTCGGGCCGCCGTTCGCAGAGTGTGGATCAAAGCGGGCGGATGTTCTCCGCCTGAGGGCCCTTCTGGCCTTGGGTGATGTCGAACTCCACCTTCTGATTCTCGTCGAGGCTGCGGAAGCCGCTCGCCGAGATCGCGGAGAAGTGGGCGAAGACGTCGGCGCCGCCGTCGTCCGGGCTGATGAAGCCGAAGCCCTTGTCGGCGTTGAACCACTTCACGGTACCTGTAGTCATGTCTGCTCCTCGCAGGCTGTTAGAGACCGCACTGTGCGGACCCTTACGCCGCCGCGTTGATCACCCGCGTCGAAACGACACGAAAAACGAAAAGCGCCTGGATGGGTTTCAGATGCCCCATCAGGCGCTGGAAAACGTCTACGGAAATCAAAACTGCAACTCGGCTACCGTAGCACATGATCCGTCGTCGATCCCATGGAGGTGAGTGGACCTGGTCACTTGTCTGCTTCATCGATGCCGCCCTGGCCGCAACCGTGAAGCGAACGTCGACTCGCTCTGATGGAACGCCCATGATGCCTATGTGAGCGTGCGTCGGACGACTGGCGTTGACCTGCGACGCGCTGATGGCGGTGATCGGTGATCAGGTGCTGTAGAGCCCGTCCCACGGTTCGGTGAACCCGAGGCGGTCTGGGTACAACTCGACCCAGTCGCCTCGCTGAGCGTCAGACTCGTCAATCAAGCCGAACGTGACACCGTCATGGACCACGCGAAACAGCTGGATGGCGATGTCGCCGTACTGCCGTTCAGGTAGCTGATCGAGCAGGCTAGCCAAGCGGGCCTCGGCCTGGTCACCAAGCTCACCTCGTAGATACGGAACGGTGGCCACGAGCGCGATGTCAGACTGGCGATGGCGGCCGTCGGCGTCGAACAGGTGCAGGTAGGCGTACCAGCGGATCCGTTCCCGGTCCGGATCCGGCTCCGGGTCGTTGTCGCGATGCGCGCCGTGTATCCCCGCGTAGAACTGGCCTTCGGCGTATCGCCCTACCATGTCGGTGTGGTACCCCGGTTCGCGCGCTATCGGCACCAGATCAGGTAGCGACATGCCGGCGACGCTACCCTCCGACAATTGCCCTCGTCTGGCTCCGCCGGCCACGCGCGGTCGACGCCGCCCTCGTCAGCCGGGGCCGGGTGGAGGACGGACCGCTGGACCGCGTTCCGCTCGCACTGGGGAATCGAGCCGTTCTCCTACCGTCCCGGCAGCGGGGGCGCCCACGAGAAGGGTGACGTCGAGGGCGAGACCGGCTACTTCCGTCCCAACGAAACAGCCCCGAGCATGTCCGCTGATCATGCGGCCCGCACCGGGAGACACCAAGATCCCCGACAGGGTCAAGCTCAGGGCAGCGCAGTGACGAGTTCTGCTGGCGGAGTGCGGAGTTGGGTGTCCTTGCTGGGCGGTGCGCCGAACATGCGGCGGTATTCACGGCTGAACTGGGAGGGGCTGTCGTAGCCGACGCTGAGGCCCACGCCGGTGATGTCTGAGGGGCGGCTGGCGAGCAGGAGCCGTGCTTCTTGCAGGCGGATGCGTTTTTGGAACTGGATGGGGCTCATCCCTGTGACGGTCTGAAAGTTGCGGTGGAACGCGGAAACGCTCATGCCGGCGATTTCCGCCAGGTCCTCCACGCGGAAGGCGGTGGCGTAGTTCTCCCGGATCTGACGCACGGCGCGGTTGATGTGGGCCAGTCCGCTGTCGGCGAGACCGAGTTGGCGGATGGTGACTCCCTGCTCGCCGCGCAGGAGATGCCAGAGGATTTCCCGCTTAACCATGGGAGCGAGGATCTTGCGGTCTGCAGGCTGCTCCAGCAGCCGCAGCAGGCGCACGATGGCGTCCAGCAGTGAAGGCGAGGCCGTGGAGACGGCAATGCCGGGTGATGCGGTGCGTGGGGTGGCCGGCAGGTCTCGGGGGTCGGCTTCCAGGAGGAGTTCAGCAAGGGCTGAGGGAGCGAGAGTCATGCCGAAGCCGAGGGTGGGCTGCCCGGTGTCCAGGACATGGCCGGTGACGGGGAGGTCGGCGGAGGCGATCAGGTACTCGCCGGGCCCATACTCGTAGAGGCGCTCGCCCAGGGCGAGGCGTTTGCCGCCCTGGGCGATGACTGCGAGCACGGTCCCGGACATCCCGGCCGCCGAGGCATTGGGATGGGTGAATTTGCATACCTGGATTCCGTCGATCGCCGTGCTCATGTCGGGCCGCGCATGCCGGTTAAGAAGCTCACGCATTTCGTCCAGGGCAGACATGAATCCATTTTTGCACGAACCTCCACACGGGGTCGCTGGCCGGGCAGGATTGGGCACACATTCATGATCCCGCAGGTGTCCTCATCAGGCAGGGCGGCCTGTGGGCGGCTGTCTTGGCCCGTCGCGGAGTGAGCCGTGGGCGGCGTGTGTGGACGGGAAGGGCTTGGCGTGGTTCACAGCTCACAGCTCACAGCTCACAGCAGGAGTGGTTCAGAGGTTCTGGCCTCCGGATACTTCGATGTCCTGGGCGGTGATCCACCGGCCTTCCTCGGAGACCAACATGGCGATGACCATGCCGATGTCGTCGGGCTCGCCGACGCGGCCGAGAGTGAAGGTCTTCGCCAGTTCCGGGATGATCTGCGGGTTCTTGCTGAACGCGTCGTCGGCGAAGCGGGTGACGGTGGCTCCCGGTGCGACCGAGTTCACGCGGATGCCGCGGGGACCGAACTCCTTGGCCATGTAGCGGGTGAGCACCGCCACGGCGCCCTTGAGGGCCGCGTAGACGGAGTATCCCGGCGCGGTCACCTGGGGCAGCGTGGAGTTGCTGGTCAGGTTGACGATGGCGCCGCCGTCGGCGAGGAGCGGCAGCAGGGCCTGGGTGAGGAAGAAGGGCCCCTTGAACAGGCCGTCCGTGAGCCGGTCGAATTCCTCCTCGCGGGTGTCCTCGATCATCGCCATGCCGGCGAATCCGGCGTTGTTGACCAGGTGGTCGAAGGAGTGCCGCTGGAAGGTCTCGCGCAGCACCTCGGCGACGGTCTCCCGGAAGATGGTGAATCCCGCCGTATCGCCGAGATCCAGGTGCAGCGCCACGGCAGTGCCGCCCCGCTGCTCGATCCGCGCGACGGTGTCCTTGGCGCCCTGTTCGTTGGAGCTGTAGGTCAGGATGACGCCGGTACCGCGCCGGGCGATCTGCAGGGCGGCGCTCTGGCCGATGCCGGAGCTTGCACCGGTGACGACGGCTACCTTCATGGTGTGCCTCCTGGGGCGTGAGGATTCGTCGGAATCCGTGGGGAGTGTGTCCCTTCCAGGAGACCGCTGCGCCGGGCCCGCGAAAAGAATGATCCTCTTCGCCTCTTGCCCAATCCTCTTGGATGGACGGGGCAGGGCCATGTCAGCCGCGCAGGGGTGCGTTGGCCTTGCGTGACTGCCCGGCTCGTCGCCGTGCTGTGCCTGCGCGTTGGCAGGATCGTGCAAGGATCCGCCAGGATGTCCCTAGCAGCCCTCCCGGCGTGACGGTTGACTTGCCCCAAAAGCCATTTCCGTCAGGCACGAGTGAGGCAGCCGACCATGACCGACACCGCGGACAGAAGCTACGACGTGGGCGCGGTCAGGCGCGCTCTGGCCATCGGTCCGGGCTCGCCGCGCGAGGCACGCACCATCGACATCACCACCTTGGGCCGGCGCACCGGTCGCCCGAGGCGCATCGAGATCTGGTTCCACCATGTCGACGGCCGCTGGTACCTCAGCGGGATGCCGGTGCCCCGAAGCTGGCACGCCAACCTGTCGGCGCACCCGCACTTCACCTTCCACCTCAAGAACGGCGTCCGGGCGGACCTGCCGGCCACGGCAGTGCCGGTCAAGGATCCCGCGGTGCGCCATCGCGTACTGTCTGCGGTAGTCGCCCTGCAGGACGAGCCCGGTTTGCGCATGCGCGTCACCCAGCGCCAGCGCCTGGAGGACTGGCTCAAGCACAGCCCGCTGATCGAGATCGTTTTCGACGACGAACGGCTGCGCCCGCCGCTGAGCTGACCGCCCCGGGCGACATGGAGCGGCAGTCTGCACGAGCATGGCCACGGCCCCGGCCGCCTCGTCCGATGTCCGCTCCCGCGGCTGGACCGGCACGCACCAGAGATGGGTGAAGTCTCTGCGCGGCCTGGGTCTCGGCGCGATCCCGCGCGGGGGAACCTCACGTTAGCTTGCTTCCACGGCCTGGAGGTGACCACAGCCCGGTGTGCGGCGTCGACCGGTGACGTCGGCGACCTCGGGCGGCTCGGCCCGTCGCGATTAGTGGACGGGTGACGTCCGCTCATGGCACCCCTCTGTGTCAAGAGACGGCGAGGAGCGGTGTTCTAGGCTGGGAGTCGGCGGGTCCGGGAAGTGACTGTTCCGAAGTGTTGACCATAGGGATCGGGTCAGCCGCGCTAGATTGCAGAGTCGCCCCCGCATGTCCTCCCGGGCCCGTCCTCGCCGATGCGGCATCTTTGATCATCTGCTTGTAGACGACGTCGGACAGGCGTCGTTTCAGGCAGCGCATGGCTTCCACGCGCCAGGCGCCTCGCCTGGGTGAGCGCGCTTCATCGGCATCTCGGTGGCCACCCTCTGCTGGCACCGGTGTCTGGTGGGTGGTCGAGCCGGCGTCCTGCCTCCTTCTCGACCGGTTGACGGCTTGACCCGTGGCGGCGGGGACCGTAGCGGCGACAACGAGGCATGCCTGCATGGGCGCCAGCCGGGTGGCCATGCGCTGGTCTCCGTCCATGACTCGCTCCGCGCCGCTGAGCCGACGGCATCCACGATTGCTGTCGATCTCTACAGTGTGGTTGCGGCCAGACAGCAGAGGAGGGCAGCCATGGGCATGTGCGTCGTCTGCCGAGCGGGCCAGCTCACCGTTGTTCGTATCGGCAGCTGGGGCGGGCCGCACGGTACCGCCGGGCACCATGTCAATTACCGCTGGACCAGCCTGTTCGTCTGCCCTGAGTGTGGAGCCGGCCTTCTCGTGCGCTTCGATCATGACTGCTTCCACCAGCCCTCGGAGGAGCCGTGGGACATGGACTTGTCGTGGCCGGTTGCCGTTGACGGCGTTCAACGGTTGAAGGCAGCTCTTGTCCGGTGTCCGGAACCGCAGCAGCCGTCGTGCGAGTGCCTCGTGCACCGATCGTTGCGGGACAGCATCGAGAGGTCACCGTCGCATGGGGTTTCGGTGACGGTCGAACTGACGGGAGGATGGGCTGCCGCAGGTTCGGTCAGTACGCCCACTGTGAGGCGTGCAGGGCTCCGGCGGCAGAGGAAGCGGGTGCGGTCAGACCTGACCGCGTTCTGGGGGGGACCCCCCGTATACCCCCCGAAAACCCACGGCTGAGGTTGACAACCAGTGACAAGAAGCAACCACTGCTTGATCGTGTCTGTGCAGCTCAGCGCCTATTTCTGACAATCAATGACAAGGTCCGGATGGCTACGGAAGGTAACAAGGGGTCGTCGGTTCGAATTCGGCGTCCCGACAGTCAGCTGCGCCGGCTGCGCATTGGGGCTCAAAGCTGGGAGTCGACTAGCTTCTGGGCCGTGACGACCCTCGGTTGGCTTCGCGCCGTGCTCGATAGGCCTTTCAAAGGACGGCCCAGGGAGACCGCTGCCGCCCCGCCCGCTGCGCCGGAGTGCATGCCGCTGCTTGAGTAGGCCCGGTTGGTCGCTGGGCGGCACCACGACAGGGTCGCTAGTGCATACGTGGAGGTCATTAGCTTCGCATCAGCCGCCGACGAGATCGTGGCGATGCTGAAGGTAATGCTCGAAGAGGTCTGGATGGGTCTCCCGGTCTGGGCGCGGAACCTTGCGTTCCGGCTGGCGTGCCTTCAACGGCCGGAGGATGTTGAGCTGTTGCGTGTGGCGGCCAGTGACCTCCGGGCCTTTGGCCCGGACTGGGACACCATCGCCGAGGAGCTCTACCACCGGGCAGACAGCCTGGTCGCCGGGCAGGATCTGACCTGCCCCTGACTCCTTGCGCGGGATCGTGGAGCATTCGGGACGCAGCGCAACGGTTGTCGTGAGGAGAGCGTTGAGGGATCGCCGGCGGAGTGCCGCGGCACGAGGACCAGGCGGTGGACCAGCCCCGGGCCCCAGCCGAGCGCGTGGTGATGTGCCGCAGGCGGGTGGGCGTCGCGCGGTCGTCCGGTTGCTCGGCGACCACGCAACGGCTACGTCTGGATCAGCGCCCACCTGTCTGCGGCGGTCCTTTATGCGTCGGAGCGAGCCATGTGCCGGGCGGCGCGCATCCCGAACACCACGGCGGGCCCGATCGTGGATCCCGGGCCGGGATAGGTGTTGCCCATCACCGAGGCGGAGTTGTTGCCCGCCGAGTACAGGCCGTCGATCACCGTGCCGTCCTCGCGCAGCGCACGGCCGTCGGGGTCGGTGAGCACTCCGCCCTTGGTGCCGAGGTCACCGATGACGACCTTGAAGGCGGTGAACGGACCCTTCTCGAGCGGGCCGAGGCAGGCGTTGGGGTGCACGGTCGGGTCGCCGTAGTAGCGGTCGTACGCCGAGTTTCCACGACCGAAGTCCCCGTCGACGCCCGAGCGGGCGAAGCCGTTGAACCGATCGACGGTGGCTTGCAGCCGCGTCGGGTCGATGCCGATCCGGCCCGCCAGTTCGGCGAGGGTGCTGCCCTTGGCCATGATCCCGGCCTCGCGCATCGCCTTGTTGTTCTTCGGGTCCAGCGCGAAGGTGCGCAGGTAGCGGCGCGCGTGGCGGACGTCGGCGATCATCCAGTACGCGCCGTCCTTGTCGTGTTCGAGCATGTGGTGGCCCAGGTCGACGTAGGACTCCGACTCGTTGGCGAATCGGTCGCCCCGGGCGTCCACGATGATCGAGTACGGCAGCGAGCGCTCGCCGACGATGAAGGACGGGTCGTGGCCGGGGGTGGCGGCGACGGAGGCACCCCACCAGGCGTCGTCCATCAGCTCGACCGCGGCGCCGGCCTGCTGCGCCAGCTCGGTGGGGTGGCCCAGGTTGGCCGGGTTGCCGGACGGGGAGCCGTCGATGCCGTGGTACTTGCGCCGCCACTCGGTGTTGTGGTCGAACCCGCCGCCGGCCAGCATGACGCCCCGCGTGGCGCGCACCGTCACCGGCTGTCCATCGCGGGTGGTGCGCACGCCGGTGACCCGGCCGTCGCTGATCAGCAGTTCCTCCAGCGGGGCGTTGAGCCACAGCTGCACCTGGTGCTTGAGCACCACCGCGTGCAGGAACGCGCTGGACAGCCCGGCGCCAATGCCGACCAGCCGCTGGCCGCGGGCGACGCCGCCGAGCGCACGGAACACGAACTGGGCGCCGCGGATGAACCCGGCGGGAGTGGACCAGGCGCGGCCGAGCAGCCACACGTCGTCGGTCTTGATCGGCATCCCGGCGGGCGCGCTGATGGTCTTCCACCATGCGCCGATGACCTTCGAGTTGAGCGGCTTCACCTCGATCGCCCGGCCGATCTTCCCGCCGGGCAGCTCCGGGTAGTAGTCGGGGTAGTCGGTGGAGCGGGCGAAAGTCATGCCGTACTTTTCCGCGGTGAGGACGAAGTCCTCGATGCCGTCGACGAAGGCTTCCTTGCGCTCGCGGGAGGTGGAGCGCCCGGTGTCACCGACCGTGGCCTCGAGGTAGGTGAGCGCCTCCTCGCGAGAGTCGCCGATGCCGGCGCGCCGCATCAGGGGGTTGTTCGGCAACCACATCCCGCCGCCGGACATCGCTGTGCTTCCGCCCCACTTGTCGCTTGACTCGATCATCAGGACGCTCAGCCCTGCGTCGATCGCGCCCAGCGCGGTGGCGAATCCGGCCCCGCCGCTGCCGACCACGACGACGTCGTAGGAGTGGTCGAACGTGCCGGCGGACTGCGCGGTGGTGTCGGTCATGGCTGGTCCTTCCCGAGTCATGCAACCAACCGGACAATCCTGTCCGGTTGTTATAGTGCAGCATGCCCTCCACCAGCGGTCGCGTCAATCGTGGTCCGGCTGCGGCCTCGCAAAATCGGCTGGCCATCCTCCGATCGGCGCGCCGGTTGTTCACCGCGCGCGGCTATCACGTGCCGCTCAGCGCGATCGCCAAGGACGCCGAGGTCGGGCAGGGTGTGCTGTACCGGCACTTCCCGACCCGGCTCGATCTGGCGTTCGCGGTGTTCGAGGAGAACTTCGCGCAGCTAGAGGCGATCGCCGCCGAGCCGGGCGCGGGCGCGTTCGGCCGGCTCTGGGACCGCTTGATCCAAATGACCGTGGAGTCCGCCGCGTTCGTGGAGATGGCGGTGGACGCCCGGCGCAACGTGCCGGAGTACACCGGCGGCACACGTCTGCAGTCCCTGATTCAAGACACCCTCCCGCGCGCGCAGGCGGCCGGGCTGGTCGACCACCGCGCCACCGTGGACGACATACTGCTCGCACATCGGATGATCTACGGCGTCATCGTCACCGCGGTGGATCCGGCCGAAGTCGGGCAGGCCGTGGACCGGGCTTCGTATCTGCTCCGTCGACAGAGCACGTGAAGGTCTGCTTGATGGCATGAAGGAGCGGGGCCTCGCTCCTCGTGGGTCCCGGGCGGGATGCTCGGGGTGCTCACGTCTCACGACGAAGGATGCCCCTCATGCAGGCAGAGTACGACGGCCGGCAGATCGTGGGTATCGATCTGCATCGCCGTCGGTCGGTGATCGTGCGGATGACGGAGGCGGGCGAGAAGCTCGCGACGGTGCGGATTGACAATGACCCGGTGGCGTTGGGGTTGGAGATCGCGAAGGCTGGTCCGGACCCGGAGGTGGTGCTGGAGGCCACGTATGGCTGGTACTGGGCGGCGGATGTGCTGGCCGCGGGCGCGCGGGTGCATTTGGCGCATCCGTTGGGGGTGAAGGGGTTCGCCTACCGGCGGGTGAAGAACGACGCCCGTGACGCCGCCGACCTCGCGGATCTGCTGCGCGTGGGCAGGCTTCCGGAGGCATACGTGGCCCCGCCGGCGGTGCGCGAGTTGCGGGAGCTGGTGCGGTATCGAGCCAAGCTGGTCGCGTGGCGCAGCGGGTTGAAGGCGTCGGTGCACGCGGTGTTGGCCAAGCAGGGCGTGCACATTGCTGTCTCGGATCTGTTCGGCGTTGGTGGGCGGGAGTTGCTGTCTCGGGCGCCGCTGGACGGGGCGTATCGGGGTCGGGTGAGCTCGCTGTCCCGGCTGATCGACGCGGTCGATTTCGAGATCGCCGCGGTCGCCGGGCCGATCCGGGCCAGACTCTCCGGGCACGCCGGTTACACCGCGATCCAGGCCATCCCCGGGGTCGGCCCGGTCCTGGCGGCGGTGTTCGTCGCTGAGGTCGGCGAGGTCGACCGGTTCGGCGGCCCGGCGCAGCTGACCTCGTGGGCCGGGCTGACCCCGCGGCACCGGGAGTCTGACCTTGTCGTGCACCGGGGACGGATCACCAAGCAGGGCTCCACCCTGGTGCGGTGGGCCGCGGTCGAGGCCGCCCACGGTGTCCCGCCCACGGCCGGCTGGTTGACCTGCACCCGCGCCCGCGTCGCCGAGCGACGCGGACGCAATATCGCCACCGTCGCGGTGGCCCGCAAGCTGCTCACCCTCGTCTACTACGGCCTGCGCGACGGGCACATCCGTGCCCTGCGTCCGGCCCAGACGGCGGTGTGAACAGGTTCGGACGTGACCGGACGCGTGGTCGTGCCACGTCTGGCCCCCGTCGGCCGACGGCGAGGCCGCCCGCTTGATTGACCCCGTCCGGTCACGGTCGCACACCACCATGCCCCCGAACCCTCGCGGGGCGAATGGATGACCGGCAGGCGAACCTCGGCCTGCCCTTCCGGCATCGCTCGGAACCTGGCGACGCGACCACACCCACAACACCGACTTCCGGCATCACCAGCATGGCGTCCACGGCGCCGGCATCAAGGCCAAGCCCCTGCCGGGGTGGGCCTACGGCCCAGCCTTGACCCCGACGCCGCACACACGCCTGCCCGAAAACCATGCCGGAAGACGGGCAAAACAACGTCAGCAAGTCAAAACCCCAGCCTTGACCGGCCCCGCTCCTTCATGGATGACGTGGCGGGCCGGGCGCCGGCCCGCTCCGCCGGGGGCCTGGCTGGTCTGGGGTTACTCGTCGTTGAGCACGCTGGTGTTCTGGCATGCGGTGAGACGCCATTGCCCCTCTTCTTTCGCCATGACGAACATCGGAGTGCCGACCTCCTGACCGTCGGGCGTCTGATACACCTGCCGGACCTTGACGGCCACGACGTCGGGGCGAATGAACAGCACGTGTTCGATGTCGAACGTCACGCTGGTGTCTCGCATCGCGCCGGGCAGCACCTGACGGGTGAATACGGAGATCGCTTCGCGGCCGAACAGCCGCCTGCCGTGGCCCGTTGTCCAGATCGCGTCGGCCCGGAACAGGTCGACGAACTCATCAGGGAGCTCGTTGTTCTGGGAGTGTTCGACAGCAGCTACCACCTGCTTGATCGCTTCAATGTCGGCTTCGCGTGTCGGTTCGTTGATCTGTGCTGCGGTCATGTCCGCACGCTAAGACATCAAGCTGGGTCGAGGTCTACGGCTTCAGCGTGTGAGCAGGTCCACTGTGGCGCGGTTGCATGAGCCGCTGCCGGTGATGGCGGTGACCCCGCTTTCGTTATCGCCGGTCTCGCAGGGTGTTGGCTGCGGCGAGGGTCACCGCGAGGCGGCGGGTGACGAACCTGCCGGCGATGGCGAGTGCCTGGTTGCCGCGGCCGGAGATCGCGCTCGGCCAGGGTCCCTGTTGATGCAGAAAAACCGAGCGTGCACTTCTGCCGCCGGCAAAGCGTGCGGGCCGCCGCGCGGGGTCAAGCAACCGCCCCGGCCACTCGGCGGTGGATCGCATGAGCCTGGACCCCACCGGCGCGCTGACGCAGCCGACTAGGACCTCGATGCCGAATTGATCTCTGGCAAGTGGTCGGTACGTGGAACACTGACCCGATGTCATCGAGCGTTCCGCGCACCGTCAAGGCGATCGACACGGCTGAACTGATGCGCTTGGACGACGAGGCGCGCGATCACGGATTCAACCGCCACCACGGAGCCGGATGGCTTGCCGCGAACGCGGATCTGTCCACCGTTCACTACCTACGGCCGGCGATGGTGCACGCCGCCGGTCGGCGGCCAGAGTTCTCACCCCACTGGCGCTGCATGCTGCTCCTGCGGGTCCGCGACGGTCAGGAGGTCTTTTCGCTGTTGGATATCTGGCCCGCGTCGTTCGATCAGCTGCCAGAGTCCCTGGACGCGGCGACCAAGTCAGCTATCTCCTACCGGTTGCAGTTTGGAGGTCTGCTCACACAGG
Source organism: Micromonospora sp. NBC_00389 (assembly GCF_036059255.1). Lineage (NCBI taxonomy): Bacteria > Bacillati > Actinomycetota > Actinomycetes > Micromonosporales > Micromonosporaceae > Micromonospora > Micromonospora sp. NBC_00389. The sequence goes on along the minus strand of NZ_CP107947.1, from coordinate 6,388,890 downwards.
CGCAGTGGATCGGCTCGGGCACCCCTGCGTGACCTGGCGGGGTGGCAGTGGCGCGACCGGGCGAACTGCCGTGAACTGGGCGTGCTCGTACCGGGTGGCGGAGAGCAGCAGCAGCCACTCGTCGCAGCCCTGCCACGGGTATAGGTCGGCGGCTCCACCGCGTACGGTCCGGGGCCCGTCTCCGGTCCGTGCACGCGCGTCTGCCGGCGCGCCCGCGAACCCGGGGATCCACACATCGGCGCAGAGCTCGTTCGCCGACCCCATCGCCGCCAGCCCGAACGCGTTCTCGCCGGCAGCGGTCCGCGTCTCGTCGCCGAAGTCGTCGAGCAGCTGGTCCTCGCCGGGTTTCCCGTCACCGCGGAAGGTCAGCGTGGTGGTGCCGGCCCGGGCCGCGTATTCCCACTGCGCCTCGCTGGGCACCTGGAACGGCAACAGCTTGAGCAGGTCCTCCAGGTCGTCTTCGAGCCGGGCCGTGCCGGTGTCCGTCTCGGCGTAGTCGTCCTCGTACTCGGGCAGCCAGTGCCGGACCTGCGCCACCGTCAGCGGATGCCGGGCGATCAGGAACGGCTCGACCCGCACCTCGCGTACCGGCTGTGCGTCCTCGGCGCCGGCGAGGAACGGCTCGACGGTGTCCTCGACACCGCCGCTGCGCTCGATGGCGCGTACCGCGTCCAACTCCTCGTCGGACAAGCCCATCCGGAACGGGCCGCCCGGAACCTTTCGGAACACCACGCCCGACGGGGTGTGCCGCCATGCCGGGCGCCCGGCCACGATCTCCTCGGTCCACATCGCGCCGAACGCTAGCAGCCCGCTCGCCGGTCGCCCTTTCCTGACGGCCCCGCAGCTTGCGAACGGGCCCGTCGGCCGACCTCTCAGTTGTTGCTGAACGCCTGGGGGCCTAGGTCCGCCGGGTGTCCTTGACGAACACGATCCCGTCAGTGTTGGCCAGGTGGGCCGGGTCCAGCGGGGAGTAGCCGTACCAGGGCGACACGCGGGGGGCGGGCGTGGCGTCGGGGAGGGCGGCGGCCAGCCGGCGGGTGTCGACCAGGCAACGCTGCTGCGGGAGCGCGTACAGCAGTCCTTCGACGGTGTCCGGGGGTGGGACGTCCACCCCCTGGTGGCGGATCGTGCCGAGGGCCGTGGCCAGAAAGGCGTACCCCTCGCCCTGGTAGGCGCTGACGATCGCGCCGGCGCTCCACCACTCCAGCGGCAGGTTGCCCATCCGCATCGTGCTCTTGTCCCGCTGAAGGTGGCCGTTGTGGGCGTACACCAGCGTCGGGTGCCGTTCGGCGAGGACGAGCAGGTTGGCGGCCATCATCGAAGCCCGCGAGCCCAGCAGCCTCGCCATCCGGCCCGGTGACGTGTCGGCCATCCAGAAGTGGTAGCGCAGCAGTCCGGTGGCAGTACGCCCGTACAGGCGTGCCCGGTCCCAGTCGTCCCAAGTGGACGCCGCGATCAGGTGCGGCGTCTGCGCGTCGAGCAGGGCCACCAGGTCATCGGCGAGCAGACGCAGCTCATTGGCCTCGGGCGTCTGCCCCACGGACTGGGACGGGTCCATCATCGCGGCGGGATTGGTCCACCGGTCGTCGGCGCCGAGCAGGCGGTCGAGCGTTTCCGCGGTGCGGGGAAGCAGGTCGGCGTCGACCCAGGCGGTGAGGTAGGCGTGGAGTGCGGTGAGTGCCTGCCGAGGGCTCGCCGCGCCGGTGATCTCCAGCGGGCCGTCGAAACCGGCGAAGCGGAGCTGCTGTGACGCGGGCCGGCCGTCGTTGTACGCGCGCATCCAACGCACCAGCTCGCGGTTGGCCGCGGACGCGCCGAACCCGTGGCTGAAGCCGTGCTCCATGACCTCGTCGAGGATGCCGGTGCCCGAGGTGACGTAGTCGTCTACGACCAGGCCCATCAGGCAGTCGCTCTCGATCGCGATCGTCCGGTAGCCCTCCTGCTCGACGAGTTGCCGGAAGAGATCGTTTCGCACGTCGAGCAGAGCGTCCTCGCCATGGGTGGGCTCGCCCAGGGCGAGCAGCCGCGGCCTGGCCGGGAGCAACCCCATGACGGTCACAGCGTCGACGGCGTGGGCGGCGTCGGTGATACCAGCAGTCATACCCCTGAACGGTATCGTTGAACCGACGGTGCAAACTTTTCGTCGATTTCAGCAGGAGGGCTCGGCGAAACCTTCAAAGCGAAGGCCAGACGCTCTGCGTGTCCGCAGCGCGGGCTTACTGACGCGACCGTCTCGCCTTCGGCACGGACGGCGGCGCATGGCCGGCGGCGGCCGGTGGCGTCGAGGACGCAGTCGACTCGACCGGGACGTCTCGGGCGAGGTGGCGCAGGAGGCCCCGAATATGGTGCTTGTCCGCGGCCGAGACCGTGTCGTCGAGCAATCGTCGGCGGATGGCGCCCATGTCCGCCTCGACCTCCGCCAGTGCTCGATGGTCGGGCGCAGCGGCGGCGATCGGCATCGCGAGCGGGCGAATCGCGGCTGCGATGGAGAGCCCGAGGGTGGCGCACAAGGCTCGTACCTTTGCCAGCTCGGGGTAGTGCTGCCAGTCGCAGGCGAGCCAGCGGAACAGCGTCGAGCGGCTGACGCCGGTGTGTCGCGCGATGTCGCCGACGGTCCAACCGCGTTCGTCGCGGGCGTCGTTGACCGCCTGGCGAACGAACTCCGCGAAAGCCATCTGGGGTGTAGTGAGAATCGTGTCCATCCTCAGACGTGTCTTCCCTCGGTCTGGTGTTGTCTCGTCGTGCGGCGCTCGATGGTCGGATCTGATCGCCCGACCCAGGTAGCGGCGGCTCGAGAGGTGGTTCCGATTGATCGTCTCCCACCTGCTGGCGTCGTGCCGCGTCGGCCGGCGAGGATCCCTACTTGTTCGAGGCCGGTCAGCTACTCAACTGCCGCGCGGCGGGATGAGGGGGGTCGCCGCCTGGACCCGGGCCCGTTGGTGCCGCACGTGGTCCGGTTGCTGGTCGGGTGTCGGGTTCACTGAGCGTGATATTGCTGCTTCGCCACAACGACCCGGCGTGATCTGGGTACGGCTCGTCGGATCAGGTACCGTCGCCTGTCACACAGTCTTTGCACCAACCTGGCTGCCCGTCACGAGGGAAGCCGAACCGGAGGGACACAGCCGTGAGGTTCCAGAGCGCAGTCCGCAGTGCCGGCCTCGTCGTGGCGATTGCCGCCCTGGCGGTGAGCGCGGGATGTGCCAAGAAGGATGACAGCGAGGTCCAGGCGAGCGGAGTCAAGCTGGTCGAGGCCGGCAAGCTGACGGTCTGCACCCACCTGCCGTACCCGCCGTTCCAGTCCAAGGACGCCAGCGGCAAGGTCACTGGGTTCGACGTCGAGCTGATGGATCTGGTCGCCAAGGAGCTGGGCGTCGAGCAGACGATCATCGACACGCCGTTCGAGGGGATCAAGTCCGGCCAGGATCTGAACACCGGCAAGTGTGACGCGGCCGCTGCCGGCATGACGATCACTGAGGAACGGCAGAAGGTGATGAACTTCTCCGACCCGTACTTCGATGCGACCCAGGCGATGCTGATCAAGACGGGCAAGCCGTACAAGGCGCTCGACGACCTCAAGGGCAAGAAGCTCGGCGTCCAGGCGGCCACCACGGGCCGTGACTACGCCCGGAAGTTCGAGCAGGAGAAGGGCCTGCAGCTCGTCGAGTTCGAAGACCTCGCCGCCCTGCAGCAGGCCGTCTCCAACGGCCAGGTCGAGGCCGCCATCAACGACCTGCCGGTCTGGACCGAGTACCTCAAGAAGAACCCGGGCGGGTTCGAGGTGGCCGCCGAGTTTGACACCGGCGAGCAGTACGGGTTCTCGGTGAAGAAGGACAGCAACCCGGAGCTGCTCAAGAAGATCAACGAGGTGCTGGCCAAGGCCAAGCAGGACGGCTCGTACAACACGATCTACGAGAAGTGGATCGGCAAGCAGCCGAGCGCGTGATCGAAGCTGACGGCAGGAGGGCGCGCGGCTCGCGCGCCCTCCTCGTACGCAACCTCCGGGAAGGCAAGGAGCGAAGAACGTGAAGCTGCGACGCCGCCAGCGAGAGCGGCTGTCCCTCTGGCTCCAGTACCTGGCCTTCATCGCCATCATCGCCACGGTGGTCTTCGCCGCCGACTGGGGCAGGCTGAAGGACGCGTTCTTCCGCGTCGACATCATCCAGTCGATGTTTCCGACGATCATCACCGTCGCGCTGCGCAACACGGTCCTCTACACGCTGGGTGCGTTCGCCTTCGGTCTCGTGTTCGGCACCATCCTCGCGCTGATGCGGCTGTCCCGGGTGGCTCCGTACCGCTGGGTGGCCACGGCGTACATCGAGCTGTTCCGGGGTCTGCCCGCGCTGCTGGTGCTCTTCCTCGTCGGGTACGGCATTCCCATCGCCTTCCCGGAGCGGGAGATCCCCGGCGGCGTCTTCGGTTCGATCGCGATCGGTCTCGGGTTGACCGCTGCGGCGTACATGGCCGAGACCATCCGGGCCGGCATCCAGGCCGTGCCGAAGGGACAGATGGAGGCGGCGCGCACCCTCGGCATGTCGCACTTCACCGCCATGCGCACGATCGTCATCCCGCAGGCGTTCCGGATCGTGATCCCGCCGCTGACCAACGAGCTCATCCTGCTCACCAAGGATTCGTCGCTGGCGTACGTGCTGGGCGTGACGGCGCAGACCATCGAGGTCACCAAGTTCGGTCGGGACATGCTGAACGACCGGGTGAACGTCACCCCGCTGCTGGTGGCCGGCCTCGCCTACCTGATCATCACCCTGCCCCTGTCCCAGGTGGTACGACGCCTCGAACTCCGATACGCCAAGGCTCGGTGACCCGCATGACGACCACACAGCCCCGCCCCGCCGTCGAGATCCGCGACCTGCACAAGTCCTTCGGGCCGCTCGAAGTGCTCAAGGGCATCGACTTCGAGGTCGGTCAGGGCGAGGTGGTCTGTGTCATCGGGCCGTCCGGGTCCGGTAAGTCGACGCTGCTGCGGTGCGTCGACCTGCTGGAGGAGCCGACCGCCGGCAAGATCTGGGTGAACGGGGTCGAGATGACCGACCCGGATGTCGAGATCGACGCGGTGCGCCGCGGCATCGGCATGGTCTTCCAGTCGTTCAACCTGTTCCCGCATCTGACCGTGCTGAACAACCTCACCATCGCCCAGCGCCGGGTGCTGCGGCGTGGCCGCGCTGAGGCCGAGCGGATCGCGCGGGACAACCTGGAGCGCGTCGGTCTGACCGACAAGGCCGACGCGTTCCCCGCACAGTTGTCCGGGGGACAGCAGCAGCGGGCGGCGATCGCCCGGTCGCTGTCGATGGAGCCCAAGCTGATGCTCTTCGACGAGCCGACCTCCGCGCTCGATCCGGAGTTGGTCGGCGACGTGCTCACCGTCATGCGCAAGCTTGCCGAGGACGGCATGACGATGATGGTGGTCACCCACGAGATGGCGTTCGCCCGGGACGTCGCCGACCGGGTCGTGTTCATGGACGGCGGCGTGGTGGTCGAGCAGGGGCCGCCGCAGGAGGTGCTCGGCGCGCCGCGGCACGAGCGGACCCGCTCATTCCTCTCCCGGGTCCTCGACCCGACCCATGTCGCGCAGCTCGGTCAGCCCGACCAGTCTTCCGAGCCACCGGAGCCGCCTCGCCTGCCGGCGGACGACCGCCACAACCTCTGACAACCGCTCACGTACGTCTGTCCGCCGGGCTGCCCCGACGCTGGCCGCCGGTGCGGTAGTGGTACCGGCACAGCTCGGTGAAACCGGCCCCGTCGTACAGCCGCCGCGCGGCGGTGTTGTCGGGTTGGACCTGGAGGTACAGGTGCTCGGTGCCGTGGTCGGCGGCCCAGCGGGCGAGGGCGGCGAGGATGGTCCTGGCAGCGCCTCTGCCGCGGGCGGCCGGAGGCGTGGCCATCCCGAATACGCCCGCCCAGCCGGTTTCGATGACCGCACGGCCGGCCGCGACGACACCGGCCTCGGTCAGCACCGAGGCGTACCCGCTGCGCTGGCGTACCCGGCGGAGCATGTCCCACTCACGGCCGGGGTCGCCCCCGCTGGCGTGCACCGCCAGCCAGGCGTCGAACCAGGCGTCGGTCGGTTGATCGTCCAGGCGGACTCGCAGCCCATCCCCGGGTAGCCGGTCGATGACCTGCGCGGTCGGGGCCGACTGCAGCGACATCGTGCTGTCGGCGCGGTAACCGCGCTTGGCCAGCGCGTCGTCGAGGCCGACCGGGCAGGCCCCCGGGCTGATCTGGAATCGGGTGCACGTCCCGTGGCCGGCGTAGAACTCCTCAACGGATCGGATCGTGCCCGACAGGTCCGCCGGCACGGCGTCGCTGTGCGGCAGCACCGAGCTGGCCCACCACGCTCCGCTGTCTCCGTACCGTAACCACCACCCGTCGAGGTGGTCGAGGACCATCGCGGGAAAGGCCCGGGCCGCCCGTTCCTGCAAGCCTCGGACGAGGCCAGGGGTCAACGGCGACAACTGTCGACATGCGACCGTCTCCTCGACACCGGCCCGAACCCGAGCCCTTGGCTGCCGCTGGGGTCACTGAGCGTGGCGGATTGGCGTGCGGGACATTCATGGTCAATCGAGCGTCGTCGTGATGTCAAGGTAACCTTCTTGCAATCAGGCCTGCACTTTCGTCGATGGATTACATAAGTTGCCGTTATTCATCGAAAGTTCTGAGTCTTCCGAGCAAAGTCCGCGACGAGGTCCACGCAGTCGTGCTGCCGCCCTTCATGCTCGGCGGTCGCTGCACCGTGCCCTCGTCACGGCTTTGCCCGGTGAACGGAGACCCATGGACGACAATTCCGTCGGCTCCCACCGCCACCTGTCCCGCAGATCCCTGATCGCCACCGGAGCCCTCGCCGCCGGAGCACTGGGCGCGTCCGCCCCGCGATCGACGCCGCGTTCCGAGGCAGCCCAGCCCGGGCCGCGGCCGGTGTCACGAAAAAGGTCACCATCTACGCCGAGCAGTTGCCCGGAGGGCTGTTCGGGTACGGCCTGGCACCCGGCCAGGCCACGGTGCCGGGGCCGCTGCTGGAGATGTACGAGGGTGACACCCTGGAGATCACCCTGGTCAACACCACCAACCAGCGGCTGTCCATCCATCCACACGGGGTGGACTACAGCACCGACTCGGACGGCAGCCCGCTCAACGCCTCGTCCAACAATCCCGGTGAGAACCGGACGTACGTGTGGCGCTCGCGGGAGATGTTCCTCGCCTCAGGCCGGCGGTTCATGCCGGGCAGCGCCGGCTACTGGCACTACCACGACCACGCCATGGGCACCGACCACGGCACCGGCGGTGTCGCCAAGGGGCTGTACGGGGCGCTGATCGTCCGGCGCCGCGGCGACATCCTGCCGGAGAAGCAGCACACGGTCGTGTTCAACGACATGATGATCAACAACCGGATGGCCCCGGACACCCCGATGTTCGAGGCGAACCTGGGTCAGCGGGTGGAGTGGATCGCCATCGGCCACGGCGGCACCTTCCACACCTTCCACCTGCACGCCCACCGCTGGGCGGACAACCGCACCGGAATGCTCGAGGGCCCGAGCGACCCGAGCCTGGTGATCGACAACAAGGACCTCAATCCGGGCAGCTCGTTCGGCTTTCAGGTGCTGGCAGGCGAGGGCGTCGGACCCGGGGCGTGGATGTACCACTGCCACGTGCAGTTCCACTCCGACGGTGGCATGGCCGGGATCTTCCTGGTGCGCAACGCCGACGGCAGCATGCCGCCGGGCGCCGAAGAGGCTGCCCCGAGTCGGACACCCGAGGCACGGTGATCATCGACGGCGACGACACCGGGGTGCCCAACGTCGACACCGGTGACGGCTGCACCATCAACGACCTGATCGCCGAACACGCCGACTACCCCGGGCACGCCGAATTCGTCCGGCATGTCGAAACGGTCACCACCGCGCTGGTGACCGCCGGCACGCTGAACCGGCGGCAGCAGGGCGCCATCGTCCGGGCCGCGGCCCGATCGGACGTCGGCGCATGAGTCCTCAAACCTCATCGACAGGGAGTACAGCGATGCCCAGACGTACCGTCGCCAAGCTGGCCACCGTGACCGCCGTCGTCGCCGCCTCGGTGCTGGCGGTGGCCCCCAGCGCACACGCCGACCTGGTCACCTACTGCATCGGCACCGGCGGTGCGGTGACGGTGCCCAACGATCTGTACGTGCCGGCCGGCGAGTCCTGCGCGCTCACCGGCACCACGATCACCGGCAACGTCAACGTCGCCGCCGGCGGCAACCTGGTGGTCACCGGTGGCAACGTCAGCGGCGAGGTACGCGTCGCCGCGAACGGCTACCTGGACGCCACCGACACGACGATCAACGGGCAGGTGGTGCTGGCCGCCGGCGGATACGGCGCCTTCCTCAAGGACGCCCGGACCGGCAACGTGACCGTACGGCCGAAGGGCACCACGACCATCGACAGCTTCCTGTTCGTGGAGGAGTCGACGATCGCCGGGACCGTCAACGCCGGAGCCGGTGAGGTCCGGCTCGACCGCGGCACGCAGGCGGAACGTAACCTCAGCAGCACCGGCACCTACTACACCGACGTGCACGACTCGTTCGTCGACGGCACGCTGTCGGTGCTGAACAGCGCCACCGGCAGTGTGGTGTGCGGCAGCGCGGTCCGCGGCCGGGCGACCTTCGCCGGCAACCTGGGCGGCGTGCAACTCGGCCCGAACGGCAACCTCGACAGCTGCGCTTCGGGCGGCTACTGGGGCGGGGACGTCAGCATCACCAGCACCACCGGCGGTGTCACTGTCGACGACAACATCATCAACGGCCAGTTGACCGTGACGTCCAACAACCCGGCCGCCCAGGTGGCCGCGAACAACCGTATCCGCGGCGGCGTCACCGGTGACCAGGCGGCTGCGACCACCAACCGGTCGGCCCGAGCCGCGGCCGTCCCGGACCGGGAGGACGCCGGCGATCAGCGGGCGGAGACCCGCCGTACCGTGGCGGTCCAGGAGGCCACCGCGGCCGGCGACGCCCGGCTCTAGTTGATCGGACGCCCTGACGGCACCGGGCCGGACGTCATGGGACGTCCGGCCCGGCGGCGGGGGAGGATCCAGTTGTCTGCTCGCGCAGCTGTGTCACCACAGTGCGGCATGGATCAGTTGCAGATGCTTCGGGCCTTGCGTACAAAGGCCTCCCGCGACATGATCTTCATCGTCTCGCGGCCCCTCGGTGCCAGCACCTCGTCCCGGCCGATCCGGGCGAAGTCCGCGACAGTGAAGTCTACCGATATGCCGTCATGGCGACTTGACCCGCTGAGGCTGTATCTCACCTCGGGCTCGAGTTTGGTGAGCGGTTCGACATCGACGGCCATGCCTGCCTCCTCCGCAGGGATGTCGCGGATCTCGTCGACCTCAAAACCATCCGGCGGCTGGCCGAACAGGGGAACCTCCACAACCTCGCTCATCGGTGTGCCGCTTACGCCCCACGTGATCAGCGGTCGTGCACTCGCGTCGTTCCTGTTGTCGTTCTCGAACACGCCGAGCTGAGAGAAAGCACCGTCGCAGGTGACGAGAACGCCGATCGGCTCGCCATCGTGGACAGCCAAAGCGACAACCGGCTCGTCGGGCGGACTGCAGGCCGCCAGGAGTCCGAGTAGCGTAATCAGAATCCATGCACCCGCCTGTCTACGCATGGTTGCAGCATGCCCAGGTGGCATCACGCTCCGATCCCTTGGCGGTCACGATCGGCAGACAGTGTCGGCACCGAGCGGCCACCTGCCCCCGGGTAGGGACGACGTGGTGGCTTGCCTGCCGTCCCTACCATCCGGGCCATGACGTACGAGCCGATGCTTGTGCCCGACCGGAAACCCAACCGGACGACCCGTACCGTTCTGCTTGTCGTTGCCGCGGTGCTGGTGGTGTGTTGTCTCGGTGGTGTCTGCGGCGGGTTCTGGCTCTACCGGACCGTCAGCAAGGCGGTCGGGCCAGCTCGGGACGCCACTGCCGCGTACCTGGACGACGTGCAGGCCGGCAACTACCCGGGTGCCTATGGCCGGCTGTGTGAGAAGGTGCGCGACGGCATGTCGCAGGAGGAGTACACCCGGATCCAGTCCGCGCAATTGAAGATCAGAAGCTACGAGATCACCGGTGCGTCCGTCTCCAACTACAACGGCCGGGTCAGCGGGGCCGTCACCGTTCAGATGGTTCAGGAGACGGGCGGGCGGTTCACGCAAACCGTTCCACTGGCCAAGGAACGCGGTGAGTGGCGCGTCTGCCAATGAATGGCCACGATGTGCGGCGCGCTGAACCGCGGTGAGCCGTGCCGTCAGTTGGCGGTGACGGTGTAGAAGGCGCTGGGGTCCGCAGCGAGAGACGCCTTGACGTTGGCGCTCCACTCGTCGGCGACGACTTCGAGTTTGCCGGCCTCGACGCCGTCGAGGGCGGCGCGGACGACCGCGGCAGGGTCGACCTTGTCGCCGTCATAGCCGGCCGACATGTCGGTGTCGGCGCTGCCCAGGTGCAGTCCGGTGACGAGGGTGCCCTGGCCGGCCAGTTCGATCCGGATTCCGTTGGTCAGGCTCCATTCGGCGGCCTTCGCCGCGCCGTAGGCGTTGGTCCCGTCATAGGAGAACCACGACAACGCGGAGAGGACGTTGAGGATCCCACCGCCACCGTTGCCGGCGAGCACCGGCGCGAACGCCCGCACCATGCTGAGGGTGCCGTAGAAGTGGGTGTCCATCTCCGACCGGATCTTTCTCAGGTCACCGGTGACGAGGTTGGTCCAGGTGGAGATCCCGGCGTTGTTGATCAGCAGGGTCACATCGGAGGCGGCCGCCGCCGCGTCCTCGACCGACCGTGGGTCGGTGATGTCCAGTCGGAGCTTCTCGACGCCGGGAACGTCGATCCGTTCCGGGTGGCGGGCCGTGGCGTACACCTTCGTCGCGCCGCGCTCCAGCAGTTGCCGGGTGAAGTGCCGACCGATGCCACGGTTGGCGCCGGTAACCAGCGCGATCGAACCAGCGATCTGCATGATTGCCTCCAGGTGGATTCGAGGTAGTTCGGTACGCGGGCTACGCTAAAACCTGACGTAGACGTGAGATGCAAGCCGTGTGGCCGGCGTCACTACCAGCGGCAGGGGCCGTGCGAATTGGCGAACTCGCCACCAGGACCGGCGTGTCAGTACGGGCCCTGCGCTACTACGAGGAGCAGGCCCTCCTGATCCCGGCACGCAGCAGCGGAGGCCAGCGCCACTACGACGACAGCGCGATCGAGCGGGTTCACCTGATCCAGATGCTGTACGCATCCGGGCTGTCCAGCAGGACCATCCTGGACCTCCTGCCCTGCGTCGACGCGAAGGTCAACACCCCGGAGTCCCGCGCCATGCTGAACGCCGAGCGCGAGCGCATCGACCAGCAGATCAACCAACTCCTGCAGGCCAGGGACCGACTCGACGCGGTCATCGCTCTCAGCCAGAGCCCGGCCAGCGGTTGCACCAGGATGGAAACCGCGCCCGCCTAGCGCGAGGCGAAGCCCGTGCTGTCCCGCGTCCTCGATGCGGCGATCCGTACCCCTCGGCCGGCGGGGAAATCGCGTGCCCACCGACGCGGCCATGAGTAGCGTGCCCCCGTGCCTACTACCCGCCTACGCCCACCCTTCACCGCCGACGAGCGAAGCCAGCTGGTCGGTTGGCTGGAGATGCAGCGCGCGATCATTCGCTGGAAGTGCGAAGGACTGTCGGAGACGGACGCCCATCGCGCGGTCCTACCGGCCTCGCCCCTGATGACGATGGCGGGTCTCGTCTCCCACCTGCGGTGGACCGAACATTGCTGGTTCGAAGTCCTCTTTCTGGGCCGCCCGGCTGAGGGGCCGCAATTCGTGGACGAGCCGGAGGACGCCGACATGAGGGTCGACGGCGTTCCGCTCGCCCAACTGCTAGAGGAGTACGACCGGCAATGCGCGGTGTCCAACGACATCGTCGCCGCCCACTCCCTGGACGACGTCGGCCGGCACCCGGACTTCCGGTCCGCGGCCGCCAGCCTGCGCTGGATGCTGATCCACATGATCGAGGAGACCGCACGGCACGCAGGTCACGCCGACACGATCCGGGAGCTGCTCGACGGCGAGAAGGGCTACTTCTGACCGATTGGGTGGCGGCGACGCCGGGCTTACGGTTGTCGACATGATGGTGCGTACGCGCTGGACGATGCCCCACTCACCGGAGGTGTTGTGGCCGGCGCTCTGCGACTCGCGCCTTGAGCTGCAACCCCGGTGCCCGGTGTTCTACCTGGGTACGCCCCGGCCGACCACGTGCCGGCTGCCCGATGGTCCCGGTGAGGTGGGCGCGGCCCGGCAGTGCGTCTCAGAGCAGGGTGTGGTGCGGCAGCGGATCACCCTCTGGGAGCCACCGAGCCGGTTGGCGTTCCACATGGAGTCGACGGACCTCTACTTCCACCGTTTCGTCGACCATCTCGGGGATCTGTTCGAGCTGGAGCCGGCGGGTGCCGGCACGAGGGTCACCCGGACGACGACGGTGACGGTCCGCGGGTTCGGCCGCGTCGCGGTGGAGCCGGCGCTCTGGGTCGGGTTGAAGTCGGTACACCGCTTCGTGTTCCGGAACTGGCAGAAGATGACGTTGTCACCCCCCGCCGCGGTGTGACGCTCCCGCACCGGCAGGGCCCCCTCTCCCATGGTGCGAGCGCGCTCGGCCATGTTCGGGCCATCGGGACTCAGGCGGTCAATGGCGCGGCCTCCGGTTGCCGGTCGGCGGGTGCCTGGTCGAGTGTGCGGCGGCGGACGCCGCGCGTCAGCAGGTAGCCGACCATCCAGAATTCGCCGATGGTCGCGGGAACGACCAGAGCGTCAGCGACGCCCTGTGCGTCAGGGGCGAGGTATCCGATGAATGCGCTGAGCAGGTATCCGATGCCGCCGCCGACGAGGATCCAGCCGAGCGGGCGGGGCATCCAGTTCGAGCGGAGCACGCAGCGTCCCATGGGGATGAGCCACAGGCCGAAGAACAGCCCTCCGACGCCCCACAGGTTGCCGCTGGTCAGGTAGAGGACCTGGACGGTGGCCGCCGCGTCCCCCACGGGGTCGAGCGCGATGTCGACCGCCGTGGCGAGCAGTGCTGCGCTGACGAGGACCACGACCGCGTTGATGAGGCCGAACGCGGCGATGGCGCCGGCGGCACGTGGGTCTGCGGTGCGGAACAGCCGGTAGAACCATGCGGCGGCGAGGGCCTGGGTGACGACGATGAGCAGTTCGAAAGCGACGCCGACGCGCGCGAGTGTTTCGTGCTGGACCAGATTGGCGAGCGTCGCGTTGGGGTCGTCGGCATTGAAGAGTCGCGACCGGATGAGCAGAAAGCCGAGTGCGCCGCTGATGGCGAGGGCGAGGTAGAGCAGCCCGGTCACGCGGGCGGTACGGATCAGCGCGGGCATTGGGGCTCCTTGGGCCGTATCGGCTCGTGGAGGTGGTCGCGCTCCGGCCACCGACCTTACGTTGTAAGGCAACCATACGATGTAAGGTGCTGGCAAGAGGTGGGGGACAGGTGGCAGCGAAGGCAATTCGACAACCGCTCAGTCGTGAGCGCGTACTGGCAGCGGCGGTCGCACTGGCGGACGCTGAGGGGATTCAGGCGCTGACGATGCGCCGCCTCGCTGCCGATCTCGGCGTCGAGGCCATGTCGCTCTACCATCACCTGCCCGCCAAGGAGGCCCTCCTCGACGGCGTCGTGGAGACCGTGGTCGCTGAGATCGTTGCCGCTGTTGGTCGCATCTCCACGAACGATGGCGATGGAGACTGGCGAGGGCGGTTGCGCCGGCAGTTCCTCGCGGCGCGTCAGATCATGCTTCGTCACCCGTGGATGCCCGGACTGTTGGGCTCGCGACGGACCATCCCCGTCGGCCTGTACGCGTACTACGACGGGATCGTGGGCACCCTGGTCGATGCCGGGTTCTCGCACCTCCTCGCGCACCGGGCGTTGCACGCGTTCGGCAGTCTGCCTCTCGGGTTCGCGCAGGAGATCTTCAGCCCGGCGTCGGCGGGCGGGAGCCTGGAGGCCGACGTCGCGGAGGCGGACCTGGCCGCCATGGCCGAGGCGCTACCGCACCTGACGGCCATGGTGGCATCCGAGATCCACGACGTCACCGACCCCATGCTCGGTTGGTGCGACAGTCAGACCGAGTTCGAGTTCACGCTCGACCTGCTCCTGGACGGGCTGGAACGCCTCCGCGGCTGAGGGCCGAACACTGTCGGCCGCGGCGAGCCCGCGCTCGTGGAGGCGAACTCGCCGCTCCGCCCGGCCGATCGGTGACGCCGATCAGAAGTCGTCGACGTTCACCGTCACGCGATGCTCGCTGGACTTCCAGTTGGGCACGTTGACCGCGTCGAACCCGCCGCCGCGTTGACCGACCATGATCCGCACGATGCCGAGGTGTGCCGGCGTGGCCGGGATGAACAGGTCCATGCCGGTGATGAAGGTCTGGCTGAAGAACTCCGGCAGCGGCGCGGTCAGGTCGGTGACACCGTCGCTGCCGTCGTCGAACGCGAAGATGCCGATCGTCCGCTTGACGCGCGGCGTGTTCGCCGGGTTCAGGACATCCCGACCGTTGATCCACAGCTTGTCGCCAGCGTCACCCTGGTCGCCCCACCACTCCTTCTGCCGCTGGATGATCAGCGCCGTGTGCCGGTCGCTGGTGTCGACCAGCGCGCCGAGCCCCTCGCCCGGCCGGCTGGTCGCCAGGCGTACGAACGAGTCGGACCGCAGGAACGGCTGGAAGTAGAGGTGGTGCGTCGGCGCGCCAGCGCGCACGATCGCGAACTCGTACCGGGCTGTGGCGAGCACCGGGAACGGTCCGAACGAGCCGTCGCCGCTCAGGGGCACCCGATGCGCGGGCCGGTTCGACAGCCGACCGCCCGTGAGGGAGCTGACCGGGTAGACCTCAAGCGTCGCGTCGGTGACGCCGACGTTGCTCGGGAAGAGCGCCGCGCGGCCGGAGACCTGCGCGGTGCCGAACAGTTGGGGCACGATCCGCGTTGTCCTGGGAGCGCGACCCTGGAAGAACCGGAAGATCTCGCTGAATGACTCTGGCGACGACACGGTCTGCGTGTGGGACTGGTTCGGGAAGTACACGTTGGTCGCGCCCACGACGGCCCGCGCCGGGTCGCCCTCGCCCCAGATCGCGAGCGTGGGTACGCCTCCCGGTGGTGACGCCGCGGTTCGTCCGTCCAGGTTGACGTAGTGCGCGACGCGGGCGGCCCGCGCCGGTGAGCTGTTGAGGTAGCCCTGCATGACGAAGGTGCCCAGGGAGTGCGCGAGCAGGTCCACCTTGTCCGCGCCGGTCGCCGCCAGCAGCCGGGAGATCCGCGCGTCCATCCCCGCGTACACCTGGGGCAGGATCGTGGCGATGTTCGGCGAGTCGTACTCGTGCGCCTCGATGATGTCTAGCGGGTAGCCGTTGCTGGCCAGGCGCTTGGCCTGGGACTGGAACTGTGACGCCGCACCGGCGTTGCCGTGCACGAAGACCACTGGACGGTACGACGAAGTGGCGGCAGCCCCGGCGGCGTGCGGAACGCCAGCGACGGACATTCCGGCGGCGAGCGCAAGTCCGGTCATCAGGGAGAGCAATCTCCGGCGAGACGTGTGCATCGATCCTCCACCTCGGTCGACAAAGTTTATGCACTAGGAGCGCAAGTATCGTGTCAGGGTGGTGGCCGGTCGTCTATACCGCGCGTGCAGCCCTCCGACAATCGCCCGACAGGGTCGCGTGCAGCCGCCGTAGCCGGGTGTGCGATGGGATTACCATCGCCGCCCGGCCGGGCGGGCCAGCGATGGGCGTCTGTGCAACGATCGTCGGGCGTCATGCCGAACGGCCGTCCACCGGTCTCTCCGCGCACCAGTCGCGGCAGGCACGGGAGAGGGCGCCTCACCTCGTACCCCTTGGAGAGCTCGATGTCCCTCTCCCCGGCTCGGGTCTTCGCCGCGTTGAACGCCGTGCGACCCCCCGACCAGGCGCTCCCGATCCTGGACAAGGCCGTCGTGGTCGGCGGCAGTATCGCCGGCATGCTGGCGGCGCGGGTGTTGTCCGACTACGCGGAGAGCGTGGTCATCATCGACCGCGACGACCTACAGACGGCCGGCGAGCGGCCCGGCGTGCCACAGGGGACGCAACTGCACGCGTTGTTGCCCGGCGGCTTCCTCCAGTTCGAGCAGCTGTTTCCGGGATTCCGCGAACAGGCACTGGCCCAGGGGGCGATCGAGGCTCCACCCACGGCCCGGCGGAACTACCTCGACGGCCGCCTGAAGGTTGTCGTTCCCAACGACGCCGACAGCCTGGCGGGCAGCCGGCCTCTCCTGGAGAGGCTGATCCGTGAGCAGGTGCTTCGACTGCCCAACGTCAAGGTGGTCACCGCCCGCGCCACGGGTCTGGTGTTCGACGGTCCCGAGGTCACCGGGGTCCGCTACGACGTCGATGGGGTGTCCGGCGTCGAGGGCGGTGATCTTGTGGTGGATGCCATGGGGCGTTCGAGCAGGCTCTCCGAGTGGCTGGGGCAGGCCGGCTGGGAGCGGCCCGTCACGCGGCGGATGACCGTGCACCTGAACTACGCGACCGCCCTGTTTCGCCGCCACGAGGCGAACCCCGATGCGGCGGTCGTCCTGGCAGTGCACAGCCCGGAGATGTCGTCGGATGTCGCCGGCGCGGCATTCTTCGCCATCGAGGGTGACCGGTGGATGGCCATGATGGTCGGGTACGGGGACAGCCGCCCGGGGCGTACCGCGGAGGACTTCGTGCGCCGGCTGCGGGACCAGTTCCCGCCGGAGTTCGGCGAGGTCGCCGGAAACGAGATGCTCGGCGACGTCCAGACCTACCGCCATGCCGACAGCCGGCGACGGGACTTTCATGCGGTGAAGCGGTTCCCGGCCCGGCTCGTCAGCGTTGGCGACGCCGTCGCGTCGTTCAACCCGGTGTACGGGCAGGGGATGACGGCGGCGGCCCTGCACGCGGCCTGTTTGTCGACGTACCTGAGGACGAACCCGGACCTGAGCGTGCCCGCGCGCCAGTACCTCGCCCTGCAGAAGATCGTGGTCGACGCGGCCTGGTCGTTGTCGACCTCCGCCGACCTGGCGCTGCCCCACGTCGACGGGCCCTACCCGCGTGGCTACCGGGTCTCCAGTTGGGCCAGCAGGCAGATCATCGCGGCGACGGTCACCGACGTGACGATCGCGCGGCGGTTCAACGAGGTCGTCTCGTTGCGGGAACATCCGCGTTCGCTGGCGTCACCCGGCGTGATTCTGGGCGCCCTGCGCGCCAACCGGCGAGCGCGCTGATCGGAGCGTTATCGCGGGAGCTTGCGAAGGATGTCGACGACGAAGCGGTGGTCGTCCAGTTGCGGAAGACCGGAGACACCCACCCAGCCCACCACGCCGGTGCCGCGAACGCGCAGCGGCACCGCACCTCCGGCGGCCGCGTACCGGGAGGCCGGCAGGCCGTACTTCTCCGTCAGCGTCGTCTGCTTGTCCTGGCACAGCCGGGCCATGTACAGCGACGAGTGCTCGAACCGCATCACCACGCGTCCCTTGCGGCGCAGCCACGCGTCGTTGTCCAGGGTCGAACCAGGCAGGCCGCAGTGGAAGAGCTGACGCCCGGCCCGCCACACACCCACCGCGACCGGGAGCCGCTGCTCGCTCGCGGCGGCGACGGCCAGCATGCCCAACTCGTACGCGTCGGTCTCCGACAGGCCCGGCAGCTCCAGCTCGATCTCCTCACGCTGCAGCTCGTCCAACGTCGGCCACGCGTCACGGTCAGATGGCATGCGTACCTTCTCCTCATCGAGTGGCGGCCGGCCCGGGTGTGGGTAGGGCCGCGTGTGCGTACCTGGTGATTGTCGCAAACCCGCTGGACGCGCCGTGGCGGGTGGAAGCGCCGATCACCAGGCGCAGGGCGCGTAGTCCTTCAGGAAGCAGCCGTAGAGGTCTTCGCCCTGCTCGCCACGGACGATCGGGTCGTACACCCGGGCGGCTCCGTCGACCAGGTCCAGCGGGGCGTGGAAGCCCTCGTCCGCCAGTCGCATCTTCGTCGGGTGGGGTCGTTCATCGGTGATCCAGCCGGTGTCGACGCTGGTCATCAGGATGCCGTCGGTCAGCATCTCCTGGGCGCTGGTCCGGGTCAGCATGTTCAGCGCGGCCTTGGCCATGTTGGTGTGCGGATGCCCCGGCCCCTTGTACCCGCGGCCGAACTGCCCCTCCATCGCCGACACGTTCACCACGTACTTGCGGCGGGCCTTCGCTGCGGCCATCGCCGGTCGTAGCCGGCTGACCAGCATGAACGGCGCCGTCACGTTGCACAGCTGCACTTCGAGCAGCTCGACCGGGTCCACCTCGTGCACCCGCTGCACCCAGCTGTTGACCGAGCCAAGGTCCGGCACGAGACCGCCGGCGTCGATGGCCGTGGACGCCGCGATCCGCTCCGGTGAGGCGGAGCCGCTGGTCAACGCCAGTGCGGTGAGCGCGTGCGGGGTGAGCGCGGTCGACTGCGGCCCGGCCGTCAGGCTGCCCGCCGGCGCGCCCTGGCCTCCCGGCTTGGCGAACGTGATCAGCTCCGGCAGCGGGCCGTCCGGCAGGGCCGCGGCCTCTGCGGCGACGAGCTGCGCGTACGCCCCGGGCGAGCGGCGGACGGTCTGCGCCGCATTGTTGATCAGGATGTCGAGTGGCCCCTGGCTGCTGACCGAATCGGCGAGGGCGATCACCTGGGCGGGGTCGCGCAGGTCGATCCCGACGATCCGCAGGCGGTGCAGCCAGTCCGCGCTGTCGGGCATCGCGGCGAACCGGCGGACCGCGTCGTGCGGGAACCGCGTGGTCACCGTGGTGTGCGCGCCGTCACGCAGCAGCCGCAGCGCGATGTACATGCCGATCTTCGCCCGGCCGCCGGTGAGCAGCGCCCGCCGGCCGGTCAGGTCGGTGCGGGCGTCCCGGCGCTCGCGGTTGAGCGCGGCGCAGGAAGGGCAGAGCTGGTGGTAGAAGGCGTCCACCTCGCGGTATCGCTGCTTGCAGACGTAGCAGCCGCGCGGATTGTGCAGGAGCCCGGCCGTGGCACTCGCGGTGGGAGAGGCGAGCGGGATGCCCTGGGTCTCGTCGTCGATCCGGCCGGGGGCACCGGTCGCGGTGGCCGCCGTCACGGCGCGGTCGGCTGCCGCGATGGCGTCGCGCCGCTCCTCGCGTCGCCGCTGCTTGATCACCTTGTAGAGCTTCGCGGTGGCCCGCTGCACCCGCACCACGTCGGGGTGATCGGGAGGCAGGGCCTCCAACGCTTCGAAGACGCTGAGACAGGTCTCCAGCCGGCTCCGGTCAATCGCGTGCTGACCGTTTTCGGTAATGTTGTCCGCCGTCATACGTCTCTGTCTCGTCCCGTTCCTGTGCCGGATACCGCCGGCCCACCTCACGTCCGACCAGGAACTGTACGCACCGTGCGGCCTCCGACGCATCCCGCGCCGCCTTGTCCGCCAGCCGCACCTGAGGATCGGTCCGCACCGTCCCTCTGGTCACCGGTGGGCCCGCGGAGGCCGGCAGCGTCGGCTCTGCCTGAGCAGTGCGTCGATCTGGGCGCCGAGTTGGTCCGGATGGCGTACCGGGGCGGGGAACCTCAGCCGGATGTCCCGGTCGCAGCTCAGCAGTTCGAGTCGTAGCACGAGGCCGTGGCGGTCCAGCCGCACCGGGCGGACCATCCGGACGCCGTGCAACTGGTGGGGATCCACCAGCCGGCACAGTCGTTCGACCGTGTGCGGGTGGTGATGGTCGAGGTGGCACAACAGCTCGGCTTCGGTGGCGGCCAGCGGGTCGGGCTGGGCAGTGGTGAAGTCGGTCGGGTCGATCGCGGTGGTGCCCTCGCTGGTGGTCAACTCGGCGGTGGCGAGGTCGAGAACGGTCACCAGTTGGTTGTCCTCGGCGTCACAGTCGATGGTGTCGGCCGGGCTCAGCCAGCCGGTGAGCGTGCCGCGTGCCCGGACCCGGTCGCGTACCGGGGTGGGGGCCAGGTCGGTCACCTCGATCATCGCCACCGTCTCCCGCTGGTGCGCGATGTCCTGCGCCATGCGGCAGCCTGCCGGCAGCTCGACCCGTACCCGCCCGTCGCCGGTGACGGAGTGCCGGCCGGCGATGTCCGCCCGATAGCCCGGTGTGTGCAGGCCCAGGGACTGGGCGGCGACGAGCATCGATCGGAGCCGGCTTGCCGGGCTGTCTGTCGCGTCCGTCATGTCGGTCGGCTGGTTGCTCAACCCGATCACCTCCTAATAAGGTAAGGCTTACCTTAATTGAGAGGTGAAGGATGAATCAGACCCGCCCCAAGGTCAAGCGCTCCCGCGCGTTGGGCATCGCCCTGACTCCGAAGTGCGTACGGTACTTCGAACGCCGTCCGTTCCCGCCGGGTCAGCACGGCCGCGCCCGCCGTACCACCAGTGACTACAAGGTCCGCCTGTTGGAGAAGCAGCGCCTCAAGGCGCAGTACGACCTGCACGAGGGCCAGCTACGGCGCGCGTTCGACCGGGCCGCACGCCGGCCGGGCAAGACCGGTGAGGAGTTGATCGTCGACCTGGAGACCCGGCTCGACGCGCTGGTGCTGCGGGCAGGTTTCGCGCGCACGATCTATCAGGCCCGCCAGGTCGTCACCCACCAGCACCTCACAGTGAACGGTCGTCGGCTGGACCGGCCGTCGGCACGGCTGAGCCCCGGCGACGTCATCGCGGTGGCGGACCGGAGCCGGGGCAAGGCCCCGTTCGTCGTGGCGGCGGCCGGGGCGCACGCCCCGGAGCGTCCCGCGCCGTATCTGGAGGTCAACCTGACCGGTCTGACCGCCCGCCTGATCCGGGTTCCGCTGCGGACGGAGGTTCCGATCCTCTGCGACGAGCAGCTCGTCGTCGAGTACTACTCGCGCTGACCACTCGGGCCGGTCCGTGTCCATGGCCGCGACGGTGGGCCGGTACGCCCGTCGGTCCAGGTATCCGGCCCGGCGCGACCGGGGGCCAGTCCACCGACCCGGGACCCGACGGCGACGGTGATCGCCTGGGCGACGGCGGTGACCTGGACGACGGACGGCATCCTGGTTGGCGGGAACCGACGGTCGGGCGGTTCAGGTACCGCAGGGGAGAGCTGACGGGATGCGAAGGTGGTTGGCGGCCGCCCTGGCCACGGTCGTCGCGGTCACCGGCTGCGCCGACACCACCTCGACCGGACCCGCGCCGGACGGCAGCGGGAGCGGAGCCCCGGCGTCGGCCAGCGGCGCCGGCCGGCCCGTGGTGCTGCCGCCAACCAACGGCAGCTTCGACTACCAGATCGGCGGCGCCTACGAGCCGGACGTGGGTGTGACCATCGTCGAGCGGGATCACTCCGGTGTGCCCTCGGGCGCCGCCTACAACATCTGCTACGTCAACGCCTTCCAAACCCAGCCGGAGGCTGCGGCGTGGTGGAAGGCGGAACACCGCGACCTGTTGCTGAAGGCGGCGGACGGCTCGTACGTCGAGGATCCAGAATGGCCGGGCGAGATTCTGTTGGACACCACGACGCCGGCACGCCGGACCGCCATCGCCGGCGTCGTTCAAGGCTGGATGGACGAGTGCGCGGCGAAGGGGTTCCGGGCGGTCGAGCCGGACAACCTCGACTCCTGGACGCGGTCCGGCGACCGGTTGACCCACGACCACAACATGGCGCTGGCGCGGTTGCTGGTCGAACATGCGCACGACGCGGGGCTGGCGGTGGCGCAGAAGAACACGCCGGAGCTGGCACGGCAGCCGCCGTTCGGGATAATGGCTGAAGTTCGGCGTTGAGGCGTCGTTGTAGTGGGCTCGTCGGGCTCGGGCTTGATGGCGGCGTCGCCACTGTGACCAGTGCACACGGTGGGCGAGTTCGTGGATCGGTCGGATGATGAAGGCGCTGATAGCCGACGGACTTCGTCCGCTACGGCCGCAATCGCCGCGGACACTGGGGCGAGGCGCAGTGCCCCGACGCCGCGGTGACCGCCACCGACATCACCGGCGGCCGGTGGATCGTCATGATCGAGCGCCGCGACGGCGGCGGGTGGGCGCTGCCCGGCGGCCACATCGAGCCGGGCGAGACCGTGGCCGACGCGGCGGCCCGGGCGCTGACCGAGGAAACCGGGGCTGGTCGTCACCCCTCACCGACCCGCGGGTCGAGATAATCAGTCGTCAAAAAGTTCCGGAGTTACGGCAACGTTTGCTGGGGTCGAGAGCGTAAGTAGTGGCCGTGAGATTGAGACTGAGGGTGCGGGTGGCTGATGCACGATCGCGAGGATAAGGAGGTGACAGCCTTTGTACGGGCGCGTTACGGATCGCTACTCCGGACCGCCTTCCTGCTGTGCGGAGACCGAGGGAAAGCCGAGGATCTGGTCCAGACGACGTTGGCCAAGACGGTTGTGGCATGGCCTCGACTGCAACGCTCAGAAGGCGTCGATCACTACGTTCGGCGCATTCTAGTCAACACATTCGTGACCTGGAGGCGGCGCCGATCCTGGTGGGAACAGCCCTTGGGTCGGCTGGTGGAGAGTCAGGCACGCGACGAGTACATAGGAGTGGAACAGCGGGACTTGCTCCGCCGGGCGTTGGACGGGCTGCCAGCACGACAGCGTGCCGCCGTCGTACTGCGCCTCTACGAGGACCTGTCCGAGCAGGACACGGCGCACGTACTGGGTTGTTCGGTTGGCACGGTCAAGAGTCTTTCATCAAGGGGTCTGCAGACTCTGCGTAAGCAGTGGGTTGAGGCCGACGCTGTTGCTGATCAAGAGGTGCGCTATGCATAACACGACCGAGTTGCGTGACGGCCTGGCGGATCTGGCCGAGGCGGTGGTACCGACCGAGGGCTATCAAGGCAAGATCATGCGGCGGGCAGACCGGCGTCGCGGGCGGCGGCGTATCGCCGCCGGAGCCGCGGCTGCAGTATGCGTGGCGGTTCTGGTCACGATGTTTCGGGTTGTCGGATTCGAGTCCACACCGCAACTCGCTGCACCGCCGCCGGATGGCCCGTTTCTGGGCTGGTCCCCGGTGGGAGACGTGGACGCTGGCCTGGTACGTGACGCCACCAGCGTCTGGGACCGTACCAACTCGGCAGGCCCGCACACTGATGTTCGGGCCCTTGTCGCGACGCGCCATCCACGCCTGCGCTCGACGGTGGTCGTCCTGCAGGGATACGACAAGCAGGGCGACGCGCGGTTGGCGTTCTTCACCGGTGAT
The DNA here is from genome assembly GCF_036059255.1 of Micromonospora sp. NBC_00389. Classification (NCBI taxonomy): domain Bacteria; kingdom Bacillati; phylum Actinomycetota; class Actinomycetes; order Micromonosporales; family Micromonosporaceae; genus Micromonospora; species Micromonospora sp. NBC_00389. The sequence goes on along the minus strand of NZ_CP107947.1, from coordinate 6,365,694 downwards.
TCCGGTGCGGCGGACGCCTTGCGGATGCGGGTTGATCGGCCGGTGCCCGACCCGGTGAAGACTCAGGTGATAAGTCTGGTCAGTCCACGGTTGTCCGGAGCCGCCGGCGAGGTTAGTAATGACTCCGCGGGCACCTATGCCATTGTCCTCGCCATGCCGGGCGTGACAGCGGTGCGGGTGTCGAGTACCGCAGTAGATGATGAAATGATACAAGAACCGGACGGACCTACCAGTCGCCTTGTTGTAAAACGATTCCCGATCGCTGCGACCGCGCAGACGACGACGATCGCGGGGTTCATCAAGCCGAAGCGACCGTTCGCCAGCTTCACGAAGGTGTTCGAGGTGCCTGGTGAGGACGGTGTGGACGGCGATGCGCGGGCCGTACCCGCTGAAGTAGTCGGCCGGAACGGCCAACAGATGATCGTGGCGTTTCCGAAGGATCAGGGAGTCCGGCGAGGGCAACTAGCCGTTGTCGCCGAAGGTTTGGTCGGACGCGTAACGGCAGTCGATGCCGACCGCGGCGAAGCCACTGTCGACCTCGTTACCAGCACCGGATTCGCTGGCCAGGTGTACACGAATATCAGTGATGTTCCGGGCGCCGTACGTGGCACCGGCGGAAAGCTGGTCATGGAAGGCGTTCCCGCAGATGGTGAGGTTTACCAGACCAACCGTGTCTTGATGCCGGATCCGTCCCAGCAGAGCAATGAGGTTGGCGCTGTCACGATCGGGCGAGCGTCTGCGGACAAGGCGGCGGGCGGGACGACGTTGGAGCTTACGCCAACAGCCGACCTTGCCAACCTGACCAGGTTGTCGATCATGACGCCATCCGCCCCCTGACGGCGGCTTGCCGACGCAAGGATGCGCGGAGGCGACTCGCCTCCGCGCATCCTCAACAGGTCTGCAGGTCAGTAGTGGACCCGGCCGCTGCCGGAAGCCTTGGCGATGTCACCGCCGGAATTACCCGTAGAGAAATAGTTGAAATACAAAGTTGTGTTCGTCGGAACGCTCGACCAGCACCAGACACGCGTCACGCCGTCAGTGGGAACGGTGATAGTCCCGCCCGCTGAAAGGGAAACCTTAAACTGATGCCACGACTCCTCGGGGTAGTCCCACGTGGCTTCGATATCCTTGCAGAAAGTCGACTGCGTGGATTTGAAGTCTCGGCCTTTCAGGCTCCACACTCCATCAAATGTGAAGGAGTAGGGGATTGTGGACACCGCGAGAGGAGTCACTCCCGTCGTGACCGTAGGGCCGTTCTGAGTGTAGTGGTCGATCGGGCCCTGAAGCTTGGGCATCTTCCCGACAACCCTCATGGTCACGTTCGGCGGCAGCGACGCCCACACGGCAGCATTGTTCGCCGCAATCTCGGCGGCGCTAACCGTCGGTTTCGCCGGATCGCTGCCGGCCGCTTCAATTTCAGGTGCCGCTTGAGCCGGAGCAGCCAATAGCAGCAATCCCGTGGCCACGGCAGCGGCGATTCCAAAAGACCGCTTCACTAACGAGTGTGACACTCTGTGATCCTACCGTGCGGTTTGTGTGATAGTCCGACCATTTCATTAGTCGGGCAATCACTACAAGACCGACCGCGGTCTATTTCTGTGCGAATTTTCACCAGCATCGGGTCAACGCGTCCGGCGGACATATGGTATTGCCAGGAGTCTCTACGTGAGGGGGTGGCTCGGGAGGCGGCTGCGGCAAACGTGCCAACGCGAGGAATGCCTGAGCGAACAAGCTCGACAGTCGGCTGGCGTGGGTCGTTGACGTCGACCTGCCCAGGGCTCACTGACCCGTCCGGCTGCAGGTCGTGGGACCGAATTCGCCGCGCGACGACGACGTCGAGGCGGTCGGCTGACGCCAGGGGGCGCTCCTGATTCCCCGGAATCCAGCCCTCCCGCTCATGCCCCCCATAACTGAAAGTTATGTCCACAGCGTACCGACGATCACACGGTGGCCGCCTCGCGTCCACGCCACTCCACCAGCAGCATCTCAAACGGCGGCTGCCGTACTAGCGCCGTATGGCCGCGACCAGATCGGCTTCGACTTCGCCGTGGTCGAGGAGTGCCAGCACCACGACGAGTGCCAGAGCTACACCGACGCGTACGGTGACCATCTGATCGAGATCGAGTACACCGACAACCCGGTGGGCGCGTACCTCCGGGCCTGCGCCATTCGTGGTGCCCGGATCTCCGTCATCCTGCGCGACCGTGACGTCGTGCCCTTCGGACGCCAGGGCTACCACTACGAGCGGTGCTGACCGTCGCGCGCCTGAAGCGCCACGGTCAGCGGCCCGGTCACACCGAGCCGACGAACTGGCTGACGTGGTAGGCGGTGCTGCGGCCGTCCGGCGTACGCGTCCACTTCGAGACCATCAGGTGCAGGTCGTTGGCGTTGCGGCTCGACCAGGGATGGATGAACCCGCCGTAGAGAGCGGGCTCCTGCCAGCTCGTCACCTGGATCTTCTCCGCCGTCCACGCCCGGTCCGGGCCGGAGGCGGTCCGGGTGACCACGCAGCCGGTCTGGCAGTTCAGGTACGACATCACCCAGGTGCCATCACTCAGGCGACGGACCGACGGCTCGCCGAAGCGGCCCGTGAGAATGGGTGTGCAGGGCCGCCCCCAGCCCCAGTTCGCGCCGTTCCAGCCCCATCCCTCATACGATTCGGGGTAGAACAGCCGGTCCCACCGGACGCGACGCAGCATCATCGGGCCGTCCTGGCGCCCTGATCGCACCGAGAAGACGTAGACGTGGTCACCGTCCCGCTGCATGGTCCACATCTGGAACGGGTCCTTGTTGTCGGAGCTGTTCCACCACTTGAGCGGCGTACGGATGAAGTCGTTGCCGTTGTCGGAGTAGGCCAGCCCCGCGTAGCGCGACTTCCAGTGCGGTCCCGCCGGGCCGGCGGAGTTCCAGTTCTCGATGCTCATGTAGGAGATGAGCTGCCGGCCCGTCTCGGGAAAGCCGATGCCGTCGTTCGGGATGACGGTCACCTCCGGAAGACCGTCGATGCCGATGCCATGGTGGCCGTTGTGCATCAGTTCCGGCGCGCGTCCGTTGCCGGCGACCCGTGCCGCGCTGTCGAAGACCACGCCGCCCGGCGCGCCCGGGTGGACGGCGGAGCGCAACATGACCGGTGATCGCCAGTCGTTCGGCAGGGGCGGGCCCTCCGGCCACGGTGTGTCGAAGGTGTCGCCGAAGAGGTAGCCGATCGACCCGTTCTCCAGCACGTAGGGAATGCCCAGGTCCGTGCCGGCGACCCGCCACCGGCTGTTGGTGTCGAGGTCCGCGCCGGTCAACCGCTTCTTCCACACCGCCGCCTGGGCCGGACCGGCGGTCGTCAGGACGGCTCCGGCGCCACCGAGTGCGCCGACCGCGCCAACTGCGGCGACGCGACCGATGAACGAGCGGCGACGCATACCCATGGTCGTCCTTCCCGGCGGCAGGACATCGATTGCCGGCGAGTTAACCTGCGACAGTGGCGGATGTCAATGCCTGACCTTCATCGCCATCACAGCGAAGGAAATCTTCAGATGACATTGACGGCGATCATCGATTTGGTGGCACTCTCAGCATTCGACACCGGCGACGTCTACGAAGAAACCGCCCTCTGACCACAACGAGAACGCCGGGGGCCTCCAGTACTACCGCTTCGCCACGCCTGCTGACCGCGGGCGTCCCGGCCAGGCCGGAACCCCCGCGGTCAGCCGATGGCTACGACGACCCTGCCGTCGGCCGCTGACTGGTCAGGGTGCCCAGGGAGCGGCGATGTTCCAGGTGCTGTCCGCGGCCCACAACGTCGGCGTGTTGTACACGTCGCCGCCGGTGCCGTTGCTGAGCCAGACCTCCGAGTTGTAGTGCCGCAGGTACCTGCCCCGGAAGTTGTACGACTCCAGCGACACCCCCGTGCCGGTCAGGCCCACCCGGGCGCACCAGGTGGCGTCGGCGCGCGTGAGCGCGGAGCCGTCGTTCGGCGAGTTGCGTACCCGGGACGCCTGATGGCGCAGGTACTGCCCCGGATAGTTGACCGACTCGAACGAGTAGCAGTTGGTGTCGGCCAGGCCGGGCCGGATGGTGTAGGTGGCATCGTTCTTGAGCAGGTCCGGGCTGCCGGCGTCGACCACCTCGGTGTAGGCCAGGCTGTCCTGGTGGCGCAGGTACCGGTTGGTGTAGCCGGGCGTCGTCACCTGCAACGACCGCCGGGTGTTGACCGGGAGCGCGACGGGTGCCGAGCTGCCGATGGTCTTCGACGCGTTGATCAGTGCGGTGTTGGCGGCACGGACGCGGGCCTGATCCATCTTGATCACCTGACGGTCATAGGTGAGAAAGCCGTTCAGCTCGCCCTCCAGGTCGGTGATCTCCGTGTAGACCGAGGCGCTGAGTCCCTTGCCGAGCATCAGGTTCTGGGTGCCCTGCACCAGCCCCACGTAGCGGTCCGTGAGCGCGGTCGAGCTGGTCTGCCACTCGTAGGCGAAGAATTCGCCGTTCGGGCTGTACTCGTGGCCCGGGGTGTGGATGCCCAGGCCGCCGAACTCGCCGAGCGCGGCGACGCGGCTGTTCGACGGTACCGGGGAGTCCGGTCCGAGGTAGACGTGCCAGTCGTCGATGTCGCCGTTACCGGGGTTGCCGAGGGACTGGCAGCAGTTGTGGCCGCTGTGTGGGTTGACCAGGCGGGTCGGGTCCTGGTTCTTGATGTTCTGCGCGACCCGACGGGTGTCGGCCAGGGCCCGCTCACCCCAGCCCTCGTTGTACGGCGTGTATTCGATGACGGCGGGGGAGCTGCGGTGCTCGTCGACGATCTCGCGTGCCTCGGTCTCGAACTGCGCCTGCTGCGCGTCGGTGGGGTTGATGTCCTGCGCCGTCATCGACGGGATGTCCTGCCAGACCAGCAGGCCGAGCCGGTCGGCGTGGTAGAACCAGCGCTGCGGTTCGACCTTGATGTGCTTGCGCACCATGTTGAAGCCGAGGTCCTTGTGCTTCTGCAGGTCGAAGGCGAGCGCGGCGTCGGTCGGCGCGGTGTACAGCCCGTCCGGCCAGAAGCCCTGGTCGAGGGTGCCGACCTGGAACACGAACTGACCGTTGAGTTTGGGACGCAGCACCCCGTTCACCAGGCCGGTGGTGATCTCGCGCATGCCGAAGTAGTGCGTGGTCCGGTCGACGGCGGCACCGCCGGCGTTGCGCAGGGTGATCCGGAGGTTGTAGAGGAACGGGTCGTCGGGTGACCAGCGGCGGGCGTTGGGTACCGGCACGCTGAAGTCGGTGAAGCCGCCGGTGGCGGTGCCGACCACGGTGTTTCCGTTCAACGCCTCGGCGAGCACACTGTGGCCGCTGACGTCGCCCCGGGTGAAGACCCGCACCCGCAGGGTGTTGTTGCTCAGGTTCGGGTAGACGTCCACGCTGCTGATCGAGGCCGTGGGCACCGGCTCCATCCACACTGTCTGCCAGATGCCGGAGCTGGGCGTGTAGAAGATCCCGCCGGGTTGCTTGGTCTGCTTGCCGATCGGGGGCAGGCTGCCGTTCTGCCGGGTGTCGGTGGGGTCCCACACCTTGACGACGATCTCGTTGGCTCCACTGGTGAGCTGCGGGGTCACGTCGAAGGTGAAGGCGTCGTAGCCACCGGTGTGCGCTCCGACGCGGACGCCGTTGACCCAGACGGTGGTCTGCCAGTCGACCGCACCGAAGTGCAGCAGCGTCCGCCGGCCGGACCAGTTCGGCGGGATGGTGACGGTGCGTCGGTAGAACAGGTAGTTGCGGTTGTCGTTGGCGGCCCGCTGAATGCCGGAGAGGGCGCTCTCCACCGGGAACGGCACGTTGACCCGCTCGGGCAGGTTGGTGTTGAACTGCGGGGCGTCGTCGGTGGCGGACTGGCGTAGCTGCCACTCGCCGTTGAGGTTGAGCCAGTCAGGCCGGGTCATCTGCGGTCGCGGGTACTCCGGCAGTGGCGTGCCGAGCAACGCCTGGTTGGTCCACGGGGTGGTCAGCGGCGGCGTTTTGGGCGGTACGGCGTGGGCTGGCGGCGCCGGCGCGGCGAGGACGCCGGCGATCAGCGCGAGGATGAGCAGCAGGGGCAGGGCGGGGCGGATGGGGACGTGACGTGTCATGCCGTCTCCGAGGGGCGAGTCGCCGCGGGCGGTGCAGCTGGGCCCGAAGCGCGTTGGCGGTGGGCATCGGGTGGTCACTCGACCGGGGGCGGGCCTCATCGACAGATGTCCGTGGGATTTCCATCAGCAAGCAACGGCAATCATATTGACATCCATCACCACCTGTTTAACGTTATAGAGGCACGGCGGACGTCCCGTCAATCCTTGCCAGCCGCCGGTGGCACCCGGAGGGGTCGGTGGATGGGCGTCAGCCTGAAGGACATCGCCGAGCGCGCCAGCGTCTCGCTGGCCACGGTCTCCAACGTGGTCAACGGGTACCGACCGGTGGGGGAGCGGACCCGGCAGCGGGTGCAGCAGGCGATCGACGAACTCGGTTACAGCCCCAACCTGAGCGCCCGGCACCTCCGCCGGGGGCGTACCGGCCTGATCGCCCTGGCCATTCCGGAGTTGAACAATCCCTACTTCGCCGAGCTCGCCGAGATCGCTATCCGGGAAGCCGCCGGGCTTGGCTACACACTCCTCATGGAGAACACCGCCGCGGACCGGGACGCGGAGCTGCTGCTCCTCGACGGCTCCCGGCGACACATCATCGACGGCCTGATCTTCAGTCCGGTGCGGATCGGTCGGGAAGAGGTGCTGGCCCGGACCGCCGACAGCCCGCTCGTGCTGATCGGCGAGGGCGTCTACGACGTACCGCACGACCACATCGCCATCGACAATGTCGCCGCGAGTCACGCGGCCATCCAGCATCTGGTGGCGATCGGACGCCGCCGGATCGCGTTCATCGGCGCTGCTCCGGGTGGCGACAGGCAGTCGGCGCACCTGCGCATGCGCGGCTACCGGGAGGCCCTGGAGGCAGCCGGCCTGCCGTTCCGCCCGTGGCTGGTCGCCCGTACCGACGAGTTCGGCCGGCTGGACGGCAGGAGGGCCATGCGCGACCTGGTCGCCCTCGGCGAGCCCCCGGACGCGGTCTTCGGCTACAACGACCTGATCGCCATCGGCGCGCTCCGGGCCTTGACCGAGGCCGGTTGCCGGGTGCCGGAGGACGTCGCGGTGATCGGCATCGACGACATCGAGGAGGGACGGTTCAGCACCCCGACCCTCACCACCATCGCGCCGGACAAGGAGGAGATCGGCCGGCTCGCGGTGCGCCGCCTGGTCGCCCGGATCGAGGGCACACAGGTCGCGGCACCGCTGACCGTGCAGACGCCGTTCCGCCTGATCCGCCGGGAGAGCACCGGTACACCAGGCGCGTGACGACCAGGCGTTTCCCCATCAGGCCGGCGGAGCGTAGCGGCAGCTTCCGGCGTGTTCAGCGAGGTCAGGAGCCCCATTTCAGTGACATCCGTGAGAGTCTGACCTCGCTCCGCAGCTCGACGTACCCCGCCGTGCTCCGTCACCTTGCTCGGCGGGGGCTCAACCGGACGGCCGGTGGTTGGCGCGCTCATCCCGCGCCGAACTCCGCCTGCCCACCGTCAATAACCGGAGGAACCCCGCTATGAATCCGTATCCCGCCCGGCGCTGGCTTGCCGGGTTGGCCGTCGTCGGCGCGCTCCTGACCGCGTCCACGGGCATCCCCGCTGCTGCCGCGGCACCTGCTGCTGCCGCGGCACCGGCCGCTGACGTCGCGATCTACGCCAACAGTGTCACCGTCGCCCCGGACGGCCCGCAGAAATGGGTGGCGCTCAACCCGGTCGGCAGCCGGCGTCCCAGCGCCTACACGGTGCGGGTGGACCGCAGTGCGGTTGCCGCGTTCGCCAACGTCGAGGAGGAAGGCGAACGTGCCTGCACGACGGAGGGTGCCATCATCACCTGCACGGGCGACGACAAGCCGGACTCCACGGACCTGCTCAGCCTGCGTGTGACGGCTCGCGCGGGTGCCGAGGTGGGTCAGCGAGGCGAACTGCTGTTCACCGTCACCGTGCCCGGCGTGGGCACCGGAACCTACCGCTCCACCGTCGCCATCGGCGAGGGCGTCGACCTCGCCACCGAGTCCGAGTTGTCGCTCGACGGCACGCTCGGCTCGTCGGTCACCGTACCGCTCAGGGTGGCGAACGCTGGTACCAAGACCGTCAACGGGGCAGTGCTGTACGTGTTCGGCTCCTACGGGTTCACGCCGTCCAAGCGGTACGAGAACTGCGAGTACAGCGACAGCGTCACCGAGATGAGCGGCTTTGCCTGCACGTTCGACGATTCGCTGGCACCCGGTGAGGCGGTCGGCGTGGACCCGACGTTCGGCGGAACGATCCCTGCCGACAGTTGGGCGCCGAACCGGCACCTCAGCTGGGCCTTCTGGTTCACCCCCGCCGACTGGGCGGAGTTCCGTAACCAGTACCGGCCGGAAGGGCCGCTGGGCCCCAAGGGGACCGACCCGGCTCTGAAGCTGGTGCCGGTCAGCGGCGCACAGGCCCGCTCGCTCGGGCAGACCGACACTGAGTCCGTCAACAACGACACCACGGTGACGCTGACCGTGGCCGGCGACCAGCGCGCCGACGCCGCGGCGGTGGGCGCCACCGTCACCGGTGCGGTCGGCGCCACCGTCCCGATGACCGTCGGCTACACCAACAACGGCCCCGCGCGGGCCGGAGCCGACGGCCAGCAGGGGCTCGCCATCGCGACCATGGTGACCCTTCCCGCAGGCGTCACCGCGGTCACCGTGTCGAAGTCCTGCGTCGACCCGACGGAGGAGGAATGGCTGCCGGGCAAGCCAGGCGCGCGGCACTACGAGTGCACGGCCGGCCACACGATCGCCCGCGGCGAGCGGGCGACGTTCGAGTTCGGACTGCGGATCGACCGGCCCGGCAGCCAGTCCGGCACGGTGAAGCTGTACACCTACTCCGGCGACGGCCCGCTCAAGGACCTGAACCCCGCCAACGACAGCGCGAAGATCATGGTCAACCCGGCCGGCGGCGGGGGCGGTTCGCTGCCGATCACCGGTGCCTCCACTGGGCTGATCGCCGGCCTCGGCGGCCTACTGATCGCCCTTGGCGTGGGCGGCTACCTCCTGTCCCGCCGTCGGCACACCCGTTTCGCCGCCTGATCGACCGCGCCTCCACCGGTGCCCCGCCGACCCTGGTCGGCGGGGCATCATCGTCGTGCGTGCGGGTGACCGGGTGGTCCCGCCGTGCGGTCGTGGGCGTGAGCTGGCGAAAGGGAAAGGGCGGACGGAAACCCGGGTGCTACCGCCGGACCGATCCGCTATGGTCCGCGGATGGATCTTGAAATCGTGACGGTCGCGCAGCGGCCCGAACTGGCGCCGCTGCTCGACGACTTCGACGACGCCTGGCCGGAGTTCATGAGCTGGGATCCGATGGCATCGCTGTACTACGCGGTGGCCGACAGGCTGTACCCGGAGTTCGTTCTCCTCGCCGTCGACCCCGCTGAGCCGGACCGGGCGGTGGCGCGTGCCTACAGCGTGCCGCTGTCCTGGACCGAGGAACGGCTGCCGCCGGGCGGATGGGATCGGATCGTGCAGCGGGCGACGATCAACCGCCTCGCCGGCACGTCGGCGAACACCGTGTCGGCGCTGGAGATCTGCGTCCGCCCCGAGGCCCGCGGCCGAGGCCTGTCCGCTCGGTTGCTCGACGCGATGCGCGAGAACACCCGCCGGCTTGGCTACCACACCCTGGTCGCCCCGGTACGCCCCAGCGGCAAGCACGAGGTTCCCGACGAGCCGATGGACCGGTACGCCTTCCGTGTCCGCGACGACGGCCTGCCGGTGGACCCGTGGTTGCGTACGCACGTGCGCGCTGGCGGGAGGATCGAGTCGGTGGCGCCACGGTCGATGACGATCCCGGGCACGCTGCAGGAGTGGCGGCGGTGGACCGGTCTGCCGTTCGACCGCACCGGCCAGGTGCACGTGCCGGGTGCGCTCGTCCCGGTCTGGTGCGACGTGGAACATGACCACGGCGTCTACGTCGAACCGAACGTGTGGGTCCGCCACCAACTCTGACCCGCCACCGCGATCCATAGCGTCGGCAGTAGGACCCAGAGGGGATGTCCTACCTGATCCATTGATATCAATATGATGGCCGCAATCTTGAATCAGGTGCGCTTACGAGGCGTGCCTTCCTGATGCGGAGGAATGCATGGTTCGCTGGCGTACCCTCACTGGCCTGTTGGCCACCGTGTTGGCCGCGGTGACCGCGGGCAGCCTGGCTCTCGCGGCGCCGGCGGCCGCGGCCGACAGCCCCATCACGCCGAACGTTGTCGGTGGCACCCGCGCCGCCCAGGGCGAGTTCCCGTTCATGGTGCGGCTCTCGATGGGGTGCGGTGGGGCCCTGTACAGCGCGCGGTTGGTGCTCACCGCGGCGCACTGCGTGGGTGCCACCGGCACCAACACCAGCATCACCGCGACGCTCGGGACGGTCGACCTCCAGTCGTCCAGCCGGATCACCGTCCGGTCGAACTACGTCTACCGGGCTCCCGGCTACAACGGCAGCGGCAGGGACTGGGCGCTGATCCGGCTGGCCACCCCCGTCACCGGGCTGAGCACGCTGAAGATTGCCAACACGACCGCCTACGACACCGGCACCTTCACCGTCGCCGGCTGGGGCGCCGCACGCGAGGGTGGAGCACAGCAGCGGTACCTGCTCAAGGCGACCGTCCCGTTCGTCAGCGACTCCGTCTGCAACTCCAACTACGGCGGCGACCTCATCCCCGCACAGGAAATCTGCGCCGGCTACGCCAGCGGTGGCGTGGACACCTGCCAGGGTGACTCGGGCGGCCCGATGTTCCGCCGCGACGCCAACAACGCCTGGATCCAGGTCGGCATCGTCAGCTGGGGCAACGGCTGCGCGCGACCCAACTACCCCGGGGTCTACACCCAGGTGAGCTACTTCGCCTCGACCATCGCCTCGGCCGCAGCAAGCCTCGGCGGCTGATCGTACGACCGATCGGGCGGCCCGGCCGGCGACGGCCCGGGCCGCCCGCGTGTGCTCGGAGCAATGACTGTGGTGGATATCGTGGTTACGGTCGTGGGTGAGGTTTCCCGACCACCTGAGGAGCGACCGCATGCCACCCTCCCCGTCCCGGCTCTTCGCCGAGATAGCAACGGCTGAAAGTCCCGCTCAGACCACAGTGGTCATGCGGCGTGCGGTGGTACTCGGCGGCAGCATCGCCGGGCTGATGGCGGCCCGGGTGCTGAGCGACCACGCCGAGGAAGTGCTGATCATCGAGCGGGATGCCTCCGATATGGATGGTGAGCCCCGGCCCGGTGTGCCGCAGGGCAGCCAGGTGCACGCGTTGCTGCCCTCCGGTCAGATCCAGTTGGAACGCTGGTTTCCGGGCATCGTCGACGAGGCGCTCGCGCTCGGCGCCCCGCCGCCGCCAGGCGACGTGGGCACGGCGAAGATCTTCGTGAACGGTGAACTGGGGCTGCCGCCGGAGCCGTCCGGCACCGGGCCGGCGCTGATCACGACGCGACCGTTCCTGGAAGCGCTGATCCGGCGGCGGACCCTCGCCGTCGGGAACATCCGGATGGTGTACGGCCGGGCGGACGGCCTGGTCCTCGCCGACCGGCGCGTCACCGGCGCCTCCTACGTGCCGGAGGGCGGCAAGGAGCCGGTCGTCGAACCGGCGGACCTGGTGGTCGACGCGATGGGGCGGTCCAGCCGGCTGAGCGACTGGCTGGCGGACAACGGGTGGCCTCGCCCGCCGATGCAGCGGATGCCGATCAAACTGAACTACGCGACCGCGCTCTACAAGCAGGACGAGAAGGTCAGCGATACCTGGGTGGTGGTCTACCACACCATGGCGGGCAAGGGCCGTACCGCGCGGATCGGCGGGATCAACTCGGTCGAGGGAAACCGCTGGATCATGTTGGTGGCCGGCTACGACGAGGACAGGCCCAGCCGCGACGTAGCCGACTTCACCGCCCGCTGCCGCGAGCACTATCCCCGGATGTTCGGCGACATCGCCGAACATGGGGAGATGCTCGGCGGGGTGGTCACGTACCACCAGGCAGACAGCCGACGCCGGGACTTCCACAAGCTTGACCGGATGCCCGCCGGCCTGGTGGCCGCCGGCGACGCGGTTGCCTCTTTCAATCCGGTGTACGGCCAGGGCATGACCTCCGCGACGTTGCACGCCTCCTGCCTGTCGGCGTACCTGCGGTCGGACCCAGAGCTGGACGAGCCGGCGCGGGCGTACTTCGACCAGGTCCGCGTGATCGTCGATGCCGCGTGGCAGGTCTCCACCTCCGCCGACATCGAGCTTCCGCACGTCGACGGACCGTACCCGCCCGGCTACAAGGTCACGAAGTGGTTCGGTGATCTGCTCTTCCGGACCTCGCTGACCGATCCGGTGCTCAACGCCCGGCTGAGCCGGGTCACCACCATGCTCGACCACCCGGCGACGCTGAGCCGGCCCGGCACCCTGCTCCGGGCGCTCCGACTCGGCCTGTTCCGGAGCCGTTCCGCCACCGCCTCGCCCGACAGCCACTGACCGCCTGAACCTGGACGCCTCGCTCAGCGCAGCCGGCGGATGTCGCCGTACGCGCGGTAGAACCCGCCGCGGCCGGACTCGCGGATCTCGGTCACCAGGTAGCGGGCACCCGGCTCGCGGATGCCCTTGGGGAACTGCACCGACCAGTCGCGCCGGTAGCCGTCGGAAACCACCTGGACCCGCAGCCGCCCGTGATCGTCCAGGCACTGCACCACCACGCCCGCACCGGCGTCGCTGGTCACCTCGACCACCATCGGCTCCACGGTCCGCGGCGCCTGGCGGGGCGCCTTGACGTCCAGCACCTCCGGCACGTCGCCGACCTGGGCCGCCCGGATCGCCGGCTCGCTGGCATCGATGCAGGCCAGATGACCGCCGGTGGTGACGACGTAGAGCCGATCGTCGCGGTACTGCATGGAGTACGCCGAGCCGCAGCCGGTGCCGAGCTTCCACAGTCGGGTGCCCGCTGCGTCGAAGCAGTAGATCGAGGACTGGCTGTCGCCGGCGAAGACGTACCGGCCGCCCTCCGCGGTGGCGCAGGAGAAGACCGGGGCGTCGCACCGGTAGCTGCGCTCGACCCGACCGTCCTTGGCCAGCCGCACCACCTCACGGGTGCCCGTCCCGGCGAACACGCTGCCGGGCTCCTGCCACCCGAAGAGCACGGAGCCGGTCGTGGTGTGCCACAGCTCGCGGCCGGTACGCCAGTCGTAGCCGGTCACGCCCTGCGAGTGGCCGTGGTAGAGCGCGTCGGCGTCGCAGCGCACCATCCAGGCGGAGCGACCCCGCCCGGGCCGGCGCCAGAGGAACTCGTCCTCGTGGTCGATGGCGGCGATCCCGCCGTCGGCGTCCGAGACGCCCAGCACGCCGTCGTGGATGTCCAGCCAGTAGATGTCGATCTCGGGGGCGATCGCGTACGCCACCCGGGGCACCTTGCCGGAGAGGTCGTAGACGTTGCCGTCGTCGCAGCCGGCGTAGATCCAGGCGTCGTCGGCGACGATGCACTTCACCCCGTCGGGGAGGCGGACCTGGCTGCGGACCTGGGCGTCGTGGCCGAGGGTGGTGATCACCCCGTGCTCGTTGCCCACCATGCAGTGCTGATCGTCGACGAAGATGCCGAAGGCGGGGGCGCCGGAGTCGTAGCGCCAGAGCACCGGGGCGGTGTGGGCGGTGGAGCGGGTGCTGACGATCTGCCGGCGGGAGACGCTCCGCCTCTGCCGGACGCCGGGGACCGCCGGGGCGTACCCCTTGCGGACCTTCTCCCCGATCTTCTTCGCCGCGGCCGCCCGGGCCCGGGCGTTGTCCGGATAGGCGCTTGCCTTGATCTGCCCCTGGTCGCCGATCCGGCCGTAACGCACGGTCAGCATGGCGTCGTCGACAACGACCTCGTAGAACTTGTGCGCACCGTCCACTTCGGACAGTTCGAGGTAGGTCGTCTCCTGGGACATGGGGGCCTCCGAGGGGGTCAGCGATCGGCCCGACGTGGCCGGCGCGGCGACAGTCCCCACACACTAACCGTCACCCCCGACAAGATCAGTTGCCGGTGACGGCGGCGAGTACCGGCCGGGTTCGGCCTCACAGCAGTTTCCTAGCCTCGGCATAGCTGGCTCCCCGGAACCGCGGCCATCGTCGAACTCGCGGAGACGCCGTGAGCCGCGACCGGAGGTATCTGATGCAGCATGACCAGCAGCGCCAGCCAGGGCCGATGTACGAGGGCCGCCCGCTGGAGCGGCCCGAGGAGGATGTCGTCGACCAGGGTCTCGGCTTCGACATCGGAACCCTGATGGGCCGCCGGCAGTTGCTGCGGGCGGTCGGCCTGGGCGTGACCACTCTCGGCCTGGCGGCATGCGGGAACGGGTCGGGCGGCAGCCCGTCACCACCGACGTCCTCGTCGGCGGGCGCGAGCGCCACGACCGGTGAGATTCCCGACGAGACCGCTGGCCCCTACCCGGGCGACGGCTCGAACGGCCCGGACGTTCTGGAGCAGAGCGGCGTCGTCCGCAGCGACATCCGGTCGAGCTTCGGTGGGGCCAGCGGCACCGCCGAGGGTGTCCCCATGACGCTTGAGTTGACCATCCAGGACCTGGCGAAAGGCGGTGGAGCCTTCGCCGGAACGGCCGTCTACGTCTGGCAGTGTGATCGGGAAGGCCGCTACTCACTGTATTCCGAGGGCGTCACCGACCAGAACTACCTCCGCGGCGTGCAGATCGCCGACGCGCAAGGGAAGGTGCGGTTCACCAGCATCTTCCCGGCCTGTTACACCGGTCGCTGGCCGCACATCCATTTCGAGGTCTACCCCGACCAGGCCAGCATCAGCGACTCCACGAAGGCGATAGCCACCTCCCAGGTCGCCCTTCCGAAGGACGTCTGCGACAAGGTGTACGCCGAAAAGGGCTACGAGGTGTCAGTCAGGAACATGTCGCAGGTCTCCCTGCAGAACGACAACGTCTTCGGCGACGATGGCGGCGCGCTCCAACTGGGCACCGTGACCGGTGATGTCAGCCACGGCTACGCCGTGTCCCTCGCCGTCCGGGTCGACACGGCCACCACCCCGACCGGCGGCGGTATGCCCGGTGGCGGTGCCCCCGGCGGCGGTATGCCCGGTGGCGGCGCCCCGTCCGGCGCACCCCCGCGCCCCGACATGTCCGGTGGACCCGGCGGACCCGGTGGGCCCCCTCCGACGGGGCAGCCGCGCCCGAGCGGCACAAGCTGACATCCTCGCGCCCAGCACCGCCTTCGCGCGGCGGCAGATCATGGTGATCACGAGGTGAGAGTGCGGTCCGGGTGGGCGGCCCGCGATGCGGCGATCTGAGGCGGCGGCGGTGCTGGCAGCACCGCCGCCACCGTCGTCGTGGGGCGTGCTGCCGTGAACGGCTTGCCCACGGCCACGTCTCCGCTCGTCGGGCGTTCGAATCGCCGACATCAGCGCGGAACCCCTTGGAAACATTGACGAGGGTCTCGGTGCTCGATTACCGTGCCGATCGAGAGAGCGCTCTCTCACCTAACCTTCTCCTCAATTACGACGAAACGCGTCGAGGCCGGTAAGCCGGCGTGTCGGCGCGCGATGGAGGCACCATGAAACCTCCCGTCCCACACCGCCGATGGGCCCTGGCCGCCACCACCGCTCTGGTCCTGGCCGTCAGTGGCCTTGCGGTCGCCGTCACCCGCCCCGCGGAGGCTGCCCCCGTCGGCGCCGGCAGCTACACCACCACCCCGGTCGGCCCGCTCCCCACCGGCTGCGGCCCGATGTCCAGCAACCCCCGACAGTTCGCCACCGCCAACGCGCCAGCCGGTGCGATACCCACCAACGACTGGTGGTCCTCGCTGCTCTGGAAGCGCACCGACTGCGCCTTCAGCGAGCCCCTGCACGCCCACCCGCTCTCGTACGACACCTTCACCGACGGCCTCGGCTTCTCCGCCAACTCCACTCCCGCCATCAGCGGCACCTCGACCGGCGTCGGGGAGTACCACTACCCGTACGTCCAGGACATCCGGGTCGGCGTGGCCGGGCTCGGCGCGCCCGTGGTCAAGGTCGACGGCTGGACCGACTGGACGGTCAGCCCACACTGGAGCGACGGAGCGCGGACCATGCGCGCCACCATCGGCCACGGCCTGCCCTTCGCGTACTTCCAGACCAGCGGTGGGGACGCGGTGATCAGTACGGCCGGCACCGCCGACGTCTGGTCCAACAGCGGCGCCACCATCGGCTTCCGGGTCAACGGCCACGACTACGTCGGGTACGCCCCCAGCGGCGCCAGCTGGACTGTCGGCGCCGGCCGGATCTCCTCCACCCTGGCCGGTCGGGGCTACTTCTCCGTCGCTCTCCTGCCGCCCACGGCGAACGCCACGGAGCGCGCCGACCTGGCGACGACCTACGGCCGGTACGCGCACGCCCACGTCACCGGCACCACCGTCTCGTACGCCTACGACCAGGCGACCAGCGGGCTGACGACCACGTACGCGTTCACCACGACCGCCCGGGAGGGGAGCGCCACGCAGACCGTGGTCAGCCTCTACCCGCACCAGTGGAAGTCGCTGGCCGGCTCGACCCCGATCACTCCGACGTACCCGTCGGCGCGTGGCCGCATGAAGGTGCTCACCGGCGTCAACCAGTTCCGCACCTCGATGAAGTTCCAGGGCGTCCTGCCGGAACTGCCGGCCGTCGGCGACGGCAGCGGCGCCGACCTGGCGACGCTCAACAGCCACCTGGCCGCCGCCCGCGCGAACCCGATGGACCAGCGCGGTGGCGACACGTACTGGACGGGCAAGGGGCTCGGCCGGGCGGCCCGACTGGCCGAGGTGGCCGACCTGGTCAATGACACCGCGACGCGGGACAGCGCGCTGAA
Organism: Micromonospora sp. NBC_00389; assembly: GCF_036059255.1. Taxonomy (NCBI): domain Bacteria; kingdom Bacillati; phylum Actinomycetota; class Actinomycetes; order Micromonosporales; family Micromonosporaceae; genus Micromonospora; species Micromonospora sp. NBC_00389. The sequence goes on along the minus strand of NZ_CP107947.1, from coordinate 6,348,815 downwards.
CGCGATCCGCACCACGCTCACCGACTGGTTCACCGCCTCCAGCGGCAAGGCCGCGAAGGTCTTCTACTACGACGCCAACTGGGGCACGCTGATCGGCTACCCGGCGTCGTACGGCTCCGACCAGGAACTCAACGACCACCACTTCCACTACGGCTACTTCATCGCGGCCGCCGCGACGCTGGCCAAGTTCGACCCGGCATGGGCCGCCACCAGCCGGTACGGCGGCATGGTGGACCTGCTGATCCGGGACGCCAACAACTACCGCCGCGACGACACCCGCTTCCCCTACCTGCGCGACTTCGACATCTACGCCGGCCACGACTGGGCGTCCGGGCACGGCTCGTTCGGCTCCGGCAACAACCAGGAGTCCTCGTCGGAGGGGATGAACTTCGCCAACGCCCTGATCCAGTGGGGGCAGGCAACCGGCGACACCGCCGTCCGTGACGCCGGCATCTTCCTCTACACCACACAGGCCGCGGCCATCCAGGAGTACTGGTTCGACGTCAGCGACCAGAACTTCCCCGCCGCCTTCGGGCACTCGACGGTCGGCATGGTCTGGGGCGACGGTGGCGCGTACGCCACCTGGTTCAGTGCCGAGCCGGAGATGATCCAGGGCATCAACCTGCTGCCGGTCACCGGCGGACACCTCTACCTGGGCAACAACCCGGCGTACGTGCGGACGAACTACGCCGAACTGGTCCGCAACAACGGCGGCCAGCCGACGGTGTGGCAGGACATCCTCTGGCAGTTCCAGGCCCTTGGTGACGGCGACACGGCGCTGGCGAACCTCCGTGCGAACCCCGGCTACGCCGTCGAGGAGGGGGAGAGCCGGGCACACACCTTCCACTGGATCCGCAACCTCGCGGCGCTGGGCACCGTCGACACCACGGTGACCGCCAACCACCCGCTGTCAGCGGTCTTCTCGCGCAACGGGGCGCGCACCTACGTGGCGTCGAACTCGACCGCCACGCCGATCACGGTGACGTTCTCCAACGGCACCACGCTGGCCGTAGCGGCCGGGCGGACGGCCACCACCGGTGCGTACACCTGGAGCGGCGGCAGCGCCGCGGGCGGCGTACCCCCGACCACCCCACCGCCGACCACCCCGCCACCAACGCCGGGCACTCCGACGCGGTACCTGTTGCCGGGCGGCGGGCTGGGCGCCGCTGGCGGTGCCGCCACCACCACGGTCGCGGCGGCCAACGGAAACCACGACGGTACGCCGACGAACCCGCAGGTCTTCACCGCGACCGGCCTCAACCTCGCCTACTCCGGAGGGCAGACCGCGTTCGACCTGTTCCTGGACGCCGGCTCGGCGGTCGGTAACGGCGTGCAGGTGCGGGTCTCCTACGACCTGACCGGCAACGGCAGTTGGGAGAGGGTGGAGACCTCGCGCTACTTCGCCACCGACCCGGTTCCCGGCTACGAGCACTACACCCAGAACGCCGGTCTGGCCTCGGCCACCGGCACGTTGGGCGCGCTGAGCAACGGCACGGTCCGGGTCGAGGTCTGGTCGGCGATCGGCAACAACCCGAGCACCCTGGGCATCGGCAACCAGTCGGTGCTGCGCCTTCCGTACTCCTGATCCACCCGCCCACGCCGCCGCCGGTCGAGACACGGCCGGCGGCGGCGTGGTGCGACGGGATGGGCCACCCGGATGTGGTGGGGATCGGTGCGGTCAGCCCCGCGGTGCGTCGGCGAGCAGGTCGAGCGAGACCTGCCACAGTCGCTCCGCCGCCGCGGGGTCGATCGCATGGTCGGCGACGCCACTCAGCGGTGTTTCGGCGGTGTGGCGCGCGGCCTGGTTGCAGTCCTCGAAGTACCGGCCGCCGATGCCCTCCAGCTGCGGCCAGGCTGCGAGCAGCACCGAGGTGGCCGCCCCCTGCTCCGGGTTCTTGAAGTCGTACTCCGGAAGCTGCGCGTAGTCCTCCTCGGTGAGGTGGCGCCCCAGGTTGGTGGTGACCGCGCCGGGGTTGGCCGCGTTGACGGTGATGCCGTCGCCGGCCCAGCGCCTGTTCGCCTCGACCGCGAACAGCGCGGTGGCCGTCTTGGACTCGCCGTAGGCGAGGAGACGGTCATAGGGGCGCTCGTGGAAGTTGATGTCCTCGAAGACGATCGGCGCCTGCACGTGTGCGATGGAGCTCAGCGACACCACGCGGGCCCGGCCGGCCGCTGCGAGCGCCCGGTGCAGCCCGGTGGTAAGCGCGAAGTGGCCGAGGTGGTTGGTGGCGAACTGCAGCTCCCAGCCCTCCGGCGTCCGCATCTCCGGGGTCGCCGATACCCCGGCGTTGTTGACCAGAATGTGCAGGGGGTCTTTCCAGGCGGTGACGAAGGCGGCGACGGACCCCTGGTCGGACAGGTCCAGAGGGACGACCCGGACCAGTTGGCCCGTGGTGGCCTGGATGTCCTTCGCTGTCCGCTCGCCGGCCTCCCCGTTCCGTACCGCCAGGGTCACCTCGGCGCCCGCGGCGGCGAGCGCCCGGGCGGTCTCGACGCCGATGCCCGATGAGGCGCCGGTGACGATGGCGCGTTGCCCGGTGAGGTCGACACCGGCCACGACGTCACTGGCGGTGGATCGGGCGTTGAAGGGTGTGGTGACGCGGTCTGCACTCATGAATGGGCTTCCTTCGAGATCTTGTCGTTGCGTGTCCGGCGGTGCGAACCGGGTCGGCAACTGCACGTGTGTCCGGTTCCGGCGCTCGCCGTGGCCGGTGATTCCGGCCTGTCCTGCCGCCCGGCTGGTCATGTCCGCACGGCCCGGGCCGTGTCCGCACGCCGGTGCGGCTCCCGGAACGATCCTGCGCGGCGGCCCGCGAAGCGTCCAACACACGCTTCCTGGCGTGGCTACAGTCTGATCCTGTGACCACCCCTGAGCTGCGGCAACTGCGGTATTTCCTGGTCCTCGCAGAGGAACTCAGCTTCACGCGGGCCGCCGCCCGCCTGATGATCGCCCAGCAGTCGCTGTCCCAGCAGATCACCGCCCTGGAACGCGCCCTCGGGGTGAAGCTGTTCGACCGCGGCACCCGCGGCACCACCCTGACCGACATCGGCGCCCTGTTCGTCCCCGAGGCCCGCGCCGTGACGGACCGCGCCGAGGAGGCCGTCGCCGTCGTGGGACGGGCCCGCAGGGGCGAGGTGGGAAACCTCAGCCTGGCCTTCCTGACCACCGTCGCCAACCACCTCCTGCCGCCGGTGGTCCGGGCCGTGCGCCACCAACTCCCCGACCTTCGCCTGACGACGGAGTCCACCGGCATCGCGCCCCTGGTACAGGGTGTCCTCGGCGGACACTATGACCTCGCCTTCACCCGACCCCCGCTGGTGCCCGGCCTGCAGTCCAGGACTCTGGCGACCGAACCGGTGTGCGCCGTACTGCCCGAGGGTCATCCGCTCGCCGAGCGGACCGAACTGAAGCTCTCCGACCTCGCGGACGAACCGTGGGTGATGACCCCGCACAGCTCCTGGGAACCCTGGCACCGCACCTTCGACGATCAGTTCCGGGAAGCGGGCTTCGTACCGAACGTCGTCCAGGAGGAAGCCAGCGTGCAGAGTCTCCTCGGCCTGGTCGCCGCCGGGCTGGGAGTCACCCGCCTGGCCCGCTCGGCACGCAGCCTTCGCCGCACCGGCGTGGTGTTCGTTCCGCTGACCGGCGCCTTCGTGCACACCGAGATGGTGTGGTTGTCGGGCAACACCTCACCCGTCCTGCGCCGGCTCGTGGACGTGGTCACCGAACTCGCGGCAACGACCGACCTGACCCAGACCGGCTGACACGGGGTGCCGTGGCATGAGCGACGCCCCGTCGGGTACGCGAACGGGGAGCGACCTTTGCAGCACAACGCCGAGTCAGCGGCGAGCGCCGCCGCGACGGTGGACGGCACGGCTGTGCCGGATCGTCCTGCGGGAGCGGGTATGACCAGGAGAGGGTGGTTGCGATGAAGGTCAGGAACTCTCTGCGCGGGTTGAAGAACAAGATGAACTCGATCGTGGTACGCCGCCGGGGCAGGACTTTCGTCATCAACAAGAACGACCGGCGCCAGAAGGCCCGACAGGGCTGAGAGCCGACTCACCCAACACCGCTGGCCGGCGTGCCATCAGCTTTGCGTGCCTCCTTGACCTCAACCAAAGTCGAGGTTCTAGATTCGCTCCACAAGCGATCTTTCAACGGAGGCTCCGCATGGCGACGCAGCACCTTTCCGATGCCGAGCTGGCGGCTCAGCCTGCCGCGTACTGGACCGGCGTGGCCTATGAGGCCCTCATCGCCTTCACCCGGGCCCGGCAGGCCGAGTTCGGCTTCACCCAGCCCCAGTTCTGGCTGCTGCGCAACCTGTCGAAGAACGACATCTCGCCGGACGGCCATGGCATGACCATCACCGAGCTGAAGCTCGCGATGAGCAGTTACCTCAGGCCCGAGGACGATCTGGAGGCCGAGGCAGAGGTTCTGCTGGAGCGGGCTTGGCTCACCCGTGATGACCAGGGACGGTTGTGGATCACCGAGGACGGCGACGAGGCTCGTGCCGACCTCAAGAAGCACGCTCCGGCGATCCGCGATCGAATCCACCAGGGCATCGAGGACACCGACTACGTGACGGCCCTGAAGGTGCTCCGGCAGATGATCCGAAACACGGACGGCCCCGTGACCTGAGCGCCTGGACAGCCCCCGAGCCGTGCTGTTCGTCGCGCTATGTGGCGAGCACGTCGCGGCGAAGTAGACCGAGACGGTCGACTGCGGTCGACACGAGCGAGGCCGGGGGCAGCGCGAGGTCGAGCACCAGACCCGGCTCGCCCGGCCCGAACCGTTCCAGGATGGCCAGCTGGGAGTCCAGGAGGCTTGCCGGCATGTAGTGCCCGGCGCGCTGGGACATCCGCTCCCGGATGATCTCCGCCGTCCCGTCCAGGTGGAGGAAGTCCACGGTCGGTGGTCCTTCCCGGAGCACCTCCCGGTAGGACCGCTTCAACGCCGAGCAGGCCAGCACCGTCGACACGCCTTCGGCGTCCCGGCTGGCCATCCAGTCGGCGAGGGAGCGGAGCCAGGGCCAGCGGGCGTCGTCGTCGAGAGGTACGCCCGAGCGCATTCTCGCCACGTTGGCCTCGGAGTGGAACTCGTCGGCCTCGGCGAAGGTCAGGCCGGTCAGGTCGCTGATTCCCCTGGCCACGGTCGTCTTTCCCGCCCCGGACACGCCCATCACGACGACATGTCGGGGTGGGTCGTGGCGAGGGGGAGTGGCACGGTGCTCACCAGTCATGGACGGTCCCGTCCTTCAGGCGGTTGAACGGGAGGTAGGCCGGTACGTACGGGAACCGGTCGGCGGCCTTCTCGTCGAGCTCGACGCCCAGCCCCGGCTGCTCACCCGGATGGAGGTAGCCGTCGGCGAAGGTGAAGGACTGCCGGAAGACCTCGTTGGTCAGGGCTCCGTGCCGCATGTACTCCTGGATGCCGAAGTTGTGGATGGCCAGGTCGAGGTGCAGGGCGGCAGCCATGCCGACGGGTGAGATGTCGGTCGGGCCGTGGATACCGGACTTGATCTGGTACTGCGCCGCGAAGTCCAGCAGCCGGCGCATGGCAGTGATGCCCCCGGTGTGGGTCACGGCGGACCGGACATAGTCGATCAACTGTTCCCGGATGAGCGTCTGGTAGTCCCACACGGTGTTGAAGACCTCGCCGATCGCCAGCGGCGTGGTGGTGTGCTGGCGTACCAGCCGCAGCGCCTCCTGGTTCTCCGCCGGAGTGCAGTCCTCAAGCCAGAACAGGTCGTACGGTTCGAGATCCTTACCGAGCCGGGCGGCTTGGATCGGCGTCATCCGGTGGTGACCGTCGTGCAGCAGCGGAAGCTCGGGCCCGAACTCGTTACGTACCGCCTCGAAGACGCCGGGCAGATGACGCATGTAGGCGCGGGTGTCCCAGTCCTCCTCGGCCGGCAGCGGGGTGCGCTGCGCCGGTTCGTAGTCGTACCGCTTGCCGTCGGCGCTGGGCTGCGCGGCCACCCCGTAGACGGCGTTGATGCCCGGGACGGAGGTCTGGACCCGGATGGAACGGAAGCCGAGGTCGAGATGGTTGCGGATCGAGTCGAACAGCTCCGGGATGTCGCGACCCGAGGCATGGCCGTACGCCATGATGCCGGTCCGCGACGCGCCGCCGAGCAACTGGTAGAGCGGCATGCCGGCGGCCTTGGCCTTGATGTCCCAGAGCGCGACGTCCACGGCCGCGATCGCCGCCATGGTCACCGGCCCGCGCCGCCAGTACGCCGAGCGGTACAAGAACTGCCAGGTGTCCTCGATGCGGTGCGGATCGCGCCCGATCAACAGCGGGACGACGTGATCGCGCAGGTACGAGGCGACCGACAGTTCGCGCCCGTTGAGGGTGCCGTCGCCCAGGCCGGTGAGCCCGTCATCTGTGGTGATCTTCAGGGTGACGAAGTTGCGGTCAGGGCTGGAGACGATGACGTCCGCTGCGACGATCTTCACGTGGTGCCTTTCTCAGGTGCCGCCTGGGCGGGGTTAGCGGATGGTGCTTGCGGTCCCGTGGCCGTCGAGCAGGCTCACCATTCCGCGTAGGAGCCGTCGGGGTGCCGGAAGGTGGGGCTGCGCCAGGCGTGCCCGCGCTTGTCCGCTGCCCGTACCGCCTGCTCGTCGATCTCGATGCCGAGCCCGGGGGCGGTGAGTCGCTCGATGTGCCCGTCGACGAAGGTCAGCGGCGTGGTGTCCAGGACGTAGTCGAGCACCTCGGCGCCGAGGTTGTAGTGGATGCCGATGCTCTGTTCCTGGATCAGGTAGTTGGGCGTGGCGAAGCCGATCTGCAGGCACGCCGCGAGGGCGATCGGCCCGAGCGGGCAGTGCGGGGCGAGCTGCACGTCGTAGACCTCGGCGAGCGCGGCGATCCGGCGTACCTCGGAGATCCCGCCGGCGTGCGAGAGGTCCGGCTGGGCGACCGCGATGCCGGCCTGGAAGACGGGCAGGAACTCCTGCCGGCTGTAGAGCCGCTCTCCGGTCGAGACGGGCGTGGTCGTGGACCGCACGAAGTCGCCGATGAGGTGGGAGTTCTCCGGTACGACCGGCTCTTCGAGGAAGAGCGGCCGGTACGGCTCGAGCAGCGGGGCGACGCGGCGGGCGTTGGCGAGGGTGAACCGGCCGTGGAAGTCGACGGCGACGTCACGCTCGTCGCCCAGCACCTCCCGGGCGGCGGCGACCCGCTGGACCACTCCGTCCAGCTCGGCGACCGACGCGATCGGGCTCATCCGCCCGGAGGCGTTCATCTTGACCGCGGTCAGCCCGGCCTCCACCTGCGCGGCGATGTGGTCGCGGACCTCGTTGGGCTCGTCGCCGCCGACCCAGCCGTAGACCCGGATCCGGTCCCGGACCGGGCCGCCGAGCAGTTGGTGCACCGGCGCTCCGTACCGCTTGCCGGCGATGTCCCACAGCGCCTGGTCCAGGCCGGACACAGCGCTGGCCAGGATCGGGCCGCCCCGGTAGAAGGAGCCCTTCGTCATGGTCTGCCAGTGGTCCTCGATCCGCAGCGCGTCCCGGCCGATCAGGAGCTCGCTGAGCTGCTCGACGGCGGTCCGGACGGTTTCGGATCGGCCCTCGCAGGTCGCCTCGCCCCAGCCGACGATCCCGGATTCGGTCTCGACGCGGACGAAGAGCCAGCGGGGGGCGACCAGGAAGGTTTCGACCCGCGCGATTGTCGTCACGGTGTCCTCAGCCCTTCGTCGCGCCGGCGGTGAGGCCGGAGACGACGTACTTCTGCACGAACAGGGCGATCACCATGATCGGCAGGGTGACGACGCTGGCCGCCGCCATCAGGCCGCCCCAGTCGATGCTGGCGTAGCCGACGAAGTCGAAGATCGCGACGGGCAGGGTCTTGGTGTCGGCGCCGGAGAGCACGAGGGCGAACATGAAGTTGTTCCAGGAGAAGATGAACGACAGGATGCCGGCGGTGGCCACGCCCGGTATCGACAGCGGCAGTGTGATCCGGCGGAACGCGCCGATGTGGGTCAGCCCGTCCACGAGCGCCGCCTCCTCGAGTTCGTGGGGCAGGCTGTCGAAGTAGCCCATCATGATGTAGACCACCAGCGGCAGCGACACGAACATGTGGCTGAGGACGAGCACGCTGAACCCGCCGACCATCTTCAGGTTGGAGAAGACGTAGTACCAGGGGACCAGCAGGGAGACGCCGGGGATGACCCTCGCCATCAGCACCACGAGCGCCGACTTCTTCATGTTGAAGCGGCTCATGGAGTAGGCCGCGGGGATGCCGAGGACGAGGGAGAGCGCGGTCGCCGCGAAGGCCACCCAGAGGCTGTTGCCGATGAACTGGACGTAGTTGGCCTGCTCCAGGACGTTGGCGTAGTTGTCCAGGGTGGGCGAGAAGGCGAGCGCCTTGCCCGTGTCGTAGATGTCGACGTTCGTCTTGAACGACGCGGCGACCATCCAGAGCAGCGGTGCGAGCAGCGCGATCACCACGACGGTGAGCGCCACGACGCGGAACACCCGGTAGGCGGGGCTGGACCTCATCGCTGCGACTCCTTCCTACGGGACGTCAGGGCCCACATCGACCCGATGATGATCAGGAAGAAGATGATGAGGACTGTCGATGAGATGCCGTACTCGTTGTAGTCGAAGCTCAGGCCGTAGGCGTACACGTTGAGCGTCTCGACCTCGTGGAATGAGCCGCCGCCGCGACCCTTCGTGGCGTAGAGGATGTCGAAGGTCTTCAGCGCGTCGATGCCGCGCAGCAGGATCGCGACGACCACGGTCGGCATCACCAGCGGCAGGGTGACGTGCCGGAACCGCTGCCAGGCGCTGGCGCCGTCGATGCGCGCCGCCTCCTGGGGCTCGTCGGAGAGCGAGGTCAGGCCAGCGAGGAGGATCAGCACCACCATCGGGGTCCACTGCCAGACGTCGATGAAGATCGTCGTGGGCAGCGCCGAGTGCTGGCCGGCCAGCCATGGTTGGGGTCCGATGCCGATCCAGCCGAGGGCCTGGTTCGCCAGACCGATGTTCGGGTCGAAGATGAGCCGCCACATCATGCCGACCGCGACCGGGGTGGCGACCAACGGCATCAGGATGGCGACCCGGACCCATTTCTGGCCCCGGAACGGTCGCCACAGCAGCAACGCGACCGCCATGCCGAGGACCACCTCGAACAGCAACGCCACGACGGTGAACCCGGCGGTCCGGCCGACGGCGGGCCAGAACCGGTCGGTGTCCGAGAGCACCTCGACGTAGTTCTGGAAGCCCACGAACTCGGACTCCGCCCGGACCGAGCCCTCGGCGTCGGTGAGGCTGAGATAGCCGGTCCAGGCCAGCGGGAAGATGATCAGTGCGGCGACGAAGGCCATGGCCGGCGCCGCGAAGAGCCACTTGCGGTGGTCGTTGGCCCAGCGTGCCCACGCCGGAGTGTCCGGCGTCTCGGTGGCGCGGCGGGGCGGTCTGGTGGGAGTGGTCACTGCTGCCATGAGATCTCCGGGGTGGGCGGGCCGGACGGGGGTGGCGGAGCCGGTCGGCCCCGCCACCCCCGCGCCAGGCTTACTTGGCCTCGTCGTCCAGGAACTTCTGGAACGCCTCGTTGGCGGTGTCGGCCGCAGCCGCCGCGTCCTTGCCGGCGATGGCGTCGACGATCGGCTGGCCGACGATCTCCCGCGCCTGCGCGACCTTGTTGACCAGCGGGCGGTCGTGACCCACGCCCTCCTTGGTGCTGGCCGCGATGGCCTCGACGAGGTCCTTCGGGTACGTCGCCGTGCCCTCCGGGTTGGCCCAGACCGAGGCACGCGCGCCCGGCACGCCGGACTTCTGCTGCGCGAGCGTCTGCTCCTTGCTGGTCGCCCACTCGACGAACTTCCAGGCGTTGCTCTGGTTCTCGGAGTTGTCGTTGATGCCCAGCGCCCAGGAGGGGATGTTGTACGGCTTCGAACCGGCGGGACCGGCCGGGAAGGGCGCGAAGCCGACGGTGTCGGAGACCTTCGACTTGGCCGGGTCGGTGGCGTTCTTGTAGAGCGAGTTGGCCTCGGTGTAGAACGCCGCCTTGCCCTGGGTGAAGATGGCCATCGCCTCGGGCCAGCTCATGTCGGTGCTGACGTTTGCCGGGCCGTGGTCCTTGAGGAGCCCGCCGTAGTAGGCGTACGCCTGCTTGGCCGGCTCGCTGTTGACGGTGGCCTTGCCGCTGCTGTCGACGAAGTCACCGCCGAAGCTGTAGAGGAAGCTGGAGAACTGGGTGACCGCCGGCGACTTGCCGGTACGGGCCACGAAGCCCGCCATGCCCGGGTCGGCGGCCTTGATCTTGGCTGCGGCCGTCTTGAGCTCGTCGAGGGTCTTCGGCGGGGCCGTCAGACCGGCCTTGGCCAGCAGGTCCTTGCGGTAGTAGAGGACCTCCTGCTCGGTGATGATCGGGACACCGACCGCCTTGTCCTCGTACGAGGTGGCCGTCACTGGGCCGGCCTGGAAGTCGCTGAAGTCCCAGTCCTTGTTGGACTTCACCTCGTCGGACAGGTCGGCGAGGTACTTGTTCTTGGCGAACAGCTTCCCCTCCTGCAGGGGGCGGTACATCATCACGTCGATGTCGCTGGAGCCCGCGTTCAGCTTGACGTTGTACTGGTCGGAGAGCTGGTCCTCGCCGAGCTGGGTGATCTCGACCTTCAGGCCGGTCTGCTTCTCGAACTCGGGCAGAGCCTTCTTGATGTTCTCCGTCCACACGTGATTCGCCAGGGTCACCCGCACCGTCGTCGACGCGGCGCTGTCGTCACCGCCGCCGCATGCCGACAGGCCCATGGCGGCAACCACGGCCAGAGAAGTTCCGAATATCGATCGACGCCGCACGTCCATCTCTCCTTCTGTCGTGGTCGCCGCCCCGGGGGTAGGGCGGAACCTCGTGTTTACATCCGCTTAACGTCCGGATGCTAGGCCGATAAAGCGGATTTATTCAAGGGGTGATCTTCAACTGATATGCTTCATGGCGTGGACCCGTCCTCATTAGGGGTTGCAGCCGTCCAGAAGAAGGCCCCTGCCGAGGCCGGGCTGCACGCGCAAGTTCTCGACCACCTCGGCACCGCCATCTGCGGTGGCCAGGTGACGCCCGGCTCCGTCCTGAACATCGACGAGCTGGTCGACCGCTACGGGGTGTCCCGCTCGGTCGTCCGCGAGGTCCTGCGGGTGCTGGCCTCCATGGGCTTCATCGAGACCCGGCGCCGGGTCGGGGTGCTGATCCGGCCGGCGCGCGACTGGAACGTCTTCGACCCGCAGGTGATCCGCTGGCGACTGGCCTCGGCCGGCCGGATGGCGCAGATGCGCTCGATCACCGAGTTGCGGACCGCCGTCGAACCGCACGCCGCCTGGCTGGCCGCCAGCCGGGTCGACCACGACGAGGCGAGCGATCTCGTCGGGTTGGCGGCCAAGATGTGGGCCGCCGGGAAGGCCGGGGACGAGGCGCGCTTCCTCCAGCTCGACATCGAGTTCCACCGGCGGGTGCTGGCCGCCTCGGGCAACGAGATGTTCGTCAAGCTGCAGGAGTTGGTGGCGGAGGTGCTCACCGGCCGCCACCACTACGACCTGATGCCGCACTACCCCCACGAGCAGGCCCTCCAGCTGCACGCCGACGTGGCGCAGGCGATCCAGCGGCACGACGGCGACCGTGCCCGGGCCGCCATGGTGCAGATCATGGAGCAGGCGTTCGGCGAGATGAAGTCGATGTGGGACCAGACCGGCGAGCCCGGTCAGGGCTGAGCACAGTCGCAGCGCTGGTTGCGCGCAGGGTTCGCCCTGCGCGCCGACTTTCCAGCTGAGCTTCGCCACGTCGTCTCCGTGATGGTGCTATCCGCGCCAGGCGCAACGCCGTTCTCTGCCGCCGGCCAGTCACTCGGGGGACACCGGCGGCACCTCGCTCGGCGCAGCCGGCCGTGGTCGGCGTCGGGCCGCCGAAACCCTTTCGCAAGCTTTTCAGCGGCCCCGTCAGTCGTTTGCGGTCCCATGCTTCCGGCAACCGAAGTGCGCAGGCATCGTCCTGAGGCCGGCAAGGACATCGGCGAAGGCCGTTTAGTTTTTACTGCTTCGACATCTTGCCGAAACCGTTTTCGTGCGACACGCTAGCGGCGGAGTGACATCCACCACCTCGGTCGCGGCGGTAACGACGTGACGCACGAGCCGCGCCGGATCCGGCGGGAGGCGGAGGCGCGATGAGGACGTACGCGGCACCGCGCACGGAGGCGGTGCGATCAGCAGCGTTGCCGAGGGTCAACCCAATACGTCGAGCGGTCAGCTGCGACAGCGCGGCGCAGACGATCCACATAGGGCGGCAACACGGCACGCCACCGCAAGCGACTGACGCGGGCGACGCGGACCGGATCCACCGGCGGCTCTAGCCCCGTCTCAGCAACCCGAGCGAACCAATGATCCGGTCTGAGCCTCAGCTCGCGGGGACCGCCTGGCGGCTCCCTCCGAACGATGAACCCTAGGAGAGGAATCATGAGAAAAACCTTGGGCAGACGCACTGCCCTTCGTTCGCTGGCGGGAGTCCTCGTGGCGGCGCTGACTGTCGGCATGGCCGCGTGCAGCGGCGACGACTCGGGCGGCTCGAGCGCGGCCGAGGCCGGACCCAACGGCGTCGACGACGGCAGCGAGCTCACCCTGTGGACCCGCGCCCCCCTGGAGAAGCAGGCGAAGCTGCTCGTCGAGGCGTACAACTCCAGCCACCAGAACAAGGTCAAACTGACCGTCGTACCCAACGACGACTACGTCGCGAAGGTCGGCGCGGCGGCAGGCTCGGACGGCCTGCCGGATCTCTTCGCCGCGGACATCGTCTATGTGCCGAACTGGGTGAACCAGGGCCTGTTCCAGGATCTCAGCGCGAACATCGACGGCCTCAGCTTCAAGGACTCCATCAACAAGGGGCACCTCTCGGCCGGCACGCTCGACGGCAAGAAGCACGTCCTACCCTTCGTGCTGGACCTGTCGATGCTGTTCTGGAACAAGCAGCTGTTCAAGGACGCCGGGCTGGACCCGGAGAAGGCGCCGGCAACGCTCGACGAATACGCCGCCGCCGCCAAGGCGGTGCAGGCCATGAAGAAGCCCGGCGTCTACGGCACGGCGGCCGGTCTGAACTGCGGCGGCTGCCTCGTCTTCACCTGGTTCCCCTCCGTCTGGGCGAGCGGCGGTGAGGTGCTGAGCGAGGACGGCACCGAATCCAAGCTCGGCGACGACACCGCCCAGAAGGTCTACAGCACCTGGCATGACATGTGGAAGTCCGGTGCCGTGCTGCCCTCCTCGGCGGGCGAGACGGGTCCGACCTGGACTGCCGCATTCACCGAGGGCAAGGTCGGACTGATGCTCTACCCGGCGACGCTGCTCTCCTCGACCCCGTTCGACGTCGGTGTCGCCGCTATCCCCGGCCCGACCGGTGGCGGCTCCACCTTTGTCGGCGGAGACGGCATCGGCGTCTCGAAGGACTCGAAGAAGGCGGCGCAGGCCTGGAACTTCCTCAGCTGGATGATGTCCGAGGCCGCCCAGGTCGAGGTGCTGGCGAAGAACAAGGACGTGGTTTCCCGCGCCGACCTCGCGAGCAACAAGTACGCCGCCGAGGACCCACGGCTGGTCACCATCAACGACGCGGCTGGTAAGGGCGACACGCCCGTCGCGCTGAACTTCCAGCAGGCGTTCAACGCGCCGAACAGCCCTTGGCTGACCCTCGTCCGTAATCGGGTGCTGAACGGTAGCGGCGACCTGCAGAAGGACAACGGCGAGATCAACGCCGTACTCAAGCAGTAGGTGTTCACCGCAGGCGTGTGCCGTCCAACGGCCTTGTCGGCCGGCATGCGCCTGCGGCGGGACACGACTCGCACGTGTCAACGACCGCCCGTCGCGACTGAACGAGAGGTTTCCATGAGAGTCACCGCACCGTCTCGCCCGCCCAGTGCGGCGATGCGGGACCGCGCCCGCCCACGCGGCCGTCAGGCCCTGCTTGGCTGGCTCTACGCGACACCGACCGCGGTGTTCGTGGTGGCGTTGTTCGCTGTGCCGCTGCTGCTCGTCATCAAGATGTCGGTGTCGAGATGGCCGCTGTTGGCCGGCGACCAGGGGATCAACGCTCCCGACAACTTTGTGAAGGCGATCAACCACCGGTTCTTCACCGACTCGGTGGTGTTCACCATCAAGTACACGGCGCTCGCGACCGTGCTGCTGCTGGCCCTCGGGTTGGGGCTGGCCCTGCTCGTGCAGGAGTCGAGCCGGTGGAACAACCTGCTCCGTGCGTCGTTTCTGATTCCCAGTGCCCTCGGGCTGGCGTCGGCGTCCCTGTTGTTCTACGTGCTCTATTCGCCGTACGCGAGCCCACTGGCGCCCGTGATGGATCGCCTGGGCGTCACCTTCCTCGGTTCACCGAACGCGGCGCTCTTCTCGACGACCTTCCTCATCGTGTGGCGCTACGCCGGCTTCTACATGGTGCTCATGCTGGTCGGCTTGCAGGGCATACCGGCGGACGTGTACGAGGCCGCACGCGCGGACGGAGCCAGCCGCTGGCAGACCTTTCGGAAGATCACCCTGCCGCTGCTGCGCCCGACCCTGGCACTGACGACCGTCCTCTGCGTGACCGGCTCCCTGCTCGCCTTCGAGCAGTTCTACATCCTGACGAAGGGCGGGCCGGACAACAGCACGATCACGGTCGTTCAGCTCATCTACATGGTGGCGTTCCAAGGTCAGAACGACCTCGGTGTGGCGGCGGCCCTCTCTGTCATCGTGCTGGTGGCCCTGGTCCTCATCAATGCGCTGCAGTTGCGCGCCTTCCGGTCCGAGGAGAATTGACGACGATGGTCGCCCTGCCCAGTTCCACTTCAACCACTGCCGGAGGGCCACCTCTGTCACCCGTGGCGCCAGTCGGCCGGCGCAGAACCAAGGGCGTCACCATCTTCGGCATAGTGCTGCGCACACCGTACTGGGTGTTCACCGGATCGGTGGGATTGATCTTCCTGGCTCCGCTGCTCTGGACGGCGGTCGCCTCGGTCGGCCCGCAGGCCGGCACGAACCAGGTCGATGGTTGGGGATTCGGCAACTACGAGACGCTGGCCAACTACCAGGCCGGCATCTGGCGCTACCTCGCGAACTCGACCTTCGTCTCCCTGCTCACGGTCACCCTGACGCTGCTGATCTCCCTGTTCGGCGGTTACGCGTTCGCGCGGTTCCGCTTCCCGGGCAAGAACATCCTGTTCCTGGTGACGCTCGCCATCCTCATGGTCCCGTACGCGACCTTGCTCATCCCGCTCTACGTGCTGCTGAACCAGGTAGGGCTGGAGAATTCCCTCGTCGGCGTGGCCCTGGTCCTCACGATGTTCCAACTGCCGTTCTCCACCTTTCTGATGCGCATCTCCTTCGAAGCGGTGCCGCGCGAGCTGGACGAGGCCGCGATGGTCGACGGGTGCTCGTCGTTCAGCGCCCTGTGGCGAGTGCTGTTACCCGCCGTCAAGCCGGGCCTGATCACCGTGGGGCTGTTCGCATTCCTCGCCGCGTGGAACGACTTCATGGCACCGCTGATCCTCATCAACGACACCGAGCGCATGACACTTCCGCTCGCTGTTTCCAATCTGCGGGGCCAGGTTCAAGGTGTCGTCGACTACGGGGCTACTGAAGCGGGCGTCGTCGTTCTCGCCCTTCCGTGCATCGTGCTGTTCCTGCTGCTTCAACGACACTACGTGCGCGGCTTCATGTCCGGCGCGATGAAGGGATGACCATGAGCGGCACCGTACCTGCGGCCGCCCCTGTCCTGCCGATTCGTGGCCGGCTGCGGCCCGTCGGGCTGGACAAAGTCCGGATCACGGGCGGATTCTGGGCTGAGCGTCAATCAATCAACGGCGTCGCGACCCTCGAGCACATCGAGCACTGGCTTGAGCGGGAAGGCTGGATTCGAAACTTCGACCTCGCCGTGCAGGGCGACCTTTCGCGCGAACGCCGTGGACGCGAGTTCTCCGACTCGGAGATCTACAAGTTCCTCGAAGCAATGGCGTGGGAGATCGGCCGGACCGGCGATGCGGAGCTCGAGACGAGATTTCGCGCCATCGTGCGCCGGGTGGCCGCGGCACAGGAGTCCGACGGCTACCTCAACACCAGGTTCGGTCGCCCAGGCCAGGCACCGCGGTGGTCCGACCTCGAATGGGGTCACGAGCTCTACTGCATCGGTCACCTTCTGCAAGCCGCGGTCGCCCGCGCGCGAACGCGTCCAGGCGCGGACGACGGGCTGCTCGACATCGCCCGCCGTGCCGCCGACAACGTGTGCGAAACGTTCGGGCCGGACGGCATCGACGGCCTCTGCGGACATCCGGAGATCGAGCCCGCGCTGGTGGAGTTCGCCCGGGTCACCGGTGACGACCGCTACCTGACCCAGGCCGCTCTCTTCGTCGACCGGCGGGGCCATGGCCGGCTCAGCGATGTGGAGTACGGTCGCGAGTACTTCCAGGACGAGCTTCCCGTGCGGCAGGCGACAGTCCTGCGCGGGCACGCCGTGCGGGCGAACTACCTTGCCGCCGGCGCCACCGACGTCGCGGTCGAGCTGAAAGACGCCAGCCTGCTGGAGGCGGTACGCAACCAGTGGAAGAACGCGGTGGCCCGGCGCACGTACGTCACCGGCGGTCAGGGCTCCCGCCACCAGGATGAAGCCTTCGGCGAGGACTGGTTGCTGGCCCCCGACCGCGCGTACTCCGAGACCTGCGCCGGGGTCGGCTCGGTGATGCTCGCGTGGCGGTTGCTGCTGGCCGACGGCGACCCCCGGTACGCCGACCTCATCGAGCGGACGCTTTTCAATGTGGTGTCGACCTCGCCGTCGGCCGACGGGCGGAGCTTCTTCTACACCAACACGCTGCACCGGCGTGAGCTCGGCACCCTTCCCGACGCCGACCGGCCCAGCCTTCGTGCGGCGGCCTCGCTGCGGGCACCCTGGTTCGAGGTTTCCTGCTGCCCGACCAACGTCGCCCGTACCCTGGCCAGCCTGACGGCGTACATCGCCACGTCCGACGACGAGGGCCTCCAACTCCACCAGTACATGCCCGGCACCGTCGAGCACCGCCTCGCCGACGGGCGTGACCTGTGCGTGAGCATTGCGACCGACTACCCCCACGATGGGCAGATCCACGTACGGATCGACAGCGACGACGACCGCCCCTGGTCGCTCTCGTTGCGCGTGCCCGGTTGGGCGGCCCAGGGTGCGACGGTGACCATCGACGGAGACAGCCGCCCGGTCGGTCCCGGCTTCGTCACCGAGAATCGGACGTGGCGACGAGGCGACGAGGTTGTCCTGTCGCTGCCGATGGCACCCCGGTTCACCTACCCGGACGCGCGGATCGACTCGGTCCGTGGCTGCGTCGCGGTGGAGCGCGGCCCTCTGGTGTTCGCCCTGGAGTCGGTGGACGTACCCGGCGTCGATTCCGTCGATGAGCTTCGCGTCGACGACAGCCAGCCGCCCCGCCTGGTCGATGGCCGGGTCACGGTGCGCTGCCGGCGCGTGCACCCGCAGGACCACGGCTGGCCCTACCGACCCGACGCGGCCGGGGCGGCGCCGATCGTCGGCGAGGTACTCGACGAGGTGGCGCTGGTGGAATACCACGCCTGGGCCAATCGCGGGCCCTCGACGATGCGCGTCTGGCTGCCCATGGACCGCTGACCCGGACGTCATGGGCTGAAGGGCAGGCCCGATGTTAGCGCTAACGCTCCACCCGTTCGGCCGCACCGACAACAAGGAGGAAAGAACATGATCCATGGACGCGTGCGGAGGGTGCCCCTATGGGCCGCCCTGGCCGCGCTGGTGGTCGGAGGGGCTGTGGGTGTGCCATCCCCAGCCAACGCCGCCAGCCCGATTTTGCCCGGCAACGAGGGCGACGTCGGGGTTTACACCGACGGGCAGAGCCATGCCATGGACATCGGCGACCCGGCCTACAGCAACGTCGGCGACGTCGCCAACCAGCTCATGCCCGGTGTGCCGTTCACCGCGGGGAACATGCACCAGTCGATCTTCGAGAAGGATCTCGCCGCTGGCGGCACGGACTACTACCTCGACCGCATTCTGGGTGTCCACGGGACACTCGGGTCAGCGGTGCTGATGACCCGAGGCCGATCCCTGTACATGCGCGGCGCGAGCAACAACAACTTCACCACCATGGGCTTCGCCGGCAGCGCCTACGTCGGTGGCCCCAACAACCTCGGCAACCTGTACACCGTCACGGTGCCGGGGCAGGCCGTCACCGAGGTCAACGCGAACCGGTTCAACGCGCCGAGCCACGCCAAGAGCCGGTACACGATCGGGACCACCGGCGTCACCGCCGACCTGACCAAGTTCATCACCGACGACAACGTCGCGGTCACCGCCATCGACTTCAAGAACCCCGGCGGCTCGCCGGCGACCTTCACCGTCCGCGCCGCTTCCCCGCTGGCCACCCAGGCCGGAACGGGCACGGCGACGCTCACCGGCACGCGCACCATCACCAGCGGCGCCAACAACGGACTCGTCGACACCGCGTGGAACTCGATCAAGATCGACCTCACCGGTGCCGGTTTCAGCCGTACCGGCACAAACCTGGACCGCGAGATCACCGTGCCCGCGGACGGCTCGCTGTCGCTGTCGGTCGTCGGCGCCGTCTCCTCGGCCACGCTGACCAAGACGGTCGAGAGCTACCAGGAGTACGCCGGCATGTCGGCGGCCACGGCCGTGCGTACCGGCATCACCGCGTTCAACCGCCGCTGGGCACAGGACGTCCCCTACATCGACCTGCCCGACCCCGCCCTGGAGAAGGCCATCGTCTACCGCTGGTGGGGCGAGCGGTACAACACCCTCGACGCGAACGCATCCGGTCACGTCTACCAGTACCCGACGACGATCGAGGGGGTGAACCTCTACCAGAACGCCGTGGCGCTGACCCAGCCGATGCACCTGCAGGACACCAAGTGGCTGCGCACGCCCTACCTGCCGTACGGCCAGATCCTCAACATCGGCGAGCTGTCCGGCTCCTCGGCCTTCCTGGACAGCCCGGGGCACACGAGCTGGAACAACCACTACTCGCAGTACCTCGGCACGGCCGGGCTCGAGGCCTACAACGTGCACGGCGGTGGCAAGGAGATCGCCGGGAAGTTCGCGCACTACTTCGAGGGCGACGGCGTCGGCCAGCTTGAGCACTACGACGGCAACGACGACAAGCTCATCGCGTACGACACCAACTACATGCCGGGCAACGACGCCGACGCCATCACCTTCGGCTACCCGAAGACCAACGCCGGCGCACCCGGGGCGCGCACGATCGAGCGACCCGAGTCGGCGTACGTGTGGGGCGCGTTCGACGCCGCCCGCCAGCTCTACCAGATCGCCGGCGCCGACCAGGCCAAGGTCGACGAGATGGCGACCGGTGCCAACGAGATCCGCGCAGCGATCCTCGACCGGCTGTGGAGCCCCGACACGCGGATGTTCCTGGCCGGCACGTCGCACGGAGCCACCAGCGCGGCCAGCTCCAACGGCCGGCCCAACCCGCTGCCCCAGTCGGCCCGTGACCTGATCCCGGCCAAGGAGTCGAACCTCTACGACATCTACGCCGAGAACCTCATCCCGTTCGACCAGTGGCAGACCTACGTCGACGGGTTCCGCTTCCTGACCTACGGCGACAACTTCCCGATCTTCCCGTTCTACACCGCCAACCAGTACGACCGGTCGGCCTACGGGGTGGGCGGCTCCAACAACTTCTCCAACATCAACTTCACCGTGCAGTACCGCAGCGTCCGCTCCGCGCTGCGCCACTACGACCCGGAGCAGAAGTACATCACCCCGGCGTACGCCAAGCGGCTGCTGGACTGGATGGCCTGGAGCATCTACCCGGGTGCGGACATGCGGGTCGCGAACCAGGCGGAGTACTACTCCAACTGGAACGCGACCGCGAAGACCTACAACCGCAACAACCCGAACCACATCATGCTCGGCAACATGAACTACATCTTCGTCGAGGACATGGCGGGCCTGCAGCCGCGCTCCGACGACAAGATCGAGCTGTCGCCGATCACGTTCGGCTACGAACACTTCATGGCCAACAACCTTCGCTACCACGGGCAGGACGTCACCATCGTCTGGGACCCCGACGGCAGCAAGTACGGCCTGGGCGCCGGCTACAGCCTGTTCCTGAACGGCGAGAAGAAGGTCAGCACCGACAAGGTCGGCAAGTTCACCTACGACCCGGGCACCAACCAGGTCCAGGCCGAGGACGGCCTCACCGTCACCTTCACCGCGACGACCGGGGCCAACTTCCCGAGCGCGGTCGACGCCCCGATCCAGGACGACCGCGTCGTCTCGTATCTCAAGACGGCCGGCATCGACCTCACCGAGGACGCGCCGAACCTGACGGCGGACGCCAACCTCAGCTCGTCGTACACCCAGCAGGGTGTGCGGCCGACGCCGTGGCGGCAGTTCCACACGCCGGGCTGGAGCACCACCTCGATGAACTACACGCCCGGCGCCATCAAGGAGACCGAGCGGCCGGTGTCGCTGGCGGCCGTGACCGACGGCGTCACCGCCAACGAGCCATACTGGGGCAACTACGGCACCGCTGACAAGAACGGCTACGTCGAGCTCGACCTGGGTTCGGCCAAGTCCTTCGACAACGTGAAGGTGTTCTTCGTCAGCGACCGTCAAGCCGGTGGCTACCGCGAGCCCGCGCGCTGGTGGGTCCAGGTGCCCGACGGCAACGGAGGGTGGAAGGAGGTACCGGGCCAGTTCAAGAGCCCGACCGTCCCGTCGGCGAAGTTCAACGAGGCGTTGTTCGACACCGTGACGTCGAACAAGCTGCGCATCGCCTTCACGAACAACCCGACCTTCTTCACGGCGATCTCCGAGATCCAGGCGTTCGACTCGGGGCGTGACGTACCAGAGGTCTCCAACCAGGCACCCGCGGTCACCGCCACCCGCGACGGCTCGGCGGACGGCAACCTGTCCACCAGGCTGGTCGGCACGGCGTCCGACGACGGCGTCCCCTACGACAGCGAGCTCACCTTCGGCTGGGAGACCGTCTCGGCGCCGCAGGGCGCGGGCGTCATCTTCTCCGACGCGAAGGCGCTGGCGACCCGGGTGACCGGCACGATCGAGGGTGACTACGTGTTCCGGCTCTTCGCCACTGATGGCGAGAAGCGGTCGGAGGCGACCGTGACGGCGACCCTCGCCAAGCGGGAGGTCGTCGCGGAGTTCGGCTCCTCGGCGACGATCAGCACCAGTGGGACCTCGTCGTGGGAGAACCACCAGCGGGTCAATGAGAGCACCACCCCGAACAGCTCCAACCCGGGTGCCGGAAACGGCTGGGGCAACTGGGGCCAGACGCAGAACGGCACCAGCATCGAGCGTGCCGCGTGGCTCCAGTACCGGTGGACCGCACCGGTGCGGCTGTCGTCGACCGACATCTACTGGTACGACGACAACGGCGGCACCCGTCGGCCCACGGCCACGACGTACGCGATCGAGAGTTCCGAGAACGGCACCACCTGGACGCCGGTCACCCTCACCAAGGGCTCGACGTACGCCGCTGGGCTCACCACCAACACCTACAACCACTTCGACTTCGAACCCGTCACAACCAGCTACCTACGCATCCGCATCTGGGGCCTCATGGATGGCGGTGCCGGCACGGGCGTGCTGCGCTGGCGCGCCAACGGCGAGACCGTCAACTCGGTGCGCTCGCCGGTGCTCATCCGGACCGGCGTGGGCCAGGTGCCCGCCCTGCCGAGCACGCTCGACGCGATCTACGCCAGCGGCGCTCGCGGCACCGTCGCGTTCAACTGGCAGGAGATCACGCCAGTGATGGTCGCGGAGCCCAACGTGGACCCGTTCGTGGTCTACGGCACGAACGACGCGTACGGCCAGATCGCCGAGGCCCGCATCTACGTGCGGCCCGAGATGTCCCCAGGCGGCATCTCGATCCAGGGCGCCGAGGCGTTCGAGCAGGCCGTCGAGGTGGGCGAGCTGCCCTACCTGCCGAACAAGGTGGAGGTCTCCTACAACGACGGCTCCCGGGACAACCAGGCCATCGGTGTCGACTGGGACTTCGACGAGAACATCGTCAACACCCCCGGTCGCTACACCATCATCGGTGACCTGATCCTGCCCTACTACGTCAGCGAGGCCGGTGCCACGCGGACCACGCTGACGCTCACCGTGGGCGACCCGCCGGAGACCCCGGCGTGGGACGTCGAGGTGCAGGCACGCACACAGTGCACCGGCACCAACGTCTATGTCTCGGTCAACGCTCGCAACGCCGAGGACGTGCCGCTCACCATCGAGCTGGTCACGCCGTACGGGTCGCGCACGGTGGCCAACGTCGCGCCCGGGAAGGCCGCCTACCAGGCGTTCAACACCCGCGCCAAGACGGTGCAGGCCGGGATCGCGACGGTGAAGGCCACCGGAACCGTCAACGGCCAGCCGGTAACCGAGGAGTTTGAGGCGCCGTTCGGCGCACTCAGCTGCGGCTAGGCATCCGTGGTGGCGGCGCCGCACCGGTGCCGCCACCACCCCCGCCCAACAGTGAGGAGATCGACACCGTGAACACCACCGTGGTGCGCGGCGCCGCCCCACCAACAGCCCGGCCGTCGCGTCGGCTCCGCAGGATGGCCGCCGCGACGGCGGTCGCCGGGCTCGTCGCCGCTGGCCTGGTCGGGGTCGCCGCGCCGGCCTACGCCGCCGATCCGTACACCTTCACCAACACCGTCAACCCGATCCTCGGCGACGGCAGTTACTACTCGGCCGATCCGGCGCCGGTCGTCGTGCCGGCCGGCGCTCCCGGTAACGACACCGACCGGGACGAGCTCTACATCTACACCGGCCATGACCAGGCCGGACCGTCCACCAACGACTTCATCATGAACGAGTGGGGCGCGTTTCGTACCACCGACGTCGAAGCCGGCGAGTGGACCCACCATCCGTCGCTGATGCGCCCGGAACAGGTCTTCGCCTGGGCGACGCCGGGACGCGCGTACGCGGGCCAGGTCATCCAGGGCGTCGACAAGCGCTACTACTGGTACGTCCCGATCAACGAGCGGGACAGCCCGGCGGCCGACAAGTTCGCCATCGGCGTGGCCGTCTCGGACAGCCCGACCGGCCCGTGGACCGACCACGCGGGCGGGCCGATCATCTCCCAGCGGGTGCCCGCGGCCAACAACATCCACAACATCGACCCGACGATCCTCATCGACGGCACCGCCCCGAACCAGCGGGTGTACGTCTGGTGGGGCTCGTTCAGCCAGCTGCGCATGCAGGAATTCCAGCAGGACATGAAGACCCCGGTCGGCACCCAGCGCACCGTCACCGGCCTGACCGGCTTCTTCGAAGGCGCCTGGGTCTTCAAGCGCAACGACACCTACTACATGGCGTACGCCGGCAACAACGCCGGCCCGACCTCGCAGTGCACGCCGGCGAACTACCACGCCTGCATCGCGTACGGGACGGCTTCGTCGCCACAGGGGCCGTGGACCTACCGGGGGACCGTGCTCCGGCCGGTCTCCTCGACGACGAGTCACCCGGGCATCCTGGAGTTCAACGGCACGTGGTACCTCGCCTACCACACCGCTGACGCCGTTGGCGGCGGCCACTTCCGCCGCTCGGTGGCGATCGACCCGCTGGAGTGGGACGACACGCTGACCCCGCCGCGGATGAAGCTCGTCACGCCAACACCGATCAGGGGACCGGACCGCACCCCCCGGCCGAACATCGCCCAGGAGGCGACGGTCACCGTCTCCAACCAACCGGTGCCCACCCAGTACTGGGTCAAGGCGCTCAACGACGAGATCGTCCGATCGAACCCGCTGCCACCGGACATGTGGGGGACCTGGACGGGCAACAACCCGCCACAGCAGTGGGTGCAGTACACGTGGGACCAGCCGATGCGGATCTCCGGTTCGCAGATCGACTTCTGGAACGACCAGCCGCAGGGCAGCGGCGTCGGCGTCGCCGCACCCGCCCGCTGGCGCGTCCAGTACTGGAACCTCGACACCGGGCAGTGGGCCGACGTGCCCAATCCGAGCGGCTTCCCGACCGGCACGCAGGGCTTCCAGGACACCACCTTCGACCCGGTGACCACCACGCAGGTACGCGCCGTGCTCGACGCGTCGACCAATGGCAGCACCTACTCGGCGGTGGCGGTCGAAGAGTGGAAGATCCTCGCAGCGCAGCCGGAGACCGTCAGCGCACCGACGATGACGGTGGAGGTGGGGGAGACCGAACTGCCCGGCAGCGTTCCCGTGTCGTTCGGCGCCGAAACGCTGGGGGTGCCGGTCTTCTGGGACCCGGTGCAACCCGACGATGTCGCGACGCCCGGAACGTTCACCATCCAGGGCAGTGTGCTCGGCTACGCCGCCAGTCGCGTATCCGCGCAGGTCCGAGTCATCTCGCCCGGCGACACCGAGGGCGACGAGACCCCGCCGACACTGACGCTCACGCCCAGCGGCAGCGCGGGCGGTGCCGGCTGGTTCCGGTCCGCGGTGCGGGTGCGCGTCGCCGGCACCGACGACCGTGGCGGTCGGCTGACCATCGAGTCGCGGGTGGACGACGGCGAGCCGGTCACCGCGAGTGACGTGCGGTCGGTTGACGTCACCGTCTCCGGAGACGGTCAGCACACCGTGCGGGCGACCGCGACCGACCGCGCCGGCAACGTGTCCGCGCCCGCGAACGTCCCCGTACGCATCGACGCCACGGCACCGGTCAGCACCGCCACCGCGAACAGCGCCACCCGGACGGTCACGGTGACCGCCAGCGACGCGACCTCCGGGGTCGCCCGCATCGAGTACTCCATCGGCACCGGTGCGTGGACCGCCTACAGCGGCGCCATCGCGGCACCCGACTCCAACCGGCACACCGTGTTGTTCCGTGCGCTCGACGTGGCGGGAAACCTGGAGACCGCCAAGACGGTCACCATCCCGGCGGACCTGTCCGGGCCACTCACGGGCAACATCGGGCCCATCGCGACCCCGACCGCCTCCTACACGGCGGGTTGGAACAGCGTCACGGCCCTCAACGACGGCGCCGACCCGTCGAACCCGAGCCAGGCCCAACTCTGGGGCACCTGGTCCGGCACCCGTCCGGCGACCCAGTGGGTCCAGTACGACTGGTCGCGCCCGGTACGAATCACCGGCGCCGAACTGAAGTTCTGGCGGGACGCCAACCGCGGCACCGGCGACGGCGTCGCCGAGCCCGACGGGTGGGTGCTGCAGTACTGGGACGAGCCCGGCTCGGCCTGGCGCGACGTGACCGGCGCATCCGCCTACGGCACGAGCACCACCGCGTTCAACACCGTCACCTTCGACCCCGTCACCACGCCCCGGGTGCGGGCCACGATCCGGGCCAACGGGAACGGCACCACCTACTCGGCGGTCGCGATCACGGACTGGCGGGTCTTCGCCGACGACCCGGGCGTACCACCGGAGGTGCCCGTCACGGTCAGCGCGCAGGTGCGGTGCGTCGGCGGTAGGGCGTACGTCGCCGTGCTGGCGCGCAACGAGCACGACGCGCCGGTGGACATCGTCCTGGAGACGGCGCACGGCCAGCGTTCGGTCGCCGATGTGGCGCCGGGTGCGAACGCCTACCAGTCGTTTGCGACCCGGGCGGTCTCGGTGGCGGCCGGCTCGGCGACCGTCCGGGCCACCGGGCCCATCAACGGCGAGGACGTGACGACCGTCCGCATCGCAGACCACGCCGATGTCGATTGTGCCGGCGATCCCCGTCAGGCTCCGTAACCACTAGTGACATTGGAGTAGCAGATGAACACGTGGAATCGAAAGCGGTTGATCGCGGCGGGCGCGGTGCTGGTCGGGACGGTGGCGTTGCAGTCGCCGGCCCGGGCGGAGCCCGGTGACAACGCCGACGTGCAGGTGACGGTCGATATCGAGGAGATCACCGAACCTGGTGTGCTCGCCATGTCGATCGCCGGCAACTCGGTCGCGCTGTCCGAGGACGGCTCGACCCTGCTGGTCCGTCAGTTTGTCGGCACCCTGCCGACGGTGACGGTCACCGACACCCGTACGGCCGAGGAGGTGCCCGACAACGCCGCCTGGGCCGTGCTGGGTAGCGCCACCGACTTCGTCGGCGGCGCCGGTCAGGCTCCGATCAGCGCCGGCCACCTTGGTTGGAAGCCGCGCCTGCTCGACGGCGGCGACACCGGCCTGGTCTCCGGAGGCGAGGAGGTGGTGACCGTCCTCGACGAACCGACCCAGCCCGGCAACAACGTGGGCCTGGTCGACCAGGAGCTGTTGGTGTCGACGTTCGACTCCGCGGCGGTCACCGGCGACGCGTACTCCGTCAACGCCGACCTGTACCTGCGGACCCCGGCGGATGTCGCCGCCGGCTCGTACACCTCGACGTTGACCCTGTCCCTGTTCGAGTGACGCACGGGTGGGGGCCGTCTCGCCGCGGCCCCCACCATCACATCCCTTCGTCGAAGGACCCCGCGATGATCCGGACCTTGCCGCGGACGCCGATGCGGCTGCTCGCCCTGCTGGCCGCGGTGCTCGTCACCGTGCCGATCGCACCCGCCACGGCGGCGGCGGAACCGACCAGTCCGACCTTGACCTGGGCGGTCCAGCCAGCCAACCAGCAGGGTCCCGACGGCCGCCGGTGGATCGAGCGCACGCTCGACCCGGGTCAGGTGGTGACCGAGCACCTGGCCGTGCGGAACCTCAGCGACGGCAGGGCGGTCTTCGCCCTGAAGGCCGCCGACGGCTACCTCACCGACAAGGGGCGCTTCAACATGCTCCCGTCCGACCGAGAGTCGGAGGACGGCGGCACCTGGATCACGGTGCAGAGGACGGTCACCGTCGGGCCCAAGGAGACGAAGGTGGTGCCGTTCACCATCACCGTGCCGCACGACGCCTCGCCTGGGGACCACCCGGCCGGCATCGCGGCGACGGTCACGAGCACGGGGGGCACGGTCGCCGTCGAGAGCCGGGTCGGGTTCCGGGTCATGCTGCGGGCCAGCGGTACGGTCACGGCCGCCCTGGCGATCAGCGGTCTCACCGCCAGGTACGAGCGCTCGTGGAACCCCTTCTCGGCCGGCGCCATCCACCTCAGGTACGCCACGACGAACAACGGCACCGTGGCGGTGACCGGTACCGGCCGGACGACCGCCACCGGGCCGCTCGGCCTGGGCACGCGGCAGACCTCAACGAAGGTCGACGAGATGCTTCCCGGCGGCAGCCGGGAGGTCGACGCCCGCGTCGACGGAGTCCGGGCATGGGGGCGACTCCGGACGAGCGTCGACGTCACCCCGGCCGTCCCCGGTGCTGGCCCCACCGGCGCCGAGATCCAGTCCGCCACCGCCACCGCCACCGTCACGACCTGGGCTCTGCCCTGGCCGCAACTGGCCCTCGCTGCCATCCTCGCAGCCCTCGCCCTCACCATCCGGAGCACCGCCCGGCGACGTCGGCGGCGACTCGCGCAGCTGCTCGCCGACGCCCGGGACGAGGGCCGGGCGGAAGCCCGGAGGCAGGCCGCACCGTCAGCACGTACCCCCGCCTGAAAGGACGATTTTCACGTGGTCCAATCCGAGAAAATGCCCGCCAGTCGACGTCAGGTACTTCAGGCATCAGCCGTCGGTGTCGCCGCGGTGGCCACCGCGGGCGCGCTGCCGACGACCGCTGCCCAGGCAGCAACAACCTCCGAGGCGACAATCGGCCCGACCGCGCGGGGCGCGACCCCGGCCGATCCCGGCCCCGGCGGCACCGCCCCGGTCAGGCCGTTCCAACTGCGTGACGTGACGCTGGGCGACGGCCTGCTCCAGGAGAAGCGCGACCGGATGAAGAACTACCTTCGGCAGCTCGACGAGCGGCGCTTCCTCGTGCTGTTCAACAATCAGGCCGGCCGGCCGAACCCGCCGGGCGTCTCCGTCCCCGGGGGCTGGGAGGACGGCGGGCTGCTCAGCGGCCACTGGGCCGGCCACTTCATGACAGCCCTGGCGCAGGGCTACGCCGACCATGGAGAGCCGATCTTCAAGAGCAAGCTCGACTGGATGGTCGACGAGCTCGCGGCGTGCCAGGCCGCTATCACCGCGCGGATGGGCGGCGACCCGGGCGGTGAGGAACCGGAGGAGCCGCAGATCGGCCGGGTGCCGGGCCGCTTCGGAAGTGGCCTCCGCCTGAACGGCCCCAGCCGGGCACAGCACGTGGCCCTTCCCCAGGAGGCGATCAGCCAGCTCGCCGACTTCACCATCGCCACCTGGGTGAATCTCGCATCCGCCCAGAGCTGGAGCCGGCTGTTTGACTTCGGCCAGAACACCACGGTCAACATGTTCCTGACCCCGCGTGCCGGTGTCACCGGCAACGTGCCGAGGTTCGCGATCACGGTCAGCGGAAGCGGCGGGGAGCAGCGGATCGACGGCGCCGCGGCATTGCCGACCAACCAGTGGGTGCATCTGGCCGTCACCCTCACCCAGAACACCGGCACGCTGTACGTGAACGGCCAGCAGGCCGGCCAGAACACGACCATGACCCTCAGTCCGGCCGACCTCGGGAACCCCGGAAACCGGTGGATCGGGCGGTCGCAGTACGGCGATCCGTTCCTGGACGCGACCGTCGACGAGTTCCACATCTTCGACCGTGCCCTGAGCCAGCCAGAGGTCCAGTCGTTGCTGGACTCGGCGGACGGGAGCACCGGCGGCGGGTCGATCGCCTGGTACCGGTTCGAGGAGGAGGAAGGCTCCACGATCAGGGACGCCTCGCCCAACGGCCGGGACGGCGGCATCGTGGCGAGCCAGAGCGGCGGGGCCGCCGTCTGGGTCCCGACCCACCCGGGTTATCTGGGCGCGATCCCGGAGGACGCGGTGCTCCGACTCGGTCCGCCGAGGTGGGCCGTCTACGGCGGCGACCTGACCACCAACACCTGGGCGCCGTGGTACACGCAGCACAAGATCATGCGTGGTCTGCTCGACGCGTATTACCACACGGACAACCAGAAGGCCCTCGACGTGGTCGTCAGGATGGCCGACTGGGCTCACCTCGCGCTCACCGTCGGGGACAAGAACCACCCCGCGTACTCGGGCCCGATCACGCGGGACAACCTGAACTACATGTGGGACCTCTACATCGCGGGCGAGACCGGGGGCGCGAACGAGGTGTTCCCCGAGATCTACGCGCTCACCGGCGACGCGAGGCACCTGGACACCGCCAAGCGCTTCGACAACCGGGAGTCACTCTTCGACGCCTGCGTCGAGAACCGCGACATCCTCGTCACGACGCCACAGACCCGTCCCGGTCGTCGTCGGCCGGACCGGCTGCACGCCAACTCGCACGTGCCGCAGTTCGTCGGCTACCTGCGCGTCTACGAGCACAGCGGCGACCGCGAGTACCTCCAGGCCGCCAAGAACTTCCTCGGAATGGTCGTCCCGCACCGGATGTACGCCAACGGCGGAACGAGCGGCAACTACCCAGGTTCCAACAACAACACCGAGTTGTTCCAGAACCGGGGCAACATCGCGAACTCGATCGCCCAGGGCGGCGCGGAGACCTGCACCACCTACAACCTGATCAAGCTGGCTCGTAACCTGTTCCTCCACGAGCACAACCCGGCCTACCTGGACTACTACGAGCGCGGCCTGCTCAACCAGATCCTTGGTTCGCGCGCCGACAACACGAACGTCAACAACCCGCAGGTCACCTACTTCCAGCCGCTGACCCCGGGGGCCACCCGCAACTACGGCAACACCGGCACCTGCTGCGGCGGCACCGGCATGGAGAACCACACCAAGTACCAGGAGACGATCTATTTCAAGTCGGCCGACGGCAAGACCCTCTGGGTCAACCTGTACGCACCGTCGACGCTGACCTGGGCCGAGAAGGGCTTCGTCGTCACTCAGGAGACGAGCTACCCGCGGGACGACCGCACCAAGCTGACCGTCAACGGCCGCGGCCGGCTCACCATCAAACTGCGGGTGCCGGGCTGGGTGCAGAAGGGCTTCTTCGTCACGATCAACAGCGTCGCTCAGAAGGTCGCCGCCAAGCCCGGCAGTTACCTGACCTTGAGCCGGACCTGGAAGCCGGGCGACACGATCGAGATTCGGATGCCGTTCAGCATCCGAATCGAGCGGACCCTGGACCGCCCCGACACGCAGTCGGTCTTCTGGGGTCCCCTCCTCATGCAGATCCTCGGGAACCCGGGTGTGGGCAACTACCGGGAACTGTCCCTGTACCGCCACTTGAAGCGGGACGGCGACTACGCCCGCTCGGCGATCACTCACGACAGCACCACGGCGACGGGTGACGCGCTGTTCACCACGCACGGCTTCACCCTGCGGCCGTACCACATCGGCGACACCCAGGCCGCCTCGACGTACTTCCGGCGGGTCGAGCCGACGATCGTGTTCGGGTCGGTCGACACCGGTGTGCCGAACCGCAAGCGGAACGACGGCCTGCCGAACTACGACGTACCCGTAGCGGGCATTCCGTCGCCCGGCAGCGACGGCCCCACCTTCCTCGACCTGGTCTGGGATCAGGCGCCCTTCAAGACCCACGGCCAGTTCGTGTCGACCGTCAGCCACATCGCGAAGACGTTCGTCGAGGCCGGCATCTTCAGCCGGAGGGAAAGGTCGATCGTCGTGACGAGCGCCGCTCGATCGAACAAGGAACTCGCTCCGTAGGCGTTGCCGGCTGCTGCCCGCCCACTCCATGGATGGCCGTGGCCCGATCGACCCGACCGGGCCACGGCTGTTCCGGTGACCCAACGGCCGGCTGCTCAAGGTTTCGAGAGAGGTTTCGAGGGGGCGAGTTGCCGCGACCCTGCCTGTCACAAGGGCGGCGGGATCCCCGTGTAGTGTTCGGGCTGCAACCCCGCCGCAACGTCGCCGAAAAGGTTTTAGGATGTGCTTCCGCTGGCTGACCGACACGACACTCCGGCGGCGGCCTCGCCGACGCCCACCGCTGCGGTGTGGGTCGCTGGGAGGGAGCAAGCATGACCACCGAGCCTGAGGTCCCCGCTTATCGCCCGCCCACGCTCACCGATGTCGCCAAGCTCGCCGGGGTGTCGGTGGCGACCGCGTCCAAGGCCATCAACGGACGCGGCGAGGTGCGGACGACCACGAGAGTCCGAGTGCTAGAGGCCGCGGAGTTGCTGTCCTTCGCGCCGAACGCCCTGGCCCGTGGGCTTCTCAGTGGTCGGACCGGGACCGTCGGCCTGCTGACGAGCGACCTGGAGGGGCGCTTCTCGATCCCCATCCTCATGGGCGCGGAGGACGCGTCCGGGGCGGGTCAGGTCTCGGTCTTCCTGTGCGATGCGCGCGGCGACGCGATCCGGGAGAAGCATCACGTACAGGCGCTGCTGTCCCGGCGCGTGGACGGCCTCATGGTCGTGGGCTCCCGCACCGACCCCCGCCCGCCGCTGGCCGGCAACATCCCCGTGCCGGTCGTGTACGTCTACGCCCCCTCCGCCGATCCGGCGGATATCTCGATCACCGTCGACAACGTGGGAGGTGGACGGCTCGCCATCGAGCACCTGCTGGCGTGCGGCCGGCGCAACATCGCCCACATCACCGGGGAGGCCGGTTTCCAAGCGGCCCGGGACCGCGCCGAGGGCGCGGCGGCGATGCTCGCTGCCGCCGGCCTGAGAATGGTCGGCGACCGGCCCTACTTCGGGTCGTGGGACGAGTCCTGGGGGCGAGCCGCGGCACACATGGTCGTCGAGCAACATCCCGAGGTCGACGCGATCTTCTGCGGCAGCGACCAGATCGCACGGGGTGTCCTGGAGACGCTGCGCGACTTCGGACGCGATGTGCCGCGAACGATCTCGGTGATCGGCTTTGACAACTGGGAAGCCATCGCCGCGGACTCACGCCCGCGTTTGACCAGCATCGACATGAACCTCAAACACCTCGGCGCGGTGGCCGGCCAACGGCTCTTCGCCGCTATCGACGGTGCCGCGGCCA
This sequence comes from Micromonospora sp. NBC_00389, assembly GCF_036059255.1. Lineage (NCBI taxonomy): Bacteria > Bacillati > Actinomycetota > Actinomycetes > Micromonosporales > Micromonosporaceae > Micromonospora > Micromonospora sp. NBC_00389. The sequence goes on along the minus strand of NZ_CP107947.1, from coordinate 6,316,941 downwards.
GCTCGGAGGAGTTCCCCGGTCGCGTTGTGATGCGCGAGTCGACCCTGCCCGTCGGCTGAGTGTCGGGGCGTGGATGCCGGGGCGGGTGGTCGAGGCCCCGGCGAGCGGGTATCAGCGATGCAGCACAGGGCCGGTGGACTCGCGTACGACGAGGCGGCCGGGTTGCCGGATGACGCCGGCGCCGGCGTTGCCGTCCATGGCGGCGAAGAGGTGATTGACCGCGGCGGCGCCGAGTTGTTCGAGATTGAGGTCCACGGTGGTCAGGGGCGGTCGGCAGTCGGCGGCGAAGAACTCCCAGTTGTCGTATCCGACGATCGCCACGTCGTCCGGGATTCGCCGACCGAGGTCCCGCAGGGTGTCGGCGGCGCCAGCGGCGACCTGGTCGTTGCCGCAGAAGATCGCGTCCACGTCAGGTCGGGCGGCGAGCAGTAGCCGGGCGGCGTGCCGGCCCCACCGTTGCGACCACTCGCCGTAGAGCGGGTCGCCGGCGGGGGTGAGCCCCGCCTCGGCGAGCACCGCTCGTAGTCCGGCGACCCGATCGCGTGCCGCGCGGTAGGTGTCGGGCCCGGTGATGTGCCCGATCCTGCGTCGGCCGTGTGACACCAGATGTTCGGCGGCGAGTCGGGCGCCGCCCTCGTCGTCGGCGACGATCGACAGGTCTCGCGGATCGGTTGACTCGGCGTAGGCGTAGACCACCGGGACCGGGATGTCCTGTGTCAATGATGGGCGCAGGTCGTTGCTGTCGCCGACCACGATGAACCCGTCGACCTGGCGGGCGAGCAGGGTGCGGATGTAGTGCTGGCGGCGGATCGCGTCGCCGCGAGCGTCGCAGAGCAGGACGGACATCTGCCCGTTGCCGAGGGCGTTCTCGGCGCCGAGCAGGATGGGTATGGCGAACCGGCCGCCGAGTTCGTCGGTGAGCAGCCCGACCGTGCGGGTGCGTCCGGAGATCAGACCGCGGGCCAGCACGTTGGGCTGGAAGGACAGTTCGGCGGCGGCCCGCAGCACCCGCTCCCGGGTTTCCGGGGCGACCTCGGCGCGGCTGTTCAGTGCCTTGGATGCGGTGGCCACGGAGGTGCCGGCCCGGCTCGCCACGTCGCTCAACGTCACTGACTGGGATCGTCGTCGGCCCACCGAAAGCCTTTCGCAAACATTTCAGGGTGGTTGGTGGTTTGCTTGCTGCCCCTTGGTTCTCGTAAGAGTAGTGCGCAGACTGGTTTCGGGGAAGGCGACGAAGCCGTCGAGGCAAGGTGGGCGGCCGATACCGACGACGGTCAATCGAAAGCGTTTTCGGACCGCAGCGCCTCGACGGCTGACCACCGACCGCGTCAGGCCCTTCGCACGGCACCCGGCCCCGGGCAACCACCCTACGTCAATCTCTGATTACCCGTAGTGTCGTCATCCGGTGGCGGTAACGGTGGACGGGCGCGGCAGGGTGGTCGATGACAGCGGATGGCGACGCCGGGGTGGCGGTTTCGGGCCGGAGGAATCCGGCGCATCCGGCACTCCTGGAACTCTTCTTCGATCTGGTCTACATCTTCGCGCTGATCTCCCTCGCGGAGAAGCTGGCCACCGAGCTCACCTGGACGGGTGCCGCGCAGACCGTGGTGTTGCTGCTCGCGTTCACGTTCATCTGGGCGCTGACCGCGTGGGCGGGTGACGCGCTCGACCGGAGCCGGCCGGCGGTCCAGCTGCAGTTCATCGGGGCAATGGCGGCGAGCATGCTGTTGGCGGCCACGGTCCCCGACGCGTACGGCAGCCGTGGCCTGCTGTTCGCGATCACCTACGTGGCGATCCACGTTGGCTCCAGCGTCTACCACCTGCTGATCGTGCGGGAGACGTCCCAGCGTGGGAGGAACGGTCGGGTCCTGTTCTGGGAGGCCATCGCCGCAATCGGGTGGATCAGTGGAGGGTTCCTCGGTGACACGGCTCGGCTGGTGCTCTGGGCGGCGGCGGTCGGGGTGGAGTACACCGCGGCCGCTCTCGGCTGGCCGGTACTGCGACTGGGGCGTCCGCGCTCCGAGGAGTGGGGGCCGGCCAGCGAGAGACTCTCCGAGCGGTACCGGCAGTTCGTCATCATCGCGCTCGGCGTCTCGATATTCACGACAGCGGAGACCTTCAGTCAGAGCGACTACACGGCCCCGCGGGTCTGGGCGCTCGTGGTCGTCTTCCTGGTCGTGGTGCTGATGTGGCGGATCTACATCTACCGTGCGGGAGAACTCCTGACCGACGCGATCGCCAAGTCGACGAACTCCGCCCTGCTGGGCCAGTCCGCCGCGGTCACTCACCTGATCATGGTGGCCGGTATCGGGGGCGCGGCGGTCACCAGCAAGCTCGTCATCGACCGCCCGTTCGGTGAGACCCCACCGTCCTGGGCCGCGGTCATCCTCGGTGGACCGGCTCTCTTCCTGATCGGCCGTGGGCTGCTCGACTACACCGTGTTCGGTCGGGTGTCCAGGTCGCGGCTGGCTGGTCTGGTCCTGCTGAGCGGGGTGGCACCGGCGACGTACCTGCTGCCGCCGCTCATGGTCGTCCTCCTTGCCGTGGTCGTTCTCGCCCTGGTCGCCGTGGCGAACCTGCTGAGCACCCGGGTGCACACCCGTACGGCGAGGCCACCGGCGTTGGGCTGACGTCGACCGGGCCGCAGCGCCGGCACTCCCGCGGCTCACCCGGCGGGCAACGGGGCACTGGTCAACCGCGAGCGCGGGGCCCTCGTCTCCACGATCAGCGTGAGCAGCAGGACGAGGTTCGCCACGATCATGATGGCGAGCGGTGGCAGCAGCGGCATCGCGGGTCCGGCGGCGCCCAGCACGACGACCCCCACCACCCGTGACCAGAGGATCCGGCCGGTGACCACGAAGTCGAACAGGCAGCCACCGAGCAGGAAGAGTGCGGGCCCACCCAGGATTGCGACGATCCAGCCCGGCGGGGCCTCGCCGAACGGGCGGTCGATGACGAGTGAGTCACTGGCCGAGATGACCACCACCCCCGCCACCATGACCAGGTGGGTGTACGAGGTGGCGGTGCCGGAGCGGACCCGCTCCACCGTCGAGACGGCGGTCGGCGCCAGTAGCTGCCGGATCCGGTGGAAGTAGATGTGGAACAGCAGGAGCGCGTTGGCGAACGCGATCGTGCACGCGACCACCCGGCCGGCCTCGAAGCCGCTGGCGGCCAGGCCCATCCCGATGGTCAGGATCAACTCGCCGAGCGAGATGATGAAGATCTGTCGGTGTCGTTCGGACAGGTGTGCGCCGGTGAAGATCTGGCTGGCGAGTTCGGTACGACCGAGCCCCGGCGTCGGCCAACCGATCCGGGCCGACCCGAGGTCGACCGCCACCGCGATGGACCAGAGCACCAGCCTGGCTGTGCCGTCCACGAACACGCCAGCCACCCATGGCCCGACGGTCACACCGAACCAGAAGAAGACCCGGATGCTCCTGGCCTGGATTGGCCGGTTCACCCGGGTGCCGGGAATGAGAACCGAATCCCGGGCGAGGTGGATGGCGAAGTACGCCGCGACGAAGAGCCACGCGTGTGTGCCGAAGGCACGCGGCACCGCGACGGCCATCAACAGGGTGCCGAACATGACCACGAGAACGGTGGCCTGGATCAGCGGTAGCCGCGGATTGAACAGGTCGGTGAGCCACGCGGTCAACACCCAGACCCACCATGCGGCCAGCAGCAGGACGGCGGTCTGCGCCGCGTTACGAACGCTGAGATCGTCGACCAGTCCCACGGAGAGCCGGGAGAACATGAAGATGTAGACCAGATCGAAGAAGAGCTCCAGGAACGTCGGAAACTCGGGCGCGCCGCGTCGGCGAAGAATCCGGGGTAGCGGACTCGACGTCACGGCGTCTGCCTCCTCTAGGACGCCGGACCGGGAGCGGAGGCGCTGGCAACCTGGCAAGGTTCCTGTCACCTCTGAACCTACAAAACAGGACAGGCCCGGACACCCGAAAGGGCTCAGCCCGTCTCAGCTGTTTCTTTGATCTTCAGGCATTGAAGGTCACCGGGGCGCGGGCCTATCGTGTCCGGGACCAACCACGTCACAACCAGAGGAGCCTCGGTGACGGACGCGCCTTCCACGGACGGGGGCCGGGCGAGCACAGTGGACACCAGCGTCCCGCACTCGGCCCGGTTGTGGAACTACCTCCTCGGCGGCAAGGACAACTTTGCCGCTGACCGGGAGGCCGCCGAGCAGGTGCTCGCCTTCATGCCGGAGTTGGTCCAGTCGGCCCGGTTCAACCGCGAGTTTCTGGGCCGTGCCGTGCGGCACCTCGCCGGTGACGCTGGCATCCGGCAGTTCCTCGATATCGGCACCGGCCTACCCACCGCGAACAACACCCACGAGGTCGCCCAGGCGACCGCCCCGGAATCGCGGATCGTCTACGTCGACAACGACCCGATGGTGCTGGTGCACGCTCGGGCGCTGCTGACCAGCAGCCCGGCGGGCGCCACGGACTACCTTGAGGCCGACCTGCGGGACCCGGGCCCGATCCTCGTGCAGGCCCGCCGGACATTGGACTTCGGACAGCCGGTGGCGATCATGCTGTTGGGGATCCTGAACTTCGTCGTCGACGACGACGAGGCGACGCGGATCGTCCGGCGTCTCGTGGACGCGGTACCCACCGGCAGCTACCTGGTCATCTCCCACCCGACCCGCGAGGTCAACCCGGAAGCGGTCGACCAGGCCGTGGAGATGTGGAACGCCGGCGGCGCCGCGCCGATGTGCGTGCGGACACCGCAGGAGATCACCCGGTTCTTCGACGGCCTCGACATCCTCGAGCCCGGCCTGCTCACCTGCTCCCAGTGGCGTCCGGACGGCAACGACACCACACCCGTCTCCGAATACTGCGCCGTGGCCCGCAAGAGCGGCTGAGCGGACGACGAGGCCGCGCGTGACCGCCGGTCTCAGGCTTCCGGCAGGAACTGGGCGGTGAGGGTACGCGCCGTCGCCGTCAGCTTGTCGATGTCCAGGCCGGTGCGGCCCATGAACACGAGCCCCTGCTGCGCGGCCAGCAGTGCGCGCGCCGTCTCGACCGGGTCGGCACCGCTCGGCATGTCACCCTCGTCCTGGGCTCGTACGACGCACTCGGCGACCAGGGCGGTGGTGCTTTCGTAGGTGCGCCGCGCCTCCGCCAGGACGTCAGCGTCGGTGGTGGCCAGCTCGCAGGTGCTGTTCGCCATGAGGCAGCCGCGGCGGGCGGCGATTCCGCCCGGGTCGCTCACCGGTGCCATCACGAACGCCCGCAGGGCGTCCAGGGCACGGGGAGTGGAGGTGAGCATCTCCCGCAGGTAGCCCCCGCTTGTGTCGGTGTAGCTGCGCAGCGCCCGAAGGAAGAGCTGATGCTTGTCGCCGAAGGCCCCGTAGAGGCTGCCCTTGCCCAGCCCGCTGACGCGCATGAGGTCCTCCAGCGAGGTCGCCGCGTAGCCGGCGTCCCAGAACTGGTCCCGGACGGCGCGTAGCACCTGCTCCTCGTCGAACTGCCGCGGTCTGGCCATGTGACCAGCGTAGCAATTATTGACCGACCGGTCCACCAACCGTATGGTGGACCGAGCAGTCAAAAACCTGGTCACGTGAAGGGAACACTCATGTCACAACCTCTCCAAGGCAAGATCGCCCTCGTCACCGGCGGTTCCCGGGGCCTCGGCGCGGCCACGGCCCGTTCGTTGGCCGACTCCGGCGCGGACGTCGCGATCACCTACGTCGGCTCCGCCGACAAGGCCGCCGAGGTCGTCAAGGAGTTGACGGGCCGGGGCGTACGCGCCGCCGCCTTCCAGAACGACCAGGCGGACACCTCGCGGGCACCCCAACTGATCAACGATGTCGTGGCCCGGTTCGGCGGCCTGGACATCCTGGTCAACAACGCCGCCATCTCCGTGGAGCAGGGCAGAACGGTCGACGACCCCGACGCGGACATCGCCGCCCTGGACCGGATGCACGCCACCAACTACACCGGCGTCATCGCAATCATCCGCTCTGCGGCGAAGGTGTTGCGCGACAACGGCCGGATCGTCAACATCGGCTCGGGCGTCGGCTCCCGCGTCGGGGTCCCCGGCCTCGCTGACTACGCCGCGACCAAAGCCGGGCTCATCGGCTACACCAGGGGCGTCGCCCGCGACCTGGCACCGCGCGGCATCACCGTCAACATGGTGCAGGCCGGCCTGATGCTGACCGGCATGGAGCCGCCGAACCCGGAGGTCCTCAAGACCCTGGTGTCGAGCCTCGCCCTCCAGCGGCTCAGCGACCCGGCCGAGACCGCGGCGGCCGTCACCTTCCTGGCCAGCCCGGCCGCCTCGTACATCACCGGCGCCGTGCTCGACTCCAACGGCGGGTACACCGCCTGACCGGATCGGAACCAGGCGTCTGCGGCTCGGCTGTCCAGAGGTACGTTGTGGGTCCCGCTGCGCTCACAGCGGGCACATCGGCCGAGCGGTCCGCGCACCTTCGGTCCGTACCAACACCGTCCGCATCCCTTCGGGAGACGTGAAAAAGATGACCGCCTCCACCTTCCGCGCCCTGCATCACGGCCGTGCCGCCGGTGACCCGCTGGTCCTGCCCGGGCCGTGGGACGCGGCCAGTGCCCGGGTCTTCGCCGACGCCGGCTTCCCGGCGCTCGCCACCCCGAGCGCCGGGGTCGCCGCTTCGCTCGGTTACGAGGACGGCGCAACCCCGCCGGACGAGATGTTCGCCGCGGTGGCGAGGATCGTCCGGGCCGTCCCGGTGCCCGTGTCCGCTGACATCGAGGGCGGTTACGGCCTCGCTCCCGGGGAGTTGGTCGGGCGGCTCCTGGAGGCGGGCGCCGTCGGCTGCAATCTGGAGGACTCCGAGAACCACGCCACGCTCAAGGATCCGCAGCGGCACGCGGACTGGCTGGCCGAGGTACGGGCCGAAGCGGGCGACGCACTCTTCATCAACGCGCGCGTCGACACCTTCCTGGTCGGGACGGGTGACCCGGCCGACGCCGTGGCGCGCGCACGTCTGTACGTGGCCGCCGGCGCCGACTGCGTGTACCCGCTCCTGGCGCCGCTCGAGGTGCTCCCGGTGCTGCGGGAGGGCATCGAGGGTCCGCTCAACATGGCGGCCGACACGGACAAGGAGTCGGTGGCCGAGTTGGGACGGCTGGGCGCCACGCGCATCACCTTCGGTCCGGGGATGCAGCGGTATGCGACGAGGGCGATCGGCGAACTCGCGGCAGGGCTGCGCTTCTGACTCCCGGCGATCCGGGCTGTTACCGAGGCTCGGCGGACAGGTCGATGGCCACGGCGCCGACGACGGCCTTGTCACCGTCGTTCTGCACGTAGCCGACCACCGCGGCCCGTCGAGGGTCAAGATCTGGCGGCGTCTCCAGTTCCACCCGCCCACGCTCGGCGTCCAGACCCAACGACGTGAAGGCGCGCACCACGTTGTCCTGCCGCAGCGTCCGGCCGGCATTCTCACCCCGGGCGACGTCGCTCTCCAGGCCGCGTTCCACGATCGCCACGTTCACCACCGCGCGCTGCGGCGGACGCTCGGTCTGATAGTCGATCATCACGCGCTGTCCGCCGCCGGCGCCTCCGGCGGAGTCCTGGACCGACAGGGCGAGCGGTGTGGGGGTTGCCGAGGTCAGCGCGGCCGCGATCGCGGCCGACGCCCGTCGACGGTCGGAACCGACGAACTCGACGGTGCCGTTGACCACCATCTGCGGGGTGTACAAGCGCCCGGAGCCGAAGGCCCGCGCGTACGCCTGCTGTCGCGCGGTGTACGCCGCGTCGGCGAACGGATCCGGCCAGCCCAGATCGTCCCAGTAGTCGACGTGGAATCCGAGGGCGAAGACAGGCTGTCCCCGGGTCCGGGCATCGCTCTCGATCTCGGTCAGCACTTCCTCCGCCGGAGGACAGCTCGAGCAGCCCTGGGAGGTGAACATCTCCACGAGGGCGAAGCCGCCGTCCGTCGACCCGGTGCGCGGTGGGTCCGTCATGGCGCGTCTCCTCCGTCAGTCCTGCTGGCGGTTCTCCGATTCCCGTTCCGGCCGTGACCATGCCTGCTCACCGTCGCTGTGCTGGCCAGGTCGCCCACCTGCCGGTACCGGACCGGGCAGGACTCCCGGGCCCGGGGCCACCGTCAGCGCCCGCTCCTTCCGCGACGGGCGGACGGTCTGCCGAGGCAGCGGGGCGTGGTCTGCCGGGTCGCATGAGGACGGTCACGAGCAGGCCGGCGATGACCCCGACGGCTCCGGCCACGGCGAAGGTCGCCTGGACGCCGGCCACTCCGGCGGCGTGTGCCGCGCTGTCCAGCAGTTGCCGACCGGCTGCCGGAGCGGCACGCAGCAGGCCGGGTGTCTGCCCGCCGACGATGGCGTGCGCGACGCGCCCCGGGTCCGGAATGTCACGTCCGGCCAGGATGCTCTGGGCGCGGGTGGTGAACACGCTGCCGAGCGCGGCGATGCCGAAGGCGAAGCCGAGTTGGCGGGCGGTGTTGACCGCTCCGGCCGCCATGCCTCCGCGGTCGGCGGGTACCAGGGACATGGAGAACGAGCCGAGGATGGGTGTCGCGAGGCCGACGCCGACGCCGACGAGAGCGAGCCCGGGCAGCAGCGACGGCCAACCGGCCGGACCGCGCAGGAGCGCCGCCGTGAGCAGGCTGCCGAGCCCGACGAACAGCAGCCCGGCGCCGATCACCAGGTCTGGCCGGCGGCCGTGCAACACCCGCCCCAGCACCGCCGAGACGCCGAACGCGGTGACGGACAGCGGCAGGCCGGTGAGCCCCGCCGCGAGCGGGCTCATTCCCAGCACGGACTGGAGCCAGATCGAGGTGTAGGTGAACGTGGTGAAAGCGGCGAACGTCAGCAGCAGCCCAGCGAGCAGCACCGCGACGAACGAGCGGTTGCGCAGGAGGGCGAGATCGAACATGGCGTGTCGGGTGCGGGCCTCGATCGCGACGAACCCGGCCAGCAGGAGCGCCGCGCCCACCAGCAGCCACCAGACACCGACGGAGGACCAACCGTCCTCGTTCGCGCGGATGAGTCCGTAGGTCGCGCAGGCCGCGGCGGCGCTGAAACTCGCCATGCCAGGGACGTCGATCCTGCGGCGTACCGGCGCGTGGGCTTCAGTGAGCGTCGTGCGACACAGCAGGATGGCGGCGGCGCTGACCGGCAGGTTGACGAGGAAGATCCAGCGCCACGACGCGCCCTCGGTGAGCAACCCGCCGAGGATCGGCCCCAGCGCGGCCGAGGCACCCGACACCGCGCCCCAGATGCCGTAGGCGCTTCCCCGGTCGCGACCGGTGTAGGCGTTGTTGAGCAGGGCGAACGTGGTGGCGAACATGGCCGCCGCGCCGACGCCCTGTACGGCGCGCGCGGCGATCAACGCGCCCGAGTTCGGCGCGAGACCACACATCAGCCACGAGACGGCGAAGAGCGCGAGCCCGACGACGTAGGCCCGGCGGTGGCCCACCCGGTCGGCGATCGAGCCGGCGCCGAGCACCAGTGCGCCCAGCGCGAGAGCGTAGGCGTCCATGACCCACTGCAATGCCCGGAAGGACGCGTCCAGGACATCGACCATGTCGGGCAGGGCGACGATCACGATCGTGACGTCGATCAGGAGCATGAGCGTACCCAGGCAGACCGTCAGCAGCGGCAGCCACTTGCGCATTCTGATACCTGTCTTCTTCCGGGCGGGTGCCTCGGCGGGTCGACTGCCCGAACTCCGGCTGGTCGAACAGACGCAACCAGCTTCCGCCCGTCCGGCGTCGGACAACCTGTGCGTGGCAGGTGATTCGAGTCCGCACCGCCGTACGGTGCACGCTGGGATCCACTCCAGCGCGCACCGCGCGCCCCTCCGGCCGGTGAGCCGGAGGGGCGTCGTACACCTGGGTCCTAGGTCCGGGGCCCGTAGGTCAATCTGCGCAGGACGACCTCGGCGGGCCCGGGCCGCCCGCGCTTGTCGAGCAGGCGGGCGATCAGCACGGTCACCAGCCAGACGACGACCGCGATGATCAGGCCGCCAACGGTACGGCTGCCGAAACGGTCGCCGAGGGCGAGCGTGAAGGGTGCCAGGAGGACCAGCCAGGCCACCGACTGGAACAGGTATCCCGACAGGGAGCGCTGGCCCAGGGCGGAGAGCGCGCCGACGACGGGACCGGGCCGGATGACCCGCATGGCGACCAGGCCGAAGACGGCCACGTAGCCGGGGCCGGCGAACATGCCGCTGGCGCCGTGGAGCATGAGGCTCAGACTGGCGGTCGACGTGTCGACGTGCAGCCACCCGGCGCTGACCAGGGCAGCCGGGAGACCTCCGGCGACGGCGATCCCCAGTCCCAGGGCGGCGGTCCACCTGAGCAGGGTCCGGTGGCGGGCCAACTCTTCGAGGACGCGGCGGCGGGCCGCCCACATGCCCAGCCAGGTGATGAAGATGAAGGGCAAGACGGTCAGCGTGTGCGCCGGCCACTCGGCGAGGCGGTCCAGGATGGACGTGACGTAGTCGGGCGCCGCGAGGGAGTCGACGTGGTCCGACGGCAGCGGAGCCGATCCGCCCGGGCCCCCGATGCGGCTCACCACGACGGCGCTGAGGACCAGGATCTCCACGACCGCCAGTGCCCACAGCACCAGCGCGATCCGGTGGAACCTGTCACCGCGGCGCAGCAGCGCCAGGGTCATCACGATCCCCACGATCCCGTACGCGCCGAGGAAGTCGCCGTAGTAGAGCAGAGCGGCGTGCGCGAACCCGAAGACGACGAGCCACAGGTTGCGGCGCAACAGCACGGAGCGGACCTGCTGCCGTGTGGCGCCGGAGGCGTCCTGGCGCCGGGCGAGCTGGACGAGTCCGTAGCCGAACATCACGGCGAAGACCGGGTAGCCGCGTGCGTGGACGAGTTCGAACAGCAGGAAGTTGAGGCCGCGGTCCACACCTTGCGGCGCGCTGTCGAGGCCCGGCTCGCCAGCGAAGACGACTCCGGCGACGTTGGCCAACGCGATGATCAGCAGCATCGCTCCGCGGGCCAGGTCCGGTGCGAGGGCGCGTTCGGCGCGAAGCACCGGCCCTCTCGATGTGCGTGGTGCGGTGTCGATGCTCATGTCGTCCCTCTCCCCGTCCGGCTTTAGTATGTCGGAGAAAGTATCACGGGCATACTAATGCCGTCTGGCATGATGAGCCCTGAATTCCGGAGGCGAACGAGGGGGCCATGACCAGCGACGACTTCGTTCCGGCTCGGCTGCGCCGGCTGTGGGGCATGTCCGAGTCGTCGCGGCTCGGGCGGCCGGCAGCCCTCGACGTCAATCGGGTCGTCGCTGCGGCGGTGGATATCGCCGACCGCGACGGGCTCGGCGGCGTGACGCTTCCCAAGGTTGCCAAGGTCCTCGGCTTCACCGGAATGTCGCTCTACCGGTACGTCGGCTCCAAGGACGAGTTGCTCACGCTCATGGCCGACGCCGCCATGGGCGTACCGCCGGACCCCCGCACCGACGACTGGCGGGACGGGCTGAGCGGTTGGGCCTTCGCGCAACGCGCGGTGTTCCAGCGTCGGCCGTGGCTGACACGCGTGCCCACCTCCGGACCGCCCTCCGGCCCGAATCAGATCGCCTGGATGGAGACCGGGCTGGCGGTCATGTCCCGTACCCGGCTCGACTGGGCACACAAGATCGGCGTCCTGTCGCTGATCAACGGCTACGTGGTCCAGTCCGTACGGCAGTACAGCGACCTCGCCGAGGGCAGGGCCGAAGGCCAGGGGCAGGCCGACGCCGAGCGCGACTACGGCCGCGCGCTGGTGCGTCTCGTCGAACCCGAGCGCTTCCCCGAGACAGCCCGGCTGTTCTCCTCGACGCTGTTCGAGGCGCCGCCGTCCGACACCCCTGACGCGACGATCGCTGACGCGGACTTCACGCTCGGACTGGAGTTGATCCTCGACGGCGTCGCCGTCAGGATCGGGCGCTCCGACTCCTGACGCGCGGTCCCGCCTCTCATGCCGGTCGCTTCGCGGTCGTAGGTTGGTGGTCCGCACCGACGTTCGGTGTCCCGCACGCCGGCGGCGCGCCCAGTCGTAGCCGCCACCGTGACCCGTCGCCGGTGAGCCGGACGATCGCCAGCGGCTCGACGTCCAGTTGCCGGAACGTCGCCAACGGCAGATCGAGGGCGTGGACGATCGCAACCCGGAGCACGATCGGGTGGGTGACGGCGGTGATCCGCTGGCCACGGCCGCGCTGCCCGTCCAGCCAGCGGCCGACCCGGTCCCGCAGCGACAGGACTGATTCCCCTCCGTGCGGCGCGGCGTCCGGTGCGGACAGCCACTCGCGCAGCGCCTGGGGCTGCTCGGTGCCGACCTCCTCCAGCAGCCGTCCGGACCAGTGTCCGTAGTCGCAGTCGGCCAGCGCCGCTTCGATGGTGGGCGTCAGGCCGAGGGCGTGCGCGGTCTGGGTGGCCGCCGCCGCTGGACTGGACAGGCAGACGTCGGTGGCGCCCAGGATCGACCGCTGGCCCGGCGCGGCGGAGGCCAGGGCGAGGGCGGCTCGCAGGCCGCCCTCGTCCAGGCTGTCGTTCTTCCCGCCGAACCGGGCCCGCCGCAGGGCGGCGGTGTGACCGTGGGCAACCAGCCGCAGGCTGGTGGCGGTCACGTGCTCAGGGGTGCGCTGGCGGTTCCGCGACGCCGTTCGTGGTTCATCAGGGCCGCGAACAGCAGGCCGATTCCGGTCCAGAGCACCACCTGGGTGCCGAGGGAGGCCAGTCGGAAGTCCCACAGCAGGGCGGCGGGAAAGTCGTCCGGGACCTCCTGGAACGACGGCAGCACCACGTAGGACACCGCGGTGACCAGCAGGAATCCGCCGAGGGCCGTGGTGGCCCGAAGCCACTGTGGCGCCCCGTCGCCGAGCGCTCGGTAGCCCAGCGAGCCGGCCCAGACGGCCACCAGGCCGAGCACCACCATCAGCAGGTAGGTGCCGGTGCGCTGGTCGATGGTGGCCGGGTCACCGACGGCCGGGGGATTGGCCGGGTACTTGATGAACGGCACGATCACCACGCCGAGCAGCGCAGCACCGGCCAGCAGCAGACCCGACCGTCCGTCGTCGTAGGCCCGCCGCCGGCGACACAGCAGGACGTACGCGGTGGCCAGCAGGCCACCCATCGCGGCGCCGAACAGACCGGTGGCCAGGAACAGGCCGCCACGCTGGCCAGACCTGCTGACCAGGGCATCCTCGTGATCGTGTCCGCCACCGGCGGGCTCGGCGTGCGCCGCGGCCTGCTCGATGGCGATGGCCCCCTCGACGTGTGGTTCACCGGCGACGTAGGCGAACGTTCCGGCGAGCAGACCCGCGGCCAGGCCGGCGAGCAGCCCGCGAAGGAGAACGCTGACGAACGTGGGCGCGGCCCTGGTGGCGGTCAGTGGCACGGGACACCGAGCAGGTGCCGGCCGTCGTGCATCAGCTCGTGCAGGTACATCCCGCTGCGCGAGACCGCCCCCTGGTCAAAGGCGACGAGATAGGCCAGCAGCGTGAGCACGGCGACGGCGGCCAGAACCGTCCACAGGAGACGGGTAGTGCCAGCGGGATGCACCAACGGCTGGCTGGACGTGGAGCTGGACATGCGTACGCGAACCTCCTCGGGGATGACGCGTCCCCATCGCAAGGCTGCGGACGACCGAGTGTCCTGGCTCGCGGCCCCTCCCGTAGAGGATGGGGACCGCTCACAGTGGCGCGACCGCGCCGGATTCACACCGGCTTCCCTCGCGTCGCCGCAGATAGTGGGTCGACCGTATCGGTGCCGGTCCGAACGGTCAACCCGGTCCCCGCGGCATCGGGGTGGACGGTCTCAGGCGTCGGTGACGGCCGTCACCAGTCCGGCCACCGACACGCCCGGGACCGACATGTGGGGTGTGACAACGGCGTCCCTCCCTATATATGGTGTCGAGCGCAGCTGGTTCGGCCGCTCATCCAGAGGGTCGAGGCAAGAGGGAACCCGGTGGAAATCCGGGACTGCCCCGCAGCGGTGAGTGGGAACGACCGCCGTCATCAGCACTGGGCCGCCAAGCGGCCTGGGAAGCGACGGCCAGTAGGAGACCGGCGAGTCCGGTCGTGCCCGCAAGTCCGAAGACCTGCCAGCGCGCCGTGCACCCGCACCCGGGTGGGCGGCGGTCCGACGCCGCGTGGGACGGCTGACGCCACCTGACCCACGCCCGTCGGCGTGGCGTCCGCCGGTGTCTGTCTCCTCGTGTCCGAGGGCCATCAGGTCTCGAACTCGCGAGGAGTGAGTAGTGACGGTCACCCAGGTAGCTCCGGTCACCGGCGACCCGACCCCGCCCGGCCGGCGGCGGACGCAGATGCATGTCCGCAAACGCGACGGCGCCAGCGAACCGGTTGACGTGAACAAGATCGTTCGAGCGGTCGAGCGGTGGACCGACGACCTCACCGACGTCGACCCGCTGCGGGTGGCGACCCGCACGATCAGCGGCCTGTACGACGGCGCGACGACCGCCGAACTGGACCGGCTGTCCATTCAGACCGCCGCCGAGATGATCGGCGAGGAACCGCAGTACTCCCGCCTCGCCGCCCGGCTGCTGGCCGGCTACGTCGACAAGGAGGTCCGCCGGCAGGGCATCACCTCGTTCAGCGCGGCGATCCGGATCAGCCACGCCGAGGGCCTGATCGGAGACGACACCGCCGCGTTCGTCGCCGCGCACGCCCGTACCCTCGACGATGCCGTCGATGCGGGCGGCGACCGGCGGTTCGAGTACTTCGGCCTGCGCACGGTGTACGACCGGTATCTGCTGCGCCACCCGAGCAGCCGGCTGGTGCTGGAGACCCCGCAGTACTGGCTGCTGCGGGTGGCCTGCGGGTTGTCCCGTACGCCGGACGAGGCGGTCGACTTCTACCGGCTGATGTCCAGCCTGGCCTACCTGCCCAGCTCGCCGACGCTGTTCAACTCCGGCACCCGGCACACCCAGATGTCCTCCTGCTACCTGGTCGACTCCCCGCGTGATGAGTTGGACTCGATCTACCAGCGGTACGCCCAGGTCGCCAACCTGTCCAAGTTCGCCGGCGGCATCGGCATCGCGTACTCCCGGGTCCGGTCCCGGGGCTCGCTGATCCGCGGCACGAACGGGCAGTCCAACGGGATCGTGCCGTGGCTGCGCACACTGGACGCGAGCGTCGCGGCGGTCAACCAGGGCGGCCGGCGCAAGGGCGCGGCCTGCGTCTACCTGGAACCGTGGCACCCCGACGTCGAGGAGTTCCTGCAACTGCGGGACAACACCGGCGAGGACGCCCGGCGTACCCACAACCTGAACCTGGCCAACTGGATCCCCGACGAGTTCATGCGCCGTGTCGAGGCCGACGAGCTGTGGTCGCTGTTCGACCCGCACGAGGTACCGGAACTGCCCGACCTGTGGGGGGAGCGGTTCGACGCCGCGTACCGGGCGGCCGAGGCGCAGGGCCGCTACGTGCGGCAGGTCCCGGCGCGGGAGCTGTACGGGAAGATGATGCGCACCCTGGCCCAGACCGGCAACGGGTGGATGACCTTCAAGGACGCGGCGAACCGGCTGTGCAACCAGACCGCCGAGCCGGGCAACGTGGTGCACCTGTCCAACCTCTGCACCGAGATCATCGAGGTGTCCAGCGACGCCGAGACCGCCGTGTGCAACCTCGGCTCGGTGAACCTCGCCGCCCACCTCACCGACGGCGGCGTCGACTGGGAACGGCTGCGCGCCACGGTCCGTACCGCGGTGACGTTCCTCGACCGGGTCATCGACATCAACTACTACCCGACCCCGCAGGCGGCGGCGAGCAACCCCCGCTGGCGGCCGGTCGGGCTCGGGCTGATGGGCCTGCAGGACGTGTTCTTCGCGCTGCGGCTGCCGTTCGACTCCCCGGCCGCCCGGGAGCTGTCCACCCGGATCAGCGAGGAGCTGTACCTGACCGCCCTGGAGACGTCCGCCGAGCTGGCCCGCCGTTTCGGCGCGCACCCGGCGTACGGGCAGACTCGGGCAGCGCGGGGGCAGTTGCAGCCCGACCTGTGGGGGGTCGAGGGAACGCAGACCGCACGGTGGGCCGAGCTGCGGGAGCGGGTCGAGGCCTACGGGCTGCGCAACTCGCTGCTGGTGGCGGTCGCCCCGACCGCCACCATCGCGTCGATCGCCGGTTGTTACGAGTGCGTCGAGCCGCAGGTGTCCAACCTGTTCAAGCGCGAGACGCTGTCGGGGGAGTTCCTCCAGGTCAACACCGCTCTGGTACGCGAGCTGAAGACCCGTGGCCTGTGGACCGACCGGATCAGGTCGGCGATCAGGCGCGCCGAGGGGTCGGTGCAGGACATCGCGGAGCTGCCGACCGACGTCCGGGAGCTGTTCCGCACCGCCTGGGAGCTGCCGCAGCGGGCACTGATCGACCTGGCCGCCGCCCGCGCACCGTTCATCGACCAGTCCCAGTCGCTGAACCTCTTCCTGGCCTCGCCCACCATCGGCAAGCTCTCCTCGATGTACCTGTACGCCTGGAAGGCCGGGCTGAAGACCACCTACTACCTGCGTTCCCGCCCCGCCACCCGGATCCAGCAGGCCACCGTCGCGCCCACCGCCGTCGCCCTTGTCGCACCCGCGGCCACCGACGCGGAGGCACTGGCCTGCTCGTTGGAGAACCCCGAGTCGTGCGAGGCCTGCCAGTGACCGCCGCCCACACCACCACCGACACGAGGACCACGCACATGCTGCTCGACCCCGGGATGGACCTCACCCTCCGCCCGATGCGTTACCCGCACTTCTTCGACCGGTTCCGCGACGCCATCCGCAACACCTGGACCGTCGAGGAGGTCGACCTGCACGCCGACCTCGCCGACCTCGACAAGCTCTCCCCGGCCGAGCGGCACCTGGTCAGCCGCCTGGTGGCCTTCTTCGCCACCGGCGACACCATCGTCGCCAACAACCTCGTGCTCAATCTCTACCAGCACGTCAACAGCCCCGAGGGTCGCCTCTACCTGTCCCGGCAGCTGTTCGAGGAGGCGGTGCACGTCCAGTTCTATCTCAACCTGCTCGACACGTACGTGCCCGACGAGACCGAGCGGTTCGCCGCCTTCGCGGCCATCGAGAACATCCCCTCGATCCGCCGCAAAGCCGAGTTCTGCTTCCGCTGGATCGACTCCCTGAACGATCTTCGGGAGCTGCGGACCCGCGAGGACCGCCGGACGTTCCTGCTCAACCTGATCTGCTTCGCCGCCTGCATCGAGGGGTTGTTCTTCTACGGCGCCTTCGCCTACGTCTACTTTCTGCGCTCCCGTGGCCTGCTCCACGGCCTGGCCTCCGGCACCAACTGGGTGTTCCGCGACGAGTCCATGCACATGGCCTTCGCATTCGACGTCGTCGACACCGTCCGTCGCGAGGAACCCGACCTGTTCGACGACGACCTCGCCGACCAGGTCCGCCAGATGCTCAACGAGGCCGTCGAGTGCGAGGTCCAGTTCGCCGAGGACCTGCTCGACCACGGTGTGCCGGGACTGACCCTGACCGACATGCGGGAGTACCTCCAGCACGTCGCCGACCGGCGGCTCGCCCAGCTCGGCATCGCCCCGCACTACGGGTCGGCCAACCCGTTCGCCTTCATGGAGTTGCAGGACGTGCAGGAGCTGTCCAACTTCTTCGAGCGGCGGGTGTCGGCGTACCAGGTCGGGGTCAGCGGCACCGTCGCCTTCGACGACGACTTCTAGCCCTGACACGACGAAGCCCCGGACCGCTGTCGACAGCGGTCCGGGCTTCGGTCCGCGGTGCCCTCGCACCGACCAATTGGCCGGCTGGACAGCGTGGTTGGATGGTCCGGTGCAGTTCACCGTGACAGACGCGCCGACGCGGGAGCGGTTCGAGGCGCGCGACGAGGCGGGCGTGGTCGCCGGGGTGGTCACCTACCAGCTGACCGGCACCATCATCGTCTACACCCACACCGAGGTTGATCCGGAGTTCGAGGGCAAGGGCGTCGGGTCGACCCTGGCTCGTGCCGTGATGGACGACGCGCGGGCCAAGGGTCGGACCGTGGTGCCGATCTGCCCGTTCCTCGCCGAGTGGCTGGGCAAGCACCCGGAGTACGAGGGCATCGTGGCCCGATCGACCCGCAAGGTCAAATAGCTCCGGGTGCGGATGCCGGACGACGGCGGCCGTAGGCGGAAGGTTCAGTGTGCGGCGACCTTCCAGTAGCCGCAGAAGTAGACGCGGTCCTTGGCCATGCCCCGTTCGGCGCAGAGGTGCCGGCGGACGGTCGTGACCATTGCGGACTCACCCGCCACGAAGGCGTACGGCGTGCCGGCCGGCAACGCCAGCTCACGCAGCGTGCGGATCACCACATCACTGCCGCCCGCCGGTGTGCCGCCGCGGTGCAGCCAGGTCAGCGTGACACCGGCGGGCGTGCGTACCTCGATCTCGTGTTCCGCGGAACCCACCTCGATCAGCGCGATCGCCCGGGTCCCTGGCGCCAGCGCCTCGACAGCCGCGGTGATCGCCGGCATGGCGGTCTCGTCGCCGATGAGCAACTGCCACTCGGTGTCCACGGGCGGGGCGTAGTCGGAGCCGTCACTGAGCACGCCGATCGGGTCGCCGGGTGCGGCTCTACGCGCCCAGGCCGAGGCCGGTCCGCCGTCGCCGTGGAGCACGAAATCGATGTCCAGCTCCCGCCGTCCGGCGTCCAGGCGCCGGACCGTGTAGTTGCGAACCACCGGCCGCAGCTCGGCCGGCATGGCCTGCAGGGCGGGCCACCACTGCTCAGAGTCCGGCAGGTGCAGTTCGGCGCCGGGTGCGGCGAGGAAGATCCGCGCCAGCTGGTCCGGTCCGCCGTAGCCGAAGCGGTCGATCTCCATGCCGGTCAGCGTGATACGCCGCAGATGAGGTGTGAGCGGCCGGTTGGCGACGACCTCGGCGAGCATCGGGCGTTTGATCAGCCCGGCCTCGACCGGAATGGTGGCGACGGTCATGTGCCGCTCCTTTGTGGATCGTGAGCCATGCCCTGGTCCGAAGTTAGGCTAGCCTAGCCTCGCTTCGGCGCTCGGAGAACCCCCATCGCCCTGGTCTGCTCACTCCCGCTGTGGCCGACTGGGTCGCAGGGGTTGATCACGAAGGGCTCTCATATTGGTGTGTTAGCTTAGCCTCCCCTTACCTAGTGCTGGAGTTCAGAACCATGCGCCAAAACCGCTTCCTCACCGGGGTCGTCGCCCTGGCCGCAACGTTGGCGCTCGCCGCCTGCGGCGGATCATCAAAGGACGAGGACGCCGCCGCCGGCAGCAGCACCGCAGCGTTCCCGATCACGATCAAGCACGCGCTCGGCACGACGACCATCAAGGAGAAGCCGAAGCGGGTCGCAACCGTGGCCTGGGCGAATCACGAGGTTCCGCTTGCCCTCGGCATCGTTCCCGTGGGAATGGCGAAGGCCAACTTCGGCGACGACGACGGCGACGGCATCCTGCCGTGGGTGGCCGAGAAGCTCAAGTCGCTCGGCGGGACCGCACCGGTGCTGTTCGACGAGAACGACGGCATCAACTTCGAGGCGGTCGCGGACACCCAGCCCGACGTCATCCTTGCCGCCTACTCGGGCCTGACGGCGCAGGAGTACGAGACCCTGAGCAAGATCGCTCCGGTCGTCGCCTACCCCGAGGGGCCCTGGGCCACGGCGTGGCGCGACACCATCAAGCTGGAGAGCCAGGCCCTCGGCCTGGCGAAGGAGGGCGACGCGCTCATCGCCGACTTCGAGAAGCAGATGACCGACGCCACCGCGAAGTACCCGCAGCTGGCGGGCAAGTCGGCGATGTTCATGACGCACGTCGACCCGACCGACCTGAGCAAGATCGGCTTCTACACGACGCACGACACCCGGGCCCAGTTCTTCGCCGACCTCGGCCTGAAGGTGCCGGGCAGCATCGCCACGCTCTCCGCCGGCACGGACAAGTTCAGCCTGAACCAGAGCGCCGAGCAGATCCAGGTCTTCAACGACGTAGACGTCATCGTCGCCTACGGTGACGACAAGCTCCTCGCCGCCGCGCAAGCCGACCCGCTGCTGTCGAAGATCCCCGCGATCAAGCGCGGCTCGGTGGTCATGCTCTCCGGCACCACTCCGCTGGGCACCGCGGCGAACCCGACCCCGCTGGCCATCCCGTTCGTGCTGAACGACTACGTCGCCATGCTCGCCAAGGCTGCCGACAAGGTGTCATGACCCAGCTCGACTCGCGTGCCCTGCCGGACGTCGCCGTGGTGCGGCGTCCGGCACGGGTACGCCTGCTGTGGTTTCTCGTCGCGGCCGCGGTGCTGCTGGCGCTCATGGCGGCATCGGTCGCGCTGGGTTCCCGCAACGTCGGCTGGTCCGACATCCTCGCCGCGTTCCAGGGCGTGGACGAGACCATGGAACAGGCCGCCGTCACCAAACGGATCCCGCGGACCCTGCTCGCCGTGATCGTCGGCGCGGCGCTCGGCCTGGCCGGGGCGGTGATGCAGGGCGTGACCCGCAACCCGCTGGCCGACCCCGGAATCCTGGGCGTGAACATGGGGGCGTCGCTCGCCGTCGTCACCGGAATGGTCATGTTCGGCCTCTCCTCGCCGACCAGCTACCTCTGGGTGGCGATCCTCGGCGCCGGCCTCGCGGCTGTCTTCGTGTACGCCGTCGGCTCCCTGGGACGCGGTGGCGCGACGCCGCTCAAGCTCGCGCTCGCGGGCGCTGCCACGTCCGCCGCGCTCGCGTCGCTGATCAGCGCCTTCGTGCTGCCCCGCAACGACGTCGCCGGCAACTTCCGTTCCTGGCAGATCGGCGGGGTCGGCGGTGCCACCTACGACAGCATCCGGCAGGCCCTGCCGTTCCTCGCCGTGGGTCTGGTGATCTGCCTCCTGTCGGGCCGGGCCCTGAACTCGCTCGCGCTCGGTGACGACCTCGCGGCGGGGCTCGGCGAGCGGGTCGCCGTGGTGTGGGGCGTCGCGGGTGCCGGTTCCGTGCTGCTGTGCGGCGCCGCCACGGCGGTCGCCGGCCCCATCGGGTTCGTCGGCCTGGTCGTCCCGCACGTGTGCCGCCTCCTCATCGGGCTCGACCACCGGTGGCTGCTGCCGTTCTCCGCGCTCCTCGGCGCGTCGTTGCTGACCGCAGCCGACGTCGTCGGACGGGTGGTGGCACGCCCAGCGGAGATCGATGTGGGCATCGTGACGGCGCTGATCGGCGCCCCGTTCTTCATCTACATCGTCCGTCGGCAGAAGGTGCGCGAGCTGTGAGCACTGCGACTCTCGAGGCCGTCACCCACGGCCGGGTCCGCCGTACGCGTCGACGGCGCGGCGTGCTCATCGTGCTGGCCGTCCTCGTCGTCGCGGCGTTCGCCGTCTCGTTGATGGCGGGACGCACCTTCTATCCGCCAGCCGACGTCCTGGCGGTGATTGCCGGCGAGGACGTCCCCGGGGCCTCCTTCACGGTGGGCACGCTCCGCCTGCCGCGGGCGGTCCTCGCGATCCTGGCAGGGGCCTGTTTCGGGATCGGCGGTGTCACCTTCCAGACGATGCTGCGCAACCCGCTCGCCAGCCCCGACCTCATCGGCATCAGCTCCGGCGCGAGCGCTGCAGCCGCCTTCGCGATCGTGACGCTGCACCTCGGTGAGGCCGGCGTGTCCGCCTTCGCGATCGTCGCCGGGCTGGCCGTGGCGCTGGTCATCTACCTCCTGTCGTTCAAGGACGGCGTCGCCGGCACCCGCCTCGTCCTGATCGGCATCGGCATGGCCGCCATGCTCGACAGCCTGACTGCGTACGTCCTGACCCAGGCCGCCGAATGGGACCTGCAGGAGGCCCTGCGCTGGCTGACCGGCAGCCTCAACGGCGCCACCTGGGAGGAGGCCGTTCCGGTGGCCATCGCCGTGGCCGCCCTGGTACCGGTACTGCTGAGCCAGGCCCGCAACCTCGCCATGATGCAGCTGGGCGACGACACCGCGGCGGCGCTCGGGGTCCGCCTCGAACGCACCCGGATCCTGGTCATCATCGCGGCCGTCGGTCTGATCGCCTTCGCCACCGCGGCGACCGGGCCGATCGCCTTCGTGGCATTCCTCTCCGGGCCAATCGCCGCCCGGATCATCGGACCGGCCGGGTCGCTGCTGCTGCCGTCCGCCCTGGTCGGCGCCCTCCTGGTGCTGGTAGCGGACTTCGTCGGCCAGTTCGCCTTCGACACGCGCTACCCCGTGGGTGTCGTCACCGGCGTGCTCGGCGCGCCCTACCTCATCTACCTGCTCATCCGTACGAACCGCGCGGGAGGCTCGCTGTGACCACCACTCATACGCTCGCGGTCGAGAGTCTGATGCTCGGCTACAAGGACCGCGTCGTCATCGAGTCGCTCGACCTCGTCGTGCCGCCCGGAAAGATCACGGCGATCGTCGGCGCCAACGCGTGCGGCAAGTCGACCCTGCTGCGATCGATGTCACGCCTCCTCGCGCCCCGCGCCGGCCACGTCCTGCTCGACGGCAAGCAGGTGCACCGGCTGCCGGCCAAGCAACTGGCCCGTACCCTCGGCCTGCTTCCCCAGTCACCGACGGCGCCGGAAGGGATCACCGTGGCCGACCTCGTCGGGCGCGGGCGCAATCCGCATCAGCGCGTACTCTCGCGCTGGAGCAGGGAGGACGACGCCGCCGTGGCGGCGGCCCTGGACGCGACACAGACGGCTGACCTCGCGGACCGCGCGGTCGACGAGCTCTCCGGCGGCCAGCGGCAGCGGGTCTGGATCGCCATGGCCCTGGCCCAGCAGACGGACCTGTTGCTGCTCGACGAGCCGACGACATTCCTCGACGTCAGCCATCAGGTTGAAGTCCTCGACCTGCTCACCGACCTCAACCTGACGCGCGGAACGACGATCGTCATGGTGCTGCACGACCTCAACCTGGCCGCCCGGTACGCGGACCACCTCATCGCGCTGGCCGCCAGTAAGCTGCACGCCGCGGGAGAGCCGGCGCAGGTCCTGACGCAGGAGTGCGTCCGCGCCGTGTTCGGCCTCGAAAGCCAGGTCATCATCGATCCGACGTCGGAGAAGCCGCTGATGCTGCCGATCGGCCGCCATCACGTCATCCCGTCAGCCGGCCGGCCGGCTGACGCCCTCGCCCCGCTCGCCGGGTCCTGACCCTCATGGCAGGCGACGACATCAGCAGTGGCGTGCTGCTGCGCCGCGTCCTGCGCCGCCAGCGCGGCCGGGTGGTGGCGGGCACCGCGCTGCTCTGCACCCACCAGGCCACCGAGGCACTCGTCCCGGTCGCCATCGGCGTGATCATCGACCGCGCGGTCGCCACCGGGGATGTGCGCGCGCTGGTGCTCTCGCTTGCCGGTCTTGCCGTCCTCTTCACCGTTCTCGCCTTCGCCTACCGATCCGGCGCCCGCCTGTCATACGCTGCCCTGGAGAAGGAGGCACACGCCGTACGGGTCGAGATCGCCAGGAGTGCCCTGGACCCGCGCGGACACCGCTCCGGCATGCGGGACGGGGATCTGCTGGCGGTCACCGCCTCCGACGCCGAGTTGTCCGCGCTCGTGGTGCGGGTCGCGGGGCTCTCCGCCGCGGCGATCACCGCCCTCGTGGTCGCGGCCGTCGCGCTGCTCATCGTCGACGTTCCGCTCGGGCTCGGGGTGCTCATCGGCGTACCTCTGGTGGTCTTCGCCCTGCAGCGGATGGCGCCGTTGCTCACCCGGCGCAGCGCATCGCAGCAGGAGGCTCTCGCTGCCACGACGTCGCTCGCCGTCGACCTCGTCACCGGTCTACGCGTGCTGCGCGGCATCGGCGCACAACACCACGCCGCACGTCAGTACGCGGCCGCCAGCCGTCACGCCCTCGACGTCACCTTGCGTGCCGCCACCACGAAGGGCCTGCACCTCGGGCTCACCACCACGGTCAACGGACTCTTCCTCGCGACGGTCGCCGGCGTCGCCGGCTGGCTCGCGCTGCAGGGCCGGCTCACCATTGGCGAGCTCGTCGCCGTCGTCGGGCTGGCCCAGTTCATCGCCGAGCCCGTGCAGACGCTCGGGTACTGCGTGCAGGTGTTCGCCATGGCGCGCGCGTCGGCGGGCCGGGTCGCCCGGATACTCGGTGCCGCGCCGCTCATCCGGCCGGGTACCGCCGGGACGCCTGCTCCGAGCCCGTCGCGGCTCGCCCTCGACAAGGTCGGGTACGCCGGGCTCGACGGAGTCTGCGTACAGGTCAACGCCGGTGAGGTCCTGGGCGTGCTCGCCTACGACCCGAGCGAGGCCGAGGCGCTGGTCGCGCTGCTGTCCGGCCGGGTGCCCCGGGAGGACTACCAGGGAACGCTGTACGTCGACGGCGTGCCCGCCGAGGAGCTGCACATCGACGCCCTGCGCAGCACAGTCCTGGTCGAGCAGCATGACGTAGCGTTGTTCGAAGGGACGCTGCGCGCCAATCTCGCCGCCGGTGCCAGCATCGACGAGACCGTCCTGCACGCCGCGGTGCGGGCCGCGGCGGCCGAGGACGTGCTGGCGGCGCACCCGCACGGCATCGACCGCGTGCTCACCGAGCGAGGGGCGAACCTGTCCGGCGGGCAGCGACAGCGGATCGGGCTCGCCAGGGCACTCGTCGCCGACCCGCCGGTGCTGGTGCTGCACAACCCCACCACGGCGGTCGACGCCGTGACCGAGGTGCTGCTCGCCGAGGGATTGGCCTCCGCTCGCGGAGCGGCGGCCCGGGGCACCGTGCTCATCACCAACAGTCCAGCCCTGCTGCGGATCACGCACCGGGTGGCCGTGATCGACCGTGGGCGGGTCATCGCCGAGGGCTCGCACGACCAGCTGCTCGCCAGCGACGCCCGCTACCGGGAGGAGGTCCTGCGGTGACCGATGAGCCGACCATGATTGGTGCCGAATCCCGGCAACTGCTGCCGACGGCCACCGCCCGGCAGACCTGGGCCGCCCTCCGCGCCGAGTTCGCCCGGCTGCCCGGGCTCAGCGCCGTCGCCGTGACGCTGCTGGTCGCCGCGGCCGCGACCGGGCTCGTCGCCCCCTGGGTGCTCGGCCGGCTCGTCGACGACGTCATGGCCGGGTCCGACACGGCACGGATCGTGGCCTGGGCCGGTGTGATCGCGGGCGCCGCGGTGCTCGCCGGCCTGCTCACCGCGGCCGGGGCCGCGGTCGCCGCTCGCCTCGGCGAGACCGTGCTCGCGCGGCTGCGGGAGCGGGTCCTCGACCGCGCCCTGCACCTACCATCCGCCACGCTGGAGCGTGCCGGGACCGGGGACCTGATAGCACGCGCCGGCGACGACGTGGCCGTGGTGACGAATGTGATCGCCACCAGCGGCCCTGCCTTTCTCGGCGCGCTCCTGTCCATCGTGCTGACCGCGGCAGGGCTCTTCGTCCTCGACTGGCGGCTCGGCCTCGCCGGGCTGGCCGCAGCCCCGGCGTACGCGTTGGCGCTGCGCTGGTACCTGAAGCGGTCGGTTCCGTACTACGCCCGCGAGCGAGTGGCGACCGGCGAGCGAGCACAGGCGATGGCCGGGGCACTTCGCGGCGCGGCGACCGTGCGCGCGTACCGGATGGAAGACGCCCACGTCGCTCGCATCGCCGATCGCTCTGCCACTGCCCGCGACCTGTCGCTGGAGATCTTTGGCCTGCACACGCGATTCGGGCTGCGGATCAACCGGTCGGAGTTCGTGGGGCTCGCCGCCGTGCTGCTCGCCGGCTTCCTGCTGGTTCGCGACGACCTGTCCACCGTGGGAGCGGCCACCACTGCCGCGCTCTACTTCCACCGTCTGTTCAACCCGATCGGCCTGCTGCTGCTCGAGTCCGATTCGGTGCTGCAGGCCGGGGCAAGCCTCGCCCGGCTCGTCGGCGTCACGTCACTGCCCGACTCCGCCTCCCCCGAGGGCTCCGTGCCCGCTCGCCCAGGACCGTCCGCGACGGCGGGGACGGGGGAGCCTGAGCCTGCGGCGCTGGAGGTGGTCATCGCGCGGCACTGCTACGACGACGGACCCGTCGTGTTGCAGGACATCGCCCTGCGTCTCGCGCCCGGGGAACGTGTCGCTCTCGTCGGAGCGAGCGGAGCGGGCAAGAGCACGCTCGCCAGCATCACCGCCGGAATCATCGCGCCCGCCGACGGGTCGGTGTGCCTGCGGGGCGTACCGCTGGCGCACCTGGGCGAGCATCGCGTTCGTCGGGAGATCGCCCTGATCAGCCAGGAGGTGCACGTCTTCGCCGGGCCGCTCCGAGATGACCTGCGCCTCGCCGACCCGGACGCCACCGACGCCGAGATGACCGCCGCCCTCGACCTCGTCGGCGCCACCGCCTGGCTGCGTACCCTGCCGGACGGCCTCGCCACCAGCGTGGGGGAGGGCGGGCGGCACCTCACCGCCGCCCAGGCCCAGCAGCTCGCCCTCGCTCGCCTCGTCCTCGCCGACCCCTTCGTCGCGATCCTCGACGAGGCCACCGCGGAGGCCGGCAGCGCGGGCGCGCGGGACCTCGACCGTGCGGCAGCGGCGGCCACCGAGGGCCGTACCACGCTGATCGTCGCCCACCGCCTCAGCCAGGCGGCCACCGCGGACCGCGTCGTTGTCCTGGAGCACGGGCGCGTCGCCGAGCAGGGCACGCACGACCAGTTGCTGGAGGCCGGGGGAGGGTACAGCCGGCTGTGGCGTTCCTGGAGCACGCCCGATCTCGCGGTGCCGTCCTCGTCCGGCCCGCTCGTCTGACTCGATTCGCCGAGCTGTCCCGGCCCGGGCACACGGACCGGAGTGGGTCACCCGACAGAAACGGCGGGCCGGACGTGCGGCATCAGCGGGAACCGCCATGATGAGCCGGTGAAGATCCTGTCCATCCAGTCGTCGGTCGCCTACGGCTACGTCGGCAATTCGGCGGCCGTGTTCCCCCTTCAGCGGCTCGGCCACGAGGTCTGGCCGGTCCTGACGGTCCACTTCTCCAACCACACCGGGTACGGCGCATGGCGTGGGCCGATGCTGGCACCGGCCGACGTGGCCGAGGTGATTGCCGGCATCGCGGACCGCGGGGCCCTCGGCAGCGCCGACGCGGTGCTGTCGGGCTACCAGGGTGACCCGGCGATGGGTGCGGTGATCCTCGACGCGGTGGACAAGGTCAAAGCGGCCAACCCGGACGCGGTGTACTGCTGCGACCCGGTGATGGGCGATGCCGGCCGCGGGATGTTCGTCCGGGCAGGCATCCCGGAGTACCTGCGGGACGTCGTCGTCCCGCGCGCCGACATCATCACCCCGAACCAGTTCGAGCTGGACTTCCTCGCCGGCCGTACGACGAACTCGCTGGCCGACTTGTTGGACGCGGTCGACGTGGTGCGCGAGACGGGGCCGCGGCACGTCCTGGTCACCAGCGTGCTCCACGGCGACGTGCCGGTGGGCTCGCTGGAGGTGGTGGCCGTCTCGGACGAAGGCGCCTGGGCGGTGACCACGCCCCTGCTGCCGATCAACCCGAACGGCGGGGGTGATGTCACCGCAGCGCTGTACCTGGCGCATCTGCGGACGACGGGCTCACCCGCGACGGCGCTGGAACGCACCATCGCCTCCGTCTTCGCCGTCCTCGAGGCGACCCTCGCGGCGGGCACCCGGGAGATCCAGCTGATCGCGGCCCAGGACGCGATCGCCGAGCCGCCAGCCCGGTTCACCGCCCGACGGCTACGCTGACGCGCCTCGTCCGGAGCAGCAGCCGTACCTGCCGCGACCCCGCCTCTGTCAGCCGGCGGTGCAGGAGCGGATCTGCGGTCGGGCGCTGCTGTTGCCGTTGAACATCGTGGTGAAGCCGAAGGTGTTACCGCTGCCGTTGGACCGCATGGTCAGGACGTTGCCGCTGCCGTCCCAGCTGGCGCTGCCGTTCCAGGTGGTGGAGATCCTCTGCGGTGCGGTGGTGGCCACGACCACGGTCCAGGTGTTGGCGCCGCTGACCGTCACCGAGGTGTTGTACCGGTCGCCCCAGACGTTGGTGGTCGTCGCCGTCGCGGTGCAGCTTCCGCCTGTGGGTGGCGGGGTGCCACCGCCAGGCGGCGGGTTCGTGCCGTCGGGCGCGACCGCGCGGCCGGTCGACGGCGAGATCATGCCGGGGCACAGGTTGCGGCTGGTGAGGTTGGCGATGATCTGTGGGATCGCGTCGCGGGTGTTCTGGATCCCGTCGTGCATGAGGATGACCTGGCCGGCCTGGAGACGGCCGGCGTTGGACACGATCTGGCCGACGCTGGCGCCGTTCCAGTCCTGAGAATCCACGTCCCAGATCACCTGCCGCATGCCGAGTGACGAGGCGACGGACTGGAGGGTGGAGTTGGTCTCGCCGTACGGCGGCCGGAACAGCTGCGGCCGGCTGCCCGTGGCCGACTGGATCGCCGAGCTCGTCTGGGACAGGTCGGACTGCATCTGCGCCTGACTCATCGACGTCATGTGGGCGTGGTTCCAACTGTGGTTGCCGACCCACATGCCGGCGGCCACCTGCGCCTGCGCCGCCGCCCGGTTGTTCTGGACGTTCTGCCCGACGTTGAACATCGTGGCCCGTACGCCGTTGTTGCGCAGCACGGTCAGCAGGGCGCTGGTGCTGCCGGTCGGACCGTCGTCGAAGGTGAGCCCAACGTAGCCGTTGCAGGCGGCGGCGCTCGACGGGGTCGCGGTGGCCGCGATGACGACGCCGCACATCGCGATGGCGGTGGCCAGCACGGACAGCGCCGCGCGTAGTCGCCCCGACCGGATGACCGTGCCAGCGGAGACATTGCTCATCTGGTGCCCCTTCTACCGGGCCCGGACGCGCTCCGGTGTGTGGGCAGCACGGTCCGGACCTGTGGGTGTGAGCGGAGAGGTCAACCGAAACCGAAGCGGAGCGGATCGCATCGACCTTGATGGATCGG
Organism: Micromonospora sp. NBC_00389; assembly: GCF_036059255.1. Lineage (NCBI taxonomy): Bacteria > Bacillati > Actinomycetota > Actinomycetes > Micromonosporales > Micromonosporaceae > Micromonospora > Micromonospora sp. NBC_00389. The sequence continues at coordinate 6,288,169 of NZ_CP107947.1, read as the reverse complement.
AGTATTGCAGCGAGAATTCAAGCACGTCAACAACTTCCGGAAAGTACCGGCCGTCGCCGAATCAGATCTTGATCGCCTGGGCCGCAGCTTCGGTCATCGACTTAAGACGATCTTTCGGCCTTGTCGCTGCTCAGGGGAAACGGTGTACCAAGGTCAAGTGGGGCCCTGATTGGTTTTCGCAATGTTTCCGGAAGACGTTGACATCCAGGCTGAGTCGTATCAATACTCTCGCCATCGACAGACCTCGACCGATGTCGATCCAGGACACGTCCCGCGCCCTGGTCCTCCGGTCGCCGACGGCAGGGCGACCGGCCAACCCCCACCGCGTTGTGAGACGTCGAAGCCCGGTGGCCGTCACCGCCGAGCGCCGAGCGCCTTGCCGGGTCGCACCACGCTGTCTGGCCGCCCTGCCAGCCTTCACGAGGAGGAAGCATGCACCTGAACGACGCCCCCACCCACCCGAAAGGCCGGATCCGCGGCCGCATCAGGCTGTTCGTCGGCGGTGCCTGCGCCCTGGTGCTGGTCGCGGCCTCGGCGGTCCTGTCCGGCCCGGCTCAGGCGGCCGTGACCTCGAATCAGACCGGCACCAACAACGGTTACTTCTATTCGTTCTGGACCGACAGTCCCGGGTCGGTCTCCATGGAGTTGGGAGCCGGGGGGAACTACAGCACCTCCTGGCAGAACACCGGGAATTTCGTCGCCGGTAAGGGCTGGAGCACCGGCGGGCGCAGGAGCGTGAGCTACTCGGGCAGTTTCAATCCGTCCGGCAACGCGTATCTGACCCTCTACGGGTGGACGGGAAACCCGCTCATCGAGTACTACGTCGTCGACAACTGGGGCACCTACCGGCCCACCGGCACCTACAAGGGCACGGTGACCAGTGATGGCGGCACGTACGACATCTATCAGACGCAGCGGGTCAACCAGCCCTCCATCGAGGGCATCAGGACCTTCTACCAGTACTGGAGTGTGCGGCAGTCAAAGAGGACAGGCGGAACCATCACCTCGGGCAACCACTTTGATGCCTGGGCCCGCAATGGAATGAACCTGGGCAGTCATGACTACATGATTCTCGCCACCGAGGGATACCAGAGCAGCGGGAACTCCAACATCACGCTGGGCGGCTCCGGCGGCGGTAACCCGACCACCCCGCCGCCCGGCGGGGGTGGCTGCAGCGCGTCGCTCTCCGCCGGCCAGCAGTGGAGCGACCGGTACAACCTCAACGTCTCGGTCTCCGGCTCCAGCAACTGGACCGTGACGATGAACGTCCCGTCCCCGGCGAAGATTCTCTCCACCTGGAACATCAGCGCCAGCTATCCCAGCGCCCAGGTACTGACCGCCAGGCCCAACGGCAACGGCAACAATTTCGGTGTCACCATCCAGGCCAACGGCAACTGGACCTGGCCGACGGTCTCCTGTAGCGCGAGCTGACCCGAGTCCACGCCTTCCGGCGCGGCGGCCGATCGGCCGCCGCGCCGGAGTACCGCCGGCCGGTGGTCAGCGGCGAGGAGCGCCAGACGAGTCGGCCACGCTCGCGCGTCGATATCCCGTAGTCCAGGCGATCGCGGGTGTGCCACCAGCACCTGTAGGGGTGCGTCCTCGGGGTTGTCTCTGGGGGCGGCGCGGGGATCGCCCGGATGTGCCGGTGAACCGGGTGGGGTGACGATCGGCTTGCCGATCGACACCGAGCGCCCTGAGGGAGAGTGTTCGCGATGGCTGATTCCCTGCTACGCCCCGCACAGCAACGTTCGCCCCGGTTGGCGCCGGCCGGGCTTGCCGCAGTTCGGGTGCTGTTGTTCGTCCTGGTGGCCGAGCACGCATTCTCGCTGTTCACGCCGCCGTACGGAATCGGTGTTCCGCAAGCGTTCCACCTCAGCTTCGGGCTTTTCTACGCGTGGCTGGCGGTCAAGCTCTTCAGCGGCCGCCCCTGGACCCGGGTGCTCGTCACGGTGCTGCTCGCGATCCAGTTCGTCGGGCGGTTCTTCGTCTTCGCGTTCATCGACAATCCGTGGATCAGGCTTCTGCTGATCATGGGCGCGGTCGTGACGATCGTCGTGGTCTGGATGTTGTGGTTCGTCCGCCCGGTGCGCGCGTTCTTCCGGTGAAGTACGCCGGCGGGGCGTGCCGGGTCGATGCCGTTGCCATCCCGGCGCGCCTGCGCCAGCGCGGTCAGCGCCCCTCGGGCACGGCCATCTCGCCGAGCAGCGACCAGTCCTGCTGCGGCACAGTGGCGTTCACGATGCGGGGCGTCTCGGCCAGGTGCGGCGGCAGGGTCTCCTGCGCCGTGCGGAAATGGGCGGACTGCACGTGTGCCCCGCCGGCCTCGTCGTCGCGAAACGCCTCGACCAGCACGTACTCGGTCGGGTCGTCCAGGCTGCGGGACCAGTCGAACCACAGGCAACCCGGCTCGGCCCGGGTCGCCTCGGTGAAGTCGGCGGCGATCTGCGGCCACCGGTCAGCGTGCTCGGGCAGGACGCGGAACTTGGCGGTAATGAAGATCATGGTGTCCAGGCTACCCAGATCCCGCGTTCTCCAGCAGCGCCCATATCCACCCTCGTCCTACACCGTGTGGAGACCAGCCACTACGCATGATGAAAAAGGCTCTTCGATTCGGCAGGTAAAGCAAGACTGGCCTAACAAAGGTAAGGCTAATCTTTCTTGTTCACGACCCAGGGCGGAAACTGCGACAAGTCTGCTGTCACCGGCGTTCGCCGCTAGAGTGGTGATTGCTATTCAGATTTAAATGCAGGATGGCTGGTAACGGGTTTGCCCTCCATCTGAGCGGCAAATATTGACGGCAGATCCACACGCCGGGTGGACGCGCCCCGCCGCCTGGGCCGGACAAAGGGAGACACCATGAAAACGTTGCTGCAGTCACCTCCGGTACGCGAATGCGCCGCCACGACCTGTAGCTTCAACGACAGCGGCTGCCACGCTCCGGCGATCACCGTGGCCTCGACGGGGGACGCCGCATCGTGTGCGACGTTTGTCGAGTCGTCGGTGGCCGGAGGGATCGCGGAGGTCACCGGTGCGGTTGGCGCGTGCGCGCGTTCCGAGTGTGTCTACAACACCAACCTCGCCTGCACCGCCGAGTCCATCACTGTCGGTCCGGGCGCCACCGCGAGTGACTGCCTCACCTACCAGCCCGCGTGAGAGTCACCAGGTGCCGCCCTACCGGGTGACGGCGCCTCGGACTCGGTGCCGTGCCGCCTTGCGGCGGTACGACACCACCTCACTTGGCAAGGTAAGCCTTGCCTACTAAAGTCATGCCCCTAGGTCGAGTTCGTCTTCACTTCATGGCCGAGGGGGCCCGACATCGTGTTCCATCCCGCCGGGCATCGAGCGGAGCTGGCTGATGCCGCTCCCGGCTCCGACGCGACGGCAGAGGCGCCAGCGGCGGGAGTACGCGCCGTAGCGACCGGTTTGACCAGCGTGACGGTGCGCTCCGCCCTGTCCGCCACGGCGTCACTACGGCTCCGGCTCGGCGACACCGCCATAGATCTCATCGAAGAGCACGCCGTACTGCCCGACGGCACGGTGGTTCTCGCGGTCGATGCGATGACCCAGGCCGGCGGCCTGTTGGTCGCCGCCCGAGGTCGACCGGGGGCAGTCCGGCTCGACGTGACGCAGCTCATTCCGGTTGCCGTCCGGTCCCGGGTGCGGGCCAGGGTGTGGGTGTTGGGTACCGCCCGCCGGTTCGACCCGGCCAGCCTGGACTCGTGCGACGACGACACCGTCCTGTCCCTGCTCGACCTGCCTCCCGTCGCGCTGTGGGCGGTCGAACCGGTCGAGGTCGGCCTCATCCATGACGGCGACGAAACGACGGTGAGCGTCAGCGCCTATCGTGCCGCCCTGCCGGACCCGCTCGCGACCGTCGAGGCCGCATACCTGCAGCACCTCGTCCAGCGGCACGGCGACGTTCTCGACCAGCTCGCGATGCTGGTCGACCCTGCGGTGACCGCCAGGTCGACTCGGGTCGTACCGGTCGCCGTCGACGCCGACGGCATGGTGCTCCGCGTCGAGGCAGCGGACGGATACACCGACGCCCGGCTGCCGTTCCCCATCCGGGCCCCCGGGCACGCCGGCCTCGCCGAGGGACTGCGGATGTTGCTTGCCGAGGCGGCACGGCCTGGCTCCGGCCGCCCGCCTCGCGCCGCGGCTGTCGCGGCGCGGCCTCCGGCGATCGCCTGCGATCTACCAGGGGCGTTGTGCGGCATTCCGTCAGTGACGAAGCACGCGACGCCGGAGCAGTAACTGCGCGGTGGCCGCCGCCGACCTGGCCACCGAGATGCAGCGGATCCGGTGGCTGGCGTACGCGATCCTGGACGGCGGCCCGCACTGACGGGATCATCGAGGCGCTGACAGCGCCGACGTGGTCGCGCCGGCTCAGCGCAGCGCGTCGTGGCGGAGCACCGCGTGCGCGCCGACGGTCTGGTTGACGATCTGCGTCACCCGTACGTCGACCGCGACGCTGGCCAGCGCCACCGCGTCCGGACGACTGATGCCGTGCAGCCGTTGCATCAGGGTCAGCATCGAGTCCAGGGCCATGAACGTGGCGTCGTCGAGGGACGCGCCGACGCCAAGGGTCAGCCAGGCGTCCGCAGTGCGCGCCACCGGGCCGGTGACCGGGAAGTCGTCGCGGACGTCGACGGTCAGCGTCACCTCGTCCATCGGGCACTCGATCGCGGTACCGCCGACCTCTCCGTCCCCCTGCGCGGCGTGCCCGTCTCCGACCGAGAACAGCGCCCCGTCGACCGGGATCGGCAGCAGCAGGGTGCTGCCGGCGGTCAGATCCTTGCAGTCCAGGTTGCCGCCGTGGGGTCGCGGCGGCACCGTCGAGTGCTGCCCCGGCTCGGCCGGCGGCATGCCGAGCACCCCCATGAAGGGACGCAGCGCGATGGTGTGGCCGTGCTGGTTGCGGCCGGTCATCGTCACCGGGTCCAGTGCCCAGGCGTGCACCACGCCGTCCGTCTCGACGCCGTACCGCTCGTTGAAGTTGCTCGGCCAGCCGCCGGCCACAGTGGTCCCCCAGGTGGCCGGGACGATCGCGTCGATGCGTACCTCGAGGGTCTGGCCGGCGCGTGCACCGCGGACCGCAACCGGACCGATCAGCGCGTGTCCGTGGTCGGGCTGGTACTGCGGGGCCCGGGGCCGTTCCCGGTTCTTCCCGCCCGGGTACGGGCCGGCCGACCACCAGCAGTCCAGGGTGCGGTAGGTGACGGTGTCGCCCGGCTCGATGGTGAGCACCGGCGGGAAGTCGGGGGAGAAGTGGCCGTGCAGGGTCTCGTCGCCCGGGGTGAGGGTGTGTCGCATCTGCGCAGGCTAGTTGCTGCCGTGACATCGCCGCGAGGGTAGGGAATACGTTGTCCAGCATATGAGTTGTTGACCAACAGATACCCGAGCGATGGTGAGATTGGTGGCAACCGGACATGCCTGATTACGGACACGAACTCCTGTTCGGGACGTTTGTCACGCCGAGCGCGGACGACCCGGATCGGGTGGTGACGCTGGCCGAACTGACCGAGACGGTCGGATTGGATCTCGCCACCTTCCAGGACCATCCGTACAACGCCGAGTTCCTCGACACCTGGACCCTGTTGAGCTGGGTCGCCGCCCGCACGGAGCGGCTCAAGGTCTCGGCGAACGTCCTGAACCTGCCGCTGCGTCCGCCGGCCGTCCTGGCCCGGGCCGCGGCGAGCCTGGACCGGCTGTCGCACGGCCGGTTCGAACTCGGCCTCGGCGCTGGCGCGTTCTGGGACGGCGTCGAGGGCATGGGTGGCCGTCGGTTGACCGCGGGGCAGGGCGTCACCGCGCTGCGGGAGTCGATCGACGTCCTGCGCGGCGTCTGGGACGACGCCGACTCCGGACCGCTGCGGAGGGAAGGGAAGTACTACCCGATCCCGGGCATGCAGCGCGGCCCGGTGCCGGCTCATGCGATCGACATCTGGCTCGGCGCCTACCAGCCACGCATGCTGGCGTTGACCGGCCAGACGGCCAACGGCTGGTTGCCGACCCTGGAGTACCTCCGGTCGCCGGACCGGTTCACCGCCAACCGCCTCATCGACGAGGCGGCGGTCGAGGCCGGACGGGACCCGCGCCAGATCCGTCGGCTGCTCAACCTCTTCACGGTCGACGTGTCGTCGCGTAACCGCGGCTTCCTCCAGGGACCGGCCGAGCAATGGGTCGACCAGCTCCTCCCGCTGGTGCTGGAGGAAGGGTTCAGCGCCTTCCTGATCGGCCGCGACGATCCACGCCTCATCCAGACCTTCGGGCAGGAGATCGCTCCCGCGCTGCGGGAGGCCGTGGCCAGGGAGCGCCCGGGGATCGCGGCCGCGACCGGCCCGGTCCGGTCCGCCGTCACCCTGGCGAAGCGCCAGCCCGGCATCGACTACGACGCGCTGCCCGCGTCGTTGGCCACCCGGTCCGTCGAGCCTGGCGACCCGGAGTACGAGCGGGTGCGGCACAGCTACAGCTGGCAGGGATCACCGGCCCTGGTGATCCGTCCGCAGGGCGCCGCCGAAGTGGTCGACGCGGTCGCCTATGCACGGACGCAGAGTGCTCCGATCTCCGTACGCAGTGGCGGGCACGGCATCAGTGGCCGATCGACGAACGACGGCGGAGTCGTCATCGACCTGTCCACGATGAACAAGGTCGAGGTGCTCGACCGGGCCACCCGCCGGATCCGCCTGGAGCCGGGAGCCCGCTGGGGCCACGTCGCCCGGGCGCTCGCCCCGTACGGCCTGGCGATGAGCTCGGGAGACTACGGTGACGTGGGCGTCGGTGGCCTGGCCACCACCGCCGGTATCGGATATCTGGTCCGCAGGTACGGCCTCACCATCGACCACATCGTCGCCGCGGAGATCGTCACCGCGGACGGCAGCCTGCTCCGCGTCGACGAGCACCATCACCCCGACCTGTTCTGGGCGATCCGTGGCGCCGGCGGCAACTTCGGCGTCGTCACCGCCCTCGAACTGGAGGCGTACGAGGTCGACAACGTCGCCTACGCCCAGCTCGTCGTCGATGCGACCGACACCGCCGGCCTGCTCCGTCGTTGGGGCCAGCTCGTCGAGGACGCGCCGCGGGAGATCACCAGCTTCCTCTCCCTGTTCCCCGCCCGCCGTGGCAACTCCGCTGCGGCCCAGGTCACCCTCGTCTACGCCGGAGACGACGTCGAAGCGGCGCAGGCCGCCCTGAGCCCGTTCCTCGAGATCGGGCCGATCCTCGACCAGCAGGCTCAGCTCGTGCCGTACCCGGCGATCGTCGCACCGCCCGGTAACCAGCATCGGGGCCAGGGACTGTCCGACAGCCACAGTGGCCTGCTGCATCACATCACCCCGCAGGCGGCGGACGTCATGGCCGCCATGATCCGCTCGGGTGACGTGATGATCATGCAGTTCCGTTCCGTCGGGGGAGCGGTCAACGACATCGCCCGCGAGGCGACCGCCTACGCACACCGGGACCAGAACTTCTCGGTGCTCGCCGCCACCGTCGCGGACCGCAGGTCCCAACTCGACAAGCTCTGGGCTGACCTGTACGAGCACCTCGACGGCATGTACCTCAGCTTCGAGTCCGACACCAGTCCGGAACGGCTCCTGGACGCCTTTCCCGAGCCGACCCTCAGCCGGTTGCGCGCCATCAAGGCGACGTACGACCCGGACAACATCTTCAACCGCAACTTCCCCATTCCACCGGCGGGTGCCCGGCGGACCGAAGAGGAGATCGACGATGCCGACTGAGACCACCGGGCCGCCGCCAGTTCGGGACGGCAAACGGTCGTCGCGCCTGGTCGGGTCTGAGTCAGCGGGTGGGCTGATCCTCCGGGCGAAGGACGTCCGTCACCGCGGCGCAGGGGTCGGTGCCGGGTGCGGCGGTGTGGATCGCCTCGGCGGCGCGTTCGGCGAAGTCGCGGAAGGTGGCCCGCTGCTCCTCGGGCAGCCCGGCCAGCACGTGGTCCTCGGCGTGCGCGACCCGCTGCTCGGCGTCGGCGAGCGTCTCCCGCCCACGCTCGGTGGCCACGATGCGCCGGGCACGCCGGTCGCGCGGGTCCAACTGCCGCTCGATGAGGCCGGCGTTCTCCAGGTCATCGATCACGTACGTTAGGACGCTGCGGTCGATCACCAGGCGCGACGCCAGGGCCGCCTGGGTCGGGACCTCTTCGTGTACGACCACGGCCAGGATGTGATACCCGCGGCTGCCGTGCGGCAGATCCTTCAGCGCCTCCTCGACGTACTCGTGCCAGCGCCGCAGCACCATGCCGAGAGACCAGCCGAAGTTCGAACCTCGCTCGCGGTCGGCGGGCAGCTCGCACGGGTCGGTGGTGGACACACAACCCACCGTAGCAGGCATTATGTTGATCCATTTATCGGTTGTCGACCAACGTATCTGTTCGACCGCTGACCGCGCCGGGGCGGTCGATCGGCGCGCCGGGGTGTACGGGGCGGCACGGCAGCGACGAGAATGCCGACCAACGTGAATGTCTCTCTGACGACGGCGTCTGGGGGACGTGACGGGGGGAGGATGCGATGAAAACAGCAACACGCCTCGGCGCGGCGGTGACCGCTCTGGGCCTGGTCATAGTGGGGCTGAGCGCGCCACCGGCCGGCGCGCACCAGCGTGATCGCGGCTATTCGGCCGAGATCCGCCGCGCGTCCTACGGCGTGCCGCACATCACCGCCACGAGCTACGCCAACCTCGGCTTCGGCGTCGGATACGTGCAGGCGGAGGACAATCTCTGCGTCATCGCCGAGAAGGTGGTGACAGTCAACGCCGAGCGCTCCCGCTACTTCGGCGCGACCGGCCCGACCGACGCCAACGTGCGCAGCGACCTGTTCTTCCGCAAGGCCATCGACGACCGGACGGTGCAACGCCTGCTCGACGGCCGCCGCGACGGCATCCACTCACCGTCCAACGACGTCCGCGACCAGATCCGCGGCTTCGTCGCCGGCTACAACTCCTACCTGCGCCGCACCGGCGCGACGAAGCTCACCGACCCGGCGTGCCGGGCCAAGCCCTGGGTGCGCCCGCTGACCGAGCTGGACATCTGGCGCACCACCTGGGCCAGCATGATCCGGGCCGGCTCGCGGGCGCTGCTCGACGGGATCGTCGCCGCCGCCCCGCCCACCGCCACCGGCCCGGCCGCCGCGCAGGACGCGCCCGGCGCGGCAGCCGTGCTCGCCGCCCGCGACGGCGCCCCCGCCGGGGTGGGCAGCAACGCGTACGGGCTCGGCGAGGCGGCGACCGCCAATCGGGGCGGCATGGTGCTGGCCAACCCGCACTTCCCGTGGGACGGCGCGGAACGCTTCTACCGGATGCACCTCAAGGTTCCCGGCCGCTACGACGTCGAGGGCGCCGCCCTGATCGGCGATCCGATTGTCGAGATCGGCCACAACCGCACCCTCGCCTGGAGCCACACCGTCTCCACCGCACGCCGGTTCGTCTGGCACCGCCTCGCGCTGGTCCCCGGCGATCCCACCTCGTACTACCTGGACGGTCAGCCCCGGAAGATGACCACCCGTACCGTCACCGTCCAGGTGCCCGGCCCGAACGGCGGCACCGTGCCGGTCAGCCGGACCTTCCACGACACCCACTTCGGGCCGGTCGTGGTGGTGCCCGGCACCTTCGACTGGACCGCCGGGACCGCGTACGCCATCACCGACGCCAACGCCACCAACAACCGGGCCTTCGACGGCTGGCTGCAGATGGGCCGCGCCGAGACGGTCCGCGACCTGAATCGGGTGCTCGACCGCTACCAGTTCCTGCCCTGGGTCAACGTGATCGCCGCCGACGCCCGCGGCGAGGCGCTCTACGCCGACCACTCCGTGGTGCCCCGGGTGACCGACGCCCTCGCCGCCGCCTGCATTCCAGCGCCGTTCCAGCCGCTCTACGCCAGCAGCGGCCAGGCCGTCCTGGACGGCTCCCGATCGGCCTGCGCGCTCGGCGCCGACCCGGACGCCGCCGTGCCCGGCATCCTCGGCCCGGCGAATCTGCCGGTCAGCATCCGCGCCGACTACGTCACCAACTCCAACGACAGTTACTGGCTGGCCAACCCGAAGGCGCCACTGGAGGGCTTCTCGCGCATCATCGGCGACGAACGCACCCCGCGCAGCCTGCGTACCCGTCTCGGTTTGGATCAGGTGCAGCAGCGCCTCGCCGGCACCGACGGGCTGCCCGGCCGTGGGTTCACCGCCGACCGGCTGTGGCGGACCGTCTTCGGCAACCGGGTGTACGGCGGTGAACTGGTCCGCGACGACCTCGTCGCGCTCTGCACCGCCCAGCCCACCGGCACCGCCTCGAACGGCGCGAGCGTCGACCTGCGCGCCGCCTGCGCCGCACTGGCCCGCTGGGACCTGCACGTCGACCTGGACAGTCGCGGCGCGCACCTGTTCACCGAGTTCGTCCTGGCCAACGGGCTGCGCTTCGCCGACACCTTCGCCGTCACCGACCCGGTGCGCACGCCGCGCCGGCTGGACACGGCCAATCCGGCCGTGCGTACCGCGCTCGCCGACGCCGTGCAGCGGCTCGCCGGCATCCCGCTCGACGCCCGTCTCGGCACCGTCCAGACCGAGCCGCGCGGAGACCGGCGCATACCGATCCACGGTGGACGCGCCGAGGCTGGCATCTTCAACATGATCGTCAACAACCGGGTGCCCGGCGTCGGCTACCCGAAGGTGGTGCACGGCTCGTCCTTCGTGATGGCCGTCGAGCTGGGCCCGCACGGGCCGTCCGGGCGGCAGATCCTCACCTACTCCCAGTCGACCAACCCGAATTCCCCCTGGTACGGCGACCAGACGGCGCTCTACTCCGGGAAGGGCTGGGACACGATCAAGTACACCGAGGCGCAGATCAAGGCGGACCCGAGCCTGCGCACCTACCGGGTGGGGGAGGGCCGCCACCACTGACCCGCCGGTACGCGGACGGCCGGGCTCCCTGGGAGGGAGCCCGGCCGCTCTGCGATCCGGGCTGCGCCGTGCGGGTGCGCCTGCGGCGCCGCCGTACTCCGCGCGGTGGCCTACCTGCTCTCGCGGCCCGGTAGACGGCCCCGCGTCGACACGAAGTGGTACGACATGACGGCGAACCCGGGGTCGCGGACCAGCTTGCGGAAGGCCTGAAGCTGGTTGGCTGACAGCCCCGCCGCGAGCAGGTCGGGCTCCAACTGGCGGGAGTTGGTCTCGTAGAGCGACGTTCCCATCGAACCGCCGACCCAGCTCTGCGAGTGGGTGATGGTGTCGATGTCGGTCAGACCGGAGAGGGCCATCTCGGTGTGCACGTCCTGCGCCCACCCCAGGTCGGCTCCGTGGTCCTGCAGGATGCTCATCATGGCGTCCATCACCTGCGCGAAGAGCTTCGCGGCGTCGTCCGTCGGTGCGGTCAGCACCCGCAGCGGCGCGGTGCAGTCGAACTCCTCGACCACCAGCCACCCGCCGGGAGCCAACGCGCCGGCGAGCGTGCGGAGAACCCGTCGTCGGTCGGGCAGGTGCAACAGCACCAGCCGAGCGTGGATCAGCTCGAACGCGTCCCCGGGTGGCGGCTCGGTGCGCACGTCGTGCTGGCGTACGTGCAGGTTGCCCTCCGCCACGAGGTGTGTGGGGTCGATGTCCGTGGCCAGCACGTGACCGTCGTCGCCGACCGCCCGGGCGATCCGGCGGGCCATCGAGCCACCACCGGCCCCGACCTCCCAGCAGCTCGCCCCGAGTTGCAGTAGCGGGCGGGCCAGGCGGCGCGTCGTGATCGGATCCAGGAAGGACTCCAGCGCATGCATCTGTGGGACGGCGTCCGGTGAGCCGTTGTCAAAGGTGTACGCAGCATCGTTCGCAGCGGTTGCCATCGGTGTCTACCTCTCCGAGAGGGGTTGGCTCGTCTACGGGGTGTCGGCCCAGAGCCGAGGGTTTGGTCGGGCGGCGGGGGGCGGCGGGACGGCGGCGACGCTCAACATCGCCGCCAGCGGGGCCGGATCGGCGCGGGCCTCGATCGTGGGCCGGTCGTAGACCACCCGGCCGTACTCCAGGACCGCCACCCGGTCGGCGATCTCGATCGCGTGATGGATCTGCTGCTCGATGAGCAGCACGGTCAACCCGTCGGCGGCCAGGCCACTGATGAGTTCGCGGACCCGCACCGCCAGGTCGGGGGCGAGGCCCTCACACGGTTCGTCGAGCAGCAGCACCCGTGGCTGGCCGAGCAGCGCACGGGCGATCGCCAGCATCTGCTGCTCGCCGCCGGAGAGTTCGCAGCCGCGGTGCCGCAGCCGCACCCGTGCCGCTGCTGGCCCGGCTGGGTGTGACCGCCTCGATGCAGCCCACCCACTGCACCAGCGACATCCCGCTGACCAGCAGGATGCTCGCCGGGCGGGATCTGGCCTCGTACGCCTGGCGCAGCCTGTTGGACGCCGGCGCGACGGTGGCGTTCGGCTCGGACGCCCCGGTGGAGGACCCGGATCCGTTCTTCGGCATCCACGCCGCGGTTACCCGGCAGCAGCCCGACGGCACCCCACCCGGCGGCGTGGACCCGCACGAGCGGGTGGATCTCGACGCGGCACTGCACTGCTTCACGGAGGCCGGCGCGTACGCCTCCTACGAGGAGCACCTGAAGGGGCGGCTGACTCCCGGGATGCTCGCGGACTTCATCGCGCTGCGCACCGACCCGTACCGCGTGGAGCCGGCTGGCCTGCGCGACCTGAGGGTGGCGCTCACCGTGGTCGGTGGGATCGTGCGCTGGCAGCGCTGACCGCCGGCGCGGGCCAACGGACGAGTCGTTTGACGGGGCTATCCGGCTGGCAGGTGCAACTGCTTCCAGCCCTTCTCGACGGAGGAACGGCATTTGCCGGGATCGTCTCCGGTGTTGATGAACAGCGCGGTCAAGAGGGCGACGCCGTTGGCGAGCGTTTGGGACGACAGTGGACCGTTGGCGACCAGGGAGGCCAGCCCGTGGGCGACGGTCCAGGTCTGGGTCGCCACCTCCAGCGGATCGGTGCCGGCGCGGAAGCGGCCGACCTGCCTGGACCGTCCGACGGCTTGCACCATGTACTCCAGGGTCGCGTCTGCGGACTTGAGGTCCTCAAGGTCGAAGTTCGCGTCGAACATGACCCGGTACAGGTCGGGGTGGTCCAGGGCGTTGCCGAGGTAGGCGACGGTCAGGGCCGTCAGGTCCTGAACCGGATCCTCGGAGGTGGGTACCGTAGCGAACCTCGCTGCCAGGCGGGTGAAGCCCTCCTGTCGCAGGGCTTTCCATACGCCCTCCATGCCGCCGAAGTAGGTGTAGACGGCCATCGTTGACATGCCCGTCCCGGCCACCAGTGAGCGGAGGGTGACGGGCTCTCGCGTGCGGAGCATCGTTGCCGCACGTTCGACGAGCAAGGTGCGGACGGCCGGATCCTTTGTTCTCACCATCACACCAGGATACATAACATTGCCATGCTATGTTTTGACCTGAGCGAGCCCGTTGGCTCCACGACGAGGAGGACGCATGGCCATCACTCTGGTGAACCCCGAAGGACTTCCGAAGGTCGACACCCACCGGCAGGTGGCAGTCGCCACCGGCTCGAAGCTGGTCTTCCTCGCCGGCCAGGTCGCCGTGGACGCCGACGGCGGCACGGTCGGCGTGGGCGACCTCGCCGCTCAGGTCGAGCAGTGCTACCTGAACGTCGGCACCGCGCTGGCTGAGGTCGGCGGCTCCTTCGATGACATCGCGAAGCTGACCGTATACATCGTCGATTTCACTCCAGACAAGATGTCTCTGCTGGTGGAGGGGATTGCCCGGGCAGCCGCGAAGCTGGGAATCACTCCGGTCCCGCCGATCACCGGGGTGGGCGTCAGCGCGCTCGCTGGCCCCGACCTCCTGGTCGAGGTCGATGCCACCGCGGTCCTGGACTGAACTGCCCGCCCGCCGGTCGACCCATTTCCCAGGTGATGCATGTCTGGTTCAGGTCAGCCGTCGTCGCTGAAGAGGTGATGCAGATAGCGCTGCGGGTTGGCCAGGAATGATCGGGTCAGCAGCACCGGCTGGGCGTCGTCGTAGTCGACATGGCTGATGACGCCGCTGGGTGCGATTTGCAGGATCCGGGCGTGCGGGACGGCCAGCAGGATGGGGGAGTGGGTGGCGATGACGAACTGTGAGCCGGCCCGAGTGAGATCGTGGATGCGGGTGAGTAGCGCCAGGCAGCCGTGCACGGACAGGGCGGCTTCCGGTTCGTCGAGCAGGTAGAGGCCTCGGGGCTTGAACCGGTGCGTGGCCAGGTCGAGAAATGACTCGCCGTGGGATCGCTCGTGCAGGCTGGCGCCGCCGTAGCCGGCGGCGACGCCGAGCCGGTCGATCTCGGTGGCCACGTTGTAGAAGGACTCGGCGCGCAGGAAGAACCCGGTGCGGGGCTTTCTGATCCCGCGGACTAGTTGCAGGTGCTCACCAAGAGCGGACTCGGTGGCGCGGGTGCTGAACCGGAAGTTGGTTGATCCGCCCTCGGGGTTGAACCCCGCCGCTACCGCGATCGCCTCGATCAGCGTCGACTTGCCGGTGCCGTTGTCTCCGGCCAGGAACGTCACCGCTGGATCCAGCTCCAGCCGACCTGCCGCCCGTAGCCCGGCAACGACGGGCAACGTGAACGGATAGTCCGACACGTTCGCGTCGCCCTCAGCCAGCTCCACCCACCGCAGAAACCCGCCGCCGTCTCGAGGCGATGCCGACTCCTCGTCCCGGCGTGTCATCACCCGACCCCTTGCACCGCTGCCCTGGTTACCGCTTCGACGGTAGCTGCCCAGGACGCAGGACGTCCGACCGGCCGTGTCTGCAGTAGGCAGCGCTGCATTCGCGGCATGGACCTTCGACCCTCGACTAATAGTAAAGATTCCGAACAGAAGATGTTACAGTCACTCCTGTCTATGTGAGGCCGAGTCGTCGGCCGGTCATATCCCAGGAAGGAGTGATCACATGTCGAGACTGCGCGCCCTGGTCGCGCTGGCGGCACTGGCTGTCGCCAGCGGACTGATGGCAATCATCCCGTCGACGGCCGCATCCGCCGCGGCCTGTGCAGCATCGTGGCAGTCCTCGGCCGTCTACACGGGAGGCGCCCAGGTCTCCCACAACGGCCGCAACTATCAGGCGAAGTGGTGGACCCAGAGCGAGGCGCCCCCGGGCACCACCGGGGTCTGGGAGGATCTCGGCGCCTGCGGCGGCGGCACCACCCCGCCGCCCTCTGGAAGCTGCAACCACCCGAACTGGGTCGCCGGCACCTGGTACACCACCGGGGCCATCGTGCGGTTCACCAACGGCCTGTACTACATCGCCGAGCACGACAATCCCGGCTACGACCCCACCATCAGCACCTGGTACTGGGAGCCCTACACCTGCGGCGGCCAACCGCCCACCACCCCGCCCCCCACCAACCCCGGCGGCTTCGTGGTCACCGAGGCCCAGTTCAACCAGATGTTCCCGGGACGCAACTCCTTCTACACGTACTCCGGACTCGTCGCCGCACTCAACGCCTACTCGGCGTTCACCAGGACCGGCAGTGCCACCGTCCAGCGCCAGGAAGCCGCAGCCTTCCTGGCGAACGCGCACCACGAGACCGGCGGGCTCGTCCACATCGTGGAGCAGAACACCGCGAACTACCCGCACTACTGCGACGCCGGCCAGCCCTACGGCTGCCCCGCCGGGCAGGCCGCCTACTACGGGCGCGGGCCGATCCAGCTGAGCTGGAACTTCAACTACAACGCCGCCGGGAACGCCCTCGGGCTGCCCCTGCTGACCAACCCCTGGCTAATGCAGAACGATGCCGCGGTGGCCTGGAAGACCGCCATCTGGTACTGGATGACCCAGAACGGACCGGGCAGCATGACCGCCCACAACGCGATGGTCACCGGCGCCGGGTTCGGCGAGACCATCCGCAGCATCAACGGCTCGATCGAGTGCAACGGCGGGAACCCCGCCCAGGTGCAGAGTCGCGTCACCAAGTACCAGCAGTTCGTTGCCATCCTCGGTGTGCCCGCCGGAGCCAACCTCTACTGCTGACCTGCGGTCGGGCCTCGACGCCCCAGCATTCCTGGGCGCCGAGGCCCGGCAAGCGGGTGGGCTGAAGCGGCCACCGCATGAGCGGCCCGACTTAGCTGAGCGTTAAGTAACGGCCCATCGTGTTTCATCCGCCGGGCAACCCTGGGCAGACTGGGGCAATGCCCGCCGCCGCTCCGCCCGCCGCACCCAATAGCCGTCGTCGTGCCCGAGCGCTCGTCGCAGTGGTCGTCGCGTTCGTCATGGCGATCGTGGTCGGTGCCTGGTCGTTGCGGGACCGGGTTGCGGGCGAAGGCGGCGCACCGCAGCGGGGCAACTCGGTCGCCGGCGCGGCGGGCGACATCCCCACCTGTGCGGGTCGGCCGGCCCAGGCGCCCCGCGAACTGCGTGGCATGTGGATCACGACGGTGAACAACATCGACTGGCCGAGTCGCCGGGGGTTGCCAGCCGAGACGGTGCGGGCGGAGTTCCGCGGGTGGCTGGACCTGGCCGTGCGACGCAACCACAACGCGGTTTTCGTGCACGTGCGCCCAAGCGGGGACGCGCTCTGGCCGTCCAACTACGCGCCCTGGTCGGAGTGGCTGACCGGACGACGCGACGGCCGCGACCCGGGCTGGGACCCGATGGAGTTCATGGTCGCCGAGGCGCACGCCCGCAACCTGGAGTTTCACGCCTGGTTCAACCCGTACCGGGGCGGGCAGCCGGCCACGGTCGGCGGGCCCGGCCCCAAGCTGGACCAGCTCGCGCCGACACACCCGCTGCGGCGGCACCGCGACTGGGTGGTCACCTATCCCAGCGCCGACCGACCCGGCAGCCGCCTCTACTTCAACCCGGGAATTCCCGAAGCGCGCACCTTCGTGGAGGACGCGATGCTGGAGGCCGTCCAGCGGTACGACGTCGACGGGGTGCACTTCGACGACTTCTTCTACCCGTACCCGGAGGCCGGGCAGGACTTCCCGGACGGCGCGGCGTTCACCCGGTACGGCAAGGGCTTCGCGGACAAACACGCCTGGCGGCGGGACAACGTGAACACGCTGGTCCGGGAGATGAGCGAACGGATCAAGGCGATCAAGCCGTGGGTGAAGTTCGGGATCAGCCCGTTCGGCATCTGGCGCAACGCGCGCACCGACCCGGCCGGCTCAGCCACCGCCGGTCTGCAGAGCTACGACGACATCTACGCCGACACCCGACTGTGGGTACGAAAGCAGTGGCTGGACTACGTCGTACCGCAGCTCTACTGGCACATCGGGTTCGACAAGGCCGACTACGCCAAGCTCCTGCCATGGTGGGCGGCCACGGTGAAGGGCACCCGGGTGCAGCTCTACATCGGGCAGGCCGACTACCGGGTGGGCGAGCGTGGCGCCTGGCGCGACCCGGCCGAGCTGGACCGCCAGCTCACGCTCAACCGCCGGCACGGGGTGAGCGGAAGCGTGCACTTCAGCGCCCGGCAGGTGCGGGCCGACAAACTCGGGGCGGTCAGCCGGTACAGCGCGGCGCACTACGCCGGCCCGGCGCTGGTACCCGTGATGGCGCAGCTACCGGCGGCGCCGCCGCCGGCCGCGCCCACGGTCACCGGCGTGCGGCGTGCGGACACCGGCGGGGTGGCGCTGACCTGGCGGGGGGACGGCGCCGCGAGCTTCGCCGTCTACCGGGTGGACGGCGACACCGCCCGGCTCGTCGGCACCGCCCGTGGTACGGGCTGGGTCGACCGCACCGCCCCAGCCGACGGCCCGCTCTCCTACTGCGTGTCCGCGTTGGATCGCAGCGGGAACGAGGGCGCACTCAGCGCTGCCACGTCCGCATCGCCGTGACGTGGGACATCCCCTTCATCGGGGGTGGATGAGGCACATTCCCCCGTGACCGGGCTGGTCCATCGTGGCCAACGCGTGAGGCACCTCGTCGAGGCCGATGGTGCGGGTGATCAGCTCGGCTGGGCGCAGCACGCCGGCGGTGACCAGCCCGAGTAGCTCCGGGTAGGCGTGCGCCGCCATCCCGTGGCTGCCGCGCAGCTCCAGCTCGAACGCGATCACGAGCTCCATCGGCACGGCCGGACGGCCCTGGGCGGTGGGAAGAAGTCCGACCTGAACGTGCCGTCCCCGCCGCCGCAGGCACTCCACCGAGGCTATGCAGGTGGCGTGACTGCCCAGTGCGTCGAGCGACAGGTGCGCCCCGCCGCCGGTCGCCTCCCGAACGGCGGCGGCCACCGCGCCCGGGCCGGTGAGGGTGCTGCCGTCCAGGCAGACCGTGGCACCGAAGCTCCTGGCCAGCTCGAGCGCGGCGGGGGCGATGTCGATCGCCACCACCCGCGCGCCGCAGGCCGCGGCGATCATCACTGCAGAGAGTCCCACGCCGCCGCAGCCGTGCACCGCCACCCACTCGCCGGCGCCGACCCGCCCCTGACTGACCACCGCGCGGAACGCCGTGGCGAACCGGCAGCCGAGCGCCGCCGCGGCCGGGTAGTCCAGCTCGTCGGGGAGCCGGACCAGGTTGACGTCGGCATTGTGCAGCGCGACGTACTCGGCGAACGACCCCCAGTGGGTGAAGCCGGGCTGCGTCTGGCGTTCACAGACCTGCTGGTCGCCCGCCAGGCAGGCCGCGCACTGCCCACACGCGCAGACGAAGGGTGCGGTGACCCGGTCGCCGGGCCGCCAGCCGCGTACGCCGGTGCCGACCGCCGTGACGACGCCCGCGAACTCGTGACCGGGGACGTGTGGCGGTCGGATGTCGGAATCGTGCCCCTGCCAACCGTGCCAGTCGCTGCGGCACAACCCGGTCGCCTCGACACGGATGACGGCGCCCCCGGGTGGCGGCACCGGGTCCGGGACGTCACGGACCTCGGGTCGGACGCCGAACTCGTCGAAGATCACGGCACGCACGAGCTGCATCCTCACACGCCCACGGATCGGCGGGCGGCCCACCCCGCGCCTTCAGCAGCCGCTCGGGCTCCGGGTATGCGTCCCGCGACCTGAACCCCGATCCTCGGGGCAAGCGATGACCACAAGCGGGTGGCCGGCGACCCGGCCCACCGGTGGGGGATGCTGGGTCCGTGCAGATCACGATCCTCGGCCCGCTCGCCGTCGACGGCCGGCCGGTCCGGGGCGAGCGGCTTGCGGCGGTGCTCCGCGCGCTCGTCGACGCGCGCGGGCGGGCGGTCTCCACCGCGCTGCTCGTGGACGCCGTGTGGGACGGCGCGCCCCCCGACGACGCGCCCGGTGCCGTGCAGGCGCTCGTGTCCCGGGTACGCCGCCTCGGGCTGCCCGTGGTCGCGGTGCCGGCGGGATACCGCCTGCCCGCCGAGCAGGTCACCGTTGACGCGGTCGAGGCGCGGGCGCTCGTCGAGCGGGCGCGTGCCGTACTCGGGACCGGTGACGTCCTTGCCGCCCGCAGCTCAGCCGACCAGGCCCGTGCCCTGTTCCCCGAGGTCCCGGAGCTCGTCACCGCCGCGGACGCGCGCCTGTTCGCGGACGTCGCCGCGCTGCGCGCGGAGGCGGCACTCGCCGGTGTGGGGCCGTACGACGAGGCTGACCTGCGCAGGCTTGTCGCGCGTACGCCGCCGGACGAGCCGTCGGCTGCCCTGCTCGTCCGGGTCCTCGCCGCCCAGGGCCGGGACGCGGAGGCACTGGAGGTGGTCGAGCGGCTGCGCGCCGAACTGGCCGACCGGTACGGCAGCGACCCGTCCCCCGTGATCACACAGGTCCACCTGGCGCTACTGCGCGGCGAGCTCACCACCCCGGCCGTCGTGGCACCGCCCCGGCAGCCGGCGCGGATTGCCCTGCCCGCCGCGTGGCGCCGCCCGGTTACCGCTCTCGTCGGCCGGGAGCAGGACGTCGAAGCGGTGCGTGCGGCACTCACTGAGGCGGCTCTGGTGACGATCGTGGCGACCGGCGGTGCGGGCAAGACCCGGCTCGCCGCCGAGGTGGCGCGGCGCGCGGCGGCGGCCGGGCAGTCGGTACGGGTGGTCGAACTCGCCGGACTGCGCTCGCCAGACGAGGTGCTGCCCACGGTGCTCGCGGCGCTTGGAGGCGCGGACACCTCGGCGACCGGCGGCAACCTGGGCCTCGAACGGAGGGTGCTCAGCCCCGAGGAGCGCCTGCGCGCCGTGGCACCGGACGTCGATGGGCTCGTCGTACTGGACAACTGCGAGCACGTTCTCCACGCGGCGGCCACCGTCGTGGCCGACCTGCTGGCGGTGACCTCGCCGGAGGTCGCGGTCCTCGCGACCAGCCGGGCTCCGTTGGGCCTGGCCGGCGAGACGGTCCACCGACTGACCGTGTTGCCGGACTCCGACGCGCTCGGGCTCATCGAGTCCCGGGCGAGAGCCGGCGGTGCGGTGCTGACCTGGGACGCCGAGCGGGCGCTCGCGCTGTGCCACCGGCTCGACAACCTGCCACTGGCGCTTGAACTGGCCGCCGCACGACTGCGCCACATGCCGATCGACGATGTGCTCGCGGGGCTGACCGACCGGTTCGCGCTGCTCGACGATGCGCTGCGCGGCCTGCCGGAACGGCACGCGAGCCTGTGGGCGATGGTCGACTGGAGCCGGGAACTGCTCACCCCCGACGACCAGGCGCTGCTCCAGCGGCTCGCGGTCATCCCCGCGCCGTTCACCGCGGACCTCGCCGCCGCGGTCGCGCAGACCCCGGACGTACGACGCGGCCTGGCGACGCTCGTCGAACAGTCCCTGCTGACCCTGATCGAGGGAGAGGGCCCGCCCCGCTACCGGATGCTCGAAACCGTCCGCGAGTACGGTGAAGCCCGCCTCGACGCGGCCGGCAACCGGGCCTGCGCCATGACCGGCCTGGTCGGTTGGGCTCGGGAGCTGGCCGTCGCCCTCGCCGGCCGGTTCGTCGGCCCCGGACAGGTCGAGGCGCTCGACCACTGCGCCGCCGAGCAGGACAACCTGATCGCGGGCCTCCGCTGGGCGCTCGGGCACGACGACGAGCCGGCCGCGATCGACGTCGCCACCGCCCTGCTCCACCTCTGGACAGTGCGCGGCCTGCACCTCGAGGTCGTCGGTTGGGCACGCGGCCTGTTGCACGTCGAGGACCCGGAGCGACGCCGACGCTCGGCGACCCTGCGCGGCCGGGCCACCGGCCGGCCACTGCCCGACGCCGACCGGCTCGCCTGGACGTGCCTCGTGATCGGGGTGAACGCCGGCATCAGCGGTGAGCTGCGGCTCGCCGTGCTGGCCCGGCGGGCCCTTCGGACACTCCTGGCCGAGCGGCCCGCCGAGGTGTCGCCCCGGCTGACCGCGCTCGCGTCGGCGTTGCCTGGCTTCGACGAGTCCGATCCGGAAGAGAGCCTGAAGAGCGCGGCCGAGATGATCGCGCACCCGGACCCGTACGTGCAGGCGCTCGGCCTGTTCGCCCGCGCGGCGGTACGGGAGAACGGCGGCATGCCGCAGGCGTCGATCGTCGACGCCGAGCAGGCGTACCGCCGATTCGAGGTTGTCGGTGACCACTGGGGCATGGCGATGGCGGCGGGAGCCGTCGGGCAGTTCCTGATGCCAGGCGGGGAGGCCCGGTCGGCCGAGTGGCTGACGCGCAGCGTTTGGCACATGGAACTGGTCGGCGCCACGCAGGACGCGCGGTCGATCCGGGTGCGGCTGGACGTGCAGCTCGCCCTGGCCGGCGATCCGGAGGCGGAGCGGCGGGTGGGCGAGACGGCGACATCGGGCCAGGCCGAGCAGATGGACATCGCGCAGGCGCGTCTCGGCCTGGCGCACCTCGCCTGGCAGCGCGCCCGGTACGACGAGGCACTCGCCCACGCCGACGGGGTGACCCGCACTCTCGCCGAGTGGGCCGGGCCGCCGCCGCAGCCGCGTGCCATGCTCCGGGTCGCGGTGGCGGTCCTGTACGTGCGGGTGGCCGAGGTACGGCGGTCGTCGGCGGATGACGCCGTCTCCCAGGCCGCCACCTTGCTCGCGCTCGCCGCCGCCGACGCGCTGTCCTCGCGGGACCTGCCGGTGATCGGGGCGTGGGCGCTGGGCGGCGCCGAACTCGCCGCGTACCGGGGCGATGTCGGTGCCGCCCGCGAACTGTCCGCGCTCGGTACGCGGATCGGCACCCACGTCGAGACGTTCTTCCCGCCCGGGCACGGCGAACGGCTCATCGCCGCCCTCGGAGACGAGGAGCAGCGTGAGCCGTTGCTGGCCGCGTGGCGCGAGCGGCCGGTCGCCGCCGCCGTCGCCCGGATCCGCGAGCTGATGGACGACCTGCTCGCCTAGGTCAGATCTTCTTGCGATACGCGCGCAGCGCCAGCGGCATGAACACCGCCACGAAGCCGGCGCACCAGGCGAGCGTCCACCACACGTGCGAGCCGACCGGCGTGCCGAGGAACAGTCCGCGCACCGCTGCCACCAGGTGGGTCATCGGGTTGACGTCCACGAAGGCCTGCATCCAACCGGGCAGGGTGTCGGCGCTGACGAACACGTTCGACGCGAAGCTCAGCGGCATGATCAACGCGAACATCAGGCCCTGCACCGCTCCCGGGGTACGCACCTTCATGCCCACGAAGACCGGCAGCCAGCTCAGGCAGAGCGCGAACAGCACCGCGAGCAGGCAGCCGGCGATCGCACGCAGCGGGTCGGAGTCGATCCGGAAACCGAGCAGGTAGCCGATCGCGAGGGTCGAGATCGTGACGATCACGTACCGGACGACGTCGCCCAGGACCGCGCCGAGCAGTGGCGCGGAGCGCGGGATCGGCAGCGACCGGAACCGGTCGAAGATGCCCTTGGCGATGTCGGTGTTGAGGTTGACGCCGATCGCTATGGCGCCGGTGGCGATGGTCTGCGCCAGGATGCCGGGCAGCAGGAACTGCAGGTAGTCGTGGGTGGAGCCGGCGACCGCGCCGCCGAAGATGTACACGAAGATGATCAGGAACAGCACCGGTTGCAGCGTGACGTCGATGAGCGCCTCGGGCGTACGCCAGGTCTTGATGAGGCTGCGCTTGGCGAGCGCCAGTGAGTGCCGGACCAGCCGGAACGGCCGTGGGTTCGGGGCGGCCGTCGAGAGCACAGGGCTCGTCGTGGGGTCTGTGCGGACGAGGGTGCTCATGCGGCGACCTCCTTGAGGCTGGTGGTGTCGTCCTCGGATGCGGTCCGCCCGGTGAGGGTGAAGAACACCTCGTCGAGGCTCGGCAGGTGCAGGGAGAGTTCGGTGACCGCGATGCCGGCGGCGGCGAACCGGGCGACACTCTCGGTCAGGGCCCCGTCGTCGGCGACCGGCACCGCGAGCACACCCTTGCGGATCTCGTCGGCCTGCGCCCCGGAGCCGACTTCGGACAGGATCGCCGCGATCCGGGACAGGTGCGCGGGGTCGGACGGCCGGACCTCGAGTGTCTGCCCCCCGACCACCCGCTTGAGCCCTTCGGGCGTGTCGTGCGCGATCACCCGGCCGTGGTCGATCACCGTGATCGAGTCGGCCAGCGCGTCGGCCTCCTCCAGGTACTGCGTGGTGAGCAGGACGGTCGAGCCGTTCGTGACCAGCGACCGGACCACGTCCCACATGTCCTCGCGCTTGGCCGGGTCGAGCCCGGTCGTCGGCTCGTCCAGGAAGATCACGTCCGGCGAGCCGACGAGACTGGCGGCCAGGTCCAGCCGTCGCCGCATACCGCCGGAGTAGGTCTTGGCCTGCCGGTCGGCGGCGGCGGTCAGGTCGAACCATTCGAGCAGCTCGGCGGCCCGCCGCCGCGATCCGGTGCGCCCCAGCTCCAGCAGGGTGCCGAACAGCTCCAGGTTCTGCCGCCCGGTCAGGTCCTCGTCGACCGAGGCGTACTGGCCGGTGAGCCCGATGCTCTGCCGGACCCGCTCGGCGTCGGGTACGACATCGAAGCCGCCGATCCGGGCGGTGCCGCCGTCCGGGGTCAGGAGCGTGGAGAGGATGCGTACGGCGGTGGTCTTGCCGGCGCCGTTGGGGCCGAGCACCCCGAGCACCGTCCCTCGGGGCACGGCGAGGTCCACGCCTTGGAGCGCCCTCGTCTTCCCGAAGTTCTTCACGAGGCCCTCGGCCTCGATCACCAGGTCAGATGTCATGCCGTAGATCGTGCGCGGGGCACCTGACACCGCCCCGACACGGCACCGACACGCGACCGACAAGGCGGCCGGCCGGGCCGAGCCGCGTACGGCTGGCTAGTGGTTGAGGTAGGCGAGGACCGCACGAACACGCCGGTTGGCGTCCTCGGCCGGCGGCAGGTCGAGCTTGGCGAAGATGTTGGTGATGTGCTTCTCCACCGACACCGGCGCCAGGACGAGCGCGGCGCAGATGGCCGCGTTGGACAGGCCCTGGGCCATGAGGCCGAGCACCTCTCGTTCCCGTGCGGTGAGCCCGTCGACTCCGTGGTTGCGGCTGTTGCGGGTGAACAGCTGGCGGACCACCTCCGGGTCCAGGGCGGTGCCACCGTGGGCGACCCGCTCCACCGCGTCGAGGAAGTCGTCGAGAGCGGTTACGCGGTCCTTGAGAAGGTACCCGACACCGCCCCGGCCGTCGGCGAGCAGTTCCACGGCGTAGGCCCGTTCGACGTACTGGGAGACGATGAGCACCTTGGTGTCCGGGTCCGTGGCACGCAGCGTCAGAGCGGCGCGGAGCCCTTCGTCGCGAAAGCCGGGTGGCAGTCGAACGTCGACGATCGACAGGTCGGGTCGGTGCTCGGTGACGGCCGCCAGCAGGGCGGGTGCGGTGTCGACGGCGGCGACGACGGTGTGGCCGGTGTCGGTCAGCAGCCGTACCATGCCGTCCCGGAGCAGCAGCAGGTCCTCGGCGATCACGATGCGCATCAGTGGGGTAGCTCCGCGGACAGGACGGTGGGACCGCCGGGTGGACTGGTGATGGTGAGCCGGCCGTCGAGTGCCTCGACGCGGCGGCGCAGACCGTCGAGCCCGGATCCGGACGGGTCGGCACCGCCCTGTCCGTCGTCGGTGAGCGTGACGGTGACCGTGCCGGCGGTTCGGGCGAGGGTGACGACGCACGTCCGGGCGTCGGCGTGTTTGCCCGCGTTGGCGAGACCCTCGGCGATGACGAAGTAGGCCGCCGACTCGACCGCCGGCGGGTAACGGTCGTCCGGGTCGCCCCGAATCTCGACGCTGAGCGGGCTGTCGCCGGCCAGGGCGGCGACAGCGGCGTGCAGCCCCCGGTCGGTGAGGATCGGCGGATGGATGCCGCGTACCAGCCGGCGCAGCTCGGTGAGGGCGTCGTCGAGCTGCCGGCGGGCGAGGTCCACGTCGGATGCGGCGGCCGCACCTGCCCGCAGCTTGCGGGCAGCCAGTGCCAGCGTCATGCCGGCGGCCACGATCCGGGCCTGGGCGCCGTCGTGCAGGTCCCGCTCGATCCGACGCAGCTCCGCCGCCTGGGCGTCGACGACCCGACGGCGGGTCTGCGCGAGTCGGGCAGCTTCCTCGACCAGGTGCCGGTGCGCGCCGGGCGCCAGGAGGACCCGGGCCGTACGGGCCTGGAGCAGCCCGGCGGTCCGCAGGAACCACGCGGTGACCGGCAACAGCAGCACGCCGAGGACGGTCAGGCCGAACCGGCCCGGCACCGTCGTCATGAGCGGACGCATCGGGAACGGTGCGTGCGGGTTCGGCACCGCCCACGCCCATACCGGCGCCACAACGGCGGCGAGATCGACGACGGTGATCACGATGGCGGCGATCCCGCCTGCCAGGCCC
Organism: Micromonospora sp. NBC_00389; assembly: GCF_036059255.1. NCBI lineage: Bacteria > Bacillati > Actinomycetota > Actinomycetes > Micromonosporales > Micromonosporaceae > Micromonospora > Micromonospora sp. NBC_00389. Next base: position 6,262,515 of record NZ_CP107947.1, on the reverse strand, counting down.
AGCGGAAACAGCGCGACCAGCCAGGCCAGGTCCCGCCAGGTGGCCGGTTGCACGGCGACCGCGCTGACCCGCTGCCGCATGGTTGCGCCCTCGATCGGCAGGTACGGCGCGGCGATCGCGGTGCCGAGCACCCAACCGGCCCGGTGCCGCTCCAGGTCGGCGAGGCGCCGGGTCACCCAGGCGGCGCCGAGGAACGCCGGGCCGCCGAGCTGCGTGATCGCCAGCAGACCGACGCCGAGGGTGGACGCCACGGCCCAGGCGAGGCCGACGACACCAGCGACGAGGCTGCTGAACAGGTACGCCAGCGCCGACATCGTTGTGCGGATCATCGCGGCGATCGTACCGGCGGCGCGCCGGCACCGGACCGCGGCCGCCGGCCGGATCCGGCCCCCGACGATCCGGAGGACGGGTCCGAGCGGCGATCCAGCCGTGCGCACGGTCAGCGTCCGTCGCTCAGGGCCGGCAGGCTGCGCCGCCGCAGCAGGACCCGGGCCGGTACGGCACCCGCGACCAGCCCCAGTGCCGCGACACCGCCGAGCATCCCCGCGTACGTGCCGGCGTCGACGAACACCCGCAACGTGCCGTCCTGCGCGGTACTGAACGCGCCGACCACGATCGCGGTGACCAGGATGCCCAGCACCAGCCCAACGGTGACCGTGATCGTCGCCTCACGCCCGACGAGCCGGTGGAGCTGCCCGGTCGTCGCCCCGGCCAGCCGCAGGCCGGCGAACTCGCGGCGACGCGCGGCGGTGGCGATGGCGAAGGTGTTGACGACCGCGATCGCCGTGAAGCCGAGGGAGATCACCACCATGAGCTCCCAGGCGCCCTGCTGGTTCTGCGCGTCACCGGCGGGTGCCGCACCGAGCGTGGGGGTCAGCCGCAGGCCGGGCCACGAGGCGGCGATCCGGTCCGGTACGTCGCCGCGGTAACGCAGCCCGACCGTACTGACCAGTCCGCGCGGGTCGTGCGCCGCCACCAGGTCCGCGGGTAGCGTCAGGTCGCCGAAGCCACGCGCTCGGGCGTACACCCCGGCGAGGCGCAGTTGGACCTGGTGGCCGTCGGCGAGCCAGATCTGCACGTCGTCGCCCACCCGCCAGCCGTACTGACCGGTCACGTATTCGCTGGCGGCGAACGTGCCCGTGCCCGGCAGCGTCCCGGCGCGAAGATCGAGGTCGAGCACCGCCTCGGTGCCGGCGACCAGCAGACCCTGCGTCGCGTAGTCCTCGGGCTTGCCGCCCTGCTCGACGATGGCCCGCGTCGGCAACGTCGCCGCCGCACCGGTCACCCCGTCGAGAGCGGTGAGCCTTTCGACGACTCCGAGCGGAAGTCCGCCCGGAGCGGTCACCTGAGCCGTCGCGGCCGCGGTCCGCTCCGCCTGTTCCTGCGCCGTCAACTCGTCCAGCAGGGCGCTGTTGAGCAGCATGGTGGCGTTGATCGCGAACATGAGCACGAGCGGGACGGCGACCGCCGCGACCCGTCGCGGCTCGGCCCGGGTGACCAGGCCGGCCAGCCAACCGGTCGCGCCGCCGGCGCCGACGAGGCGGGACACCGGCGCCGTCAGCACCCGGACCAGCACCGGGCCGAGGGCCGCGACCGTGCACAGCAACAGGGCGGACGACATGAAGCTCATGCCCATCCCGAGCGGCCCGTCGAGCGGAACGAAGATGAGCAGGGCGATCGCGCCGGCGGTGGTCACCACCGCGACGGCGGTCCGCAGGACGAGGCCGCCGGTCGGTGCGTTCGCGGTCTCGGCGAGTGCCTGCGTCGGGGCGATCCGCACCGCTCGGCGGCCGGCGATCCGGGCACCGACGAAGGTCACCAGCATCCCGGCCACCGCGGCGGCGAGGAGCACGATCACGTTGGTCTGTACGACGAACTGGGCCGGCACCGCGCCCAGCTCCCGGAACCGGGCGGCCACCACGTGGGCGAACACCACACCCAGCGGCGCGCCCGGCAGCGCGGCGACCCCGGCGAGCAGGAGGCTTTCCACGCCGAGGAGGCGGCGCAGCTGACCGGGGGTCGCGCCGGCGGTGCGCAGGAGGGCCAACTCGCGCAGGCGCTGGCGTACGCCGAGGGTGACCGTGCCCGTGAGGACGAAGACGGCCGAGAACGCCGTGATGCCGATGACGAAGCCGAAGATCGAGATGGGACCGATGTAGTCCGGCAGGGCGCCGGGCAGGTCGGCCCGGACCCGGTCGGCGCCGGTGAGCACGGGCGCCTTTCCGGCGACCCCTTCGACGGCGTCGCGGAGCGCGACCGGATCGGTGCCGGGTCTGGCCAGGACGGCCACCGCGGTCGGGCCGGGCAGCCCCGACACCGACGCCACCTCGCTGTCGGCGAAGAACAGCGCGCCCTGGGCGGGCAGCCCGTCCCGCCCGGCCGGTGCGGCGACACCGGACACGAGCATGGTGCGGACCCCGGTCTTGGTGGTGACGACGAGACGTCCGCCCGCCGTGGTGCCCGACCGGTTGGCGAGGTCGGCGTCGATGACGACCTGGCCCGGGCCGGGTGCCTCACCGGTGCGCAGCGAGTACGGGGTCAGCGGTGCGGAGGCCCACCCGTGTCCGATCACGGGAGCATCGTCGGCACCGCGCAGTGGACGTCCGTCCGGCGTACCTGTCTGGACCGGAAAGGCGACGTCCGCGACGGCGGCCGCGACGCCCGGAAGGTTGCCCAGCCGGCCCGCGAGGTCCGCTGGCAGCGAGGCGGCGCCGGTGAGCCGCTCGGACTTGACCTTGCGCTTGACCTTGACCTTGTCCTTCTTCTGCTTGGTGGTGACCATCTCGAGGGTGACGTCGCGGTCGCCCGAGACGACGATCGGCGCGGCCGCGAACCGGTTGGCCGGCGGCTTCGCGGTGAGCACGGAGGCGAGCAGCAGACCGCCGCCAGCGAGCAGGGCAACGGCCAGCAGCGCGGCGAAGAACGTGCCGGCGTACGCGCCGCGGTGCTGGCGCAGGGTGCCGAGAGCGAGCCGGATCATCGGACGGTCACCGCCATCATCTGCGCCGCGACCTTCTCGGCGGTCGGGTCGGCGAGTTCCGTGACGATCCGCCCGTCTGCGAGGAACACCGCGCGGTCGGCCCACGCCGCCGCGGCCGGGTCGTGCGTCACCATGATGACCGTCGTGCCGATGCCGTCCACCGCTTCGCGCAGCAGCCCGAGCACCTCGCGGCCGGTCGACAGGTCCAGCGCCCCGGTCGGTTCGTCGGCGAAGATGACCTCCGGACGGCTGGCCAGGGCGCGGGCGAGCGCGACCCGCTGCCGCTGGCCGCCGGACAGTTGGCCGGGCCGGTCGTTCTCCCGTCCGGTGAGCCCGACGCGGCGCATCACCTCCCGCGCCCAGTCCCGGTCCGGTCGTACCCCGGCCAGCCGCTGCGGCAGCAGGACGTTGTGCCAGACCGACAACGCGTCCATCAGGTTGTACGACTGGAAGACGAACCCGACCCGCCGCCGCCGTGCCTGGGTGAGCTGCGGCTCACGCAGCCCGCCGATGTCCTGACCGGCGAGGAGCACCCGTCCGCTGTCCGGCCGATCCAGGCCCGCCGCGCAGTGCAGAAGCGTCGATTTGCCCGAGCCCGACGGACCCATCACCGCGCAGAACGAACCGGCCTCGAAGGCGACCGACACGCCATCCAACGCCCGGACACCGCCCCCGCCGGCATAGGTCTTCGTCACGTCGAGCACCTCGACGACCGGCCCGCGAGCGGGGGTCACATCGCTGTTTCGCATAGCGGAAAGCCTGGTCGAGGTCGCGTTTCCGGAACATACGGCGACCCATGATCTCGGTGGTGGGGAAACCCCTACCGTCGGCTGCTCAGTCGGGCAGACCGGTGCACGCGACCCCGTCGATGGTGCACGCCGTGGGGGCGGAGCCGACCGTCGAGCCGTTGACCCGGAACGTCACCTGCACCGAAGCGCTGCCGGCCACCTGTCCGGCGCTGCCGTCCGGTACGAACGTCCACACCGCTCCGTTCTGGCTGGCCCGAGCGCCCTCGACCGACGTGACCCGCAGCGAATCCCTGGGCAGGGTGACGACGAGCGTCCACCGCGTCACCGGCACCGGTCCGGGATTGCTGATCGTCACGGCGGCGCCGTAGCTGAGCAGGGCGTTCTCCGCGATGGCAAAGTCGCCGCGCAGGGCGGCCGGCGTGGGTGCGGCCGCCGAGGCGGTCGGTGCGGGGGCGCTGGTCGACGGTTCGGTGGTGGACGGGGCTGGCGGGGGAGTGGACCTCGTCGGGCTGGTGGCCGCCGGTCTCGCCTGCGCCCGGGGCGTACCGACCTGCGGCGTGCCCACCTGCTCGGCGGACGGCGGCGGGGCGAGGGTCACCGGTGCCAGCCGCTCCGGCGTGCGCAGCACCCCGATGATGGAGACCGCAGTCGCGACCAGCACCCCGAGCGCCGCGATCAGGGCCACCCAGGTGGCCCGCGAGCCGTCGCCGCGACCGGGGAGCGCCCGCCGTACGGCCGCGGCGATGGCCACGATCCGGTCCAGCAGAATGATCGCCGCGGTACGCCGTGGCTGGGGCGGAGTTGCCGGCACTACCTGTCTCCCCTTCAGTTCGTCCCGGACGGGCGCCCGCGACCCTTCCGGTCGCCGTGGCGTTCGCTCGGCCTACAGCGCGCGAAGCCCGACGAGTATCGCCTCAAGCAGGTCCTCGGACGGCAGCTCCGACAGCGACGGCGGTTGGTGCGTCTCGATCAGCCCGGCCGCCAGCAGGTCGCTGAGCAGTACCCGGACGGTGCCCAGGGGCAGATCCAGCTCGGCGCCGACCTCAGCCACCGACAGTGGATGGTGACACAGCTCGACGATCCGCGCCTGTTCGGGGAAGAGCGGTGCGTCAGGCGTGGCCGCCCGCCGGGCGACGACCAGTGAGATCAGATCGAACTGCCCGCGCTCGGGTGCGGTGCGCCCGCCGGTCATCGTGTAGGGGCGGGCCACCGGGCCGGCGTCGTCGTCGTACCACGCCTCGTCAGCCGTGCCGGTGGTGTACACCAGTGTCCCCGCTCGTCGCCGAGGAGGCCGGTACCAGGCGGACCGGCAGGTGCCTTTCGGCCTGCCCCACGAAGAGCGCCACCTCGTACGCCATGTCGCCGACCTCGGCGTCGTCACCGGCAATCCGAACGGTGAGGATGGTCCCGTTCCGGATGGTGGCGATGAACAGGAACGACCGCGACATCTGCACCACGATCTGACGCAGCCCGCCCGCCTCGCACGTCCGGGTGGCGGCCTGCCCCAACGCCAGCAGGCCGGCGACCACACCGGAGATCTGTTCGGCCAGCTTCGCCTCGACATGCCGGGAACCGCCGAGCGGCAGCCCGTCCGGAGAGAGCACCACGGCGAACTCCGCGCCGGGTACCCGGTCGACCAGGCGGTCCAGGGCGCCGGTCAGGCTGTCGCTGGTGGCCACTGCATGCGTCATCGATGTCTCCTTGTTGCTCTTGCTACCGGCAGTTCGACGGTCTCGGGGCCGGCGCCGCCGGTTTCGCGGCCGGTCGGCCCGGGTTGGCGGATCCGCATCGGCAGCTCGCCGTGGCCGCTCGGGTCGGCCGCGTCGGCTCCGCCCCGGGCCGGCGGGTACGCGAGGCCGGGGGGCGACGTGGCCGTTCCGTCGCCGGTGCCGGCCCGGCCACCACCGGCACCGGTCACCGTGACCAACCCGGCCGGGAGCAGCACGATCGCCGCCGTCCCGCCGCGCTGGCTGGGACGCAGCGAGATCCGGGCGCCACAGCGGGCGGCGAGCAGGGCGGCGGTGTACAGCCCCGCCGGCCCGACGGGCGGGCCGTTCGGTGGCGGGTTGCCGAGCAGGTGGTTCGCCTCGGCCAGCGCGGTCGCGTCGAGGCCAGGCCCGTCGTCGACGACCACGACCGCGCAGCCCTGCGGCCGGTGCTCACCGGCGACCCGGACGGTGGTGTCCGTCGACGAGAAGGCGAGGGCGTTCTCGATCAGCTCGGCCAGCAGGTGGATGACGTCCGTGACGGCGGGACCCGCGAGCGACCACGGCCAGTGCGGCGCGATCAGGACCCGGTGGTACTCCGGCGCCTCGGCGACCGCGCCGCGCGCGATGTCGAGCAGTGGCACCGGGCGCCGCCATCGGCGGGCCGGGGTCGCACCGGCGAGGGCGATCAGCTTCTCCACGTTGCGCCGGACCCGCGTGGTGAGGTGGTCGAGCTGGAACAGCTCGTCGGCCTCCTCGGCGGCCCGCTCCCGCCGCTGCATGCCGTCCAGCAGGTTGAGCTGGTCGCGCAGCAGGACCTGGTTGCGTCGGGTCACCCGCAGGAACAGGTCCTGGGTGCGCTCCGCCGCCGAGGCATCCCGGGCCGGGACCGGGGAGTGGACCTCCGCCGCGACGTCGGGGCGGGTCAGCGCGGTGCCGCCCGGCTCCGCCAGGCCACCCGGTGGCTGCCGCCGATCGCGGTCGGTGCCCGACCGGGCCAACCCTTCGGTCAACCGGCGGACCGTGCCGGCCCAGCTCAACAGGACCGCGATCACCGCGATGAGTCCGAGCCCCACCACCGCGCCGGTACGCGCCACGACCACGGCCGCACCCGGCGTGGCCCGCTCGACACTGCTCCGCGCGGTGGTCGTCACCAACTCGTGCAGCGCGCCGAGGGCGTCGTCCGCAGCGGCCCGCCAATCCGCCATGGTGATCCCGCTCAGGGCGTTGGCGCTGCCTGCCCGCAGCAGCATGTCCTCCAGGGCGAGCAGGCCGGCGAATCGGGGGCCCGCCGTGAGCCCCTGGTGCTCGCCCCGACCGTCGACGGGCAGCCCGGCGGTCGCCTCGGCGCGTGCGTACCGCTGGTTGCTGATCAGTTCGGCCAGACGACGCCGCTGGTCGGCGTCGACCGGGTCACCGGTCAGGGCGGCGCTGACCAGGGTGTCCTCCCGGGCGAGCAGTTCGCGGGCGCGGGCCAGCGCGATCACCGCACGGGTGTCGGCGGCCAGCTCGCTCTCGTACGCGCCCCACTCGGGGCCGTACACGTCGAATGCGACATCGACGAGCTGGTCGTACCCGTCGACCGCCTCGGCCGGGTCGAGTTGCTCGGCGTCCACCTGGGACCGGATGGTGCCCAGTCCGTTCAGCCGCCGGACCAGCTCGTCGGCCCGGTCGCGGACCGCGCCGGCGGTGAGCAGCCGGAGGTCGGTGCCCTCGGTGAACGCGCGGACCTCGGCCGCGGCCCGGTCGGTCCCCTCGCGTGCCCCGCCCAGCGCGGTCGCCGGTAGCCCGGCTCCGGCCCTCGTCTCGGCGGTGAGCCGGCGTTCGGCCTGCAGGCTCAGGATCAGCCGGTCAATCGGCTGGCCCAGGGTGTCCGCCAGGGCCCGCACCCGGAGCAGGTCGGCGGCGTCCTGGCTGGTCAGGTAGGCCGCGTACGACCAGAGCGTGAGCAGCACGACCGCCAGCGCGACGAGCCTCATCCGGATCGGCGGGTCCTCGGGCCGCGTCACGTTCCGCTCCGCTCGGCCCACCGGCATCCGGCGCACGGCGGCCTCATCGGGCCGACCGTTGCGGCCACGGCTGCCCGGCCGCGTTGCTGGCACGGTCGGCGACGACGGTGCGCAGCAGAGCCAGCAGCTCCGCGCGGTTGGCGCAGTTCAGTCGGTTGCGCATCCGGGCCACGTGGTGCTCCACGGTCTTGGCCGAGATGAAGAGTCGGTCGCCGATCTCCCGATAGGTCAGCCCGGCCAGCACCAACTCGGCCACCTCGTACTCGCGGTCGCTGAGCCCCTGTTGGGTGGGGCCGGCGATGGCGTCGGCGACCTGGGCGGTGCTCTCGCCGGCTGCGGGTCGCTGCCCGCCGTTGCCGCCGGCCGGCCGGCCCTGCAGAACCCGGGCGCATTCCAGCAGGGTGGTCATCGCCCGCCGGTCCGAGGTCCGGATCGCTGCCTGCCCGGCGAGGCGGGCGCCGTCCCAGCACAGTCCGGTGTCGTGCAGCCCTCGGGCGGCGGCCTCCACCCGGACCGGGTCGACCACGCCCCGGAGCACCTCCACCCAGCTCTCGGCGGCCGCGGCGACCACGGCGGCGTACCGGCTGTGGCCCGCGGCGGCGAGGAGGGCGGTGACGTGTTCGTCGGCGACCGCCGGCTCGTCGGTCAGGATCGCGGCGTGCAGCCCACTCCAGTGCAGCGGGATGCTCCACAGTGCCGGCCCGCCGAGTCGGCCCAGCAGCGACCGGCCCTCCCGCAGGTACGGGTCCAGTCGGGCCAGGTCACCCAGCCGGGCGCCGGCGATGGCGAGCTCGCCCAGCGGCAGCAGCGTGAACAGGTCGACGGGGTGCCGGACCACCGCCTCCAGCGCCTGCCCCCAGCCACGCGTGAGCGCCCCGAGGTCGCTGTTGCGCCGGCCGATGCCCATCCGGAGCGCGGCGGCGAAGAGCAGGTCGCGTGACTCCAACGGGCGCCCGTCGACCGTCACCGCGGCGAGGCGTTCGGCTGCGGCGTGCGTCTGGCCCCGGACCATCAGGATCCAGGCCTGCAACAGCCGGTGACGGCGGGCCATCAGCGGGCCGCCGACACCGGCCACCAGGGCCCGGTGCAGCACCCGCTCGGCGATCTCCAGCTCGCCGCAGTGCACCGCGGTCAAGGCGGCCAGCGCGGCCGGGCTGTCCGGCAGGAGTGCCGCCCGCCCGGCCGGCTCCAGCAGCGCGGCGGCCTGCACGAGCGCGGAGAGCGCGGCTGTCGGCGGGCCAGTGACGCTCTCCCGTACCCCGTCGGCCATCAGCCGGGCGGCGCTGGCGTGCAGCGTGGGCGGTTCGCCGGCCGGGCCGTCCGCCGCCGGTTCGGCGACGGCGGTCAGGTCACCGGAGGCGAGCCCGCCGACGGTGGCGAATGCCACCGACGACGCGGTGCCCGACCACCGGTACAGCTCCACGCTGCGACCGACGTGACCGCGGTGCGCCAGGGCGGTCGCGGACACCATGGCGGCCTCCGTGCGGTCGGCCGGAGCGGTCGCGCTCAGCAGCCGGTCGGCCAGCCGCAGGGCGTCGTCGAGGTTGCCGGCTAGCGCGGCGGCGAGCGCCTGCCGCGCGTTCGCCGGCCGCCCGGCCGCCGTGGCGCCAGCGAACAGTTCGGCGGCGAAGGCTGGCTCGTCGGCCAGCGCCTCCTCCGCGGCGGCTGCCAGCGTCGAGGCCGGGCAGTCGCCGAGCACGCCGGCCGCGAGCAGGGAGCGGACCAGCGGCAGCACCGCGCCGCCCCGCGCGAGCTGCAATTCGGTGAGCCGCCGCCAGACCGCGGCGCGATCGTTGGCCGGGCTGAGCGCGGTGACGGCTCGCCGGACGATCGGCGCGAGCCGGCCGTCGGCGCCGAGCAGCCCGGCTCCCCTGGTCATGGCGATCAGTTCGTCGACCGCCTCCGGCTCCTGACCGAGGAGCGCGCCGAGCATGCTCACCGGCAGCGGCACGCCCGCCGCGACGGCGAGCATCAGTCGGCGGACGTCGGAGGGCAGCACCTCCAGGTCCGGTCCGAACTCAAGGACGACGGCCCGGGGTGGCTCGACCGTGGTGCCCGCCGGGCACTCCGGCCCGCGCAGTCCGCGGGCCAGCCGCTCGACGTCACGGGGCACGCCGCCGGTCTGCGTGTGTACGAAGTCGACCAGGTCGCTCCGCCTGCTCAGCTCCGGCGCGGCGGCGAGGTAGGCGGCGGTCTGCTCCCCGGTGAACGGGGTGAGCAGCACCGCCTGCCCGTCCCGGCGCAGGGCGTCGGCCAACTCCATGAGGGCCGCCGACCGGGGCCACGGGCGGTGGGCGACCACGAGGCGGTGGCGACGGGTGGACACCAGGCGCAGCAGCGCCCCGAGCCGGGCGTCGTCGAGCAGGTGGGCGTCGTCGACCAGCAGCAGCGCGTCGGGGTCGACCTGTTCGCCCGGCTCCGGAGCGCCCGTGCGCACGGCGATCCCGGCCCGCCGGTGGAGCCGCGCCAGCTCCGCGAGCAGTGCGGTCTTGCCGTGGCCGCCCGGCCCGGCCAGACCAACGGTGAGCGGGCCGGTCGGGTCCTCCGAGACCATGTCCAGCAGGGCCTTCGGACCCTTGCCCAGGACCAGCCTGGATTCGGCGACGTCATTCATGATCATTGTGGTCATCCTTCGCGTCCCCGGCTGAGGGCCAGCGCCAGGCGGGACGCCTTCGGCAGTTCCAGTGGGAGAACCCGCACCGGGGGTCGAGGTGGCGGATCGCCCGGAACGGTGTTGTCGTGGTGGGGGCGGCGCGGCGCCGGGATGGCGGCCCGGCCGGCGCCGCTGACCGGCGCCGGTTCGCGTACCGGGTCCGGCCGGCGGGGGCGCGGCGACACCACCTGGCAGGCCGCCCTCGCGGCCCCGGTGGCGGCGGTCAGTTGCGAGTCCGGTTCCACCTCGACGGGGACCGGGAGAGCTGCGGTGATCAGCTCGGTGACGAGCGGGATGCGGGCGGAGCCGCCGGCGAGCAGGACGCCGTCGAGGTGGGCCGGCTTCAGGCCGGCGCCGCACACGGTCCGGAGCAGGAGGTCGACGGTGGCCTGCACCGTCGGGCGGATCATGTCCTCGAACTGCGCCCGGGTCACCGGTATCCGCGCCGGCCCGGTCGGCAGGGTCAGCACCACGTCGGCTGCCAGATCGACGGTCAGCTCACACTTGACCCGGTCACACTCCGACCGGAGCCCCCGCAGGGCGGCGTTGGTGTCCCGGCGTGCGGTGGTGGCCAACTCCCGGGCCAGCACGCTGCGTACGTGCCCGGCCAGCACCTCGTCGAAGTCGGCGCCGCCGATCTGGTCGAGGCCCTGGGGCGTGCCGAAGCTCTCGTACGTGCCCCGCGGCGTGCGCCGCACCAGTGCCGCCTCGAAGCTGTTTCCACCCAGTGCGTAGACGGCGGCCGTGGTGCCCGCGAACCCGTGCGCCGCGTGGCTCTCGGCCACCGTGACCGTGTGGGGCAGCAGCGTCACGTTGCGCAGGCCGAGGTCGAACAGCGCCCGGTGCAGCAACTCCCGCCGGTACGGGCGCCAGCCCGCCGGGTGGCTGAGCACGATCGCCTCGGCCGGGCCGCCCTCCACGGCGTACACCTGCTCGACCACCCACGTTGCCAGCTCGGCGGCCAGCGTCTGCGGTGCGCACGGCTCGCCGCCGAGCAGCAGGGGCACGTCGTCGCCGATCCGCCGGACGAAGTCCCGTGTGGTGCGGCTGCCGTCGTCGGTCGCGGGCTCGCCGATGTGCAGCGAACCGTCCGTCGACAGGTACAACACCGACGGTACGAGAGCCGAGTCGGCGTTCAGCGGCACCGCCTCGGGGCGCGTCCAGGTCGTGCCGTGTCGCCGCGCGACTGCAGCGGCCGTGTTGGTGTTTCCGATGTCTATCCCCAGGACGTAAGGCATCCGTCTCGTAACTCCCCGTGAGTTGGCTGACCAGCGGTGATGGCGTCGGTGCCGCCCGACGACCCACCCCCGGCGAGCCCCCGCGGGCTCCTACGTTCGTACCAGAGATCGGCTCCCGATCGGGACCCTAATCTGGCCGGGACGGTTTCCCCCAGTCCCCCTAACGTAGGAGGCGCCGGAGGCCCCAACGCGGCGGGACCAGATGCGGGCCGAGCCCCGATGTCCACGGTCGCTCCCCGCAATAACGTCGCTGTCGACGAAAGACGGTCGCCGATGCCAATCCGAGGAGAACCGGCACATGGACTCGCACCAGACCCTTCACGACTTCGTGCTCGACCTGCTGACGAACCCGGACGCGCGGTCGGCGTTCGACCTCGACCCGGAGGGTGCACTGAACGCCGCGGGGCTGACCGACATCACCGCCGCCGACGTGCAGGACGTGGTTCCGCTCGTGGTCGACTACGCCCCGGGGCAGGGTCTCGCGCCGCTGGCTCCGGTCGGGCAGCTCGGGTTCGACCCGCTGGTGACCGACGCCACTGACGCGGTCGGCCAACTGCAGAGCGTGGCGCAGCAGATCAGCATCACCAGCTCTCCCACCGGCCTGGACGTCAAGGCCGGCGTGCTGGGCGCCATCGCCGTCGACCCGGCGACTCTCGCCGCCGGGGTCACCGTGCTGCCCGGGATCGGCCTGGGCGTCGGTCCGAACGGCCTCGACACCGACCTCACGGGTGTGAACGACGTGGCGCACACCCTCGACGCCGACGTGGTGGCGCCGGTGGACGGCATCGCCGACCCGCTGCTCGGTGACGTCACCGGCACGGTCGGCAACCCGGCCGGCGTGCTCGGCACCACCGACCCGAGCCTGCTCGGTGGCGACCTGACCGGTGGTCTCCTCTCCGGCACCACCGGTCAGCTCGACGGTGTCGTCGGCTCGCTCGGTGTCGGCGACACCCTTGGCGGGCTGGGCCTGGGTGACGGTGGCGGCGTCGGCGGCGTGGTCCCGCCGGTCGACGTGCCGTCCGTGGTGGGCGGCGTGACGCACCAGGTGGACGGGCTTCTCCCCGGTGTCACCGGCACGGTCGGTGACGTGACCGGTGGAGTCACCGGCGGCGTGCTCGGCGACTCGCACGACGGGGGGCACGCCTCGTCGGACAACGGACTGCTGGGCATCACCGGCGGTCTGCTCTGACCGGGATTCCCGGTGGGAACGGAAGGCCGGATCGCCTCGGGCGATCCGGCCCTCTCCGGTTCCACATCCGGCCCCTCTTGATAATTGAGCCGAAATCCGCACACTTGGTGCGGTGATGGCGGGGATCTGGTTGGACGTGCTGGACGAGATCGCCCGCACGTGCCACACACACGGACGTGGCGACCTGCTCCAGACGGTGCGGCAGAGGCGTACCCAACTGCTGGACCCGAAGCTCCGCGTCCTGGTCATCGGCGAACCGAACCAGGGCAAGAGCCAGCTGATCAACGCGATCATCAACGCGCCGGCCTGCCCGGTCGGCGACGGGCGTACCACCGTTCTCCCAACCGTGGTGCAGCACGCCGACGTCACCTCCGCCGCCGTGGTCCAGGCGCCCCCACCGGCCCCGGGCCGGCCTGCCGGCGCCGCGCCCGCGGCGATCGTCGAGCGAACCCCGGTGGCACTCAACCAGGTCGCCGCTGGGGTGGCCGGCACGATCGGGCGTCGGCCCGGTGGCGGCCCGGTGTACGTCGAGATCGGACTGCCCCGCGCCCTGCTCGGTGGCGGACTGGTGCTGGTGGACACTCCGGGCACCGACGAGATCGCTGTGCTCGGCAGCGTCGCCCCGGTCGCCGCTCCCAGCCGCGCGGACACCGTGCTGCTGGTCTCCGACTCCACTCGGGAACTCTCGGTCACCGAACTGAACATGCTGCTGCACGTCATGCGTTCGCATCCGAACGTGGTCGTGGTGCAGAGCAAGACCGATCTCGTGGCGGACTGGCGCGCGGTCGCCGAGCGCAACCGGCAACACCTGGCGGACGCCGGCGTCCCGGTGCCGCTGATCCCGGTCTCGGCGGCGCTGCGGCTGCGCGCTGCCGCGGCCGACGACCGCAGTCTCAATGCCGAGTCCGGCTTTCCCGCGCTGATCGCCCGCTTGCAGCGGGACCTGGCCGGCAAGTCCGACCAACTGGCCCGGGCCTCGGTGCAGGGGGTGGCCCGGACGGTGGTGGAGCAGTTGGCCGCGCCGCTGCGCGCCGAGCTGGCGACCCAGGAGGCCGAGGTGCAGTCCGGGCCGATCTCCCGGCTGCACGCGGCCCAGCGTGAGGTGGACGAGCTGCGCCGCTGCACCACCCGGTGGCAGAACACCCTCACCGACGAGATGGCCGACCTGCTCTCCGACATCGAGTACGACCTGCGCGACCGGACCCGGCAGATCCTGCGCACGGTGGACGAGGCGTTTGACACGGCCGATCCGTTGGTCGCCTGGGACACCTTCCAGGACTGGCTGGAGCGAAGCCTGGTGGAGGCGGCGGAGGCGAACCACGAGTGGCTGATCCAGCGCTGCGACTGGATCGCCCGCCGGGTGGCCGCCAACTTCACCCGGTACGGCTACGACGTGCTGCCGCCGTGGTCGATGACGATGCCGGAGGATTTCGGCGACCGCCTGCCAGAGCTGGAACGTCCGAGGATCGACCGGTTCACCACTGGGCAGAAGCTGTTCACCGGCATGAAGGGCTCGTACGGCGGCATGCTGATGTTCGGTCTGGCGACCACGCTGGCCGGAATGCCGATGATCAATCCGGTCTCGGTCGGCATCGGCGCGCTCTTCGGCGGCAAGAGCATCCGCGACGAGGGCAAGCAGTTGCTCCGGCGCCGGCAGGCGACCGCCAAGACGGCGATTCAGCGGCATGTCGACGACTTCTTCGTCCAGATGATCAGAGACTGTCGGGACGCCGCCCGGCAGGTGCAGCGGATGCTGCGGGACCACTTCACCGGGCTGACCGAGGAGTTGCAGGAGGCCATCGTCCAGTCCTTCCGCAGCGCGAAGCAGGAGGCTGACACCGATGCCGCCCTGCGCGAGCAGCGGCAGCGCGAGATCCGGCTGAGGATGACCCGGTTGGCCGCGCTCTACGAGCAGGCTCAGCAGCTGAGCGGTGCCCGCCCCGCCCCGGTGCTGTTGGAACCCCGGGCATGACCGTCGGGTTGCGGTTGGATGAGGCGGCGTGGGGCTTGCTGCACCAGGCCATCGACCTCTACCAGGACAATCCCCGGGCGCTGGGGGAGTTGCGGCACCAGGTGGCCCGGTTGGAGCATCCGCTGCGGATCGCGGTCGCCGGTCCCTGGCGTTCCGGCAAATCGACGGTGCTGAACGCGCTGATGGGTGAGGAGGTCGCGCCGGTCGAGGGCGCCGACGGCGTCTTCACCTGGTACGAGGACGGTGCCCAGCCGCGCGCCACCGCCTACCCGGCCGGTCAACCTCCGCAGGAGCTGACGGTGCTCAAGTCGGCGACCGGGATGCGGGTGGATCTCGGCTGGCGGGCGGGGGAGGTCCGCGACATCGTGGTGCAGTGGCCGACCCGGGCGCTGCGGCAGGTCACCCTGATCGACACCCCGGCGGTCACCGACACCGGTGAGCAGGGCCACGTGCCGGTGATGGAACGCGTGCTGCGGGACGCGGACGCGGTGTTGTACCTGACCCGCGATGGTCGCGACAGCGATCTGCGGGTGCTGGAGTCCAGCCGGGAGAGTGTCGTCGGGCAGGCCGCCCCGGTAAATGTGATCATGGTGTTGTCCCGGGCGGACGAGACCGGCGGCGGCCGGATCGACGGGTTGCTCACCGCCCGCCAGTTGGCCCGACGGCACCACCGCGAACCTCGGGTGAGCGCGCTCTGCGTGAACGTGGTGGCGTGCAGCGGGGCGCTCGGCCTCGCGGGCCGGACGCTCGGCGAGTCGGCTTTCGCCGCGCTCGCCATGCTGGCCCGGGCGCCCCGACCGGAGCTGGAGGCGCACCTGCTCTCCGCCGACCGTTTCGTCCGGGGCGAGCTGCCGGTACGGCTGGACCCCGAGGTCCGCGCCGAACTGCTGGATCGGTTCGGGCTCTTCGGGATCCGGTTGGCGACCACCCTGGTCCGTGCCGGGTTCGACAGCCGGGTGAAACTCTCCGCCGAACTCATTCGGCGCAGCGGGCTCACCGAGCTGCGGGAGTCGGTGACCCGCTGCTTCATCGACCGCCGAGACACGCTCAAGGCCCGGTCGGCGCTGGCCGCCGTGGAGGCCCTGCTGCGGGCCGAACCCGCCCGGGGCACCGACGAGCTGGTCGGCGCGATCGAGCAGATCCTCGCTGGTGCGCACGAGTTTCGGGAGCTACGCCTCCTGGTGGCGCTGCGCAACTCCCGGCTGGGCTTCGACGCCGACCTGGTCGCCGAGGCGCAGCGACTGATCGGGGGCGACGGGGTCGGGCTGGCCGCCCGACTCGGTGTCGAGCACGAGGCGACCGTGCAGCGGCTCTGGGAGGTCGCCGCCGATGCTCAGTGGCGATGGCGGGACCGGGCGGAGGATCCCCTGCTCCCGCTGGCCCAGCGACGCGGCGCGCAGGTCGTCGTCCGCAGCTGCGAGGGGATGCTGGCCGAGTTGGCCGCGGGCGGCCGGTGAGGAGCTTCTCCACCCGGACACGGATCTCGCCGCGGATCAGGCGGACGGCCTCGACGCCCTTGCCGGCCGGGTCGTCGAGCGGGGGCTGCCGTCCGCGCCGCTCACCCTCATGGCCCTCGACGCCGCGCCCGCCGACGCTCAGGCCGCGGCTGCTGCGGCAGCTGACCACATCACCGCTGGCTGGCGCAGGCGACACACGTACGCGCCGAGGGGCGGGCGACCAGCCGCTCGGCGGGAATCGGCCGGGAGCAGCGTTCGCACACGCCGTACGTGCCGGCGTTGACCCGTTGCAACGCGACGTCCAACTCGGCGAGGCGCCGACGCGCCGCCTCCAGGACCGCGGTGAGCTGTGCCCGTTCGAACGCGATCGTGCTGCCCTCGGGGTCGTGCTCGTCATCGGCGTTGGACGACCGGGATGCCTCGAAGAGGCTCCGCAGATCGCCGTCCATGGCTGCGGCCTGAGCCTCGGTCTCGGCGCGCAGTCGTAGCAGTGCCGCACGGACCGAGTCGTTGTCCCTGTTCATGACCATTCAACGGTACTGCGCAGGCCCGCAGACCGCCGGCGTCCCGGGCCTTGGATCTACATGAAGTTGCGGGTGTGCAGGGCGGAGAGCGCGGCCGCCTCGTCGGGTCGGAAGCCCAGCCGTACCAGCCGGCGCTGGCGGCCCTGATCCATCGCGCGCTGCAGGTCCTGCACCCGGTCGAAGCCGGCGGACACGTCATCGGGGTGCCAGCCGCCGGCCGCGAGCACCACGAGCGCGTCGAAGACGTCCGCGTTGAGGCCCGCGGTGTCGACGAGCGCGTCGTGCCGGCGGTGGATGGCCGCCCGCAGTCGGTCACGCAGCCGCGGGTCCACGGATGCCTGGTGCTCCAGGTGCGCCATGCCGAACACCACGTGCCGGCGCTCGTCCTGCATCGCCAGCCAGCAGATCCGCCGGGTCACCGGGTCCGGGGCGTTCTGCTCCAGGAACGAGAGCAGGTCGACGAAGCTGCCCTCGCCGAGCACCGAGAGCAGGAACGAGGCCAGCGCGAAGTCGGATTCGGCGACGAGCGTGAAGAGCGACTGCCGGCCGCCGGCCGACGACGTGCCCAGCTCCGCTCCGCGCAGCAGCGCCCGCCGGCTGAACACCTCCATGTGCCGAGCCTCATCGGCCATCTGTACGGCGAGAACCTGCACCACCTCGCGGAAGTGCGGGTGGATGCGCCCGACGAAGCGCGCCGGCACGACGAGTGCGGCCTGCTCGTTCTCGACGAGGTAGGTCATCACCTGCACGACCGCGGCCTCGACGTCGGCCGGCAGCGTGAACGCGTCGTCCCACGACACCGCGGTCTCCGGGTCCCACTGCCGCGCGGCCGCCTGCGCGTACAGCTTGGGCGCGACGTCGGCCCAGACCAGATCGCGCTCGTCCAGGTCGAACCGGGCCTCGGGGCCGCCGGCCTCCAGCAGCGCACCGCGGGCGCCGAGCCCCCAGCGGGGCGGCGGACGACTGCTGAGCGCCGACGGCAGGGCGGGCCCGGCCCGCTCCGCGCCGAACCAGCGGTCGACATCCGCCGTGCCCCGGACGACCACCGCCGCCAGCTCGCTCCGGTCGGCCGGATCCGGCCATTCGAGCCGGTGGCCCCGGCTCCGGCACCAGGCGGGCAGGTGCACGGGCAGGGCCGGGTCGCGGCCGGAGACCGCCAGCCGGCCGCCGGGCGGTAGCCCGGCGAGGGCGCGTTGCACCAGCAGGTGTGCGCCCCGGCCGAAGCCCAGGCCGCCGAGGTCGATCTCGACGTCGGCGGCCGGCACGCTGCTCACGGCCGATAGTCCGCGGCCGTCACCCGCCCGTCGGCGGCGTAGAACCCGCTCGCGTCGACCGCCCGGGCGAGGGCGTCGTACCCCGTGGTGCGGCCGTCTTCCCAGGCCGTCAGCCCTTCGAGGTCGAGCAACGGCCGTACCTGCGGGTCGGCGTACGACATGCCACGCAGCAGCGTGCCGAAGAGCTGGACCCCGGCGGACGCCGGGTCGAGTACCGTCATGTTGCAGTGGTCGTATCGCGCGGTCTGCGCGATGATCCGGGTGCCCTCGGCCGGCAGCGTGCCTTCCTGAACGAACGCCAGGTGGTTGGCGTCGATCATGCAGGCGGCGTCCACCTCCTTGGACATGAGGGCCCGAGCGGCGTCGCGCTCGCCGCCGATGTGGTCGCCGTGCAGACCGACGCCGACGACGAACCGGCGTACCTCGACCTCGACTCCGGCGGCCGCGAGGTGCCCGAGCGGGATCAGCGTCGCCTGTGGACTGTCCACGGCACCGACGGCCACTAGCTTCCCGGCGAGGTCCTCGACCTGCCGCACCGGTGAGTCGGCGCGCACCACCACGACCGAGGTGAGGTCCCGGTCGGTGTCGCGCATGGTGAGTGCTCGCACGGCGCTGCCGCTGGCCGCCGCTAGGCGTTCCGCCCGTAGCCAGGCGAGGGGGGAGTTCCACGCCGCGTCGATCCGCCCGGCGACGAGGTCCTCGACCTGCCGCTCGTAGTGGGAGTAGAGGACGAAGTCGAAGTCCAGGCCGCCCTCTCGGAGCCAGGCACGGAAGCCCTCCCAGATGGTCACCACCTTGGGGTCGTAGGCGACCGCCCCCATCAGGACCGCTGGCGCCGGCATCAGCGGTTGGCCTCGTCGAGCAGCGGCAGCCCGGTAGCGACGCGACCGACGAAGTCGTGCAGGGCGTCGGTCGTAGGTGCCATCACCCGTGCCGCGCGAGAGTCGCGGAATCGGCGTTCGAGGCCCAACTCCTTGCGGAACGCGCTGCCGCCGCAGAGCTGCATCGCGCCGTCAGTCACGTCGGCGGCCGTCTCGCCAGCGAGTGCCTTGACCTGCAACACCCGCAGCATCGCGTCCTCCCGGCCGGTCTCCAGCGCGGTGAGGGTGTCGCCGAGGAAGGCGCGCAGGGCGTCGGTGCGGATCTTCAGTTGGGCGAAGCCACGCCGGGTGACGGGCGCGTCGCGCAGGGCCGCGCCGGTGTGCGTGAGCGTGGTCCTGGTGAGGTGCCGGCCGGCCTCGGCGACCGCGCTGTCGGCGAGGCCGAGGCAGAACGCGGCGTTCAGCACCAGGAACCAGGGGAGGACCGCGCCGAGCGCGGTGTCCAGGCCGGCACCGTCGGCGGCCAGCATCGCGCCGGTGGGGACCCGGAGCCCGTCGGCCGTCATCGGTCGGGAGCCGTTGCCGCGCAGGCCGAGCCCGTCGAAGTCGCCGGTGATGCTGAGGCCGGCGCTGTCGGCCGGGACGAGCCACAGGGTCATCGGACCCGCCCCCGGGGACAGCGGGAGGCTCGACCAGACATAGCTGTTCACCTCGCCGGCCGAGGTGACCCAACTCTTCCTGGCGTCGAGCCGGACGGTGCCGTCGTCGGCGGCCGACGCGGTGCCGGTCGGCGACCAGAAGTGGCTGCGCGAACCGAACTCGGAGAAGGCCAACGTGGTCAGATGGCCGCCGGCGGCGATGGCCGTGCGGACCTCGCGCGGGCCGTGTGCCTCGATGACGGCGGTCGCCGCGTAGTGCATGAGAACAACCATCGCCGTGGAGCCGCACTCGGCGGCCAGCCGCTCGATGACCTCGGCGACCGCGCGCATCCCCTGGCCGCCGCCACCGACCTCGGTCGAGGAGGCCAGGCCGAGCAGGCCAGCCGAGGCGAGGGCGTCGACGCCCTGCCGGGGAAAGGAACCGTCCCGGTCGACAGTCGCCGCCTGGGGGCGGATCACGTCGTCGATCAGCGTGCCGAGTGCGTCCGGGGTGTCGGTGTTGGTGCGGGCATTGTCGACACTGGCCGTCATGCGGATGCCCTTCAGCCAGACCTGTAGGACGCCATCGAGACTAACTGGTACGCGGACCGCCACGGAAGAACGTCGGATGACCGTCACGTGCTGGAATGCGCCGCACCGGAGGGTGTATCCGGGCACCCGGCGGCCAGGCTCATCGTCCGGCACGGGCGTCCTCGCGGTGTGGGCGGCCGTGCCCGTCGTCGCGGTCGATCCGCAGTTCCCGTTCCAACTCGGCGATCACCGCCCGCAGGTCGTCCAGCCGTTGGGTGAGCGCGATACGGTCCAGCTCGTCCGGTACGCCGTCACCGTCCTCGTCGTACCCGGGGGCCAGCCGCTCGGTCATCTCCAACCGGCGTGCCTCCTCCATCGAGTTGACGATGACCGCGATGAGGATGTTGAGCAGCAGGTTGACGGTGATGATTACGTAGCTGACGTAGTAGAGCAGGGTCCACGGCGAGATGGCCATGCCCTGCTCGATGAGGTCCGGCAGCGTCTCCAGCGACAGCAGCACGAACAACGTCAGCAGGGACCGGCCGATGTCGCCGTACTCCTCCGGGTACCTGCTGCCGAAGATCAGCCAGCCCGCCATGCCGTACACGTAGAGCGTCACCACGGCCAGGGCGAGGAAACCGCCGACGCCCGGCAGGCTGCGCCACAGGGCGGCGACGATGGTGCGAAGGCCCGGCGAGAACCGCACCAACCGGATCATCCGTGCGACCCGCACCACGCGCAGCAGCGCCGGGTCACCGTGCAGGCCCGGTATGAAGATCGCCGCGATCACCACGAAGTCGAAGACGTTCCAGCCGTGCCGGAAGAAGTCCTGCGGACGACGGCCGTACGCAGCCAGCCGGATGCCGATCTCGACGACGAAGACGGCGCGGAAGAACAACTCCAGCCAGTGCAGCGCCGCACCTGGTGCGATCAGGCCGTCGTACGTCTCCAGACCGAGGACGACCCCGTTGGCGAGGATGACGACAACGATGCCGATCTCGAAGGGGCGCGAGTCGGCGAGTCGCCGGCAGCCGTCGACCAGCCTCGACTGGCCGTCTGTCGGTGCGGCCGGCTCACCTCGCTCGGCGGGCGCGGGTGCTCCACTCACCAGCCGGCCGGCTCGGTGGTGTGTTCCGAGGCCGCTGGGCGGCCCGACCTGTGGCCGTCATGATGGCGGTGCGAGGGGCATTCGGGCATGTCCCCCACCCTAAGCCAAGATCAATAACCGTGGGCAGCCGTGCGTGCCGCGCGATGGCGCCGACATCCATTGGGGACGGCCAGGCCGGGCGACCGCGTGGCCCGTCAGGTGTGGGGCGTCCGCTGCGGCGTCACCGGGGCCGCGAAGAAGTCGACGAGCGGCTCGACCATTCTCGGGTACGCCCGGTTGATGGCGTCGTGCCCGCTCCGAGGAATCGTCAGCGTCCTGGCTCGTGGCAGCGCGCGGGCCAATGCCTCGTTGAGATCGATGTAGTAGGGCGGGCCGTCGGCGCCGCACGTCAGCAGCACTTCGCAGGTGACCCCGTCCCACTGGGCGGCCGGGCCGTCGTGCGCCAGGATCAGGGCCGTCTCGTCCAGAGTCATCGGCAGCAGCTCGCCCATCGTGCGCCCGATCGGGGTACGCATGAACGCCCGAGTGATCGCGACCCGTACGCCGAGCGGGAGCTTCGCCGCCGCCATCTGCGGGTTGATGCCGGCGGCCGTGATGGCGAGGCCCCGAGCGGTGTCGCCACGCCGCAGCGCCGCGCGGGCGGGCTCCAGCCACGCGGACGGTGAGCCGCCGTCGATGGAGATCGCGGCGTCGTAGAGGGCGAGCCGGTCGATCGGCAGCCGGAGTGCGGCCCGGAGCGCGATGAAGCCGCCGGAGCTGTGGCCGATGACATTGCCGGACCCGGTGTGCTCCAGCACCACGGCGAGGTCGTCGATGTCCTGGTCGAACGTGTAGGGCATCGACCTGGGCGGGGCGTCGGCCCGTCCCCGCCGGTTGTAGAGGTGCACGGTGAACCGGTCGGCGAGGGCCGTGGCCAGCCGACCGTACACGTCGATGGTGACCCCGCCGCCGTGCACCACGACGATCCCGGGTCCGCTGCCCGTGGAGTGCAGCACGATGCTGGCGCCGTCCCGTGCCGTGATCCGTTCCATGATCGGTCCGCCCTTCCGCCAGGTCTAAACTGCGAACGACGTTTGCAGTTTACAGTAGATCGGTGAGCGACGCACCGAGGAAGTCCGGCGGCGGTGACACCGACCGGCAACCGATCTGGACCAGGCCCGAACGCGGCAGCCGCGGTCCCGTTCCGGCGCACAGCCGCGATGAGATCGTCGCGGCCGCCATCGCACTGGCCGACGCCGAAGGACTCGCCGCGGTGTCGATGCGCGCCGTCGCGACCGCGCTGGGCACCGGCGCCGGATCGCTCTACCGGTACCTGTCCTCCCGTGACGACCTCCTGGACCTGATGACCGACCGGGCCGTTGGGGAGCTGCGGCCGTACCCGCAGACGGAGGGCGACTGGCTGCACTCGATGCTGCTGTTGGCCCGCCGGCAGTTGGCGCTGCACCGGCGCCACCCGTGGTTGTTCGACGTGAGTCACCGACCGTCCGGCATCGGCCCCGACAGCCTCGCCTGGTTCGACAACTGCCTGCGGGTCCTGGAACCCGTCCGCTGCGCCGCCACCGCCAAGTTCGAGGCGATCGCCATGATGACCGGCGTGGTGAGCCTATTCGCCCGCAGCGAGGCCACCTCCGGGTCGTTCAGCTTCGCTGGTGGCGACCTCACCGCGTACCCGCACATGGTCGCGGCGTTCAGCCAGCCCTCGGCGCCCGCGCCCCAGACGGACCTCTTCGAGCGGACCGTGCGCAGCCTGCTGACCGGGTTGCTCCTCGCCGACCCCACGGAGACGGCCCCCTGACAACCGCGGAAGGGCGCGCCGCCAGCCGATGCTGTTGAGGCGTTCGGCTGCCCGACGCGGCGCCGGTTGTCTAGGTTTCGGTGGTGAGCCCGGGGGAGTGGTCGGGTCGACCGGGCGGGTGCGGCGGCCGACGATGACGGCGGGCCGATGGAGAACCGTCGTGCGTGAGCCTGGTGAAAGGTACGTGATCGTGTCAGATTCTGATCTTGCGGGCCTGCGGGAACGGGCCGCGAACGGTGACCGGGACGCGGTCGACCAGCTCGTCGAGCTCGCCGGTGAGCGGGGTGACCTGGCGGAGCTGCGCCAGCTCGCAGAGAGCGGCAACACCGACGCGGCGGCTCAGCTCGTCGAGCTCGCCACTGAGCGCGGCGACATGGACGAGCTGCGGCGCCTGGCCGACCGGGGCGACCAGGACGCGACCGATCAGCTCGTCGAGCTGGCGACCGAGCGGGTCGATGTCGCCGAGCTTCGACGGCTCGCCGACGGCGGCAACCGGGACGCGGCCGACGTCCTGGCCGACCTCACCGACCAGGACGACGAGACGGAGTAGCCGACCGGCACGTGTCGCCGTGCAGACCGCTTGCGACGCCCACGAGCCCGACCTTGACTAGCCCGCCGCGGCGGTGTGCCGGATGTTCCTGCTCCCCGGCTGCACCCGATGCTTACCGAGCTCGCCGGATCCCGGCCCCAGCCGACCACCGGCTACGTGGCGCTCCCGGCCACAGCCGAGTGAGCACTTTTCAGGCAGCGTCGCGGCCGGTAGCATGCGAATCGCTTCCCTTGCAGCCATCGGGCGAGCCGATATGGCGAGCTGACCTGGGGAATGTGGATTTCATCCGTCCCAGGTCACGGAGGCCCTCTTCATGTCATCCCTGCCACAAGCTGTGCCATTCACCATCGACGTCTCCGACGACCTGCTGGCGGACCTGGCCGAGCGGTTGGCGCGCACCCGCTTTCCCCGCCCGACTGCGAGCGGGTGGTGTGCCGGCACGGATCCGGACTACCTTCGCGAGCTAGTGACCTACTGGCGCAGCGGCTTCGACTGGCGCGCCCGGGAACGCGAACTCAACGCAGTGCCGCACTACACCGCGACCCTGGACGGCCGGCGCGTGCACTTCGTGCACCTGCGCGCGGCAACCTCCAGCGGCACCCGCTCCCCGCTGCCGCTGGTGCTCACCCATGGCTGGCCCAGCAGCTTCGTGGAGATGTTGCCGCTAGCGGCGCGGCTGGCCGATCCGGCTGCCTACGGCGGCGAGCAGGACGACGCCTTCGACGTCGTCGTTCCGTCCCTGCCCGGCTTCGTGTTCTCGGACCTGCCGATCCACGGCCTGGTGACCCCTCCGGTAGTTGCTGACCTATGGGCACGGCTGATGACGGATGTCCTGAGCTACTCCACGTTCGGCGCGTACGGCGGCGACATCGGCTCTCATGTCACCGGCTTTCTCGGCGCCCGGCACCGGCAGCGGGTGGTCGGGATCCACACCCACCATCCGAACCTGCACCCCATTCTCGACGACGCCCACCCATTGTCCGCAGCCGAGCAGGCCTACCTGAAAGCGCGATCGAACGAGCACGATGGCAGCGATGACGGCTACGCCGCCATCCAGAGCACCCGACCGGACACCCTCGCTGCGGCCCTGCTCGACTCTCCCGCCGGCCTAGCCGCCTGGATCGTGGAAAAGTATCGGGCCTGGAGCGACTGCGACGGAGACCTCGAATCTCGGTTCAGCAAAGACCTTCTACTCACCATCGCCACTCTTTACTGGGCGACCGGGACGATCGGCTCATCCTTCAGGCCCTACTACGACGACTCCCGGACTCCGCCCCTGAGGGCTGTTGACGTGCCAGCAGGAGTCCGGCTCACCCCGGAGGACCGGGACTACCCCCGCGAGTACGCCGAGCGCGTTTATCGTGACCTGCGCCAATGGCGTGGCCCGACCCGCGGAGGCCACTTCCTGCCCTTGGAGGAACCCGACGTGCTCGCCAACGACCTGCGAGACTTCTTCCGACCGCTGCGCCGCGGGGCGTAAACGCCCGGCCGGCACGTGTCGGCCGTGGGGGCTCCCGGAGCGCAGGCGGGCGACAGGGACGCACCCGTCGCCCGCCGGTGCTCGTCGACGTGGCCGACGGCCGCCGGTCAGGCGTGCGCGGCCCGGACGGCGTCGTGCAGCGGGGTGCTCGGGCGGCCGATCAGCCGGCTGAGGTCGTCGCTGTCGGTCGTCAGTTCACCGATGGCGATCGAGTGGTCGAGCGCGGCGACGAACCCGGCGGTGCCCGCGTCGAGCCCGACGTTCTCCAGGGTCGCGGCGAGCTCGGTGGCGGACAGGTCCCGGTGGACGACCGTGGTGCCGGTGACCTCGGTAACGGCGGCGGCCAGCTCGTCGAAGGTGAAGGCCGTCCCGCCCAGCTCGTAGACGGCGTTGCCGTCCTCCTGGCGGGTCAGCGCTGCGACGGCCGCCGCCGCGTAGTCGGCCCGGGTCGCGGCGGAGACCCTGCTGCCACCGGTGGCGCCGAGGATCACGCCGGTCTGCAGGTACTGCGGCAGCTGGTCGGTGTAGTTCTCGGTGTACCAGCTGTTGCGCAGGATCGTGTACGGCAGACCCGAGGCGGCGATGACCTCCTCGGTGGCCTTGTGCTCGGGCGCCAGGGGGTTCGTGGTGGTGTCGGCGCGCAGGATGCTGGTGTAGATCAGGCGCTCGACCCCGGCGAGCTTGGCCGCGTCGATGACCGCGGTGTGCTGGGCAACGCGCTGACCGGGAGTGTCACCGGAGATGAGCAGCAGGCGGCGTACTCCGGCCACGGCGCCGGGCAGCGTCGACGGGTCGTCGTAGTTGGCCTGGCGGATCTCGACGCCGCGCGCGGCGAAGTCGGCGGCCTTCTCCGGGGTGCGGACGACGGCGGCGATCTCGGTGGCGGGTACGCCGGCGTCGAGCAGGTGCTCGATCACCAGGCGGCCCAGTCGGCCGGTGGCGCCGGTGACGGCATAGGTGGGCATGGGAAACCTCCGGTGCGGCGATGACGAAACTGTAGGCACTTACTAATCCACAGTACATGCGAACTCGTAATCGTGAGGTAGGCTGTTGAGGTGAACGACGTGCCGGCCCAAGACCCGGCGGGGCCTACCCAGGAACTCGTCAGCGATGTCTTCGCGCGCGGGTGCACCTCCCGCGCCACGTTCGAGGACGTCACCTCGAAATGGGCTTCGCTGGCCCTGCTGGCGCTCGGCGAGGGTCGCTACCGATTCAACGCGCTGCGTCGGCGCATCGACGGGGTCAGCGAGCGGATGCTCTCCCAGACCCTGCAGACCCTTGAGCGCGACGGCATGCTGACCCGCGAGGTCCTCACGGCGATTCCGCCGCGCGTCGAATACTCGCTGACCCCCCTCGGTGCCCGGGTCGCCGAGCAGTTGCGCGGCCTCGCCGACCTGCTGGAAGGCTCTGTGCCCGAGTTGCAGACCGCCCGCGACGCCCACGAGCGCGACCGGGACTAGCCCGCGCGGTGCTGGCGTCGGTCAGGCGTGGAGGGTCTCGCGGGGCGGCACCCCGTAGCTGGCGTGGTACCGGGCGGTGAATCTGCTGTGGCTGGCGAAGCCCCACCGACTGGCGATCGCCGACACGGTATCCCGACGAGGGTCGGCCCGCACCAGGTCGTGGTGGGCCCGATCGAGCCGGATCCGACGCAGGTGCGCCATCGGGGTGGTGCCGAGATGACGGCGGAAGGCCAGTTGCACCGCCCGCAGGGAGACGGCGGCGGCGTTGGCGATGTCGGCCGCGGTGATGTCCCGGTCGGCGTGCTCGTCCATGAAGGTGATCGCCCGGCGCAACGTGGCGGTGCCGGCGTCGCGCCGGTCCTCGGTGGTCGGATCGGTGACCGCCGTGTTGGGGAAGACCGTGAGTGCCGCCGCGGCGAGCATCCGCGCCGCGTTGCCGATCACCAGCGGCTCCGCGTTGGTGGTCGCGTTGGTCAGCACGACGTCGCTGATGTAGCGGGTGGTGTTCCGCCACTGCCGGGCGTGGGCGGCACTGGCAGGCCCGAGGTCGGTGAACCGGACCTGACCGGGTCGCCGGGCCGGCGCGGCGGTGGCGACCTGCGCCAGCACTGCCAGGTCCAGCACGCAGAGTTCCACCTCGCCGGGTTGCCAGTGCACGTTGAACGGCAGACCGGGTCTGGTGGTGAGGAAGACGTCGCCGGGGCCGAACCGATGGACCGCTCCGTCGGTGGCGCGCTCGACCCTGGCGGTGCGGGTGCGGCAGATGACCAGAGCGTCGATACCGTGCACGTCGATGTCGAGGTGCGCCGTTTGAGCGATCGTCGCGAGAGCGAACAACCCGGTGTCTATGCGTTGGTGGGAGAGCCGGTAGCCGTTGTCCCCGCCGCGGATGCGCAGGTCCGTGTCGTACGTCCGGGCCAGGAAGTGGCGAATGGCCGCCGGATCTCGGCTCTCGAATCCTCGGGTCTGCACTGGTGACGTCATCCGCTGTCTCCGTCCGGGGAAGGTGTCGCCGGATGCTGGACCGGGGCCGGCGGCGGGACGTACCGGGCCGCGAGGCCGGAGCGAACTGTGAACAATTCCCACTTACACAACAGGCTTTGATGGAAGTTCCACCATAGGGCAGGTGGAGGCCCGCCCGCCGTTCCACCTCGGTGTGTCGGCTGGTCGACTTCGCATTCCGACTACCGCATTCGTATCGGTGCGCCTGCTGGCCTAGCCATGCAGGTTGCGCCCACCGGAATCTTGTCCACAATTCCCCGGACGCCGGAGCGCGGCCGGGCCTTGCCGGACGACCGGCCATCGAACGGGGTGACCAGTGGACAGTACCGACCCTGACCGCGTCGTCCGGCTGGCCGTGGCCGAGGCGCTGACGCGGGTGGCGGACCAGGACAGCCTGGGACTGGGCGAGGGTGACGCGCTGGAGGGCCTCGGGACCGCCTTGCGCGAGGTGCTGCGCCGCGCGCTCGACGACCGCGTACCACTGGCCACCCTCGAATTCGTCGACCTCTGCCGCGACCTGCGCCTGAACCGTGACTCCCTCGACCTGCTGGGGCACCACGTGATGACGGCGTTGCTGGCCCACCAGGTGGGGCCGGACGCGCTGATCCGCGTCGGTGTACTCCTCGGGACCGTCCGGCGCTACCTGCCGCCCGTTCGGCCGCTCGCGCCACGCAACGGCGGCCCAGCCGCCCAGCGACGCGACGTGCGCTCGGACAACAGTGTCGTGGGCCGGTACCGCCGGGCGAGACTGCCCGAGCACCTGCCCAACCCGCCTAGTTGGACCTGCACCGGCTGCGGTCGCGAATGGCCCTGCGCCACGAAACAGAGCCAGCTCCTCGCCGAGTTCGGTGGGGCGCGCGCCGCCCTCGCCATGTACCTCGGCTCCTGCCTCGTCGCCGCCGTCCAGGACCTGCCGACGCTGCCGTTACCCCGGGTCCGGAACCGATTCCTGGGTTGGCTGCCCCGCGCCCGGATCTGACGACGGCCCCGCCGGTCGTGGGCGGCGATCGGGCGGGCACTAGGCAAGCAGGGCATCGATGCGATGGAATGTCATCCACGCGCCGCATCCTGGGGAGGACACCGATGTCGCCCACTCCGTTGACCGCCGGCACCCGCGCCCGGGTCGCCGCCGTCCTGGCCGGCCTGTTGCTCGCGACGTTGCCCACCGCTCCGGTGGCCGCCGCCCCGGTGGCCGCTGACTCGTTTGCCGCCTCTCCGGTGGCCGCTGACCCGGCCGCCCAGCACCGCCCGGCCCCGCCGCATGTCGTCGGCGACCAGACCGTCCCCGCGTACTCCTATGCCGACGCGATCCGGGAGAGCGTCTGGGTGGAGACCCGGGCCGACACCGACGGTGACGGCGTGCGGGACCGGGTGGCGGTGGACCTGGTCCGGCCCCGGGAGGCCGCCGCCGTGGGGGTCCGGGTGCCGGTCATCATGGACGCCTCGCCCTACTACCTCTGCTGCGGCCGAGGCAACGAGAGCGAGCGCAAGACGTACGACGCGGCAGGCGTGATCGCCAAGGCGCCGCTGTTCTACGACAACTACTTCGTCCCGCGCGGCTACGCGTTCGCTGCGGTGGACCTCGCCGGCACCGCCCGCTCCACCGGCTGCGAGGACGTCGGCGGCCCGGCCGAGGTGGGCAGCGCCAAGGCGGTGGTGGACTGGCTCAACGGGCGGGCCCGCGCCTTCACCGCCGACGGTCAAGCGGTCAGCGCGGCGTGGAGCACCGGGCGGGTCGGCATGATCGGCAAGTCGTGGGACGGCTCGGTCGCCAACGGGGTCGCCGCCACCGGCGTGCCGGGGCTGGCGACGATCGTGCCGATCTCGGCGATCTCCAGCTGGTACGACTACATGCGCTACCAGGGGGTGCTGCGTGCCTCGGACTATCCCGGCTACCTGCACTCGTACGTCAACGGCCGCACCGACGAGGCCTGCGCGGAGGTGCTGGCCCGGCTGCGCGCCGACAGCGCCGAGGAGACCGGCGACTACAACGGGTTCTGGGCGCAGCGCGACTACCGACCCGCGGCCGACCGGGTGCGGGCCAGCGTGTTCGTGGCGCACGGCGTCAACGACCTGAATGTGACCACCAACCAGTTCGCCCGCTGGTGGCAGGAGCTGGCCGAGCAGGGAGTGCCCCGCAAGCTCTGGCTCTACCAGGCCGGCCACGAGGACCCGTTCGACGTCCGGCGTGCCGAGTGGGTGTCCGACCTGCACCGCTGGTTCGACTACTGGTTGCAGGGGCTGCGCAACGGGGTGATGGACGAGCCGCGGGTCGACCTGGAGACCGCGCCGGGAACCTGGACGACGCAACGGGACTGGCCGGCACCCGGCACCCGGGAGGTACGGGTGGCCCTCGGTGCCGGTGACGGCGTGACCGGCACCCTGGGCGGGCGCGGCGCGCGGCCGGGCCGCGAGCAGGCGTACGTCGACGAGTCGCTGAGCGAGGCGGAGTTGGTCGCCAAGCCGAGCACCGCGACCGCCGGAAGGTTGGTCTTCCTCTCCGGCGCGCTCACCGCGCCGGTGCGGATCTCCGGCAGCGCCTCGGTGCGGCTACGGATCCGGGTGGACCGACCGACCACCGAGCTGACCGCCCGGCTGGTCGACTACGGCACCGCTGAGCGGATCCGGTACGGCAGCTCGGAGGGGGTGCGGACGTTGAGCACCGAGTCGTGCTGGGGAGCTTCCACGGACGTCGACGACGCCTGCTACCGGGACACCGAGGAGATCACCGAAGTCTCCGACCATGCCGTGCTCACCCGGGGCTGGCTCGATGCGGCGCACCACCGCTCGTTGCGGTTCACCACCCCCCTGCGGCCGGACCGCTGGTACACGGTGACCGTGCCGCTGAACGCGTACGACGCGGTGCTACCCGCCGGCCATGTGCTCGGCCTGGTGCTCGGCCAGAGCGACCCGCAGTTCACCGAGACCGACGACCAGGACGCCACCGTCCGGGTCGACCTGGGTCGCAGCGAGCTGATCCTGCCGCTCGCCGGCCGGGCCGGGCTGCCCTCGGTCGACGTCGCGCCACCGGTGGTCACCGGACCGGCCGACTCGTCGGCCGCCCGGAGCACGCGGGATACCCGGCAGGTGCCCTGACCTGGCGATCCTGGTCCGGCACCCCGCGCCGTCGCGGGGTGCCGGCCGCAGCCTCGAGCGGGCGGCGCCGGGCCTGTCGGGAGGTCCGGGCCGGGTGTTCATCGTGCGCCCGCGCACCGTACAGAGTGCGTTCACGACCTTCTTCAAGGCTCCTTGATCGAAAGAGCATTCGCTTGATCGAGGAGAGGCTCTCACGTGAGGGACAAGCAACCCGAAGAGACCGAGCGCGGGCAGCTGTCGCGCCGCAAGCTGGTCAAGTACGCGGGCGTCGGCGCGACGCTGGCCGCTGCCAGCCCGCTGATCGGCGGAGGCGCGGCCTGGGCCGACGAGGAGCGGCGGCCCGGCGACGACACGGGCGACCGGGGCAACTCCAAGAACCGGGCGTGGCGTGCCGGTGACCACCATGTCCACTCCGAGTACAGCGGCGAATTCGACACCACGAAGTCCCCGATCGTGTTCCACAAGGGCGCGGACGCGGTCTACCCGATCGTCACCAACGCCATCATGGCGAAGAACTTCGGCCTGAGCTGGGCGATGTGCACCGACCACGGTGGACCGACCCACTCCAAGGTGAACATCGAGCAGGCGTACCCCGACCTGCTGCGCTCGCGCAAGCTGGTCCCCGAGGTGCTCCAGTTCTGGGGCATGGAGTTCGACGCGCCGGCGCTGGACCACCACACGCTGATGATCCCCCGCCACGACGACGAGGCGAAGCAGCTGTTCGAGCTGGAGAGCCGGTTCGCCAAGTACGACGCGTTCCCCACCGACCCGGCCCGGGACACCGAGGCCAGGATGGTGGAGTTCCTCAAGGTCGCCCGGGGGATGCCGCACAAGCCGCTGGTGATCGCCCACCACGCGTCGCGCTCGGCGCCCGGCCTCGGCGTCTACGGCCAGGACACCCCACGGGAGTTCCGTAACGGCAACAACGCCGCCCCGGACGTGTACATCGGCTTCGAGGGTGCGCCCGGCCACCAGGCGGGTCCGCTCAACGGCGGCAAGCGGGGCGGGTACGGCAACCACCCCACCTACGGTGGCTTCGACCAGATGACCGCGCGGGTCGGTGGGCTGTGGGACTCGCTGCTCGGCGAGGGCCGCCGCTGGTGGATCACGGCGACCTCGGACTCACACGTGCACTGGACGCGCGGCGGCTCGGACTTCTGGCCGGGCGAGTACAGCAAGACCTACGTGCACGCCCGCCAGGACTATGGCGACATCATGGACGGCCTGCGCAACGGCCGGATCTGGGTCACCACCGGTGACCTGATCAGCAGCCTCGACGTCACCGCCAGCTCCCAGGGCCGGACCGCCGAGGTGGGCGAGACCATCACGGTCAGCCGTCGCAACCGCACCGATGTCGAGATCGAGATCAAGTTCCGTCCGCTGAACGGCGCGAACGCCAACGGTGACCGCCCCGAGGTTCGCCGGGTCGACCTGATCGTCGGTCAGATCACCGGTCCGAGCGCCAACCCGGACGCCGACACCAACCCCACCACAAAGGTGGTGGCCCGGTTCGGCCCGCGGGACTGGCGCCGGCAGGGTGCGGACTACGTCATCCGGCACACGCTGCGCAACGTGGAGGCCGACACCTACGCGCGGGTCCGCGGCACCAGCACGGACGAGGCGGAGCCGCTGGCCGACGGGCTGGAGAGCCCGTGGGACGACCTGTGGTTCTACTCGAACCCGGTGTTCGTGCACGTGCGCTGACCTCGGCACGGGCCCGCCGGTACGGCTCGACGCACGACGGTCGAGCGGTGCCGGCGGGCCTGGCCAGCGCTCACTTGACCTCGAGTGCGCTCGAATGCCTAGGTTGGCTGGACGGGCCAGCCGCCCCCGTCCGCGCGGCTCCAACCATTTCGGGGGACTCCATGCGCTACCGCGTCCTCGGCGGCACCGGCATCCAGGTCAGCGTCCACTGTCTCGGCACGATGATGTTCGGCGCGGTCGGCAACCCCGACCACGACGACTGCGTCCGCATCGTGCACGCCGCACTGGACCGGGGGATCAACGTCGTCGACACCGCCGACATGTACTCCGCCGGGGAGTCGGAGGTGATTGTCGGGAAGGCGCTGCGCGGCCGGCGCGACGACGTGGTGCTGGCCACCAAGGTCCACTTTCCGATGGGGGAGGGCCCCAACCGCGGGGGCAACTCCCGGCGCTGGATCGTCCGAGAGGTGGAGGAGAGCCTGCGCCGGCTCGGCACCGACTGGATCGACCTCTACCAGGTGCACCGGCCGGACCACACCACCGACGTGGAGGAGACGCTGGGCGCGCTCACCGACCTGGTACGGGCCGGAAAGATCCGGGCCTTCGGCTGCTCGACGTTCCCGGCGGACGAGATCGTGCAGGCGTACCACGTGGCCGAGCGGCGGGCGCTGGGTCGGTTCCGCACCGAGCAGCCGCCGTACTCGATCCTGGCCCGGGGGATCGAGACGTCGGTGCTGCCGGTCTGCCAGCGTCTCGGCATGGGGGTGTTGGTCTGGAGCCCGCTCGCCTCCGGTTTCCTCTCCGGCCGGTACCGGGCCGGCCGACCGGTCGATCTCAGCGCCGGCCGACCTGCCCTCACCCCGGCCCGTTTCGACCCCGCGCTGCCGGGCAACGCGGCCAAGTACGCCGCGGTCGACCGTCTCGTCGCGCTCGCCGAGGAGGTCGGCTGCACCCTGCCGGAGCTGGCCGTGGCGTTCACTGTCGCGCATCCGGGTGTCACGTCGGCCATCATCGGCCCGCGCACCATGGAGCAGCTTGACGGGCTGTTGGCGGGTGCGGAACTCACCCTCGACGACGCGGTGCTGGACCGGATCGACGAGATCGTCGCGCCCGGAACGAACCTCTACCAGCCCGACGGCGCCTGGTCGCCGCAGGTGCTCACCGATCCGGCGCTGCGGCGTCGTCCGCTGCCGGAGCGGGCCGCCGCCTGACCCGACCGCCTGACCAGACCGCCTGCCCGGCTCAGCCGCGACGGCGGGTGCGGGTGGCCGGCGTCCGCCGCGGGGGCGCGGACGCCGGTGGTGCGCTCGGCGAAAGCGTGGGCGGGGTCGGGTCGGGCTGCACCTGCGCGACCACCTCGCAGAGGTCGCGTAGTGGGTCGACGGCCTGGGCCGAGCAGGCGACCCGCTGGAGCAGGGCCCGCAGCGTCGCCGACTCGGCCGGCGAGAGCGCCCCCAACAGGTGTGACTCGACCTGGCGCAGCGCCCGCCGCCGCTGCTCCCACGCTGCGCGACCGGCGTCGGTGACGTCGACCAGTCGGCTGCGCCGGTCGGCCGGGTCCGCCCGGCGGGCGACGAACCCGGGTCGTTCGAGGTCGTCGATGACGTAGGTGAGCACGGTGCGGTCCATGCCGAGTTCCTCGGCGATCGCACCCTGGTTCCGGGTCGGCCCGTTGATCGCGGCGGTGAGCACCTGGTAGCCGCGTGGGCCACCGGGGAAGTCGGTGAGCGCGTGCTCGGCCGCCCGGACGTAACCACGGAAGACGATCCCGAGCATCCAGCCCAGGTCTTCGTCGAGGGGATCGGGTCGGTCCCGCGCGTCGGTGGCACCCGTCATACGCCGACAATAGCGCAGCGTCGCAGACCTTGTTGGCAGCAGATGTTCTGTATGACATAAGGTTGAGGTCATGATGCATCGCGCGACACGGGAGGCTCGCAGATGAGCGACTACGGCCACGACCTGGTCTTCGGATCGTTCACCACGCCCGGCGCCGACGACCCGGGACACACCGTCAGTCTCGCGGTCCTGGCCGAGCAGGTCGGCCTGGACCTGGTCACCTTCCAGGACCACCCCTACCAGCCGAAGTTCCTCGACACGTGGACGCTGCTGAGCTACGTCGCCGCGCGGACCACCCGGGTGCACCTGTCGGCGAACGTCACGAACCTGCCGCTGCGACCTCCGGCGGTGCTCGCCCGCAGCGTCGCCAGCCTGGACCTGCTCAGCGGCGGCCGGGTCGAGCTCGGCCTCGGCGCGGGAGCGTTCTGGGAGGCCATCGAGGCGATGGGCGGCCGTCGGCTGACCCCCGGCCAGGGTGTACGGGCGCTGGAGGAGGCCATCGAGGTCATCCGCCAGCTCTGGGACGCCGAGGCGCGCGGCGGAGTGCGCGTCGATGGCGAGTTCCACCGGGTGGTCGGTGCCAAGCGCGGCCCGGCGCCCGCGCACGCGGTGCCGATCTGGCTGGGCGCGTACAAGCCTCGGATGCTTGAGCTCACCGGTCGCCGGGCCGATGGTTGGCTGCCCTCGCTGGGTTACCTCCAGCCCGGTGACCTGGAAAAGGGCAACGTGATCATCGATGAGGCCGCCCGGCAGGCGGGCCGCTCGCCCGAGGACATCCGCCGGCTGCTCAACATCTCCGGACAGTTCGACTCGGTCGGACGCGGCCCGCTGCACGGGCCGGCTGAGCAGTGGGTGCAGGAACTGGCCGAGCTCGCGCTGGACGAGGGCATCAGCACCTTCATCCTCGGCAGCGACGACCCCGACGACCTGCGCCGGTTCGCCGGCGAGGTGGCTCCCGCCGTCCGCGAGTTGGTGGCCGCCGAGCGCGACCGTGGCACGGCGCCGGAGCGCACGCCGGACCCTGAGCCTGAGCCTGAGCCGGCGAGGGTTGTCGCCGCGCCGGTGCGGGCGGCCCGCCCGAGCGGCGCCTTCGCGGTGGTGCCGACCCCTGACGACGGCCGGCGGCGCAGCGACCGGCAGGTCTGGGACGAGTCGACCCGGCCGAGCGGACCCGCGCCCGACCCGACGCGTACCTACACCCCGCAGGAGCAGGCCAACGGCCAGCACCTGGTGCAGGTGCACGACGGCCTGCGCGGCGAACTGGCCCAGATCCACGACCTGATCGAGCAGGTGGCGGCCGGTGAGATCGATGCCGGCACGGCCCGGTCGCACATCAACACGATGACCATGCGGCAGAACCGGTGGACCCTCGGCGTCTACTGCGAGTCCTACTGCCGCATCGTCACCACCCACCACACCATCGAGGACCAGGCCCTCTTCCCGCGGCTGCGGCAGCGCGATCCCCGCCTCGCCCCGGTCGTCGACCGGCTGGAGCAGGAACACCACGTCATCCACGACGTGCTGGAGGGCGTCGACCAGGCCCTGGTCGCGTACGTCGGCGCGCCCGACGGGTTGGCCGAGCTGCGTGCCGCGGTGGACCTGCTGAGCGACACCCTGCTGTCCCACCTCAGCTACGAGGAGCGCGAGCTGGTCGAGCCGCTGGCCCGGCTGGGGGTGAGCTGACCGAAGCCATCCGGCGAAGCCCGGGGTTGCCCGACGGAACCTGAGAGACTACTTTCGAAACATGTCTCTCAAGAATCCGTACGGGGATTTCGAGATCACCGAGCCACAGGCGCTACGGGCGCTGGCGCACCCGGTCCGGCTGGCCATCCTCGACCGCTTGCAGCGGCACGGTCCCGCCACCGCCACCGCGCTCTCGCCGCACGTCGGCGCCACGCCGTCGGTGGTCAGCTGGCACCTGCGACACCTCGCGACGTTCGGCCTGGTCACCGACTGGGACGGCGCCACCAGCAAGCGGGAACGCTGGTGGCAGGCGGCGGCCCGGGGCTTCCGTTTCACGCTCCCTGACGACGCCGAGGGACAGGCCGCCGGCCGCCAGCTGCGGGGCGAGATGTTCGCCCGGTACGCCGACGCTCCGCAGCAGTGGCTGCTGCAGGACGAGCCCCGGCTGGACGCCGAGTGGCGCGGGCTGGCCGGGGTGGCCGACACCCGGTTCGTGGCCACCGCCGACGAGATGCGGCAGCTGGAGGAGGCGATCGAGGAGCTGCTCGGCCCGTACGTACGGCGCAAGGACGACCAGGCGCCACCGGCCGACGCGCAGGTCGTCCGGATGCTGCGCTACGTGCTGCCCGAGCCCGGCGACGACTCGGCCGCGTCGTGACCACCGTCGGCACCGCGCCCTCACCCGCCCTGCACCGCGACCGGCGGTTCCGCACCTTCTGGATCGGCGAGACGATCTCCCAGTTCGGTGATCGGATCAGCGAACTGGCCCTGCCGCTGATCGCCGTCTCCCTGCTCGCCGCGACGCCCGCGCAGGTCAGCATCCTCACCGCGCTGATCTGGCTGCCCAACCTGCTGGGGCTGTTCCTGGGCGCGTGGGTGGACCAGCGCACCCACAAGCGCCGGCTTCTGATCATCGCCGACCTGATCCGCGCGGCGGTGCTGTTCAGCCTGCCGGTTGCCTACCTCTTCGACGCGGTCACCCTCACCCAGCTCTACCTGGTGGCGCTGCTCACCGGTGCCGGGGCGGTGCTGTTCGCCATGGCGCGCCAGGCGTTCTTCGTCGCGTTGGTGCCGCGGTCGGCGTACGTCGACGCGACCAGCAAGCTGAGCATGAGCCGCGCCGTGTCGTTCGTGGCCGGCCCGGCCGTCGGCGGTGGACTGGTCCAGGCGCTGACCGCGCCGGTCGCCGTCATCGTCGACGCGGTGTCGTTCCTCGGCTCCGCGCTGATGCTCGGCCGCATCCCGGTGACCGAGGCGCCTCCGCCGCCGCGGCGGTCGTCCACCCTCGGCCTCGTCCGCGAAGGTCTCGTCCTGGTGCTGCGCCACCCGGTGCTGCGCGCCGCGCTCGGCTGCACCAGCACCGTCAACTTCTTCACCTTCATCGCCAGCGCGTTGTTGGTGCTCTACGCGAGTCGCGAGCTCGACCTGTCCGCCGGTGCCATCGGCATCGCGTTCGGCGCTGGCGCGATCGGTGGCTTGGCGGGCGCGGCGCTGGCGCCACGGGTCTCCCGCGCCATCGGGTTGGGGCGTACCGCGATGATTGGCGTCGTCCTCTTTCCCGCGCCGCTGGCGCTGACCGCGCTGGTGGCCGGCCCGACCTGGGCGAAGGTCGGCATGCTGGCCGCCATCGAACTGGTCTCCAGCGTCGGGGTGATGCTGATGGACGTCAACCTGAACGCCCTCATCACCGCGGTCACGCCCGACGACGCGCGGGGCCGTCGAGCCGGTGCGTACAGCGCCGTCAACTACGGCATCCGGCCCCTCGGCGCGCTGGTCGGCGGCGCGTTGGGCACCACCATCGGGCTGCGGCCGACACTGGTCGTCGCCGGCCTGGGCGGCGTGCTCGCCGTGCTCTGGCTGTTCGCGTCGCCAGTACGCCACATCACCACCATCGACGAGCCAGCGACCGCGCCGCTGCAGGACGAGCCGGTGACCTGACCGCGCCGCTGCGGGACGAGTTGGCGACCTGACCGGGCTGCGGGCAGCAGGCAGGCGGCCAGCACACCGCCGGCCGGGGGAGAACCCGGCCGGCGGAGCAGCTCAGCCGGCCGCGTACAGCAGCAGCCGGGCCAGCTCGGCGGGTTGGGAGATCATCGGCCAGTGGCCGGTGTCCATCGTGACCAGTCGCCAGTGCTCGCTGGTCAGCAGCTTCGCCACGGTGTCGTTGGGTTCGGGCCCGTCGAGCAGGCACTTGACGTACGTGGCCGGCAGCTCGCCGAGCGGGCGGGTCAGCACGGCCGGCTCGGTCAACGTGGCACCGGGGTGCGGGGTGGAGCCCTCGACCAGCCGGGTGACCTGCTCGTCGGTGAGACCCTGGCCGTCGAGGTCGGACGCGCCGAGCGGCGGCCAGTAGCCGCCGTTGTCGGCGATCA
The DNA here is from genome assembly GCF_036059255.1 of Micromonospora sp. NBC_00389. Taxonomy (NCBI): domain Bacteria; kingdom Bacillati; phylum Actinomycetota; class Actinomycetes; order Micromonosporales; family Micromonosporaceae; genus Micromonospora; species Micromonospora sp. NBC_00389. The sequence continues at coordinate 6,224,688 of NZ_CP107947.1, read as the reverse complement.
ACGCCTCCAGCGCCGCCGGGCCCTGCCACCAGCCGGACGCGAACGAGCCACCGTCGACCGGCACCTCCGAGTCGACGAAGACCACCCGGGTCAGCCGGTCGCCGAACCGCTCGGCGGCCTGACCCACCGGGATGCCCGAGTAGCTGTGCCCGACCAGCACCACGTCGCGCAGGTCGCGCCGCTCGATCTCACCGACGATGTCCTGCACGTGGGTCTGCTGCCCGGCCGGCACGCCCTGCTTCTCGGCGAGGCCGGAGAGGGTCAGCGGATGGGTGCCGTGACCGGCCGCGCGCAGCGGCGGCAGCACCTCGTCCCACGCCCACGACCCCAGCCACGCCCCCGCCACCAGTACGAACTCTGCCATGGCCGGAACCCTAGCGCCGACCTGCGACAACCCGGCGGATCAGGGCCAGGTTCGGGCCTGGGCGGCGAAGACCGCCGGTGGGCTCGCCACTGGCAGCACGCAGAGCAGGTGCCCACCGGGTGCCCGCAGAATCCGGCACTCCAGCCACTGCGACACCTCGGTCGCGCCCAGGTCGATCAGCCGTGCGGTCTCGGCCGGCACATCGTCGGTCTCGATGTCGAGGTGAAAGCGCGGGGCGTCGTCGACTGCCTGGACCGCGGTGACCAGCCCGGGCAGCGCCTCGTGCAGGCCAATGAACTGTGGCTCTGCGGGATCGGACCGGGTGCTGACGCCCAGCGCCGCCGACCAGAACTGCGCCGCCCGCGCGGCCTCCGCCTCGGGGGCGTCGATCAGCAGCGCGTACACACGGCTTCGATGCATGCGAGGCAGGATATCGCCGGCCACGCAAGAATCGGCGTCCGCCTCTGCCGCCGAGCGATGCGGCCAGCCGCGCGTTGTCACTGTCCGGGTATCTCTCCGGCCGTGACGTCTGCGCTGGCGTCGAGGCCGGAGGCGATCTGAGCCGGCAATGGGTAGGGATGTTCGACCGGCAGGTGGTCTGTCGCCGCATGTGCGTCGTTGGCGCGCAGAAGTTCCCGTACGCGGTGGACGGTGGGGGTGATGTCGGTGACCGAGACCATCCAGTCGTCGACGTACCGGGCGACAGCCTCGCCGGACAACCCGACCTGCAGCGACCGGTATGGCAGAGCTTTCAGGTGCAGTGTCCGTTCCGGATCCCACTGCACCCGCACCGGGCTGGCCTTCAGCTGACGCGACCACGTCGCCTTGTCGCCGTGCACGTCCCGGTCGTAGTGACTCAGGCAGGCTCGCGCCAGCGCCCACTCGAAGCCCTCCCGCGTGATGTCGATGGACAGCACCCGCTCCTGGCCCGGCTTGGTGGCCCAGCCGCAGCGGTACATCATCCACAGGAAGGACGGCTTGATCCACGTCATCCGGTCCCGCTTGAAGGGGGCCACGAAGCGGCCGGCCGCCACCGCCGGCAGCGCGACCTGTGGGGGATACGCCTGGTAGACGGTGACGGTGTCGGCGGAGTAGCGAGCGCGAATCTGACGGGCGGGAACGGACATGCCCCGATCCTCACCGATCCGCCCTCGGCTGCTCCACCGAGATTCCGTACCCATGCCGGTGCTGGACCTGCTGGACCTGCGGCGGCGGGTCGCGCAACGGCCGGCCGTCGGCGACCAGAGGCCCGCCGACGGTGCTCGGATGCCCGTCCAGTACCCGCCGGACCTGCCCGGAGTCGAGGTCGAGCACGATCAGGCCGGGCGCTCCGGCGTCGGTGAGATAGCCGACGCCGTCGTGGAACCGGACGTCGTCGACGTGGCTGGTGGGGTGCACCGCCGCGTCGAGGTGGTAGACGCGATGCACCCGGTCGCCGTCCGGGTCGACCACGATGAGCCGAGCCCCGCCGGGCACCTGCCGCGCGCCGAGTTGTGGCGCCCCAGCGTCGATGATCCACAGGCGGCCGTCCGGCCCGGCACGTAACCCGTTGACGTTGACGAACGCGCCGTCCGGTCCCTGGCCCGCCCGATTCCACGCGGCATTCGGGTACGGGTCGCGGCGGCCGTCCGGCAGCGCCTCGGCCACCTGCACGCCCGGCCGGTCCGCCGACGGGTAGCTCAGGAAGATCCGATCCCGCAGGGTCGTCACGCCCGTGCACACCCGGTCCTCGGTGAGCACCGGGGTCAGCCGGGGATCCTCCTCGGTGGGCAGCGTGGACATCGGTCCGCTCCTCACCCGCCCGACGGCGTCCTGGCCTCCACCCGGTGACCGACGGCCTCGACCACCCGCCGCGCGGTATCCCCGGGCCGCGTCGGGCGAAACCATCGCCCCAGCGGATGCCGTTCAGCCGCTCAACCAGCCGGTGGGCCGGGCTGGTCGACCAGAGCGGCGAGCCGCTTCGGGGCGAGCAGGCAGTAGCTCTCGGTGAGCAACTCGGCGACCTCGTCCCAGCCGGTGTCGTCGTCCACGACCATGCCCAGCACGGTCGGGCCCCACTCCGGCTTGTAGAAGGGGGGCCCGCTGGCGACGAGCCCGGCGATCTCGTCGGGCGGCGACCGGAAGATCAGCAGGCAGGTCGGCCGGTCGACGTCGGCGGCGCGCGCGTGGGCGACCTGGTGGTCGGGGTCGACGGTGAGCACGTGGGCGAAGGTCCGCTTGCGGATCCGCCAGCGGGTGCCCACCCAGGCTGGCTCCTCGTAGCTCTCCGGCAGCCCGAGGCAGATCGGCCGCAGCCGGTCGAGGACCTCGGGCGGGACGTCTCCGGGTTCGGTCACGGTCAGCGACCCTAGTGGGCCGGTACGACAGATCACCGGGTTCGTGATGGTTGCCCGGCCCGTCGGTGCCGGTGGTGTCCATCCGGCCGATCCGCCAGGATGGGCACGGGCGCCGCCGGGCAGCGCCCCGGACCGACCCACCCCCGTGCCCGATGAGGAGTGCCGTGCCGTCCACCCTGCTCTCCCGCCGCGACCTGGACTTCCTGCTGCACGACTGGCTGCAGGTGTCCAAGCTTGTCGAGCGCCCCCGGTACGCCGAGCACTCCCGGGACACCTTCGACGATGCCCTGGATCTCGCCGAGCGGGTGGCCACCGAGCAGTTCGCCCCGCACAACCGCGCCGCCGACCTCGCCGAGCCCACCTTCGACGGGCAGCGAGTGCGGCTGATCCCGCAGGTCCGGGCGGCGCTGGAGAGCTTCGCCGAGACCGGCCTGCTCACGGCCGGGCTGGACGCCTCGGTCGGCGGCCTGCAGCTGCCGCACGCTGTCGCGGCCGCCTGCTTCACCTGGTTCCAGGCCGCCAACGTCTCCACCTCGGCGTACCCGTTCCTCACCCTGGGCAACGCCAACCTGCTGCTGGCGCACGGCAGCGCGGAGCAGGTCGACACGTACGTGCGGCCCATGCTGGAGGGCCGGTTCTTCGGCACCATGTGCCTGTCCGAGCCGCACGCCGGCAGCTCGCTGGCCGACATCACCACTCGCGCCGAACCACAGCCGGACGGTACGTACCGGCTCTTCGGCACCAAGATGTGGATCTCCGGCGGCGATCACGAACTGGCCGAGAACATCGTCCACCTGGTGCTGGCGCGGATCCCCGGCGCGCCGCCCGGGGTGAAGGGGATCTCGCTGTTCATCGTGCCAAAGGTGCTGGTCGGGCCGGACGGGTCGCTCGGCGACCGCAACGACGTGGTGCTGGTCGGGCTCAACCACAAGATGGGCTTCCGGGGCACCACCAACACCCTGCTCAGCTTCGGCGACGGTGGGCACACCCCGGCCGGCCGTCCCGGCGCGGTCGGTCACCTGGTCGGCCCGCCGCACCAGGGACTGGCCCAGATGTTCCACATGATGAACGAGGCCCGGATCGGGGTGGGGGCCGGCGCCGCCGCGCTGGGCTACACCGGCTACCTCAAGAGCCTGGCGTACGCCCGGGAGCGGCCGCAGGGCCGGCCGGTCGGCGGTAAGGACCCGGCCGCGCCGCAGGTGCCGATCATCGACCACCCCGACGTACGGCGGATGCTGCTGGCGCAGAAGAGCTACGTGGAGGGGGCGCTGGCCCTGGTGCTCTACTGCGCGCGACTGCTCGACGAGGAGAAGACCGCCCCCGCCGAGGCCGATCGCGAGCGGGCGCACCTGCTGCTGGACGTGCTCACCCCGATCACCAAGAGCTGGCCCTCGCAGTGGTGCCTGACCGCGAACGATCTGGCGATCCAGGTGCTCGGCGGGGCCGGTTACACCCGCGATCACGACGTGGAGCAGCACTACCGGGACAACCGGCTCAACCCGATCCACGAGGGCACCCACGGCATCCAGGCGCTGGACCTGCTGGGGCGCAAGGTGACCATGCACGACGGCGCCGGCCTGGTCCTGCTGACCGGGACGATCCGCGACACCGTCGACCGGGCCCGACAGGTCGGCGGCGAGGCCGCCGAGCTGGCCGACAGGCTGGCGGGCGCGGTGGACCGGGTCGTCGCGGTCACCCGCCGACTCTGGGCCGACGGCGACCCGGTGCTCGCGCTGGCCAACGCCAGCGTCTACCTGGAGGCGGTCGGGCACGTCGTGATCGCGTGGATGTGGCTGGAGCAGGTGCTGGCCCTGCCACCGGAGGGGTCCGGCGACGCGTTCCACGCCGGAAAGCGGCAGGCCGCCCGCTACTTCTTCACGGTCGAGCTGCCGCGTACCGGCCCGCAGCTGGACCTGCTGGACAGCCGGGACCGGACCACGCTGGAGATGCGCGCGGACTGGTTCTGAGCGGGCCCGGCCTCACCGCCGCCGGCCCTGGTGACTCATCGCCTGCCGTCCCTTCATGACGCCCAGCACGATCACCACGACCAGCGCGATCAGGCCGATGATGATGAGCCAGCGGACCGCCTCGAGGATCAGCCCGAGCAGGATCAGCACGCCGGCGACCACGCCGACGACCCAGAGCATGGCACGCATCTCGACCTCCCGTGACCGGCCGCGCCCATGCGGCGACCCCCGCGCCACGTTCCCCATCCGGCCGACACCATGCCCGCCCAGCACGAGGAGCCGAGCCCAGCGTGCGGTGCGGGCGGGCCGGTTCAGCGTGCGGTGTGCGCGGGGCCCGTTTCAGCCCGCGGTACGGGCGACGTACACGGTGTTGGCGGACTGACCACCGGTCAGCGGGTTGGCGAACGCCACGACGTGCGCCCGCGCGGTCGCGAACACCTCGGTGAGCGCTGCGGTGAACTCGGCGTCCGGCGGGTCGTCCGACCAGAGCGCGAAGACGCCCTCGGGGCGTAGCAGGGCGGACAGCCGGCGCAGCCCGGCCGGCTCGTAGAAGGCGGCGTGGCTGGGGTGCAGGACGTTGCGCGGGGAATGGTCGACGTCGAGCAGGACAGCGTCGAACCGCCGCCCGGGCGCCTCGGCGTCGAATCCGGCGTCGCCGGCCACCGCCGCGAAGAAGTCGGCCCGCACGAACCGGGTACGCGGGTCCTCGGCGAGCCCCGCCGCGAACGGCAGCAGCCCGCGCTGGTGCCAGTCGATCACGTCCTCGATCGCCTCGACCACCAGCAGTGAACGCACCCTCGGGTCATCCAGCGCCGCGCAGGCGGTGTAGCCCAGCCCGAGGCCGCCGACCACCACGTCGAGCGTGTCACCGGCCAGTTCGGCCAGGCCCAGCCGGGCCAGCTCGATCTCCGCGACTGGAAAGAGGCTGGACATGAGGAACTCGTCGTCGAGCTTGACCTCGTACACCTCGACCTGGAGCGCCGGGTCCCGGCGCCGGCGCAGGCTGATCGCGCCGATCGGGGTCTCCCGCCAGGCCAGCTCCTCGAAACGCGCGCCCACGGGTGCCCTCTCGCCGCCAGATTCGTCCCCGGATGGTACCGGTCGGCACGGTCACCGCCACGCAGGGTCCACGGGACATCGACGCAACGCATATCCTGTGGCCGGCCGATCCACCGGGAGGGACCCCATGCCGTCGCGGCAGGACCAGCTGCACTCCTACCAGTTCAGCGTTCAGCGGGCGGTCGCCGCCCTGGTGATGCGGGAGACCGACCCGGCCCAGTCGCCGTTCCGGCGGTTGGCCGGCGCCGGCCTGGCCAGCGTCCTGGTCGCGGCGATCGGGCTGGGCGGCTTCGCGCTCTACGGCCTGTTCGCCGGGGGCGGCAGCGGCTGGCGCGACGCGGGCGCCGTGATCGTGGAGAAGGAGTCCGGCGCCCGGTTCGTCTACCGCGAGCAGAAGCTGCACCCGGTGCTCAACTACGCCTCGGCGCTGCTGATCGTCGGCGCGGACCGATCGAAGACCGTGCTGGTCTCCCGGCGCTCGATCGACGGCGTGCCGCGCGGGCTGCCGCTGGGCATCGCCGACGCGCCGGACTCGCTGCCCGCCCCGGGTCGGTTGGCCACCGGAGCGTGGACGGTCTGCTCGACGATCCCGGCCGGCGCGGGCGCCGACGCGCCCCGCTCCGCGCTGCTGATCGGCACCGAGCCCGCCGGCGGCCGGCCGCTGGGCGACGACGCGCTGCTGCTGCGCGGCCCCGACGGCGGTCTGCACCTCGTCTGGCATCAGCGGCGCTACCTGATCCGCGATCCCAGCCGGGTGCTGGCGGCCCTGGCCACCACCCGGGCCCGGGCGCTGCCGGTGGCGCCCGCCCTGCTCAACTCGCTACCCGCCGGCCTCGACCTGGCCCCGCTCGCCCTGCCCGGCCTGGGCGGGCCCGCCACTCGGGTGCCGGGTGCCACGATCGGCCAGGTCTACCTGGTGAGCAACTCCGGCGGCGGCCGGCAGTACGCCGTGGCGCTCGACGCGGGGCTGGCCGGGATCACCGAGTTGCAGGCCGGGCTGTTGCTGGCCAGCACCAGCCAGGACGAGCCGGAGCCGATGACGCTGGGCCGGTTCGCCGCACTGCCCACGGTGCCGGATCTCGCCCCGAGCGGTCCGACCGCCCCGCCGCCAGCCCCGCCCCGGTTGGCGGCCGGGGACGACGCGGCGCTCTGCACCCGGGTCAGCGGCGACGACGGCGCCAGCGAGGTGCGGTGGGGCGTACCGCTGCCGGACCTGGCCGCCGTGCCGCGCACCGTGCCGGCCGGCGGCACCGTGCTGGCCGATCACGTGGTCGTGGAGCCGGGCCGGGGTGCGGTGGTCGAGGCCGCCGCGGCGCCCGGCGCGTCCGGCGGCGCGGTCTCCGTGGTCACCGACCTGGGCCGGCGGTACGTGCTGGCCGACCGGGACGTGCTCCCGATGCTCGGCTACCGCGACGTGCGCCCACTGCGGCTGCCGGCCGGCCTGGTCAGCCTGGTGCCGGCCGGTGCGACCCTGGACCCGGCCGCCGCGCGGGCCGTCGCCGCCCCCGCCTGACGGTCGGGCGACGTGGCGGGAGCCGGGTCTGGCGTCAGGCGGCCGGGCGGCGCAGGATGGTGACCGCGAAGGCCGCGTCGTCGCGCCACGGGCGCAGGTCCCAGGTGGCGAAGCGGTGCTCCAGGCGCAGCCCGGCGGCGACCGCGTCGGCGTCGAAGGCGGTCAGCGGGTAACCGCGCTCGGTGCCGAAGCCCACCGCCAGCACGCCGTCCGGGCGCAGGTGCGCGGCGAGCCGGCGCAGCACCTCCGGCTCGGTGCCGGGCGCTACGAAAGCGAGTACGTTGCCGGCCAGCACCGCCGCGTCGAACGGCTCGGCCTCGCCGGCCGCCGGCAGGTCCAACTCGGCGAGGTCGGCGACCAGCCACAGCGGGCCGGGGTGGTCGGTGCGGGCGGCGACCACCAGTGCCGGGTCGGCGTCCACCCCGACCACGGTGTGCCCGCGCTGGGCCAGCGCGGCGCCGACCCGGCCGGTGCCGCAGCCGGCGTCGAGGATCCGCGAGCCGGGCGGGACCAGCGTGTCCACCAGCCGGGCCTCACCGGCCAGGTCCGCTCCCTCAGCCGCGAGCTTCCGGAACCGGTCGATGTACCACTGCGAGTGCTCGGGGCCGGTGTCGGTCGCCCAGCGGGTCGGGTTGGCCATGTGGCCACCGTAACCGGGCCTGCGGGGACGCGGCGGGCGACCCGGGGAGCAGGGGTCAGGGCACCCGGGCCACGGTGATGAACTCGTTGTAGGTGAAGACCCGCCCCAGCGCCCGGGGGAACGGGAAGGAGAACTGCCGGGTGACGGTCAGGCCCAGCTCCCGGCAGATCTGCGCCGCCTCGTCGAAGCCGACGAACCGGACGTGCGAGGCGTCGCTGGCGTACCCGCGCTCCTGTGGGGTGATGAACACGGTGGTCCCGCCGGAGCGCACGTACGGCAGGTAGGAGGAGACGACCTCCCGCGCCTGCTCGGCGGGCAGGTGCTCCAGGAGGTGCGCGGCGAGCAGCGAGTCGAACGCGCCCGGACGGGCGTGCGGGCCGCCGAAGAACTCCTCGACCGTGTACGCCTCGAAGCCGGCCGCCCGGGTGTGCTCCACCGAGGCGGGGTTGTGGTCCACCCCGACGCCGTTGCCGTCCAGGTTGGCGAGGTTACGGCCGAGGCCGGAGCCGACGTCGAGGGTGTGCCCCAGCCGTAGCCGGCGCAGGTTCCACCGGTAGGGCGCCTGCACGTCGAGGAGCCGCTTCCAGCGGGCACCCCCGAGTCGTTGCAGCCGTTCGGTGTAGTCCTCGCCGGCCGTATCGGTCGGCCGGCTTGGCTCGCTCTGCCTCATCGCGGCCCCCTCGGCTTCGCGCTTACGGACTTGCCGATGGTACGGATGCCGGGCGCGAGAAACCAGAGCCATCGGCCGGCATGTTTACCGGCCGATGACGCCGGTTGGCTCAGCCCTTCTCCGCGCCGCTGGTCAGCCCCTCGGTGAGCAGCCGCTCGCTGGCGAAGAAGAGGATCACGATGGGCAGGGTGAGGACGACCGACCCGGCCATCAACACCGTCTTGGGCACCTCCACCCCGTCGGAGAGCAGGGACAGCCCCAGCGACACCGTCCACCGGTCGGGCTTGTCGACCAGGAACAACAGGGCGAAGAGGAACTCGTTCCAGGCGATCATGAAGTCGTAGAGCGCAACCGCCATGATCGACGGCATGGCGAGGGGCAGGCTGACCCGGCGGATGATGCCGAGCCGACCGGCGCCGTCGATGGCGGCGGACTCCTCCAGACTGACCGGGATGGTCTCGAAGTAGTTCTTCAGCATGTAGACCGAGACCGGCAGCGTCTGCGAGATGTAGACCAGCACCAGGCCGAACAGTGAGCCGCGCAGCCCGGCCCGGGTGAAGACCACGAACAGCGGGATCGCGATGACGATCGACGGGAACAGGTAGACGGCCAGGAACAGGAAGTCCACCTGCCGCCGGCCGAAGAACCGCAGCCGGGCCACCGCGTACGCCCCGGGGATCGCCACGACCAGGGTGAGCAGGGTCGCCGCCACGGCGACCAGACCGCTGTTGCGGATGAAGGTGAGGAACCCCTGGCCGCCGTCGTCGGTGGCCTTGAGCACCTCGGCGTACGTGGCCACGGTCAGCTCGCCGAAGCCGACGATCAGCGAGCCGGGGTCGAGCAGCAGCCGCTCGATGGGTCGCACCGAGAGCACCAGCATGTAGTAGAAGGGGAAGACGGTGACCACCAGGAACACGGCGATCACCAGGCGGCGCAGCCAGCGCAGGCTCACCGTCTCGACCACGTCGCGGTCCATCAGCCCACCCTCCGTCCGAAGAAGCGCAGATAGATCAGCACGAACACGATGAGCACCACAGCCAGCACGACCGCCTGCGCGGCGGCGGCGCCGATGTCGGTCCGGGCGGTGAGGAACTCGTACACCCGCACGCTGACCACCTCGGTGCCCGCCGCGCCGCCGGTGAGCAGGTAGACGTCGTCGAACTTGTTGAACGTCATGATGAAGCGCAGCACGCCGAGCAGGGCGATCACCGGCAGCAGCTGCGGCAGCAGGATGTGCCGGAAGCGTTGGGTGGGGGTGGCGCCGTCGACCCGCGCGGCCTCCTCCAACTCGCCGGGCACCGCCTGTAGCCGGGCCAGCAGGAACAGGAACGCGAACGGGAAGTACCGCCACGCCTCGAACACGACGACCGTGGCCAGCGCGGTCGACTCCTGGGACAGGAACGGCACCGGGGCGTCCCAGCCGAGCCACCGTTGGCCCCAGGCGTTGACGATGCCGAGCTGCGGATCGAGCATCACCTGCCAGACGAACGTCACCGCGACCACCGGCGCCACGTACGGCAGCAGCATGGATGCCCGGACCAGGGTGCGGCCACGGAACGGCCGGCGGACCACCAGTGCGGCGACCAGGCCGAGCAGGATCGACCCGACGGTGCCGCCGAGGCTGTAGAGCAGGGTGATCCACAGCGTGTCGGCGAAGCCGGGGGTGTGCAGCACCCGGTCGACGTTGTCCATGGTGAACTCGCCGAACAGCCCGGTCTTGCGCAGCGTGGCGAGCCGGACCCGCTGGAAGGCGAGCACCACGGTCCAGACGATCGGGATGCCGATGACCGCGATGGTGACGAGCAGGGTCGGGGCGACCAGCGCGAGCCCGGCGCGGGACTCGCGGCGGCGCAGGGTCAGTGGTCGGCGGCGGACCGGCACCGGCCGCTCCCGGGTGGGGGAGCGGCCGGTGCCGGGCGCGGTGGTGGTCAATTCACGCCTGCTTTGATCGCCTCGACGTCCTTCTTGGCCCGACCGGCGGCGGCCGCCGCGTCGGACTTGCCGGAGATGACGTCGTTCAACGCCTTGGGCACCGGCAACTCGCCGAGCATGGCGCCGACCAGCTTTCCCTGCCCCTGGGTGAGACCCCAGCGCTGGAAGGTGTCCGGGCTGCGGCGCAGCGTGGCGAGCACCTCCTCGCCGTACACGTCGGCAAGGGGCTTCTTCACATCCACGCCGGCCTGGCTGGTGTTCCAGCCGGTGAGGTACGCCTCGGGCTCTGCCTGGGTGCCCTTGCGCACCGGGAAGCGGCCCTCGGGGGACATGCCGAACCAGCGCGGGTAGCCGTCGCTGAGCATGTACTCCACGAAGGACTTCGCCGGGTCGGTCGCCGCGCCGTCCAGCACCGCCCACGAGCTGATCTCGCCGTACTGGGCCGGCTCGGTGCCGTTCGGGCCCTTGATCGCGGTGACGAACCCGCTGTTCTTCGCGAGGAACGCCGGGTCGGCCTGGCACTGCGGGCAGGTCGGCTTGGCGTCGTTGCGCAGCCCGGCCAGCTCGTCGAGGATGAACGGCGACCAGACCACCATGGCGGCCTTGCCGGCGAAGTAGGTGGCGCGGGTCGTGTCCACGTCCTGGGCGCCCTTCACCGAGCTGTTCCGGATCAGGTCGCCGTAGAAGCGGAACGCCTCGACGCACTGTGGTGAGTCCAGGGCGACGGCGCCGGAGTTGTCGGTGAGCTGACAGCCGTTGGCCAGCGCCAGGTGCTCGAAGGTCTGCTGGGTGAACACGTCGCTGGGGGCGGTCGCCGCGGTGATCCCGGCGACGCCGCCGGTGTTCAGCTTCGCCGCGGCGGTGGTGATCCGTTCGTACGTGTCGGGGGTGGGCAGGTTGGCGGCGGCGAACAGGTCCTTGCGGTAGACGAGCAGTTGGCCCCACCCGTCGCTGGGCACCGAGAGCTGCTTGCCGTCGTCCGAGGTGAGCTCCAACGCTCGCGGCGAGAAGGTCTGCCGGCCCAGCTTGTCGACGACCTCCGCGTTCGCCGAGGCGTGCAGCAGCTCGTTGCCGGCGAGCGTACGGATGCCGGCCAGGGAGACCGAGCCGACCACGTCGGGCAGGTCGCCGGCGGCGGCATTGGCGGAGATCAGTGACGGGAACTGGTCCTCGTTGACGGTGACGAGCTCAACCTGGACCCCGGTCTTCGCGGTGAAGTCGGCGATGATCGCCTTGGTGGCGGTGACCCGGTCGGCCACGTCCTCCAGGCTCCACACGGTGATCTTCTTGCTGCTGCTGTCCGACTCGTTATCGCCGCAGGCCAGCAGGGTGGACGCGGTAAGTGCCAGGATCAAGGTGGTGGCGAGTATCCGCCTCGGAGGTGCTGACATCGGTGGCACTCCTCTCGAAGGGTACATGCCGGATTCAACGCCTTCGATTGATTAATGGCAAGACATATAGCGATTTTTTGCCTATCCTGGAACCCAGTGCTACCGGGATGTGACTCATGGGCAACTGGGTTGTCTCTCTCGCCGGGCCTCGACGGATCAGCCTCGAGCCCTGCCCGCCGGATCAGCTCGGCCCCGGCCAGGTTCGGGTCCGCACCTGCTACTCCGGCATCTCGGCCGGCACCGAGCTGACCCTTTACCGGGGCAGCAATCCACGGCTCAGCAAGGACTGGGACGACGCCGCCCGGATGTTCGTGCCCCGGCAGACCCCGGTGCCCTACCCGCTGATCGGCTTCGGCTACGAGGAGGTCGGCGAGATCGTCGAGGTGGCCCCGGAGGTCACCGACCGGCAGCGGGGCCAGTTGGTGTGGGGCATCTGGGGGCACCGCGCCGAGGCCGTACTGGCCGCCGAGGTGGTCCACCCGTTGCCCGCCGGTCTGGACCCGCTCGCCGCCGTCTTCGCCCGGCCCGGCGCCATCGCGCTGACCGCCGTGCTCGCCGCCGACCTGCACCTCGGCGACTGGGTCGGTGTCTTCGGGCAGGGCGTCATCGGGCTGCTCGCCACCCGGCTCGCGGTGCTCTCCGGCGCCCGGGTCGTGGCGGTCGACCGGATGCCCGACCGGCTGGAGCACGCCGCCCGCTACGGTGCCCGGTCCGCAGTGGACGCCGGCGCCGAATCCGCCGCCGCCGTACTGCGCCGGGCCACCGGCGGCCGGGGCGCGGACGTCTGCCTGGAGCTGTCCGGGGCGTACCCGGCGCTGCACGAGGCGATCCGGTCCACCGCACACGCCGGCCGCGTCGTGGCCGCCGGTTTCTACCAGGGCCAGGCCGACGGGCTCGGCCTCGGCGAGGAGTTCCACCACAACCGCATCCAGTTGGTGGCCGCCCAGGTCTCCGGACCCACCCCCGCGCCGAGCATGGCCGGTCGGTGGACCGGCGACCGGGTGGCGCAGACCTTCATGGAACTGGTGGCTGAGCGCAGCGTCGACCCGTTGCCGCTGGTCAGCCACATCGTCGACGCCAGCGCGGTCGCCGACGCCCTCGCGCTGCTCGACCGCGGCGCCGGTGACGTCCTCCAAGTGGTGTTGAGGTTCTCATGACCACCATTGCGCTGGCCTGCCAGGAACAGCTCCTGCCGGGCACCGACCTGATCCAGAAGTACGCCCTCGCCACCGCCCTCGGCTATCAGGGCATCGAGCTGCGCGGGCGCGGCGACCTCGCGTTCGCCCACCGGCTGCCCGAACTGCGCCGGGCCCGCGCCGCCGGGGTGGTGATGCCCACCGTCTGCGTCGAGATGGACCACTTCATCGGCGACTTCGACCCGGCCCGGTCCGCCGACGCGGTGCGCAACCTGCGCTCCCAGTTGTCGGTGATCGCCGAGCTGGGTGGCGTCGGGGCGATGACCCCGGCGGCCTGGGGGATGTTCTCCCGGCGGCTGCCGCCGTTCGAACCGCCGCGTCAGCCGACCGGCGACCGGCAGGTGCTCGTCGACGCCCTCGGCGAGCTGGGCGAGCACGCCCGGGCCGAGGGGGTCAGCCTCTTCCTGGAACCCCTCAACCGGTACGAGGACCACATGGTCAACCGGCTCGACGAGGCGGTCGCGCTCTGCGCGGCGGTCGGGCTGCCCTCGGTCCGGGTGGTCGCCGACACCTTCCACATGAACATCGAGGAGGACGACATGCCCCGGGCGCTGCGTTCCGCCGCGCCGTACCTCGGGCACGTGCAGGTCAGCGACTCCAACCGGTACCAGCCGGGTGCCGGGCACCTGGACTGGCCGGCGCTGGTGCGGACCCTGCTGGAGCTGGACTACCGGGGCTGGCTGGCGCTGGAGTGTCGGCTGCGTGGCGACCCGGTCCGCGCCCTCCAGCAGGCCGCCACGGTGCTGCGGCACGCGCTGCCGCGACGGGCCGCGGCATGACCGCCGTTCCGACCCGCACCGGCGGTCCGGCCGATCTCGCCGGGCTGCGCCGGCTCGCGGTCGCCACGCTCGACGCCAACTGGGAGCACGACCACACGGTGCCGTCGCGCACGCTCTACCCACACCAGTGGAGCTGGGACTCCGCGTTCATCGCCGTCGGGCTGGCCCAGGTCCGTCCCGAGCGGGCGTGGCGTGAGCTGGCGAGCCTGTTCCGGGCGCAGTGGGCCGACGGGCGGGTGCCGCACATCGTGTTCAACCCGGCGATGCGGGTCGGCGCGTACTTCCCGGGGCCGGAGCTGTGGCGCTCGGCGAGCGCCGAGGGCGCGCCGGCCGTCGACACCTCGGGCCTGGTCCAGCCGCCGGTGCACGCGCTCGCCGCCTGGCTGGCGTACCGGCGGGCGCCTGATCCGGCCGGCCTGGCCGTGCTGCGTCGGCTCTATCCCGCGCTGGTCGCCCAGCATTGCTACCTGGCCGACCGGCGGGACCTGACCGGCGACGGGCTGGTGTGCATCGTGCACCCGTGGGAGTCCGGTCTGGACAACAGCCCGGCCTGGGACGAGCCGATGGCCGCCGTGCCGGCCGAGGCGGCGGTGATGCGCGCGTACCGCCGGCACGACACCGCGCACGCCGACGCCGCGCACCGCCCCACGGACCTGGACTACGCGCGCTACCTGGCGATCGTCGCGGCCTACCGGGACCGGGGCTACCGCGACCGGGACCTGGCCGACGGGCATCCGTTCCTGGTGGAGTGCCCGCTGTTCAACGCGGCGTTCGGGGCGGCCGAACACGCGCTGGCCCGGATCGCCGCGCTGGTCGGCGCCGACCCGGGGCCACACCGGGCCCGCGCCGCGCGGATCACCGAGGCCGTGGTGCGCCGGCTGTACGACCCGGCCACCGGTGCGTTCGCCCCCCGTGACCTGCGCACAGACCAGCTCATCCCGGCCCGTACCGTGCTCGGGCTGGCACCGCTGATCCTGCCCGACCTGCCGACCCGGCAGGCCGACGCGCTGGTCGTCGAGGCGCGGTCGGCGCGTTTCGGGGTGGCTCGGCGGATGGACCGACCGCTGCCCAGCTACGACCGGACCGCGCCGGACTTCGAGCCGCTGCGCTACTGGCGCGGGCCGAGCTGGCTGAACGTCGGGTGGCTGGTACGGCGCGGACTGCTCGCGCACGGGCATCCCGAGCTGGCCGCCGGGCTGCGCCAGTCGATGATCGGGCTGGTCGCCGGGGCCGGCTGCCACGAGTACTTCCATCCGGACACCGGTGCCGGGCTGGGCTCGCCGGCATTCAGCTGGACCGCTGCGCTGCTGCTCGACCTGCTGACCGAGGAGCCCGCGCCCGACGCGGTGTGACCCGCTCCGGCTGGTGCCGGTGATAGCGTGCCCGTCCCAGCGGCGGGAGGGGTGGCGTGTCCGAGATCGACAAGGTGGCCTGGATCCTCATCGAGGACGGGCTGGTGCTGAGCACCCGGTCCCGGGGCAAGGACGTGTGGTACCTGCCGGGTGGCAAGCGCGAGCCGGGGGAGACCGACCTGGACACCCTGCGCCGGGAGGTCGAGGAGGAGCTGAGCGTCACGGTCGACGTGGGCGGTGCGGCGCACCTGGGCACGTTCAGCGCCCAGGCACACGGCCACGCGGCCGGCACCACCGTGCGGATGATCTGCTATCGGGCGGGATACGAGGGGCAGTTGCGGCCGGCCAACGAGATTGCCGAGACGGCCTGGCTCGGGTACGCCGACCGGCACCGCACCTCGCCGGTCGACCACCTCATCTTCGACCACCTGCGGGCCGTGGGCCTGCTGCGCTGACCGCGTCGCCGTTTGCCGCGACCGCGCCCGGGTAAGCGCGGGTCCCGTGGCGGACAGGAGGGCGGCGTGCGGTTCCCCCGCTTCATCGACGCAGTGTCCCGGCGCTCCGGGCTGCCGACCGAGCAGGCCGCCGTGGTGGCTCGTGCCGTGCTCCAGACGATGGCCGAACGGGTGACCGGCTGTCCGACGGCCGACCTGGCCGGACAGCTCCCGGACGAGCTGAACGGCTATGTGGGCGGAACGGATCGAGCCGCGGCCGGGCCGCCGGTGGCCGCCGGACCGGCGGAGTTTCTGCGTCTGGTGGGGGAGCGGGCCGGGGTCGACGAGGCGACCGCCCGGGCCGGCGCGGGTGCGGTGTTCGCGACGCTGCGCGAGGCGGTCACGGTGCGGGAGTTCCGGGAGATGGTGGCGGGGTTGCCGCGCGATCCGGACGGCGGAGTCGCGCCCGTTGCGCCGCCATCTGTCGGGGATTGAACGTTTTGATGTCGCTATTCGGACGAGGTGCTATTGACCGGGAAATTCCACTGCGCAAATGAAATGCAACCGGAAAAATGGTTGCCGGTTGACGCTTTAGGCGAAAATTGCGCGCCGCGCCAGGGGGATGATCGGACGATATTCGCCGACCCTCGTCGGAGCCGTCGATAGCCCCTTCGGGTCGACTCTAGTCGATGATCTTTCGCGACATGCATCGAGCCATATGCTCCTTCCATTGTGACGTCCTGGGGGGGATCATGATCTTGGCTGTCGATTGCTGCGCGTCCGTCTGTTGTGGAGCGACGGTGTGCGCCTCCTGAGATGGGCACCTCGACGCTGATCCATCGCTTCGGCGATGCCGCTGCCGCCTGCCCCGACCATCCCGCCGTGCTCGGCGACACCGGCCCGCTCCACTATGCCGGCCTCGCCGGCCTGGCCGGTGGGCACGCCGAGCTGCTGGCCGCGGCCGGTGTCCGGCCCGGTGTCCGGGTCGGCCTGCTGACCGGGCACGGCGCCGGCACCATCGCCGCCATCCTCGGCACGCTCGCCGCAGGGGCCACCTACGTGCCACTCGACCCCGGGTTCCCGGAGCAGCGGCTGCGGCACCTGCTCGACGGTGCCGAGATGACCGTCCTGCTCTGCGGTGGCGAGCACACCGAACTGGCCCGGCGCCTCGCCACCGACCGGCCCGGCCTGCGGGTCGTCCCGGCCGTCGACGTGCGGGCCGCGCCGCTGCGACCGGTGCCGGTGGACCCGGACGCGCTCGCGTACGTGCTGTTCACCTCCGGCTCCACCGGGCGACCCAAGGCGGTCGGGCAGAGCCACCGCAACCTGACGCACGTGGTGGACAACCAGATCGCCACCCTCGACCTGCGGCCAGATGACCGGCTCAGCTTGCTCGCCTCGTTCAGCTTCGACGCCGCCATCCCCGACCTGTACCCGGCGCTCCTCACCGGTGCCGCCGTCGTGCCGGTCGACCTGCGCCGGCACGGCCTGGCGTACGCCGCCGAGCAGCTGGCCCGGCACGGCGTCACGATCTACCACTCCACCCCGACCGTCTACCGGTACCTGCTGGACACCCCGGGCGTCGAGCGGCTGGACCGGGTCCGGGTGGTGCTGCTCGGCGGCGAACAGGCCAGCTACACCGACGCCGCCCGCGCCCGGGGCCGCTTCGCACCGGGCTGCGTGCTGGTCAACGGCTACGGGGCAACCGAATTCACCTTCGCCGCCCGGTACGCGCTGCCGCTGGCCGACGTCGACCGCACGGCCACCGGTCCGCTGCCGGTCGGCACCGCCCTGCCCGGGTACGCGCTGCGGCTGGCTCCGGACGGCGAGATCGTGGTGCGCAGTGGACACCTCGCACCCGGCTACCTCGACCAGGACAGCGACCGGTTCGGCCACGACCCCGACGGTGTGCCGGTGTACCGCACGGGCGACCTGGGTGAGCTGCTGCCCACCGGCGAGCTGCGCTGTCTCGGCCGGCTCGACCGGCAGGTCAAGGTGCGTGGGTTCCGGGTCGAACTGACCGAGATCGAGGCGGTGCTCGCCGCCGAGCCGGGCATCGCCGAGGTGCGGGCCATCGCGCGCGACGGCGAACTGCTGGCGTACGTCCGTCCGGCCGGGACACCGGTCGACCCGGCGGCGCTACGGGCCGCCCTGGCCCGGCAACTACCCGAGTACGCGCTGCCCCGCGCCGTCGTGCCGGTCGCGGAGTTCCCTCTGACCGTCAGCGGGAAGGTCGACGAGCGGGCACTGCCGGACCCGGGCCGGGCCGTGCGCGCCGGGGACCTACCGGCCACCCCCACCGAGCGGATCGTGCACGACATCTGGTGCGCCGTGCTCGACCGGGACGCGGTCGGCCGCACCGACAGCTTCTTCGACGTCGGCGGGCAGTCCCTGTTGCTGGGCCAGGTGCAGCAGCGGCTGGCCGAACGGTTCGGCGTCCGGCTGCCCCTGCTGCGGCTCTTCGACCACCCGACGGTCGCCGCCCAGGCCCGGCTGGTCGACCCGCCAGCACCGGCGAGCATGCCGACCCCGGCCACCCTGCCGACCCCGGCCACCCTGCCGGCACCGGCGGTTGTCACGGCCCAGGCCCCGCCCGCCGCGCCGCCGAGCGCCGCCGGCCCGTCCGCCGTGCCGGTCGGTGTGCGTGAGTACACCGGTGACGAGATCGCGGTGGTCGGTCTCGCCGGCCGGTTCCCCGGCGCGCCGGACGCGGCCACCTTCTGGTGGAACCTGTGCGCCGGCATGGATGCCATTCACGATCACAGCGACGAGGAGTTGGCCGCGCTGGGCGTCGGCCCGGGGCTGCGCGCCGACCCCCGGCACGTCAAGGCCACCGGCCGGCTCGACGGGGTCGCCGACTTCGACGCGGAGTTCTTCGCCTTCGGCGAGCGGGAGGCCGCCCGTACCGACCCGCAGCACCGGCTGTTCCTGGAGACCGCGTGGGAGGCGCTGGAGGATGCCGGGCACGATCCGGCCCGGTTCCCCGGCCTGGTCGGCGTGTACGGCGCCACCTCCGTCAACCGCTACTTCCTGTTCCACCTCATGGACAACCCGGCCGTGGTCGGCGACGTCGACCCGGACGACTGGGAGGCCCGGCTGGTCGGCCGGCAGCTCACCGACCACCTGCCCGGCCAGGTCGCGTACCGGCTGGGTCTGACCGGGCCGGCGGTGGCGGTGCAGAGCGCCTGCTCCAGCTCGCTGGCCGCGGTGTGCCTCGCCGCGCAGAGCCTGGCCGACTACCAGTGCGACATCGCCCTGGCCGGCGGTGTGAGCGTGACCTGGCCCCGGCACCGGCACACCCCCGGCGGCCTGGCCTCACCGGACGGCCGCTGCCGGGCCTTCGACGAGGCCGCCCAGGGCGCCGGCTTCGGCTCCGGTGTCGGAGTGGTGGCGTTGCGCCGGCTCGCCGACGCGCAGGCCGACGGTGACCGGGTCCTCGCGATCCTGCCCGGCTGGGCGGTCACCAACGACGGCGCCGACCGGGCCGGCTACGCCGTCCCCGGGCCGGCCGGGCAGGCCGCCGCGGTGGCCGGCGCGCTCGCCGCCGCCGAGGTCGCACCCGGCGAGGTCCGCTTCATCGAGGCGCACGGCAGCGGCACCCCGCTCGGCGACGCCATCGAGGTGGCCGCGTTGCACGAGGTGTACCAGGGCGCCGCGCCCGCCGAGACCTGCGCGCTCGGCTCGGTGAAGACCACCATCGGCCACCTCGACGCCGCCGCCGGCATCGCCGGGCTGATCAAGACGGTGCTCGCCGTGCAGCACGGCGTCATCCCGCCGAGCCTGCACTTCACCCGCCCGCACCCGGAGATCGACCTGGCCGCCGGCCCGTTCTACGTACCGACCAAGGTGCGCGATTGGCCGGACGCGCCGCGCCGGGTCGCCGGGGTCAGCTCGTTCGGCCTGGGCGGCACCAATGCGCACGTCGTGGTGGAGCAACCGCCCCCGGTCGAGCCGGTCGACGCCGGGTCGGCCGGCGCGCAGCTGCTGCCGGTCTCGGCGCGTACCCCGGTGGCGTTGCGCGCGGCGCTGACCCGGCTGCGGCGGCACCTGGCCGGCACCGCCCCCACCCTGGCCGAGGTCGCCGCGACGCTGGCGTTGGGCCGGCGCGAGTTCGGCTGCCGAGCCGCCGTGATCGCCACCGACCCGGCCGCGGCGGTCGCCGCGCTGGACGAGCTGCTGAGCACCGACGCCCGGGTGGCCGGACCGGCCGGTGCGCTGCGCGAGCTCGCCGCCGACTGGGTGGCCGGCCGGGACCTCGACTGGACGGCCCTGCACCCGGCCGGCGGCATCCGACGCACCTCGCTGCCCACCTACCCCTTCCAGCGGCAGCGGTACTGGATCGACCCCCCTCAGAAAGGTGTGCGGTGAACTGGTTCCTCTCCGCCGGCAGCCGCGATCCGGCGCCGGTGCAGTTGTTCTGCCTGCCCTACGCTGGCGCCGGCGCCAGCGCGTTCCGCGCATTCCCGGACCGGTTCGGCCCCGACATCGAGGTGCTGCCGGTGCAGCTACCCGGTCGGGAGAACCGGATCAGCGAGGACCCCCGCTTCCGGGTGGTCGACGTGGCGACCGCCATCGCCGGGCGGGCCGCGGGCCCGTACGCCCTCTACGGCCACTCGATGGGCGGTCGGCTCGGCTTCGAGGTGGTCCGCGAGCTGCGCCGCGCCGGGCTCCCGTTGCCGCTGCGGCTCTACGTCGGCGGCGCCCGCGCGCCACACGTCACCGAGCCCAGCGCCTTCGACGGGCTGTCCCGGGTGGACGATGAGGAGCTGCTGCGCCGGCTGCGGGCCGGCGGCGGGTTGCCGGCCGGGGTGCTGAAGCATCCCGAGCTGGTCGAGTTGCTCCTGCCGCTGCTGCGCGCCGACTTCGAACGGGTGGACGGCTACCGGTACCAGCCCGAGGAGCCGCTGCCGGTGCCGATCGTCGCGTTCAGCGGTCGCAACGACCGGGCGGTGACCCGCGAGCAGAGCGCCGCCTGGCGGGAGCACACCACCGCCGAATTCACCCTGCGCGAGCTGGACGGCGGGCACTTCTTCCTCCACGACGCGCTGCCCGAGCTGGCCACCGCGATCCGCGCCGACCTGACCGCCGCCGCGCTCACCGCCGACCGAGCAGCCGACCGGGCCACCGTCGGTGGCGACCGGGGCCGGGTCGGGACGCTCGCCGCCGCCAGCGGCACGGCTGACGGGCACCGGGTGCCGCTCGGTGACACCGGCTGGTCGGTGTGGCGTGACGCCATCCTGCGCAGCACCGGCTTTCCGGCCGACGGGCTGACCCTGTTGGCCGCCCCGCATGCCGCCACCGCTGCGGACGAGCTGCTGGCCACCGGCGTCGGCGCCGAACTGTTCGACAAGGAGTTCGCCGAGGCGGTGTCCACCACCGGACGGCGGATCACCGAGCTGGCTGCCGACCCGCTGCTGCGCGAGGCGGTCACCTGGCAGAACCGGGGCGCGCTGGTCGCCCTGGACGGGTTGGTCCGGAGCGGCCCGGACGCGCCCCGCAACGTCCGCCGGCGGGACCGGGAACGCGCCCTGCTGAAGTACTGGCAGCGCTACTGCGGCAAGAACGAGACCGTCGGGTTCTTCGGCCCGAGCTGCTGGGTCACCGTCGACCCGGAGTTGCCGGTCGCCGCCGAGGTGCGCGCGGGCGCGGCACTGACCCGCCGCCGCTGGGTGTGGTTCGAGTCCTGGGCGCTGACCGAGTACGCGCGGCGGATCGGTGGCGACCTCGCGGTTCGCCGCTGGTGGGCGCCACGGCTGGCCCCGCAGCTGAGCCTCGCCGGCCGGGAGGTGCGCCGTCCGGGCCGGCCGCCCGTACCGCTGACCCCGGTCGAGGCGGCGCTGCTCGCCGCCGCCGACGGCCGACGCCCGGCGCGCGACCTGGTCACCGACCCGGCCATCGGGGTGCGCCGACCGGAGGACGGGTACGCGCTGCTCGACCGGTTGGTGGAGCGGGAGCTGGCCACCTGGGACGCCGCCCTGCCGGTGAGCCCCACCGCCGAGGAGGTGCTGCGGCAGCGGATCACGGAGGTTGGCGACGCCCCGGCCCGGGCCGCCGCCCAGGCCGGCTTCGACCGGCTGTGCGCCGCGCGGGACGCGGTCGCCGTCGCGGCCGGCGACCCGGACCGGCTGCGCGCCGCCCTGGACGCGCTCGACGAGACGTTCACCGACCTCACCGGGCAGCCGGCGCAGCGCCGGGCCGGGCAGATGTACGCCGGCCGGACGCTCTGCTACGAGGACACCAGCCGGGACCTGGACGTGGTCTTCGGCGCGCCACTGCTGGACGACATCGCCGCGCCGCTGGCCGTGCTGCTGCGGGCCGCCCGCTGGCTGGCCGGTGCGCTGGACGAGGCGTACGGGGCGGTGTTCCGGGAGCTGTACGACGAGCTGCGCGCCGAGGCCGGCGAGGCCCCGGTGGCCCTGTCCGACCTGTGGTTCCTGGTGCAGGGCCTCTTCTGGGGCAGCGGGCCGCGCCCGGTCGACGCGGTGGCCAGCGAGTTCGCCGCCCGCTGGGCCGGGCTGTTCGGGCTGGCCGACCTGCCACCGGGCAGCACCGACGTGCGGCTGGACGTGGCGGACCTCGCCGCCCGGGTCGACGAGGTCTTCCCGACCGTCCGGCCGGGCTGGTCCAACGCCCGGCTGCACAGCCCCGACCTGCAGATCTGTGCGGCGGACGCGGACGCGCTGGCCCGCGGTGACTACACCGTCGTGCTCGGCGAGATGCACGCCGCCTGGTCGTCGTTCGACTGTCACGTCTTCACCGCCGCGCATCCGGACGTCGAGCGGCTGCGCGCCGCGCTGGAGGCTGATCTCGGCCCGGATCGGATCCGGCTGCTCTTTCCCACCGACTGGCCGCGGCGCACCAGCCGGGTCGCCGAGGCGCTGATCGGCCCGACCGACCGACAGTTGGCGTTCGCGCCCGCGCCCAACGCCGAGCCGGAGCGGGTGCTGCCCACCGTGGCGCTGACCGTGCGGGATGAGGACGGCCGGCTGGTGGTCACCGGCGCCGACGGGCAGCGCTGGCCGCTGACCGAGGTCTGCGCCGGCCTGCTCAGCACGCACGCCGTGGACGGGTTCAAGCTCGTCGCCGCCGCGCCGTACACCCCGCGGATCACGCTGGATCGTCTGGTGGTGGCCCGGCAGACCTGGCGGACCACCGTCGGCGCGAGTGGGCTCGGCGCGGTGACGGGGGAGCAGGCCCGCTTCCTGGCCGTGCGGGACTGGCGGCGTCGGCTGGGCCTGCCGGAGCAGGTGTACATCAAGCTCGGCACCGAGACCAAGCCGTGCTTCGTCGACCTGAGCAGCCCCGCCTTCGCCAACATGTTCTGCGCGATGGTCCGGGCGGCCGACCGGGACGGCGGCGACGACACGACCCTGGTGGTCAGCGAGATGCTGCCCACCGCGCAGGACGCCTGGGTGCCCGACGCGGCCGGCCGGCGCTACTTCAGCGAGTTGCGGCTGCACATCGTGGACACCGACGAGTCGGAGTCGGCCCGATGAACCACCTGCTGCCCCTGGGCGACACGGGTTGGTCGGTGTGGCGCCACGTGGTGCTGCGCACCGCCGGCTTCCCGGCCGACGGGCTGGCCGCCTTCGCCGCCCCGGACGCCGCCGGTGCCGCCGATGCGCTGCTGGCCGCCGAGGAGACCGCCGACGGGCGGGCGAGTGCCGGCAGCGGTGCCGCCGAGATGTTCGACAAGGCGTTCGCCGTGGCGCTGGCCGACTCCTCGGCGGCCGCCGGCCGGATCGCCGCCGACCCGCTGCTGCGTGAGGCGGTCACCTGGCAGAACCCGGAGATGCTGATCGCCCTGGACGGGCTGCTGCGGACCGACCCGATGGTGCGCAACGTCCGGCGGCGCAAGCGCGAGCTGAGCCTGCTGCGCTACTGGCAGCGCTACTGCGGAAAGGCCGAGACGATCGGGTTCTTCGGCCCGGTCTGCTGGGGCACGTTCGACCCCGCCGACCCGGCGACCCGGCTGTGGCCGGGACCGCGGCTGGTGTCCCGGCGCGAGGTCCACTTCGAGGCGTGGGCGCTGATCGCGTACGCCGACCGGCTCGCCGACGACCCGGCCGTGCGCCGCTGGTGGGCGCCAGCGCTGCCGCCGCACCTGAGCGTGACGGGTCGGTGGCTGCACCGGCCGCTGCACCCGCCGGTCGAGCTGTCCGCCCTCGACGCACGGTTGCTGGTCTCCTGCGACGGGCGCACCCCGGCCGTACGCCTGGTCGAACGGGTCCGCGCGGACGGCGACGCCGGGCTGCGCACCGATGCCGACGGCTTCCTGCTGCTCGACCGGCTGGTCGAGCGTGGCCTGCTGACCTGGGACGCCGGCCTGCCGATCAGCCCCCGGGCCGAGCAGGTGCTGCGCGAAAGGCTGGCCGCGATCGGCGATCTCGCGTTGCGCGCGGAGGTGAGCGCCGGCTTCGAACGGCTCTGCGTGGCCTGCGACGAAGTCGCCGCGAGCGCCGGAGACCCGGACCGGCTCGGTGCCGCGCTGGCCGTGCTGAACGCGGAGTTCACCGCCGTCACCGGACGACCCGCCACCCGGCAGGCCGGTCAGATGTACGTCGGCCGCACGGTCGCCTACGAGGAGAGCGCCCGGGACCTCACCGTCAGCGTGGGCGCCGAGGTGCTCGCCGCGCTCGCCACGCCGCTGGCCGTGGTGCTCCAGGCGGCCCGCTGGCTGACCGCCGAGATCGGCGCCGCCTGCGAACGGATCTTCGCCGAGCTGTACGAGGAGCTGCGCGCCGACGGGCCGGTGCGGTTGGCCGACGTCTGGTCCCTGGCCCAGGGGCTGCTGATGGCCCAGGACGGTCCGCTGGCCGCCACCACCGCCGGCTTCACCGCCCGCTGGGCGGACCTGTTCGACCTGGCCGCGCTGCCACCCGGGCAGCCCGAGTTGCGGCTGCGCGGCGTGGAGCTGGCCGACCGGGCCCGGCGGGTGTTCCCGGCGAGCGCGCCCGGCTGGCCGTCGGCCCGGATCCACAGCCCGGACGTGCAGATCAGCGCCACCGACCTGGCCGCGCTGAACCGGGGCGAGTTCCTGCTCGTGCTCGGCGAGCTGCACCCGGCCAACGCCACCTTCGACAGCGCGGTGTTCGTGCCGTTCCACCCCGATCCGGCGGCGCTGCGCGCCGGGTTGGACGCCGACCTCGGCCCCGCCCGGGTCCGGGTGCTCTACCCGGAGGGCTTCCCCCGCGTCACCACCCGCACCACGTACGGGCTGACCAGCCCGGCCGACCGGCAGCTCGGCATCGACACCGCCCGGGGCGGCGAGGTCGACCGGTTGGTCCCGGCGACCGAGGTGCGGGTGGTGCCGGACGGCGACCGGCTGGCGGTGGTGCTGCCCGACGGCAGCCGGTGGCCGCTCATGGAGGTCTTCGCCAACCTGCTCGGTTCGCTGCTGGTGGACGCCTTCAAGCTGCTCGACCCGGCACCGCACACGCCCAGGATCACCATCGACCGGCTGGTCGTGGCCCGACGCACCTGGCGGACCACGGTCGAGGAGAGCGGCCTGGCCGGGGTGACCGGGGAGGCGGCGCGGTTCCTCGCGGTACGCCGCTGGCGGGGTCGGCTCGGCCTGCCCGAGCAGGTGTTCGTGAAGGTCGGCACCGAGGTCAAACCCTGCTACGTCGACCTGACCGGCCCGCTCTACGCCCAGTCGCTGTGCGCGATGGTCGACGCCGCCGCCCGCAGCGGGCCGGACGTGACGCTCGTGGTCAGCGAGCTGTTGCCGACGCCGACCGACAGCTGGGTGACCGACGCGGCGGGCCGCGCCTACGTCAGCGAGCTGCGCCTGCAGATCACCGATCCGAGCAGCTACCCCGGGGGGAACCGGTGACCGACATCCTGTCCATCAGCGCGATACGGGGCGAGCCGCTGCCCTGGCCGGACGCGACGATCGCCGAGCTGGTGGTCGCACAGGCCACCCGCACACCGGACGCAGTGGCGGTGCGCCAGTGGGACAGCCGGCTCAGCTACGCCGAGCTGCTGTCCCTGGCCGCCGGGGTGGCCGCCGCGCTGCGTGCCCGGGGCGTCGGCCGGCAGACCCGGGTGGGGGTGTGTGGCGCCCGCCGGCCCGAGCTGGTCGCCACCGTACTGGGGGTGTTGCTGGCCGGCGGCTGCTACGTGCCGCTGGAGCCGGGAGGCCCGCGTCGGCGGCTGCGCGGGATCGCCGCCGACGCGGGCGTGTCCCTGGTGGTCGGCGACGCCGCCGAGGCGGAGTTCGGCGACGCGCCCGGCATCGAGGCGGTCGGGCTGCCCGGCCCGGCCCCACTCACGCCCTGCCCGGCCCGCCCGGGCGACCCGGCGTACGTGCTGTTCACCTCGGGCTCGACGGGCCGCCCGAAGGGCGTGCTCACCAGCCACCGCAACGTGGTCGAGTTCGTCACCGGCGTGGTCGCGCTCACCGGCGCCGACGCCGACGTACGCAGCCTCGGCATCGCCTCGCTCGGCTTCGACGCGGCCACCATGGACCTGTTCGTGCCGCTGCTGCTCGGCGGCTCGGTGCAGCTGCTCGGCGCCGAGGACCGCGCCGACCCGGTCCGGCTGGCCCGGTTCATCGCCGCGCACGAGGTCAACTGGGGCTTCATCACGCCCACCGTGCTGTCCATGCTGGACCCGGCCGAGCTGCCCGACTGGCGTACCGTGCTCTGCGGCGGCGAGGCGGTGCCGGCCGCGCTGGTCGCCCGGTGGGCACCCGGCCGCCGTTTCCTCAACGGCTACGGCCCCACCGAGACGACGGTGCTGGCGGTCAGCGGCCCGTTGAGCGCCACCGAGACCGATCCGATGCCGATCGGCCGGCCACTGCCCAACCACCGGGCGTACGTGGTGGACGCCGCGCTGGACCCGGTGCCGCCGGGCGAGACAGGTGAGCTGCTGATCGGCGGGCCCGGGCTGGCCGACGGCTATCTGGGCCAGCCGGCGCTGACCGCCGAGCGGTTCGTCCCGGACCCGTTCTCCGGGCTGCCCGGCGAGCGGCTGTACCGCACCGGCGACCTGGTGCGCCACGACCCGGACGGCCGGATCGTCTACCTCGGCCGGGTCGACCGGCAGGTCAAGATCCGGGGGCAGCGCATCGAGCTGGGCGAGGTGGAGGCCGTGCTGGCCGACCTGCCCGGGGTGACCGGGGTGGCGGTCGAGGCGGTGCCCGGCCCGGCCGGCGTCGAGCTGGTCGCGTTCCTCAGCCCGGCGGACGCGCCCGACGATGGCCGGCTGCGGGCGTACGCCGGCAGTCGGCTGACCACGGCGATGCTGCCGGCCCGGGTGTTGCGTCACGCCACGCTGCCGGTCAGCCCGGTCAGCGGCAAGCTGGACCGTCCGGCGCTGCGCGCGCTGGCCGCCGCCCGCACCACGTCGACTGTGGACGACCGCACGCCTGATGCCACAGGTGGGTCCATGGTGGCGGCGGTGGCCGGCATCTGGACCCGGCTGCTCGGCGCGGCACCCGAGCCGGCGACCGACTTCCTCGCCGCTGGCGGCAACTCCATCGCGGCAATGCGCCTGGTCGCCGCGCTCCGCGCCGAGCTGGGCAGGCAGCTCGACACCCGCGAGGTGTTCACCCAGCGTACCTTCGGCCGACTGGCCGAGCGGGTGGCCGCCGCGCCGGTCGGCGCCGACGGACTGAGCACCGGCAACCCGCCCACCCTCTCCCCGCCGCAGCGACGACTCTGGTTCGTCGACCAGCTCGCGCCGTCCAGCGCGCCGTACAACATCGCGGTGGCGCACCGGCTGCACGGCCCGCTGGACACGGCCGCGCTCAGCGCGGCGCTGCGGGCCGTCGCCGAGCGGCACGACGTGCTGCGCTGGCGGATCCCGCAGACCGCCGGCGTGCCGTACGCGGTCTGCGCCGAGCCGACCGACGTGGCGGTGCCGGTGGTCGACCTGACCGGCAGCGCCGAGCCGGAGGCGGAGCTGGCCCGGATGCTCGCCGCCGGCGCCGCGCACCCCTTCGACCTGGCCACCGGGCCGCCCTGGCAGGTGACCGTCTACCGGCTCGGCCCGGCCGAGCACGTGCTGGCCGCCACCTGGCACCACGCCGTCTTCGACGGCTGGTCCGAGCGGGTCTGCTACGACGACCTGGCCGCCGGGTACGCCCAGGCGGTGGCCGGCCAGCCGCCGGCGCTGCCGGAGCTGCCCGCCCGGTACGCCGACTACGCGGTGTGGCGGGCCGAGCGGGACCGGCTGCGCGGCGCGACCGACCTGGCCTGGTGGACCGCGCACCTGGACGGCGTACCGACGGTCCTGGACCTGCCCCGGGACCGGCCCCGACCGGCCGTGCAGACCTACGCCGGGGTGGAGGCGGCCGTCCGGCTGTCCGCCGACACCGACCGCGCGGTCCGCGAGCTGGCCGAGCGGCGTGGCACCACGGTCGCCGCGGTGCTGCTGGCCGCCTTCGGTGAGCTGATCGCGCGGCTCACCGGCGGCGACGACCACGTGCTCGGCGCGATCGTCGCCGACCGGCGGCTGGCCGCCTTCGACGACGTGATCGGCTTCTTCATCGACACGGTGCCGGTGCGGGTCCGCACCGGCGGGGCGAGCTTCGCCGAGCTGGTCGACCGGTGTGCCGGGGAGCTGCACGAGGCCACCGCCCACCCCGGGGCGCCGCTGGAACGCATCGTCGAGGCCCTCGGCGTCGGCCGGGACACCGCCCGCGCGCCGCTGGTGCAGGTGCTGTTCAACGTGCTCAACTTCGCGCCGCCCCGGTTGACGCTGACCGGGCTGACCGCCGAGCCGGTGCCGGTGCCCAAACCGGGCTCACCGTTCGACATCACCGTCTACGTGGTGCAGACAGGCGGCCGTACCGGCGTCGAGGTGGTCTACAACCCGGACCTGTTCGACCCCGCCCGCATCGACGACCTGCTCGCCGACCTGGCCGAGCTGGTGGGCGCGCTGGCCGCCGCACCGGACACGCCGGCACGCGAGGTGGCCGCCGCGCTGCCCCGACCCACCGTGCGGGTGCCGCAGCTCGGCGCGATGACCGTCGCCGGTGGCGACGCGGCCGGCCCTCCGCCGGCCCTGATGCCCGCTGGCCCGGACGGGCTCACCGAGACCGAGGAGCTGATCGCCGGGATCTGGCGGGAGGTGTTGGAGCGCGACCGGGTCGGGGTGACCGACAACTTCTTCGACATCGGCGGGCACTCCCTCGCGCTCGCCGCCGTGCACGCCCGGCTGATCGCCGCCACCGGCCGGTCCATCAAGATGCTCGACCTGTTCCGCCACCCCACCGTCCGGGCGCTCGCCGCCAGCCTCGACGGTGCCGCCGACCGGCCGGAGCTGGCCCGGGCCGCCCTGCGCGCCGCCGCCCGCCGCAGCCGTACCCGCCGTATCCCTCCCCGCCGCCCCGGCGGCACCGCGTGACGAAGGACAGCCTGATGAGCAACCCGATCGCAGTCGATCTACCCGACGACGTCACCGAGCTGCCCCACGAGGGCATCGAACCGATCGCGATCGTCGGCCTGGCCGCGCGCCTACCCGGCGCGGCCGACGTGCACGAGTTCTGGCGCAACCTCGTCGACGGGGTGGAGTCGGTCACCGAGCTGACCCGGGAGGAGCAGCTCGCCCGGGGTTCGACCGTCGAGGAGGTCGACGACCCGGGCTGGGTCAACCGTGCCCCGCTGGTCGACGGCTACGACGAGTTCGACGCCACGCTGTTCGGGATGACCGCCCGGGAGGCGGAGCTGACCGACCCGCAGCACCGGCTGTTCCTGGAGTCCTGCCACACCGCGCTGGAGGACGCCGGCTACGACCCAGCCCGCTACGACGGCGCCATCGGGGTGTACGCCGGCACCGGCGGCAACGTGTACCTGAACCGCAACGTGCTGCGCAACCGGCGGGTCGGCGGCAACCCGCACGGCGCGGTCTCCATTGCCACCGGGAACTCGCCGAACTACGTGGCCACCAACGTGTCGTACCGGCTGGATCTGCGTGGGCCGAGCCTGACCGTGCACACCGCCTGTTCCACCTCGCTGGTGGCGTTCCACCTGGCCTGCGAGGCGCTGCGCAACGGCGAGTGCGACATGGCGCTCGCCGGTGGCGTGAACATCGAGCTGCCGCACGTCGGCTACCTCGGCATGGACGGCTTCACGTCCCCCGATGGCCGGTGCCGCCCGTTCGACGCCGCCGCCAACGGCACGGTGTGGGGCAGCGGCGTCGGGGTGACCCTGCTCAAGCGGCTCTCCGACGCGATCGCCGACGGGGACACCATCCGCGCCGTGGTGCTCGGCAACGCGATCAACAACGACGGTGCCGGCAAGGTCGGTTTCACCGCGCCCAGCGTCGACGGGCAGGTGGCGGCGATCGCCCAGGCCGTGGCGATGGCCGACGTCGACCCGCGCAGCATCAGCTACGTCGAGGCGCACGGCACCGGCACCGCGATGGGCGACCCGATCGAGGTGGCCGCGCTCTCGGCCGTGTACACCCGGGACACCGACGAGCGGGGCTGGTGCGGCATCGGCTCGGTGAAGTCGAACATCGGCCACCTCAGCCAGCCCTCCGGCATCGTCAGCGTGATCAAGACGGTGCTCGCGATGGAGCACGGGCTTATCCCGCCGACGATCAACTACGAGACGCCGAATCCGGCCGTCGAGTTCGCCGACACCCCGTTCTACGTGGCGAACACCCTCACCAAGTGGGACACCGACGGTGGGCCGCGCCGGGCCGGCGTGAGCTCGTTCGGCATCGGCGGCACCAACGCGCACGTGGTGCTGGAGGAGGCTCCAGCGGCGTACCGCACCGAGCGGCGGGTGCGCCCGGCGCACCTGCTCCAGGTCAGCGCAGCCACCCCGAGCGCCCTGGACGCCGCGGTGCAGCGCCTCGCCACCCACCTGGACGGCGCCGCCGACGCCGGACCGGCGTACCTCGCCGACGTCGCGCACACCCTGCTCGTCGGCCGCCGCCCGTACCCGCACCGCCGTGCCGTGGTAGCCACCGACCTCCCGGGTGCGGTCGCCGCCCTCCGCGCCCCGGTCCGCGGTCCGAAACCTTTGACCAACAGTCCAGCCCCGAAGGTGGCGTTCCTGTTCTCCGGCCAGGGCGCCCAGTACGCCGGGATGGGCGCGCAGCTCTACGCCGAGCAGCCCCGCTTCGCCGCCGTCGTCGACGAGTGCGCCGAACTGCTCCGCCCCGACCTGGGCCTGGACCTGCGCGACCTGATCCTCGGCCGGGACCCCGCGGCGGGGGAGAAACTCACCGAGACCCGCTACACCCAGCCGGCGCTGTTCACCGTCGAGTACGCCCTGGCCACACTCTGGCAGGCCGCCGGGATCCGCCCGGCCGCGATGATCGGCCACTCCATCGGCGAGTACGTCGCCGCCACCGTGGCCGGGGTGCTGAGCCTGCCGGACGCGCTGCGGGTGGTCGCCGCCCGGGGCCGGCTGATGCAGTCGTTGCCCGCCGGGTCGATGCTCGCCGTCGCGCTGGACGAGTCGGTCGTCGCAGGACTGCTACCCGAAGGGCTCTCGGTGGCCACGGTCAACGGCCCGGGCACCTGCGTGGTGGCCGGCGAGACCGCCGCCGTCGAGGCGTTCGCCGCGACACTCAAGGGCAAGTCCAAGATGCTGCGCACCTCGCACGCGTTCCACTCCCCGATGATGGAGCCGATCCTCGCCGAGTTCACCGCGCTGATGGCGGAGGTGCCGCTGCGCCCGCCGACGATGCCGTTCCTGTCGAACGTCACCGGCACCTGGATCACCGCCGAGCAGGCCACCGACCCGGCGTACTGGGCGACGCACCTGCGCCGGCCGGTCCGCTTCGGCGACTGCGTGGCCACCCTGCTGGCCGCCGGCACCTGGCAGCTGGTCGAGTGCGGTCCCGGCCGGCAGTTGGCCAACCTGGCCCGGATGCAGGTCGCCAAGGGAGCGCCGGAGCAGCGCGCGCTCACCCCGCTGGGCAGCCTGCCCGGCGCCGGGGAGAGCACCGGCGACCTCGCGACGCTGCTCGGCACTGCCGCCACGCTCTGGTGCGCCGGCCTGCCGGTACGCGTCGACGCCGACCCGACGGCCCGCCGGGTGCCGCTGCCCAGCTACCCGTTCGAGCGCCGCCGGTACTGGATCGACCCGGACCGGGAGGAGCCGGTCGCGGCAGCCCCGGTGGAGTCCGGTCCGCGCCCGCTGCCCGAGTGGTTCGCGGTGCCGGTCTGGCGGCAGGCCGCGCCGCTGCCGCCGGCCGGGCCGTTGGGCCGCTGCCTGGTGCTGACCGCGGGTCCGCGCGCCGACGCGCTGCTCGCCGGCCTGCGGGCAGCCGGCGCCGACCCGGTGCCGGTACGCCCCGGCGACTCCTTCGCCGCCGCCGACGGCGGCTACCGGTTGCGCCCCGGCGCGCGCGCCGACCACGACGCGCTGGTCGCCGCGCTCACCGCCGACGGTGGATCGCCGACGCGGCTGGTGCACGCGTTCACCCTGGACGGCGCGCCGACCGGCACCGACATCGCGGCCACCTGGGCCGCCCAGGAGCTGGGCTTCTTCAGCGCCCTGCACTTGGTGCAGGCGCTCGCCGGCGCCGGCTTGACCGGCGACGAGAGCGGGCTCGCGCTGGACCTGGTCACCGCCGGCACCGGCGACGTACGCGGCGACGACCTGCGCCGCCCCGAGCACGCCACGCTGGCTGGACTGGTCCGGGTGCTCGCCGCCGAGCTGCCCGGTCTGGCCGTCCGGCTGGTCGACGCCGACCCGACCGACGACGACGCCACGGCGGTGGTCGCCGAGCTGCGTCGTCCCCGGGAACCGGAGGTGGCCCTGCGCGGCGGCCGTCGCTGGGTGGCCGGCGTCGAGCAGGTGACGATCGACGCCGAGGGGGATCCGGGCGCACTGCGCGACGGCGGCCGGTACGTGATCACCGGTGGTCTCGGCGGCATCGGCATCACCCTGGCCGAGGACTTCGCCACCCGGGCCCGGGCGAAGCTGGTGCTGCTGGCCCGATCCGGGCTGCCGGAGCGGGAGCGCTGGGACGATCACCTCGCCGTGCACGGCGACGACCGGGCCGGTCGGGCCATCGCGGCGATCCGACGGATGGAGGCCGCCGGCGCCGAGGTGCTGGTGCTCGCCGCCGACGTCACCGACCCGGCCGACCTGAGCCGGGTCCGCGACGCCGCGACCTCCGCGTACGGCGGCATCGACGGCATCGTGCACGCGGCCGGCCTGCCCGGCGGCGGGATGGCCGAGGTGAAGGAACGGGCCGAGGCCGAGCGGGTGCTCGCCCCGAAGCTCGCCGGCACCCTCGCCCTCGCCCAGGTCTTCGGCGACCTGCCGCTGGACTTCGTGGTGCTCTGCTCGTCCATCACCGGGTTGGTCGGCGGCTTCGGGCAAATCGACTACTGCGCCGCGAACGCGTTCCTGGACGCGCACGCCCGCTCCGGCGCGGGCTGGCGGGCCCCGGTGCTGTCGCAGAACTGGGGCGGCTGGGCCGAGGTGGGCATGGCGGTGGAGACCGCCGTGCCGACCGGGTTCCGGGCGGCCGGCCGCGACACGGTCACCAGCGCCGTCGACCACCCGGTGCTCACCACGAAGGTCACCGGGCCGGCGGAGACCGTGCTGCACGGCCTGGTCTCCGCCAACACCCACTGGCTGCTCGACGAGCACCGGATCGGCGGCGTGCCGGTGATACCGGGCACCGCCCACCTGGAGTCGGTGCGGGCCGCGGTGGCCGCCGCGCTGCCCGCGCCCGGCCCGGGCGCCGCCGTGGAGCTGCGCGATGTGGTCTTCCTGGAGCCGTTCGCGGTGCCCGACGGCACAATCGCCCAGTACCGGGTGGAGCTGACGCCGGCCGACGACGGCGGCACCGACTTCGCGGTGCGGAGTCTCGCCGGCGGTCGACTGCGTACCCACGTGCGCGGCTCGGCCGGCTGGACGGACGAGCCGGCCCCGCCGGCCCACCCGGCGATCCCGGCCGGACGACGGGTGGACGACGACGCGTCGTTCGGTCGGGGGCGGACCAGCATGCTCACCTTCGGGCCGCGCTGGGCGGCGCTGGGCGAGCACCACCTGGCCGACGGCACCGAACTCGCGGTGGTCGAGGCGCCCGCCGCGGCCGTCGGTGACCTGCCCGCCTGGGGGCTGCACCCGGCGCTGCTGGACGTGGCGACCGCGTTCGGCCGGGGTCAGGGCAGCGGCACCTACCTGCCGCTGTCGTACGGCCGGATCGTGGTGCGCGACACGCTGCCGGCACGGTTCACCAGCGAGCTGCGGCACCGGTCCGGCGGCACCGACGAGGTGGTCGCCGCCGATCTGTCGCTGCGCGACCCGGACGGCCGGGAGCTGGTCGCGATCAGCGACTTCGTGCTGCGCCGGGTGGACCAGGGTGCGGTCACCGGTGGCCTGGCCGGACCGTCCACCGCGGATTCCGGGGCGGGTGCGCCGATCTCGACCGAGGACATCCGCCCGGTGGACGGTGCGGAGGCGTTCCGCCGCAGCCTCACCGCCGGCCTCGGCGCCCAGGTGGTCATCGCCACCCGGACGGTCGACGACATCCGCCGCCGTGCCGGCCGGGTCACCACCGACAACCTCGCCGGGGACGACGCGGTCGCCGCCCCGACCCCGTCCGGCGACGGCAGCGCCGCACCGGGCACCGAGCTGGAGATGACCATCGCCCGCGTGTGGCAGGACGGGCTCGGGGTTGCCGAGGTCGGCATCGACGACGACTTCTTCGCCCTGGGCGGCAACTCCCTGGTCGCGGTGCAGCTGATCGCGGCGATGCGCAGGGCGACCGGGGTACGACTGCCGATGCGCAGCCTCTTCGAGACCCCCACCGTGGCCGGGCTGGCCGCCCGGATCGAGGAACTGCGCGCCACCACCACCGACGAGCCGGCCAGCCCGGCGCCGATCCCCGCCATTCCGCGACTGCCCCGCGCGTGACGAGAAATCAGGAGTAGAGAGCAATGAGCGACACGATCGCCACGCTGCCCGTCGTCGTCGAATCCGACGGCCGGGCGCTGACCGAGCTGATCACCGAGCGCCGCGCCGAGCTGCGGGCCACCCTGGCCGAGCAGGGTGGGTTGTTGTTCCGCGGCTTCGACGTGGGCGGAGTCGACGGCTTCGACCGGGTGGTCCGGGCACTGTCCGGTGAGCCGCTGACCTACACCGAGCGGTCCTCACCACGGCACGCCATCAAGGGCCGGGTGTACACCTCGACCGACTACCCGCCGGACGAGGAGATCTTCCTGCACAACGAGAACTCGTACCAGGCCCGTTGGCCGTTGACGCTGTTCTTCTACTGCATCACGGCGCCGCAGACGCTGGGCGCCACCCCGCTGGCCGACATCCGCCGGGTCTACCGGGAGATCGACCCGGCGGTACGGGAGGAGTTCGTCCGCCGCCGCTGGATGCTGATGCGCAACTTCCACGAGGACTTCGGGGCCAACTGGCAGCACGTGTTCGGCACCGACGACCGGGCCGAGGTGGAGGCGTACGCGGCGGCCAACCGGATCACGCTGGAGTGGGTGGGTCGCGACGGGCTGCGTACCCGGGCGGTCCGCGACGCCGTGCACCACCGGGCCGGCTCGGACGTTCCCCGCTGGTTCAACCACGCCACCTTCTTCCACGTGAGCAGCCTCGCCAAGGACCTTCAGGAAGGGCTGCTGGCCATGTTCGGCGCCGACGGGCTGCCATCGAACACCTACTACGGCGACGGCGGCGAGATCCCCGCCGACGTCCTGGACCACCTGCGCGCCGCCTACCGGGCCGCCAGCGTCCGCTTCGACTACCAGCGCGACGACGTGCTGGTGGTCGACAACATGACCGCCGCGCACGGCCGGGAGCCCTTCACCGGCCCTCGCAAGATCGCCGTCGCGATGGCCGAACCGCACACCCCCGACACCGATGGAGCACAGTGATGGCCGAACCCCGATTCCTGGTCGTGCGCAACGACGAGGAGCAGTACTCGATCTGGTCGGCCGACCGGGAGCTCCCGGCGGGGTGGCACGACGCTGGGTTCGCCGGCACCCGCGAGGAGTGCCTGGCGCACATCGACACCGTCTGGACCGACATGCGTCCCCGCTCGGTTCGCGAGGCGAGCCAGTGAGCGCGAGGAGTGCAGCGAAGCGGAGCCCCGCAGTCGCGAACGGAAGGCAGCAACGATGACCAGCGAGTGGACCTTCCCGGCCTCCTTCGCCCAGGAGCGGGTGTGGACGGCCAACCAGCTCGACGCCGGTTCGCCGGTCTACAACGTCTCGGCGCCGTGGCGGTTCCCGGCCGGCGTCACCGTGGCCCAGGCCGTCGAGGTGTTCGCCCAGGTCGTCGAGCGGCACGAGTCGCTTCGTACCCACCTGCGGATGGTCGACGGCGCGCTGGTGCAGGTCGTCCGGGCCGCCGAGCCGCTGGAGCTGCCGGTGCTGGACCTGACCGGCCTGCCCGCCGACGAGCAGGAGCGGCGCCACGCTGAGACCATGACCGAGCTGGCCCGGACCCCGATCCCGCTGGACTCCCCGCCACTGTGGCGGGCCCGGCTGGTCCGCTTCTCCGGCGAACAGCTCGGGTTGCAGTTCGTGGTGCACCACGCGGTCTTCGACAGCCACTCCGCCGTGCTGTTCGACGCCGAGGTGGCCGCGTTCGCCCGGGCCGCGCTGACCGGCGCGCCCGCCGACGTGCCGGAACTGCCCATCCAGTACGCCGACTTCGCCGTCTGGCAGCGCGGCCAACTCACCGGCGACGAGCTGGACCGGCAGCTCGCCTTCTGGCGCGACCACCTGGCCGGCGCGCCGGCGCTGACCGGCCTGCCACTGGACCGGCCGCGCCCCGCCCAGCTCGGCTTCGCCGGGGACGAGGTGCGCTTCGACCTCCCCGACGGGCTGCTGGATCGGGTCGGGAAGCTCGCTTCCGGCACCTCGGCCACCCCGTACATGGTGCTGCTGGCCGCCTTCGCCGCGCTGCTGTCCCGGATCTCCGGCGACCCCGAGGTGGTGGTGGGCGTCTCCACCGCTGGCCGGGACACCACCGAGCTGACCCCGCTGATCGGCATGTTCGTCAACCCGGTGGCGCTGCGCTGCGACCTGACCGGAGACCCGACCGTCACCGAGTTGCTCGGCCGGGTGCGTACCGGCCTGGTGGACGCGATGGAGCACGGGCAGGTCCCGTTTCAGCGGATCGTCGAGGCGGTCGCCCCGCAGCGCGACCCGTCGGTGCAGCCGGTGTTCCAGACCGCGCTGAACCTCATCCCGGACTCGGGCCTGGACCCGGTGCCGCTGGGCACCACCAAGGACGACCTGGCCTTCGACATCACCGGCGGCACCAGCCGGCTGGTCTACCGCACCGACCTGTTCGACCGGGCCACCGCCGAGACGGTCGTCGCCCGCTACCTGCGGCTGCTCACCGCCGCTGTCGCCGACCCGGGGACGCGGCTGTCCGCGTTGCCCCTGCTCGACGACGCCGAACGCGACCTGCTGCGCACCTGGACCGGCACCGGCCGCGAGGTGGCCCCGAGCAGCCTGGTCGCCGAGGTGGAGCGGCAGGCCGCCGCCACCCCGGCCGCGGTCGCCCTGATCTGCGACGGAACGGAGCTGAGCTACGCCGAGCTGGCCGCCCGGGCCAACCGGTTGGCCCGGCTGCTGGTCGGCCGTGGCGCCGGCCCGGAGACCCGGGTCGCGCTACTGCTCCCCCGCTCGGTGGAGCTGCTGGTGGCCATCCTCGCGGTGCTGAAGGCCGGC
The DNA here is from genome assembly GCF_036059255.1 of Micromonospora sp. NBC_00389. Classification (NCBI taxonomy): domain Bacteria; kingdom Bacillati; phylum Actinomycetota; class Actinomycetes; order Micromonosporales; family Micromonosporaceae; genus Micromonospora; species Micromonospora sp. NBC_00389. The sequence continues at coordinate 6,187,427 of NZ_CP107947.1, read as the reverse complement.
GCGGCGTACCTGCCGGTGGACACCGGCTATCCGGCGAACCGGATCAACTATCTGCTGACCGACGCGGAGCCGACGCTGGTGCTGGTCACCGCGCAGACGGCTGCGCTGGCCCCGGCCGACGCACTGGTGCTGGACCCGGCGACCGCCGCCGACCTGGACGACGCCGACCTCACCGACGACGACCGCCGGGCGCCGCTGCGCCCGGAGCACCCGGCATACCTGCTCTACACCTCCGGTTCCACCGGCCGACCCAAGGGCGTGCTGGTCGAGCACCGCGCGGTCACCGCGTACCTGGCCTGGGCCCGGGACACCTACCCGGGCCTGGCCGGCACCGCGTTGCTGCACTCGCCGGTCTCGTTCGACCTGACGGTGACCGGGCTGCTGGGCCCGCTCACCGCCGGCGGCACGGTCCGGCTGGCCGGCATCGACACGCCGGCCGCCCGGGCCGGCGGGCCGCCGACCTTCCTCAAGGTCACCCCCAGACATCTGCCGCTGCTCGACGGCGCGCTGTCGCCCACCACCGACCTGGTGATCGGTGGGGAGGCGCTGACCGGTGAGCAGTTGGCCGGCTGGCGGGCGGCGCACCCCGAGGTGGCCGTGATCAACGAGTACGGCCCGACCGAGGCCACCGTCGGCTGCGTCGCGGCCCGGATCGCGCCCGGGAGCCCGGTACCCGCCGGGCCGGTGCCGATCGGCCAGCCCACCTGGAACACCCGGGTCCACCTGCTCGACGCGGCGCTGAACCCGGTGCCGCCGGGCGTGGTCGGCGAGCTGTACGTGGCCGGGGCGCAACTGGCCCGGGGCTACCTGCGCCGCCCGGCGCTCACCGCCGAGCGATTCCTGCCCTGCCCGTACGGGCCGCCGGGGGAGCGGATGTACCGCACCGGTGACCTGGCCCGCTGGCGGGCCGACGGCACGCTGGACTACCTGGGCCGCCGGGACGACCAGGTCAAGATCCGGGGGATGCGGATCGAGCTGGGCGAGATCGAGTCGGTGCTGCGGGCCCGCCCGGACGTGGACGCGGCGGCCGTGGTGGTCCGCGCTGACGCCGGCGAGCCGACGCTGGTCGGCTACCTGGTCGGCCCGGTCGACGAGACGGCGCTCGCCGCCGAGTTGGCCCTTGAGCTGCCCGCGCACCTGGTGCCCGACGCGTTCGTCCGGTTGGACGCGCTGCCGCTGACCCCGAACGGCAAGCTGGACACCGCCGCGCTGCCGGCACCGGCCGCCGCCACCTCCGACGGTTTCCTCGCCCCGCGCACCGACGCCGAGGCGCTGGTCGCCGAGGTCTACGCCGAGATCCTCCAACTGGAGAAGGTCGGCGCGCTCGACGACTTCTTCGCCCTCGGCGGCAACTCGCTGCGCGGCATGCGGGCGATGGCCCGCATCCGCGCCGAGGTGGACGTGGAGTTGCCGATGCGGGCGCTGTTCAGCAGCCCGGTGGTGGCCGACCTGGCCGCCCAGATCGAGCAGCGGATCGCCGCCGAACTGGACGAGCTCTCCGAAACCGAGGTCGCCGCGCTGCTCGCGGCGGAGAAGGACACCCCGTCATGACCGACGTGAAGGATCCGGCCCGCGACGCCGCCCGACAGGCGCTGATCTCCCAACGGCTGCGCCGCCGGTCGGGTGGTACACCCGCCGCGCAACGGATCACGCCCCGCCCGCCGGACGCCGAGGTGCCACTGTCGTACGCGCAGGAGCGGGTCTGGTTCATGGACCAGCTCGCTCCTGGCGAGGCCGCGTACCACATCGCGGTGCCGCTGCGGGTGCGTGGCCCGCTCGATGTCGCGGCGCTGCGCCGCGCGCTGGCTGTCCTGACCCGGCGGCACGAGTCCCTGCGCACCCGGTTCCCGGCCGACTCCGACGGTCGGCCGACCGTGGTGCTCGACGACGCGGTCGAGGTGCCGCTGACCGTGCTGGACGCCGTCGACGAGGCCGCCGCTCAGGCGCTGGTCGACCACGCCGCCGCGGAGCCGTTCGACCTGGCCAACGGGCCGCTGCTGCGCGCTCTGCTGATCCGGCTGGCGCCGACCGAGCACGTGCTCTTCCTCGGCCAGCACCACATCGTCGGCGACGGCTGGTCGGTGGACGTGCTGCTGCGCGACCTGATCACCGGCTACCGCGACGGGGAACTGCCCGCCCTGCCGGTGCAGTACGGCGACTTCGCGGTCTGGGAGGCGCGGGAGCTGGCCGGTCCGGGCGCCCGTCGGCACCTGGACTGGTGGAAGGGGCGGCTGGCCGGGATCACCCCGCTGGAGTTGCCGCTGGACCTGCCCCGTCCGGCCACCCAGACCTACCGGGGCGACTTCGTCGAGTTCACTGTGGACAGGGTCGCCACCGATGGGCTGCGGGCGCTGACCCGCTCCTACGGCGGCACGCTGTTCATGACGCTGCTCGCCGCGTACCAGGTGTTCCTGGCCCGGCACTCCGGGCAGGACGACTTCGCGGTCGGCGCGTCGGTGGCCGGCCGGTCCGCACCGGAGCTGGAGAACGTGGTCGGCATGTTCGTCAACATGTTGCCGATGCGCGCCGAGCTGGCCGGCGACCCGACCTTCACCGAGCTGTTGGAGCGGACCCGGCGCGCGGTGCTGGACGGGCTGGAGCACGCCGAGGTGCCGTTCGCGCGGGTGGTGCACGAGCTGGGGCTGCCCCGCGACGTCAGCCGCTCACCGGTGTTCCAGGCGATGTTCGTCCTGCAGAACTACGAGATGGGCCGCTTCGACGGGGTCGCCGAGGACGCCGGGGTCGGCTTCGAGTGGCATCCGATGGAGCTGCGCGCCACCCGCTTCGACTTCGAGCTGCACGCCGTCGAGACCGGCGACGGGCTCTGGGGCAAGCTGGTCTTCAACACCGACCTGTTCACCCGGGCCACCGTCGAGCGGATGGCGCACCGGCTGACCACCCTGCTGCGCGCCGTGGTCGCCGTCCCGGACCGGCCGGTCTCCACGCTGGATCTGCTCGCCCCCGCCGAGCGGGAGCTGCTCGCCGGGTGGAACGACACCGCCGGCGACTTCCCCCGGCAGCAGACCCTGCACGCCCCGATCGAGGAGCGGGCCGCCCGTACGCCGGACGCGGTGGCGCTGACGTTCGCCGGCCGCTCGGTGACGTACGCCGAGCTGAACGCGGCGGCGAACCGGATCGCGCACCGGCTGCGCGCCTGCGGAGTAGGCCCGGAGACCCTGGTCGGGGTCTGCGCGGAACGCTCCGTGGAGCTGGTGGCCGGCCTGCTCGGCGTACTCAAGGCCGGTGGCGCGTACCTGCCACTGGACCCGGAGTACCCGGCCGACCGGCTGGCCTTCATGGTCACCGACGCCGCCGCGCCGGTGGTGCTCGTCCAGGAGCACCTGCGCGACGTGCTGCCGGCGACTGACGCCAGCGTGCTCGCCCTGGACGACGAGTCGGTCTGGGCCGACCAGCCGGCCACCGACCCGACGCCGACAGCCGGCCCGGCCCACCTGGCGTACGTCATCTACACCTCCGGCTCCACCGGCCGGCCCAAGGGCGTGCCGAACACCCACCGGGGCATCGTCAACCGCCTCGACTGGATGCAGCGCACCTACCGTCTCGGCGCCGACGACGCGGTCCTGCAGAAGACCCCGGCCAGCTTCGACGTCTCGGTGTGGGAGTTCTTCTGGCCGCTGCGGGAGGGCGCCCGGCTGGTACTGGCCGAGCCGGGCGGTCACAAGGACGCCGGCTACCTGCGCGACCTGCTGATCTCCGAGCGGGTCACCACCGCCCACTTCGTACCGTCGATGCTCACCGTCTTCCTCGCCGAGGACGGCGTCGAGGCGGCCACCGCGCTGCGCCGGGTGATCTGCAGCGGTGAGGAGTTGCCGGTCGCCGCGGCCCGGGACTTCACCGCCCGGCTGCCCGGCTGCGGTCTGCACAATCTGTACGGTCCGACCGAGGCGGCGATCGACGTCAGCGCGTGGGCGTGCGACCCGGCGCTGCTGGCCGAGTTGACCAGCGTGCCGATCGGCGCGCCGATCAGCAACCTGCGGCTGCACGTGCTGGACGCCCGGGGCAACCCGTGCCCGGTCGGCGTCGCCGGTGAGCTGCACATCGGCGGCATCGGACTGGCCCGTGGCTACCACCGCCGGCCGGCTCTGACCGCCGAGCGGTTCGTCCCCGACCCGTTCGCCGCCGAGCCGGGCGCCCGGCTCTACCGCACCGGCGACCTGGCCCGCTGGCGGGTCGCGCCCGGCGTACCCGGCGAGGCGGACGACCGGGCCGGTGCCGCGCCGGCCGACGTGACCCCGAGCGGCGGCGACGCTGGCGGCCCGCCCGGCGGGGTGCTGGAGTTCCTCGGGCGGATCGACCACCAGGTCAAGCTGCGCGGGCTGCGCATCGAGCTGGGCGAGATCGAGAGCGCGCTGCGCGCCCAGCCGGGGGTGACCGAGGCGGTGGTGCTGGTCCGCGAGGACGCCCCCGGCGACAAGCGGCTCACCGGCTACCTGGTCGGCGCGGCCGAGCACGACACGGTCAAGGCGGCGCTGAAGGAGACCCTGCCCGAGTACATGGTGCCGGCCGCGTTCGTCACGCTGGACGCGCTGCCGCTGACCCCGAACGGCAAGCTGGACCGCAAGGCGCTGCCCGCGCCGGTGGTCACCCGCGCCGCGTCGGTGGCGCTGGTCGAGCCGCGCGACGACACCGAGCGGCTGCTCGCCGGCATCTGGTCCGACGTGCTCGGGGTGGACACCCTCGGCATCGACGACGACTTCTTCGACCTGGGTGGGCACTCGATGCTCGCCACCCAGGTGGTGGCCCGGATCCGCAAGGCCGAGCACGGCGGGCGGCCGGTCGGCGTGATGGACCTGTTCCAGCAGCGGACCATCCGCGACCTGGCCACCTTCATGTCCGGCGGCGGCGAGGGCGACGGGCCGCGCCGGCTGCTCTACGAGCTGACCAAGCCGATTCCGGCGGCGCAGCGGGTGATCACCTACGTCTGCGTGCCGTACGGCGGCGGCAGCGCGATCGTCTACCAGCCCCTCGCGGACGCGCTGCCGGCCGGGCATGCGCTGTGGTCACTGGCCATCCCCGGCCACGACGTGGGGCTCACCGAGGACGCGCTGCCCTTCGACGAGCTGACCACCCGGGTCGCCGAGGAGATCCTGGAGCGCGTCGAGGGTCCGCTCGCCCTGTACGGGCACTGCGGCGTCGGCAGCGCGATCGTCGCCGAGGTGGCGCGCAAGGTGGAGGCCGCCGGTCGGGAGTTGACCGCGCTCTACATCGGCGCGATGTTCCCGTTCGCCCGCCCGAAGGGACTGTTCGCGGCGGTCCGCACCCGACTAGAGAAGCTGCGCAGCAACAAGCACTACGCGAGCTGGCTAAAGTCGATGGGGGTGGACACCGACGAGCTGGACCCGGAGCAGGCTGACCGGATCATCAGCAACATGCGGGCCGACTCCCGAGCCTCGGAGGAGTACTTCACCGACCTGCTCGACCGGCGCGCGGTGAAGCTGCGCGCCCCGATCATCTCGGTGGTCGGCTCGGAGGACCCGGTCACCGACTACCACACCGAGCGGTACGCCGAGTGGCAGTTCCTCAGCGACCGGCTGGCGCTGGTCGTGCTCGACCAGGCCGGGCACTTCTTCCTCAAGTACCGGGCGCAGGAGTTGGCCGAGATCGTCACCCGGGTGCACCCGGCGCTCGCCGCCGGCGACGTCTCCGCCCTGACCCCGGCGGCGCGCGGTGAGGACGCCGGCTGGGCGGTGGCCGACACCCGCGGGGTCGACGACATCACCGGTCCGGAGCAGCCGGTGGTCCGCCCGAGCATGGCCCGGTTCGTGGCGGTCACCGCAGGGCAGTTGGTCTCCACCACCGGCTCCGCGCTGACCGCGTTCGCCCTGCCGATCTGGCTGTTCACCCGCACCGGCTCGGTGGCCAACCTGGGTCTGCTCTGGGCACTCGCGCTGGTCTGCGGGGTGCTGATGCTGCCGGTGGCCGGCGCGATCACCGACCGGGTCAGCCGGCGGAAGATCATGATGATCGCCAGTTGCAGCGCCGGCTCGATCCAACTCGTGCTCGCCGCGCTGCTCTGGACCGACAACCTGGCGCTCTGGCACATCTACGCCCTGGTGGCGCTGAGTCAGGTGGCCGGGTCGTTCCAGCGCATCGCGTTCCAGTCGGCCGTGCCGCAACTGGTGCCCAAGCGCTACCTGGGGCACGCGATGGGCATCACCCAGCTCTCCAACGGCTTCGGCATGCTGCTGATGCCGGTCTTCGCCGCGGGTCTGCTGGCCGCCATCGACCTCAAGGGCATCCTGCTGCTGGACGTCGTCAGCTACCTGGTCGCGGTGGTGACCCTGTCGTTGGTCCGCTTCCCCGACCTGCTCGGCTGGCGGCCCAAGGAGCGGCTGCTGGTGGCGATCGCCAACGGCCTGCGCTACTCGTGGCGGCACCGCGGTTTCCGGCTGATGCTGGGCTACTTCGCGCTGGGCAACATCTTCCTGGCCCCCGCGCTGGTGCTCACCACCCCGCTGGTGCTCTCCTTCGGCAGCGCCACGCAGGTGGCCCAGGTGGCTCTCGCCGAGGCGGTCGGCGCGGTCGCCGGTGGCGTGCTCATGTCGCTCTGGGGCGGGCCCCGACACCGGCGCATGATCGGCGTACTGATCGGCAACCTCGGCACCGCGCTCGGCTGCGTCCTGGTCGGCCTGGACGCCTCGGTCGCGATGATCTGCGTCGGGGCGTTCTGGCTGGCCATGTCGATGACCACCGCGCAGTCCATCTACGCCACCATCGTCCAGGTCAAGGTGCCGCAGCGTTTCCACGGCCGGGTGTTCAGCCTCAACCAGACCATCTCCTGGTCGACGCTGCCGATCGGCTTCGCGCTGCTCGCCCCGGCGGCGACCAGCCTGTTCGAGCCGCTGCTCGCCTCGGACGGGGCGCTCGCCGGGTCGGTGGGCGCCGTGATCGGCACCGGCCCGGGCCGGGGCATCGGCTTCGCGTACGTCTGCTTCGGCGCGGCGCTGTTCCTCATCACCCTGGGCGGCTTCGCGATCCGGCTGCTGCGCCGCTTCGACCTGGAGGTGCCGGACTCGCTGCCCGACGACCTGATCGGCGCGCAGGAGCGGGAACGTCGGCTGGCGGCCCGCGCCGCGCAGCGCGAGGAGGAGCGGGTACCGGTCGGGGTGTGACGGGTGCGGGTGCCACCGCGGTGCCGCACGGCACTGCGGCGGCACCCATCGCGTAAGAGATCATGTTGGGGATTGGCCGGACCTGCCGAGCTGCGCCGTGGTACGAGTGCTCGGTGAATCCTGATGGCCGCCGTCAGCCGGGCGCCAGCCCGACACGGCGCGACCGGCTGGCGGCACGTGCGAAGGCAACTGCTGTTCGGGTTCGGGGTCGAGGTGGCCGGGCGGGACGACTGCGGCTGAGCCAACTGGAAGCCGCCCTGGTGATCTCGGTGCAGGCGGGCCTCGCTGCGGCTCTGGCCTGGTCGATCGGCCACGACCTGCTGGGCAACCCCGCGCCGATCTTCGCCCCTTCCGCCGCGGTCGGCACGATCGTCGCCTCACTCGGGCAGCGCGCACACCGCACGGTCGAACTGCTGCTCGGCGTCGGGCTCGGCATCGCCACCACCGACTTCCTGCTGAGCTTTCTGGGCACCGGGTTCTGGCAGACCGGATTCATCGTCGGATGCGCCATCCTCGCCACGCTTGTGCTGTTCGGGCGCAGTGGGGCTGCCGTCGGCCAGGCCGGCGGCACGGCGGTGCTGCTCGCGGCCCTCGCTCCGGCTCAGAAGGACCTGGAGTGGCCGCGGATCGTGGAGGCGATGGTCGGCGGCGTGGTGGGCATCGTGGTCGTCGCGTTGCTGGTGCCGTTGAACCCGATGCGGATCCTCGACCGTGACGCGGCCCCGATCTTCCACTGCCTCGCACGTCAGTTGCGAGAGGTTTCCGCAGCGCTGACGACGAGCGATCAGCAGCGGGCGGTTCGCGCGTTGGACGCCCTCCGCGGCATGGGGCCGGACCTCGATCGGATGCACCAGGCACTCAGCGGCGCCGAGGAGGTGGTCAGCCTCGCGCCGGCCCGTTGGCTGCGCCGTCAGGATGTGGAGCGGTTCGCGCGCGCGAGCCAGCTGCTGGAACGAGTCATCGAGCACAGCCGGGGAGTGGCCCGCCGCTCGGCGATGGCGTTGCAGTACAACGAGCCGATTCCGCCCGACCTGCCCGCCAGCGTCGGAAAACTCGCCGACGCGGTCGACCTGCTGCGCCGTGAGCACCGCGCCGGGCGCCCCACCGAGAGGACCCGCCACACGGTGCGCGCTGCCCTCCACCAGGCTGGCCGAGCCCGAGCCCAGGGGGTCGACGAGTTTGGCGACGCGGTGGTGACCCAACTGCGTACCGCCGCCAGCGACCTCCTTCGCGCCACCGGCTACGACCCGACAACGGCGAACGACGAGGTACGGAAGGCAGTGCAGGACGGCGAGAATTCTGTTCACGCGGGCGATGATTAGCGGCCTGGTCATCGGGCCGAGGCCCGGCCAGGCGATCCCACACGCCTGACAGCGCCAGGTGGGCCGCGAGGGACCGGCGGCGGGTCACAGCGTCACCCGCCGGGGTACGACCGACCGGCGCCGACGGACCGGGGCGGGTGGAGCCGTCAGCCAGCGCACACCCTCGGGCATCAGGTACAGCTCGCGACGGGCTACCGCGTCGCCGTGCGGGGCCAGCTCGTAGCACTCGATCCACAGCCAACCGTGGTAGGTGTGCCGGTCGGCCAGTACGCGGCTCACGCGGACGGTGACCGCCCGGACGAACTGCGGGCTCGCATCCCGGGTCAGGCGCAGCAGGTCACCGGACTGGATCGTCCGCTCTGCCACCTCGGCATTCGGCCTCGCGTCGGGCGTCTTCGGTGTGTCCGGCACGGCTTCCCCTCGCATCCGGTGATGGGAAGGGGGCCCGGCCTCGGTGCTCGCCGTCGGATCGGCCGGGCCCCCGGCACGAACGCGGGCGGCGGGCTTCTGTCGCCTCCACCACTCGCGCCGTCTACACAGCACCCTGCCGAGGGTTGCGTGACAATCACACAGCGTTAGATGATTTCTTCGGTACGTACCATTTGCTCCCGAAGGGACGCGGGCATGAACCATGCATTCGTCGCGGCGCTCGCCGAGGCGTGCGAGACGGCCGAAAGCCTGGCCGGTCGCATCGGTCTGCACCCGAAGACCGTCGCCCGGTGGGCAAACCCTGGGCGCATCCCGCAGACCCGGCACCGTGCCGAGGTAGCACAGATCCTCCGGAAGGACGTGCTGGAACTATGGCCGGACGTGCTCAACCGCCGTGAGCCGGTGTGGTTCCGACCGTGGGTCGACATCGAGCGTGAAGCGGTCGCGCTGCGGGCGTTCCAGCTCGCCTGGGTTCCGGGCCTGCTCCAGACCGAGGCGTACGCACGCGCCACTTTCAAGGGCCAGGCGCTGGCGCCGGACGAGGTTGACGAGTTGGTCGCAGCGCGTCTTGACCGGCAAGCGATCCTGAGCCGTGAGCGGGGACCCCTGTTCGTCGCGGTGATCGACGAGGGGATCATTCGTCGGCCGGCCGCCGGAGACCGGGCGCTCATGGCCGAGCAACTTGCCCATCTCCTGGCCTGCGCCGACCTGCCAAGCGTTCAACTCCACGTCGTACCGCATGACACGGCGACATATCCAGGACTCGATGGGCCGTTCACACTTGCTGAACTGCCCGACGGGACGCGAGTGGCGCATGTGGACAGCCAGGCCCGTGCGCAAATCATCGACCAGACGTCCGAGATTGGTACGCTGGAGCGGCGGTGGGAACGCATACGGGGTGAGGCCCTTCCCCGAGGGCGCTCCCTGGAACTCCTCACAGAAGCGGCGAGATCATGGACATGACCGGCGCACGGTGGCGTAAGAGCACGAAGAGCGGCGGCAACGGTGGCGACTGCGTGGAGGTCGCCGACAACCTTCCCGGCGTCGTCCTGGTCCGCGACACGAAGAACCGCGACGGCGGCACACTGGCCTTCAGCCCGACGGCGTGGCGCACGTTCGTCACCCAGGTCGCCGAGCGGTCGTAGGTGCTTCTGCCTTTCCCGCACACCGTGACGGTCCGTTACCGCGCGTCGCGCAGCTTCAGAATGTATGTCGCAGTAAGCGCAACGGCACGGTCTTCGTCATGTGACAGATCTGCGAGGGCCCGTGCGGTCGTGATCCCCGGGATGTCCGCGAGCGCCTGTGTCAGCCGTCGACGGGCAGACGATTCACCCGTGCCGTGGGCGAGGCGGTCAACGAGCCTGGTAGCGATCTGATCCGCTAACGCGGGGTCACTCGCCAGCGCGCTCAATGCGTCGGCTGCATCGACGTCATTCGTCTCCTCGACGACCATGTCGATGAGCGTCGGGACCGCGTCGGCTACTCCACGTGCCCCGAGCGCCAGAGCTGCATACCTGCGGACCACGATGTCGGAGCTCGCGAGGGCGTCCCGCAGCAGTGCGGTCGCGTCACCGTTCGGGATCTCGGCGATGGACTGGACGGCACGCTTCCGCACCTCGGCCACGGGTGAGCCGAGGCCCTCCGCCAGCAGTGCCAATCCGCCACCCCCCGATTGCGCCAGAGCCCATCGAAGGGCTCCGGCGACGTTCGGGTCCGTCTCGCTCAGTGCTGCCTCGACCAGTGCCTCCACTGGTACCGGAACCTCCTCGACTGCGGACAAGGCCGCGCGCTGGCGCTTCCCGGCACTCTCCGACCCCAGTGCCTGGAGGAGGGCAACGACCTGGAGGACGTCCTCCCAGCCGGCGGGTTCCGCGGCACCGATCCGACCGAGTCGGGTGAGCAGCTCCGTCTCATCTGCGATGCGCTTTCGCGTCTGGCGGATGAGGTCATCGACGAGCTCGGACGGCGTGAAGCCGGGATCATCGAGCGCGCGCCCGACCTCACGCAGCGACAGCCCCAATGACCGCAGGCTCTCGATATGGAAGATCCGCCGGATGTCCTCGCTGGAGTACTCCCGATAGCCAGCGTTGGTACGACCCGTCGGCCGCACCAGGCCGAGCGAGTCGTAGTGCCTGAGCATCCGGGCGCTGACCCCGGACCGTCGCGCCACCTCACCGATCAACACTGCCTGTCACCCCTCCTGGCCGGCCCTGCCGAGGGCTACGACGCGCTTCGCCTCCTCGATCGCGAACTCGAATCCGGCATCCGGGTCGCGCAACAGCCCTTCCGTGGCGATCGCGTGCGCGCGTACGCGAGGGTCGAGATCCGTCATCGCGGCGCGCAGGGTCGGCATGATCACCTCACCGAGCGCGATCAGCGCCCGGCTGAGGCTCAACTGCGTCTCACGGTTGCCGCGCCCGAGCTGTGTCGACAGCACTCCGGTCAACTCGGGCTCTTCACCTTCGGGCACGAGTACGACCGCTGCTCGCCAGGCGCTCCGCGCCACCTCGTCGTCGGCGTCGGTCAGCAGCGCCCGTGTTATCGCTGGCCACGCCTGCCGATCCCCGATCTTGGACAGCGTGTGCAACGCCTGGCTTCGTGCCTGCGCACGCTCCGAGCGAAGTTCGTCCATGAGTCTTGGGACCGTCACTGCTGACGAGTGTCGGATGAGTGCCCACGTCAGCATCTCGCGTACGTGAAAGTCGGGCTCGATCGCGCATCGTTCGATGAGCTTGTCGATGAACCGGGGGTCAGGGTTCGTGCCGACCGCCAGCGCTGCCCGCAGCCGCACCGACGAGCCGCTGTTCGCCAGCCCCTGGAGAGCTCGCATCGCGTCCGTGTCCTCGTTCGGCATGGTCATCGGGACCACCTCCCTGACAGAGTGAAGAGCTTGTCACTGTGTCAAGGTCAAGCGGGACCATCCCGTGCGATGGCCAGGCGCAGCGCGTTCTCAGTCTGCGGGTGCCGGTTCGGCGGGCCGGGGCGTGAAGAAGCGGATGATGTCTTCCGCTGCGGTGGGGGACAGCATCATCGCCTGGACTCGTGCGGACATTTCGGCGATCGGGTGGATCCTGCTGAACATCGCCTCCTCGTACGCCTGAATTGCCGAGGCCGGGTCGGCGGGGTTGGCGGCGAGTCGGCTGGCGAGTTCGGCGGCGTCGAGCATGGCCTGGTTGGCGCCCTCGCCGACCGGCGGCATGAGGTGCGCGGCGTCGCCGATGAGGGTGATACCCGGCCGGCTGGACCAGCGCGTACCAATGGGCATCGCTTCGATCCTGCGCGGCGTCGGCGCGCTGTCGCCGGCCTCGATGAGTGCGGTGAGGCGTGGGTGCCAGCCACCGAACATGTCCAGCAGGGCACGCTTGCTGCGATATGTGTCGATCGGGCGATCCTCTGCGCGCAGCGAGATCCCGACGCGGAGGCTGCCATCGCCGATGCGTTGCGCTGCCAGGATCTGATTCACCCCGACGCACCACAGGTTCCCGGGGCCGACCAGCTCGGCGAGATCGGGATGGCGCCGGTCGACGTCGCAGATGTTCAGCTCCGCAAAGGTGGCCACATAGGATGTTTCCGCGTCGGTCAGCAGCGACCGGACGACCGAGCGCGCGCCGTCGGCACCGATGAGGATGTCGCAGTCGATTTTTTGGCCGCCGTCGAACGTGAGTCCCCAGCCTCCGTCAGGTCGTGGCGTCGCTGCGACAAGCCGGTGTCGCCACGCAACCGCGCCGCTGGGGAGCGAATCGAGCAGAAGATCACGCAGTACGCTCCGGTCAATCTCGGGACGTCCGGAGAATGAGCCAGGTTGCGGCTCATGGTGTACCAGGGTCCGTCCGGTCGGGTCGACGATGCGATGTTCCTCGCCCTCGGGCCGCGCCTCCGACCGGAACCGGCCGGTGAGGCCCGCCTCGGCCAGGGCCCGTTGCCCGGACTCCGGGTGCAGGTCGAGCGTGCCGCCTTGCGATCGCGCGGATCGGCTTGCCTCGCGCTCGTACACCACCGCATCGATGCCGTGCCGATGCAGGATCCGTGCCAGCGTCAGCCCGCCAAGGCCGCCACCGGCAATCGCGATTCTCATCTTCGTCCCCTTAGCGTACGCTGTATTCATGGATACGCCGTACGGTAGCGCGCCGATGCCCGTTTGGGAACGGCCCGAGCCCCAGCCGCGAGCGGCGCCGGTGCCGTTGAGCCGCGAGAAGATCGCCGCTACGGCGATTCGGCTAGCCGACGTGCACGGCCTCGACGGACTGTCGCTTCGCAAGATCGGCAAAGAGCTGGGGGTCGGCCCGATGCGGCTCTACGACTACGTGACCAACAGATCCGAACTGCTCGATCTGATGGTCGACGTCGTCTATGCCCGGATCGCCGAGGTCGGCCGGCACTCCGAGTGGCGCGCCACGGTACTGGCCGTCGCCCACGCGACCCGCGACGCCGCCCTTGATCATGAGTGGTTTTCCGATCTGCTCGGCGGGAGGCCACACTTGGGACCTCACGCGCTCGCCGTGGGTGAAGCGACCGCGGCGGCGCTGAGCCAGGCCCCCAGCGTGCGCGGCATCGACGATCTCCAGCGGGCTTTGAGCGCCCTCAACGCCTTCATCATCGGAGCGGTCCGCAGAGAGGTCACCGAGCGACGCACCGCCCGTTCCACCGGCACCGATGAAGCCGCCTGGAAGGCCAGCCTCGGCCCCTACCTCACCCGCATGTTGGAAACCGGCCGGTACCCCACGGTCGCCCGGCTCGTCATCGACGGCGCCCACCTCAACGCCGAGGAAACCTTCAACCACAACCTGACCACCGTCTTGGACGGCATCACCAGCCATCCCCGCGCGTGACCAACTGCTCCGAGGCCAGCGGCCGAAGCGGGGAGGGAAACAACGCATCTGCTCGGATCCTGGCTGACCGAGCTGGGGAAGTCAGCCCAGCGCGGCTGCCTTCCGCAGCAGCACTGAGCGTTCGCGCTGGTTGGCGCACAGCCGGGCCGCCAGCTCCAGCTCGGCGCGTGCCTCCGGTCGCCGGCCGAGGCGGGTCAGCAGCTCACCGCGCACGGTGGGAACCAGATGCGAACCGGGGAGCCGGTCCGAGGCGATCAGCTCGTCCACTATGGCCAGGGCTTGCGCTGGACCCGAGGCCATGGCCACGGCGACAGCCCGGTTGAGCTCGACCAGCGGGGAGGGCGCGACCCGGCCGAGCGCCTCGTAGAGCACCACGATCCGGTCCCAGTTGGTCTCCTCGACCGAGGGTGCCGACGCGTGGGTGGCGGCGATCGCGGCCTGCAGACCGTAGGGGCCGAGGCCGCGAGTCGATGCCTTGGCCAGCGCGGCCAGCCCACGGCGGATCGCCGGGAAGTCCCAGAGCCGCCGGTCCTGGTCCTCGAGTAGGACCGGCGAGCCGTCCGGGCCGGTCCGGGCCGGGAAGCGCGCGGCCGTCAGCTCGCACAGCGCGAGCAGGCCGTGCACCTCCGGCTCGTCCGGCTGCAGCGCGGCCAGCGTGCGGGCCAGCCGGATCGCCTCGTACGCGAGGTCGGGGCGCAGCAGCCGGCCGCCCGACGTGGCCGTCGACCCCTCGGTGAAGATCACGTAGAGGACGCTGAGCACGCCGCCCAGCCGTTCCCGGCGCTCGCCGGCCGCCGGCAGTTCGAACGGCACCCCGGCCGCCGCGATCGTCTTCTTGCCCCGGGTGATGCGGGCCTGCACGGTCGGCACGGGTACGAGGAACGCGCGGGCGATCTCCTCGCTGGACAGGCCGCCGACCACGCGCAGGGTCAGCGCCACCCGGGCCTCCGGGGAGAGCACCGGGTGGCAGCTGACGAACATCAGCGCCAGGATGTCGTCGTCGATCTTGTCGGGGTCGACTTCTTCGTCGACCGCGGGGTCGGCCGCCAGCAGGGCGTATCGGTGCTGGAGGGCGGCCCGGCGGCGGATCGCGTCGATCGCCCGCCGCCGGGCCGTGGCCATCAGCCAGCCGGCCGGATTGGCCGGAGCGGCACGCGGCCACGACACCAGCGCCTCAGCCACCGCCTCCTGGGCCGCGTCCTCGGCCAGCCCGAAATCGCCGGTGAATCGGGTCAGCGCGGCGACGATCCGGGCCGACTCGATCCGCCAGACGGCCTCGACGTCGGCCGTAGCCATCAGATCTGGCCGTTGCTCTCGCCGCCCTGCGGGACCTCGTCGGCCTCGGCCACCCGCCGGACCTCGATCTTGGACCCGCGGACCGCCGGGACCCGCTTGGCCCACTCGACCGCCTCCTGTTTCGTGGCGACATCGAGCAGGAAGTAGCCACCGAACAGTTCCTTGGTCTCGCCGTACGGCCCGTCCGTGACCACCGGCGCCTCGCCGCTGAAGTCGACCACGACGCCCTGGCCCGGATCGTCCAGCCCTTCCGCCGCGACGAGAACGTCGGCCTTCATCATGTCCTCGATGAACTGGCGGGTCGTGGCCATCATCTCGTCGAGATCAGCCATCATGGCCGCGTTCGTCTCATCGGTGCCCCGCATGATCAGCAGGTACTTCGACATCGCGTTCTCCTCGTCCGGCGGGGCCGCCCCTCGGCCCTCGCCCCCACACGTCGAACGAGCGGCCCGCGGATCGACACGGCCCCGGAAAAAATCTTCCCACCCGCGTCCCGCCCGTCAGGCCGGCCCCTGAGCGTTGGCCAACGCGGACGCCTGGCTGATCAGGAAGCTCATTGTCGCAGCTCGGCAGGGCGGCGACGCTCACCCGGATCTCCGGTACATCGCCAGCCGCTCGCAACGTCGCCGGTGGATGCTGACCTCACCGCCGGTGTCGACGGACCCGGACGGCTATCCGAATCGGTCAGCGAGCTTCGTCAGCTTGGTGACGTACGCCGGCCAGTCATAGTCGTCGGGGATGCTGGTGTTCTCCCGCCGCAGGCCGATCGCCGTGTCGTGCTGCTCGCGCATGATGTCGGCGTGACCGGCGTGACGAGCGAGGTCGCAGGTCACGTGGACGATGATCCTGTGCAGCGTCACGGCCTGTTTGCCTGGCCGCCACCACGGCACCCGCCCCGGCGCGTCGAGCGGTAGCTGTTGGATCGTCTGATCCGCGAACACCCCGACGCGGCGATACAGGTCGATCAGTCCATCCTTCGTCTCCTCCTCCGTCGCGTACCAGTCTGCCTGCGGGTCCTCCTCGAACGCCTGCATGGGGACCAGTTCCTCAGGCGTCGGGAATTCGCGCCCGAAGGTCGGCCCGAAGTAGCCGGCTTCGACATTGAGGCAGTGCTTGAGGACTCCCAGTAGGTTGTTGCCGGTCGCAGTGCGGGGCATTCTGGCTTCGCGTTCGCTCAGCCCGTCGACCTTCCAGATCAGGTCTTCGCGAGTCGCCTGGAGGTAGTGGTGCAGCGCGGCCTTCGCATCGCCCAAGTCAGCCATGCCCGCCAGTTTTCCTTATCCAAGCCATCGTGCGAGGTGTCGTCTACAAGATCAGCGCCCGGCTGGAGCGGTCAGCATCTGCCGCGGTGAGATGGGGCTGCCACCAGCGCACCCGTTACCGCGGGTAGACGGTGATGTCGGGCCTCAACGGCGCGGACGTGACCTGGCTGAGCAGGCCGGAGGTGGATACTCGGATGCATTGGTCGGCTGTTTAGCTGATCGTTGTCGCATGATGTTGCTGGTGCCCGCCGATGTGTTGCGCCCCCGCTGCCCGGACGAGCACTTCGCCGAGGAGGCCGAAGCGGCCGGTCGGGCCGGGATCGAAGTCGCGGTGATCGACCACGACGCCTTTGTTCGCGGGCAGGCGGACGGGACGGCGGTCGGCAGGGTTCCCGAGGGTGCGGATGCGGTCTACCGGGGGTGGATGCTGCGAGGTGAGCAGTACGCAGCGTTGGTGGGTGCCCTCGCGGGTCGTGGTGTGAGCGTGCGGACCGGCCCCGAGCAGTACCGGCGGGCACATGAGCTTCCTGGTTGGTACTCCGTGATCGAGGCTCACACTCCGGAGTCGGTCTGGACCTCCGGCGACGATCGCCGCGATTTCCTTCAAGCTTGCGCGGCTTTCGGCGCCGGCCCGGCGGTGCTGCGCGACTACAGCAAGTCGATGAAGCACTATTGGCACGAGGCGTCGTTCATCCCGGACGTGGCTGATCGCGACGCGGCATGGCGGGTGGCGAGCCGGTTTCGGCAGTTGCGTGGTGACGCCTACGTCGGCGGCTTTGTGCTGCGCCGGTTCGAGTCGTTCGTCGGTGCGGAGGTGCGGACATGGTGGGTCGAGGGTTTCTGCCGTCTGGTCACCGCTCACCCGGATACCCCGGAGCACCAGCCCGCCGCGGAGTTCGACCCGTCGGCCGTGGAGGCCTCGGTGCGGGCCTTGGACCTGCCGTTCGTGACGGCGGACTTCGCTCTGCGTGACGATGGTCAGTGGCGAATCGTCGAGATCGGTGACGGCCAGGTCAGCGACCGGCCGCAAAGTACCCCGGCTGCCGAGCTGATCGCGGCTCTCGACACCGAGAACCGCTAACCCCTCAACAGCGCCACTGAGGGCTCGCACACCGACACCGCACTCACGAGATTCGTGCACGGACCTGCCGCTGACACGGGCGGCCCCGACGTCCGGCCAGCGGGCCGGAGGTCAGGCGCCGCCCGGGCGGCGGGTGGGGGCACTATCGTTCTTGCGTGCACATCCGTTTTGACGTCCCAGCCGATCCCGCCTACCCAGGTCGCGTGGCCGCTGCTCTCAGCAGCGTGCGGCTGCGCAGGTTCGGCTATATCGGCGCGGCGCTGGCGGTGGTCGGGGCGATCGGTTTGGCCGTCTCGCGGGGGTTCGCGTGGGGCGAGCAGATCTCACCGCTGTGGATTGCGATGGTCGTGGGTGGCCTGCTGTCGCTGCTGTACTCGCCGTGGGTGCGGTTGCGCGCCCGGCGCCGCTCCAGTCGTTACGCTGTCGAGGGCAGCTACGACATCACCGATGACAACATCATGATGCGCAGCGGCTCGGAGTCCGGCGGCATCGCCTGGGACGGGGTCGCCCAGGTAAGGGATACCCCGGAGTTCTGGATCGTGTACGTCGGCCAGATGCCGGCGACCGTCATCCCACGTCGGTTGATGTCCGCCGAGGACGCCGAGACGTTGCGAGCCCATATGGCCAAACGTGGGCTGCTGTAGTTTCGGTGACCTCATCTGCCGCTGACAAAGCGTGCGGGCCGCCGGCGCTTCGTCACTGCGCACGGAACTCCCTGGCTCAGGCGTCGGCCTCGGGCAGCTCCTCCGGGTCGGCGACCCAGCCGGAGAAGACCGGCACCCCGTGCCAGGGCCCGGTGGTGCCGTCCGGCCGGGTATCGGTGGCGACCGCGACCACCGCGTACGGGTGGCCGAAGCGCAACTCGGCGGTGCGGGCGACGCCCTCCGGCGGCAGGCTGGTCAGGCCGAACATCCCGGTCACTGCCGCCGCCTCGAAGCCGTACCGGCCGAACCGGGCCATCGCCGCCTGACGCGCCTCGAAGGTCTCCACCGGCAGGGCCAGCGCGGTCGCCAACGTCGCCGACGCGGCCGGGAAGCCCAGTTTCGGAGCCGTCAGGTCATGCTCGCTCCGGGCCGACCAGCAGGGGAGTACCGCGCGGTGTCGCTCCTCTCGGCCGTCGCGGGCCCGGGTCCGTACCCGCTCCTCGCGCAGCGTCCACAGCGGAGCGTCGCCGAGCGGTAGGTCGAACAGCGAGCGGCGTCCGGCCGGCTCGGCGCCGTCGGCCGCGCCGGCGCTGAGCTGGTACGCGGCGGCCAGCACCTCGGCCGGCGGCACCTGCGGCGCGGCGGCCACCGAGACGACGACCAGCCCCGCGCCGTCGGTCGCCTGGGCTGGCGCGGCGTGCACGATCAGGTCACCGGCCCCCGGGGTCGTCGCGATGGCGGCCCAGTGGCCGTGGCCCGGGCTGCGCAGCGCCCGGCGCAGCTTGGTCGCCCAGGCACTGTCGACGCCGAGCGCGTCAGCGTCGGCGACCTCGAACGGGTCGGCCCAGGAGATCCGGGTGGCCAGTGCGCTGGCCAGGGCCAGCACCACGTCCGGCCCGACCCGCAGCGGGAACGTCTCGATCAGGCCGAGGGTGTTCTCACGCGCCCAGGCGTCCAACCCGGCCTGGTCGGGTAGCGCGCCGACCTCGGTCGCCGCGGGCAGCGCGGCCCGCCAGTCGGACGGTCCCCCGTCGCCCTGCCCCGGCCGGTGCCAGAGCGCGGTGGCGGACGCGACCAGCGGATGCGGCGCGTCCAGCAGCGCGCGGGCGACCTCGGCCGCGCTGGTCAGGTCGGTGCCGAGGGCCTCCGCCAACCCGTCGGCCGCTCTGCGGTCGACCGCACGGGGGTCGGTCGCCGCCGTGGCGGAGAGCGCGAGCAGCAGCCAGGCGCCGAGCGGGGAGGCGACGTGGTGCTCGGCGCCGATCTGAGCGTGCAGGTTCTCGGCGTACCGGGACAGCGGGCCGTGCAGGTCGCTCGTCATGCCCCCACTCTGCCCGCCGCCGCTCGGTCCGGCATCCTCGCTGACCCGGTTCACGAGAACAGTTCGAACGGTTCGTCGATCTCCTCGCCGGCCAGGAAGGGCGTGATCAGCCGGGGGAGCCGTCCCGGGTAGAAGCGGGCCGAGCTGGCCACCACCTCGGGCAGCGGCCACCAGCGGAAGCCGAAGTAGTCCTCCAGCTCGTAGTCGAGTCGCTGCGCCTCGTCCACGTCCGGACCGGGGCCGTCCAGCCGTACCGCGACGACCACCTCGTCCTGGACGTGGCGTAGTTGGCGGTGCAGGAAGCTCGCACGCCGCCGCCAGGTCGGCGGGCCCACCTGGTCGGCGGTGACCGCGATGCCGGTCTCCTCCCGCAGTTCCCGCACCGCCGTGTCGCGGTAGGTCTCCCCGGGGTCCATGCCACCGCCGGGCAGCTCCCACCAGGTGCCCAGCCGCGGGTGGTCCGGGTCGCGGGTGTGGAACAGCAGCACCCGGTCGGCGCCGTCGCGGACCACCACCCGCACCGCGCTCCGCTCCAGGATCGGCAGGTCGTGTGGCAGCTCAGTCATCGGTACGCCCGGCGCCGGCGATCTCGGTTCGACCCAGCCGTACGGGGGTGCCACCGCGCAGCGAGTTGGGGATCTCGGCGATCGCGTCCACCCGCTCGACCAGTGCCCGGAGCACCTCCGGCGGGGCGTCGCCCTCGACCCGTACGTCGTAGCGGACCTCCGTGGACACGGCCGGCTCGCCGGTGAAGTCGCCCCGCACCGTCACCTCGACCCGGTGCAGGTCGAGGCCGGCCGCCCGCGCCTCCCGGAACAGGTCGTTGGAGACGCAGCCGGCGACCGCGAGGTAGAGCAGTTGGCCCCCGTTGAACCCGAGCCCGCCACCGCCGCCGTCCACCGGCCGGTCCACCACCAGGGTGTACGCCCCGGCGGAACCGAGTGCCGTAACCGCCCCGGGCAGACTCCTGGTACGTACCTCGATGGTCACTGCGCGTACCTCCGCGTCGTCGCGATGCCGCGCACCAGTCTGCCGTAGTACCGCCCGCTTCGACGGCCGCTGCGGGACCGGTAGGCTGCCCGCCGTGGCTGGTCTGTTGAGGAATGTGGCAGCGCGCATCTCACGGGTGGGCGCCGCGATCCCGTCGCCCCGGCGGTCCGGTCCGGCCCCGGCGAAGGTGGCCCGCCAGCGCCAGGTGAGCGCGTTGCAGCGGCGGGAGCTGACCTACGCCCCCGAGCGGGACGGCCAAGCCGACCCCGGGGAGATCGTGTGGACCTGGGTGCCGTACGAGGATGACCCCCGGCAGGGCAAGGACCGGCCGGTGCTGGTTGTCGGCCGGCACAGCCGGACGCTGTTCGGGCTGATGCTGTCCAGCCAGAGCGAGCGGCACGGGCAGCGGCACTGGTTCGCGCTCGGGCCCGGTGAATGGGACAGGGACAACCGGCCGAGCTGGGTCCGGCTGGACCGGGTGCTCACCATGCGCGAGGACAGCATCCGCCGCGAAGGAGCCGTGCTGGACCGGCCCCGGTTCGACCGGGTCGGGCAGGCCCTGCGCGCCGGCTACGGCTGGCGCTGACCGCCCCGCCCGGCACCTGACGTCAGGCCGGCTCGCGGCCGGCGCCCTTCGCGTCCGGCGGCGGGTACGGCTGTTCGGCAAGCAGCCGGGCCAGGTGTGCGCTGTTGAGTGCCAGCGTCTTCGTGGTGCGGCCGGTGGTGTCGGGCTTGGGGCCGGCATCCTGGTAGTCCAGTGTGTGCAGCGCCTCGCCGACCCAGTAGGTGGCGCCGGCTCCGGCGCAGGTGAACCCGACCTCGTTGAGTGCCTGCTGCACCTGGCCGATGGTGTGGTGCGCGCCGTCCCCGTCGCCCTCGTCCGTCGACACCCCGAACTGCACGTCGTGGTCGACCACCCGGAGCATCTCGCCGTCCACACCCTGCATGGTGAGTTCGGCCAGCACCTCCCGACCGAGCTGTTCGGAGCTGGACGGGACCGGCGACGGCTTGAGGGTGCAGTTGAGAACGAGGGCGCGGATGCTCGCCACGTCGGTTCCTCTCGGCCGTCGATCGGTGATCGCCACTCATACCCCGGCGCCGGTCCGAATCACACCGGTGCCGGACCGGCTTCTCCTGACGGGGTTGACGGAACCCCGGTGAGCGGTATATTCAAC
Source organism: Micromonospora sp. NBC_00389 (assembly GCF_036059255.1). Lineage (NCBI taxonomy): Bacteria > Bacillati > Actinomycetota > Actinomycetes > Micromonosporales > Micromonosporaceae > Micromonospora > Micromonospora sp. NBC_00389. Next base: position 6,165,945 of record NZ_CP107947.1, on the reverse strand, counting down.
CCAACGGTTGATAACCCAGATGGTTGAGAGCGACTAATGACGACAGATCCGGTCAGCGCGGTGTTCGCCGCTCTCGCCGATCCGACCCGGCGGGCCATCCTGGCCCGGCTGGCGGCTGGCGAGGCGACGGTCAACGAGTTGGCGGAGCCGTTCCCGATCAGCGTGCAGGCGATCTCCAAGCACCTCAACGTGCTGGAACGCGCCGGGTTGATCGTGCGGACCCGTGAGGCGCAGTGGCGTCGATGCCGGCTCGACCCGGCCCCGCTGCGCACGCTTGCTGAATGGGTCGAGCAGTACCGCCGGCTCTGGGACGACCGTTACGACAGGTTGGACGACTACCTACGCGATCTGAAGGAGAACAGTGATGAGCGAGCTCCGTGACCTCGTGATCGACCTCCCGTCCGACCGGGAGATCACCCTCACCCGTTCTTTCGACGCCCCGCGCGAGCTGGTCTTCGCCGCGCACACCCAGGCCGAGCACCTGAGGCAGTGGTGGGGGCGGGGCAACCCGCTGGACATCGAGATCGACTTCCGGGAGGGCGGCAGCTACCGCTTCGTCGAACACGCCGAGGACGGCAACGACTACGCGTTCCGCGGCGAGTTCCGGGAGATCGCCGCACCGGAGCGGATCGTGCAGACCTTCGAGTTCGAGGGCATGCCGGGCCAGGTGGCGGTGGAGACGATCGTCTTCACCGAGGGCGACGGCGGCACCGTGATCACCAGCACGACCCGGTTCGACACCAAGGAGCAGCGCGACGGCATGGCCGATTCCGGCATGGCGCAGGGCGCCGCCGAGTCGTACGCCGCACTGGACCGGCACCTCGCCACGCTGCGCTGAGCCGGTCGGGCCCGGGTGCCGCGCGCGGCGACGCTCGGGCCGGCGCCGGTCTAAATTCGATGGGCCGGCGGCCCGGCCGATGGCAGGGTGTCCGCATGATCGAGGACGCGTCGCGGCACGTGGTCGGCTGGATCCGCGCGGACTTCGGCCTCGACCTGACCACGATGGACGAGGTGACCCACGGTGCCGACCAGCACGCCCGGCTGTGGCTGGCGCGAGCCGCCGACGGCACCCGGTACGCGGTCAAGCTGAGCGGTGCCGGCACCCCGGCCGGCCTCGTCGTGACGGCGCACCTGGCCGGGCAGGGGGTGCCGGGCATTCCCGCGCCGTTGCGTACCCGCGACGGGCGGCTGTGCGGTGACCGCGACGGCCGCCGCCTCTCGGTGGTGCCCTGGGTCTCCGACCATCGGGCGCTCGACGGCCCGATGACCGAGGCGCACTGGCGCACGTACGGCGAACTGCTGGCCGCGGTGCACGCGGTGCCGGTGACCGACGAGCTGATGCGGCTGCTGCCGGCCGGTGGCGCGGCGTACCCGGCGATCGTGGCCGGGACCCGCGCGATGGCCGAGCGGTTGCGCGACCCGGACCCGGCCGACCCCGCCGGCCCGCTGCTGGCCGAGCTGGCGGGCGTCTGGTCCGCGGTGGCCGACCGGGTGTCGGCCCTGACCCGCGAGGTCGAGCGCCGCGCCGCCGACCCGGCCGGGCCAGTCGTGGTCTGCCACGGTGACCCGCACCTGGGCAATCTGCTGCTCGGCCCGGACGGGCAGGTCTGGCTGATCGACTGGGACGACGCGGTGCTCGCCCCGCCCGAGTGTGACCTGATGTTCGTCATCGGCGGGGTGCTCGCCTTCGCACCGATCACCGCCGAGCAGGAGATGGCCGTCCTCGCCGGCTACGGCCGGGTCGACGTCGACCCGGCCCGCCTGGCCTGGTTCCTCGCGGTCCGCGCGCTCGACGACCTGAGCGACTGGACCCGCCAGGCGTTGGACACCGGCGCGAGCGCGGCCGACCGGGCACGGTCAGCGGGGATCGTGCGAGGGTTGGTGTCGCCGGTCGGCCTGGTCACCCTCGCCGACGCGGCACTGCGCGACCTCGACCAGGTGCGTTGACCCCACCCGCGGATCCCCGACCGGTCAGCACTCGGCCACACGTGCGATGTCGACGAGCTGCCGGGGTGACCTGCTGCCGCCGAGACTTTTCGCCTGGTACATGGCCGCGTCGGCGCGGCTGAGCGCATCGGTGAGCTGGGCCGGGCCGGTCACCGGGGCGAGACCAACCGAGGCGGTCACCTGGACGCTGCATCCGGTCAGTCGGATCGGGGCGGCGAGGGTCTCGCTGAGCCGCCGGGTGGCGTGCTCGATCCAGCGCCGATCGACGGTCGGGCTGGCGAGCAGCCCGGCGAACTCGTCCCCGCCGAGGCGGGCGACGAGGTTGTCGCCAGCGAACCCGGCCAGCCGCTCGGCCACGCAGATCAGCACCTGGTCGCCGGCGGCGTGCCCGTACCGGTCGTTGATCTGCTTGAAGTCGTCCAGGTCGAGCACGATGGCGATCAACGGCTGCCCGGCCGCGTCGGTGAGCAGGGTGGCCGCGAGCCGGTAGAAGGCGCGCCGGTTGGGCAGCCCGGTGAGCGGGTCGTGGCTGGCGGCGTGCCGCTCGGCGGCGAGCTCGGCCTGGAGGTGCTCGATCTCGGCCTCGGCGCGCAGCGCCCGTCGGCGGAGCTGCCAGGAGGAGAGCAGCGCGCCCGCGGCGCAGATGCCGGAGGCGACACTCATCGGATCCGGCACGAACACTCCCATCGCCGCGACCGCCTCCAGCCCTCGGCCGGCGCGGCGCGCACGCCGCGTCGGGCCCAGTTTCTCCTGATGGTTGCCCCATTCGGGTAACTCAACGTAAACGGATGGGCACCGTTCACGTGCGTTATCATGCTCGCCGTCCGGTGCAGATGCAATAGCAGATGCACGTGCAGCACCGTCCAATGTCGATACCGCACCCCTCGCCGTCACCGCTCCTCCCACGGGCATCGGCGGGCTCGTGAGCAGAAAGACGCCCTCATGCAGCAGCCTCCGAATGGCGTTCCGATCCATCAGTTGCCTCCGCTGAGCTGGAAGAAGAGTCGCCGCAGCAACCCCAGCGGGAACTGTGTCGAACTCGCCGAACTGCCCGGCGGAGCGGGCATCGCGGTCCGCAACTCGCGACATCCGGAGGGGCCGGCGCTGATCTACACGGTGGATGAGATCGCGGCCTTCGTGCTCGGCGCTCGGGATGGCGACTTCGACCATCTGATCAACTGAGCGTTGCCGATGGACCATCCCGGCGACGGGACTGATTCACCGGTCCGGAGGAGTTCATCTCACTGTCGGTCCATGGCATGCTTACACGTCGGTCGGGCCGGGGTGCCCGACCGCGTGGATCGGTATCCGGAGGTCCGCACGTGACGATGGTTCCCGCCGAGGGCGGCCCGACAACCGGGCCAACCGTGCTGCGCATCCTGCTCGGTGCCCAGCTGCGCCGGCTGCGGGAGTCCAGCGGGGTGACGCGGGAGGGCGCCGGCTGGGAGATCCGGGCCTCCGAATCCAAGATCAGTCGGATGGAGCTGGGCCGGGTCGGGTTCAAGGAACGCGACGTGTCGGACCTGCTCACCCTCTACGGGGTCACCGACGAGCAGGAGCGGGAGGCGCTGCTCAAACTCGCCCGGGACGCCAACAGCCCCGGCTGGTGGCACCGCTACGGCGACGTCCTGCCCACCTGGTTCCAGTCGTACCTGGGGCTGGAGGCGGCGGCCGCGCTGATCCGCAGCTACGAGGTGCAGTTCGTGCCCGGCCTGCTGCAGACCCGGGAGTACGCCCGCGCGGTGGTGCTGCTCGGGCACGGCGCGGCCGGCTCGGCCGAGATCGACCGGCGGGTCGCCCTGCGACTGCAGCGCCAGCAGTTGCTCCACCGGGAGCACCCGCCACAGCTCTGGGCCGTGGTGGACGAGGCGGCGCTGCGCCGCCCGATCGGCGGCGCCGAGGTGATGCGCGACCAGTTGACCGCGCTGATCGAGGCGACCAAGTCGCCGAACATCCGCCTCCAGGTCATCCCGTTCGCCGCCGGTGGCCACGCCGCCGCCGGGGGAGCGTTCACCATCCTGCGCTTCGGTGACCCGGAGCTGCCCGACATCGTCTACATCGAACAGCTCACCAGTGCCATCTACCTGGACAAGCGAGACGACCTGGACTACTACGCGGTGGCGATGGAGCGGCTGTGCGTCGAGGCCGAGCCGCCGGAGCGCACCCCGGAGATCCTCGGACGGCTGCTGGAGGATCTCTATCCAGCGTGACCGGCGACCGGGGCGGTGCCCGGGCCTGGGTGCCACTAACATGGTCGGCGACCGGTGACAGTGGACAGATGATGTCGGTCGATGCGCGCCGACTCGCGGAGGCAGCCTTGACCACCGATGCTCCCGGCGCGACGGCCGGCGTACCGAGCGACCGGATCGACACCTCGGTGCCCCACCCGGCCCGCCGCTACAACTACTGGCTGGGCGGCAAGGACAACTTCGAGGCCGACCGGGAGTCCGGCGACGCCATGGCGGCCTCGTTCCCGACCATCCGCATCTCCGCACTGGAGAATCGCCGCTTTCTCGGGCGGGCGGTGGGCTACCTGGCCCGCGAGGCCGGCATCCGGCAGTTCCTCGACATCGGCACCGGCATTCCGACCGCCGACAACACCCACGAGGTCGCCCAGGGCATCGCGCCGGAGTCCCGGGTGGTCTATGTGGACAACGACCCGATCGTGCTCGCCCACGCCCGCGCGCTGCTGACCAGTTCCGCCGACGGCGCCACCGCCTACATCGACGCCGACCTGCGCGACCCCGAGCGGATTCTCACCCATCCGGAGATGCTGCGCACCATCGACCTGTCGCGGCCGGTCGGGCTCATGCTGGTGGCCGTCCTGCACTTCGTGCCGGATGGCGACGACCCGTACGCGCTGGTGCGGCGGCTGCTCGACGCGCTGCCGGCCGGCAGCTACCTGGCCGCCTCTCACGCCACCCACGAGTACCTGCCCCCGCAGGTCGCCGAGGAGGCCAGGGCGGCGGCCAGGGGCGGCGGCCCGCACGGGCTGATCAACCTGCGCACCCGGGCCGAGTTCACCGGCTTCTTCACCGACCTCGACGTGGTCGAGCCGGGCATCACCTCGGTCGCCGAGTGGCGGGCCGAGAGCGAGCCGCAGCCGCGCCCCTCGGCGACCGAGGTGAGCATGTACGGCGCGGTGGCCCGCCTGCCCTGACCCCGTCGGGCGGCGCGCTCGTCGGTCCCCGGTTCAGGAGCCGGGTGGTGGTCCAGGAGGTGTACGCCGACGGCGCCCGGCTGACCGAGCTGTCCGCGCTGGTCGACAACGGGCAGTTCGGCCTGCGGTTGGCCGGACGGCTGCCACTGGCCGAGGTGGCGGTGGCGCACGAGCGGCTGGCCGCCGGGGGCGTGCGGGGTCGTCTGGTGCTGGTGCCCTGACGGCTCGACGACGGGATTGGTCGGCGCACGGTATTGACCGACGCCGACCGGTCCGGCTAATCTCTGTATCGATACAGACTGGATCGATACAGAGAGGTGCCGGTGAAGCCAACCCTGCAAGCCGTGGCAGACGCCGTTGGCGTCTCGCGCAGCACCGTTTCCAACGCCTACAGCCGCCCCGACCAGCTCTCCGCCGCGCTGCGCGAACGGATCCTGGACGCCGCCCGGCAGCTCGGCTACCCGGGCCCCAACCCCACCGCCCGCTCCCTGCGCCGCGGCTTCGTCGGATCGATCGGGGTGCTGTTCACCTCGCAGTTGTCGTACGCCTTCACCGACCCGTTCGCGGTCCGCTTCCTCGCCGGGGTCGGCAGCGCGGCAGAGCGGCACGGCACCAGCATGTTGCTGGTGCCGCTGCCCCCGGCGCAGACCGACGCCCGGCGGGCGGTGGAAAACGCAGCGGTCGACGGGTTCTGCGTCTACTGCGTCGCCGACGAGGAGTGGGCGTTGGACGTGATCCGGGATCGCGGGCTGCCGTACGTCAGCACGGCCTCCCGCGACGACGCCGGCCCCGACGAGCGGTTCGTCGGCATCGACGAGCGGGCCGCGGCCCGCAGCGTCGCCGCGCACGTGGCCGGCCTCGGCCACCGCCGGGTGGCCCTGCTCGCCGATGGCGTGTTGCCCGACGCGCCGGCCGGCCGACTCACCCTGTCCGGGGTGAACGAGGCGGTACACCCGACCACCCGAGGCCGGCTCGCCGGGTTCGCCGACGCGTTCGCCGAGGTCGGCGTCGACTGGGCCGAGCTGACCGTGGTCAACGCTCCGGGCAACAGCCGCCAGGCGGCGTCCGCGGCCGTCGCCGGGCTGTTCGACGGGCCCACACCGCCGACCGCCGTGCTGGCCGGCTCCGACGTGCTCGCCCTCGGCGTGCTGGACGCCCTGGCCCAGCGACCGGCCGGCGAGCGCCCGCCGGTGTCGGTGACCGGCTTCGATGACATCCCCGAGGCCGCCGCTGCCGGCCTCACCACCGTTCGGCAGCCGGCCGAGGAGAAGGGCCGGATCGCCGCCGAACTACTGCTCGACCCGCCCGCGGACACCGCGGCCGGCCACGTGCTGCTGCCCACCGCACTCGTCGTCCGGGCCTCAACCGGACCTGTCCCGAGGAGTTGACCATGGAACACTCGACCGGCTACATCACCGCCCTCGACGCGATGAACCGACACGTCAACTCGGCCCGCCCGGATGCTCCGGTCCAGGTCGAGCGAGTCCGGCCGCCGTTGCTCGCGCCGTCCCGGCGGGCCACCGCCGTCGTCCTGCGCCGGCTCGCCGACCGGATCCAGCCGCGACCGCTGCCCGCCGCAACCCCCTGCTCCTAGCCGACCCGCCGGCCCGGGGCCGGTCCGCCGTCACCGCGCACCGGCCCATTTCGGTACGCAGGTGAGGAGTGGGCCGGTACCGGGCGCCCTGGGTGGTCGAGGGGGACGCGGCCAGGCAGACTGGTGAGGCCATGTCGCCGTTCACGCCCACTCTCCGTCTCCACGACCGCTACGTACTGCACGAGCGGATCGGCCTTGGTGGCATGTCCGAGGTCTGGCGGGCCGACGACGAGGTCCTCGGCCGGCCGGTCGCCGTCAAGGTGCTCGCCGGGCAGCTCGCCGCCGACCCGCAACTGCGGGCCACCATCCAGCGCGAGGCCCGCGCGGCCGCCCGGCTGACCCACCCGCACGTGACCCAGGTGTACGACTACGGCGAGGCGACCCTGGCCGGCGGCGCGGTGGTGCCGTACCTGGTGATGGAGCTGGTCGACGGGCACAACCTGGCCGACCGGCTGCGGACCGGCCCGCTGCCCTGGCCGGAGGCGGTCCGGGTGGCCGGGCAGATCGCCGCGGCGCTGGCCGCCGCGCACCGCATCGGCGTGGTGCACCGCGACGTCAAGCCGGGCAACGTCATGCTCACCGACACCGGCGCCAAGGTGCTCGACTTCGGCATCGCTGCGCTCGGCGGGCCGCACCACCCGCTCGGCGGCCAGACCGGCGAGCCGCTGATGGGCACGCCTGCCTACTTCGCACCGGAGCGACTGGCCGCCGGCCCTCCGGACCCGGCCAGCGACGTGTACGCCCTCGGCGCGCTGCTCTACCGCACGCTCACCGGGTGGGCACCGCTGCCCGTGCAGAGCTGGGAGGACGCGCTGGAGGTGCACCGGCGGGGCACTCCGGTCCCGCCGCTGCGGGTGCCCGGCCTGCCAGCCGACATCGCCGAGCTGACCATCGCCTGCCTGGCCGCCGACCCGGCCCGCCGCCCGACCGCCGCACAGCTCGCCACCCGGTTCGGTGCCGGCCAGCCGGTCGAGCCGCCCACCGAGATGCTGCGCGTCCTGCCGTCAGCGCACTCGGCCCACCCGCCCACCCTGATCGACCGCTCGGCGGCCCGCCCCCACCCCACACCGGCTGACGCCCCGCCCCGCCGCCGCCGGTCACGACGACCCCTCGCTGTGCTGGCCACGGCCGGTCTCGCGGCGCTGGTCGGTCTCGGCGCGCTGCTCGCCCAGAGCGTCGGCTCGCCCGACTCGTCACAGGTCGCCGACTCACCGTCGACCACCGCCCCGGCACCGTCAACCACCAGCCAGTCGCCGACGCCGGCGGCACCATCCTCGCCGCCGGCCAGCAGCTCCGCGCCTCCGACCATCGGTCAGCAGGTGCCGGTCAGCCTGCGGCAGGTAACCACCGCGTTCGCCGCGGTGCTCGCTGAGGCGCAGGCCCGCGGCGAGATCGACCGGAGGACCGCCGAGGATCTGCGCGACGATCTGGAGGACCTCAGCCGCCGTTCGAAGGACCGCGCCAAGCACGTCACCGAGCTGCGGGAACGCATCGCCGAGTTGGTGGACCGGGACCGGCTGTCGGCGCGGACGGGCGCACAACTCGATGCCCTGCTCAGTCAGGCCAACGGCTTTTCCACCGGCCGTACGGACGACTGATACATCTACCAGCGCCGCTGGCATGATGGTCCGATGCGGACGCGGCTGATCTTCGTACGACATGGCGAGTCGATCCACCACGTCGAGGGGATCGTGGGCGGCCCGCACGGTTGCCGGGGCCTGACGGACCTGGGCCACGATCAGGCTCGCCAGTTGGCCCGGCGGCTCGCCGTGGACCTTGCCGCCGACAGACCAGCCGCCGTGTACTCGTCCGTGCTGCGCCGGGCCGTCCAGACCGCTCAGCCGATCGCCGCGGCGCTGGGCGTCAATCCGGTCGCGGACTGTGGTCTGTGCACCTGGCACACGCCGCCGTACGCCGACGGTCTGCCGATCAGCCGGTTCCAGGCCGACTACGCGGCGGAGGGTGGGGGCGTGTTCCGGCCGTTCGAGAAGGGCAACGAGAGCTGGGCCGAGTTGGTCGTCCGCGTCAGCCGCGCGATCATGGAGATCGCACAACGACACCGGGGTGCCACGGTGCTGCTGGTCGGACACACCGAGACCGTCGAAGGCGCGTTCCACGCGCTCGGCGCTCAGCCGCTCTACCGGGCGTTCGACCTGGGGGTGGCCGCAGCCTCGATCACCGAATGGACCACGGACGACGACACCGCCGGCTGGCCGCCGGCCCGCTGGACCCTGCGACGCTTCAGCGACACCGGGGGTGTGTGACAGCCGACGGCGGGCTAGAGCTTGATCCAGTACCGGCGCACCGCGCCGTGTTCGGTGTCCCGGATGTCCTCGAGGACACCGCCGTGGTGCTCGATCGTCCTCGCTGAGGCGACGTTGTCCACGGCGCAGGTGACGAGCACCTGATCCAGGCCGAGGGCCCGTGCCTCATCGAGCATCCGTCCCAGCGCCCAGGTGGCCAACCCACGCCGGCGCGAGAACGGCCGGATGCCGTAACCGATGTGGCCGGCGACCCGCAACAGGTAGTCGTCGAGCCCGTGCCGCAGCGCGATCCCACCGAGCACCTCGTCACCTTCGACGATCCATCGGTACGTGCACCGCACCTGTCCAGCGGCCAGCGGCTTCGCCGGGTCCGACTCGTCCGTGAGACGGCCCACCCAGGCAGCGAACTCGTCAGGCGAGCGCACCTCGTCGGACGGCCGCAGCCCGAAACCGTCCTCGTGGAGGCCGGGACCCCACTCGGCATGCGCCTTGAGCCAGGCGGCGTGCAGGCGGACGGTGGGAGCGATCAGCTCGGGCATGGGGCGACGGTATCCGCCCGGGTGGCGTACCGACACCGGAGCCGGTGGTGAAGTGTCACGTGCCCGTGCCGACTCCCGACGTGGCGAGGGCCTGGAGCGTTTCGGTGGTCGCCGAGTCGGCAGGGAAGAAGGCCTCGACGGCCAGCCCGGAGACGGTGACATCCAGCGGCGTGCCGAAGAGGGTGGTGGTGCTGAAGAAGGACATCTCCTGGTCGTTGTGGCGGTACCGGAGCGGGATGACGATGCGCGAAACCGCCTCGCTGATCGGTGCGCCGTGGCCGTTGCCGCCGGGGTAGCCGCGAAGCTCCTCGTGCAGGTCGTACAGGACCGGGTCGTTGGTTGTCACGGCCTGCTGCCGCAGCCGGTTGAGCAGGTGGGCGCGCCACTCGGGCAGGTTGAGGATTCGCGGGGCCATGCCGTCGGGGTGCAGGCTGAGCCGCAGCACGTTGATCGGTGGAGTCAGAAGGCGGGGCTCGGCGCCGGCGGTGAACAGGGCGACGGCAGGGTTGGCTTCGACGAGTTGCCAGTGCTGGTCGACGAGCAGCGCCGGGTACGGGCTGTGTCCGTCGAGGATCTGTCGTATGGCGGCACGTACCGGATCCAGTTCCGGATCGCTCAGCTCGTGGCTGGAGTAGGCGGGCGCGTAGCCGCCGGCGAGCAGCATCGTGTTGCGCTCAGCCAGCGGCATGTCGAGCTGCTCCGCCAGCCGCAGGATCAGCTCCGGGCTCGGACGAGATCGCCCGGTCTCCACGAAGCTCAGATGCCGGGCGGACACTCCCGCCTCGATCGACAGGTCGAGCTGACTCATCCCGCGAGTTCGGCGCCAGTCGCGCAGCAACTCCCCGACTGGTCGCCCGGGCCTGGTCATGGTCCTCACGCCCCGACCCTAGTGACCGCATCGGCGCACCGGCCATTACCTGCGACGTAATCGACAAGGCGCCAGGGCGCCGAGATCATTTCTTCCAGAGGCGACAACCCGCCCCATCCCTAGTGGGCAAGGAGAGATCCGTGGCTACCACCTTCGATGAGCTGGCCGAGCGGTATATCGCGATGTGGAATGAGAGCGATCCGGCGAGGCGGCGCCGGGACATCAACGACCTGTGGGCCCCCGAGGGCCGCTACGTCGACCCACTGGCCGTCGCCGAGGGCCGGGAGGCGATCGACGCGACGATCGCCGCGGTGCAGAACCAGTTCCCCGGCATGACATTCCGGTTGGCCGGACCGGTCGACGGCCACCACAACCAGGTCCGCTTCACCTGGGAGCTCGGGCCGGAAGGCGTCGAGGCACCGATCGTGGGCTTCGACGTCGCAACGACCGACGAGGACGGACGGCTGACCCAGGTCCTGGGTTTCCTGGACCGCGTCCCGACGGCGTAATTGACTCCCAGGGCCGACCACCCGTAACGAACGGAGAACCCATGACCGCGTACGCGCTTGCGCACCTGCGCAGAGCACCCATCCACGCCGACGTGTTGGAGTATCTGGAGCGTATCGATGCCACCCTCGCCCCCTTCGGTGGCCGGTTCATCGTCCACGGCGGCACCGTTGACGTGATGGAAGGCACCTGGCCGGGCGATGTGGTGATCATCGAATTTCCCGACCTGCCCACGGCTCGCTCCTGGTATCACTCCAGCAACTATCAGGAGATCAAGCCCTTGCGGACAAGGCACCTCGCCGGCGAGGCCATCCTGGTGGACGGAGTGGAGCCCAACCACAGCTCAGCGCAGATGGCCGCCGAACTCAGCCGAACGAAATGAGGGCACCGCGCTCGTCGAAACGGGCCGTGCCCGCCCACGCGAGCTCCCAGCGGTTGCCCTCCGGATCTGCGAAGTAGCCCGAGCGCCCACCCCAGGCCCGGTCGGTCGGCTCCGCGACCACGGTGGCGCCCGCCGCGACGGCCGTGGCGAAGGCCGCGTCGACGGCCTCGCGGCTGTCGACGTTGCAGGCCAGCGTGACGCCGGACCAGCCGCCCGCCGGATCTGCCACGCCGGGCGCCGCCTCGGCCGCCAGCTCGGGCAGCGGATAGAGCGCGAGCAGAACGCCGCCGAGCAGGAACGCCGACCAACCGTCGTCACTGGACGGCAGCTCGGGCCAGCCCAACGAACGGTAGAACGAGCGCAACGTGCCGATGTCGCGCGTGCCCAGCGTGACAACGGACAGTCGAGAAGGGAGCGTGCTCATGTGGCGATGATGCCCGGCCCGTACGACATCGGCCGGAGCCGCGCCGAGCGTCATCAGTTGGCGGGCGAGAATCAGCCGACCGTGACGGGATCGCCCTCCGCCACCCGGCCGGGACGGACCACCCGGGCGTACGCGCCGACGCACGGCTGCGGGCCCAGGCCCGGCAACGGCTCGATCCGGTTCAGCCGAGCCGGCACCCGCAGCGCCTCGGTCTCCCGTGGCAGCGGGCCGTGCGCCAGCGTCGGCACCGCGCAGCGCGGCGTCAGGGCGAGCACGGCGAGCACCAGGGCCGGGCCGATCCGCAGCTCCCGGCCCACCCAGGCGTTCTCGGCGAACGCGTCCCCGGACGTGTCGAGCACCAGGTTGGGTCGGTAGCGTTCCACCGTCCCAGCCTCGGGCGGCAGGTCGGCGGCGATCCGGTCCAGGGTTGCGGTGGTGACCAGATGGATCGGGGCGAAGTCGAAGAAGGTGCCGGGCGCGGCTGACCCGAGCCGGCTCTCGTCCGCCGGGACCTCGTCCGCCAATCCGGCGGCCAGCACCGCGTCCGGGTGGGAACGCAGCAGCGTGGCGTCGGCCGGTACGGCGTCGACCAGCGTCACCGAACGGCCCGCCGTCGCGGAGAGCACCACGTCGATGTCGGGCTCCGCGGTCGACAGGTGCCGGCCGTCGGGCAGGGTGATCCGCACCGCGTCGGGTGCCGTGCCGGCCGCCCGCAGGGTGAGCAGGGTGCGCCACCGGTGAGGTTGCTTGGCGCTGGCAACCCGACCGGTGGCCCGATCCAGCAGGGCCAGCGCGCGGTCACCCGCGACGCCGGTCTCGCCCACGTCGGCGGCCGGCAATCGCTCGCCCAGCAACGACTTCACCGGATAGCGCCGCAACTGCACCAGCCTCCCAGAGATCACCGGCCCACCCTAACCGCGTTCAGTCGAGGCTGGCGCGGAGCAGCTCACCCGGCTCCGTGCCCGTCCGGCCGTACACCTCGGCCTTCGGCGACCAGATGGCGGACCGACCGGCTGCTTCGGTGTAGCCGCCACCGGTCGACCCGGCGAAGCTCGCCATCGCCACCCAGACCCGGTGCGCGGTGGCGATCCGGTGCGCCCGCTGGTCCGACACGTCGGCGTCGCTCGCCGACTCCAGCACGCCCGCCGCGTACACGTCGATCCCGAGCGCGGCGGTCCGCGCCGCGTGCGCGGCGACGCCGGTGTCCTTGCAGATCGCCAGCCCCACCCGCCATCCGTCCACGTCGAGCACGGCCGGCGCGTCGCCCGGCCGGAACCGGCGGGCCTCCACGTCGCCCAGCCACATCTTCCGGTACGCCACCGTCACGCCAGCGCCGGTCACCGCCAGCATGGCGATGTGGTCACCGGCGACCGGCGCTCCGGCCAGGGCCAGCGCGCCCGTCTCGGCGCACGCCTCGACCAGCGGCGTCAGTCGGGGGTCGTCGACTGGCACGACCGGGGCGTTCAACTCGTACCCGGTCAGGGACAGTTCCGGAAAGAGCACCACCCGGGCGCGCGCCGCGCGGACTGCGGCGGCGTGCGTCCGCGCGTTCGCCGCGACGTCCCGGGGTACGCACAGTGGCTGCGCCACAGCGAACCGTAGCGGGGTGCGGTTTTCCACACCCCCGGGGCTGTGGTCGGGCTGCGCGGCCGGGTGGTCGACCCCATGGTCGGCTCTCAGGATCACTTCGTAGCGTGGGGGCATGATTCGAACGTCCCACGCCGTGCTCGCCACCGGAACCCCCATCGCTGAGGCCGGACCGCCCCAGGATGGCTTGGTCGGCTACGTCAGTGACCTGGTGGAACGGCTCGGCGGGCCGGGCGCCGGCCTGGCGGTGGCGCTGGAGAACCTGTTCCCGCCGATCCCCAGCGAGGTGATCCTGCCGCTGGCCGGGTTCGTCGCCGCGCAGGGCCGGATCAGTCTGATCGGTGCGATCTTCTGGACCACCCTGGGCTCGGTGGTGGGTGCGCTGGCGCTCTATCTGATCGGTGCGTCGCTGGGCCGGGACCGGATGCGCGCCATCGCGGCCCGGTTGCCGCTGCTGAAGCTCAGCGACGTGGACCGGACCGAGGCGTGGTTCCTCCGGCACGGCGTGAAGGCGGTCTTCTTCGGCCGGATGATCCCGATCTTCCGGAGCCTGATCTCCATCCCGGCCGGGGTCGAGCGGATGCCCGTCGGCACGTTCCTGCTCTACACCACGCTGGGCAGCCTGATCTGGAACACCACCTTCGTGCTCGCCGGCTACCTGCTCGGCGACAACTGGCACCTCGTCGAGGGGTATGTCGGCGTGTTCCAGAACGTGGTGATCGTGGCCGTCGTGGCGGCCGTCGCCTGGTTCGTCGGGTCTCGCGTGCTGCGGGCCCGTCGCGCCGCCCGCAACCCCGAGCCGGCCCCCCTCGACCACCAGGGGGCGGGGCACGGCGTGCCCGACCCGGGCGGTCGCGGCACTCTCTACCGCAGCGGCTCGTGGGCCTCGGACGAGCGCTAGACCGGCAGTCGGGCGGGCGTCAGGTGGTCGTGGGGGAGCGTCGGTCCGGCCGGTGGTGGCGTCGGCTCCGGCAGTCGGGCGGGCGGCAGGTAATGGCGGGCGAGCGTCGGACCGGCCGGTGGTGGCACCGCCTTCGGCTGCCGGTCGGCGTCGCCGCCGGGACCGCGACCGCCGCCGTCGAGCTGGTCTTCCTGGCCGTCGCGGCCGTCGCGCTCGCGGGGTCCGCGCTCGCGCCCCCGGCCGGCCGCCGGGCCGCTGGCCTGACGAAGCGGTACGCCGCACTGCTGGTGCGCGTGGAACGCCGCCGGCTGACGGGGCTGCTCGCCGCGGGTGAGCTGCCCGCACCGGTCGGCGCGGCGACCCGGCGGCAGGTCGGCTACCTCGCCGCCCGGCTGCTGCCCGGCGTGCTCGGCCTGTTGGCGTACGCCGTGCTGGGCGTCGGCGTGGTACTGGCCGCGATCGTGCTGCGTGCGGCGGTGCGCGGCGAGCTGACCCCCCTCGACGCGCTGGCGCAGGTCGCCGTCGGAGGGGTGCTGCTGCTGCTCAACGTCCAGGCCATCGTCAGCGTCGCCGCGCTGGACATTCGGCTGGCCCAGCGGTTGCTCGGCCCGGGAAGCCGGGCGGAGCTGGCGGCGCGGGTCCGCGAGCTCACCACCAGTCGGGCCGGGGTTATCGACGCCGTTGACGCCGAGCGGCAGCGCATCGAGCGCGACCTGCACGATGGCCTCCAGCAGCGGCTGGTCCCCCTCGGCATGCTGCTCGGCCGGGCCCGACGCACCCGGGACGCCGACCGCTCCCGCGCGCTACTCGCCCAGGCACACGAGGACGTACAGCGGGCCGTCGAGGAGTTGCGCGAGGTGGCGTGGCGGGTCTACCCGTCGGCGCTGGACGGCAGCGACCTCGGCGAGGTGCTCGCCATGGTCGCCCGCCGCTCCGAGGTGCCGGTGCGAATCCGCTGCGAGCTGCCGGTCCGCCCCGAGCGGCAGACCGAGACGGTGCTGTACTTCGTGGCCTGCGAGGCGCTCACCAACGCCGCGAAGCACGCCGCCGCTACCGTGGTCACGGTCGAGATCGGGGTACGGGAAGGGATGGTCCGGATGCGCGTACACGACGATGGCGTGGGTGGCGCGGACCCGGCCGGGCGCGGGTTGTCCGGGCTGGCCCGGCGGGTCGCCGCGCTGGACGGCCGGCTGCGGGTGACCAGCCCGGTCGGCGGTCCGACCACCGTGCTCGCGGAGCTGCCGTGCGGGTAGTCCTCGCCGAAGACTCGACGCTGCTCAGGGAGGGCCTGGCGCGGCTACTCGCCGAGGAGGACCACGAGGTGGTCGCGGCGGTCGGCACCGCCGACGAGCTGGTCGAGGCGGTCGAACGGTCCTGTCCCGACGTGGTCGTCACCGACGTCCGGATGCCGCCCACGCACACCGACGACGGGCTACGCGCCGCGCTGGAAATCCGCCGGCGCTGGCCCAGCACCGCCGTCCTGGTGCTCTCCCAGTACGTGGAGCGGCGGTACGCCGGCCGGCTGCTCGCGGACCGCCCTGAGGGCGTCGGGTACCTGCTCAAGGACCGGGTCGCCCAGGTGGACGACTTCCTCGACGCACTGGACCGCGTCGCCGCCGGGGGCACCGCGCTCGACCCCGAGGTGGTCCGGCAGGTGGTCGCCGGCTCCGACCGGCCGGACCCGTTCGGTCGGCTGACCCCGCGCGAACGGGACGTGCTGCACGAGATGGCCCAGGGGCACACGAACGCCGCCATCGCCCAGCGTCTGCACGTGTCGCAGAGCGCGGTGGAGAAGCACGTCAACGCGATCTTCGACAAACTCGACCTCGCACACGTGACCGGCTACAGCCGCCGGATCCTCGCCGTGTTGCGCTACTTGGGCACCTGACGCGTCCGCCTACCGCTGCGGTGTGGGTGATCGACTCGGTGTCGGCGATGTCGCGGTATCCCGCCGCGGTGATGTCCCCATGTCGGCGATCTGGAGTCGATCACCGCCATGCACCCGTCTCGGGGGGTGTGGTTCTCGCGGCGTCCTGATGGCGCACGATCCCCCTGTGGCGCTCGGATGTCCGCTTACCGGCATCGGATCCTCGCCGTGTTGCGTTACCGGGGCACCTCACGCGCCCGCCTACCGGTGCGGCGTGGGTGATCGACTCGGTGTCGGCGATGTCGCGGTATCCCGGCGCGACGATGCCCCCATGTCGGTGATCTGGAGTTGACCATGGCCAGCCGGCCGCGTCTGGCGCCGGGGGCGGTGGTCGGGCGCGCGTCGAATGTCCGGCTGACGGTGGCCGAGCGCGTCGAATGTCCGGCTGACGGCGGGAGCGGTGGCCGATCGCGTCGAATGTCCGGCTGACGGCGGGAGCGGTGGCCGATCGCGTCGAATGTCCCGGCTGACGCCGGGAGCGGTGGGCGATCCGGGTGCCGAATGTCCGGTATCCGGGGTCTCTGGCGTGTGACCGGCTGCACGCGTCGGCCGGAATGGGGGCCGGCCCGGGGTCGTTACATACCCTGACGATCGCAGTACCACGGCCCGCCGCCCCACCCCCCGGGGTTGGAATGCCAGGCCCGGCCCGGTCGTTTCAGATCCCCGAACGACCGCACCAGGCACCTGCTCGACCCGGTGCCAATGCCGGAATGACCCCGGCCCGCCGGTCGTTACAGATCCCCTGAACGACCGCCCCCGCGCCCCGCTCGACAGGGTGCCGGCGGATGGGCCAGGCCCGGAATGATGTCGGCCCGGCGGTCGTTACACACAGACCCGGCGCCACGAGCCCCTGCCCGTTGGCCGCCGAAAAGACTTCCCCCCTTCTTGTTGTTAGCGCCGGACGAGGTGCTCGCACCCGTAACGCCGATCCCCCGGTCGGCTGGGTGTTTACCCCCGTGAAGGAGCTACCCCCATGAACACGATCATGCGTAAGAGTGTGCTGTCTGTTGCTGGTCTGGCCTTCGCCGGTGGTGTGTTCGCCGGTCCGATCGCCGCCCACGCCGCCACCCCCGTCGACACCAAGCCCGCCGCCGTGGCCGTGCAGTCGGTCTCGCCGCAGGGTGAGCAGTCCCGCATCGACTTGAACGGTGAGCAGACCGCCAACGTCAAGGCGATCATCGCCGCCACGAAGAAGGCCGGTCTGCCGGAGCGGGCCGCGGTCATCTCGATCGCGACGAGTCTGCAGGAGTCGAAGCTGGAGAACCTCGGCCACCTCGGCGACATGAACGACCACGACTCGCTGGGCCTGTTCCAGCAGCGGCCGAGCTCGGGTTGGGGTACGCCGGAGCAGATCACCGACCCTGAGTACTCGACCACCGCGTTCCTGAAGGGCCTGAAGCAGGTTGACGGGTGGCAGGACATGCCGCTGACCGACGCCGCGCAGACCGTGCAGGTGTCGGCCTACCCGGACGCCTACGCCCAGTGGGAGAAGCAGGCCACCGACCTGGTCGGCCAGTACTGGAACAACTGACCCACAACACCACAGCACCACCGCATGAACCGACCGCTGGCCGGCACCCCCAACCCGGGGTGCCGGCCAGCGGCATGTCCACGCCGAGATCTTGGACAGTTTCCGTTACCCGCTAACGGAAACTGTCCAAGATCTCGACCCGGCTGGTCGGGTGTCGCCCGGGGAACATCGCCGGCCGGAGGCTGGTTGTGGTCAGTGTCGGTGTGACTCAGTGTCCCCGGGCCTCACCTATATTGCCTTCGCGGAACACCGTTCGGCTGGAGCCGCGTCGTGCCACTCGCCGAGAGGCGACCTGCACACCGACACCAGCGCCGCCCCCGGCCCACCAGCCGGGGGCGGCGCTGTCTGTACCCACCCGCAGTGGCGGCACGTCGGTGCGCGTGCTGGCCCCACGCTCAGCGCGTCCGGCGGCACCACGCGCGGTGCGCGCCGAGCCCATGCGGGGTGTGCGCGCCGAGCCCATGCGGGGTGTGCGCGCCGAGCCCATGCGGGGTGCGCGCGCCGAGCCCATGCGGGGTGCGCGCGCCGAGCCCATGCGCGATGCGTCGGCGGTACCAAGATCGGTGCGCGTGCCGGCCCCATGCTCGGTGGCCGTGCCGGCACAATGCTGGGGTGACTGTCGCGCAAATCTGGTCCGAGCAGTCGGGTGTGCTGGTACTGCCCAGCGGGGCGACGGTGCGCGGGCGCCGTATCGGTGCGGTCGCCTCGCCCGCCGACTTCGCCCTGCTGTTGGCGCCCGGTCCGGCGCCGGACTGGCCGTACCGGCGGATCCGGTGGCCCGACTTCTGGCTACCGCTCGATCGGGCGGACGCCCTCGACGCCCTGCGGGCGGCGCTGCGGCGGGCACATGACGGTGAGCGTGTCGAGGTGGCCTGCCGGGGTGGGGTGGGGCGCACCGGTACGGCGTTGGCCGCGTTGGCGATCCTCGACGGCCTGCCGGCCGAGCGGGCGGTGCCGTGGGTCCGGGCGGGCTACCACCCGAAAGCGGTGGAGACGCCCTGGCAGCGGCGCTGGCTGCGCCGCGTCGCCTGACCACCACCGCCCGCTCTGCGGCCCGCCGCCGATCCGGCCCGCTCGTCGGGTGCGGCCCGCCGCCGGGTGCGGCCCGCCCGCCCTACCCCTTGGTGATCGCCGTCGGCTCCTTGACGTATTCGCGCAGGTGGTCGGCGGTGAGCGTGTCACCCCGGGCGACCAGTTCGGCCGGCGTGCCGGTGAAGACGATTCGCCCGCCGTCGTGCCCGGCGCCCGGGCCCAGGTCGATGAGCCAGTCCGCGTGGGCCATGACCGCCTGGTGATGCTCGATGACGATCACGGTGTTGCCGGCGTCGACCATCCGGTCCAGCAGGGCCAGCAGTTGGTCCACGTCGGCCAGGTGCAGGCCGGTGGTCGGCTCGTCCAGCACGTACGTGCTGGTCTTCTCCGCCAGGTGGATGGCGAGCTTGAGTCGTTGCCGCTCCCCGCCGGAGAGGGTGGTCAGCGGCTGGCCGAGCTTGAGGTAGCCCAGCCCGACGTCGACCAGCCGACCGAGGATGAGGTGCGCCGGCCCGCTGGAGAAGAACGCGTGGGCCTCGGTGACCGGCATGGCCAGCACCTCGCTGATGTTCTTGCCCCGCAGCGTGTACGTGAGCACCTCGTCGGTGAATCGCCGTCCCTCGCACCGCTCGCAGACGCTCGCCACGCCGGCCATCATGGCCAGGTCCGTGTAGATCAGCCCGATCCCCTTGCAGGCCGGGCAGGCACCCTCGGAGTTGGCGCTGAACAGCGCCGCCTTGACCCCGTTGGCCTTGGCGAAGGCGGCGCGGATCGGGTCGAGCAGCCCGCTGTAGGTGGCCGGGTTGCTGCGTCGTGACCCGCGGATCGGGGACTGGTCCACGATCACTACCCCGGCCCGCCCGCGCAGCGACCCGTGGATCAGCGAGCTCTTGCCGGAGCCGGCGACTCCGGTGACCACGGTGAGTACCCCGAGCGGGATGTCCACGTCCACGTCGCGCAGGTTGTGCAGGTCGGCGTTGCGGATGGCGAGCTGCCCGCTCGGTTGGCGCACCTCGTCGCGCAGGGTCACCCGGTGGTCCAGGTGCCGACCGGTGAGTGTGTCGGAGCGGCGCAGGCTGGGGACGTCCCCGGTGAAGCAGATCCGGCCGCCGTCGGTGCCGGCGCCCGGCCCGAGGTCGACCACGTGGTCGGCGATCGCGATGGTCTCCGGCTTGTGTTCCACCACCAGCACGGTGTTGCCCTTGTCGCGCAGCCGCAGCAGCAGGTCGTTCATCCGGGCGATGTCGTGCGGGTGCAGCCCGACGGTCGGTTCGTCGAAGACGTACGTGACGTCGGAGAGGCTGGAGCCGAGGTGCCGGACCATTTTCACCCGCTGCGCCTCACCACCGGAGAGGGTCGCCGACTCGCGGTCCAGGCTGAGGTAGCCCAACCCGATCTCGACCAGTGAGTCCAGCAGATCGCGCAGGTTGGCGATCAGCGGCGCCACCGCCGGGTCGTCGACGCCCCGTACGAACGCGGCCAAGTCGCTGATCTGCATGGCCGAGCACTCGGCGAAGTTGCGCCCGGCGATCCGCGACGACAGGGCCGCCGCGTTGAGTCGGGTGCCGCCGCAGTCCGCGCAGGTGGTGAAGGTGACCGCCCGGTCGACGAAGGCGCGGATGTGCCCCTGCATCGAGTCGCGGTCCTTGGCCAGGTAGAGCCGCTTGACCTTGACCGCCAGACCCTCGTACGTCCAGTTGTTGCTGCCCATTTTGATCTTCGTGGAGGGCTTGTACAACAGGTCCTGCCACTGCTGTTCGGTGTAGTCCTGGAGTTTGGTGTCCGGGTCGAACAGACCGGACCCGACGATCGTCTGCCAGTACCAGGAGTCGACCGCGAAGTTGGGCACGGTGATCGCGCCGTCGTTGAGCGAGCGCTCGACGTCCACCAACTCGCTCACGTCGAGGTCGGAGACCCGGCCCAGCCCTTCGCAGGTCGGGCACATCCCCTCGGCCAGGTTGAAGCTGAACGCCCCGGCACCGCCCACCGACGGCTGGCCGAGCCGGCTGAAGACGATCCGGAGCATGGCGTACGCGTCGGTGGCGGTGCCCACGGTGGAGCGCGAGTTGACCCCCATCCGCTCCTGGTCGACCACGATGGCCGCACCGAGGTTGCGCAGCGAGTCGACGTCCGGCCGGTTGAGGTTCGGCATGAACGACTGGAGGAACGCGCTGTAGGTCTCGTTGATCAGGCGCTGGGACTCGGCGGCGATGGTGCCGAAGACGAGCGACGACTTGCCCGAGCCGGAGACACCGGTGAAGACGGTCAACCGGCGCTTGGGGATGTCGACCGAAACGCTGGCGAGGTTGTTCTCCCGCGCTCCGCGTACCTCGATCATGTCGTGGCTGTCGGCGACGGACCATGCTGGCTGCGACATGCGAACCCTTCACGAGATCGTGGCGGGGAAGGACCCCGCCGGGCTGACGGATTACATTGTCTCATTCATCCCCTTGTAGAGACTTTTGCCGAGATTCCACTGGTGACTACGCCGGAACGACCCGCAAAGTCTCAAATCACGTGGCAACCGGTACGGTGGCCGCCGTGGACTCCGCACCCAAGGACCGCCTGCGGGCGGTGGACCTGGCCGCCACCGCAGGGATCTCGGTGCAGCAGGTGCGCAACTACGTCGAGGTGGGCGTGCTGCCGCCAGTGCGGCGCACTGCGAGCGGCTATCGGATCTTCACGACCGAGCACGCGCGGGCGCTGACCGTGGCGCGGAGGCTCGCCGAGGGGCATGGCTGGAGCCGTACCCGGGAGATCATGGCGGCGGTGCACCGGGGTGACCTGCCGGCGGCCCTCGCGGCGCTCGACGGCGGCCACGCCGAGCTGGACCGGGAGCGCGCCGAGATCCGCCGGGTGCTCGGCGCTTTCGAGACCGTGCTGGCCAGCCCGTCGCAGGCCCGGCCGGTACCCCGCCGTGGCGCCCGCATCGGCGAGGTCGCCGCCCTGGTCGGGGTCCGGACCTCGCAACTGCGGCTGTGGGAGGAGCGCGGCCTGCTGCGACCGGTTCGCACGCCGGGCACCAGATACCGGGTGTACGACGAGGCCGAGCTGCGCGCCGCGCAGGTCGTCGCGCTGCTGCGCCGGGGCGCCTACCCGTTCGAGATCATCGGGGCGGTGCTGGGCGAGCTGCGCACCACCGGCAGCGCCCAGCGGGTCCGCGCCGAGCTGGCCCGCCGTGAGCAGGAACTGCACGCGCGCAGTCTGCGCCGGCTGCGGGGGAGTGCCGCGCTGCACGACTACCTGGGCGGTCGGGATGCCGCCGGATGGTCGGCCGGGTATCCGGTCCCGGCGGGGGATCTTGTTGGCTAGGGTCGGGCTCATGAAAGCTGCGCTGCTGACGGTCGCGGCGTCCGCCGTCCTGTTCGCTCCCGCGACGACCGCCGCCGCTCCCGCGACGACCGCTGCCGCTACGACCGCCCCCACGGGTTCTGCCCCCACGGGTTCCGCCGCCGCGACGACCGTGCGGTGCCCGACGGTGCCGGCGCCAGCGGTGTCCCGGCCGCCACGGCCCTCGCCCCCGCCCGCCGTGCCCGAGCAGCGGGTGGTCGGCGGAGTCGGACTGGCCACCAGCGGACTGGTCGTGCCGGCCGGCGCCGGCGCGCCACCGGCGGTCACCGCCACCTCGTGGCTGGTCGCCGACCTGGACACCGGCCAGGTGCTCGGTGGCTGCGGCCCGCACGAGTACGGCACCCCGGCCAGCGTGCAGAAGCTGCTGCTGGCGGCCACGATGCTGCCCCGGCTGGATCCGAAGCAGACAGTCACCGTCACCGCGGCGGACATGAACATCGAGCCCGGTTCGTCCGCCGTCGGCCTGGTCGAGGGCGGCCGGTACACCGTCGAGACCATCTGGCTCGGGTTGCTACTCAACTCGGGCAACGAGGCGGCCAACGCGCTGGCCCGGCTGGGCGGCGGGGCGGACGGCGCGGCCGGCGGAGTACGCGCCATGAACGAGCAGGCGCACCGGCTCGGCGCGCTCCAGACGCACGCGGTCACCCCCTCCGGGCTGGACGGCAAGGGGCAGTTCACCAGCGCGTACGACCTCGCGCTGATCGCCCGGGCCTGCTTCGCCGACCCGAACTTCCGCCGGTACGCGCTCACCGAGCAGGCGCAGATCCCGGCCCAGCCGGCGCAGCGCATCAAGGGTTTCCAGATCCAGAACGAGAACCAGCTCGTCTACCGGTACCCGGGCGCGCTCGGCGGCAAGACCGGCTTCACCGACCTGGCCCGGCACACATACGTCGGCGCGGCGCAACGCGGCGGGCGGCGGCTGGTGGTGACCCTGCTGGGCGCCGAGCCGGCGCCGAAGCGCGGTTGGGAGCAGGGCGCGGCCCTGTTGGACTGGGGCTTCACGCTGTCCCGCGATGCCGCGGTCGGCCGGCTGGTCGAGCCGGGCGAGCTGACCGCCACGCCGTCGGCCTCGCCGTCCGCGCTGGCTGCGCCCCGTGCGCCTCGACCGGCGGCGGCCAGCGGTCCGGTGCACGCCGGGTCGGGGTGGCTCTGGTCGGTGACCGCGCTGAGCGGCGCGGGGGTGCTGCTGCTGGGCGGGCTGTTGTGGCGGCACCGCCGTCGGCTGCCCTGACGGATCGACAACCGGCCCTGACGTCCATAGACTCCGGTCTTTCTGGCACCACGAGTCCAGGAGGATCCCTGTGTCGAGTGAACTCGAACCGCGGCCCGGCGTGGCGGCACCCCGCCGGTCGGTGCGCGCGCTGACCCGCCTCGCGGGGGTGACGGTGCTCGCCGGGGCGCTGGTCGTCGGCGCGTCCGCCACCGCCGTAGCCGCGCCGGGCGCGTCCGTCGACGCCGTGACCGCGTCCGCCGCGCCGCCAGCAGCCGCCGACGCCGCCACCCGCCCGCCGCGCACCACGCACGGCCCATGCGCGTACACCGAGACGCCCGACGAGCCGGCGGCCCGGCCGGTGCCACTGCCGCCCGACCCGCGGCGTACCCCGGACCGGGGCACCGTCCGGGTGACCCTCTCCACCAACCACGGGCCGATCGGGTTGACCCTGGACCGGGCAACCGCGCCGTGCACGGTGCAGAGCTTCCTGCACCTGGTCCGCAAGCGCTTCTACGACCGCACCATGTGCCACCGGCTGACCGCGTACCCGACGCTCAGCGTGTTGCAGTGCGGTGACCCCTCCGGCACGGGCGAGGGCGGCCCGGGATACCGGTACCGCGACGAACTGCCGACCGACCTGCCGCCGGCGCCCACCGACCCGACCGGCGAACGCAAGGTGTACGCCCGGGGCGTGCTGGCCATGGCCAACGCCGGGCCGGACACCAACGGCAGCCAGTTCTTCCTGGTCTACGCCAACTCCGCGCTGCGCCCCAACTACACGATCTTCGGGGAGATCGACGCGGCCGGGCTGGCCACCCTGGACCGGATCGCCGCCGGGGGAGTGGCGCCGACCGCCGAGGACCCGGCACCGGTCGACGGCGCACCCGCACTGCCGGTGGACATCCGCCGGGCCGTCCGCTCGCACCACCACCACTGACCGTGCTGGCGCGGTGGGCGGCTCCGGCTCGCTCACCGCGCCACCGCACCAGGGCGCGCCGGTCGCGCGCCGGCCACTAGCCGTCGTTGGGGCCGTAAGAAGCCGGAATTTTCGGGATCCGAACCGGAACCGCCGAACCAGCGTCCGACCCGATTCCGACCGTCACGACCGGTCGGGTGACCCGGTCGGCGCGGTGGCGGTGCTGTCCCGGACGACCAACTCGGTGGCGAGCTCCACCCGGGGCGAGTCGATACCCTCGCCCTGAGCCAGCCGCAGCACGGTCCGCGCCGCCAGTCGGCCCATCTCCACCAGCGGTTGACGCACGGTGGTCAGCGGCGGCGAAGCCCAGCGGGCCTCCGGCAGGTCGTCGAAGCCCACCACGCTGACGTCGTCCGGGACTCGCAACCCCCGACGCCGGATGGCCTCGTAGACCCCGAAGGCCATCTGGTCGCTGGCCGCGAAGATGGCCGTCGGCGGATCGGCGAGGTCGAGCAGCGCCGTGCCGGCGGCGAACCCGGAGGCGTGGTAGAAGTCGCCCGGGCAGACCAGGGCGTCGTCGACCGGCACCCCGGCCGCCTCCAAGCCGGCCCGGTAACCGTCGAGCCGAGCCCGGCTGCACAACAGGTGCGTGGGCCCGGCGACGAACCCGATCCGCCGGTGCCCGATCGAGAGCAGGTGCTCGGTCGCGGCGAGTCCGCCGGACCAGTTGGTGGCACCGATCGTCGGCACGTCCATGGCCGGCACGCCGGCCGGGTCGACGACCACCACCGGCACGTTGAGGCGGCGCAGCTGCGCGTGCAGCGGCGGGCTCAGGTGCGAGGTCACGAAGATGACGCCGTCGGTGGCCCGGGTACGCAGATTCTGCAACCACTGCCGGGCCGCGGTGGGCTGCCGGTGGATCGCGGAGACCACGGTGCCGACGCCGGCGCCGTGCCCGACGTCCTCCACCCCGCGAATGATCTCCACGGCCCAGGGGCTGTCCAGGTCGTTGAAGACCAGGTCGACGAGACCGGCGCGGCGGACGCTGCGGCTGTTGCGGCGCCGGTAGCCGTGGTGGCGCAGCAGCTCCTCGACCCGTTCCCGGGTGTCGGGTGCCACATCGGACCGACCGTTGAGCACCCGGGACACGGTCGGCACCGACACTCCGGCCTCCCGTGCGATCGCGGTGATGGTCACCCTGCGTCCGTCGTCCGCGTCCACCGCGTCTCCTTTGATCTTTCGGGGGCGGGCCGGACGCCGGCACCGGGATGCCCCGGAGCAGCGTGTCCGTCCCATCGGTCATCTTGCCGCACGGACCGAGGGCTGGCGACAGGGCGCATCGCCGCCGGTGTTCGGGAAGTTGCGGAGAATTCCCGGAAGTCCGGCTGATCGCCACGGGCGGGCGCGTCGCAGGGCCCGGCCTAGCACCCGTGACCTCGCCGCTCAGTCGCTCGCCGCACCGGCTGCCGACGGCGGCCGATCGGGCCCGGGGGAGGGCGTGTACGGGCCGCAGGAAGACCGGACGACCAGTTCGGTCGGCAGCCGGACGTGCGGGTCGCGTTCGACGCCGCCGACGAGGTCGATGAGCAGCCGCATCGCCACGGCGCCCATGCGCTGCAGGGGTTGCGAGATCGTGGTGAGCTGCGGGGTGACCAGCGCCGACTCAGGGATGTTGTCGAAGCCGATCACGGACAGGTCGTCGGGCACCGTGAGGCCCATGGTCCGGGCGACGTCCATCGTGGAGATCGCGGAGAGGTCGTTGCTGGCGAAGACGGCGGTCGGCCGGTCGGGCAGTGCCAGCAGTTCCGCGGCCGTGGCGGCGGCGCTCTCGACCCGGAAACCGCCGACGCGGACGAGTCGTTCGTCGACCGCGACGCCCGCGTCGGCCATGGCTC
Organism: Micromonospora sp. NBC_00389; assembly: GCF_036059255.1. Lineage (NCBI taxonomy): Bacteria > Bacillati > Actinomycetota > Actinomycetes > Micromonosporales > Micromonosporaceae > Micromonospora > Micromonospora sp. NBC_00389. The sequence continues at coordinate 6,139,907 of NZ_CP107947.1, read as the reverse complement.
GGCGGAAGCCGGCCTCGCGAAGGCGCGCCGACTCGAGGTCGGGGCGACCGCTGATGTGGCCGATGCGGCGGTGGCCGAGCGACAGCAGGTAGTTGGTCGCGAGCACCGCGCCGGCGAAGTTGTCCGAGTCGACGGTGGGCAGCCCCGACGGGCCGGTGTGGGGGTCGACGGCCACGACATGGAAGCCCTGCTTGGTCTCGACCACCGTCGGCGTGACGATCACCGCCCCGTCGATGAGCGTCCCGGACAGGCGGGCCAGCGAGCGCCGCTCCCAGCCGACGGCCGTGCCGTCGCCGTCGCCGCCGGAGTAGGCCAGCAGTTGGTAGCCGGTGCCGGCGACCTCCTTCGACGCGCCCTTGAGCAGCTCGGTCGAGAACGGCTCGAACTCGGCGACCAGGATGCCCAGGACGTTCGTCCGGTGGCTGCGCAGGCTCTGCGCTCCCAGGCTGGCCTCGTAGCCGAGCTGGTGGATGACCTCCCGGACGCGCTCCACGGTCGCCTGCGCCACGCCGTAGCGACCGTTGACGACCTTCGACACGGTCGCCACCGAGACGCCGGCCGTACGGGCCACGTCCGACATCTTGACACGCTCAGGGAAGGTCACGCCGACGATGATAGTGGGCCACCTGGGACTCGTCGCGAGGGGTAGAAAACGTTATCGACAACGGTTGACACCCCGTTGCGTGACTGTAAAACTCGCCGCACCTAAGTACCGCCACTGCTAAGGCGTGTTTCAAAAGTGGAGTCTGATCGAAGTCACCGCGTGGCGGTGATCGACAGCTGAAGAGGTCTCCGGTAACTGGTTCTGCGACCAAGCAAGAACTTCATACCGGAGACCTCGTGCCCAGCGTAGCGGTGACGAGGCGGCATGACCTGACCGACGGGCAGTGGGCTGTTCTGGCTCCGTTGCTGCCTGCCGTGCCGAGGACGGGTCGTCCGCCGAAGTGGAAGAAACGACAGCTCATTGACGGGATCCGGTGGCGGATCCGGATCGGTGCCCCGTGGCGTGACGTCCCGTCCGAGTACGCGCCCTGGCCCACCGTCTACGGCCTGTTCCGCCGCTGGCAGCGTGACGGAACCTGGGACAAGATCCTGTCCGCGCTGCAAGCCGCTGGCGACGCGACCGGCCGGATCGGTTGGACGGTGAGCGTGGACTCGATGACCAGCCGCGCCCACCAGCACGCCGCCGGAGCCCGCACCGACGGGCATCTGCAGAAGGAGCCGCCCGGCGGGGTGCACGACGAGCCGGCCGATCACGCGTTGGGCCGATCGCGCGGCGGGCTGACCACCAAGACTCATCTGGCCTGCGAGCAGGGACAGAAGGTCCTCTCCCTGATCGTGACCGCCGGGCACCGTGGTGACAGCCCGCAGTTCATCCCCGTCCTGCGCCGCATCCATGTGACCCGCCTCGGCGTGGGTCGACCCCGCACCTGCCCCGACCTGGTCTTGGCCGACAAGGCCTACACCAGCCGCGGCAACCGCAGTCATCTGCGCTCACGCGGGATCCAGGCCTGCATCCCCAGCAAGACCGACCAGGACGCCCATCGCAAGGCCAAAGGCTCCAAGGGTGGCCGCCCACCCGCGTTCGACAAGGACCTCTACCGGCTACGCCACGCCGTGGAGAACGGCATCAACCGGCTCAAACGCCACCGCGGCGTCGCCACCCGCTACGACAAGCTGGCAGTCCGCTTCCAAGCCGTTCTCACCATCACGATCATCACCGAGTGGCTCTGACCGGCTTATGAAACACGCCTTAGTCGAGGAGACGTGTCGATGGCGATGAAGCACCGCGCGGGCGCCACCCTGGCGCTGTTAATGACGACCGCACTGCTCGTCGCCGGGTGTAACGGCAGCGACAGCGAGGCACCCGCCGAGAACGAGCTCTACAAGAACCCGGTGACCCTGACCTGGTGGCACAACGCCTCCCAGGACGGGCCTGGCAAGACCTACTGGGAGAAGGTCGCGAAGGACTTCTCCGCACTGCACCCGACCGTCACGGTCCAGATCGAGGCGATCGAGACCAACCAACTCCAGCGCACCCGGCTCCCCGCCGCGCTGCTGTCCAGCGACCCGCCGGACATCTTCCAGGCGTGGGGCGGCGGCGAGATGCGTGAGCAGGTGGAGGCCGACTACCTCAAGGACCTCACCGATCAGGTCAAGGACGAGGTCGCCAACATCGGCAGCGCGACCGAGATCTGGCAGGTGAACGGCAAGCAGTACGGCCTGCCGTACCGGATGGGGATTGAGGGCATCTGGTACAACAAGGACATGTTCGCGAAAGCGGGCATCACCGCTCCTCCGACCACTTTCGATGAGCTCAACCAGGCGGTCACGAAGCTCAAGGCCATCAACGTCATCCCGATCGCGCTGGGGGCCGGTGACAAGTGGCCCGCCGCGCACTGGTGGTACAACTTCGCGCTGCGTGCCTGCTCGGTCGACACGCTCAAGAAGGCGTCCGTCGACCTGGTCTTCGACGACCCGTGCTTCGTCAAGGCGGGCCAGGACCTGAAGACCTTCATCGGCACCAACCCGTTCCAGCCGAACTTCATTGCGACGCCGGGCCAGAACGACCCGACCAGCGCCAACGGGCTGGTCGCCAACGGCAAGGCCGCGATGGAGCTGATGGGCGACTGGAACAGGGGCACCCTGGAGACCGTCGCCGAGGATCCCGAAGCGCTCACGAAGTTCCTCGGCTGGTTCCCCGTGCCGGCGATCGCCGGCTCCGCCGGTGACCCGAAGGCGGCCCTCGGCGGCGGCGACGGGTTCGCCTGCGCCAAGAACGCCCCGGCCGAGTGCGTCGAGTTCCTCAAGTACATCGTGAGCCCCGAGGTGCAGAAGGGCTTCGCCGGGACCGGCACCGGCCTGCCCGTAGCCAAGGGTGCGGAGGCCGGCGTGGCCGACCCCGCCCTGAAGTCCATCCTGGAGGCCACCTCGGGTGCGACGTATGTGCAGCTCTGGCTGGACACGGCCTTCGGCAGCACCGTCGGCAACGCGATGAATGACGCGGTCATCGCCATTTTCGCGGGCAACGGCACCCCGGAGAAGGTCGTCGAGGCGATGAAGGCGGCCGCGAAGAAGTGACCTCCACCAACCCGACCCTGAGCCCCGCCGGCGGCGCGTCCGTGCCGCCGGCGGGCCCCCCGGCCACCCGACGCCCGTCGTCCCGCGCTGCCGAGACCAGACGCAAGTGGTACGAGATCATCGGGCTCACCACGCCGGCGGTCGCCGTCTACGTGATGTTCGTGCTGGTGCCGATGGGCTTCGCGGTCTACTACAGCCTCTTCCGCTGGCGCGGAGTCGGGCCGCCCACCGAGTTCGTCGGATTCAACAACTACATCCTCGCCTTCCAGGACCCGATCTTCCTGGACGCTCTTCGCAACAACGCCATCATCGTGTTCGGGTCGCTGCTGCTCCAGGGCCCCATCGCCCTGGCCGTGGCCCTGCTGCTCAACCGTCGCTTCCGCGGCCGCACCGTGTTCCGGCTCCTGGTGTTCGTGCCGTACGTCCTCGCCGAAGTCACCGTCGGCATCATGTGGAAGTTGATCCTCACCGGCGGCGGGACCATCGACGTGCTGCTGCGGCAGATCGGCCTGGGCAGCCTGGTGCAGGCGTGGCTCGCCGACCTCGACATCGTCATCTGGACGCTGCTGGTTGTCCTCACCTGGAAGTACGTCGGCTTCGCGATCATTCTCCTGCTCGCCGGACTGTCGAACGTGCCGCCCGAGCTGACCGAGGCCGCCGCGATCGACGGCGCGAGCTGGTGGCAGACCCAGCGCCACGTCACGCTCCCGCTGCTGGGCCCGACGATCCGGATCTGGATGTTCCTGTCGATGATCGGCTCGTTGCAGGTCTTCGACGTGATCTGGGTGACCTCGGTGCCCGCGGTCCGGTCGCTCGGCGCCTCGGCCACCATGGCGACGTACATGGTGGACAACGGCTTCTTCGCCCGGCTCTGGGGCTACGGCAACGCGGTGGCCGTGATCCTGTTCGTCATCTCCTTCATCGCGGCGCTGCTGTTCCAGCGCTTTCTCCTCCGTCGCGACATCGCCGGCGCCGTCACCGGAAGGAGGAACTGACCGTGGTCGAGAACGCGCTGACGTCCCCCTCGTCGCCGCACCGCCGTCCGTTCTCGTGGGGCAGTCCGCTGACCTACGGGCTGGCCCTCGCGATCGCCGCCGTCTCCATCGCCCCGGTGGTCTACGTGATCGTCGGCGGCTTCCGAACCACCCCGCAGATCATCGCGGACCCGGCCGGGCTGCCCGACCCGTGGGTGTGGGACAACTACGCCAGGGTCTTGACGCGGGTCGACTTCTGGCAGCAGGCGCTCAACAGCGCGGTGATCGCCCTGGGCACGACGCTCGCCGTCGTGCTGCTCGGCGTCTGCGCCGCGTTCGTGCTCGCCCGCTACAGCTTCCGCGGTCGGGAGACGCTCTACACCTTCTTCACCCTCGGTCTGCTCTTCCCGGCCGGGGCGGCGATCCTGCCGCTCTACCTGATGCTGCGTGACCTCAACCTGATCAACTCCTACTACGCGGTGATCCTCCCGCAGGTCGCCTTCTCGCTGCCGCTCACGATCGTGATCCTGCGTCCGTTCCTGGCCGCCGTACCCCGCGAGTTGGAGGACGCAGCGGCGATCGACGGCGCCGGCCGGCTCGGTTTCCTCTGGCGGGTCATGCTGCCGCTGTCCCGGCCCGCGCTGGTCACCGTCGGGGTCCTCGCGTTCGTGGCGAGCTGGAACGCCTTCCTCCTGCCGCTGCTCGTGCTCGGCGACGCCGACCTGCACACCCTGCCGCTGGGCGTGCAGAACTTCTCCAGCCAGTACACCTCCGACACCGCGGGAATCCTCGCGTTCACCTCGCTGGCGATGCTGCCGGCACTTCTCTTCTTCACCTTCGCCGAGAAGCAGATCGTCGGTGGCCTGCAGGGTGCGGTGAAGGGCTGAGCAGCACCGGTACGCGCAGAGACGCGAAACACCGCATAACCGTCTACCTGTTCGCCCAGCGGTCCCTCCTACGGGGGTCGATGGGCGTCGGAGGAAAGTGACCGACAACGTGACCGTGGACACCGAACCGAGCACCACCATCTGGAACGATCCCTCCTACGACCCGCCTACCCGCGTCGACGCCCTCGTCGCCGCGATGACCCTGCCGGAGAAGATCGCCCAGCTGTACGGCGTCTGGGTGGGCGCCTCCGCCGACGGCGGTGAGGTCGCGCCCCACCAGCACGAAATGGAGGAGCCGGTCGACCTCGACGAGCTGCTGCACACCGGGCTCGGGCAGCTGACCCGGCCGTTCGGCACCGCTCCGGTCGACCCGGCGCTCGGCGCGCTCTCCCTGCTGCGGACCCAGCAGCGGATCACCGCCGCGAACCGTTTCGGCATCCCGGCCCTCGCCCACGAGGAGTGCCTGGCCGGCTTCGCCACCTGGGGTGCGACCGCGTACCCGGTGCCGTTGTCCTGGGGCGCCACCTTCGACCCGGCACTGATCCGGCGGATGGCCGGCCTGATCGGCGCGGACCTGCGCCGCCTCGGCGTGCACCAGGGGCTCGCACCGGTGCTCGACGTGGTCCGCGACGCCCGCTGGGGGCGGGTCGAGGAGACCATGGGCGAGGACCCGTACCTGGTGGGGACGCTCGCCACCGCGTACATCCAGGGGTTGGAGTCGACGGGTGTGGTGGCCACGCTCAAGCACTTCGTCGGTTACTCCGCCTCTCGCGCCGGGCGCAACCTGGCACCGGTCGGCATGGGCCCGCGGGAGCGGGCGGACGTGATGCTGCCGCCGTTCGAGATGGCGGTCCGGGAGAGCGGCGCGCGGTCGGTGATGCACGCCTACACCGACACCGACGGGATGCCGTCGGCGGCCGACGAGGAACTGCTCACGGGCCTGCTCCGGGAGACCTGGGGGTTCACCGGCACGGTGGTGGCCGACTACTTCGGCATCGCCTTCCTGCGCACCTTGCACGGGGTCGCCGGAAGCTGGGGCGAGGCGGCCGGGGTGGCCCTCGCCGCCGGGGTGGACGTGGAGTTGCCCACCGTGAAGACCTTCGGTGAGCCGCTGCACGAGGCCCTCGCCGCCGGGCAGGTGGCCGAGGCGCTGATCGACCGGGCGGTGCGGCGGGTGCTGCTGCAGAAGGCCCAGCTCGGGCTCCTCGACGACGGGTGGGACCCGGTGCCGGTGGCGCTCGCCGGCGTCGACCTCACCGACCCGGAGGCGGTGCGGGGCACCATCGACCTGGACCCACCCGCCAACCGGGAACTCGCCCGCGAGGTGGCCGAACAGGCCGTCGTCCTGCTGCGCAACGACGGTGTCCTGCCGCTGGCCAGGCCGGCGCGGATCGCGGTGGTCGGCCCGCAGGCCGAGAACCCGACGGCGGTGCTGGGCTGCTACTCGTTCCCGGTTCACGTCGGATCCCACCACCCGGAGCTGCCGCTCGGGATCGAGCTGCCCACCCTCGTGCAGGCGCTGCGCGCCGAGTTTCCAGGAAGCGAGGTCGTGGTCGTGCCCGGCGCGAGCGTCGACGGCCCGGAGACCGGTGGGTTCGCCCCGGCGGTCGAGGCGGCCCGGGGCGCGGACGTCGTCATCGCGGCCCTGGGTGACCGGGCCGGGTTGTTCGGCCGGGGCACCAGCGGTGAGGGCTGCGACGCGGAGTCGCTGGCCCTGCCCGGGGTGCAGCAGCAGCTGCTGGACGCGCTGCTGGAGGTCGGCGTCCCGGTGGTGGTCACGCTGATCGCCGGCCGGCCGTACGCGCTCGGCCGGGCGGTCGACGAGGCGGCGGCCATCGTGCAGTCGTTCTTCCCGGGCGAGGAGGGGCCGTCGGCGATCGCCGGTCTGCTCAGCGGGCGGGTCGAGCCGCAGGGTCGGCTGCCGGTCAGTGTGCCGCGCAGCCCGGGTGGCCAGCCGACCACCTACCTCGCCGCCCGGCTGGGCCAGGCCAGCGACGTCTCCAACATCGACCCCACGCCCGCGTACGGCTTCGGGCACGGGCTCAGCTACACCCGATTCGACTGGTCGGAGCTGACGGTCGAACAGGCGACGGCGGAGACCGACGGGGAGCTGCTGCTGGCCTTCACGCTGCGTAACAGCGGCACCCGGTGGGGCAGCGAGGTGGTGCAGCTCTACGCGCACGACCCGGTGGCCTCGGTGGTGCAGCCGGTGCAGCGGTTGATCGGCTACCTACGGGTGCCGCTGGAGGCCGGCGCCAGTCGCCGGATCGAGGTGACCGTGCCGGCCGACCTGCTCTCGTTCACCGGGCGGGACGGGCGGCGGGTGGTCGAGCCGGGGGAGCTGGAGTTGCGGCTCGCCTCGTCCAGCACGCAACCGCGGCTGGTGGCGACCGTCGAGCTGACCGGGCCGGTACGGCAGGTGGACCACACCCGGCGGATGCACCCCGTGTTCACGGCCCACCCGACCGACTGAGCGCGACGTGTACACCGACCTGCCCGAGGAGCAGCTGCACGGCTACCGCAGCGCGGTCCGGGAACCGGCGGACTTCGACCAGTTCTGGGCCGGCACCCTGGCGGAGGCCCGGGACGCCCGCTGGCCGGTCCGGGTCGAGCCGGTGACGACCGGGCTGGTCAGCATCGACGTGTTCGACGTGACGTTCCCGGGCTTCGCCGGCCAACCCGTGCGGGGCTGGCTGCGGGTGCCCCACGGAGCCGGCATGGCGCTGCCGACCGTGGTCCAGTACGCCGGCTACGGCGGCGGTCGTGGGCACCCGCTGGAGAACCTGCTCTGGGCGGCGGCCGGGTTCGTGCACCTGCAGATGGACACCCGGGGGCAGGGTTCGGGCTGGAGCCGGGGAGCCACCCCGGATCCCGGTGCCGCCGGCCCGGAGGCGCCCGGGGTGACCACCCGGGGTATCGCCGACCCGCGCACCTACTACTACCGCCGACTGATCACCGATGCGGTCCGGGCGGTGGACGCCGTCCGGACCCTGCCGGTGGTCGATCCGACCCGGGTGGCGGTGCTCGGTCACAGCCAGGGCGGCGGGCTGGCGCTCGCGGCCGGCGCACTGGCACCCGGCGTACGGGCGGTGGTCGCCCTCGTGCCGTTCCTCTGCGACATCCCGCGCGCGATCGTCGCCACCGACGCCCGCCCGTACCGGGAGATCCGGGACTACCTGGCGATCCACCGGGACGCCGAGGAGCGGGTGCTGGCCACCCTGGCGTACGTCGACGGGGTGAACTTCGCCCGGCGCTGCCGCCGGCCGACGCGGTACTCGGTGGCGTTGATGGACGACATCGTGCCCCCGTCGACGGTCTACGCGGCCGTCAACGCCCACGCCGGGCCGACCGAGCTGTCGGTGTGGCGGTACAACGGCCACGAGGCCGGCGGGATCGACGACGACGAGGCGGCGCTGCGCTTCCTCGGCGAGCACCTGGCCGAGGGTGCCGAGCCGATTCGGCCGGCGGTCGGACGGCGATCCGGAGCGGAGCTCCGGTCGGGCTGATAGACAGGACGGGTGCGCAGGTCAGGGCGAGTGGGCGGCGGCGCCGTGCTCGCGCTGGTCGTGCTGCTCGGCGGCTGCTCGCGGCCGGAGCCCCGCCCGGCGCCGACGGGTGCGGGGTCGACGTCGGTGAGCCCGGGCCCGTCCGCCGCGGCCCGCCTGCCGGGGTTCGTGGTGCTGACCGACCTCGACCCGCGCATCCACGCCGACATCCGGTACGCCACCGCGCACAACTTCGTCGGCCGGCCGATCACCGCCTACCAGGAGCCGCTGTGTCTGCTCACCCGGCAGGCGGCCGAGGCGCTGCGCCGGGTGCAGGATGCCGCGCTGGCCGGCGGGCACAGCCTCAAGGTGTACGACTGCTACCGCCCGCAGCCGGCGGTGGACGACTTCGTCGCCTGGGCGAAGCGCCCCGGCGAGCAACAGACGAAAGCCGAGTTCTATCCGGACGTGGCGAAGGGCCGACTCTTCGCCGACGGTTACATCGGGGCGCCCACGGCGCACAGCAGGGGCAGCACCCTTGACCTGACCCTGGTCGACGAGCCGGCCGCCAGCCAGCCCCCGTACGCGTCGGGTCAGCCGCTGGTGGCCTGTACCGCGCCGCGCGGGCAGCGCTTCGCCGACATCAGCATCGACATGGGCACCGGCTTCGACTGCTTCGACCCCCGGGCGCACACGGCCGACCCCGGGATCACCGGCACGGCCCGGGACAACCGGCGGTTGTTGCAGCGGTTGATGACCGACGGCGGGTTCGTGAACTACGACCGCGAGTGGTGGCACTACAGCTTCCGCGACGAGCCGTACCCGGACACCTACTTCACCGCGCCGGTGGCCCGCTCCTCGGTCGGCTGACAACCCGGCCGGCACCGACGCCGCCGACGCCGTCCGGCATGATCGACGCCGTGACCACCGAACGGATCGGCCCCCCGGTGACCGGTGGGGAGCGGGAGACGCTGCGCGCCTTCCTCGACTTCCACCGCGCGACGCTCGCCCTGAAGTGCGACGGCCTCTCCGACGAGGAACTGCGCCGGCAGTCGATGCCGCCCTCCTCGCTGTCCCTGCTCGGCCTGGTCCGGCACCTGGCCGAGGTGGAACGCGCCTGGTTCCGGCGGGTGATCGACGGCGAGGACGTCGGGCTGGTCTGGTCGGCGACCGGCGACTACCAGCAGGCGTACGACGCCAGCTCCGCCACCCGCGCCGAGGCGTTCGACGCCTGGCAGCGCGAGGTCGAGCACGCCCGCCGCATCGAGCGGGCCGCGCCGTCGCTCGACGTGACCGGCCACAACGCCCGCTCCGGCGAGGACGTGTCGCTGCGGCTGGTGATGCTGCACCTGATCCACGAGTACGCCCGGCACAACGGGCACGCCGACTTCCTGCGCGAGGGCATCGACGGCACCGTCGGCGTCTGACCCCCCGTCCACGGCGCGCGGGCTGTCATTCGCGGCATTCACCGCGAATGGCAACAACACCAGGCCAACGACGCCTACCAACAGTCGCAGGGGTGTTTGACGTCGAGCAGCGGAACGCATAACCTTTCATCGATCTGTAAACCTTGTATACAGATGGTTCACGTCGACGCGTCGGCGCGCGTCCCCAGGCCACCACCGAAGGGACGATCAGGTGATCGCAGAACTCTCCTCCCGTACCAGGCGGATCATCTCGCTGCTGGTCGCCTTCGTCGTCGCGCTCAGCGTCGGCCTCGCCGTCAACGCCTCGCGTACCGCGCAGGCCGCTCCGACGTTCAAGGTCCTGGCCTTCTACAACGGCACCTGGGACGCCGCGCACATCGACTTCGTCCGGGATGCCCGGGCCTGGTTCCCGCAGGCGGCCGCCCAGTACGGCTTCTCCTGGGAGGCGACCACCAACTGGGGCCTGCTGAACACCGCCAACCTGGCGCAGTACAAGGTCATCATGTTCCTGGACGACGCGCCACCCACCGCGCAACGTGCCGCGTTCCAGCAGTACATGCAGAACGGCGGCGCGTGGCTGGGCTTCCACGTCACCGCCTTCAACACCAACCCGTCGAGCTGGAGCTGGTACTACAACACCTTCCTCGGCACCGGCGCGTTCCAGTCGAACACGTGGGGACCCACCCGGGTCACCCTGCGCGCCGACAACCGCACCCACCCGGCCACCCGGCAGCTCCCCGCGACCTTCCCGTCGTCGATCAGCGAGTGGTACTCCTGGAGCAACGACCTGCGGCAGAACCCGGACATCGACATCCTCGCGTCGATCGACCCGTCCAGCTTTCCGGTCGGCACCGACCCCAACCAGTCCTGGTACAGCGGCTACTACCCGCTGGTGTGGAGCAACAAGCGGTACAAGATGCTCTACGCCAACTTCGGCCACAACGCCATGGACTACAACACCAACACCGGGCTGTCGTCCACCTTCGACAGTGAGCCACAGAACCGGCTGCTGATCGACGGTCTGCACTGGCTCGCCGGTGCCGGCACCGGGCCCACCCCGACGCCCACGCCGACCGGCCCCATCTCGCCGACGGCCTGGCACACCGTGGTCAACCGGGCCAGCGGCAAGTGCGTGGACGCGCGGGCCGCCGCCAGCACCAACGGCACCGCCATCCAGCAGTACGCCTGCAACAACAGCACCGCCCAGCAGTACCAGTTCGCTCCGACCAGCGGCGGCTACCTGCGGGTCAACAACCGCAACAACAGCGCTCAGGTGCTCGACGTGACCAACGTGTCGACCGCCGACTCGGCACCCATCCAGCTCTGGTCCTACAGCGGTGGCAACAACCAGCAGTGGCGGGCGGAGTCGGAGGGTGGCGGCTACTACCGCCTGGTCAACCGCAACAGCGGCAAGTGCCTCGACGTGCCGGGCGCGTCCACCGCGGACAGCGTCCAGCTCATCCAGTACGCCTGCAACGGCACCGCCGCGCAGTCCTTCCGGCTGGTGCCGCAGCCATAGACCCGGCGCAGTAACGTGCCCGCCATGGCGATTCCCGACCGCGTACCGATCGCGTACGAGCCCGACTACCGCACCCGCTTCATCGGTCGGTACGACAAGGGTCAGTTCTTCGGCTCCGTCACGGCCACCCTGGAGGACGGCAGCGGCGCCGAGGACGACTGGTACCGCCACAAGCGGTGGTATGCCGTGCTGCACCGGTTCGACCCCGACGGCGCGCACACCGACTCGGACATCTGGTTCGCCGGCACCAGCGAGGACGAGCAGGCCTCCGTCGACCGGGCCGAGGCCCGGCTCGTCGAGTGGCTCGACGCGCTGCCCGGCCGGGTCTTCGACGACATCGCCATCAAGCTCTTCCAGGTCGAGGTCGACGGGCACGTCTTCGGGCTGGTCGACGGAACCGCGGACTACGACGGCAAGGACCACGCCGAGTTCGTCCCCGACGACCTCGGTTTCGACCCGCCCTGGGACGGCTGCTACGACACCTGAGCGGCGCGGCCGAGCCGGGCGGCCACGCCGCGCAGCACGTCGCGCAGCTCCGGTGGGTCGAGCACGTCGAGGTCCACCTCAAGGGTGCCGAGGAAGGCGGCCAGGTTGCTCAGCGACTCCCCGCCGGTGTGCAGCAGGCAGCTGTGCTCGTCGATCGCCTCCAGCAGGCCCGCCGTGCTGGGGATCCGCTGCGCCATCCGATCGGCCGGCGCGTGCAGGCGTACCCGCGCCGGGTGCGGCCACGCCGTGGAGCCGACGCCGCGCAGCACGTGCGCGACTGCGTCGCCACCCGGCGGCTCCCGGGGCGTGAAGCGCGGACCGCCCGGCACCCGGGGCTGGATCCGGTCGGCGCGGAAGGTCCGCCAGTCGGCCCGGTCGGTGTCCCAGCCCAGCAGGTACCAGCGTCGCCCGGTGTAGACCAGCCGGTACGGCTCGACGTCCCGGACGGTGGCCGTGCCGTCGTGCCCGGCGTAGTCGAAGCGCAGCCGCTCCTGGCGGTGCACGGCCGTGGAGACGGCGGTGAGCGTCTCGGCGTCCACGGTCGGGCCGCCGGCGGCGGCGGAGACCGTCGCCGCGCGCAGGGCGTCCACCCGGTGCCGCAACCGCGACGGCAGCGCCTGCTCCAGCTTGGCCAGCGCGCGCAGCGAGGTCTCCTCGATACCGCGCACCGAGCCGGACGCGGCCGCCCGCAGGCCGACGGCCACCGCCACCGCCTCGTCGTCGTCGAGCAGCAGTGGCGGCAGGGCGGACCCGGCGCCGAGGCGGTAGCCGCCAGCGACCCCGGGGCGTGACTCGATCCGGTAGCCGAGCACCCGCAGTCGTTCGACGTCGGTGCGTACGGTGCGGGTGCTGACCGCCAGCCGGTCGGCCAGCTCCGTGCCCGACCAGTCGCGGTGGCCCTGCAACAGGGCGAGCAGGCGCAGCAGCCGCACGGAGGTCTCCACCATGTCCGCGAGTCTGCCAGTTATTGCGGAAGCCCATGTTCCGCAATGTCGCCCGCAGGCGCGCGGTTAATCGGTTGCCCGGCGCCGCGACCGCCTGCTGAACTACCCGAAACCGCCACCAACCTTCAGGAGGTAGTAATGCGTGCTGCGCCGATGTCCGACCAGAAGGGACCTGTCACCGACCCGAAGGACATGACGCTGCGTGAAAACCCTCAACCTCGGCATCCTGGCGCACGTCGATGCCGGTAAGACCAGCCTGACCGAGCGACTGCTGCACGACGTCGGTGTGCTCGACGAGATCGGCAGCGTCGACGCGGGCAGCACCCGCACCGACTCCCTGGCGTTGGAACGACAACGCGGCATCACCATCCGCTCCGCCGTCGTCTCCTTCGTGGTGGACGACGTGACCGTCAACCTGATCGACACCCCCGGGCACCCGGACTTCATCGCCGAGGTCGAACGGGTGCTCGGCGTGCTCGACGGCGCGGTACTGGTGATCTCCGCGGTGGAGGGGGTCCAGCCGCAGACCCGCGTGCTGATGCGCACCCTGCGCCGGCTGCGCATCCCGACGCTGATCTTCGTGAACAAGGTCGACCGGGCCGGGGCCGACCCCGATCGGGTGCTGCGGGCCGTCGCGGAGAGGCTGACCCCGTCCGTGGTGGCGATGGCTTCGGTGGCGGCGCCCGGCACCCGGGACGCCCACTGCACGCCGTACGGCCCGGCCGACGACACGTTCACCGACCGGCTGCTCGACCTGCTCGCCGGGCAGGACGACGCGCTGCTCGCCGACTGGGTGGCGGACACCTCGGCACTGCCGTACCCCCGGCTGCGCCGGGCGCTGGCGGTCTGGACCGGCCGGGCGCTGGTCCATCCGGTGTTCGCCGGCTCGGCGATCACCGGCGCCGGGGTGGACGCGCTGATAGCCGGCATCACCGAGCTGTTGCCCACGGTTCGGGGCGACGCCGACGCCCCGGTCTCCGGCACCGTCTTCGCCATCGAGCGCGGCCCGGCGGGGGAGAAGATCGCCCTGGTCCGGCTCTTCGCCGGCACGATCCGGGTGCGTGATCGGATCCGCGTCGGCGCGGCCGGTGCGGCCCTGGTCACCGCCGTACGCGTCGTCGCCGACGGCGCCGACGTCGCGGCGTCGTCGGTCGGCGCGGGCCACATCGCCCGGCTGTGGGGCCTGACCGAAGCGCGGATCGGCGACCCGGTCGGCGTACTCCACGAACGCGCCGACGGGGACCGGCACTTCGCGCCGCCGACTCTGGAGACCGTCGTGGTCCCGGCCCGGCCCGCCGACCGGGTCGCGGCACACGCCGCGCTGAGCCAGCTCGCCGAGCAGGATCCACTGATCAACCTGCGGCAGGACGACCGGCAGCACGAGATGACCCTCTCGCTCTACGGCGAGGTGCAGAAGGAGGTCATCCAGGCCACCCTGGCCGACGACTTCGGAGTGGCGGTGACCTTCCGGGAGAGCAGCACGGTGCACGTGGAGCGGGTGTGCGGCGTCGGCGCGGCGGTCGAGGTGATCGCCGTGGCGCCCAACCCGTTCCTGGCCACCGTCGGGTTGCGGGTGGCCCCCGCACCGGCCGGGGCCGGGGTGAGCTTCCGGCTCAGCGTCGAGCTGGGATCGATGCCGCCGGCCTTCTTCGCCGCCGTCGAGGAGACCGTGCACCGGACGCTGCGTCAGGGGCCGCACGGCTGGCAGGTCCCCGACTGCGAGGTGACGATGACCCACGCCGGCTACTGGGCCCGGCAGAGCCACTCCCACGGCACCTTCGACAAGAGCATGTCCAGCACGGCGGGGGACTTCCGCAACCTCACCCCGCTGGTGTTGATGGCCGCGCTCACCCGGGCCGGCACCCGGGTCCACGAGCCGGTGCACCGATTCCGGCTGGAGGCGCCGGGCGACATCCTCGGCACCCTGCTTCCCGCGCTGGCCCGGCTGGACGCGGTGCCGACCAACACCACCGGCCAGGGCACGTCGTACCTGGTGGAGGGGGAGATCCCGGCGGGCCGGGTACACGCGCTGGAGCGCCGGCTTCCGGCGCTGACCCGGGGCGAGGGCGTGTTGGAGACCGCGTTCGATCGGTACCGGCCGGTGCGCGGCCCGGCTCCCACCCGGCTCCGCTGGGATCACAACCCGCTGGACCGCAAGGAGTACCTGCTGGCGGTCGCCCGCCGGGTCGTCGGCGGCCGGTAGCGGGCGCGGCCGGGCCTGCCGCAATATCCATTGCGGACCGGTCCCGGCCCGCCTAGCGTCATCGGCGCAAGGTCAACCGATCAGAGCCCGGGGAGTACGCCGTGTCGCAGCGCATCCGCACCAAAGCCACCTGGCGCACGCCAGGTGCCGGTGCCGGGTTGCCCTCGGGCGCGCGGTACCGGTGTCTCGGCCAGCCCGGTCAGGGCCGGCAGTTGGGGCGGCGTCACCCCTGACGCCAGCGCGTCAGACGCCGCCGCCCACCCATTGAGGGTCGGGCGGCCTTTTCATATCCGACGAGCTTCCGCGCCCGGCCGCCTGGCGCGCAATCATTTCCGGTCACCCCGCGCGATGCTGGTGCCGGCACGACACAAGGAGACCGCCATGGGATTCACCCCCCTCGCCGGCACCCGGGCACCGGTCCGGGTCTGGACCGACCCGTACGCCATCGAGCCGCAGGCCGCCCGGCAGCTGCGCAACATCGGCGCGCTGCCCTGGGTGCAGGGCGTCGCGGTGATGCCGGACGTGCACTTCGGCAAGGGCGCCACCGTCGGCTCGGTCATCGCCATGCGGCAGGCCGTCTCGCCGGCCGCCGTCGGCGTGGACATCGGCTGCGGCATGTCGGCGGTCCGTACCTCGCTGACCGCCGCCGACCTGCCGGACGACCTGGCCGGGCTGCGCTCCGCGATCGAGGCCACCATCCCGGTCGGCTTCGCCCAGCGGGACAAGGCGGTCGACCCGCGCCGGGTGCGTGGTCTGGAGCAGGCCGGCTGGGACGACTTCTGGGGCCGGTTCGCCGGGCTGGACCGGCGGGTGGCGCAGCTGGAGACCCGGGCCCAGCGGCAGCTCGGCACCCTCGGCGGGGGTAACCACTTCATCGAGGTCTGCCTGGAGCAGGGTGGTGCCGACGAGGGACGGGTGTGGCTGATGCTGCACTCCGGATCGCGCAACATCGGCAAGGAGCTGGCCGAGCGGCACATCGGGGTGGCGCGACGGCTGCCGCACAACGTCGACCTGCCCGACCGGGACCTTGCGGTGTTCCTCACCGGTACGCCGGAGATGGACGCCTACCGGCGCGACCTGTGGTGGGCGCAGGAGTACGCGCGGCGCAACCGGGCGGTCATGCTGGCCCTGCTCTGCGGCGTGGTGCGCGAGCACTTCCCGCAGGTCGGTTACGACGAGCCCATCTCATGTCACCACAACTACGTCTCGGAGGAGAGCTACGACGGCGTGGACGTGCTGGTCACCCGCAAGGGCGCGATCCGGGCCGGCCGGGGCGACCTGGGCATCATCCCCGGGTCGATGGGCACCGGGTCGTACATCGTGCGGGGTCGGGGGAACCCGGACGCGTACTGCTCGGCCTCGCACGGGGCTGGGCGGCGGATGTCACGGGCGCAGGCCAAGCGCACCTTCAGCACCACGGATCTGGCCACGCAGACCGCTGGCGTGGAGTGCCGGAAGGACGCCGGGGTGGTCGACGAGATCCCCGGCGCGTACAAGGACATCACTGAGGTGATGGCCCAGCAGGAGGACCTGGTGCAGGTGGTGGCGCACCTCAAGCAGGTGGTCTGCGTGAAGGGCTGACCGTGCCGACGGGCCGCGCGGGCCGGGATGACCGGCCCGCGCGGCAACTCCTCAGAAGCCGGCGAAGACCCGGCGCAGGTCGTCCAGGCTCACCGGGCCGGCCACCCGCACCCCGTCCGGGGTGTGCTGGGAACCCAGCCGCCCGGTGGCCAACCGCAGCCACGCTTCGGCCGGGGCGGTCAGCTCGCCGTCCGGCTGCCGCGGCGCGTCGGTCAGCTCGATCCGCTCGCCCAGCCGCAGCCCGTACGTCTGCTCGGGCTCCTGCAGTCGTACCAGCAGCGTGGCCTCCCGGCCGGCCAGCTCCTGTGGCCGGCTGGTCCACGCCAGCATGCCGCCGACCTGGTCGAGCAGCAGCGGCACCGCCTCCGGCGTCACCGCCGCGAACGGGTTGAACGCCACCTCGACGTCCCACTGGTGCAGGGCGAACTCGCTGAGCCGGAACCGGCCCGCGGTGGCGACGTCGACCGGGTCCGGCAGGAAGCCGAGGTCGATCCGCAGCGAGGCTCGGCTCTCGGCGTCCAGCGCCTCGTACGCCCCGACGAGGCGTTCGTTGGCGGCGAGGAACCCGGCGGCGTGTTCGGCCGGGGCCATCGCGTCCCAGCGCTGCCAGACGCCGCGGTTGAAGTCGCCGTCCGGGCCGGGTGCGCCGGTGCGAGCCGCGGTCAGCGTCGCGAGGTTGATCTCCGCGCCGCTGCCCAGGTGGCTGAGCACCTGGGACACCTGCCACTCGCTGGCTCCCGACGGCAGCAGCAGGTCGTCTTCCTTGAGGTCCCGGACGAGCGTGGCGAGCTCCTCGTGGCCCGCGCGCAGAGCGTTGATGATCTGGTCGGCAGCCGTGGACATTTGTCTCCTCAACGGATTTTCGGTGATGGTCGGGACGCTACCGGACGCCGCCGCCGGCCGGTCCCACTCCGGGTCGGAGCGGGCCGGCCGGCGGCGGCGGTCGGCTCAGCCCATGTGCACGGTGGTACCGGTCGGGACGTCCTCCTTGCGCACCTTGACCAGGATCACGGTGGCCAGTCCGGCGAGCACGATCAGCGCCGCGCCCCAGGCGAACGCCACGCTGTAGCCGTGTACCAGCGCCTTGATCTGGTTGGCTGGATCCGGTACCCGGGAGGCCAGGTACGCGGTGACCGCGCTGGTGTACATGGTGTTCAGCAGTGCGGTGCCCAGCGAGCCGCCGATCTGCTGGGTGGCGTTGAGCGTCGCGCTGGCCGCGCCGGCGTCGTGCTCCGGCACCCCGACCAGGGCGAGGCTGGACAGCGGCACGAACGTGAACCCGAGGCCCATGCCGAGGATGACCTGGGCGGGCAGCAGGTGGGTGAGGAACGAGGTGTCCACGTCGATCTGGGTCAGCAGCAGCATGGCCGCGGCGGCGAGCACGGCACCGCCGACCATCAGCGGCTTGGCACCCACCCGTGGCATCAACTGGCTGGCCCCACCCGCCGCGATCAGCACGCCGGCGGTGACCGGCAGCGAGGCGAGCCCGGCCTCCAGCGGCTTGTACTGGAGCACCACCTGGAAGTAGAAGGTCAGGAAGAGGAACGCGCCGAACAGGCCGGCACCGATAAGCGTCGAGGCGAGGTACGCACCGCCCCGGTTGCGGTCCAGGATGATCCGCATCGGCAGCAGCGGGTGGTTGGAGCGCAGTTCGATCACCACGAAGGCGGCGAGCAGCGCCACACCGGCGGCGATGAAACCGAGCGTCGCGGCGGCGTCCCAGCCGTCCTCGGCGGCCTTGGTGAAGCCGTACACCAGGGAGACCAGGCCGGCGGTGACGACGACCGCGCCGGGCACGTCATAGCGGGTGTTGCCGTGCGCCCGGCTCTCCGGCACCAGAGGTAGGGCGAAGGCGATGGCGACCGCGGCGACCGGGATGTTGACCAGCAGGCACCAGCGCCAGTCGGCGTACTCGGTGAGCACCCCACCGAGCAGCAGGCCGACCGCGGACCCACCGCCGGCGATCGCGCCGTACACCGCGAACGCCTTGGCGCGCTCCGTGGCCTCGGTGAACAGGACGGTGAGCAGAGCCAGCGCGGCCGGGGCGAGCAGCGCGCCGAAGGCGCCCTGCAACGCGCGGGCGGCGAAGAGCATCCCGCCGGTGGTGGCCAGACCGCCCAGCGCGGAGGCCAGCGCGAAGCCGGTCATGCCGACCAGGAAGGTCCGCTTGCGGCCCCAGTAGTCGGCGATCCGGCCGCCGAGCAGTAGCAGGCCGCCGAACGCCAGCGTGTAGGCCGTGACCACCCACTGCCGGTTCGCGTCGCTGATGCCGAGGTCGGCCTGGGCCTGCGGGAGCGCGATGTTCACGATGGTGGCGTCCAGGACCACCATCAGCTGCGAGATCGCGATGATCGCCAGCGCGATCCAGCGCTTCGGGTGCGGCGCGCCTGTCGACGTCCCGGCACCGGGCGCACCGGGGGCGGTCGAGGTGGTTCCGGGCATGGTGAAGCCTTCCGTGTGCATGTTGCTGGTGTGGATCAGGCCTGAGACGGGCGGTCGGGCTGGTAGCGGAGCACCGGAATCAGCACCTGGTCGACGACCTGGGTGAGGAACGCGTCATCGGCGGGTAGGCCGGACGCGACGATGCGGGACATGGAGAGCGCGGGCGCCAGCTCGTGGAACAGCTCCCGTTCACCGGCCTCGGGCGGGATTTCGCCCCGGGCGGCGGCGCGGACCAGGATGGCCGTGCTGGCCACCCGCCCGGCGGGCAGCACCTGGTGGCGCACCAGGCGTTCCAGCTCGGGATTGGTCCGCATGGCGAAGGCCAACGCCTGCATCAGGTCGCAGTCGGCCGCGCAGACAGCTGCCGTGGCGCGCAGCAACTCGATCAGGTCGCCGCGCAGTGAGCCGGTGTCGGGCGGGTTGTGTACGCCCACCTGCCGGTGGCGCAGGGCGGCGACGACCAGTTCGGTCTTGCCGTCCCAGCGCCGGTAGATGGTGGCCTTGCTGACGTGGGCGCGGGCGGCGATGGCGTCGATGGTCAACCGGTCGAAGCCGACCTGGCGCAGCACCTCGATGACCACGGCGAACAGGTCGCTGTCGGAGCATCGGGCGCCCCGGGCAGCCGGCACCCCGGCACCCGCGCCCACCTGCTGACCGCCAAGCATTCCGACCCCCCGCGAAACGATGTCGTACTGACCCTAGTTCGCGGTTGGGTGATCGTGCAGCGTTTTATGAGCTGCGTCGCACCGGGCTGACGAAACGATTACGTTTCCGCCCGGTGTCCGGCAGGTGTCCGTGTCAGATCGCCGTGCCCGGCGGGGACTTGAGTAGGGGCGACGCCTCGGCGGCATAACCACCACGCCCATCGCGAAGCGCGCTCGCCGCGATGCGAATCAGATCGATGTTGACGCCGGCAGCGCCACTCGGGTCGTGCACCTTCAGCTTCACGTCAAGGCTCACCGCAGTCTCACCCCACCCCTGCGCCTCAATGCTGAGGTGTGCCACCTTCTCCGACTTCAGCTGCGAAAGATACCCGAATGGGGCCATCTCCACCTTGTTCGCCGCCGACAGGGCGTTGAGCTTGGACTGCTTCTTGGTGTTGGAGTTCTCGGCCAGGTTGCGGAAGTCCTCGGTACCGCCCAGGTTGACCTGATAGGAACTGGCCAGGGTGAGACCCCGCTCCTCCAGCAACCGCAGCAGCGCGTTGTGCACCACCGACGTGCCGAACTGGCTGGCCAGATCGTCACCGAGCAACGGCAGGCCCGCCGCCTCGAAACGATCGATCCAGAGTGGATCGCGGCCGATCGCGTCGGATGTGGTGTTGATGAAGGCGACGCCTGCCCGGCAGGCGGCCTCGGCGTAGGCCCTGGCCGTATCCGGGCGGCCGCTGGGTGCCGAGTACAGCAGCACCTCAGCGCCGGTCAACGCCGCCGCCACACGATCGACCTCGCTGGCGTCGACCAGGCCCCTGGTCACCGGGACACCCGACGGCGGCAGGTCGGCCGCGAGACGGGGAAAGTTGTTCGGTGGCAGGAAGATCGCCTCGGTCAGATCTTTGCCAACCTTGTCCTCGGACATGGCGAAAGCGGCGACGAAGTCGATGTCGTCCACGCCGAGGCCATCGATGACCGGCCGGCGGATACCAACCAGACTGCCGGTCTGTCGATAGAAGGAAATTCCCTGCACCAACGCTGACGTGTTGTTACCAACACCCGCCACCGCGACCCTCACCCGTTTGATCATGAACGCGACGGTACTTCACCGGTTCGTGGGCGAGGGGTCGTGGCGGTGCGGGCTCAGGTCCCGGCGGGCGCGAGGATCACCGGCACGGCCACCGTGTTGATCCGTGAGCCGTCGCGCGCGGACACCTCGTACACCTCGATGGTGCCGCGCTGCTCACGGGCCGTGTGCCAGCCGACCACCACGCGGTACGCGCCCCGGCAGCCGCTGCCGCAGCTGGCGGTGCCGAAGCCGGCGGCAACCTCCCGGCCGGCGGCGTCCAGGACCCGGACGCTGACCGTGGCCTCGAACACGTCGGCGGTGCCGGTGACGGTGAGTGGGGCGCCGACCCGTTCGCCGACGCTCGGTCCGGTGACCACGATCGGCGGCAGCAGGCCCGAGTAGTCGGAACGGTCCACCAGGGGCCCGTCGCCGAAGCGGACCTGCCGCACGGTGGGGAACTGGGTGAGCGTCCACACCACCTGCGCCTCGCGCAGCCGCCGGCGCCCCGCCGGGTCGTCGGCGGACGGGACGGGCCGCAGCGTCGCCACGCCGTCGGTGATCCGGGTGACCTCGACGCCGGCCGGGAGCAGGGTGGTCAGCCCGGTGGCGGCCTCCGCCGGCGTGGGCCCGGCGGCCAGCTCGGTCAGCGCCAGTCGGGACGTCGCGACGGTGGCCGGTCGGGTCCGCCGGGTCGGGACGAGCTGCCCGGACCGGACGTACCACAGCTCGATGGTCACCGTGGCCGGCTGGCGCGTGCCGGTGCTGGCCGGTGGCGGCGGGCGGGATGGACCGCTGGTGGGTGACGGTGGCGGTTCCGCCGGTGGGGTGGGCGTCGGGTCCCCCGGGGACCCGGTGGGTGCCGCACTCGACGGTGCCGCAGTGGGCGCCGGGCCGAGATCACCGGAGCGGGGGGTGCCGCACGCGCCGAGGAGCAGCGCGGCGATGAGCACCGGTGCGGTCACCGCGGCCGCACGGCGCCGGCTCATCCCGCACCGCCCGCAGCTGTGCCCGCCGTGCGCCCGCCCTCGGCGTGCTCGTCGGCGTGGCCTCTGGACCGCTCGTCGGCCTGCGCGACGGCGGGCCGCCTCCCGGAGTCGCCGAGGTGGGGCCCGCGGGCCGGCAGCTCCAGCCGGAACCGGGTGCCGGCGCCCGGTTCGCTGCGCACACTCAGCACCCCGTCGAGCAGGGCCGCGTGTTCCCGGGCGATGGCCAGCCCCAGCCCACTGCCCGGAGCCGAGCGGGACGGGTCGACCTTGTGGAACCGGTCGAACAGGCGTGGCAGGTGCTCGGCCGGGATGCCCGGCCCCTGGTCGGTGACCTCGAAGATGACCAGTGGGCCCGCCCCGGCCACGGTGGCCCGGATCTCGCCGTCGCCGTGCTCGACCGCGTTGGCGACCAGGTTGGCCAGCACCCGCTCCAGCCGGCGCGGGTCGGTGTGTAGCGCGACCGGGTCGGCCGTGACCACCACCCGCTCCGACCAGCCGCGCGCCCCGATGATCGCGCGCAGCAGCGCCGGCGCGTCGACCGGCTCGACGCTTGGCCGCTCCCGCCCGGCGTCCAGCCGGGAGATCTCCATCAGGTCCTCGACCAGCCGGCGCAGCCGGACCACGTCGCCGACCAACAGCCGTGCGGCCGGCCGGGCGTCGTCCGGCAGTTGGTCGAGGTGCTCCCGCAGCAGCGAGGCCGCGGCCACCAGTGCGGTCACCGGGGTGCGCAGCTCGTGCGCGACGTCGGCGGTGAACCGCAGCTCCCGGGCCTGCGCCGCCGACAGCGCGGCGATCTTCGACTCCAGTGCCTCGGCCATCTCGTTGAACGACGCCGCCCAGTCGCTGAACTCGTCCCGCCCGCGCACCGGCAGGCGGGTGGCGAGCAGACCCTCGGTGAGTGCACGGGCTGCCCGACTGGCCCGGCTCACCGGCTCCAGCGTTCGACGGGCCAGGGCGTGCCCCACCCCGGCGGCAAGCAGCACCACGAGCACCCAGCCGGCCAGCAACGCGTTGCGCAGCTGACCCAGGTCGGCGGCGATGTCGTCCTCGACCGTGATCACGTACAGCTCGGCGGTCGAGCCGGGGATGCGTCCGCCGACCACCAGCAGCCGGGGCCGCTCCGCCGGGGCGGACCGTTGGTAGCCGAGCTGTCCGTCCGCGACGGTGGCTCGCAGCCGGGTGCCCAGGGTCGGGGCGTACGCCGAGTGCGAGGGTCGGGCCGGGCCGTCGACGAGCACCACATGCCGGCCGCTGCCTTCGAAGCTGGTGAGCAGCTCGGTGCTGCGCTGGTCGGTCAGCGGCAGGAACTGCCCGGCGAGGACGAGTTGGTAGCGGGCGTCGGCGGCGGCCTGGTGCAGCGAGGCGTCCAACCAGGACTGCCGCAGCAGCAGACCCGCCCCACCGGCCAGCAGCCCGGCGGAGACCCCGGCGACCAGCACGAACGCGATCGTCAGCCGGCGCCGCAGGCGGCCCGGGGGCACCGCGCGTCCGGCCATCGCCGACCTCCCGTCAGCCCGTGGACAGCTTGTAGCCGGCACCGCGCACGGTGCGGACCAGCCGTGGGTGCGCCGGATCGTCCTCGACCTTGGCGCGCAGCCGCTGCACCGCCACGTCGACCAGCCGCGAGTCGCCCAGGAAGCTGTGGTTCCAGACCAGGTCCAGCAACAGCTCCCGGGTGAAGACCTGGCCTGGCCGGCGGGCCAGCTCCAGCAGCAGGCGGAACTCGGTGGCGGTCAGCGTCACCTCCCGGCCGTCCCGTCGCACCACGAAGCTGCCCGGGTCGATCTGGAGGCTGCCGACCTCGATGGTGCTGGAGGCGACCGGCGCGCTGGCCCGACGCAGCACCGAGCGGACCCGGGCCACCAGCTCGGGCAGG
Source organism: Micromonospora sp. NBC_00389 (assembly GCF_036059255.1). Lineage (NCBI taxonomy): Bacteria > Bacillati > Actinomycetota > Actinomycetes > Micromonosporales > Micromonosporaceae > Micromonospora > Micromonospora sp. NBC_00389. The sequence continues at coordinate 6,116,294 of NZ_CP107947.1, read as the reverse complement.
TCGAACGGTTTGCGCAGGTAGTCGTCCGCACCGCACTCCAACCCGACCACCACGTCGAGCGTGTCGGTGCGCGCGGTCAGCATCAGGATCGGCACCTGGCTGGTGCGCCGGATCTCCCGGCAGACCTCCAGGCCGTCCAGGCCGGGCAGCATGACGTCGAGGACGATCAGGTCGACCGGGTGGGCCCGCCACGCCGCCAGGGCCTGCCGCCCGTCGACGGCGGTGTCGACCCGGAAGCCGGCGCGGCGCAGACCGAGGGCGGTGACCTCCCGGATGGAGGCATCGTCCTCGACCACCAGCACGCGGCCCTCCACCACCTGAGGGTAGACCCGCCGCGACGGTGCGCAGCCCTGGCGGAACGGTCGGTGTCGGGGGCCCGGCCGGACCCCCGACACCGTGCCGGTCACTCCTGCCACTGGTGCGCCACGTCGAGCACGATCCGGCTGTGCCCGCCGGGGCCGGCCAGCACGAACGTGCGGAACGGCAGTCGGGCCCGCACGCCGACGGCGAAGGTGGTGTAGCCCTCGAAGCTGCCGCCGAAGACGACGTCGCGCAGCGTCGGGTAACGCAGCAGGTTCGCGGCGTGCTCACCGACCCGGTACGGCACGGTGCCCAGGTGGGCCTCGTCGTACGCCGGTGCCCGCAGCGAGACCCGCAGCAGGGCGCCTCCAGCCGTGTACGGCGACAGTGCCAGCCCCTCGCCCTCGGTCCACGTCTCGCCGTAGCCGACCGAGTAGCCGTTCACCGGGCCGGCGAACTCGAACACCACCCGGTCGTAGCAGTCGTGCCGGCCGGTCCGTACCTCGATCAGCGGGGAGCTGCTCAGCGCGCCGGCCGTCTTGTCCGCGCTGCCCCAGGTGATCCCGCAGTACGGCGATCCGGTCGCCGCCATGGTGGTGCTCGCCGTGGCGCCGCTGCCCGCGCCGGCGACCAGCCCGGCGAGCACGACCGCCAGCGCCGTCAGTGCGCTCCTGATCCTCATCGTGGTGCCTCCGTCCGATGGTCGGGGGCCACGTCGCGGCGGCGATGCCGGTGACCCTCCGATGCGACCGTGCTCCGGTACCGGCACGGCCACTTCGCTGCGGCGTAACAGCCACGTAACAGCAGCTGACGGTGACCGGCCCGCCCTCAGTCACGGCGCTCGCGCGGAAGCGGTATGACGCTTCCGCTATGCCGTACATCGACCGCCATCGCTTTAACATCGACCTGCATCGATGACCGGCGGCCGGTGGTCGCCGGACGACCGCAGGGGAGTGCGTGATGTTCCGACGACAACTGCTGCGTACGGCGCTGGCCGTGCTGGTGGCGACCCTGGCGGCAGCCGGGGTGCAGCTCACCACCGGCGCACCGGCTGCCGCCGTACGGACCGTCTACTACGACGCGAGCCGGACCGGCGAGTTCCGCACCAACTTCGACCAGGCGGCGCAGATCTGGAACAGCCGGGTCAGCACCGTCCGGCTCCAGCCCGGCACCCCGGCCAGCATCACCATCTACGTCGACGACGGCTGGCCCCGGGCGCAACCGACCGGCCTCGGCTCGGGACGGATCTGGATGGGCCGCACGGCCGTCAACCAGGGCTACGACCGCAACCGGATCGCCGCCCACGAGCTCGGCCACATCCTGGGCCTGCCCGACCGGCGCACCGGCCTCTGCTCCGACCTGATGTCCGGCAGCAGCGCCCCGGTCTCCTGCCGCAACGCGAACCCCAGCACGGCTAAGGCGTCCCGGGTGAACTCGCTGTTCGCCGGCACCCTGGCCCCGCCGGCCAGCACGACGTACACCTGGAGTGGCGCCTCGGACATCGGGCCGACTGTGGTCGGCGGCCGGCCGGCCACCGAGAACTACCCGTTCATGGTGTACGTCTCCGGCTGCACCGGAACGCTGATCAAGGCCAACTGGGCGGTGACCGCCAAGCACTGCTCGACGCCGTCCTCGGTCCGGGTGGGCAGCGTCAACCGCACCAGCGGCGGGACCGTGGTCCGGGTGACCCGCGCGGTCAACCACCCGAGCGTCGACGTCAAGCTGCTGCAACTGGCCAGCTCGGTCAGCTACGCGCCGGCTCCGATCCCCACCACCTCCGGCGCGGTCGGCACCGCCACCCGGATCATCGGCTGGGGCCAGACCTGCGCTCGCCCGGGCTGCGGGTCTGCCCCGGCGGTGGCCAACGAGCTGGACACGTCCATCGTGGCCGACAGTCGGTGCTCCGGCATCAACGGCCCGTACGAGATCTGCACCAACAACACCAACGGCACCTCCGGCGCCTGCTACGGCGACTCCGGTGGTCCGCAGGTGCGCCGGGTCAACGGGGTGTGGAATCTGATCGGCGCGACCAGCCGCGCCGGCAACAACAACTCCACCTGCGCGACCGGCCCGTCCATCTACGTGGACCTGCCGTCCATCCGGTCCTGGATCAACACTCAGGTCGGGGGGCTGCTCGTCTGACCAGTTCGGACACTTCGGGCGGAGGACGCGCGACACACGTCCTCCGCCCTGCGACGTCGGGTCACCCGCGCGTCACGCGCTGCGGTACCGTGCCTGGGCACATCGACCCATCCGAGGTGGACCCATGCCTGCCGTCGTCGCGCTAATGCTGACCCTCGCCCTGACGCCCACGCCGTCGCCGTCGCCCTCGGCCACCCCCGGCCCGGTCAGTGAACTCCTCGGTGGCGTCGGGAAGATCGTCGACGACCTGCTCGGCGGCGGCAGCAGCACCCCGAGTACGTCGCCGACGCCCAGACCCACGCCGAGCCCGCCGCCGGCCGCCGACCCGTCGGTCCCGGCGGTGCCCGCCCCGGCCCTCACGCCCGCCGGGTCGTCGGCCGGTTCCCGGCCACCCGGGGCGTCCGCCGCGCCCGACCGCACCTCCGGCGGTCGGGGCGACCGTGCGGCCGCGGTGCCACTGCCGAACGGTGAGGGCGCCGCCCCGCCGACGCTCGCCTCCCCGACCAGGGGCGGCTGGCCGCTGGTGCCCGCGTACTACTTCCTGGTCGCGGGTGTCCTCGCGGTGCTGGCGTTGATGCTCCTGCTTCGCCGGCGCACCGCTGGCACCCCGGGCGTCGCCGGCGCTCCGGCACCGGCCCCGACGCCGGCTTCCGCGCCGGATCCCGGCCCGGTGCCGGACAACATCAGCCGGCTGCCGACCAACCTCAACGCCATCTACGAACTGGGTCGGCTGGACGAGCGGCTCGATCAGGATCGCGGCCGCCGACCCTGAGGGTGGTGGGGGCTCAGCGAGCCGGCCGGGCGCCCTCGCGCGGCGGGATCTCGTCGTGGTACGCCCCGATCGGCCCGCTGTAGTGAACCCCGCGCGGGTACGGCCAGGCGTTGGCCACGCATCCGTGTAACCCCAGCGTCTGCTGCTGCATCACCGGCGCCGGCCGGCCCCGCTCGGGGCACCGCTCGTGACCCCGGCCGAGCCGGTGCCCGACCTCGTGGTTGACCATGTACTGCCGGTAGCTGGCCAGGCCGGCGCCGTAGCCCGGCACCGCGTCGACCCAGCGTGCCACGTTGAGCACCACCCGGTCGGCGTTGCGGCAGGAGGTGTAGCCGTCCGGAACGTCCTGGCACAACGCGTCGCGGGTCCCGGGGGTCGCCAGGTAGATGGTGAAGTCGACCGGTGCGCCGGCGCCCACCCGGCGCAGGCGCCAGGCCCCGCCGGCAGTCCACCCGCGTGGGTCGTTCAGCGTCGCGGAGACCGACGCGGCTACGTCGGTGACCGGTAGGCCACGGATGTCGCGCTCCACGACGACCCGGTACCGCAACAGCCGGCCGCTGTCGCCGCCCCCCGGCGTCGTCTCCGCGGGTGCCACCGACCAGCGGTTGCCGCCGGTAGCGGGATAACTGATCGCGACGGCCGGCGCGGGCGCGACACCGGCGCTCCCGGCGGCTCCCGGCGGTCGCCCGGTCGTGGCCGGTCCCGCCGCGGGCGGTTGCCCACGGTGGGTCGGGTCGGGCGTGGCAGGGCCGGCCGCGGGCCGCCCGGACGCCGGCAGGCCGCAGCCGGTGAGCAGCGCCACCAGCAGCGACGCCGCGCAGGCCGTGTGCCTCCGGCGGGTAGCCTTCGTCGACATTTCTCTCCCCTCGCGCGCCGGTCTGTGGCGCTGCGGGAGAGGAGACGGGTGACCTGGCCGAAAAGTTGATCTCTCGGAGACTCAACCTTTCGTGGCCCTCGCCCGTCCGTAACGGTGTGGCATGGGGGAGGGTTCGGCGTGGCGCGGGGTGACGCGGAGTTCGTCGAGTTCGCGCGGGCGGCGTCCGCGCGGCTGGTGCACGCCGCGTTCCTGATGACCGGCGACCACCACCAGGCCGAGGACGCCGCGCAGACCGCCCTGGTCCGCACCTACGCGTCGTGGTCCCGGGTACGCGACGACGACGCCTACGGGTACGCCCGCCGCATCCTGGTCAACCACCTGGTGGACGGGTGGCGGCGCCCGATCCGGGAGTACCCGACCGAGGAGATCCCGGAGCAGCGGCGGGGCGACGTGGCCGACGAGGTCGCCACCCGGCGCTGGTTGACCGCCATCCTCGGCGCGCTCAGCCCTCGTGAGCGGGCCATCGTCGTGTTGCGCTACTACTTCGACCTTCCCGAGGCGCAGGTGGCCCGGGAACTCGCCATCTCGGTCGGCACGGTCAAGAGCACCAGCTCGCGGGCGCTGGAGAAACTGCGCGCCACCGGGCCGCGGGTGGCCGACAGTCAGGAGGTGTGCCGATGAGCGAGCTGGAGCGGCTCCGTCACGCCATGCGGGCGACCGAGCGACCCGGAGCGACCCTCGACCTGGCGTCCGTCATGCGCGAGGGGCGGCGGTTGCGGATCCGTCGTCGGGTCGCCGGGGCCGGGGCGGCGACACTGGCGGTCGGGTTGGCCGCCGTCGTCGTGCTGGTGGTCGGCGTCCGACCGGGCGATCCGCCGACGGTCGAGCGTCCGCCGCCGGTCGCCGCCGTCCCCGCGCCGTCGGCCCACGGCTCCTCGCCGACGCCGACCCCGCCCTGGCCCACGCCGCCGACCCATGCGGACCGCACGGTGTCGCCGCTGGGCCAGGTCGTTGACAGCGGGATCCGGCACGGCGCCGACCAGCGGGTGTACTACGTCGTCCAGGTGTCGGTGCCCCGCCAGCCCGGGGTGGACATCGGGCTGGCCGCCGGCCGTCGTGCCCCGGACGGCAGGCTGACCACGGACCTGCTGGTCAACGACGTGGAGGGGGCCGACCGCAGCCCCGGGTTCCATCAGATCGGCTACGGCGAGCGAGGCTCGACCGAGCCGGTGCCCACCTTCGGTTACTTCGTCGGCCCGGCCCAGCGGATCATCGGCACCGTGGACGGCCGGGAGGTCGCGGCCCGGCTGGCCAGATGGAGCAGAGACCAGAAGGTGGTGATCTTCTGGTTCGACCCGTCCGATCTGACTCCGGGGGAGCGGCTGGACGGCATCGCGGCCCGAGACGTCAACAACCGCCTGTTGTGACCCCGCTGCTCGGCGGGCGCGGGTGGCGGGCGGCTCAGGCCGGGTCGTTCAGCCTGCGTTCGATGGTGACCGTCGTCCCCTCGCCGGTGGAGACCAGCCGCACGTCGCCGTAGGCGTTCATCAGCAGCGCGCCCCGTCCCCGGTCCATCGCCGGCCGGCGATCCCGCCAGGTGCCGAAGTCGCGCACCGAGATCCGGACCAGGCCGGCGCCCACCTCGACCCCGACCCGCACCTCCGGCCGACTGGGCCGCTGCGCGTGCTCGACGGCGTTGTTCACCGCCTCGGAGGCGGCGACCAGCAGATCCTCCAGCACGTCCGGGTCGACGTCCAGGTCGGCCAGCGCCAGCCGGACGTCGCGGCGCATCGCCGCGGCCGAGGTGGCCGTGGAGGGGTACGTCCATCTGACGTCCACGGCATCGCCGTCCGGCCCGTCCCGGTGGACCGGAGCCATCCCCAGGGAGGCGTCGCCGAGCGGTTCCATGGCGGCGCTCCGGGCGTGGGTGTCGGCCGGGTCGCCCGCCAGCCCGACGCCCAGCTGAGTTGGCGCGGGTTCGGCCGGCCCGAGGGCCGCCGGAGCCGACACGACGGCGGTCGATCGCGTCGGCGTCGGTGTGGTGTCGACTGCCGGCGGGGTGTCGTCGGCGTCCGCCCGGCCCGCGTCGGTTGGTGCTGCCGTGCGAGCGCGGGCGCCGCGGATGGCGGCCCGGATCCGGGCGATCAGCTCGGCCGCGGCGAAGGGCTTCACCAGGTAGTCGTCGGCGCCCAGGTTCAGGCCTGTCACGCTGGCCTCCCCGCCGGCCCGCGCGGAGAGCAACAGCACCGGCAGCGCCTGGGTCGTCGGGTCCGCGCGTAGCCGGCGGATCAGGTCGAAGCCGTCCAGTATCGGCATCATCACGTCGGTCAGGACCAGGTCCGGCGGCTCGCGGTGGATCGCGTCGAGGGCTTGCCGGCCGTCGGTGACGGCCCGGACCCGCCAGCCCTGGCCGGTGAGCAGCCGGCTCAGGTACGCCCGCATGTCGCTGTTGTCGTCGGCGACCAGGATCCGCGCACCGGTCAGCTCGTCCCCGGCCGGCCTGGGCGCCGGAGCGGGCTCCGCATCGCTGCCCGCCGGGTCGGCCAGCCAGGTCATCGCCTCGTGGACGGCGGCTCGGGCCGCGTCGCCCCGACCGTCGGGAGCTGGTCCGGGAACTGCCGTGCGGCGTGCTGCCGACCAGGGCAGCGCAACGGTGAAGGTGCTGCCGAAGCCCACCCGGCTGGTCACCCGGACCTCGCCACCCTCCAGTCGGGCCAGCTCGTGCACCAGGGCCAGGCCGATGCCGGTGCCCTCGTGGCTGCGCGAGAGGGTGCCCCGCACCCGGTGGAAGCGCTCGAAGAGCCTCGGCAGCTCCGGCTCGGCGATGCCGATGCCGGTGTCCGTGACGCTGAGCCGCACCTCCTCGTCGTCGGCCTCCAGGCTTACCCGGATGCGACCGATGAACGTGTACTTCAGGGCGTTGGACATCAGGTTGGTGACGATGCGTTCCCAGTTGACCGGGTCCACCGTGACCGGTTGGCGCAGCGGCGGGCAGTCGACCTCCAGGGTCAGACCGGCCCGTTCGACAGCGGCCCGGAAGACGCCGGCCAGCTCGGTGGTGAGGGCGGCGAGATCGATGACCCGGGCGTCGCTGCCGGCCCGCCCGGCCTCCAGGGCCGAGAAGGTGAGCAGGCTGTTGACCAGGGTCAACAGTCGGGTGGCGTTACGCCAGGCGGTCTCCACCCGCTCCCGCTGCACCGGTGCCAGTGGCGCGGCGCCGTCGGCGAGCGCGTCGGCCAGCGGCCCGAGCATGAGGGTCAGCGGGGTCCGGAACTCGTGACTGACGTTGGTGAAGAAGTCGGTCTTCACCCGGTCCAGCTCGGCCAGCGTCTCGGCGCGGCGCCGCTCCTCCTCGTACGCCCGCGCGTTGCGCAGCGCCACCGAGACCTGCTGGGCCAGCAGTTGGTAGAAGGAGCGGTACGCCTCATCCAACCGGCGGCTGGGGCTGACGCCGACCAGGAGGACGCCGAGCGGCTGGGCCTCGTCGGCCGAGGGCAGCGGGAGCGCCAGCGCGGTGCGGACCGGGTCGTCCCACGGGCCGGCCGGCAGCGCCAGCCGGTCGGCGACGGCGGTCACCTCGGTGGAGCGGCCCGCGGCTGCAGCCGGCAGCCCCCAGGCGTGGGTGGTCGGGGCCGGGTCGCTCAGCTCGACGGCGGCCGGTAGGGCGCCCGCCACGGCGGCGTGGCCCGGGCCGCCGCCGGCGCAGGCGGTCCGCCGTAGCACCGCGCCGTCGCGCAGGTAGATCGCGGCGAACGGCACGTCCAGCGGGTGGCCGTCGATCGCGTCGATCAGCCGGGCGCAGGTGGCGTCCACGTCGACGGTGCGCCCGTCGCCGCGTACGGAGAGGTCGCGCAGCAGTCGCAGTCGCCGTTCGCCGACCACCTGCTCGGTGACCTCGCTGCAGACGGTCAGCACGCCGACCGTGCGGCCCTCGTCGTCGCGGGCCGGGGCGTGCGAGACGCTGAAGTACGCCTCCTCGCGGTAGCCGGAGCGATCCAGCAGCAGCTGCAGGGCGGGGACCCAGCTGGCCACCCCGGTCGCCATGGCCTGCTGGATCAGCGGGGCGAGCACGTCCCAGCCCTCGGCCAGGGTCACCCGTACGTCGTCGCCGAGGGCGGCCGGGTGCTTGTCGCCGATCAAGGCGGAGTACGCGTCGTTGTAGAGCTGGGAGAAGCGGTCACCCCAGAGCAGCAGCATCGGGTAGCGGGAGGAGAGCACCAACCGCACCGCGGCCCGCAGGCTCTGCGGCCAGCCGGTCACCGGGCCGAGTGGGGTGCGGGACCAGTCCAGCTCCGCCATCAATCGGCCGGTTTCGCTGCCGCCGCCGAACAGGTCCGTGGTGGGTCGTGTCACGCTCGACCAGGTCCCATCGCCAGCCCCCGTTCCGGGCCCGACGACCCCTGCTGCTGTTATCCACCCATCCTGGCACCTCGCCTCACCTGTGCCGACGCCGGCACCCCGCCGTACCGGCCGCCGGGCCGGCGTGCGCTCAGCGTACGGAGCGGTGGCGGTCAAACGGGATGTTCCGGTCCCGCGGTGTCATCCGACGGCCCGCTGGGCAGTGCGCCGGATGTCGCCGAACCGGTGGGGGTTCCGGACGAACGACCGATGCCGAAGACATCGATATCTGTAAGTGTCTCCGTTATCTCTCCAACCCCCGAGGAGCCCCCATGAGAGGCAGAACGCTGAGCGCGGGAATCGCGCTCGCCGTGTTCACCGGGATGGCGGTGACGCTGGCCGCCCAGCCGGCGACCGCGTCACCCATCGCCGGTACGGCAGCGGCCCGGCCGATCGCCGCGCCCACCGCCGTCCTGGCGGCGCCGGACATCTCCATCACCAACGTCCAGGCGCACCTGACCCAGTTCGGCTCCATCGCCAGCAGTAACGGCGGCAACCGGCGGGCCGGCTCGGCCGGCTACACCGCCTCGGTCAACTACGTGAAGACCAAACTCCAGGCAGCCGGCTACACCGTCAGCGAGCAGTACTGCTCCAGCTGCACGTACCCCTCGAACAACCTGATCGCGGAGTGGCCCGGCGGCCCGGCCGACCAGGTGGTCATGTTCGGCGCCCACCTGGACGGCGTCTCGGCCGGCCCGGGCATCAACGACAACGCCACCGGCTCGGCCAGCCTGCTGGAGAACGCGCTGGTCCTGGCCGCGCAGAACCCGACCATGACGAAGAAGGTCCGGTTCGCCTGGTGGACCGACGAGGAGCAGGGGCTCAACGGATCCCGGTTCTACGTCAACTCGCTCAACGCCACCCAGCGGGGCTACATCAAGGGCTACTACAACTTCGACATGGTCGGCTCGACCAACGGTGGCTACTTCATCAACCGGGTCACCTCCACCACGGCGGCGCCGCTGAAGGCGTACTGGGACTCGCTGGGGCTGCAACCGGAGGAGAACGTCGAGGGTCAGGGCCGCTCCGACGACTACTACTTCCAGCAGGCCGGCATCCCCACCTCGGGCTACGCCGCGGGCGCCAGCGCCCGCAAGACCAGCGCCCAGGCGGCCAAGTGGGGCGGCACCGCCAACTCCGCCTACGACCCGTGCTACCACCGGGCCTGCGACACCACCGCCAACGTCAGCGCCACCGTGCTGAACCGGTCCGCGGACGGCGTCGCGTACGCGCTGTGGCAGCTCGCCGTGGGCGGGGGCACGCCGACCAACGACTTCTCCGTCGCGGTCAACCCCACCACGCGCACCGTGGCCCGGGGCGCCAGCACCACCGCCACGGTGATCACCGCCACCACTGCTGGCTCCGCGCAGTCGGTCAGCCTCTCGGCCTCCGGCGCGCCCAGCGGGGTGAGCGTCTCCTTCAGCCCGTCCTCGGTGACCTCCGGCGGCTCGGCCACGATGACCCTGACCGCCTCGGCCAGCGCGGCGACCGGCACCTTCACCATCACGGTCACCGGCACCGGCTCGGTCACCCGCAGCGCCAGCCTCGCGCTGACGGTGACCGGCACCGGTGGCTGCGCCGGCGGCCAGGTGATCGGCAACGGCGGCTTCGAGAGCGGCACCACGCCGTGGACCGCGTCCTCCGGCGTGATCACCAACTCCAGCAGCCAGCCGGCCCGGACCGGGTCGTACAAGGCGTGGCTCAACGGGTACGGCAGCACCCGTACCGAAACCCTGTCCCAGTCGGTGACCGTCCCGGCCGGCTGTGCCAGCTACACGCTGTCGTTCTGGCTGCACATCGACACCGCCGAGACCACCGGCTCCACGGCGTACGACAGGCTCACCGTGCGGGTGGGCTCGACCACGCTGGCGACGTACTCGAACCTCAACGCCGCCACCGGGTACGTCCAGCGCACGTTCAACGTGGCCGCGTACGCCGGGCAGACGGTGACGCTGACGTTCACCGGCACCGAGGACTCCTCGTTGCAGACCAGCTTCGTGATCGACGACGTGACGTTGCAGGCGAGCTGACGCTCCGCGTACCCGAAGACGGGCCGCCGCCGGGAAGCCGGCGGCGGCCCGATCACGGCCGTGGTGTCGTACTCAGGGGAGCTGCGGGTAGAGCGCGGCCACCCCGCCGGCGAGCCCGGCCTGCACCTGCCGGCTGGTCTCGTCGGTCACGATCTCGTACGCGTCGGCCTCGATGCCGTCCACCCCGATCCGCGCGATCAGCGCCGGGTCGGACTTCGGGGCGGTGACCGCGGCGGCCATGTCGGTGTCCATGTAGCCGACGTGCAGGCCGGCGACCCGAACCCCCCGCTCGGCGAGCTGGACGCGCAGCGCGTTGGTCATCGACCACTCGGCCGACTTCGCGGCGCTGTACGCCCCGACGCTCGGGAAGCTCACCCAGGACAGTGCGGAGAGCACGTTGAGGATCGTGCCGCCGCCGTTGCCCGCGATGATCGGGGCGAACGCCCGGACCATCGACAGGTTGCCGAAGTAGTGGGTCTCCAGCTCCAGCCGGACGAGGTCCAGGTCGCCTTCCAGCAGGTCCGTTCCGGTCTCGATGCCGGCGTTGTTGATCAGCAGGTTCACGTCTCCGGCCAGCGCGGCGGCGGCGGCCACCGAGGCGGGGTCGGTGATGTCCAGCCGGACCGGCGTCACGCCGGGCAGGTCGACGCTGTCCGGGTTGCGGGCGCCGGCGTAGACGGTCGCGCCGCGGGAGAGGAGCTCGGCGGCCAGGTGCCGGCCGAAGCCGCGGTTGGCGCCGGTGACGAGGGCGGTGCTTCCAGCGATCTTCATGGGACTGCTCCAGGGGTCGCGCCCCGCTGTTCTGGCGGAACGGTGGGTGGTCAGGCTCGGCCGCCTTGTGGTCGACCCGACGGTATCTAGCTGACTTCGGTTAAGCAAAGTCAGCTATGTCACGGGCCGGCGCGGCCCGGATCGGGAATACGACCCGGACGCGGGCACGGCCCCGCCGGTGACGGCTCGTATCCTTTCCGCGAACCTCCGCATGAGCCGAAAAGGGGAGACGGTGTGAGCAACCAGGCCGAGACGTTGGAGTTCCAGGCCGAGGCGCGTCAGCTCCTCCAACTGGTGGTCCACTCGATCTATTCGAACAAGGACGTCTTCCTGCGGGAACTCATCTCGAACGCGTCCGACGCGCTGGACAAGCTGCGGCTGACGACGATGGTCGACAAGGACCTCACCGCCGACACCGACGACCTGCACGTGGCAATCGAGGTCGACCGGGACGCCCGCACCCTGACGGTGCGCGACAACGGCATCGGGATGACCCGCGACGAGGTGGTCGGGCTGATCGGCACGATCGCCAAGTCCGGCACCGCCGAGCTGCTGCGCCAGCTGCGCGAGTCCGCCGACGCCCGCGCCTCGCAGGACCTGATCGGCCAGTTCGGCGTCGGCTTCTACGCCGCGTTCATGGTCGCCGACAGGGTCACCCTGCTGACCCGCAAGGCCGGCGAGACCGGCGGCACCCGGTGGGAGTCCGCCGGCGAGGGCACGTACTCGATCGAGACGGTCGACGAGGCGCCGCAGGGCACCACGGTGACGCTGCACCTCAAGCCGGCCGACACCGAGGACAACCTGCACGACTACACCGCCGAGTGGACCATCCGGGAGATCGTGAAGCGGTACTCCGACTTCATCGCGTGGCCGATCCGGATGAGTGTCGAGCGGCCCGGCGCCGACGGCGCGGACGCCACCAGCGAGGTGCAGACCCTCAACTCGATGAAGGCGCTCTGGGCGCGGTCCCGCGACGAGGTCGACGCTGCCGAGTACCACGAGTTCTACAAGCACGTCAGCCACGACTGGGCCGACCCGCTCGAGGTCGTGCACATGAAGGGCGAGGGCACCTTCGAGTACGAGGCGCTGCTGTTCCTGCCCAGCCACGCCCCGCTGGACCTGTTCGCCCCGCAGGGCCGCCGCGGTGTCCAGCTCTACGTCAAGCGCGTGTTCATCATGGACGACTGCGAGGCGCTGGTCCCCACCTACCTGCGCTTCGTCAAGGGTGTGGTCGACGCGCACGACCTGTCGCTGAACATCTCCCGGGAGATCCTCCAGCAGGACCGGCAGATCCAGATCGTCCGCCGCCGGCTGGTCCGCAAGGTCCTCGCCACCGTCCGGGACCTCAAGGTCAACCACCCCGAGCGCTACCGCACCTTCTGGACCGAGTTCGGCGCGGTGGTCAAGGAAGGGCTGATCGACGACACCGACAACCGCGACACCCTGCTGGAGATCCTGTCGGTGGCCTCCACTCACGACCCGGCCGAGCCCACCGACCTGGCCGGCTACGTCGCACGGATGAAGGACGGCCAGAACGACATCTGGTACGCCACCGGCGACTCCCGGGCCACCATCGAGAACTCCCCGCACCTGGAGGCGTTCCGGGCCAAGGGCCACGAGGTGCTGCTGCTCACCGACCAGGTCGACGAGGTGTGGGTCGAGCGGGTCGGCGAGTACGACGGCCGCCCGCTGCGCTCGATCGCCAAGGGCGAGGTCGACCTGGACACCGACGAGGAGAAGCAGCAGGCCGAGGCCGAGCGTGAGCAGCAGCGACAGGAGTTCGCCGCACTGCTCGACTGGCTGGGCACCACGCTGGCCGAGAGCGTCCGGGAGGTCCGCCTGTCGTCCCGGCTGACCACCTCACCGGCCTGCGTCGTCGGCGACGCGCACGATCTCACCCCGACCCTGGAGAAGATGTACCGGGCCATGGGACACGAGATCCCGTCCACGAAGCGGATCTTGGAGATCAATCCCGGTCACGCCCTGGTCGCTGGGCTGCGCAAGGCGCACGAGCAGGGCGGCGACTCCGCTGCTCTCACCGAGACCGCCGAGTTGCTGTACGGCCTGGCGGTGCTCGCCGAGGGCGGCGAGCTGGCCGACCCGGCCCGGTTCACCCGGGCGCTCGCCGACCGGCTGGCCCGCACCCTCTGACCGGTTGACCCGTCCGGCCGGCGGGCCGCCCGATCAACGGGCTCCGCCGGCCGGGCCGCACGGTGGCCCGCTACCCGCGCTCCCAGCGGGCGAACACTCCCGCGCTCCGCCACGTCGCCTGAGACAACGACCTGGTCGGAAACGGTCCATGATGGTCACTGCACAGTCTCCGGTCGCCCGCAACCGCTGCGTGGACCGCCCCGCGTGCCCCGGTGAAGAAGTTCACAGGGGGTGGGCGATCGTCACCGACGGTGCCTAACGTCGGTCAGGTTCGCCGATGCGGACACCGCCACCGGTACGCCAAATCCTGCCGCCGGTCGGCCGGCCAGTCATCCAGGCAGGAGCGGGGGACCCAGGTTCCTCGGTGCACGTCACCTCGGGGTGAAGCCGCCACCGCGCGGCCGGGCTCCTCGGCCCGAACCCGACAGCTCACCTCGTCGGCGTGGAGGAAGCTCACATGACATCTGAATACACGCCCCGTCACCGACGGGTCACCACCCGCCGCGTCGCCGTCGGCACGCTGGCCGTCGGCGCGGTCACCGGGGCCGTCGCCCTCTTCGGGCCGGCAGCCCCGGCCCAGGCCGCGGTCAACTGGGACGCGATCGCCCAGTGCGAGTCCAGCGGCAACTGGCACATCAACACCGGCAACGGCTACTACGGCGGGTTGCAGTTCTCGCAGAGCACCTGGGCCGGTTACGGCGGCAAGAAGTACGCCGCCCGCGCCGACCTGGCCAGCCGTGGTGAGCAGATCGCCGTCGCCGAGAAGGTGCTCGACGGGCAGGGCATCGGTGCCTGGCCGACCTGCGGCAAGAAGGGCGGCTCGTCGGGCGGCTCCGCCACGAAGTCGACCGGGAAGTCGTCGACGAAGTCCACCGGCAAGTCGTCGACGAAGACCACCAAGCCGCAGGAGCGGTCGTCGCGCGGCGAGCAGCCGGCGACCCGCAACCACCAGCGCACCGCGCCGACGACGGGCGGCGAGACGTACCTGGTCAAGCCGGGCGACACGCTGTCGGAGATCGCCCAGACCCACCGGGTGGCCGGCGGCTGGCAGGCCCTGTACGAGGGCAACCGACAGCTGATCGGCGCCGACGCGGGTCTGATCTTCCCGGGTCAACGGCTCAGCCTCTGACGCACGAGCCTGCGGGCGCTCGACCGGAGTTCGGTTGAGCGCCCGCAGGCGTGTGTCGAGGAGGGGCGCCCCGGCAGGTGGTCGTCAGGCGGCCGAGGCGGACGCCCCTGGACGCGAGCCGGCCGACCAGGCGCGGCGCGGGGCCGGAGCGTCCGTCGCCGACCAGTCAGCGTCTGCGGTGCCATCCTCGCCCCGCTCGGCAGAGGCTGTGGCCGGTGCGTCTGTCGCACCACGGGACAGCTGGAGCGACTGTTCAGCGTTCCTGCGAGCGGCGCACGGCCACGGCTGGCCGGCGCAGAGCAGGTTGCCGCAGGCGCCGTCCTCGTCCGGCTCGTGTGCGCTGAGCACGTCGACCGCGAGCTGCCAGAGCAGCGGGTCGGTCACGTCGCCGGGACGCTGCTCGTGGCGGCTCGGACGGTTGCTGGTGTCGTCGGGCATGGTGGTCCCCCCTGTCAGGCTGTTCCTCTCAAGAGTCACCCCATCAGCCGGCCGCTAAACCGCCGACCTGCTGCGATGTGTCTCTGATCGCAGGCCGACCGCCCTTCGGTCAGTCCGGCAGCAGGGGCATCTCGACGCCCGGCTCCCGGCCGAGCAGCACCGCTCGGGTCAGCGCCGTCGACCCGAACCGGTCGCGGACAGCGTCCACCGCAGCGTCCAACTCCGCCCCCGGGTCGCGGTGGAACGGCAGCTCGGGCTGGACCGGGTTGTCGTCCAGGTTGCCCACCGAGACGCCGATCAGTGTGACGCCCCGCCGGTCGATCTCGGGCAGTGCGGCTCGCAGCAGCGCCCGCGCGGCGGCGAGCAGCGGGGTGGTGTCCGCCGTCGCCTTGCCTACGGTGTGCGAACGGGTGGCCCGCGTGTAGTCGCCGAAGCGCAGCCGCAGCACCACCGTGCGCCCGGACCGTCCGGCCGCCCGCATTCGCCGGGTGACCCGGTCGACCAGGCCGGCCAGGATGGCGTCCAGCTCTGCCGGCGCGTGCGGCGTACGGCTCAGCGCGTGCTGCGCGCCCATCGAGCCGCGCCGACGGCCGACCTGGACCGCCCGGGGGTCGCGGTTGTGCGCGAGGGCGTGCAGGTGTCGACCGGCACCGGCGCCGAGCAGTGACACCAGCGCCGCCTCGCCGAGCCGGGCCACCTCCCCGACGGTACGGATCCGTCGTTCCCGCAGCTTCGCGGCGGTGATCGGGCCGACGCCCCAGAGCCGTTCCACCGGCAGCGGGTGCAGGAACGCCAGCTCGGCGTCGGGCGCGACGACCAGCAGCCCGTCCGGCTTCGCCACCCCGCTGGCCACCTTCGCCAGGAACTTCGTCCGGGCCACGCCCACCGTGATCGGCAGGTGGATCCGCTCGCGGACCTCCCGGCGCAGCCGCTCGGCGATGTCGGCCGGCGGCCCGGCCAGCCGGCGCAGGCCGCCGACGTCCAGGAACGCCTCGTCGATGGAGAGCCCCTCGACCAGTGGGGTGGTCTCTCGGAAGATCTCGAACACGGCCCGGCTGGCCGCCGTGTACGCCGACATCCGGGGCGGCACCACGATCGCGTCCGGGCACAGCCGGCGCGCCTGCTGGCCGCCCATCGCGCTGCGTACGCCTCGCGCCTTCGCCTCGTAGCTGGCGGCGAGCACCACGCCGCCACCGACGATCACCGGCCGCCCCCGCAGGCGCGGGTCGTCGCGCTGCTCGACCGACGCGTAGAAGGCGTCCAGGTCGGCGTGCAGGATGCTGGCCCCGGACGACACGTACATATGTTCGCATGGCGCGGATGATCACCACAGTGAGCTGGGCGAACGCGACGGCGCGGCCAGGCGGTGTCGCGGTGCCCTAACGCTCCGGCGTCGCGTCGCGTGACAACGTGTAGTGGTGCATCGACACCGCGCTGCCGTCGGGGGCGGTCCACGATGCCGTGCTGGTGCCGGTGCGCCGCCACCCGGTGCGCTCGTAGAGGGCGGCGGCCGCCGCGTCGCCGTCGGCCACCTCGAGCACCAGGTCCGTCCCGCGCTCGCCCGCCCACTGCCGGGTCCGGGCCAGCAGTGCGCTGCCGAGCGCCCGACCTCGGGCGGCCGGCAGCACGAAGAGGCGAGCCACCTCGGCCGTCGGCCGAGCGAGCGGCACGTCCGCCCGGTCGGGCATCCGCTGCACCGCCACGTGCCCGACGACGGTCCCGTCGTCGTCGATGGCGACCCAGGCGCGCGCCGGGCGAGGCTCGCGCAGCCAGCGGTGCGGGTCGGCGGGCCAGTTCAGCGGGTACCGGTCGGCCTGGTGAACCAGAGCCAGCGCCGCGACGCATCCGTCGAGGTCGGTGGCGCGCCGCCGCCGGATGAGCGGACGGCTCACAGGTCGTCGAACGGGGCGGCGTAGCGGAACTCGCCGCGGATCGACTCCCGCCAGGCGCTCAGCGGGCGGGCCTGGAAGTACTGCGGACCCCACGGCTGCGGCGGGGTGACGCCCAACTCGACGGCGGGCCGGAACCCGAACCGGGGGTAGTAGTCGGGGTGCCCGAGCAGCACCACCAGCGGCTCGTCCCGGGCGTCGGCCGCACCGAGCACCGCGTGCATCAGCGCCGTGCCGACCCCACGCCGCTGCCAGCCGGGGAGCACACCGAGCGGCCCCAGGCCGAGCGCCACCGGCTGACCGGCCACCCGGCCGCGGGTGGCCACCACGTGCCCCACCACCTGCCCGTCGGGGTCGGTCGCCACCAGGGAGTACGCGGGCAGCCAGCCCTCGTCGGCGCGGAGCGCGTCGACCAGCGTCGCCTCGACCGGTACGCCACCGCCGGCGTCCGGCGCGGCGAAGGCGGCGGCGTGCACCGCGCGGATGGCCTCGACATCGGCGGGCGTCTCACGTCTGATCAGCACCGCGCCACGATACGGTGCACCCGGGCGCCGGTTCCAGGCGTTATCGGCGGGCGCCGGTCAACCGACGGCGGTGGGGGAGGGCGGGGCGCTGCCGCCCTGCGGCGCCTCCGGGGTCATCAGCCGGACGATCTCCGCCCGGTCGGCCGGCGAGGGCAGCCCCCACTGCGGCCGGTAGCCGTACACCTTGTGCAGGGGGGTGGAGCCGGTGCGGCCGTCCAGGATCTCCACCGCGTCGGTGTCGATCAGGCCGGGGTGCTCCACGCCGCACGCCTCGGCCACCTTGGTCAGGTCCCGGCGCAGCGTCCGCAGGTAGTTAGCCGCCCGAACCGACTTGAGCGTGGGATCCAGGCCCCGGCTCAGCCACGCGTTCTGCGTCGCCACCCCGGTGGGGCAGGTGTCGGTGTGGCACTTCTGCGCCTGGATGCAGCCGATCGACAGCATCGCCTCCCGGCCCACGTTGACCAGGTCGCAGCCGAGCGCGAACGCGACGATGGCGTTGTCCGGCAGGCCGAGCTTGCCGCTGCCGACGAAGACCACCTGTTCGTGCAGGTCGTGCTCGGCGAAGACCTTGTAGACCCGGGAGAAGCCCTGCTGGAACGGGAGCGACACCGAGTCGGTGAAGATCAGGGGCGCGGCGCCGGTGCCGCCCTCGCCGCCGTCGATCGTCACGAAGTCGACGCCCCGGCCGGTGTCCCGCATCAGGGTCGCCAGGTCCTGCCAGAAGCCCAGGTCGCCGACCGCCGACTTGATGCCGACCGGCAGGCCGGTCTCGGCGGCCAGCAGCTCCACCCAGTCGAGAAGGCTGTCGCAGTCGGAGAACTCGGCGTGCCGGGACGGGCTGACGCAGTCCTGCCCGACCGGGATGCCCCGGGTGGCGGCGATCTCGGCAGACACCTTCACCCCGGGCAGCAGCCCGCCGAGGCTGGGCTTGGCGCCCTGACTCAGTTTGATCTCCAGCGCCCGCACCGGCGCGCTGGCGACCAGGTCCTTCAGCCGGTCCAGGCTGAACCGACCGTGCTCGTCCCGGCAGCCGAAGTACGCCGTGCCGAGCTGGAAGACCAGCTCACCGCCGTTGCGGTGGTACGGCGACAGGCCACCCTCGCCGGTGTTCTGCAGGCACCCGGCGAGCGCCGCGCCCCGGTTGAGTGCCGTGACGGCGTTGCCGGAGAGCGAGCCGAAGCTCATCCCGGAAATGTTGACCACCGACTCCGGTCGGAACGCGCGGGCCCGTCCCCGGGCCGCGCCGAGCACCTTGGCGCAGGGCAGCCGCACGTCGTGCCCGGCGGTCGGTGTCGACGGCGGCACAGCGCGGCCGAACGTGCGGTGTTTGATGATCGGGTAGCCGGGGGTGTACTCGATGTCGTTGTCCGTGCCGAAGCCGAAGTAGTTGTTCTGCTGCTTCGCCGACGCGTACACCCAGCGGCGTTGGTCCCGGGTGAACGGCCGTTCCTCGTTGTTGCCGGCCACGATGTACTGCCGAAGCTCCGGCCCGATCGCTTCCAGCAGGTACCGGGCGCGCCCGAGCACCGGAAAATTGCGCAGCAGCGCGTGGTCGCGCTGGATCAGGTCCCGCGCGGCGAGCGCGGCGACAGCGGCGGCGACGGCAGGTACGGCTCGGCGGGCCCATCTCATGCCCCGCACTCTTTCCGCCCGGGTCGTCGGCCAAACCGGTCCACCGGCGAGGCCGCGCAGGTCAGGCCTGCGGCTGGACGATGTTGACCATCCAATCGATGCCGTACGGGTCGACACACTGGCCGTACTCGTCGCCCCACATCTGCTTCTCCATCGGCACGAGCACCGACCCGTTCGCGGAGAGTTGGTCCCAGTAGCCGCGCAGCTCGTCGGCGTTGTCACCGCTGAGGCTGATCGCGATGTTCCTGCCGGGCACGTGGTTCATCCCGGGCGCCGTGTCCGAGGCCATCAGCGTGAAGCCGCTGGGGGACTCCAACCGCGCGTGCATGATCTGGTCGGACAGGCCCGGCTCGGCGCTGCCGAACTCGCCGAAGGTGTTGATCGTCAGCTCGCCGCCGAACACGCGGTGGTAGAACTCCATCGCGCCGCGGGCGGTGCCGGGAAAGTTGAGGTACGGGTTGAGTCGCGTCTGCACAGCACCCTCCTTGGTCCTGGTCGGCGTCATCGTCGCAGACCGGTGGGGGGTGGACAACGAGGCGCGCCCACGTTTGCGCTGGTGTCGGGCCTGGTGGCGGCGTGGACGCGGTCCACGCCGCCACCAGGCCGAGGATCAGCGGCGCCGGAACGACTGCCGGACCGTCCCGCCGACGACGGTGCACCAGGTGCTCGTGCTGAGCTTGCCGTTGCGAGGCAGCCCGTGCAGCGCCTGCAGGTCCTTCACCGCCGCTCGGGTGGCGTGGTCGTACGTCCCGGTGACGGTGACGGCGAACCCCTTGGTGGCGAGGATTTCCTGCACCGCGGTGACCGGCAGGCCGGTGGCGTGCTGGTTCAACTCGGGCACCAGGGTTTCCCAGGTCGGCGTGGTGAGGGTGGCGTCCACGTCCACCGGGATCCCGTTCCGGGCCTGCCAGTCCTGCACAGCCGTCACGGTGGCGGCGTCGAACGTGCCGCTGACCGTCACCGGGTAGCCGCGGAACGCGAGCAGGTACTGCACCACCCGGACCGACGGGGAGTTGACGAAGCGCCACAGGTCCGGCCAGCGGCGCGCCGGCACGTCGCCCAGGTCGGTGCCGAGGGCGGCGAACACCCGCTGGCGCAGTGCGGGGAACTGCCGGTAGAAGGCCGCGCCCGGGCACTGCGTGGTACGGAAGTCCCAGTGGCCGAAGATGTCGTGCGCGTGCAGCCCGTACTGCCGGCAGATGGAGACGCAGAGCTTCACCAGCGAGTCGGTCAGCGCCGTCGGCGGGGTCTCCGTGACGTAGGTGCCCTCGTTCTCGATCCCGATGGCCCGCCCGTTCTCGCCCGGGCAGTGCGCCGAGATCATCTGCCGGTCGCCGACCTCCAGCCGCTCCAGGCTGCCCCGACGGCCCTCCAGCACGTAGCCGCCCCGGCTGACGGTGAAGTGCTGGCCGGTGTCCGACCAGCCGTTGCCGTCCATGTGCAGGTCCTGGCAGTCGTGGGCCAGCTTGACCGCCTGCTCGCGGGAGTAGTCGGTGACGTTCGGGAAGGCCATGTGATGCACGATGATCTTGTTGGTGGCGATGGCGCTGACCGCCAGCGGATCCTTCGGCGGGCGGGCGTCCCACTCGTCGCAGCTGATGATCCAGTCCAGGTCGGTGCCGGGGGCGGCCTGCGCCGCGCCCGGGAGGGCGAGCTGACTCCCGACCACAGCAACTGTGGCGGCGCCGAGACCGGCGCGCAGCAGCGTCCGGCGATCCACTTCGGAATGGTCGACGTGCATGACATCTCCTCCTGCGGCCGACGGCGGGGGATGAAAAGTAACTCCAGTGGCCGCACGTGCTCCGGAGGATATTGCCAAATCTCACCCGGGCGCTAGACCTTGCCGAACCGGAGTCGACGGCGGGATAACCGGTCGGCCGGGAGATCAAAGATCGGCTAATCTAGCCGCGCTGACTCGGGGGTGGAAGATGAAGCTTGGTGAGGCGTTGGCAGATCGCGCCGATGCGGTACGACGGGTGGAACAGCTGCGAACCCGGATCACCGGCAGCGCCCGGTACCAGGAGGGTGAGCTGCCGTCCGAGGATGCCGGGGCGCTCCTGACCGAGCTGGACGAGGTGCTCGACGGGCTGGAGACGCTGATCCGGCGGATCAACCGGACCAACGCCACGGTCCCGGTCGGCGACCTCGGCACGCTCACCGACGCGTTGGCGCGGCGGGACGTCCTGCGCCTGCGGCACGCCGCGATCACGAGCTCCGCCGACGCCGCCGCCGGCGGTGGGCGGGGCCAGTACGCCCGGCAGTTGCGCTCAGAGTTGAAGATGCTCGCCGCGCTGCCGGTCGCGGAGCTGCGGGGTCGCGCCGACCAACTGGACCGGGAACTGCGCGAACTCGAGGTGCAGATCCAGCGTACGAACTGGGAGGCGGACCTGCTGGACTGACCGGCGGAGACGATGTGGAGCAGGTAGCCGTCGTGGAGGCGTGTACACACAGGGCCGGCTGCAAACCGGCACCCTCTCCTGGCGCGCGGAGGGCAGCGCGGGGTTCGACTCCCTGATCACGACGCAGCCCAGCACCGAGGACAGGTGACAGTGCAGCACGCACGACACATCACCACGTACAGATCCACGACGGCGAGGGTGGGCTCGGGGCACTCCACACCGCGGGACGGCCAGTCGCACACGACCAGATGAGGCCCAGTGCCTGGGCCATCCTGGCAGATCCCGAACGGCGGCATGGCCGGGGACGGAACGGGTACCCGGCGCTCCGGGGAGGTGGGCGCCTCCGGGGGAGCGGGATGTCATGGGAGCCGCCGTCGTTGGCCTGGTCATCGTCGTCGTGGTCGTGCTGCTGGCGTTGGCACTCAGCGTCCGGCAGGTGCAGCAGTACCAACGCGGCATCGTGTTCCGGTTCGGTCGGGTGCTGGAGCGGGTCCGCCAGCCGGGCCTGCAACTGATCGTCCCGATCGCCGACCGGATGGCGCGGGTCAGCCTGCAGACCACCGTGATCGGCGTACCGGCACAGGGCGCGATAACCCGGGACAACGTCACGCTCACCGTCGACGCCGTCGTCTACTACCGGGTGGTGGACCCGGTGAAGGCGCTGGTGAACGTGCACGACTATCCCTCGGCGGTGCTCCAGGTCGCGCAGACCGCGCTGCGTTCGGTGATCGGCCGGGCCGACCTGGACACCGTGCTGGGCGACCGGGAACGGGTCAACGCCGAGCTGAAGTCCGTCATCGACGCGCCCACCGAGAAGCCGTGGGGGCTGCTCATCGAGCGGGTGGAGGTCAAGGACGTCTCGCTGCCCGAAGGGATGAAACGGTCGATGTCCCGGCAGGCCGAGGCGGAACGGGAACGCCGGGCCCGGGTGATCGCCGCGGACGGCGAGTTCCAGGCGTCGCGGCGCCTGGCCGACGCGTCCCGGGCGATGGAGGCCACACCCGGCGCGTACCAGCTCCGCCTGTTGCAGACCGTGGTGGACGTGGCAGCCGAGAAGAACAGCACCCTGGTCATGCCGTTCCCGGTCGAGCTGCTGCGCTTCTTCGACCAGATGGCACCACACGCGGTTGGGCCGGGCCAGCCGGTGACACCCCCGACGCCGGATCTGGGGCCGGTGACGGAGGGCGTTGCCGCCGCCGCCGAACAGGGCGACGACCACCCCGGAGCGCCGCAGCGCTGAGCGGCCGGCGTTTCCGCGCGCGGCAGCTGGGGTAGGTCGGGACCGACCGTCCCGGCTGCCCCGCGTGGAGGAAACCCGATGAGTGACAACGTCAGCGATGCGGTGGGCGACGCCCTCCGCTCGGTGATGCTCTTTCTGCCCAAGGCCGTCGCCTTCCTGGCGATCCTGGTGGCGGGATGGCTGATCGCCAAGGCCGTACTGAAGATCGTGGAGAAGGTCCTGGAGCGGGTGGGCTTCGACCGCGCCGTCGAACGCGGCGGCATCCGCCGGGCACTGAGCCGCTCCCGGTACGACGCCAGCGACATCGTGGCGAAGCTCGTCTACTACGCGGTGCTGCTGCTCACCCTGCAGCTCGCCTTCGGCATCTGGGGACCGAACCCGATCTCCGACCTGATCGCCGCGGTGATCTCGTGGTTGCCCCGCGCCTTCGTCGCGATCGTCATCGTCGTGGTCGCCGCCGCCATCGCCAACGCCGTCAAGGACATCATCAGCGGAGCGCTCGGCGGGCTCTCCTACGGTCGGGTGCTGGCCGGCATCGCCTCGGTGTTCATCCTCGGCCTCGGCGTCATCGCCGCGCTGAACCAGATCGGCGTGGCCACCGCGGTCACCACCCCCGTGCTGATCGCCGTGCTGGCCACCGTCGGCGGCATCCTCGTCGTCGGGGTCGGCGGCGGCCTGATCCGTCCGATGCAGAGCCGCTGGGAGGCGTGGCTGACCCGCGCCGAGCAGGAGTCGCAGCTGATCGCCACGCACGCCCGGGCCTACCGGGCCGGCCGTCGGGACGCCGAGGCCAAGCTGGCCCGGCCGTCGGCCGTCGACACCGACCCGGAGGCCACCCAGGTGGTGCGTCCGTCCGCCGACCCGGAGGCCACCCAGGTGGTGCGTCCGCCCGCCGACCCCGACGCCACCCAGGTGGTGAGCCCCGGCGTCGACGCCGACGCGACCCAGGTGGTGAGCGGCGGCGACCGCGTGGCGCCCAGCCAGCGCACCAGCGACGACATCGAGGCCACCACGGTCATCCCGCCGCTGGACCCGGACCGTCGCTGACACCGTGCGGGACAGCGGGGCGGGCTCCCTCGGGAGCCCGCCCCGCTTCGCGTCGTCGGGCACCCCGAAAACGCTGGCCGGCGCCGCGAACCGGGTCTAGCATCGCCGACATGACCTGGCGACATTGATCCAACGCCGTAGGCCGATCCCGTGGGCCACCGCGGGCACCGCACGTCCGGTGTCCGTCTCCGCTCCCACGGGAAGGCCTCATGACCCACCTCGCCTCGCGCGTGCCCGACCCGGCGGTCCGCCGGCTCGCGGTCACCCTCTACGGGTACGCGTTCCTCAGTGACCTCGTCCTGCTCTACCCGCTGTACGCGCTGCTCTTCGCCGACACCGGGCTGTCGGTGGGACAGGTCTCCTCGCTCTTCGTCATCTGGTCGGCTGCCGGCATCCTGTTCGAGGTGCCCTCCGGCGCCTGGGCCGACGCGGTGTCCCGCCGGCTCCTGCTGTGCCTCGCTCCGCTGGTGACGGCCGCCGGCTTCGCGCTCTGGGTGCTGGTTCCGTCGTACCCGGCGTTCGCGGTCGGGTTCCTGCTCTGGGGCGCGGGCGGGGCGTTGGCCTCCGGCGCACTGGAGGCGCTGGTGTGGACCGAGTTGGACCGGCTCGGCGCGGTCGGCCGGTACGCCCGGGTGCTCGGCCGGGCCCGGACGGCGGGTGTGCTGGGCGTACTGGTCACCGGAGTGCTCGCCGGCCCGGTGCTCGCCGCCGGCGGGTACCCGGCGGTCGGTCTGGCCAGCGTGCTCGCCTGCCTGCTCGCCGCCGCCGTCGCCACCCGATTCCCGGAGCACCGCAACCTCCCGGCCGCGCCGCACGACCCTGCCTGGGTCGCGGCGCCGGTGGCCGCCGCCGCGGCCCGGGACCGCGACCCGGTGTCGACCGTGGCGGCACCGGCGGTCCCGCTGGTCGGTGCGGACGGCGACGATGCCGACCTGGGTTGGCGGGACGCGCTGCGGGCCGGGTTGGCGCAGGTCCGTACACATCCGCCGGTGCGTGCCGCCGTGCTGCTGGTCGCGGTGGTGGCCGCCGACTGGGGCGCGCTGGACGAGTACACCCCGCTGCTGGCCCTGGACACCGGCGTCGGGGCGGAGGTCGTGCCGCTGCTGCTCCTGCTGCTCTGGGCCGGTGTCACCGCCGGAGGGTTGCTCGCCCCGGCGGGTGAGCGGCTGAGCGGCCGGGGCTACGCCGCCCTGCTGGGCGTGGTCGCCGTCACGCTGGCCGGGGGTGCCCTCATCGTGCACCCGGCCGGCTTCGTGCTGCTCGCCGTGGCGTTCGGGGCCGCGCAACTGGCCACCGTGCTGGCCGACGCGCGACTCCAGGCCCATATCATCGGGAGCAGCCGCGCCACGGTCACCTCGCTGGCCGGGATGGCCACCGATGTGCTGATCATCGTGACCTACGTCTGCTACGGCCTGGTCGCCACAGCGGCCGGCAACGCGGTGGCGTTCGCGGTCACGGCTGGGCCGTACCTCATCGTGGCGCTGGTGCTGGTGGCCCGCCACCGACGGTCGCACGCCCGGCCCACCGCCGGGCGGGGCTCGTTCACGACCAAACCTCCGAGCGACAACGCCACGACCGCCTGACCGGCGGCCTCCCCGGCGGCGGCCGGAGGGGCCGCCGCCGGGCCTTCGCTCAGCCGGCCAGGTGCAGGAACGACCACTGGTGGCCGTCGAGATCCCGGAAGCCGCGCATGTACATCGACCCGTTGTCCACTCCCGGCCCGACCGACTCCCCGCCGGCCACCACCGCCCGGTCGACCAGTTCGTCGACCCGTTCCCGGCTATGCGCCGACAGCCCCACGATGACCTCCCGGCTGGTCGCCGTCTCCGTGGCGGCGACCCCGGTGTACCCCTCGAAGGCCGAGCGGAGGTGCAGCATCAGCCGGGTGCTGTCGGAGACGGTGATCTGCACGTTGCCCCCGTCCAGGTTGGCCTGGTCGCTGGTGAAGCCGATCGCCCGGTAGAACTCGGCGGCGGTGGTCAGGTCGCGCACCGGCAGGTTGATGAACGTCATGGTCATCGGTGGTCTCCGTCCGACTCCAGCAGTACCTTCAACGCGGCGAGCCGCTCCCGCCAGTACACCTTCAGCTCCGCGGCCTGCTCGGCCCCCGTCAGCTTCTCGTGCGAGACGCTGACCCGGGCCTTCGACTCGCCGACCGCCTCGAAGCCGACCACGATCCGGGTGGGACCACCGGCCCAGTCGGCCCGGAAGCTGCGGGGCGCGGTGGCGGTGCGGAGGCGCACCTCGACGTCGGGCAACCAACGGGCGCGTGCCGTCTCGTCGGCGAACGCCCCGAACAGCCGCAGTACCGGCACCGCCACCGTCCGGCTGGCGCTGGCCGAGAAGCCACCCCCGCGTTGCTGACCGGGCGCGCGCAGGCCGCGTTCCTGCTCGTACCCGACGGTGATGCTCTGTGCCCACCAGCCCGGTACCTCGTGCTCGACGACCAGTTGGCGGGCGATCTCGGTGTGCGTCCGCTCGGTGGCGCCCGCGGCGTCGAGCAGGGCGAACCACTCCGCCCAGCCGCGGCCGGTCCGCGCGTGGATCAGGTCGTCGGCGATCCGCTCGGTCTGCGCCGCGGCGGGTGCCGGAGACGGCGACACGTCCGGTGCCGGCGCGACGGTGGGTGCGGCGGTCCGATTGATCAGGTGCCGGCGGGCGGTGGTGTAGCTCTCGCCGGTCTTCTCCATCCGGGCTCGGACCCGGGTCTTGAACGATCTCTGGTTGGTCATCACATGCTCCCGGTCAACGGCACGGTCACCGGGACTCACGCTCCCGTCGACCCCGCCGGAGTGGGGCATGTGGCACCACGTCCCGAGGGCTCAGGCCCCCTTTGCCTCCGCATGGCCGGCGGCGTGAGCGCCGGGAGGGAGGTGCGGCGCAGGACTACGCCGACGTCATCCTACGCGCGAACCGGTCGTCGGCGCAGCCGTCAGGGCTGTTCGCCGTCGAGGTAGACCCACCGGCCGTCCTCGCGGACGAACCGGCTGCGTTCGGTCAGCGTGCCCGGCCGACCCGCGTCCCGGTAGTGCGCGTGGAACGTCACGGTGCCGGCGGTGTCGAGCAGGCCGCCCCGCTCGGTCCCGACGATCTCCAGCCGGGTCCACCGCTGCCCGGGCTCCAGCTCCAGCCGCGCCGGGCGGGTCGAGGAGTGCCAGCTACGCAGCAGGTAGTCGGCGTCGCCGAGGGCGAAGGCGCCGAACCGGGAGCGCATCAGCGCCTCGGCGGTCGGCGCGTGCGCCACGCCGCCGTGCACCTCGGCACAGCAGTCGGCGTACACCCGGCCGGCGCCGCACGGGCAGGCCCGTCCCGTCGTCGCGTCCGCCCGCCGACGCCCCGCACCCTTACCCACGCCGCCATCCTGCCGCACCGCCAACCGGCCCCGGACGCCGACCGTCGCTACTCCAGCGGCACGGGCAGCGGCACCGGCCGCTTCGCGACCCGGTCGTCGCCGGACGACCGTCCGCGGAGGTGCCGAACCAGCCAGGGCAGCAGGTGCCGGCGGGTCCAGGCCAGCTCGGCGCCGAGCACCTCACCGCGGCGCCGCCGGGACACCGGCGGCAACGGCTGCGTCCAGGAGTCGTCGAACCCGGGCAGACCCGCCGTGTACGCCAGCGCGGCGGCGATCCGCGCGTGGCCGGCGCTGTTGGCGTGCAGCCGGTCGTCGCTCCACAGCCGGGGATCGGAGGAGACCGGGTGCGCGCCCAGGTCGAGCAGGGTGGCACCGGTCTGCGTGGTGACCACCCGCAGTGCCGCGTTGAGCGCCAGCATCCGGCCCCGCAGCGGCCGGGCCAGCGGCATCACCGGTGCCGGGTCCGGCATGGTGAAGGTCAGCACGGTGGCGCCCTGCCCCACCAGCGCCCGCTGCATCTCCGCGACGTGCTCGGCGACCTGCTCCGCGTCGAAGGAGGGGCGCAGCACGTCGTTCATGCCGGCGACCACGGTGGCCAGGTCGGGGGCCAGGTCAAGGGCGGGCTGGAGCTGCTCGGCGCGGATCCGGGCGGTGGTCCGGCCACGGATGGCCAGGTTCGCGTACTCCAGGCCGCCCTGCGCGCGGGCCACCGCCAGGGCGAACCGATCGGCCCAGCCCCGGTAGCCGCCGGCGCCGTCCGGATCGTCGAGCCCTTCGGTGGTGCTGTCGCCGATCGCCACGTACCGCTGCCACATCACCCGGGCGACGTTAGCCGCCCGCCCCGCACCGGTGTACCGCTGGGGCAGGGATGGTTGACGGTCGATCCTAGACTCGCGACATGTCGCGATCTCCGGCCGTGCCGCTCGCCCCGAACGTCTGGCGCATCCCCACCCTGGGCCGCGCGGCTGTCAACTCGTACGCCTTCGTGAACGACGACGGCAGCGTCACGCTGATCGACTGCGGGCTGACCCGGGCGCCCGCCCGGATCGTGCGTGGGCTGGCGGCGATCGGCAAGGTGCCGGCGGACGTCACCCGGATTGTGCTGACCCACGCGCATCCCGATCACGCAGGCGGGGCGGCGGAGTTGGCCCGCCGCACCGGTGCCCCGGTCGCCGCGCACGCGGCCGACGTGCCGTACGCCGAGGCGGGCCGCAAACCGGTCAACGACCCGGCGGTGACCGGCGGCCGGTTCTTCGCCCGGGTCGACGGGGGCCGGTTCCCCGCCGTCGAGGTGGCGCAGCCGCTGGTCGACGGCGATCTGATCGACGTCGGTGGCGGACTGCGGGTGGTGCACACTCCCGGGCACTCCCCGGGGCACGTGTCGCTGCTGCACGAGCCGACCCGGCTGCTGATAACCGGGGACGCGCTGTTCAACGTGCTCGGGGTCCGCTGGCCGGTGAAGTGGCTGTGCAACGACTTCCGGCTGACCCAGCAGACCGCGCACGTCCTCGGCGAGCTGGATTACGACATCGCCGCCTTCACCCACGGCCCCGAACTGACCGACAGTCCCCGCGACCGGATCCGCAGCTTCCTCCTCTCCCAGCCCCACTGATCCGTCCCGCGCCCCCGGCGGGTCAGAGCCAGCCGGAGCGGCGGAACAGGCGGTACAGGCCGAGGGCGGCCAACGCCATCAGGGCGAGTGCGCCGGCGTAGCCGTAGCGCCAGGTCAGCTCCGGCATGTGCGAGAAGTTCATGCCGTAGACGCCGGCGATGCCGGTCTGGGCGGCCGCGATGGCCGCCCACGCGGCGATCTTGCGCATGTCGTTGTTCTGCTCCACGGCGAGCTGCGCCAGGCGGGACTGGACGATCGAGGTGAGCAGGTCGTCGTACGCGGCCACCCGATCCACCGCCCGGCTCAGCCGGCCGTCCACGTCGACGAACCAGCGGTGCAGGGCGCGCGGCGGCCCGTCGTTGCCCGGGTCGAGCAGCGTGCGCATCGGCGCCTGCAACGGCAGCACCGCCCGCTTGAACTCCACCACCTCCCGCTTGAGCTGGTAGATGTGCTGGATGTCGACGGAGCGGTCGCGGGCGAACACCGACTCCTCGACCCGTTCCAGGTCCCGCTCCACGTGCCCGGCCACTTCGAGGTAGGAGTCGACCATCCGGGCGCAGACCGCGTACGCCACCGCCCACGGCCCTGCGGCCAGCAGCGCGGGGCGGCGCTCGATGTCGGCGCGGACGCTGCGCAGCGCCCCGGCGGCGCCGTGCCGCACGGTGAGGGCGAACCGGTCACCGAGCAGCACCATCACGTCCCCGGTGTCGATCACCTCTGAGGTGTCGGTCAGCTCGGCGTGCTCCACGTACCCGGCGGTGCGGAGCACCAGCAGGGTGACCGGCCCGTGCCGCTGCACGGTGGGCCGGTGCCCGTCGGCGAGCGCCTGCTCGACGGTCAGTTCGTCGAGGCCGAAGGTCCGGCCCACCGCGGCGAGCACCGCCGGGCCCGGCTCGTGCAGCCCCAGCCAGACGAAGGCGTCGCGGCCGTGTCGGGCGCGGGCGTACGCGTCGGCGTAGTGCGGACGGCCGGGTTCGCGCCGGCCGTTGACGTAGACGGCGCAGTCGACCACGGCGTCCGGGTTGGACCGGCGTGCCGTGGGGGAGTCGGTCTCGACCCGACCGAGCAGTCGACGGGCCAGGGCGCGTACGCCAAGGCCGGCTCGGTCCCGTACCGGTCGCTGATCCACCGCGTGCCTCCCCGCCGCCGGCGCACCGCCCCGATCGAGGTGCCCGGAGGGGATGGTGCCACCGCATTCTGCCGAGCGGGGTCCGGCTCCCGACAGGCGGGCCGGCGGTCTCAGGCCGTGCGGGTGGCGAAGACGACGACGTTGTCCACGTAGTTGCCGGTCCCGGCGTCGAACCGGCCGCCGCAGGTGATCAGTCGCAGCCCGGCGGTGTCCGCCGGACCGTAGACCAGGCCGCTGGGGAAGCGGTCCTTGGGGTACGCGCGGACGTCGTCCACAGTGAACGTGGTCACCCGGGCGTCGGCGCGGGTGACCTGGATCTGCTGGCCGGCGCGTAGCCGACCGAGGTCGAAGAAGACCGCCGGACCGGCCGGGGAGTCGACGTGCCCGACCAGGACGGCGTTGCCGGTCTCACCGGGGCTGACCCCGTGTCGGTACCAGCCGGCGACGGTGGGCCGGTCCAGTGGTGGCACCTCCAGCACCCCGGCGGCGTCCGCGCCGACCGGGACGACCTCGGCGCGTACGTCGATGGCCGGGATCTGCACCCGGACCGGCGCGGCGCGGGGCAGTGGCGCCAGGTCCGGTGCGGGGTGGGTGCGCGTCGGCGCGTCGGCCGGTGGTCGTGGTGGTCGTGCCGGGTCGGCGCTGAGGCCGACGGTGATCAGCCCCAGCCCGGTCACGCCGAGCAGCGCGACCACCGCCGGAAGGGTCCGCCGCCTCCACACCGTGCGCACCTCCGGACGGGATCGTCGGGGTGCCCGCGCCGGTGTCACCGGCACGGGCACCCGTCCTCAGGGATGGAGCGGGTCGCCGGTCAGGCGACGGCGGACACCGGACGGCGTCGGCGAAGCAGGATGACCGCGCCCGCGACGGCGGTGCCGAGCAGCGTGCCACCGGCGGCGAGAGTGCCGTTGTCGCGGCTGTCTCCGCCGGAGCCGGCCGGGGCACCGCCGATCGGGGTGACGGTGAACGTGGCGCTGCCGGCTGAGCTGCCGTCGCCGCAGGTGGCCGCCACCGTGTACGTGCCCAGGGTGAAGCCGGCGGTGAAGAGTTCGGCGCTCAGCCCGCCACCGGCCGCGGCCGTGGTCGACCGGACGTTCTGGTCGCGGTTGGGGCCGGTGACACGGAAGAGGGCGTCACCCGACTTCGGGTTGCAGGTCGTCGCGGTGAGCACGACGGTCCCGCCGACCGGCGTGGTGGCTGGTGACACCGTGGTGTCGGCCAGTGCGGCGCCCGGCAGCAGGAGCGTGCCGAGGCCTACGCCGAGCGCCGCCGAACAGAGTGCTGTTGAGACCTTCATACGCGTCTTCCCTCACATTTCGTCCGCTGACTGCGTGGGACGTCGTTCGGGTGGCCATCTCCGTGACTAGCACCGGTGTGACCAACACTAGGTGCGTTGGGTCCTCGATCCGGTGAAAATGAGAAATCCTCGTTGCCGTCACGTGTCCACCCGAAGACGGGGAGAGCTGCGGAAACGCCTCGACGGGCCGACCGGCACCGGTGACCCGGTCGATGTCCGTCCGGCCGGGCTGTCACGGCTGGGTCGATGGCGAGGTATTGCCGGCGCCGACGGGATTGCCCCCACCCGGCCAGCGGCGTTGCGCGTCAGCCGCCGTTCTGCCGACGGACAAATCGGGGAGGAGAACGGGAGAGCCGCTGGTAGGTTCCGTGCCCGTGACACAGGACAGGGTTGCCGGACTGGGGACACGGTTCGCGCGGCTCTGGGCGGCGAGCACGCTCTCCGCCCTGGGCAGCGGCTTGGCCACCGTCGCCGCGCCGCTGTTCGTCGCGTCGCGTACCGACGACCCGCTCGTGGTGGCCGCGGCATCCGCGGTGGCCTGGCTGCCCTGGTTGCTCTTCGCCCTGCCCGGCGGCGTGCTGGTGGACCGGATGGACCGGCGCCGCCTGATGATCATCATCGACCTGGTCCGGGTGGTGGCGCTGGCCGTGCTGGCCGCGGCGATCATGACCGACCGGGCCGGGGTGGCGCTGCTGTACGTGGTGCTGTTCGTGGTCAACACCGGTGAGATCGTGTTCCGTTCGGCCAGCCAGGCCATGCTGCCGACCGTGGTGCCCCGGCACCGGCTGGAGCGCGCCAACGGCTGGCTCGGCGGCGGCACCACCCTCATGCACGGCATGCTCGCCGGACCGCTGGGTGGTTTCCTGTTCGCCGTCTCGGCGGGCAGCCCGTTCCTGGTCAACGCCGTCACGTACGCCCTCAGCGCGGTCCTGGTGGCGCTGATCGGGGGCGACTTCCGGGCCGCCGTCACCGACGCGAACACCCGGCGGACCCGTTCGATGCGCCGGGAGATCGTGGAAGGGCTGCGCTGGCTGGCCCACCAGCGCTTGCTGCGGACGATGGCCGTGCTGATCGGCCTGCTCAACGTGACCCTGACCGCCGCGCTGGCGGTGCTGGTGTTGCTCGCCGACGAGCGGCTGCGGCTCGGGTCGGTCGGCTACGGGCTGCTGTTCACCTGCATGGCCTGCGGCGGGGTGCTCGGCGCGCTCCTCGGCGACCGGCTCATCGCCTGGACCAGCGCCACCTGGACGATCCGGATCGGTCTGGTGATCGAGGCGGGGCTGCACCTGGCGCTGGCCGCGTCGCGCAGCACGATCGTGGTCGGGTTCGCGCTCTTCGCCTTCGGCGTGCACAGCGCACTGTGGAACATCGTGGCGAACTCGTTGCGCCAACGGCTCACCCCACCGGAGTTGCAGGGTCGGGTGGCGAGCACCACGCTCTTCGTGGCGGCGGGTGGCAACTGCGTGGGCGCGCTGCTCGGCGGCCTGCTCGCCGCCCGGTTCGGAATCACCGCGCCGTACTGGGTCGGGCTCGTGGTGGCGATCGGCGTCTCCGCCGCCACCTGGCGGGTCTTCAACCGCGCGGCGGTGGCCCGCGCCTACGCCGATCCGCCCCCGACCGCCCCCGAGCCCGCCCGGGCGGCCTGACCACGCGTCGCGTCGGGTGGTGGCGCGTGAAACCGGCGGGTGGTGTGGCAGCGTGATGCGGTGACCGAATCCGCGCCGCTCGACGTCGACCTCGCGCTGCTCGGCGGCGGCGGCGCCGCGTCGCTGCTGCTCGCCGCGCTGGACCGGCACGGCGTCCGCGACCTGCGGATCGCGGTCGTCGACCCGGTGCGCCGACGCGGCCAGGACCGCACCTGGGCGTTCTGGGGCCACCCGGACAGCGACCTGGACCCGCTGCTCAGCGCGAGCTGGCAGCAGGTCGAGGTGGCCACGCCGACGCGGCGTCGGGTGCTGGACCTGACCCCGCTGCGGTACGCCATGCTCCGCTCCGGCCCGGTCTACGACCGGGCGGCCGAGGCCGAGCGCCGGCTCGGCGCGACCCGGATCGTCGCCCCCGCCGAGAGCGTGGCCGACGACGGCGCCCGGGTGGTGGTGCGCACCGGCGGTGGGCCCACGGTGCGCGCCGGTTGGGTGTTGGACTCCCGCCCCCGCCCACCGGCACGACCCGGGCGGACCACCTGGTTGCAGCACTTCCGGGGGTGGTGGTTGGAGGCGGACCGGCCGACGTTCGATCCGGCGCGGGCGGTGCTGATGGACTTCCGCACCCCGCAGCCGGCCCGGGGCGTCTCCTTCGGCTACGTGTTGCCGGTGAGCGACCGTTACGCGCTGGTCGAGTACACCGAGTTCTCGCCGGGCCTGCTCACCGACGCCGGGTACGACGCGGCGCTGGCCAGCTACCGCGACCTGCTCGGGCTGGATCCGAGCGGGCTGCGGGTGCGCGAGGTGGAGAACGGGGTGATCCCGATGACCGACGCGCCCTTCCCGGCCCGACCCTCGACCCGGGTCGTCCGCCTCGGCACGGCCGGCGGCGCGACCCGCCCGTCCACCGGCTTCACCTTCTCCGCCATGTACCGCCAGGCCGACCAGGTGGCCCGCGCCCTCGCCGCCGGCCAGCCGCCGGTGCCCGCGCCGGCCTACCCGCGCCGGCACCGCTGGATGGACTCGGTCGCGCTGCGCGCGCTCGACCGGGGCGGGGTCGGTGGTCCCGAGTTCTTCGACCGGCTCTTCGACCGCAACCCGGCCGAGCGGGTGCTGCGCTTCCTCGACGGCGTCACCAGCCCTGCCGAGGAGATCGCGATCATGAACTCCACGCGGCTACTGCCGATGATCGCCGCCACCGCCGGCGACGCGGCGCACCGGGTCCGCGACCGGCTGCGCCCGACCCGACCCGCGCCGAGCATCCCGGCCGCCGTCGTCGGCACCCCGCCGTCCGGCGCCGCACCGGACGCCGGCCCCCTGCCCGGCTGACCCGCCGGGAATCAGCGGTCCCAGGCCGGCGCGGCGGTCACCCGAGCGCGGGGTACGGCGTCGCCGCCCGGTAGGTTGCCGGGCATGGTGGACGCGGTGGCCGGCAGGGGCGTGCAGATCTGGACCGACGGGGCGTGCAGCGGCAACCCCGGGCCGGGCGGCTGGGGCGCGCTGCTGCGCTACGGCGACCATGAGCGGGAGCTGTGCGGCGGGGAGGCCACCCCGACCACCAACAACCGGATGGAGCTGATGGCGGCCATCCAGGCGCTGGAAAGCCTGAACCGGCCGGTCGTTGTGGAGCTGCACACCGACAGCACGTACGTCCGCAACGGCATCACCAGCTGGCTGGCTTCCTGGAAGCGCAACGGTTGGCTGACCGCCGCGAAGCAGCCGGTGAAGAACGCCGACCTGTGGCAGCGCCTGGAGGCGGCCTGCGAGCGGCACCAGGTCACCTGGCTCTGGGTCAAGGGGCACAACGGGCACCCGGAGAACGAGCGGGCCGACGGGCTGGCCAACAAGGGTATGACCGAGGCGCGCGCGGCCGCGCTGGCCAGTCGCTGATCCCGCGCCGAGACCGCCTCAGCGGGTCGCGTCCGGATGTCCGGGCATGCTCGACCCGCCGCCGCTGCTGCCGGAGGAGCCGCCGGTCATGCCCGAGTTGTTGTCCTCGGTGACGATGTCCGGTGGCACGTCGGTGTCGTCCGGCGGCGGGACCTTGGTGTCCGCCTCGACCTGCACCAACGGCACCTGGCCGGCCTCGTCCTCGGCGTGTGCCGGGTCCGCCGGCAGCTCACCGTCGCGCTTTCGGTAGCCCACGCCGTGCCCCCCGTCGGTGCCGTTCCGCGTCGGCGGTGGCTACCCGGCGTCGTCGCGGACGAAACCTCGCCCCGCCGCAGCCACCGGTTCCGTGGCCGCGGTGGCTTCCGGCGTGGCTTCCGGCAGGCGCAGGGTCCGTCGGCGGGTCAGCGCGATGGCCGAGGCGAGCACCAGCGCTGCGGACACCACCAGGAAGCCCGGGGTGTTGCCGAAGTGGTCGGTGATCGCCCCGCTGGTGGCTGAGCCGACGGCGAGACCGATTTGCCCGGCCGTCTGCAACCAGCCGTACGCCTCGGCGAGCTGGGGTGCCGGGGTGGACCGGGCCAGGAGCTCGTCGGTGACGGCGAGGAAGGGTGCCAGCGCCAGCCCGAAGACCGCCAGCGCGACGGCCATCTGCGGCACGGTCCGGGGTAGCAGCAGCGCCAGCGAGGTCACGGCCAACGTGCCCACCAGCGCCAGGTACGCGCCGCCTGGGCTGCCGGGTCGACCCCTGCGGGCCAGCAGCAGGCCGCCGGCCAGGCTGCCCACCGACCAGACGGTGACCAGCAGTCCGGCCTGGTCCGGGTGCCCAACCGTGGTGGCGAAGGCGGGGACCAGCACCCACATGCCACCGATGGCGGCCATGTAGCCGACGTGCGTGCTCAGCATGGTGCGACGGGTTGCCCGGCCGGAGGTCGTGGGCCGGCTTTCGGCGGACCGGTCGTCGACGGCGCGGTAGGGCACCACGGCGGCGGTGCCGACCAGCCCGGCGGTGCCGATCGCGGCGAAGGTCAGCAGCGCCCCGGCCGGACCGCTGACCAGCAGGCTCAGCGTCACCGCAAGCGGGCCGCCCACGTAGAGCACCTCCTGCCCGACCGCGTTGACGGCGTACGCACGGCTCAGCGCGGAGGAGGGGACTATCCGGGCGAGCTGTGCGCGCCCGCTGCCGAGGACCGGCGGCGTGCTCAGCCCGGCAGCGGTGGCCAGCGCCACGAACGCCACCGGGTTCGTGGCCACCGCCAACCCGAGCAGGGTGACCAGGTGGACGGCACCGGTGGTCAGCAGCACCGGCCGGTTGCCGAGCCGGCCCAGCAGCCGGCCGACCAGTGGCGCGGTGACCGCCAGCCCGATGCCGCAGCCGGCGCTGGCCACACCGGCGGTGGCGAAGCTGCCGGTGTTCTCGTGACCGAGCAGCACGACAAGCAGTTGCCGCATCGCGACCGGTAGCTGCGCCACGGTCATCAACACGATGAGCAGCGACGCCCGCCGGGGTAAATTCATGACTTATGAATCTAGCCGAGGATGGCTCGGCCAACCTGCTCGGCGCACTCGCCCTGCTCGTCGGCTCCCGAATGCGCGCGTCGGTCAGTTCGTCGGTCGGGGCCGGAGGCGCTTTCGCGGAGGCGCTCGTCGTCCTCAAGGACCAGCCGGGTGCGACCGCCGAGTGGCTGGGTCAGGTACTGCGGCTCAGCCAGCCCGGTGCCGCGCACCTGGTCCGTCGACTGCGTGAGCAGGGTTGGGTGGAGCGGCGGGCCGGCGCCGACGCGCGCAGCCGGGCGCTGCACCTCACACCGGAGGGTGCGAGGGCGGCCGACCGCGTCCTGCAGGCCCGGGACCAGGCGCTGAACGCGCTGCTCGCCCCCTTGCCCGCCGAACAACGCCACCAACTCGCCGACATCGCCCGTGCCCTGATGCGCGACGAGGTGACCGACGCCCGCAGCCTGGCTCACCTCTGCCGACTCTGCGACCGCACCCGATGCCCGCAGTGCCCGGTCGACGCCGGCTTCCGCGAGCGGAGCGGCGACTGAGGCGTACCCCCGGGCGCGACGCGTACCGATCGTTAGCGGCGCCGGCCGCGCCGGGCGGGGGCCGCGGCCCGGGATGGCCGGCGGACCGGGGTGAGCGCCAGCGCCGACCAGTGCGCCGGCCGGGTGAGCGTCGCCGGCAGCGCGGTGCGCGCGTCACCCCGCGCCGCGTCCAGCTGGGCCTGGTGCAGGAAGAGAGTGGCCCGCAGGTCCGCGCCGCGTAGATCCGCCCCGCGCAGGTCGGCGCCGGTGACGTCGGCCAGCCCCAGGTCGACCCCGCGCAGGTCGGCGCCGATCAACAGCGCACCGCGCAGGTTGGCCCGGCGCAGGTCGACCCCGCGCAGGTCCGCCCCGAGCAACTGGGCGCCCCGGCGGTCCGGGCCGGCCACGCCGCCTCGGGCGCGGGCCGCGTCGCCGGCCCGGGACAGCAGCGGGTTGACCCGCTCCCGGTGCGCCGCCACGTCCACGGCGCGCAACTGCGCCGGGTCGCCACCGGTGAGCGCCGCCGTCTCGGCGCGGGCGCGGTCCAGCTCGGCGCGCAGCTCGGCCGGTGGGCGCAGCGCCAACGCCTCGGTGAGGTACCAGAGCAGCTCGTGCAGCGGACGAAGCACGGTGAACGCCGCAGCCATCGCCGGCAGCGTCTCGGGCGCGTCCCGCCAGTCCCGCCCACCGAAGGTCACCTGGGCGACCTGCTGGCCGGCGCCGAAGCAGTCGAAGACCGTGCAGCCCGGGAACCCTCGCTCCCGCAGCTCGGTGTGGATGCCGCAGCGGTGGTCCGGGCGCAGGTTCGGGCAGACCTGCCCGGCCGGCTTGTCGATGGCGAAATCCGCCGACGCGGCGAAGGCGGGCACCACGCAGCACAACCCGAAGCAGCGCTCACAGTCGGCGCTCAGCTGCGCCGGCCCGGGCGGGGGAGCGGGGCTGTGCGACACGCGGACGGTCCTCCTGGCGATCGGCGCGGCGGTGAGCCGTGGCCACCATTGTCCCGCGTACCCCCGCGACCGAAGGGTCGGGGTCACCGTCCGTGTGGGTCGCCGGCCGCAGTCGAGCGGGGTGCCGGGGTACGGGGGCCGCCGCCCGACGGCTGGGACACCAGCCGGCGTACCGCCCGCTCCCCGTCGCCAGGCCCGTACTTCTGGTCGAAGGTCCGGGCCACGGTGGCCGCCGGCGTACGGTCTCCGTCGGCCAGCTCGGCCAGCGCGAACACCGTCGGCGCGGCCCCGGGTGCCCGGGGTGGCAGCACGGCCCGCACGGTCAGCGGCCGGGTCAGGCGGAACGCGCGGCAGTCGATGTAGTGCTGGCCGTCGACCGTCACGTAGGGCACCTGCACCTCGACCACGTCGGAGTCGTCGTGGCGCAGCGTGACGGTCACCGACCAGTACTGTTCCAGGTTCACGGTCGCCTGCTCGTGCTCCCACAGCTCCTCGAACCGGGCGTGCACGAACCCACCCCACGGGCTGTCCATGTCCACCTCAAGTTGGGGCACGTTGAACGACAGCTTCCCGATCGGGAAGAACGAGATCAGCGCCCGGCCGTCCCACTGGTAGAGCTGGATCGACGGGGAGGCGTCGTAGAGCCGGACCTGCAACCGGTGTCGCAGCCGGGGGTCGAGGGCGTCGGAGAAGGCGGCCAGGTGGCGCAGGTTGGTGCGAATCTGCCGCGGCACATTCACCCGCTGCCGTTCCAGCTCCTCAGAGCGCTGCTGGGCGGCGGTGCAGTCCGGGTCGAGCAGGAGCAACTGCACCTGCGAGCCGTTGGTGAGTGCCGCGCGTACCGCTGCCAGTGTCTCCTCGCGATGCCGCTGCTCCAGCAGGATCGTCCAGGTGTCGAGGATCCGCACCCGGCGGCCGGCGCGCTGCAGCCGGGTCACGAACGCCTGTTGGTCGAAGCTCAGGTGCTCCTGCACCCGCGCCTTGCGGGCCTCCTCGAACAGTGGGTCGAAGATGACGTACGAGATGGCCGCGAGCACCACGCTGGCGCCGAGGTTGAGCAACAGGTCGCTGAGGAAGCCGGTGCTGAGCCAGGCAGCCAGCAGCATCAGGGCGGCGACCCCGAGCAGCGTCCCACCGACGCCGAAGGCGCGTCGTTGCCGGCCGCCCCGACCAGCCCACTCGGGCATCCGGTCCCCCTCCGTCGTCGGCCGGCCCCACGTGGCCGCCCGCTGATCACCGGAATGCGGAGGATACGTGCCCGCTTTGCCGGGCGCTGTCCCGTTCGCGACCGCCGGTTTCATCCACGGAGCAGGTCCGCGGTGAACGGGCAGTGCTCAGATCGACCACCAGTCGTCGGTGGTCAACGCGGCGGCCTGCGGGCCCATCAGCAGCATGCCGCCGTCGACCGGCCAGGACGCCCCGGTGACGTAGCTGGCGGCGGGGGAGGCGAGCAGCGCCACCACGGCGGCGACCTCCCGGGCGTCGCCCGGCCGTCCCACCGGTACGCCGGGCCGCTCCTGGGTGTACGGGTCGACGTCCTCCTGACCGGTCATCGGCGTGGCGATCTCGCCGGGGGCGACCGCGTTGACGGTGATGCCGTCGGCGGCCAACTCCTGCGCCATCACTCTGGTGAGCAGTCCCAGCCCGCCCTTCGCCGCGCAGTACGCGGCCGAGCCGACCCGGGGCGCGTGCTCGTGCACGCTGGTGATGTTGATGATCCGTCCGCCGGCACCGGCGGCCCGCATCCGCCGCGCGGCTCGCTGCGCGCACAGGAACGGCGCGTCCAGGTCGACGGCCAGCACCTCCCGCCACTGCTCCCACCCGGTGTCGACGAACGGCGTCGAGGCGCCGGTGCCGGCGTTGTTGACCAGCACCCCGATGCCACCGAGCCGATCGGCCAGCTCGTCCACCACCGTCGCGGCCTCCGGCAGCCGGGTCAGGTCCACCTCGCTGACCTCGCAGCGCCGCCCGGTGGCGCGGACCTCGGTGGCGGTGCGATCGGCGCCGTCGGGGTCGCCGTACCAGGTGATGCCGATCTCGAAGCCGGCCTCGGCCAGGGCGACCGCGCAGGCCTTGCCGATGCCGGAGTCCGCACCGGTGACGACGGCGGCCCTCGGGTAGTTCTGGTATCGCTGGGGCATCCTCCCGCACTACCCCGACCGGACCGGCCCAACCGGGTGTACGAGTGGACCCGGTGGGTAGCCGCCGGGCATGGAACTGGTCCAGGAGTCGCCGTACCGGTTCCGGATCGACCGGGCGGCACCGATGCGGGTGCCCGGGGTGGTCTTCGCCGTGCCGGAGCTGCTGCCCGAGGTCGGCACGGACCGCGCGCTGGACCAGGTGGCGAACGTGGCCACGCTGCCCGGCATCGTCGACGCGTCGTACGCCATGCCCGACGTGCACTGGGGTTACGGCTTCCCGATCGGTGGCGTCGCCGCCACCGACGTCGCCGACGGCGGGGTGGTCTCGCCCGGCGGGGTGGGCTTCGACATCTCCTGCGGGGTACGACTGCTCACCGCCGAGCTGGATCGGGCGGAGCTTTCCCGGGTGCTCGACGCGCTGATGGACGGCCTGGACCCGGCGGTCCCGCGCGGCATGGGTCGGGGCGCGGTCTGGCAGCTCGCCGATCGGGCCGAGCTGGACGCGGTGCTGCGCGGCGGCTCCCGGTACGCGGTCGAGCAGGGGCACGGGGTGCCCCGGGACCTGGCCCGCTGCGAGGACGGCGGTGTGGTGTCCGACGCAGATCCGGAGCAGGTCAGCGACCGGGCCGTGCAGCGTGGGCAGGGTCAGGTGGGCAGCCTCGGCTCCGGCAACCACTTCCTGGAGGTGCAGGTCGTCGAGGAGGTTTACGACGAGCCGGTCGCGGCGGCGTTCGGGCTGCGGCTCGGGCAGGTCTGCGTGATGATCCACTCTGGATCCCGGGGGCTGGGCCACCAGATCTGCACCGACCATGTGCGGATCATGGAACGGGTGATGCCCCGGCACGGCATCGAGGTGCCGGACCGGCAGTTGGCCTGTGCGCCGGTCGAATCGCCGGAGGGGCGGGCCTACCTGGGTGCGATGGCCGCTGCGGCGAACTACGCCCGGGCCAACCGGCAGCTCCTCGCCGAGGCGGCCCGCCGGGTCTTCGCCCGGGTCGCCGGGACCGGCCTGGATCTGGTCTACGACGTGTCGCACAACCTCGCCAAGATCGAGGAACACGAGCGGGACGGCGGTACCCGGCGGCTCTGCGTGCACCGCAAGGGCGCGACCCGCGCGCTGCCGCCCGGGCACCCGGATCTCCCGGGCGACCTGCGCGACGCCGGGCAGCCGGTGCTCATCCCCGGCTCGATGGGCACCTCGTCGTACGTGCTGACCGGCGTCGCCGGCAATCCGGCCTTCGCGTCCACCTGTCACGGCGCCGGCCGCGTCCGCAGCCGGGGGGAGGCCACCCGGGCCGCCCGGGGGCAGGACGTGCGGCGTGACCTGGAGGGGCGGGGCGTGGCCGTACGCGGCGCGTCCAGGAAGGGGTTGGCCGAGGAGATGCCGGAGGCGTACAAGGACGTCTCGGCGGTGGTCGAGGCTTCCCGGGGGGCCGGGTTGTGCCGGCTGGTCGCCCGGCTCACGCCGCTCGGCGTGGTCAAGGGCTGACCGCGCGGGGCGGGACCCGGGACCGCCGATCGTCGGCGCTCAGACGTCCAGGGTCACCGCGCAGGCCCAGCCAGCGGCGTCCGGGCCGACACTCAGCGCGTGCAGCGACACCGCCTTCGGCACCGCGCCGACCAGCTCCACCGCGTCGGTGCCGGTCGAGTGCCAGCGCACCCCCAGGCCGCCGTCCTCGGCTGGTCGCACGTCGCAGTCCAGCGGCAGGGTGCCCTCGGTGTCCAGCCGGAAGATCACCTCGTCCAGGAGGCCGACCAGCAGGTCCTCGTCGTCGCCGGGCGGCAGCCGGAACTCGGTGTCGGTCTGCGGCCGGGCGCCGGCGGTGTCGGCGAACGTCTCGACCAGCGCGGTGACGGCTTCGGCCAGGCACCCCTCGCGGTCCGGCGCCCACGCCTCGATCCGCACGTCGGCGGTGTGCGGCACGCTCCGGTGCCCCCGTTGCGTCGAGCGCTGCATGCCCCGATCATGCCCGTCCGCGGCGCGGCACCCGACCCGCCGCCTGAATTCGCCTCGGGGACAACCCGGACCGGTCCCGGAAAGAGGCCCGTCCGGCTGGCCGTCGGGTCCATAAGAAGAGAGGCTACATGTAGCCAATCTTCTGGAGGTGGATCCGTGTCAACCCTACGACGACCCCTGGTCCGGGTGCTCATCGGCGTGCTCGCCGGCGTGCTGGTGCTCTGCGGCGGCGGCGTCGCCGTGGTCACCTGGACGCTGGTCCGCACCACCGACACCGCCGGCGAGGTGGACTTCGTCCGCCCGCTGGCCGTACCCCCGCTGGCGCAGTCCCGGCTCGACGACCAGGGGCGCCGGGTCTTCGACCTGCTCGCCCGCGACGGCCGGCGGGACTTCCGTGGCGATGGGCGGCTGACCCGCACCGCCGGCTTCGACGGCGACTTCCTCGGCCCGACACTGCGCGCCAAGCGTGGGGAGCAGGTGCGGGTGAACGTGGTCAACAAGCTGGGCGAGGAGACCAACGTGCACTGGCACGGCATGCATCTGCCGGCCCGGATGGACGGTGGCCCGCACCAACTGGTCCGCCCCGGCGCCACCTGGTCGCCGACCTGGCGGGTGGAGCAGCCGGCGGCCACCCTCTGGTACCACCCGCACCCGCACGGCGCCACCGAGGAGCAGGTCTACCGGGGCCTGGCCGGCATGTTCATCCTCGACGACGACCGGGAGGCGGCGCTGCCACTGCCCCGCAGCTACGGGGTCGACGACGTGCCGGTGATCGTGCAGGACCGCAGCTTCTCCCGCAGCGGTCAGTTCACCAAGAGCCGCAACGCAATCGCCAGCATCGGCGCGCTCGGCGACACCGTGCTGGTCAACGGCACCGTCGGCCCCTACCTGGACGTGCGCACCGAGCGGGTCCGGCTGCGGGTGCTCAACGCCTCCACCGCGCGTACCTACGACTTCGGGCTCTCCGACGACCGGTCGTTCGCGCTGATCGGCACCGACGGCGGGTTGCTGGCCCGGACCGCCCGGCTCACCCGGGTGCGGCTCTCCCCGGGGGAGCGGGCCGAGATCGTGGTGGACGTCCGACCGGGGGAGCGGGTGACACTGCGCAGCACCCCACCCGATCTGGGCATCGGCGGGCTGGCCCGGCGCTCGGCGGGCGGAGCCGACCGGTTCGACGTGCTGCAACTGCGCGCGGCCGGCACCCTGACCCCGTCACCGCCGGTGCCGGACGCGCTGGTGCCGGTGGACCGGTTGGACCCCGCCGCCGCAGCCACCACCCGGCGGCTGGAGTTCCAGGGGCGGGACATCAACGGCCGGTCGATGCGGATGGACCGGATCGACTTCGCCGCCACCCGGGACACCACCGAGGTCTGGGAGGTGGTCAACTCCGACGGCACCCCGCACAACTTCCACGTCCACGACGTGCAGTTCCAACTGCTCTCGGTGGACGGCGCCGCGCCACCGCCCGAAATGGGCGGCTGGAAGGACACCATCTACCTGCCACCGCACCAGCCGATGCGGATCGTGCTGCGGTTCACCGACCACAGTGACCCGAACCTGCCCTACATGTTCCACTGCCACCTGCTCTGGCACGAGGACAGCGGGATGATGGGCCAGTTCGTGGTGGTCGACCCGGGCCAGGCGCCGGGCCGCCCGCCGGCACATGGCGGCCACGGGGAGCATGACTGACCGGCCGACGGCGTACGGTCGCCGGATGCGGATCACCCGATTCACCCACTCCTGCGTCCGCGTCGAGCACGACGGCGGGGTGCTGGTCGTCGACCCGGGCACGTGGAGCGAGCCGCGTGCCCTGGTCGGCGCGGACGCGGTGCTGGTCACCCACGAGCACACCGACCACGTGGACGTCCTGCGGCTGGCCGGCCTGGGCGTCCCGGTGTACGCCCCCGAGGGCGCCCGGCTGCCCGAACTCGCCCCGCTGCCGGTGACCCGGGTCGCCCCCGGGCAGCGCTTCACCGCGGCCGGCATCGCGGTCAGCGCGCACGGCGGCCGGCACGCCGCCATCCACGAGGGCCAGCCCGACTGTCCCAACCTCGGCTACCTGATCGGCGACGGGCTCTACCACCCGGGAGACGCGCTGCACGTGCCGGACGAGCCGGTGCACACCCTGCTGGTCCCGGCCCAGGGGTCCTGGCTGCGCCTCGACGAGGCGATCCGGTTCGCCCGCGAGGTGGGCGCCGATCGGGCGTACCCGATCCACGACGCGCAGATCAACGAGCGTGGCCTGGCCAGCGTCGCCGGCTGGTTCGGCGAGACGATCCCCGGCTACCGCCACCTCGTCCCGGGCGACACCGCCTGACCGGCCGTGCCACCGGCCGCCGGAACGTCGAAACGGGGTGCGGCGGCGGTGAGCACGGCGGCCCGCGTCGGTGCCGACCATCCCTCGCTCAGC
This sequence comes from Micromonospora sp. NBC_00389, assembly GCF_036059255.1. Classification (NCBI taxonomy): domain Bacteria; kingdom Bacillati; phylum Actinomycetota; class Actinomycetes; order Micromonosporales; family Micromonosporaceae; genus Micromonospora; species Micromonospora sp. NBC_00389. The sequence continues at coordinate 6,072,213 of NZ_CP107947.1, read as the reverse complement.
TCCGCCACCAGCGCGGCGACCAGCCGGGTCACGTCCGCCTCGGCGTCGGAGTGCAGCGCCTCGGCGACGATCAGCACCGACGAGGTGCCCGCCCGCACGGCCGACCAGCCGCTCTGCCGGTTCGTCCAGCGTCGGGCGTGGGCGCGACCGGCGGCGTCCGCGAAGGTCACCTCGCCCGGGTCGGGGTGCTCGGTCTCGCCGGCGAAGCTCAGGTACTCCTCGTCGCCGTGGGCCGGCCGGACCACCAGGTCGCCGTCGACCCGGTCCAGGTCGAGCACCGCGACCGGGATCGCGTACGCGGCCGACACGGCGTTGCAGAGGTCCACCAGCGGGTGCAGCCGGGGCAGCTCGTCGTCCAGCCGGAGCCGACGCAGCAGCGCCTCCGCGGCGCACCGGTATCGGGTGGGTCGCAGCCCCATCGCGGCGTACGCCCGCCGCCACGCCTGGATCTCCGGGAACCCGCTCTCGGCGCCGCCGGCCAGCCGATCGCGAGCGACCGCGGTGTACGCGGCGGTCTGCTGCGCCACGTCCGCCGTGGGGGTGATGCCGGTGGCCAGGACCACTCCGGCCACCAGGTCCGGGTACGCCGCGCGGAGCTGCGCGGAATGCTGGAACTGCACGGGACTCCTATCGTTCGGTGAGAGCGAGCGTCACGCCGAGCGCGACGAACGTGCCGGCGACGGACCGGCGCAGCCAGTCGGTGACCCTCGGCCGGGTCAGCACCCGGTCACGCAGCCGGGCCGCGAAAATGCCGTAGCCGCTGAACACCACGAAGGTCAGCAGCATGAACACCGCCCCGCACGCGAGCATCGACCGGGTCGAGCCCGGCGCGGTGGTGTCCACGAACTGCGGCAGGAACGCGACGAAGAACAGCGTCGGCTTCGGGTTGAGCAGGTTGACCAGCACCCCGGAGAGGATCACCCGGGCCGCCGAGCGGGGCGGCGTCGCGGTGGTCGCCGCGAAGGCGCTGCGGTCCCGCACGGTCGACCAGGCCAGGTAGAGCAGGTACCCGACGCCGAGGTACCTGACCACCTCGAACGCCACCGCGCTCGTCTGCAACAGCGCGGCGAGACCGGTCATCGCCGCCAGCAGGTGCGGCACCACGCCCAGCGTGCAGGCGAACGCGGCCAGCACGCCGGCCCGGGCGCCCCGGGACAGGCCGGCGGACAGGGTGAAGAACACCCCGGTGCCCGGGGTGACCACCACGATCAGCGTGGTGACCAGGAACGGGATTGTCACGGTCGTCCTCCGGTGGGCTCGGCGGGGCTGCCTGATCACCACTCTGCTGCCAAGATGGTCCGGTGAGCAGGGCCAAACCAAGGGCATCCGAGAGGTCCATATCGGCCGGGTCGGATTTTCTGCACCTGACCATCGCCGACGCACCGCCCGGCGGGCGCGCCGACTGGCTGGCCGCCCGGCTGCGCCAGGCCATCGCCGACGGACGGGTGCCGGTCGGGGGCCGCCTGCCCGCCACCCGGTTGCTCGCCGCCGACCTCGGCGTCTCCCGGGGCGTGGTCACCGAGGCGTACCAGCGGCTGACCGAGGAGGGGCACGTCACCGGTCGGGGCCGGGCCGGGACGGTGGTCGTCGCCGCGCCGCCCGCACCGGCCGCGCCGGCACCCGCCCCGGCCGCCGCGCCGGCTCCAGCCGCGCTCTTCCCACCGGCTCCGGGCAGTGACATCTTCGACGCGGTACGCGCGGCGACCGCGACCATCGACCTGACGCCCGGCGTACCCGACCTGGCCGCCTTTCCCCGCGCGGACTGGCTGCGCGCCGAACGGACCGTGCTGCGCCACCTCGCGGCGGCCGATTTCGGCTACGGCGACCCGTGTGGCGCCCCCGCGCTGCGCCAGGCCGTCGCCGCCTGGCTGGCCCGCAGCCGGGGCATCGCCGTCGACCCCGTCGAGGTGATCATCGTGGCCGGGGTGTCCCAGGCGCTCGGGCTGCTCGCCCAGGCGCTCGGCTCGGCCGGCATCGACCGGATCGCGGTCGAGGACCCCGGCTCACTCGGCGTACGGCAGCACCTCAACAACTGGCGGGTGGACACCCCGCCCATCGCTGTGGACGACGCCGGGCTGCGGGTCGACGAGCTGGCCGCCAGCGGCGTGCCCGCGGTGATGCTCACCCCCGCGCACCAGTTCCCGACCGGCGTGGTGCTCGACGGCGACCGCCGCCGCCAGCTCGTCGACTGGGCACGGACCGGCGGCCTGATCATCGAGGACGACTACGACGCCGAACACCGCTACGACCGGCCGCCGGTGCCGGCGCTGCGCGGCCTGCTGCCCGAGCAGGTCTGCTACGCCGGCAGCGTGTCCAAGCTGCTCGCCCCGGCGCTGCGGGTCGGCTGGCTGCTCGTGCCGACCCGCCACCGGGAGGCGGTGGTGGCCGCCAAGCGCAACGCCGACCTGGGCAACGCGGTGCTGCCGCAGCTGGTGCTGGCGGAGCTGATGACCTCCGGCGCGCTGGAGCGGCACCTGCGGCTGCTACGCCGCCGGCACATCCACCGCCGGGACGCGATGATCGCCGCGCTGGCCCGGCACCTGCCGACCGCCACGGTGCACGGCGCGGCGGCCGGGCTGCACCTGATGATCACCTTGGACGACGCCGTGGTGGACACGGAGCTGGCGGCGGCCGTGCTGGCGCGCGGGGTGAAGGTGCAACCACTGTCCTGGCACTGCCAGCGGCCGTACCGGCCGGGGCTGGTGCTCGGCTACGCGGCCCGTACGGCGACCGAGATCGAGGACGGCGTCGCGACGATCGCTTCCGTCCTCCGCCGCGGCCGGTGACCTATCGTGAGCGGGGAGTGCCGGTCGGCGTCCCGGCCGGGTGGCGTAGGCAGGGCACCGTGCTGCGCGCTTCAAGATCCGTCGGCATCGGGAGTAGGGCATGGGCCTCATCCACATCGAGCTGTTCGCAACCCTCGACCTCGTCGGGCAGTCGCCCGGCGGCCCCGAGGAGGACCCGGTGGGGTTCCCGTACGGCGGCTGGCAGGCGCCTCTGCTGGACGAGGTCGCCGGGGCCCAGGTCGGTGCCGCGTACGAGGGCACGGACGCCCTTCTGCTCGGCCGGCGGACGTACGACATCTTCGCCGCCTACTGGCCGCACCAGGAGGGCGGCGAGGACAACGAGATCGCCGCGCTCTTCAACAGCGTCCCGAAGTACGTGGCCTCCCGCGGCAGGCCCGACCTCTCGTGGGCCGGGTCCACCCAGCTCGGCCCGGATCTGGCTGGCGCGGTGCGCGAGATCCGTGACCGGCACGAGCACGTGAAGGTCGTCGGGAGCCTGAACCTGGTGCAGACCCTCCTGCGCGAGAAGCTCTTCGACCGTCTCGACCTCTGGGTGCACCCGATCGTGCTCGGCGTCGGGAAGAAGGTGTTCGACGGTGGCGCGGTGCCCACGAACGTCAGACTCCTCGAACCGCCGGTAGCCAGTCCGACGGGCACCGTGTACCTGCGCTACGGGCTCGCCGATGGGACGCCCGGGACGGGGGACATGAGCGCACCCGATCGCGGTGCCGGGCGCGACGGCTGAAGCCGCCGCGCCAGGTGGGTCCGTGTGGTCGGCGGTGCATCCGCCAGGTCGGCATTCGGCTGGGCCGCCGGGCTGACCGGGCGGATCCGCCCGGTCAGCCCAGGAACAGGCGGACCAGGACCAGCACGGCGAGCAGCGCCGGCCCCCGCGAGCCCTGGCGGAGCAGGTCGACCGGGATCATCCCGAACGGCGTGTTCACCGTCGCCCCGCCGTAGTCGATCGGTGGTCGGGTGCCGGCCCGCCAGGCGGCGGCCACCACCCCGAGCGCCAGCGCCGGCCCCAGCCAGGGAGGCCCACCGTCGACCGTCGGCATGGTCAGCAGCCACCACAGCCCCGTGCCGATCGCGGGCACGATCACGTGGATCCCGCGCAGCGCGGCGTCACTGCCGCCGAGCGCCCGACGCAACCCGGGGGACCGGCTGATCGATCGGAGGCCGCCGGTCAGCCGGTCGGCGGCGAAGTAGCCGAACACCACCTGCGCGGCACCGGCCAGGCCGGGCAGGGCGAGCGCGGCGGCGTACTGGACGAGGATCAGCGCCGTCCAGATCAGCAGGGCGCTGGGGTGGCGGCGGAGCCGGCGCACGTCGGCCTGGAGCAGCGCCCACCAGCCGGGGCCGGGCAGGAATCGGCGACTGCGGACCCGGCCGATCTGGCGCCAGCGCCGGCTCTCCACCAGGCCGGCGAGCATGCTCGGGTCGAGCAGGATGGTGGCCGTCGCCGCGGCGTTGGCGAACTGCGCGCCGGTGGTCAGCGTGGCCCGGTCCACCCGGGGCAGCGCGCGTAACGCGAGGACGGTGGCGGCGACCGCGAGGGGCACCCCGACGACGACCAGCGCGGCGGTCGGCGACGCCGTCGGCCGGGGCAGCCCGTCGCCGAGACGACCGGCGAGGACCACCAGAGCCGTGACGGCGGCGGCCGCCAGCAGCGGCACCACCCCGGCGAGGGTCGGCCACCGCCGGCCCGGTCGGCCGCCCTGGGCGACCACGCTGAACGCCAGCGCTGTCGCCCCCCACCCCGCACCGGCCGCCGCCGCCCAGCCCAGGACGGCCAGGTCGGTGACGCCGCCGAGCGCCGCCACGGCCACCCCGATCAGCGCGGTGCCGGCCGTCGCGCCCGTCAGCAGGATGACCAGGCGCGGCGCCAGCCAGGCCCGCCGGTCGACCGGCGCGCTGGTCACCCAGCTCTGCGTCGCCGGGGTGACCAGCAGCGGGCCGAGCGCGCGCAGGCCGCGCCAGGCGAGCCCGGCAGCGGCCAGCAGCGCGGCGACCGCCAGCCACCAGCGCACCCCCGGGTCGGCCCGCCCCACCGTGGGCGAATCCAGCATGTCGCGGCTGGCGCTGATCGCGAACCAGCCGTACATGCCCACGAAGAGGACCATGACGTACGCGTCGCCCAGCACGTCGCCGAGGGAGTGGTCGTGGTGCCGGCGGCGGGCCCGGCGCAGGTGCGAGCGCACCTGCCGGGCGGTGGGCACCCCGGCCGGCGCGTCGGCGACCGTGGCCGGCGGGGCCGTCACCGGCCGATCTCGATCCGCTCGTCGACGACCGCGTCGATCAGCTCCGGATCGTGCGAGGCCAGCAGCACGGCGGTGCCCGCCTCCCGCTCCCGGCGCAACCGGTCGGCCAGCCACTGCCGGCCGCGCACGTCCAGCCGCTGCTCCGGCTCGTCGAGGATCAGCACCCGACGGGGCCGCACGAAGCAGGACGCCAGCGCCAGCCGGCGGCGCTGCCCACTGGACAGCGTCACCGGCAGTTGGTCGCGGGCCGGCTCCAAACCCAGCTCGGCCAGGACCTCGTCGACCGGGTCGGCGTTACCCCCGTGGGCGTACGCGACCAGCTCCAGGTGCTCGACCACGGACAGGTCGGGAAAGAAGTCGATGTCGTCCAGGGCGGCCGCCACCAGCGCCCGCACCTGGGGATCGGTCTCGTCGGCCCGGCGACCCTGCACCAGCACCTCGCCCGCGTCCGGCCGGTCGGCGCCGACCACGCAGCGCAGCAGGGTGGTCTTGCCGCTGCCGTTGGGGCCCAGCACCACCGCGATCCGGCCGGCCTGGAGCGTGAAACTCACGTCGTCGAGCACGACCAGGTTGCCGAAGTTGCGGCTGAGTCCCCGCACCGAGAGCGTATCCACGATCACACACTCTCGCAGACCCGTTCAACCGCCCAACGCGAGCGATCGACATCACGCCGGCCAGGTGGTCACGGGTCAGCCGGCGACAGGTCCGTGCCGTCCTCCAGCCGGCTGTCGGCGGCGGCCAGCCCTTCGGCGTCGTCGACCTCCTCGGCCACCGCCGCCGCGTCCGCCCAGTGCTGCCGCGCCTCGGCCCGGTCGCCCAGCTCGGCGGCGGCGTCTCCCAGGTACAGCAGGGTCCGGGCCAGCCCCAGGGTGGGCCGGCTCTCCTCGCGTAGCCGCCGGCCCTCGGCCAGCAGCTCGTACGCCGCCCGGGCCTGCCCGGGCGCGGCGGTCAGCAGCGTCGCCCCGGCGTTGAGCAGCGCCGCCGCCCGGCTGGTCGGGTCGCTGACCGACTCGTACTCGCGCAGCGCGGCGCGCCACGCCTGCGCGGCGTCCAGGTGCTCGCCAAGGGCGGCGTGCACCAGCACCAGGTTGGTCAGCGCCGCGGCGTAGCCGCGAGCGTCACCCACCGACCGGAAGGTGTTCGCCGCCCGCACGAGGTGGTGGTGAGCGCTGTCCAGGTCCCCCCGGGCCAGCTGCGCCGCGCCGAGGCCCAGGTCGGTGAGCGCGAGCCCGGCCCGGTCCGCTCCCGAGCGGTGCCGGCGCGACAGTTCCAGGTGTTCCACCGCGTCGTCGAGCTGCCCCAGGTCGAGCAGCGCCAGGCCGAGGTTCATCCGGGCCTGGGCGGTGCCCCGCCGGCCCCGCTCGGCCACCGCGAGGGTGAGCGCCGCGGCGGCGCCCTGCGGGTCGTGTCGGCGCCGGCGCAGCACCCCCAGCTCGTTGTGCGCCCACCCAGCGATCTCCGGTCGGTCGTCGGCGGTCGGGGTGGCCAGCACGGTGCGGCACACCTGCTCCCACTCGTCCAGCCGCTCGACGTGCGCCAGCCACCCGCACAGCGCCACGGCCAGCCGGAACCACCACCGGCGTACCCGGCGGGGCAGCGTCTCGGCGGCGCCGGCCGGCACCCGGACCACCGCCAGCAGCAGCTCCTGATGCAGGTCGAACCAGCCGTACGGGTCGTCGTCCAGCGGCAGTGACCACTCCCGGTCCGGTGGGGAGCCCAGCACGGCCAGGTTGGCCGCGTGCCGCTCGGCCCGGCGCGCCAGGTGCCGGGTCAGCCGGGCCTGCGCGGCGACCCGAGCCCCGGCCGGATCGGCGTCCCGCAGGTGCAGCCGGGCGTTGCCGGCGAGCAGCGGGCGGATCTCGTACCGGTCGCCGGGAGCGCCGACCACGAACGCCGCGGCGGCCAGCTGGTCGAGCAGCGCGGTCACCCGCTCCGGATGCCGACCGGCCAACGCGGCGATGGCCGGCCGGTCCACCGGCGCGGGTGCCAGCGACATCAGCCGGTACAGGCGACGTGCCTCGCGGGTCAACGCCCGGTACGCGGTGTCCCGCTCGGTGACCAGCCGGGCCGCCGGCGAGATGCTGACCCGTTGGTGCGGCGGCGTCTGCACCGCGCGGCGGAGCACGTCCAGCACGTCGGCGTGCCGCCAGCCGTGCTGCGCGGTGCGGTAGCCGAGCGCCCGGACCGTGCGCGGCTGCTGCCCGCACAGCTCGACGATCTCGCGGACCGCCGGGTCGGTACGCGGGTCGGCGCGGCGGGCCCGGGCGGCCGGTGCCGCCCCACCGGCGGCGGCGAACAGCTCCACCGCCTCGGCCGGGCCCGGCTCGGCGATCCAGTGGGCGACCACGCCCTCCAGCCCGCTCAGCGCCGGGCCGCCGGCGAGCAGCAGCCGGCAGGTCCGCGAGGTGGGCGGCAGCAGCGGTCGGACCTGCTCGGGACGGTCGACGTTGTCCAGCACGAGCAGGATCTTGCGGTCGTCGAGCTGGCGGCGCAGCGCGTCGGCGGCGAGCGTGAGGGCGTCCGGCCGGCCCGAGGTCGGCGGTGTGGTGCCCAGGACGCCGGCCAGCGCGGTGAGCACCTGCCGGGCGGAGCGGAGCCGACCGCCGCGGCGCAGGTCGAGGTAGTACTGCCCGTCCGGGAAGTCCGCCCGGCACAGGTTCGCCGCCTGCACGGCGCAGGCGGAGGCGCCCACCCCCCGCCGGCCCAGCACGGCCACCGCGTGCTCCCGGCTGAGCAGCCCGAGCACCGTCTCGACGTGCTCGGCGCGGCCGGTGAAGCCGGCCGGATAGGGCAGCGTCGACGCGCCGGTGGCCGGTGCGTCGACGACGTCGGTGGGCTCCTGGCTCACCTCCCGACCGGCTCGGCGCCGGCGCATCTCGAACACCACGAAGCCGACCCCGCCGCTGACCACCAGCACGATGCTGGCCGGCCCGAGCACGCTGGCCGCCAGCTCGGAGAGCAGGTTGCTGGCCAGGTTGCCGAGCACCCCACTGACCAGCGTGCCGACCGCGATCAGCACCGGCCAGCGCGGCCCCCGGCCGGCGCCCGTGGGGCCGGTCACCGGACGCCCCCGGAGACCAGCCCGGCGACGAGCTTCCGCCGGGCGAGCACCACCAGCATCACCGGCAGCACCGAGGCGAGCACCGAGCTGGCGGCCAGCAACCCGCTGTTGCTCACGAAGCCGCGGGTCTGCCCGGCCAGGAAGAGCCCCAGCGGCGCCGCCTCCGGCCCGCTGAACAGCAGGCCCACCACCAGGTCGTTCCAGACCTGGACGAACTCCAGCACGGAGACCGCCACCATCGCGGGCAGGTTGTGCCGGGCGAGCCGGCGCAGGGTGCCCCACCAGCGCCGCCCACCCAGCCGGGCGCCGCGCACCTGCTCGGACGGCAGGTCGGCGAACGCGTTGCGCAGGACCAGCACCGCGAACGGCACGCCCAGCGCCACGTGCACCAGGGCCAGCCCGCGGGCGGTGCCGGAGGAGAGCACCAGGCCCAGCACCTCGTTGACCGGCCCGGCGATGACCTGGATCGGCACGACACTGGCCGCCAGCAGCAGCAGCCCGGTGGCCTGCGCGGCCGGCCCGGTCAGCCAGGCCAGCGGGTACGCGGCCAGCAGCGCGACCACCAGCACCGTGGCGGTCACCACGGTGGCCAGCAGCAGCGTGAAGGCCAGCGTCCGCCACAGCTCGGTGTTGGCGACCAGGTCACGGTAGGAGGCAACCCCCGGCGCGGCCGCCCACCAGCCGCGGGCCGCGGCGTCCACCCGCCCGTGCATCGAGGTGGCGACCAGCACCGCCAGCGGCACCAGCCAGGCCACCGCGGCACCCGCCGCCAGCAGCCGGAACACCCGCCGGGGCGGGGGCGCCCGGTCCGGTTCCGGCGGCGTCTCGGCGCGCGGCGGTGGCCACGCCTGTCGGACGAACAGCGCCGCCACGAGGATCCCGCCGACGACCGCCACCAGCCACACCACACCGAGTGCGGCGCCCTCGCCGGTGGTGGTGCCGCCCGAGGTCTGCCAGACCCGCAGTGCGAGCACGGCGGCCTCGTCGCGCACCGAGCCGGGGGTCATCACCAGGATCAGGTCGAAGGTGCGGCTGGTCCCCACCGCCACCAGCGCGAAGACCACCGCGACGGTACGCAGCAGCAGCGGTCGCCACTGCGCGTCCCACAGCACATGGCGTCGACCGCCGCCGTAGGCGCGGACCGCGTCGGCCAGGCTCGGCGGCACCGCGTCCAGCGCGGCCCGGAAGACCAGCACGGCCAGGCCGACCCAGGCCCAGACGAACGCCGACATCAGCGCCACCGTGACCAGGCCCGGCCCGAGCAACTGCGGGGCGTCCTCGGCGGACCGGCCGGTCACCCGCGCCGCGACCAGCGTGGCCAGGCCCCGGGTCGGGTCGGGGTCGTACATCAGGCGGAAGGTCACCCCGGTGACGACCAGCGGCAGCGCCACCGGCACCAGCAGGATCAGGCGGACCAGCCCGCCCTCCTGGGAGCGGCGGGACGCGGCGGCGAGCAGGTAGCCCAGCGCCGTCACGACCGCCGGCACCAGCACCGCCCAGAGCACCGTACGGCCGACCACCGCGCCGGTACCCGGCGCGGCGAGCGCGGTGCGGAAATGTGCCGCGCCGACCCAGTGACCGTTGGTGGTGACGCTGGCGTGCAGGGTTCGCAGCACCGGCCACACCACCAGCCCGCCGAGCAGCACCATGGCGGGCAGCAGCAGCGCTGAGGTCGCCCCGGCCGCCGGGTAGGCCCGGCCACGGCGGGGCGGCCCGACGTCGTCGAGCACCGCCAACTCGCCGAGTACCCGGACCTGGGTCATCGGCCGCCGCCCGCGCTGCGCGCCGCCGCGGCGAGTTGCCCGGTGGCCCGACGGACCGCCTCGGCGGCGGCCACGCCGTCGGTGACGTCGGCGAAGAAGTCCTGCATGATCCGCCAGATGCCCACCCCGTCGGAGCCGGTGAACGGGCCGGGCAGTTGGTCGGAGAGGTCGAAGCGCAGGGTGCCGGGGGCGCGCATCTCCTCGGCGAGCCTGCGGCGGACCGGGTCGGCGTAGTCGTCCAGGGGGATCCTGGTGTTGGGTGACAGGTAGCCGCCGGCGCGTAGCCAGGGGCGGAACGAGTCGGCCCGGGTGAGCCACTCGACCAGCTCCACCCCGCCCTGGCCGCCGGCGAACGCCACCGCCACGTCCCCGCCGACGATCAGTGGGCCGGTGCCGCTCGGCCGGGCGCTCGGGAACCGGATGGTCGCCGGCTCCTCCGAGCCGCGCCGGAACGTGCCGACCACCTCGGCGGTGAAGTCGGCCTCGAAGACCATCACCGCCCGGTGGGAGCGCACCACCTGAATCACCGACTCCTCGTACTGGGTGAGCAGGGCGCGGCGCCCGCCACCGGGAAACGCGCCATCGATGCTCCAGAGCTCGGCGAGCCGGTCCAGGGCGTCGCGCACCGGTCGGCCCTGCCAGTCGGCGTCCCGCCGGGTGAGGGCGTCGTAGCTGTTGGGTGCCAGGTCGGCCAGCACGTTCTCGAACCAGTCGGTGAGCACCCAACCGTCCGCCGCGCCGATCGCCAGTGGCGCCGGACCGGACCCGCGTCGGGCGATCGCGCCGAGCTGGCGGGTCAGCGCGACGAGCTCGTCCCAGGTGCGTGGCGGCGTGCGCAGCTGCGACGGCAGGTGCCAGATCAGCGACTTGTGCGCCGCCTTCACCCAGACGCCGTAGCGCTGCTCCTCGGTCACCAGCAGGTCGCTCAGCCCGGTGGGCACCGCGTACTCGGGCGACGCGCGCACCGGGCTCAGCCAGTCCCGCAGGGCGTACTCGGTGACCAGGCCGGGACGGGACAGGATCGCCACATCCGGGCTGGTGCCGGCGAGGTGCCGGGCGCGCAGGAACGCGTCGATGTCGTTGCCGGCGCTGACCACGTGCACCGGATCGGGGTAGCCCGCGACGACCTGGCGGAACCGGTCCAGCTCGCTGCCGCTCCACACCACCGCCACCTGCACCGACCTGGTGCCGCCGGTGCAGCCGGCCGCGGTCGCCGCGGCGCCGGCCGCGGCGGCGCGCAGCAGCGTACGCCGGGTGGCACGGCCGGCCGGCGTCACCGGAGCATCCCCTCGGGCTCGGTGACCAGCTCGTGCCGGCGCGGGATCTCGGCCAGGGTGGCCGCATCGGCGGTGCACACCAGCACGGCCACCCCCGGTGCGTCCGGTGGGGACAGTCGGGGCAGCAGGTCACCGAGGCGGCTGCCACCGGCCGGATCGGCCGGGAGATCGATGACGAGCACCTCGGGCAGGCAGACCGCCGCCCGGGCCAGGGCCACCCGGAACCGTTGGGCGTCGGAGAGCAGGTGCGGCAGCAGGGCCAGCGTCGGCGCCAACTCGAGCCGGTCCACCACGATGGCCGTCCAGTCGTCGGCCACCTCGTGCACCCGTTCGCGCTTGCGTTGGCCGTACTCGATGTTGCGGCGCACGGTGAGCTGTGGCAGCAGCGCGCCGCCGGCGGGCACGTACCCGATCTGCCGGCGCGGCGGCGGTAGGGCGGTGACGTCCCTGTCGCCGACCATGATCCGCCCGGTGACCGGGGCGGCGAGCCCGGCCAGCACCCGGGCCACGGCCGTGCCGACCCGGGGTGGCGCCACCAGGGCGGCCGTCGTGCCGGCCGGGACGTCGAGAGTCACCGGCCCGGTGCCGGGGACGGCGACCAGTGCGCGTAGCCGTAGCGTGACCCTCACCTCCGGTGACCGCTGGTGACCCGTCCCAGGGTGGCACACCATGCCGAGAGTCGATGCCCCTCGGATCTTCCACTGTGGAGAAGATTGGCCGGGTCGGGCGTGCGGTCAGCGGACCGGCTGCTCGGCGGGGGCGTACAGGGCGGCCAGTCCGGCCGCCGTGGCGGCCAGCTGCTCGCGCAGCGCGACCGGGGTCAACACCTCCACGTCTGCGCCGAGGCGCAGCAGGTCACCGTGGGCGTGGGTGAGCGACTCGATCGGCAGCGCGGCGGTCACCCAGCCCTGCGCGTCGGGCGGCCCGGCGCTGGCGTCCACCGCGGCCACCACCGGGTCGCTGCCGATCTCGCGTAGTCGCGCCCGGCCGGCCGGGGAGAGCCGCACGGTGGCCTCGTCGCGGTGCAGCCGGGCGCGGAACTGCACCACGTGCGCCCGCCACCAGGCCGGCAGGTCGAAGTCGTCGGGCCGGTCGAACTCCTCCGCCAGCGGGGTCAGCGCGAGGATCTGGTTGACCCGGTAGGTCGCAGGTGCGCCACGGCCGGGCCGGTCGGCCACCACGTACCACCGGCCGCCCTTGAGCACCAGGCCGTACGGCTCCAACACCCGGGTCACCTCGCCGCTCCAGCTGCGGTAGCGCACCTCGATGCGGTGCTGCCGCCAGACCGCCTCGGCCGTGCGGGCCAGCTCGGGGGAGGCGTCGCCGTCGGCGTACCAGCCGGGCGTGTCCAGGTGGAAGCGTTGCTGGAGCTGGGTGGCCCGGTCGCGCAGCGGCGCCGGCAACGCGGCGTGCAGCTTGAGTTGCAGCGCGGCCACCACGTCGCCGTAGCCCAGCTCGTCGGCCGGCCCGGGCAGCCCGGCCAGGAAGAGCCGGTCGGCCTCCTCGGCGGTCAGCCCGGTCAACCGGGTCCGCCAGCCGTCGACCAGCTGGTAGCCGCCGGCGTGCCCGGCTTCCCCGTACAGCGGGATGCCGGCGGCGTGCAGCGACTCCACGTCCCGGTAGATCGTGCGCGGGGAGACGGCCAGCCGCTCGGCGAGCTGCGCGGCGGTCAGCCGGCCGTGCGACTGGAGCAGCAGCAGGACGGAGAGAAGTCGACTGGCTCGCACTTCACTGACACTAGCTGTCAGGGGAGTCGTTCTACCGTCCCGGCATGGCATTTCGCGACAAGGAACTTCGAACGCCGGGACCGGTCATGGTGAACGGTCGGCAGTTCAAGCGGTACCACATCGACCAGCCGGAGCAGCCGATCGAGCCGGAGGTGGAGAAGGCCGCGTACGACCTGCTGCCCGCGCTGCTGGCCGACCTGGCGGACGACGGCACCCCGGCCGCCGGGTGGGTGGTGCTGCACCGGGGCGGGGACACCGGCGCGTACCTGCTGGCGTACACCTGGGTGTGGGACAACGTGGTGGAGGTCCGCACCGCGGCGGCGGGGCAGCCGGCACTGGACTGCCCCGACCAGGATCCGGCACACTTCGTCGAACTGCGCCGCCCCGCGGTGGGCTGCGTCTGGGAGTTGGCGGTGCTGGAGCACGAGCGGGCCGCCTGGGTCCGGCACATGCTGGTGCCGGAGAGCCCCGATCTGACCGGTTATCTGCAGGACACGCGAGCGGAAGGGCCGGTGGGCCGCTGATGGGCGACTTCGACTTCTTTGTGGGCACCTGGAACGTGGTCAACCGACGGCTGCGCAAGCGGCTGGTCGGCTCCGACGAGTGGGAGGAGTTTCCGGGGTTGTCGGTCGCCCACGGCTTCTTCGGCGGCGGCGGCCACTTCGACGAGATCACCTTCCCGACCAAGGGCACGGCCGGCGCCACGATAAGGATCTTCGACCCGGCGCGCCAGGAATGGTCGATCTACTGGATGAACAGCGATCGCGGCGAGTTGGAGCAGCCGCCGATGGTGGGCCGCTTCGTCGACGGGGTCGGCCGCTTCTACGCCGACGACCAGCATGAGGGGCTTCCGGTCCGGTGCCGGTTCATCTGGTCGGAGATCACCGCGACCACCGCCCGCTGGGAGCAGGCGTTCTCCACCGACGGCGAGCGCACCTGGGAAACCAACTGGATCATGACGTTCGCCAAGTCGGCGGAGTAGATCAGGTCGACGGTGGGGGAGTGGTGTCCCGGTAGATGCCGGCCAGCCACAGGTCGAGCAGTACGTCCACCACGTCCTGCTCGGCGACCGCCGGTCCGTCGCCGGCGAAGGTGGCGTACCAGACGCGCTCGTTCATCGAGTTGAGCGCGATGGCGAGGTCCCGGGCGGGCAACCCGTCCGGGGCCGCGCCACGTCGTCGTTCCGCCACGATGGCCGCCTCGATCGCCTGCACCCAGCGCTCCAGCACCGCCGCCCAGAGCCGGCGTACCTCGGCGTTCGTGCCACGGACCTGCGCGCAGGCGAGCACCAGCGCGCGGTGCGCGCCGAACGTCTCGTGGAACCGGTGGATCAGCTCGCGCCACCGGGCCCGGGGGTCCTCGGCGAGCCGGACCAGCACGTCTCCGGCGGCCGCGTCGGCCTCTTCGGTGACCCGGTCCAGCAGGGTCAGCAGCACCGCGTCCTTGGACGGGAAGTAGAAGTAGAACGTCGGCCGGGAGATGCCCGCGCCCCGGGCCAGATCGTCGATCGAGATGTCACCGAACGCCCGCTGTTCCAGCAGCTGCTCGGCGGTGGCCAGGATCGCCATCTCCCGGTCGTCGCCGGTGGAGCGGGCGGCGCGGCGACCGCGCGGGGTCGCCCTCCCGGCGCCGGTACGGGCGGTCGTCATGGCCGCTGATGCTACCCGTACTCAACACCCTGTCGAGGACACTCGACAGGGTGTTGACGGCTGTCGATGACGGTGGATATGGTCCGTCCACCGCCCCGGATGGAGGAACGCGATGCCCTCCGACCACGTCGACGTGCTCATCATCGGCGCCGGCCTGTCCGGCATCGGCGCCGCCTGCCACCTGCGCCGCGACTGCCCCGACAAGACGTACGCGGTGCTGGAGGCACGCGACGCCGTCGGCGGCACCTGGGACCTGTTCCGCTACCCGGGTATCCGGTCCGACTCGGACATGTTCACGCTCGGCTACTCCTTCAAGCCGTGGACCGATCCCAAGGCCATCGCCGACGGCGCGGCCATCCGCGAGTACGTCCGGGAGACCGCCCGGGAGTACGACGTGCAGCGGCACATCCGCTTCCAGCACCGGGCGGTGCGCGCCGAGTGGGACAGCGCCACCGCCCGCTGGACGGTGCACGCCCAGCGCACCGACACCGCCGAAACCACCGTGCTGACCTGCTCGTTCCTCTTCGCCTGTGCCGGCTACTACCGCTACGACGAGGGCTACACCCCACCCCTGCCTGGCGTCGAGGCGTACGCCGGCCGGCTGGTGCACCCGCAGCACTGGCCGGACGACCTCGACCACACCGGCAAACGGGTGGTGGTGATTGGCAGCGGCGCCACGGCGGTCACCCTGGTGCCGGCCATGGCCGAGCGGGCCGCCCACGTGACCATGCTCCAGCGCTCACCCACGTACGTCATCGCAATGCCGTCGCGCGACGTGCTGGCCGACGCCCTGCGGCGCTGGCTCCCGGCGAAGGCCGCGTATCCGGTGGTGCGCTGGAAGAACGTGCTGCTGTCCACCGCCAACTTCCAGCTCAGCCGGCGTGCGCCCGGGCTGGTGAAGCGGCTGCTGCGCCGGGCCGCCAAGGGCCGGCTGCCGATCGGGTACGACGTCGACCGGCACTTCGCACCCCGCTACGACCCGTGGGACCAGCGGCTCTGCGTGGCGCCCGACGGCGACCTGTTCACCGTCCTGCAGCAGGGCAGGGCGTCGGTGGTCACCGACACCATCGACACCTTCACCACGCGCGGCGTCCGACTCGCATCCGGCGACGAGTTGCCCGCCGACATCGTGGTCACCGCCACCGGGCTCAACGTGCTCGCCCTCGGTGGCCTGACGCTCAGCGTGGACGGCACCGGGGTCGACCTGGCCAGCACCGTCGCCTACAAGGGCATGATGCTCTCCGGTGTACCGAACTTCGCGCTGACCATCGGCTACACCAACGCCTCGTGGACGCTCAAGGCCGACCTGGTCGCCGGATACGTCTGCCGGCTGCTGCGCCACCTGGACCGCACCGGCCAGCAGGTCGTCACCCCGCTCCCGCCGCCCGACGACGAGCGGGTGCCGCTCATCGACCTCCGGTCGGGCTACGTGCTGCGCAGCGTCGACGCGCTGCCCAAGCAGGGTGCGACCGCGCCGTGGCGGCTGTACCAGAACTACGCTCGCGACGTGCTGCTGATGCGGCACGGCCGGCTCACCGACGAGGGCGTGCGGTTCTCCCACGCCCGCCCCGTCGCCGAGCCGGCCGAGCCCGTCCGTCCCCGGGCCGGCTGAGCCCGTCCGTCCCGGCGCCACCCCGTCCCCTACCGGCCATGTATCCAGGACCAACCAGGATAGGAGCACCGATCGTGCGGAGATTCGCCTTCGTTGGCGCAACGGCTGTGGTCACCGGTGCGGCCAGCGGCATCGGTGCCGCGCTGGCGCACGCGCTGGCCGATCGGGGTAGCGACCTGGTCCTGCTGGACCGCGACGCCGAACGGCTGGATGCGGTCACCGCCGCGATCCGCGCCGAGCACCCGGACCGCGAGCTGCACACCTACCTGGTGGACCTCGCCGACGCGGCGGCCACCGCCCGGGTGGCGGCGGAGATCGGCCAGCGGCACCCACGGGTCCGGCTGCTCGTCAACAACGCCGGGGTCGGCCTGGGTGGCCGGTTCGACCAGGTGACCTACGACGAGTTCAGCTGGGTGATCGACATCAACTTCCGGGCCGTGGTGCAGCTGACCCACGCGCTGCTGCCCAACCTGAAGGCGGAGCCCGGTGCGCACCTGGTCAACGTGTCGAGCCTGTTCGGGCTGATCGCCCCGGCCGGGCAGACCGCCTACTCGGCGAGCAAGTTCGCGGTGCGCGGCTTCACCGAGGCGCTGCGACACGAGTTGGTCGACGACGGCATCGGTGTGACCTCGGTGCACCCCGGCGGGATCCGCACCCGGATCACCGAGAACGCCCGGGTCGGCAGCGGCGTCCTGCTGGAGGAGTACGCGGCCGGCCGGGCGCAGTTCGAGAAGCTGCTCACCATCGCGCCGGAACGCGCCGCCGAGGTGATCCTGCGCGGCGTGGAGCGCCGCCGGGGGCGGGTGCTGATCGGCTGGTCGGCGAAGGTGCCCGACCTGTTGGCCCGGCTGTTGCCGGCCTCGTACAACCGGCTGCTGGTCACCGGTCTGAACCGGGGCGTCGACCGCCCGGCGACCGCCGCCGCGCCGACCACCGCCGCCCCGACGCCGGCTGGCGACGTGGCCGGCGGGTGACGGTCCGATCGTGTGGCGGCGGGTCAGGCCGGGTCGGTGCCGGCCGGCGCCCGGGTCGGCAGGGTGTCCCGCTGGCGTAGCAGCACGGTGAGCGTCACCAGGGCGAAGAGCAACAGGGCGATCAGATGCACCGGCACCGGACCCAGCGGTGCGAGGAGCGCCAGCAGCGCGACAACCGGGAAGGCCACGACCACCGCGCCGTGCTGCTGGCGGCGGATGTGCAGCATCCAGACGGTGATCAGGTAGACGGCGACCGGGACGGCCACCGCGTAGCCGGCCGCCACCCCGGAGAGGTGCCCGATGTGCCGCTCGTGGTCCACCGCCACGGCCAGGCCCGCGCCGACCGCGGCGATCGCAGCGAAGATCAGGTAGTGGCCGTAGCCCCAGATCAGGGAGTACGGCAGTTGGTCGGGCGCTTCGACCGACCGGTCGAAGTAGAGCCACCAGAGTGCGAACACGATCACCGCGCCGGCCGCCGCGAGCGACCAGAGGCCGTGGTTGCCGGCGTCGATCCCGGTCTGGATCGCCACCGAGATGGCCAGCACCGCCTCACCGAGCACGATCAGGGTGAACAGCCCGTACCGCTCGGTGATGTGCCGGGGGTGCCACGGGGTCATTCCGGGGCGCTCGGCCACCGCCGGCACCAGCAGGTCGGCCAACGCCAGCAGCACGAACGACGCGATGCCCCACTCCTCGGGCAGGGCGAGCCGCAGCAACCACCCGAGCTGCACCACGGTGACGCCGATCGCGTAGCGGCGGGCCGCCGCACGGTGCGCCGGGTCGCCGGCGGCCGCCCGGCTCCACTGCACGACGGCTGCCAGCCGCATCACCACGTACCCGTAGGTGATGATGCTGAAGTCACCGTCGGTGAAGGCGCGCGGCACCCCGGCCGCCAGGATCAACGCTCCGGTGATCTGCACAAGTGTGGTGATCCGGTAGACGTCGTCGTCGGTGTCGTAGGCCGAGGCGAACCAGGTGAAGTTCATCCACGACCACCAGATCGCGAAGAACACCATCAGGTAGCTGGTCACCGCGTGGCCGAGGTGGCCCTCGGAGACGTCGTGGTGCAGGTTGCTGGCCGCCTGCGCCACGGCCACCACGAAACACAGGTCGAAGAACAGCTCCAGCGGGGTCGAGGAGCGGTGCGGTTCGTCCCGGCGACGGGGCCTCATGGGCTGGTAGAACGGCCGCGCGGAACGGGGTTGGGTCAACGCAACTCCTCAGGCCGGCCGCCGGGTCGCCCACACCATAACGACCTCGGGGGTGGGCGTTGCGCGCGCCGGCCCACGGCACGGTCGGGTCAATGGCGCTTCCGACCGTGGGTCAACCCCTCCAGCACCAGGGTCAACCCGGCACCGAGCAGCCAGGAGTCCTTGGCCAGCCCGGTGCCCTGCTGGGTTGGGCGTAGGCTGCCCGGCTCGCGCAACCCCGGCGTCTTCAGGTACAGCTGCACCAGGCCCGCGCCGAGCGCGGTCAGGCCGAGCCCGGCCAGGGTGGCCGGGACGAACGGCGCGAGCAGCGCGGCCCCCAGGGAGATCTCGGCGTACGACAGCAGCTTGGCGAAGCGCGCCGGCTCCAACTGGGCGAGCTGCGGCACGGCCCCGACCGCCATCCCGTGCAGGCCCTCGGCGGCACCGCCCTCCAGGTTCCGTTTGCCCAGACCCGAGTTGAGGACGAACGCGCCGATGCTGACCCGCAGCGGCAGATGCGCCAATTTCATGATCACTCCCGGTGGCCGTGGCTCGACTGCGGCCCGCGTACCCGCCGGGACCCGCGATAACCCGCCGACCAGCCGACTGGGCCGGCAGTGGCGGTCGCGGTAGGTTCGCCAGGGGCCCACCGTCGAGCCCGGCGCGAACCGCCTGCCCGGCATCCGGCCCCCGCCGCACACCACCAGCAGGAGGCGAAGTGAGCCAGGAAGTCCGGGGAGTCATCTCCCGCAGCAAGGGCGCGCCGGTCGAGATCACCACCATCGTGGTGCCCGATCCTGGCCCCGGCGAGGCGATCGTCCGGATCCAGTCCTGCGGGGTCTGCCACACCGACCTGCACTACCGCGAGGGTGGCATCAACGACGACTACCCGTTCCTGCTCGGCCACGAGGCGGCGGGCATCGTCGAGCAGGTGGGGGAGGGTGTCACCGACCTCGCCCCCGGCGACTTCGTGGTGCTGAACTGGCGGGCGGTCTGCGGGGTGTGCCGCGCCTGCCGCCGGGGCCGCCCCTGGTACTGCTTCAACACCCACAACGCCCGCCAGCGGATGACCCTCACCGACGGCACCGAGCTCACCCCGGCGCTGGGCATCGGCGCGTTCGCCGAGAAGACCCTGGTGCATGCCGGACAGTGCACCAAGGTGGACCCGGCCGCCCGACCCGCCGCGGTGGGCCTGCTCGGCTGCGGGGTGATGGCCGGGCTGGGCGCGGCGATGAACACCGGCAACGTCACCCGCGGCGACTCGGTCGCGGTGATCGGCTGCGGCGGCGTCGGGGACGCGGCGGTCGCCGGGGCGGCGCTGGCCGGCGCCACGACGATCGTCGCGGTGGACACCGACAGCCGCAAGCTGGACTGGGCCCGCCGGTTCGGCGCCACGCACACGGTGAACGCCTCCGAGACCGACCCGGTCGAGGCGATCCGCGCCGCCACCGGCGGCTTCGGCGCCGACGTCGTGATCGACGCGGTGGGCCGACCGGAGACGTGGAAGCAGGCGTTCTACGCCCGGGACCTGGCCGGCACGGTGGTCCTGGTGGGCGTGCCGACCCCGCAGATGACGGTCGAGCTGCCACTGCTGGACGTCTTCGGCCGGGGCGGCGCCCTCAAGTCCAGCTGGTACGGCGACTGCCTGCCCAGTCGGGACTTCCCCCTGCTCACCGAGCTGTACCTGCAGGGCCGGCTCGACCTCGACGCGTTCGTCACCGAGGAGATCGCGTTGGACCAGGTCGAAAACGCGTTCGACCGGATGCACCACGGCGACGTACTCCGTTCGGTGGTGGTGTTCCCGTGACCGCCCGGGTCGACCACGCGGTCACCTCCGGCACGTTCTCCCTCGACGGGCAGACGTTCGAGGTGGACAACAACGTCTGGGTGCTCGGCGACGACCGTGAGTGCGTCATCCTGGACGCGCCGCATGACGTGGACGCGATCCTCGCTCTGGTGGGTGACCGCAAGGTCCGGGCGATCCTGGCCACCCACGCGCACGACGACCATGTCCGGGTGGCGCCCGAGCTGGCCCAGGCCACCGGCGCTCCGGTGCTGCTGCACGCCGCCGACCGGGTGCTCTGGGACATGGTCCACCCCCACCTGCCGCCGCACGGCGAGGTGCACGACGGGCAGAGCATCGAGGTGGCCGGCACCACGCTGCAGGTGTTGCACACCCCCGGGCACAGCCCCGGCGCGTGCAGCTTCTACGCGCCGGAGCTGGGCGTGGTGTTCACCGGCGACACGCTCTTCGCCGGCGGGCCGGGCGCCACCGGCCGCTCGTACAGCGACTTCGACACCATCGTCCGGTCGATCCGCACCCGCCTGCTCACCCTGCCGACGGAGACGGTCGTGCACACCGGGCACGGCGAGGACACCACGATCGGCGCGGAGGCTCCACACCTCCAGGAGTGGCTGGCGCGGGGCCACTGAGGCCGGTCGGCTGATCATCGCGCTCGTGAGCGCGGCGTTAGGATCGCGCGCATGACCGAGCAGCCCGCGCCCGCCGTCCGTCAGCTGCGCCTTGTGGTGGAGGCAGCGGACTACGAGGCCGCCGTCGCGTTCTTCCGCGACGCGCTCGGCCTGCCTGAGCAGGCGGCGTTCAGCGGCGAGGGTGACGCCCGGGTGGTGATCCTGGACGCCGGCCGCGCCACCCTGGAGATCGCCAACCCGGCGCAGAAGCGCATGATCGACGAGGTCGAGGTGGGCCGACAGGTCGCGCCCCGCATCCGGGTGGCCTTCGAGGTGGACGACGCCCGCGCGACCACCGCCCGTCTGGTTGCCGCCGGGGCGAACGAGATCGCGCCGCCCACGCGTACGCCCTGGCAGTCGCTCAACTCCCGCCTCGACGCCCCGGCTGACCTCCAGATCACCGTCTTCCAGGAGCTGCGTACGCCGGAGGAGCGGACCGGGGCGGACGGCTTCGGCACCGGACGTGACAGCGACGACTGAGCCCGGTGGGCCTCCCGCCGTTGCTCTCACTGCAGCGCAGGCGGCGGCGCTGGCGTACGTGCGGTCGCTGGCGTTTGCCGAGCGTCCCGCAGCGCTCGCGGCCGTCGCTCGCGAGCTGGCCGCGGCCGACGTCGGCCACCAGCCGGACGAGCTGTTCGCCGCGGTCGTCAGGTACGGCCGGCTGACCGTCAACTTCCACCCCGACCGGGTGTGCGCCGACGGGCGGATGGTTGCCGCCGCGCTGGCCGCCGACGGGGTCTACCGCAGTCAGTTCGTCACCGGGATCTCCAACGGTGGCCTCAGCGCGTTTCCCGGCGGTGACCGGGACAGCTGGGAGCGACGGATGTTCGGCGGCGCGTACCAGCGCCCCGGGGCGGCGCCGGCGCATCGACCCACGTACGGCGGCCTGAACCTGCTCGACCATCCGGACGGCGCCTGTCCCCGCTTCGGCTCCTGTCACCTGCGGCTGCGCCCGGCCGTGCTGGCCCGCGCCACCTTCTGCCTTGGCGACAGCCACCTCGGCCCCCGGACAACGGGCACCGCCGACGTACTCGAACCGGTGCTCGCCGCGCTCCTGGCCGGCACCGTCGCCACCGGCGAATGCCTGGGACGGGCCGGGATGGACGTCGGCACACTGGTATGGATCCTGCTGGGCGGGCCGATTGTGCCCACCACGCCGCCTTCGGCCGGTCGGGCGCTGGACGACTACGTGGAGGCCCAGATTCACGGCACCCTCGACCTCGCTCGGGACGTCGAGGCGCTGGTGGTGGACCCGTCCTTCGCCGGCACCCGGGTCGGCGCGACGCTGGAGCTGATCGCCCGGCGGTACGGCTTCCCGCTGCGGTGGCACCCGGGCTTCGCACTACCGGTCGATCGGGTCGATCCGGCGTTCCGTGGCCCGGCCATCCCGGTGCTGGCAGCTCGGCTGCACCGCGAGTTCGCCCGGCCGGGCGAACCGGTGGAGGCCGCGCTGATCGGTCGGGCAGCGGCCTCGGTGGTCGCCGAGCCGGACCGCTGGGCGGACCGGGGACCGGCTGCGGTCACCCTCCAACACCTCAAGCAGCTCTGGCACGTCGTGGTCCGGTACGGCGCACCGCACGCCCACTGACGCCGCGATTGTTCCGCAGGTCACGGGCGTCCGGTTTCGCCCGGCCTGCCCACGTCCGGGTCGTCCACGTCACGACCGTCCGGTGCGCGGAGTGACCGGGGCCGCAGCTCGCCCGGGCCATGGCATTTCCGGAATGCCCGACACGTGAACCTGGTTGTGTCCCCCGTACCGCCGGAGCCCAAACCCTTTCCGCGGTCATCTCCCGAGGAGTGTTCACCCCGGAGCGCTCCGCACGATCGAAAGGGCAACCATCGTGAAGGTCGACTTCACTCGATGGCTCCCCGCCATCGCTAAGGATTCGTACCGCAAGACCGCGCTGAGCGTTGTGGGTGTTGCCGCCCTCGGCGGCCTGGCGCTCGCACCGACCACCGCGGCAGCCCCGGTCACCTCCGGGCCGCACCAGGGCGCTGTCGCCGCCATCGACCTCGCCACCGGCAACGCCGCCACCTCGGCACGCCAGGAGGAGCAGCCCGTCGAGTCCGGGCTGACCACCGGCTCCGCCACCGGCAAGCCGCCGGCCGGCAAGCCGAGCCGCGACGAACTGATCCCGCACGGCATCGAAGGTGCCCAGTCGCGCATCCCGCTCGACGACGCGCAGCTCGACAACGCCAAGGCGATCGTCGACGCGGCCAAGAAGACCGGCGTCGGCGACCGTGGCGCGGTGATCGGCATCGCCACCTCGCTGCAGGAGTCGAAGCTGTACAACCTCGGCCACCTCGGCGCGTCCAACGACCACGACTCGCAGGGCCTGTTCCAGCAGCGCCCGTCGTCCGGTTGGGGCACGCCCGAGCAGATCACCGACCCGGAGTACTCCGCCACGGCGTTCTTCAGCGCGCTGAAGAACGTGGGCGGCTGGCAGGAGCTGCCGCTGACCGCCGCCGCGCAGACCGTTCAGGTCTCCGCCTTCCCGTACGCGTACGCGCAGTGGGAGGAGCAGGCTGCGGACGTCGTCCAGCAGCTCTGGTGACACGACAGCGCTAACGCACGCCGGCCGGTTCCCGAGAGGGGACCGGCCGGCTTCGTCGTGCCTGGGGTCAGGCCAGCGGCGCGACCTCCTTGCGCAGCTTCGCGGAGCCGGTACCCACCGACCAGCCGGCAACCCAGCGGCTGGTGCTGGCCGCGCGGGTCCGGTCCGCCAGGTGGTACCAGTCCATCCGGCACCGCTGCCGGGTCACCTCCAGCACGCCGTAGCCGTGCCCGTCCAACTCCGTCCAGCGCACGTGCGGGTTCGTCGAGCGGAGCAGCCCGGCGCCGAGCGCGCTGAGCGCGTTGCCGGCCGGCAGACCGAGGAAGTCGTTGACGTTGTCGCTCGTCACCGAGGGCACCACGAACTCGGCTGCGGCCGGGTTGGACGGGCCCGTGGAGCGAGTGGTCACCTCGTTGGCCCAGGAGGTGTGGATGTCACCGGTCAGGAACACGACGTCGGTGGTGCCACTGGCCCGCAGGTGGTCGACCAGCTCGTTGCGGTCGGCGTTGTAGCCGTCCCACTGGTCGGCGTTGAGCACCGCCCCGTTCTGCGGGATGCCAAGCAGGGTGCCCAGCGGGCCGAGCAGCCAGGCGGGCAGCGCCCCGACGTCGACCCGGGCCATCATCACCGGGTTGCCAACCAGCTTCCACCGGGTAGTCGACGCGGCCAACCCCGCCTTGAGCCAGGACATCTGCGCGTCCCCGGTGAGGGTGCGCCCCGGGTCGTCCACCGCCGCGCCGGACGTCTGCTGTGAGCGGTACGAGCGCAGGTCCAGCATGGACAGTTCAGCGAGCCGCCCGAACCGCAGCCGCCGGTAGATCGCGCCGTCCACGCCGGCCCGCACCGGCATCCACTCCAGGTACGCCTGCCGGGCCGCCGCGAGCCGGTCGGCGTACGTCCCCTCAGTGCCCGGCGTGTGGTTCTCCGCGCCGCCGGACCACTGGTCGTTGGCCACCTCGTGGTCGTCCCAGGTGATCACCCAGGGCAGCGCCGCGTGCAACGCCTGCAGGTCCGGGTCGGTCTTGTAGAGCGCGTGCCGGATCCGGTAGTCGGCGAGGGTGAGCACCTCGTGCGCCGGCCGCACCGCGCGGACCACGGTGCCGCCCGCGTCGAACTCCCCGGTGCCGTACTCGTAGAGGTAGTCGCCCAGGTGCACCACCAGGTTGAGATCGCCGCGCTCGGCCAGGTGCCGGTACGCGGCGAAGAACCCGGCCTCCCAGTTGGCGCAGGACACCACGCCGAGGCGCAGCCGGTCGATCTCGGCATCCACGGGCGGCGCGGTCATCGTGCGCCCGGCCGGCGACCAGCCGTCGGCGTGACCGAACCGGTACCAGTAGGTGGTCGCCGGGGCCAACCCCGTCACCGCCACCTTCACCGTGTGGTCCCGGCTCGGACCGGTGTGCTGCGTCCCGGCGGCCACCACCGCGGTGAAGTCCGGGTCGGCAGCGACCTGCCAGGTCACGTCGACCTCGGGGCCGACGCCGGAGCCGGGCTGCGCCCCGGCGGTCGGGGTCAGCCGGGTCCAGAGCAGGACGCCGTCCGGCAGCGGATCGCCGGAGGCGACCCCGTGTCGAAAGGCGCCGTCGGCTGCTTGGGCGGGGCCGCTGCCGGCGAGGGTGGCGCCGGCCAGGACGGCGGTGCCGGCGGACGCGCCGGCCATGCGCAGGAGGGTACGACGGTCGAGGGTGTTCGTCATGGTCTATGTGTTTACCGTCGACAGTGCCCGCTGCGCTGCCCCGGTGACGCTTGTTCGCCGACCAGTTGACGGCGGTTCCGTTTGGCCAGCCTCATGGTCAGCACGCCGGGTACAGACGGCGGGTGCCGACACCGGCGGCGTACGCGGCCCGGTCGCTGAACCGGCAGCCGTAGTCGGGATGCGCCACCACCGCCGGATCGGTCACCGTGTCGCCGGCCGGGCGTTTGCCGGTGCGTACCCAGGACATCAGGTCGTCCCAGGCGGCGCCCGCCTCGGCCGGGCTGAACTCGCAGTGCTGCGTTGCCCGGATGGCCCGCTGCACCACCAGCTTGCTGCGGCCGTGCCGGGCAACGTCGGTGGCGTAGGCCTGCTCCATGCTGAACGGTACGAAGAGGTCACCGAGGCCGTGCAGGCTGAGCACCGGCGCGGTGGGCCGGCCGGCGATCCGCGGCACCTCGGTCAGTGTCGGCAGGAGCCGCTGCCGAACGTTCTCCGGGGCGATCCGCGGCACGGTGGCGTTGACGTTGACCGGGCTGTTCGGGCTGTAGCGGGTGAGCAGGTTGGTGGAGAGTTGACCGGGCCGTTGGGCGGGGGAGTCGCCACCGCTGGTCACGCTGATCGAGAAGAGGAAGTCCTTCCAGACCGCGAACGCGGCGTCCGCGCCGGGCCTCGGCCCGCCCGAACGGTTCACCGTGATCGCCCGCAACTGCTTGCCCCGGTCGGTGGTGGTGTCCGGCCCGGTGGGGGTGAGCCCGGCCAGGCCGAGTGCCACCTGGATCCGGGGCACGGCGTTGGTCAGGTAGTCGGCCGGCGTGGGGTAGGCGGGCACCCCGCCGAGGGTCTGCGCGACCAGGTTGTAGTCGAGGTAGAAGTCGAGCAGAGTCTGGTCGCCGAGCACCCCGCACATGGGCAGTGCCCCGTCGTAGTAGCCGGGGTACTGCTCCAGCGAGCGGCCGATGACGTACCCGCCCATCGACACCCCGGCGAGGTAGGTGTGGTGTGGCCGGCGGACTGTCCGTCCGAAGTGGTCGGCCAGCTCCTTGGTCCCCAGCACGCCGGAGCGGATGTCGAAGCCGTTGCGGTCGTACGAGGACGACGCCCAGGCGTACCCCTGCTCCAGCAGCCGCTGGCGCAGCCCGAAGCCGGGCGGCTCCGGCGAGAGCACCGTGCCCTGGCCACGGTAGCCGTGCGCCCACAGCACCAGGTCACCGTTCCACCGGGCGGGGACCTCGATGATGTACCCGGCGTGGCGGTGTACGCCCTGACGTACCGTCGTCGGTTTGCCGGCCACGACCAGCGGCGCCAGCGGCGGATTCTCGATGGTGTAGCCGGGCAGCGGCTGGTTGCCCCCCGGGTCGCGGTCGGCGGCGCTGGCCGGCAGCGATGCAGTCGGGCCGACCGTCAGGGTCAGCGTCGCGGTGGCGGCTAGGAGGCGGCGGAGGGTACGAAAGGGTGAGGACAGCATCGTGCTCCCCATCGGACGGATGTCGCCCCGGGGGCGACCAGGCGGGACGGA
Organism: Micromonospora sp. NBC_00389; assembly: GCF_036059255.1. Lineage (NCBI taxonomy): Bacteria > Bacillati > Actinomycetota > Actinomycetes > Micromonosporales > Micromonosporaceae > Micromonospora > Micromonospora sp. NBC_00389. The sequence goes on along the minus strand of NZ_CP107947.1, from coordinate 6,045,674 downwards.
TGCCTACCGGCCGGTAGCGCCCTGAACCTAGGACTGCCGTCGACCAGAGTCAATGGCTACGCTGACCGGCCAGTCAGGGCGGCTCGGCTGCGCGGCTCGGCTGCGCGGCCCGGCTGTGCGGCCCTGCGGATCGGTCGGGTTGACTGGTCGCCGTGGACGAGTCGATCTGGGAAGCGGCGCGGGCGTCGCGGGGTTGGTTGGACGCGGCGAACGGCACCGGGCAGACCGAGCTGACCTGCCGCATCCTCAAGCTGACCGAGGAGGCGGGGGAGGCGTCGGCCGCCTGGATCGGTCTGCTCGGGCAGAATCCGCGCAAGGGCGTCACTCATACCCGCGAGGACGTGGCGGCGGAGTTGGCCGATGTCGCCTTCACGGCGTTGGTGGCGATCGAGAGCCTGGGGCTGGATGCGAGGACGGCGCTGGACTCCTGCGCTGCCAAGGTCCGCTCCCGACTCGCGGACTGACCGGTGTGTCCTGGTCGCCGGCTGCGGTCCCAGCCCGAGCCGTCGTCTCCCGGTCGGTCGCTGTTGTTGGCGTGATACCTGTGAGGCATGAATATGCCCGTGAGGTATCACCGGTGTTGCCGACTCCGGGCCGGGTCGCGAGGTTTCGGGGTGATCGACTCGGTGTCGGCGATGTCGCGGTTTCCCGCCGCGGTGATGCCCCCATGTCGGTGATCTGGAGTTGACCATGGCCAGCCGGCCCGGGCTGGCGCCGGGACGGTGGTCGAGCGCGCGTCGAATGGCCGGCTGACGCCGGGAGCGGTGGCCGACCGCGCCGAATGTCCGGCTGTGACGGGAGCGGTTGTCGAGCACGTCGATTGTCCGGCTGACGGTGGGAGTGGTGGCCGAGCGCGTCGAATGTCCGGCTGTGACGGGAGCGGTTGTCGAGCGCGTCGAATGTCGGCTGACGCCGGGAGCGGTGGGCGCTCCGGGCACCGAATGTCCGTTATCGGGGCTCTCTGGTGTGTGACTGGCTGCACCCGTGCGGTGGAATGGGGGCCGGCCCGGGGTCGTTACATACCCTGACGATCGCAGTACCACGGCCCGCCGCCCCGACCCCCCGGGGTTGGAATGCCAGGCCTGGCCCGGTCGTTTCAGATCCCCGAACGACCGCACCAGGCACCTGCTCGACCCGGTGCCAATGCCGGAATGACCTCGGCCTGCCGGTCGTTGCAGATCCCCTGAACGACCGCCCCCGCGCCCCGCTCGACAGGGTGCTGGCGGATGGGCCAGCCCGGAATGATGTCGGCCCGGCGGTCGTTACACACAGACCCGGCGCCACGAGCCCCCCGCTTGTAGGCCGCCGAAAAGACTTTCCCCCTTGTTGTTTGTTAGCGCCGGACGAGGTGCTCGCACCCGTGATGCCGATCCCCCGGTCGGTTTGGGTGTTTACCCCCGTGAAGGAGCTACCCCCATGAACACGATCATGCGTAAGAGTGTGCTGTCCGTTGCTGGTCTGGCCTTCGCCGGTGGTGTGTTCGCCGGTCCGATCGCCGCTCACGCCGCCACCCCCGTCGACGGCAAGCCCGCCGCCGTGGCCGTGCAGACGGCCAAGCCGCAGGGTGAGCAGTCGCGCATCGACCTGAACGGTGAGCAGACCGCCAACGTGAAGGCGATCATCGCCGCGACGAAGAAGGCTGGTCTGCCGGAGCGGGCCGCGGTCATCTCGATCGCGACGAGTCTGCAGGAGTCGAAGCTGGAGAACCTCGGCCACCTCGGCGACATGAACGACCACGACTCGCTGGGCCTGTTCCAGCAGCGGCCGAGCTCGGGTTGGGGTACGCCGGAGCAGATCACCGATCCTGAGTACTCGACCACCGCGTTCCTCAAGGGTTTGAAGCAGGTTGACGGGTGGCAGGACATGCCGCTGACCGACGCCGCGCAGACCGTGCAGGTGTCGGCCTACCCGGACGCCTACGCCCAGTGGGAGAAGCAGGCCACCGACCTGGTCGGCCAGTACTGGAACAGCTGACCCCAGCACCGCATGAACGAACCGCTGGCCGGCACCCCCAACCCGGGGTGCCGGCCAGCGGCGTTCTCTGGTCGGCGACCACGCGCGCCGGAAGTGAGTGGGTGAGTGGGTGAGGTGCACCCGACCGCGCTGCGACCGCGGGTGGGAAGCGCCGTTGGCGCGGGTGGGCGCGAGCGTACAGTCGGGCGGTGGAGCGTACTGAATCAATGCTGGCGGAGACCCGCCCGCCCGGCGTGGCCGCCGTCGATCCCGGCAGCGTGCTGCTTCCCGGCCACGACGTGCCGCTGGGCCGGTACACGACCGTCCGGCGGCTGCTGCCGCAGCGCCCGCGGCGGATGGTCGGCGCGTGGTGCTTCGTGGACCACTTCGGCCCGGACGACGTGGCGGAGCGGCCCGGCATGGAAGTGCCGCCGCACCCGCACACCGGCCTGCAGACGGTGACCTGGCTGCTGGACGGCGAGATTCTGCACCGGGACAGCCTCGGCAACGTCCAGCCGATCCGGCCCGGTCAGCTGAACGTGATGACCTCCGGGCACGGGATCGCCCACTCCGAGCGGTCGCCGGCCACGCATCCGCCGGTGATGCACGGCGTACAGCTCTGGGTGGCGTTGCCGGACCCGGCGCGGGCCGGCGCGGCGGACTTCGCCCACCACGCCGACCTGCCGCGCTGGCGTGAGGGCGAACTGGACGTCACCCTGCTGGTCGGCGAGTTCGCCGGTGAGCGGTCCCCGGCGGTGGTGCACACGCCACTGGTCGGTGTGCAACTGGAGCTGAGCGGGCCGGCGCCGACCACCCTGCCGTTGCGGCCCGACTTCGAGTACGCCCTGCTGACGATGAACGGCTCTGCCGAGGCGGGCGGGGTCGGGTTCGAACCGGGGGCGTTGCTTTACCTGGGTTCCGGTCGCCGCGAGTTGACCGTGCGGGGCGGGGCCGGGGCCCGGTTGCTGTTGCTGGGCGGGACGCCGTTCGACGAGCCGCTGGTGATGTGGTGGAACTTCGTCGGCCGCTCGCACGAGGAGGTCGTGGCTGCCCGGGAGGACTGGATGGCCGGGCGCCGCTTCGGCGTGGTCGCCGATGATCCCGCGCCGCCGTTGCCGGCGCCCGCCCTGCCCACCACCCGGCTGAAGGCCCGCGACCGCACGGGTGGCCTGCACGGCTGACGCCACGTTCCGGCCGGGCCGGAAGCGCCGGCCGCCGGTGGGCGGCCAGGTGGTGGGTCGGGCAGCCGGCGTGTGACCGACGGCGGCGCGGGTAGTCGCCGACATGGCGACCAGTTTGATCACTCCCATGGAGGACCGGAAGCGCTTGGCCCGCCGGCTCGCCGGCAGCGGACGGGGCTTCGCCGAGCAGTACGGCTTCCGGGTCACCAACAACCCGGCGAGCCTGTTCCAGGTGCTCTACCTCTCGGTGCTGCTGGCCCGCCGAGGCGACTTCCGTCGGGCGTTGGACGGTGCGCGGGCACTGCGCGACGAGGGGTGGGACAGCGCCGCCCGGCTGGCCCGTTCCCTGCACCAGGACCGGGTGCGGGTGCTGCGCGACAGCGGCCAGCGCGGCGACGTGGACGCGCTGGCCGACGTGCTGGGCGACCTGGCTCGCACGGTCGTCGAGCGGTACCGGGGCGACCTGCGGCGGTTGCGCGCGATGGCGCACCACGACCCGGCACGGGAGCGGGCGCTGCTCGCCGAGCTGCCGGGGGTGGACGGCCAGGTGGTTGACCTGTTCCTGCGCGAGGCGCAGGCGCTGTGGCGGGAGGTGGCCCCGGTGGCCGATCGGCGGGCGTTGGCTGCGGCCCGCCGGCTCGGGCTGGGCCGGTCCGCGGACGACCTGGCCGGGTTGGCCGGCGGTGGGGAGTCGGAGCGGCTGGCCTGGCTGGTGGGGGCACTTGCCCGGGTCGACCTGGAGCACCGGTACGCGGAGGTGACCGGACGGCCATGACGTGCGCTGGCCCACAGTTAGCCAAAATCTGACCGTACGGAGGATGTTCTGTCGTATGGTTGGACCCGGCAGTGCTGGCCGCTCGGTTCGAGCGGGCATCCACCGCCTGGTGATCGCACCCGGTTCGGGAGCGGTTCACCGCCTGGGCAGGTTTGCGTGGCGCCCCCGGTCGCGGTTCGTGGCCCCGGGGCGCCCGCCTGTCCCGGCGCTCCAGCCCACCGCCCGTGTCGCATCCGGGGTCAGGTCGGGCGGGCACTCACTTTCACTTGGCCAGACCGGCCAGCAGGTTCACCGTCACGGCGATGATGAACGCGCCGAACAGGTACGCCAGCAGCGAGTGCCGTAGCGCCGTGCGGCGCATCTCGTTGCTGGTCAGGTTGGTGTCGGAGACCTGGAACGTCGTCCCGATGGTGAACGCCATGTACGCGAAGTCGGAGTACCGGGGCGGCTCGGACTGGTTGAAGTTCACCCCGCCGTCCGGGCCGGTGTAGTAGATCCGGGCGTACCGGGCGGCGAACACGGTGTGCACCACCAGCCAGGAGAGCAGCACGCTGAGCACGCCCATCCCGCCGTACAGTTCGCGGACCGGCCCGGGCGGCGCGGAGTGCGCGCTGGCCAGCACCAGCCCCACCGCCAGCAGGCTTGCCGTGCAGGCGATCAGGAGCACCACGTCACGGGTGGCCCGGTTGGAGTCCGCGTACGAGGCGACTCGGGAGGTCCGGGTGGCGTCCAGCGGCCAGAGCCTGCGCCAGACCAGCCCCAGCCAGCTCAGGGCCGCCGCGTCCCAGCCGACCAGCGGGGCGAGCGGTGGCGACACCACCACGGCGAAGACACCACCGGCGACGGCGCCGACCACCCCCACCAGGACGAGCTGGAACGCGGCCGGGGTGTGCCCGTCCGGTGGTCGGGACAGCGGACCCGTGTTGGTCATCCGCGCCGCCCGCGCGGCAGAGTTGGGGCCGCCACCGCCGGGTCAGATGCCGCGCAGGTGCTGCGAGACCCGGTTGGGCTTGTTGTCCCGGGCCTGCGCGGCCCGCTGGGCGGGGCCGACCTCGGGGGCCGCCTCGATGCCTGCCGACCGGGCCACCTCGGTGCCGTTGGCGTAGTCCACCGGCGGCAGGGCGCGCAGCGCCTTCAGCACGTCCGGCGGGGCCCCTTCCCGCTCGGCCTCGCGGACCACGTCGGCCTTCTTGGCCGGGTAGTCCAGGCTCGACAGGTACTGCAGGACCTCGGTGTAGCTCGCCATGGCAGGAGCTCCCTCGGGGCATTGATGTGGTCACGACCGGCGGCGGTTACCCGCCCGCTGCCGGGTCACGCCCGCTCCGGCGGAGGAATCGGTGCCGTTTCCGCCTCGTCGCCGCGGGTACCCGCAGGCGCCGGCGCGAGCCCGACCCGAGGGAGTACGGGATGAACTACGACACCTTCATCGACCAGGTTTCCCAGCGGACCAGGGCACCGTCCGAGCGGTCGGTCGAGCTGACCCGGGCCGTGCTGGAGACGCTCGCGGAGCGGTTGACCGGTGGCGAGGTGTTGGACCTGGCCGTCCAACTGCCCAAGCCGTTGCAGTTGGTGCTGAAACCGAGCCCGCGCACCGAGCAGGCGGACCGGTTCGGGGCGGCCGAGTTCGCCGCTCGGGTCGCGCTGCGCGCCGGTGTGGACGAGCCCGCCGCCCGCGACGCGGTCCGGGCGGTCTTCACGACCCTGCGCGAGGCGATCAGCGGCGGGGAGTTCGACGACGTGGCGACCCAACTGCCGCGCGACTACCGGGACCTGGTCGAGCAGGCCATGGCCCCGGGCGCGACCCTGCGTCGCGGCTGACGGTGGCTCTCCGGTAGTGCACAGCGGTTGGCCAGGGCAACCACCTATGTCCGGTTTGGCATGGCGATTGAGCCTGGCCTAACCTTGTCGTGCGAGGGGAGTACTTCCCACGAACCATTCCGGTCAGTACGGCGCGCCCGGCGCGCCTCGGGTGGTTGTCCACCTGTCGGTGGGTGAAGGAGACCTCGAACATGACACGGTGTTCGAGGAGGCCCCATGACCGAAGTGTCGTATCTGTCTGCCGCGAGTGAGCTGACGACGATCGGCACGCCCACTCTGTGGGTGGTGACCATCGCCGGCGTGCTCCTGCTGCTGGTGCTGGACTTCCTGGTGACCCGCCGCCCGCACGAGGTCTCCATGCGGGAGGCAATCGGCTGGTCAGCGTTCTACATAGCCCTGCCGCTGGCATTTGGTGGCTGGATCTGGGCCCGCTACAGCTCCGAGCTGGGCGTGCAGTACCTGACCGGCTACCTGGTGGAGAAGTCGCTCTCCGTCGACAACCTCTTCGTCTTCATGCTGCTGCTGGCCGCGTTCGCGGTGCCGGCTGTGCTCGCCCAGCGGGTGCTCCTCTACGGCATCGCCGGTGCGCTGGTGCTGCGGGCCGTCTTCATCGCCCTCGGCGCGGCCGCGTTACAGACCCTCGACTTCGCCTTCCTGCTCTTCGCGATCATCCTCATCGCCACCGCGGTGAAGCTGCTCCGCGATGCCCTCTCCGGGCATCAGCAGGAAGTCGACATCAACAACATGCGTGCCGTGAAGCTGCTCCGCAGGTTCATGCCGGTGGTCGACGAGTACCACGGCACCCGGATGACCGTCCGGCAGGGCGCGAAGCGGGCGCTCACCCCGTTCGCCCTGGTGGTGGTCGCGGTGCTCGCCACCGACGTGGTCTTCGCCGTCGACTCGGTGCCTGCGGTCTACGGCATCACCGAGGACCCGTACCTCGTCTTCGCCACCAACGCGTTCGCCCTGCTCGGTCTGCGTGCCCTCTACTTCGTCCTGCACGCGGCGCTGAGCCGGCTGGTGCACCTCAGCTACGGCCTGGCCATCATCCTGGCGTTCATCGGTCTCAAGCTGGGTCTGCACTGGGCGCACGGAATCTGGGACAGCGTTCCGCAGATCCCTACCCTGGCCTCGCTCGTTGTGATCATCGGCGTGTTGGTGGTGGTCACGATGACCAGCCTGCGGGCCACTCGGGGTGGTCAGCCCGAGGACCGCGAGGTGGTTTCGGAGCGGCACTGACCACGCCGCGCCGGGGCGATGAGGGGGTACGCGGGAAAGCTCCCGCCCCGGCCGACGCGGGTGGTACGACTGTGCAATGGGAATCGTGTCACCGGGCTTCCAGGGCCGGCCCCGCTCACAGGAGCCGGCCCTGCCTCCTGGGCAGTACCTGACCGAGGACTTCCCGGTGCTGTCGGCCGGCCCGACGCCCCGGGTGTCGCTGGACACCTGGGAGTTCGTCATCGCCGCGGAGAACGGCACCGAGTACCGGTGGTCGTGGCAGGAGCTGATGGCGCTGCCGCAGGAGACGCCGATGGTCGACATCCACTGCGTCACCCACTGGTCCAAGCTCGGCACCACCTGGCAGGGCGTCTCGCTGGACGTCCTGCTGGACGGCGTCGACACCGGCGCGCACTTCGCGCTCGCGCACTCCTACGGCGGGTACAGCACCAACCTGCCGCTGGACGACCTGCGCGGCGGCCGGGCGTGGGTGGCGCACACCTTCGACGGAGCGCCGCTGCCCGCCGAGCACGGTGGGCCGGCGCGGCTGCTGGTGCCGCACCTGTACTTCTGGAAGTCCGCCAAGTGGGTACGCGGCATCCGGCTCAAGACGATGGACGAGCCGGGGTTCTGGGAAACCGCCGGGTACCACGACTACGGCGACCCGTGGCGCGAACAGCGGTACCAGGGTGACTGAGCGCGCCGTGGCGACCGGCATCCCGGCGCGCACCCCGATCCGTTGGCAGGTGGGCCGGCTGGTGGAGCGCCGGGTCGAGACGCCGAGCGCGCAGACTCTGGTGCTGGAGGTGCCGGAGTGGTCGGGGCACCTGCCCGGGCAGCACGTCGACGTGCGGCTGACCGCGCCGGACGGCTACCAGGCGGCCCGGTCGTACTCGATCGCCGGGCCGGTGGTCGACGGTCCCGGCGGCCCGCGCATCGAGGTGACCGTGCAGCGGGTGCACGACGGCGAGGTGTCGCCGTACCTGATCGACGTCTTTGGTCCCGGTGACCCGGTGGAGGTGCGCGGACCGCTCGGCGGCTGGTTTATCTGGCGGACGGAGGAGACCGCGCCGGTGCAGTTGCTCGCCGGCGGTTCCGGCATCGTGCCGCTGATGGCGATGATCCGGGCGCGCCGGGCGACCGGCAGCCGGGTGCCGTTCCGGCTGGTCTACTCGGTGCGGACCCCGGACGACGTGATCTACGCCGACGAGTTGCGCCGCCGCGTCCGCGACGACTTCGGGCTGGACGTGGCGTACGTGTACACCCGCGAGGCGCCCGAGGGCTGGCGCGGCGAGCCGCACCGGATCGGCCTGGCCGACGTGAACACCCACGGCTGGCCGCCGGACCTGGAACCGCTCACCTACGTGTGCGGTCCGACCGGGTTCGTGGAGGCCGTGGCCGACCTGCTGGTGGGACTGGGCCACCCGTCGCGGCGGGTGAAGACCGAACGCTTCGGCCCCACCGGCTGAGCCCGTCGCCCACCCAACGCCGAGGAGACCCGATGACCGAGATGTCGTACCTGGACGGCAACATGCTCGACGGCCCGCTGCGCGAGCTGTTCGCCGTCGACCTGAGCACCGCGACGGGTCGCTGCGATAACTGCGGGATGACCGGCTCGATGGCCAGCCTGCACGTCTTCTCGCACGCCCCGGGCCTGGTCGCACGCTGTCCGTCCTGCGAGGAGGTGATGCTGCGGCTGGTCCGCGGGCCCGACCGGGCGTGGCTGGACCTGCGCGGCACCACCTTCCTCCAGGTGCCGATGCCGATGGAGCAGACGTTCCCCGGCCCGCTCTGACGCGAGGCGGGCCATCACCGAGCGCGGCCTCTTCAGACGCGGAGGAGATCGTAGGCCCGCGCGAGATCATCCGCCCAGGCCGAATTGTGGTCACGCTCGAACGCACGGTACAGCCGGTCGCGGGTCGTGTCGCGACGTAGCCAATCGCCAAGAGCGCTCGGCTTCTGGGCCGCGAAGTTGAGTCCGTTCACCGTCTCGGCGAGGTGACGGTCTGCCGACGCGGTGAGCGTGACGTCCCAGATGTGAAGGAATCGGTCGATGCTCTCGCCGATGAGAAGGCTCGCATCGAGGAAGGTCACCGCGTCGAGGAACGACTCGAACCGGGACGGGTGGCCTGCCAGCACCGACCGCCACACCGCGTCGAGGTACCCGTCGACGGCTTCCTGCTCGACCTGTGGCCAGGTACGCCACTCCTCGTGGGAGAACTTGCCGAAAACGATGTGCGGGTCGAGCTCCCCTGACATGACCAGACGCTCGAGCAGCACCGGCAGCAGACTCTTCACGTCGTCGCGGCTGCCGACCGTATTGCCGAGGCTGATGGTCAGTGCGAACAAGTCGTGTTCGTCGACGAGAACCGAGCCCCGGCAATGCGGGCAGCCGTCCAGCACCCCCCGGCGCGGGTACCGGACGAACGCGTCCTGAACCCGCGTCATCGCGGCCAACAATTCGTCATCCACCGGTCGATCCTCGCATCCGCAACGGATCCGGCCCGGCCATCGACAGCGCCCGGTGTCAGGCGACCGCGAACGTGTGTCCGCGGGGCGAGGTCGACGGACCGCGTCGGTCATGCCCGCGACGCGGCGCCGCCCGGCTGTGTCAGGGGTGCCAGGCCGCACGAGGTCGCGAAACCCTCGGCCTCGATGCCGAGGGCGACGTTCGTACGCGCGGACTGGTTCGCCAGCGCGATCCAGGCGGTGAGTTCGACCAACGCCGGCACCCCGAGCTGCTTGAGCAGCCGAGCGGAGAGTTCGTCGGTGACGGCCGGTGGGGTCTGCGACATCACCTCGGCGTACTCCAGGACGTCGCGCTCCCGTGGCGTGAAGACGTCGGACTCCCGCCAGCGCGGCACCTCACGGGCCTTGGCCGCGTCGAGCCCGTCGTTGTGCGCCATGAAGTACCCCAGGTCGAGGCAGAACGAGCAGCCGATCAGGGAAGCCACAGCCATGTGGGCGTAGGACTTCAGGTCCTTGTCGCACTCGTTCCACTTCGCGGCCTTCTGGCTGAGGCTGAAGCCGAACTTGAGCACCTGCCGGTGGTGCCACAGCACTCCGAGGCTGTCCGGCACCTGGCCGAGCATCTTTCTGCTGAATCTTTTCAGGACGGCGCCGTAGAGGCCGGTGATCTCGGCCTGGGGAATCCGGGTGTTGCTGGTCATGTCTCCTCCTCGTCGGATGGGTCTCGGCATGGAGACACCGGCCGGGGTGGAGCTGTGACAGCACGCGCGAGGTCAGTCCGGTGGAGGCTGCCGCCGCTCGAAACGCTCAACCGGCCCGCTGCCCACGTGAGACAGTGGTTCATGCCGTTGAGCAGGTATCACGTGAGAACGTCGATCGCCGTGTCCGACATACAGCAGGCGATCGCGTTCTACGAAGGCAAACTGGCCCTACCGGTGCTGCGGTCCGGTCCCAGCGCCGCCATCGCCGACGGCAGCCGCGTCTATGGTTCCGGTGGCGGGCCGGCGCTGAATGTGTACCAGTCGGTCACTGCGGGGAAGACCCAGGCGACGCTGGCGACGTGGTACGTCGACGACCTCGACCAGATCGTTGACGAGCTCGTCGCGTCCGGCGTCGAGTTCACCCGCTACGACCAGTTCGAGCACGATGCCAAGGGGATCACCGCTCGGGCCGGCGGTGGACGTATCGCGTGGTTCCAGGACCCGGACGGCAATACCTTCGCCCTCGAAGCCGACGTCTGACGCTCACGGAGCGATAGCCGCGACTGGGCTCAGGCACAGCCGGTCGGGCACAATGCGTCGGTGTCAGATCTCTCTGGGCCGCTCGGCTACCGCCTCATCACCGGACCCGATGATGCTGAATTCTGCGCCCGCGTCAGCGGCCTTCTCGACCAGGGCTATCAGCTGTACGGGTCTCCGGCGCTGACCTTCAACGGTGAACGCGTCATCGCCGCTCAAGCGTTGGTGCTGTCGCGCTCCGTCGGCGAGGAATAGTCGAGGATCTCACCGCGCTGCTGACCTCGGCGGGGGAGCGCTGAGGTCGAGACAGTTACCGCTCCCGGACGGCGTAGGTCAGGTGCGTCACCCTCGGGGAGGGCTCCGCGCGGACCGGCTCCAGGGCCACGCGGGCCGCGTCCACGCCCTCGAACAGGCGGATTCCGGAGCCGAACAGCACGGGCGACAGCGCGATCGAGAACTCGTCGATCAGGCCGGCGTTCACGTACTCCAGGATCGTCTCGGCGCCGCCGGCGATGCGGACGTCGCGGTCGCCGGCGGCCTCGCGGGCCTGGTCGAGCGCGGGCTCGATGCCATCGTTGACGAAGTGGAAGGTGGTCCCACCCGGCCGCTCCCAGGGGTCACGCTTCTCGTGCGTCACGACGAAAACCGGCGTGTGGAACGGCGCCTCCTCCGGCCACGCCTGCTCACCGGCGTCGAACATGCGCTTGCCCATCACACTCGCGCCGGTGCGCTCGAACGTCTCCCGCACGATGTCGTTGTCGCGCCCTTCCTCGCCGCCCTCGCCAAGCTTCAGGTTCTCCCGGAGGAACCGCTGCGGGAAGATCCACGCCTGCAGTTCCATCCACTGCTGCCCCATCAAGTCCCCGAGGGACTCGGGCGCGATGAAACCGTCCAGCGACATCGACACGCTGAAGAACACCTTCCCGGCCATCAGCCCTCAGCTCCCTTCCGAACGTTCTCGGTGACGTAGGCAGCCAGGTTGCTCAGGGTCTGCTGGCCGCCCTCGATCGCGTGGTACTTCTCGACCGCCTCGTCGCGCAGCTCCTTGGTGGGGAACACCGTGCGCATCTCGATCCGGGTCGCCGCCCCGTCGGGCGCGAACGTCAGGACCGACTCGAAGGCGTTCGGGTCGCCGCGGGACTCACCGTGCAGCAGCGCGATCCCCTCCGGTGGGACGATCTCGGTCCAGGAGATCCACTCCTGGTAGTCCGTCCCGTCCGGCCCGTGCATCACGAAGTCCCAGACTCCGCCCTCGCGGAACTCGAACGACCGCGTGGTCGTGGTGAACCCCTCCGGACCCCACCACCGCGACAGGTGCCGCACCTCGGTGAACGCCTCGAACACCAGCTCCCGTGGGGCGTCGATGACCCGGGAGATCACGATCTCCCGGTCAGCCGTCGCGGACTGCGCCGGCGCTCCTCGTCCCATCTCGCTCATCAGCTACTCCTCCTGCCTTGCCTGCTTCAGGTCCTGCACGTACGCGTCCAACCGGTCGAAGCTCTCGTTCCAGAACCGCTCGAACCCGCCGGTCCACTCGTGGACCGGTCGCAGCCCGCGGGCGTCAAGGCCGTACAGGCGCTGCTTGCCCGCCTTGCGGTCCCGCACCAGCCCGACCTCCCGGAGCACCCGCAGGTGCTTGGACGCCCCCGGCTGGGTCATCCCCAGCTCCTGGGCCAACTCGGTCACCGGCCGCTCACCCGCTCGCAGCAGCAACAGGATCTCCCGGCGCTGCGGCTCGGCGATCGCGTTGAAGACGTCCGACGTCGTCGCTGCTCGTGCCATGGACGCCATCGTATACCCATATCGGCATGCGTCAAGCCAGGAGGAATCAGGCGGGTCTTGTCAGATGACGATCGTGACCCTTGCCAGCGGCTGCGGAAACACGCTCAGCGCGGATGCCCTGGCTACCGCCGAATACTCGGGTGCGGGCGACCCGGCTCACCCCTAGGCTTCCGCTCCAAGGGCTGACAGGGCTCCCTCTCGACATCGGTCAGTCAGTGGATCGGAGATGAGCAGAGCGATGACTTCTCAACTGTTCGCGGTCAGCTTCGATGCGAGCCATCCTCTGCGTCTCGCGCAGTTCTGGTCCGGGGTCCTGGGTCGGGAGATGGTCGATGATCCGCACGACGGCGTCATGCTCCTGCCCAGTGCTGACACCGATTTCCGGATCCGCTTTGTTCCGAGCCAGGAGCCGAAGGTCGTCCAGAACCGAATGCACTTCGAGCTGACGAGCGGCTCTCTGGAGGAGCAGCAGCAGACGGTGGCCAGGGCACTGGAACTCGGCGGACGGCACATCGACGTCGGCCAGCTCCCGGAGGAGGAGCACGTGGTGCTCGCCGACCCGGAGGGCAACGAGTTCTGCGTCATCGAGCCGGGCAACAAGTTCCTGGCCGACTGCGGATTCATCGGTGCGCTGTCCTGCGACGGTTCGCAGGAGGTCGGGTACTTCTGGAGCGAGGCGCTGGGGTGGCCGCTGGTCTGGGATCAGGACCAGGAGACCGCGATCCAGTCGCCGCGCGGCGGCCCGAAGATCACGTGGGGTGGACCACCGTTCATGCCGAACGGAGGCAGGGATCGGGTGCGCTACGACCTCGCTCCACCTCTCGACGGCGATCGGCAGGTGGAGGTCGAACGTCTGCTCTCTCTCGGGGCGACGCGGATCGACGCCGACCAAGGTGGCGCCAGCCGGCTGGCGATGGCCGACCCCGACGGTGGCGAGTTCGGTCTGTTGACGCCCCGGTAGCGAGGTTGCCGCACCCGGCCATCGAGCACGATCTTGCGGCGGGCACGGGCACGGGCGGCACGGGCGTGTGCGGTTGGACAGGGTGCGGGTTGGTCGGTCAGAGTGGTCGGCCGTGAGATACCTGCGTACCGGGGGTCCCGCCGCGATCCGCCGACCCCGACCCACCGACTCCGACGAGTTCGTCGCCGCTGCCCGGCGCAGCCGGGAGCTGCACCACCCGTGGCTGGCCGCGCCGGAGAGCCCGGAGGAGTACGACCGGTACCTGAGTCGGATCCGGCGCCGGGACAGCTCCGGCTACCTGGTCTGTGACCGGGCCAGCGGCGAGATCGCCGGCTACGTGAACATCAGCGGGATCGTGCTGGGCGCGCTGCGCGGGGGCTACCTGGGGTACGCGGCGTTCCAGCCGTACAGCGGCACCGGGCACGCCTCGGCGGGCATCGCCCTGGTCATGGACCACGCGTTCGGCGCGCTCGGGCTGCACCGGCTGGAGGCGAACATCCAGCCCGGTAACGAGCCGTCCCGGCGGGTCGCACAGAAGCTGGGCTTCCGGTTGGAGGGCTTCTCCCCGGACTACCTGTTCATCGACGGCGCGTGGCGCGACCACGAGCGGTGGGCGATCACGGCGCCGACGGCGACCTGAACAGCCGCCGGTCCCGCTCCACGGCCGGCCTGGAGGTCGCGCCGCCAATTCGCCGGTCGCGAGGCGTCAAGGGGACGACCGGGGCGGTCGAACGGGACCGTCCCGGCCGCCCGCCGCTCAGCTACCCGGTCGGGGGAACGCGACCGGGCTGCGCAGGCCGTCGCGGCCCACCGCGCGGATGCCGAAGAAGACGTTGTCCTTGGACAGGTCGATGCTGACCTGGGTGACGTCGCCGACCGGGATCACCCGCTGCCACTCGGCGGCCGTGGTCTCCCGCCACAGCACCTCGTAGCCGGCCAGGTCCGGCTCGTCGCCGCGCTGCCAGCGCAGCGTCGTGTTGTTGGTCAGATCGGTGGTCACGATGATCGCGGCCTTGGGCGTGCCGGGCGCCTGGGCCAGCGACCAGAGCGCCGCGCCGTTGACCCGGGCCACCCGGGCGATGTACCCGAAGTCGCAGAACTCGGGGAGGTCACCGAACTGTTGCCCGTCCTGCACCCGGACGTCCTGGTGCTGGTGGGCGAAGTCCTCGTTCGGCTCGGTGAACCGCGCCGCCGGCCAGCCCTCCCGCAGGAACGAGATGTGGTCGCTGCCCCGCAGGTAGCGATCCCGCCGGTAGATCACCCGCACCCGCATGCCGGTGGCGTCGTTGTCCGCCACGTCCCGGACGAAGCGGGCGAGCTGCCGCGACGGTGAGTCGTTCTCGCCGCCGACGGACTGCCGGGTGCTCGCCTCCGCCGGGGTCTCCGCCGTCGGCACTCCCTCGGCGAACAGCCGCACCGCGTACGGGTCGCGGGTGCCGTCGTCGGCCGTGCTGCTGCCGACGATGTCGTCGCTGAACATGCCATGCACGTCCGCGCCGGCCGCCTTGAGCTGTTGGGCCAGGTACGCCGAGCCGTACAGGCCCTGCTCCTCGGCGGCGACCGCGGCGAAGACGATGGTGGCCGCGGTGGGCCGGGTGGCCATCAACCGGGCGAGTTCCATGACCACGGCCACCCCGGAGGCGTCGTCGTCGGCGCCGGGTGAGTCGCTGACCGGGTCCATCACGTCGGTGACCCGAGAGTCGTAGTGGCCGGTCACCACGTAGGTGCGGTTCGGGGAGCTCTGGCCGCGCAGGGTGGCGACCACGTTGGTGATCCGGGTCGCGGTGGGGATCCGCGAGGCCGGCTGTTGGACGTACGACTGGAGTTCGACGCTCATCCGGCCGCCGGAGGTGGCCGCGTACTCCTGCATCCGGGCGAAGATCCAGTCCCGGGCGGCGCCGATGCCCCGCTGCGGGTCGTCCTGGCTGGAGAGGGTGTGTCGGGTGCCGAACGCGGCGAGTCGGCGCACGATCGCCTCGATCCGCCGGGGGTCGACCTGGCGCAGCAGTTCGCGCAGCTCACGGTCGGGCCGCTGGGGGCGGGTCGGGCGGCCGGGGCCGGTGGGCGGGGCGTCGGCGGCGGCCGGCGCGGCGAGCGCGGGCACCGCCACGCTGGCGGCGGTCGCCGCGGTGGCGGCAGCCGAGGCGGACAGGAAGGTGCGGCGGGTGGACCTCGTGGGTCGGTCGCCGGTGTCGTCTGATCCCATTCCGGCATCTTCTCCATCGATGGCAGTACCTGTCTACATCGCCGGACGTGGATGTTCCACGGCTTTCACCCGAACCGGGTGATGACTCGTGGCGCTCGGCGTTCCTACGGTGGGTGGTATGGCTGTCGTGCGCGCCACCCCCACGAACCCGAACCCGGGCCTGCTCGCGGAGGCGCCCGGGGAGGGCGGTGACCAGCGGGCCATGCCGCCCGAGTTGGGCCACGGCGCGCTCGCCGTGCTCAGCGGGCCCACGTTCATGTACTCCAACCCGTCCGGTGACGTGCCGCCGGGCAGCATCGGTGGGCTCGTGCATCTGGACACCCGGCTGGTCAGCGGCTGGACGGTCACCCTCAACGGCGGCGAACTGCTGGTGTTGCGCGCCGCGACCATCGACCACTACTCGGCGCAGTACGTGCTGACCCACCCGGAACTGCCCGGGCTGCCCCCGGACAGTCTGAGCCTCCGGCGGCTGCGCTACGTCGGCGACGGCTTTTACGAGCGGCTGGAACTGGCGTCGTTCCGGCCGGAGCCGGTCCGGGTGGAGCTGCGGCTGGCCGTCGCCGTCGACTTCGCCGACCTGTTCGAGGTCAAGTCGGTGGTCCGGGACCGGTCCGCGGAGATCGCCCGCAACCACGCAGCCGACGGGTCCGAGCTGTGCTTCTCCTACCGCCACGGAGACTTCTCCGCGCAGACCCGGGTGTGCTGCTCGGTGCCGGCCGACCGGATCGAGGGCGACGACCTGGTCTGGGATCTGCACCTGCACCCGCGCCAGGAGTGGAAGGTCGACCTGCACGTGCCGTTGCCGTCCGGGTTCGGGGTGGTCGAGGCGGTCCGGGGTGACATCGCCGACGTGATCCACCGCCGGGCCGACGACCCGCGGCGCCGGTGGACCAGCGACCGGGCGGTGTTGCGCAGCGACAACGAGGCCCTGGAACGCACGGTGGGCAGGTCCCGCGACGACATCGCCGCGCTGCGGCTCGACCTGGAGGTCAAGGGCCAGCGGATCCTGCTGCCCGGTGCGGGGTTGCCCTGGTTCCTCACCGTCTTCGGCCGGGACACGCTGATCACCGCGTACCAGACGCTGGTCGCCGGGCCGGCGCTGGCCAAGGGGGCGTTGCTCGCGTTGGCCCGGCTCCAGGGCGACGCGTGCGACGGCTTCACCGACGAGGAGCCCGGCAAGATCATGCACGAGGTGCGCAGCGGCGAGCTGACCCGCACCGGGGCCAAGCCGTACGCGCCCAACTACGGCACCGCCGACGCCACCCAGCTCTGGCTGATCCTGCTCTCCGAGTACTGGCGGTGGACCCACGACCAGGAGACCGTGCGTCACCTGCGGGACAACGCGCTCGCCGCGCTGCGCTGGATCGACGATTACGGCGACCGGGACGGCGACGGATACGTCGAGTACGCCACCCGTTCCCGGGAAGGGCTGGGCAACCAGTGCTGGCGGGACTCTCCGGACGGCATCTGCTTCGCCGACGGCCGGATCCCGTTGCTCCCGCTGGCCACCTGCGACCTGCAGGGCTACACCTACGACGCGAAGCTGCGGCTGGCCGAGCTGTTCGACGGGCCGTTGGACAGTCCCGACCTGGCGCGGCGGTTGCGTGACGAGGCGGGCACCCTGTACGAGCGGTTCAACCGGGACTTCTGGATCGAGGAGCGGGGCGGTTACTACGCGGTCGCGCTGGACGGCGACAAGAACCCGGTCGACGCGAAGACCTCCAACATGGGTCACCTGCTGTGGAGCGGGATCGTGCCGCCGGAGCGGGCCGACGCGGTGGTGCGCCAGCTCATGTCGCCGCACATGTTCTCCGGCTGGGGCATCCGCACGCTGTCCCGGGAGGAGCGGCTCTACAACGCCCTCGGCTACCACCTCGGCACGGTCTGGCCGCACGACAACTCCATCGCCGTGCTCGGCCTGGCGCGGTACGGCTACCGGGCGGAGGCGAACCGGATCAGCCTGGCGATGTTGGACGCGGCCGAGCAGTTCGGCCACCGGCTGCCCGAGGCGCTCAGCGGGTACCCGCGGGACCGGCTGCTGTTCGCCGTGCCCTACCCGACCGCGTGCAGCCCGCAGGCGTGGGCGGCCGGCACCCCGCTGGCCCTGGTCCGCGCCATGCTCGGCGTCAACCCGGTCGAGGGACGGTTGATGCTCGATCCGGACATTCCGGAAGAGTTGGGCCGGATCACCGCCGAACGGGTCCGCGCCTTCGGCCGACTGTGGGCGGTGGAGGCGGTGCGGACCACCGGCCACGTCCGGCTCCAGCCGAGCTGAGTTCCCGCCCGCCAGCGCCATCCGTTCGCCCACCGCGCCCGCTGGCCCGGTTGTTCGACGTTTGTCCTGGCCTTCGACGGGAAACGGCCCGCAATGACGAAACCTCGTGTGGTGATCGTGGGGGCCGGGTTCGCCGGTTACCACGCGGCGAAGACGTTGAGCCGGCTCGCCCGGGACCGGGCCGAGATCGTGGTGCTGAACTCCACCGACTACTTCCTCTACCTGCCACTGCTGCCCGAGGTGGCGGCCGGGGTGGTCGAGCCCAAGCGGATCGCGGTGCCGCTGACCGGGACGCTGAAGGGCGTACGGGTGGTGATCGGCGAGGCGGATCACGTCGACCTGCAGAACCGCTGGGTCGGCTTCACCCAGCCGGAGGGCGACAAGAACCGGCTGGCGTACGACCGGTTGGTGCTCGCCGTGGGCAGCGTCAACAAGTTGCTGCCCATCCCCGGGGTGACCGAGTACGCGCACGGCTTCCGCGGCCTGCCCGAGGCGGTCTACCTGCACGACCACGTGGTCCGCCAGATCGAGCTGGCCGAGCAGGCCGAGGACCCGGCCGAGCAGCGGGCCCGATCCACCTTCGTGGTGGTCGGCGCCGGTTACACCGGCACCGAGGTCGCCGCGCACGGGCAGTTGTTCACCGACGCGTTGCAGGCTCAACGGCCCCGGCTCACCGTCCGCCCGCGCTGGATGCTGCTCGACGTCGCGCCCCGGGTGCTGCCGGAGCTGGACAAACGGATGTCGCAGACCGCGCACAAGGTGCTCGACCGGCGCGGGGTGGACGTGCGGATGGGCACCTCGGTGGCCGAGGCGACGGCCGACGGGGTGAAGCTCACCGACGGCGAGTACATACCCACCTGCACCCTCGTGTGGTGCGTGGGGGTGCGCCCCGACCCGTTCGTCAACGAGTTGGGCCTGCGTACCGAGAAGGGCCGCCTGGTGGTCGACGAGTTCCTCACCGTCCCCGGCTACCCCGAGGTGTACGCCTGCGGCGATGCGGCCGCCGTGCCCGACCTGACCCGCCCCGGCCAGGTCTGCACGATGACCGCCCAGCACGCCCAACGGCAGGGCAAGCTCGCGGCGCACAACATCGCCGCGTCGTACGGGTTCGGGCAGCGCAAGCCGTACAAGCACCACGACCTGGGCTGGGTGGTCGACCTGGGCGGTAAGGACGCGGCGGCGAACCCGTTGCACGTGCCGCTGGCCGGACTGCCCGCCAAGGCGGTCACCCGTGCGTACCACCTGATGGCGATGCCGGGCAACCGGAGCCGGGTCGGCGCCGACTGGGCGTTGGACGCGGCGCTGACCCGGCCGGCGGTCCAGCTCGGCCTGGTCCCGGCGAACGCGGTTCCGCTGGAGAGCACCTCACCCGAGGTCGCGGCCCGGTCCCGCTGAGCACCGCCCGATCCGGCCGGTCAGCCCTGGCGGGCGGGACCGGCCGGTCGGCGTCGCTGGTCGGTGGCTGTGGCCGGCGGGGTGGCGCGCAGGCGGCTCGGGCCGTACTCGCGCAGCAGGGTCTGGACGATGCCGGCGGCCGGGATGGCCAGCAGCGCGCCGAGCAGGCCGGCCAGCTCCGCCGCGAGCAGCACGCTGACCAGCACGGTCAGCGGGTTGAGCCGGACCGCGCGGGACAGGATGAGCGGCTGGAGCAGGTGGTTCTCCACCTGCTGGTAGACCACGAAGAAGACCAGCACCACGATCCCGGCGGTGGGGGAGTGCACGAAGCCGGCCCCCGCCGCGATCACCGCGCCGAGTGTCGCGCCGACCAGCGGGATCAGGTCGGCCACCGCCACCAGCAGGCCGATCACGGCGGCGAACGGCACCCCGGTGAGGGTCAGCACCACGAAGGTCAACAACCCGCAGATCACGCTGATCAGCAGGTTGCCGGTGAGGTAGCCGGTGACGCTGCGGGAGACCTCCCGGCCCACCCGGCGTAGCCGCTCGGCCTGCCCGTCCCCGGCCGCCACCAGCACGCCGCGGGTGATCCGCGGCGCCTCCAACACCATGAGGTACGCCAGCACGATGACCGTGACCAGCCCGGCGACCGTCTCCACGACGCCGCGCAGCACGCCGACCGCGGGTTGACGCAGCCGGTCGCCGAAGTCCCGTAGCTGATCGGAGTGCCCGGAGACGTACCGCAGGGCACCGGTGCGCTCCAGCAGACTCCCCAGCGGGCCGCGACCGGCGCGCGCGTCGCGCAGCAGCTCCGGCGCCCGTTCGGCGAACCGCTCCAGCTCATCCAGCAGCGGCACCAGGATGACGGCGATCAGGATCGACAGCGTCACGAACGCGGCGAGGAACACCAGCAGCGTGGCCAGCGCCCGCCGGCGCACGAAGCGACGTTGCAGCCGGTCCACCAGCGGCTTGAGCGCGACGGCGAAGAAGGCGGCCACGACGGCCCAGACCAGCACTCGGCGGGTCGCGTACACGAAGGCCAACGCGAACGCGGTCGCCAGCACCAGACCGATCACGATCAGCGTCCGGCGGGCGGTCAACCGGGTGTCGGCGTCGCTCACCCGCCGCACCTTCCCCGCGGTCACCTCCGGAAACCCGGCTCCCGCGCTCATCACCCGGCGGTGCGTGAGTGTTGGGGGATCCCCACCGTCGAGCGTCAACTGATCATGGCTGGACCGGCTGGTCGGCGTCGGTGACCGGGTGGGCGCCGGCGACGAAGGCATCGAGCGCGGCGTCGTGCAGCAGGCTGCCGGGCACCGGGTCGCGCAGGGCGGCCACCGCCAGCCGGCCGACCGGCAGCCCACCGGGCCGGGGCGTCGCGGCGAGCACCAGGTTGCCGTAGCGCCGGCCACGCAGCATCCGCCGGTCGCCCAGCACGCACACGTCGCCGAAGACCGCCCGCAGCGTGGCCACCTGTGCCCGGGTGCCGACCAGGGGCGGTAGGTCCGTGACGTTGACCAGGTAGAGCCCGTCCGGACGCAGGGTCCGGGCCACCTCGGCGGCGAACTCCACGGTCCGTACGTGCCGGGGCATCTGGGCCGCCCGGTAGATGTCGGCGACCACCAGGTCGTACCGGCCCGCCGGGGTGGCCGCGACCGCGTCCCGGGCGTCGGCGACCTCCACCTCCACCTCGGGCGGCAACGGCGGCAGCTCCCGGGCGACCAGCTCGACCACCGCCCGGTCCCGCTCGACGACACGCTGCCGGGAGCCGGGCCGGGTGGCGGCCAGCCAGCGGGGCAACGTCAACGCGCCGCCGCCCAGGTGCAGAACGCTCAGCGGGGTGCCCGCCGGCGCCGCCAGCTCCACCGCCGAGGCGATCCGGCGGACGTACTCGAAGTGCAGGTGTCGAGGATCCTCGACGTCCACGTACGACTGCTCGACGCCGGCGGACAGCAGCGTCCGCCCGGTTCGGCGGACCGGGTCGGCGACCAGCTCCAGCCGGTCGGCGGCGCGGTTCATGACCGGCACGCTAGCCGAGCCGCCGGTGCGCGCCGATCGTGGCCCGGCCAGCCGGCACCGGGCGACGTCTGGTCCGCGACGGCGGTGCCGCCGCGGGGCCGGGCCGGGTCGACGCGGCCGGGCACGGCTGCGGGCCGGCGGAGCGGGGGGGTGCCCCGCATCCGCCGGCCCGCGTGCGCCGGTGCGGCCGGTCAGCCGCTGGCCATCCCGGCCCCCACCTCGTCGATCGCGTCGTCGATCTGGCGGGCGAGGTCCACGTCCAGCGCGGTCACCCCGTTGGCCTGGTTGGTCCGCACGGTCAGCACGGCGGCCGTGTCTCCGGGGCGCCCGATGCTCGGGCCACGGCCGGTCTCCTGGCGCAGCTGGTCGAGCCGGGCGAGCACCCGGTCCAGGTTGTCCGGCGGCAGCGCGACCACCCGGTACAGGGCGACGCTGTCGCCGGCCCAGTACGGCAGGTCGTCCAGGGCCGCCCGCAGCTGGTCCGCGTCCAGGGTGGGTGTGGTGGTGGAGGCGCCGACGATGCCGCCGCCGGCCGCCGGCGGGTTCAACAGTTCCCGCAGGCCGTCGGGCACGTGCAACGACTCGACCAGGTCGCCGTCGTGGTCGGCGAGCGCGGCTAGCGTCGCCTCCGCCTGGTATCGGGCCTGCTCCGGCGTACGGCCGCTGATCCGGCCGACCTCGGCCAGGAAGCCAGGCAGGTCCCGGTGCCGCTCGATGCCGTCGACGGGCAGAACGTCGTGCAGCGAGTTCGGCACCGCGGTGAGCAGCAGCTGCCGCTCCGCCGCGTCCAGGGCGAAGGCCAGGACCAGGACGGTCGCCTCGGTGCCCACCTTGGCCGTCTTGAAGTCGACCCCGGCCCGGCGCCGGACCTCGTCGACCAGTTCGTGGTAGCCCATGCTGTTCACCCCGGTCGCGCCGGCCCCGGCGGACGGTTGCGGCCGGGGATTCTCGGCGGCTCCGACTGCCGGCGGGGCCGGTCCACCGCGCGTGGTGTCCGGCTTGTGCCGTCCGGCCGGTGCGGGGCCGGTCCGCTTGCCCTGGTCCAGGCTGGTGAGCTGCTTGGAGGCGCTCAGGCTGGCGCCGAACTCGCTGGGCTGGCGGCCCTGTTCGCGGGCCTGCCGGGCGAGCGCCCGGCGCCGCTGGTTGTCGCCCTCCATCTGCTTGCGCATGGTGACGCCCCTTTCGCTGGGGATCGTGCGTGCGCCCATCGCCTTCCCGTCGTCCCGGAAGCCGAAACGGACGCCGCCGGGCGGGTCGGCCGGGACTCGGTGGGCTTCATCCGGCGCGGGTGAGGGCCGCTCACCCGCGCGACCAGCAGGATCGGCCCAGGACCGGAGTTCTTCCGAGGTACGCGGAAGGAAGGTCGTCATGAAACGGATCGTCGAGATCGTCCCCGCCCGACCCGGCTGGTACGCCCGCTGGCAGCTCACGCCCGACGCCACCCGGTGCTACCCGGTGAGCCTGTGGGCGCTGCTGGAGGAAGCCGACGGAACGGGTCGGGAAGTGGTCGGGATGGACTGCATCGGCCAATGGCCGGGCGCGGACGACAACGAGGTGGGCGGGGACTTCGTCCGTTATCTGTACCAGACGCCCGATTCGGGGGAACCCGCGGACGTCGACCCCGCGCCGACCGGCGAGCTTCGTGACAGCGGACCCCGGCTTCAGCCGATGACCGCACCCTAGACATTCCTCCGGCCCCCGACCCCAGGTCCCAGGGTCGGGGGCCACCCCCTGCCCGGGGCGGCCCGGTGGGCGCCGATCAGCCGATGGCGCGCACGTTGTCGCCGACGGGCTCCACTGCCAGCAGTTGGGCCAGCCCGGTGCGGTCCAGCATTGCCTGGAGCTGCCGGCTGACCCCGATCAGCCGGATCGCGCCGGCGGCGCGGTGCACCATCAGCAGCGCGCTGAGCCCGGAGGAGTCGCAGAGGCTCACCCCGGTCAGGTCGATCATCAGCTGCTGGTGGCCGTCGCCGTGCAGCTCGGCCGCAGCCGCGACCAACTCGGGTGCGGTGTCGTAGTCGAGCTCGCCGCTCAGCCGCAGACGGACGCCTCCGGCGTCGAGCCGGGTCATCTCAATGGTCAACAGCTGGGGGGACATCGCTTCATGTTCCCAGTCGACGGGCCGAACGCAAGCCGGGGGCCATCAGGCCGGTGATACGAGGCGAGCGTAACGATCCACGGCCGGGTCGGTCGGGCCCGCGGCGCGGGCCGCCAGCTGCCGTGCAGTGCCGCCAGGGGTGTGCCGGCGTAGGGTGACGGGAGAGTGACGACCACAAGCGCCCGTTCCGGGTCGGGTCGGGTGGACGACAAGGAGTGAGGCTCAGCTGGTGACTACCGCCGACGTCAGGGACTGGGACCCGGGCGACGGACGGCTCTCCACGCCGAGCACCACAGCGGCCCCGGCGTGGTCCGCCGACGCATCGTCCCGGCCCGTGACCGCCCTGCCACCGCTCGCCCCCGACCCGGGTCTGGCCGCGCCCGACTACTGGTCCGAGGTCGTCGAGCAATTCCGCGAGGGCCTGGTGGTCTGCGACGCCGACGGCGTGGTGCGACACGTCAGCCCGGCGGCCGAGCGGCTGCTGCCCGAGGTGGTGCCCGGCGAGCTGCTCGCCGTGGCCGGCGTACCCGGGCTGAGCGACGGGAGGCCGGGCGGCTTCACCCATCGCGGGCGCCGGCTCACCGCCCGCCGGGTGCCGCTCTCCGGCGGCCGCTGCTGCTGGTACGTCGAGGACGTCACCGAGAGCGTCAGCCGCGCCGACTCGCTGCTCGCCGAGCGGGCTCGCTCGGCCTTCCTGGCCGTGGTGGGCGACAAGCTGGGCAACCCGCTGCACCCCGACCGGGCCGCCGCAGCGGTCGTCCGGCTCGCCGTGCCGACCCTGGCCGAGGTGGCCGTGCTGGTGCTCGCCCCACGCCTGGGACGGGCCCGCTGGTGGCGGGCCTCCCGGGCCGACGACGAGGCACCGCTGGTGGACAGCGGCGTGCTGGCCGGCGGCGACCTGCCGGTGGCTATCGCCGAAGGGCTGACCGGGGTCGAGCCGCACGCGCTGGACTGGCTGGTGGAGCAGGCGGTCGACGCTGGCTGGCTCCCCGGCCTGACCGACGCCGAGAGCGCCGCCCGGGTCGTTCCGCTGCCGGGCCGGGACGCCCCGGTCGGGGTGCTCCTGGTCGCCCGCAGCGCCACCCACTGGTACGACGAGGACGACATGGAGCTGGTCCGCGCCTTCGCAGCCCGGGCCGGCGCGGCGTTGACCACCGCGCTGCTCTACCGCGACCATGCGGAGGTGGCCGACACCCTGCAGGCCAGCCTGCTGCCAGTGGAGCCGGCCGAGGCCGCCGGTGTGCAGTGGGGCACCGCGTACCGGCCGGCGCAGGCGGGGTTGCGGATCGGCGGCGACTTCTACGGTTCGCACCAGCTCCCCGACGGCGGTTCGGTGTTCTTCCTCGGCGACGTGTCGGGCAAGGGCGTCGAGGCGGCCGTCTTCACCGGTCAGCTGCGCCAGTGCCTGCAGGCGCTGCACCGGGTGGAGTCGCATCCCGGGCGGTTGCTGCGGCTGCTCAACGACGCGCTGCTGGAGACGACCCTGGCGCACGGCCAGGGCCGTTTCGCCACCATGGTGCTGGGCGTGGCCCGCCCACAGCGCGACGGTGGTCTCACCCTCACCATGGCCGGCGGCGGGCACCTGCCGCCGCTGGTGCTGCGCGCCTCCGGCGAGGTGGAGTCGGTGCCGTTGACCGGCATGCTGATCGGCGTGGTGCCCGACCCGCGCGTCGGCGAGGTGACCGTCCAACTGGCCCCGGGCGAGACCTGCCTGCTCTACAGCGACGGGGTGACCGAGGCCCGTGGTGGCCGTCGTGGCGACGAGCAGTTCGGCCCGGAGCGGCTGCTCACCGCGCTGGCCGGTTGCGAGCGGATGCCGGCCCCCGCCCTGGCCGAGCGGGTCGAGCAGGTCACCTGCGACTGGTTGGCGGACGGCGACCACGACGACATCGCGGTGCTGGCGGTGCGTGCGGTCGGCCCGAGCAGGCGGCCGTCGCGGCACCTGCACTCGGTGCCCGCACCCGCTGGCACGGACCAGCAGAGGGAGACCTGAGTGTGACCGCCCCGACCGCCGCCGCCGAGCCGATCGGCGCCTACCCCAGCTACCTGGACTGCCTCACCGACGCCGACGAGTACGCCGCGATCGACGTGGCGCTCGGCCTGCTCGACGCGGGTGTACCGGCCGAGCGGGTGCTGCTCGACCTGGTCGCGCCGGCCCAGGCGGAAGTGGGCGAGCGGTGGGCGCGCAACGAGTGGAGCGTCGCCCAGGAACATGCGGCCACCCACATCAGTGAGCGGGTGGTGGCGGCGGTGGCCGTGCACGCCAACCCGCGTCCGGCCGGCGGGCGGGTCGTGGTGGCTTGCATGGACGGTGAGTGGCACGCGTTGCCACCCCGGCTGGTTGCCGAGGTGCTGCGGCTGCGCGGCTGGCAGGTGACCTTCCTGGGTGCCAGCGTGCCCGCGGCGCACCTGGTGTCGTACCTGCACCGGCACGACGCGCACGCGGTCGCGCTGGCCTGCGCGCTGCCGATGCGGCTGCCGCAGGCGCACCGGATGATCGAGGCGTGCCGCCGCTCGGACGTACCGGTGGTGGTTGGCGGGCGCGGGTTCGGCGTGGACGGCCGCTGGGCGCGCCGGCTCGGCGCGGCCTGGGCGCCGGACGCGCCGTCGGCGGCCGAGTTGATCGCCGACGAGCGGGCGCTGCGTCGGGTGCCGCCGGCGCAGTTGTCCCACCTGACCGACGACGAGTACGCCGGCCTGGTCCGGCGCCGGGGTGAGCTGATCGACAGCGCCCTGGCCGATCTGCGGGAACGGGTCCCGGCGGCCCGGGCCTACACAGCCGCCCAGCTCGACTCGACCGTGAGCGACCTGGGCCACGTTGTGGACTTCCTGGCCGCCGCGCTCTACGTCGACGACGCCTCGCTGTTCACCGAGTTCGCCGAGTGGTTGGTGGGGATCCTGACCAGTCGCGGGGTGCCCGTCGCCGCGGTGGACCTGCCTCTGGCGCACTACGCCGCCGCGCTGCGCGACTTCCCCCGGGCGGTGCACGCGCTGGCCCTGGGCCGGGCCGCCCTGGCCGCTGCCGCAGCCCGCTGACCGTCCGCCGGGCGGCATCCCCAATCGATCACCGCGCCGTTCGGCCGACGGCACGCCCCTGCGTATACTTGCCGCACTGCAAACGTCCACTCAGCGGTGGGGCTAGGGGGAGAACGGTGACGTTCAGCGTCAGGCACGCCGGGCGCGAGGATGATGTCGTCTGCCTACGGCTCGCCGGTGAACTGGACCTGAGCACCGCCGCCGAGTTGGCCGCCGCGATCGACCGGCTCTCCGACGCCGGCGAGCACCGGGTGCTGCTCGACCTCACCGACCTCGCGTTCTGCGACTCCACCGGGATGGCCGTGTTCGTCCGGGGGGACAACCGGGCCGCGGCCGAGGGGGGCTGGTTGCGGCTCACCGGCGCCAACGGCCGGGTCGAGCGGGTGTTGCGGGTTACCGGTCTGGCCGACGTGTTGCGCTACCGTCCCGACACGGCCGACCCGGCGTCCCAGAGCGCCTCCTGATGGGCTAGATTTCCCCGCCAGCGCGGTGACCGTCGGTCCCGCGTCCGTCGACTCGAGGCAGGTAGTGATGGGCGCAGAGAGCCCGCAGCCGGTACGCATCCTGGTGGTCGACGACGACCCGGGCGACGTGCTGATGATCGAGGAAGCGCTGGCGGACTCGGACGTCGAGAAGGTCATCGACGTGGTCAACGACGGCGAGGAGGCGATGGAGTTCCTCCGCGCCGAAGGTCGGCACGCGGAGGCCCGCCGGCCGGACGTCATCCTGCTGGACCTGAACATGCCGCGGATGGACGGGCGGCAGGTTCTCGGTGCGGTGAAGCAGGACGAGGACCTGCGGACCATCCCGATCGTGGTGCTGACCACCTCCAACGCGGACACCGACATCGTCGGCAGCTACACCCTGCAGGCCAACGCGTACGTCACCAAGCCGATCGGCCTGGACGACTTCAACGACGTGGTGCGCCGGATCGACGAGTTCTTCGGCCGGGTGGTCGTGCTACCCAAGCGCGCCTGACGCGTTCCGCGCGCGCGGATGCTGAATATTTTTCCCGAACACCCTCGGTCGCTCCCGTAGCGGCCGAGGATCCAGGTGGGGAAGTAACAGCAGCTGCCTGGGGGGCGACAGTATGAGGTTCTCCGTCGTTGAGATCGGCTATGACCAGAGGCAGGTCGATTCCTGCCTGGATGAGCTGGGGATCCGGTTGTCCCGGCTGGCGGCGCGGGCGGAGGGCGCCGCCGGGGAGGCTCGGGAGTGGGACGAGATCCGCGAGGAGGCCACCTGGCTCAGCGGGCTGCTCCAGCGGCTGGACCTGGGCGACGCCGCGGTCGCCCGGCACACCGGAGACGCGGTGCAGCGGGAGGCGGCGGAGATCCTGGCCCAGGCCCGGTTCGAGCTGGACGAGGCCCGCGACGAGGCTCGGCAGGTGCGGGAGAGGGCGTACGCGGAGGCCATGCAGGCCCGGCGCGACTTCGAGGCGGCGCTGTACGCCCGCCGGCGACGCGAGGCGCAAGTCGACGAGATCCTCAGCGGGTTGACCGTCGAGCCGGTACCCGCCGACACGCCGACCGCGGCGGCCGGTACGGGCGTGCCGGCGACCCGGGTGGCCGCCGGCGGTGTGGACGCGGGAGCGGAGCCGCCGACCGGGGACGGCGCCCGCAGTCGCTGACACCCGATGCGGCCCCGGCTCAGGCGGTGAGCGCCGCCGCGACGGTGCTCGCGCGCTCCTCGTGCTGGGCGTACGCGTCGGGGAAGCCGGAGATCTGCACGGCCTGGGCGGCGGCCGTGAGGCTCATGTCCTGCCAGCCCGGGATCTCGTTGAGTGCCGTGTAGAACGCCCTTGCGGCGTACGACGGGCGCATCAGCTCGGCCACCGTGCCCCAGCCGCTGCTCGGTCGCTGCTGGAACAGCCCGACCGAGTCGTGGTCGGAGCCGCTGCCCTGGTGCGGGTACTCCGCCGACTCGGGCAGCACGTCGCTGGCCAGGTTGTAGAGGTTGCTCTCCTGCATGGCGGTGGCCAGCGCCACGACCAGGGCGCGGCGCGGCATCTTCAGCTCCAGGCCCGTGTCAACAATGATCTTGGCGTTGTCCATCTGAGTCTGGTCGAGTCCGGCGACCGGTCGGGGTCGGCGCGGCTTGACCGGCTTCTTGGCCGCCTTGCCCACGGTGGGGGAGGCAGTGGGCTTCGCCGTCGGGCTGGGGCTGACCCGCATGGGGGCGGCGTCACGGTCCAGCGACCGGGAAGCGCGTTCGTCGCCGATGGCGGCGCGGTCGGCCACCGCCTCGGCCAGCGGCTCCACGGGGCGGGTGGTGTCCTCGGCGCCCCGGGCGGTGGCGACCGCGGCCAGGCCGAGGCAGCAGGTGACACCTGTGGCCAGGGCCACCCGGACCGAGGTTGAGCCCAGCAGGGCGCGGCGGGGTGGATCGGGGAGCCGGTGACGGCCGATCGTCCGTTCGGTTGATGCGGCGTCGCCCGGCTGGGTGGCCGGGAGTGCCTTGGTCAGCTTCTGGTCGGAGGGGTCGTCGGCATGCACTCGCCGAGGCTAGAGACCTGGTCGGCCGACGCCATCGGCCCGAACAGTGGCATGCGCCACAATTTGCCCGGATCTTGCACGCCATAAG
This sequence comes from Micromonospora sp. NBC_00389, assembly GCF_036059255.1. Taxonomy (NCBI): domain Bacteria; kingdom Bacillati; phylum Actinomycetota; class Actinomycetes; order Micromonosporales; family Micromonosporaceae; genus Micromonospora; species Micromonospora sp. NBC_00389. Next base: position 6,016,667 of record NZ_CP107947.1, on the reverse strand, counting down.
GGATGGCAAGCTGGCTAACCTTCTCAACTTCGCCGATCGGGCCAGCCGGGTATTCCCGATTCGCCTGGCCAAGCCGGTCGCGGCGGCGGCGGTCGGCGGCGGTTTCGGTCGACCGCCAAGGGTCACCCTTACGGTGCGTGCCTGCTCCCCGAACGGTGGAGGTCCCGGCGTGCCCGTTCGGTGGATGGGCGGGCCGGCGTCGTTGCCTGGCTCAGTGCCGGCCGTTCTCCGCCGGGGTGACGGTGAGCCGGTGCCGGCTGTTGTCGCCGCTGGAGAACGGCCAGAGCCGGTCGGCGTACTCGACCAGGTCGGCCAGTTGCTGACGACTCAGGCCGGCGGACGAGATCGAGGCGTGCACGTCGGCCCGGTACCGGCCGTCGTCGTCGCGCCCCAGCTTCGCCTCGGCCCGCACCTGGACCGTGTGCGCCTCATCGGTGATCTCCCCGGCCGCCTCCACCGCAGCGTGGTGCAGGCAGGAGGCGAAGGCGGCGGCCAGCAACTGCTCTGGCCTCAATCCGGTGCAGTGCGCTGCCAGTGGCGAGGCCAGCGCGGTCGAGAGCCCGCCGTCGTCGGTGCGTACGTGGCCGCCCTCGGCGGTCGCGGTGGCCTCTTGAAGCCAGGGACTCGGGTCCGGCATCGCGTTCCTCCCGTCGCTCACCCGCCCGGCTACCCGGCCGCCGCCCGGCGAAACGCCGCGCGGCCTGCGGTCAGGGCTCGCCGGCCCGGTTCGGCCCGTCGAGCGTCGACACCGCCTCGGTGGCCTCCAGCGCGGCCTGCTCGGTCCAGGGCGACGTCGCGGCCGGCTGGCGCGCGGTGGGAACTCCCATCGGCACGTACACCCGGGCGTCCACGGCCTCGGCCAGCACCAGTGCGGCCACCAGGCTGGTCGGGCGCTCCGCCGGGGCCTCGGCCAGGCAGGAACGGCACAGCTCGGCCACCTCCGGGGGGAGCCCGTCGATCTCGGGCAGCGGGTCCGGCGGCAGGCGGCGGCGGGTGCCCAGCAACTCGGTGAGGGTGTCCGCCCGGTACGGCAGCCGGCCGCTGAGGCAGTAGTAGAGCAGGACGCCGAGGGCGTACATGTCGGCCGCCGGGGTGGCTGGCGCTCCGTCGAGCTGCTCCGGCGCCAGGTACGCCGGGGTGCCCATCAGCAGCCCGTCCGGCAACGGCTCCGGCGCGCCGGCCGGGGTGGCGATGCCGAAGTCGAGCACCTTCACACCGGCGGGGGTGAGCATGACGTTGGCCGGCTTGATGTCGCGGTGCACGATGCCCTCCGCGTGCGCGGCGGCGAGCGCCGCGCTGACCTCCGCGCAGACCCGCACCGAGATCCGCCAGTCCAGCGGCCCGGCCCGCAGGTGCGCGGCCAGAGTTTCCCCCTCGGCCAGCTCCATCACGATGTACGGCACCCGGCGACCGGGCAGCGTGGAGGAGGTGCCGAAGTCGTGCACGCTCGCCACGTTCGGGTGCACCAGACGGGCCGCCGAGCGGGCCTCCGCGCGGATCCGCTCCACCGGGCCGGACTGGCCGTCCCAGCCGGGCGAGATCAGCTTCACCGCCACCGGCCGATCCAGCACCTGGTCGTGTGCCTGCCACACCTCGGACATCCCGCCAACGCCGATGCGTTGTTCGAGCTGATACCGCCCGTCCAACGTGCGCATCGATCGCTCCTCGCTCTTACCCGCCAGCGGCGGTTGCCTCCGGTCGCGGTACCCCGCCTCCGAGCTGGGCAAACCGCCACGAGAATCGCTCACGGGTCGAGCCCGCGCACCCGCTGCGGCGCGGTGGTGGGTGCGGTAGCTTGCGAGCCAGGGCCGGTGTCACCGAACGTGCCGGCATGGTCACCGAGGGGACGCCGCGATGAGCGAGGTCACCGTACGCTTCGTCGGCGGGCCCGCCAACGGCCTGGTCCGGCTGCTGCCGGCCGGGCCGGACGGCGCCCCTCCACCGCGCTGGATCATGCGACACCCGGATGGCACCGGGCCGACCCAGGCCGGCCCCGACCACCTCTACGAACGCGACCAGCCGGACGGCGCGGGCGGCTGGAGCATGCGATTCGTGCGGACCGACGCGTTCGGGGTGTCCGAGTGACCTCCGGGTTGGGCTGACGGGTCATGCCGCCCATCCACCGTCGGCCCGGCCGCACAGCTGGCGCACAGCCGACGCAGGGGCGTGGCACAGACGTCGTGTCCAGGATGGGGGACATGGTCATGGACGGGCAGGCCGCACCGGACCGGATCGAGTTGCGCCGTCCCGACGGCGAACCGGTCCGGGTGCTGGTGGTCGACGACGAACCGACGCTCACCGACCTGCTGTCGATGGCGTTGCGCTACGAGGGCTGGCAGGTACGCAGCGCCGGCAGCGGCATGGCGGCCCTGAGCGCCGCGCGGCAGTTCCAGCCGGACGCGGTGGTGCTCGACGTGATGCTGCCCGACCTGGACGGCTTCCAGGTGCTGCGACGGCTGCGCGAGCACGCCCCCACCGTGCCGGTGCTCTTCCTGACCGCCCGGGACGCGGTCGAGGAGCGCATCGCCGGGCTGACCGTCGGCGGCGACGACTACGTCACCAAACCGTTCAGTCTCGAAGAGGTGATCGCCCGGCTGCGCGCGCTGCTGCGCCGCTCCGGCTTCGCGATCGCCGCCCGGCAGGAGGCGGTGCTGACCGTCGGCGACCTCAGCCTCGACGAGGACAGTCACGAGGTGCGCCGGGACGGCCAGCTCATCACCCTCACCGCGACCGAGTTCGAGCTGCTGCGGTACCTGATGCGCAACCCGCGCCGGGTGCTCAGCAAGGCGCAGATCCTCGACCGGGTGTGGAACTACGACTTCGGCGGCCAGGCCAACGTGGTGGAGCTGTACATCTCGTACCTGCGCAAGAAGATCGACGCCGGCCGGGCGCCGATGATCCACACATTGCGTGGCGCGGGTTATGTCCTCAAACCCGCCGAGTGACCCCGCCGGCCGGCCGCACCGCCGGCCGGTACGCGCCGCCCGCCGGTGGCTGGCCGGCCGGTCCCTGCGTACCCGTCTGGTGCTCGCCCTGGTCGCGCTCTTCGCACTGGTCAGCGTCGCCATCGGCGGGCTCACCACGGTGGCGCTGCGGCACTTCCTGATCGACCGCCTGGACGCCCAACTGGATCCCGCGACCGTCATGCGCGGCGACCGCCCGGGCCGGCCGGCCTGGCCGGGCACCGGGCCGAGCATTCCGCCCGGCTCACCGCCCGGCACCGTGGTCGCCGACATCACCGGCGCTCGGGTGACGGCAGCCTCCACCCTGACCCGCAGCCCGTCCAGCGAGGATCCCTTTCCCGACGAGGAGGCCGTCCCGGTCGAGGAGGTCGCCGCGCTGGCCGACCTGCCGGTCGGCGCCCAGCCGCGCACCGTCGACCTCGGCGCGCGCGGCGACTACCGGGCCGTGGCCCGGCAGTTCCGCGACGGCACGGTACGGGTCGTCGCGCTGCCGCTGGCCGGGGTGCGGGAGACCGTCTGGTGGATGATCGCCGCGCAGGCCGGGGTGGCGGCCGTCGGGCTGGTCATCGCCGGGGGTGCCGGCGCGCTGATCGTCCGGGCCACGCTGCGACCGCTGAACCGGGTGGCCGCCACCGCCACCCGGGTCACCGAGCTGCCGTTGGACCGCGGCGAGGTGGCGCTCGCCGTCCGGGTCCCGGCCGCGGACACCGATCCGCGTACCGAGGTTGGTCAGGTCGGCGCCGCGTTGAACCGGATGCTGGGCCACGTCGCCGACGCGCTCGCCGCCCGGCAGGCCAGCGAGACGCGGGTACGCCAGTTCGTCGCCGATGCCAGCCACGAGCTGCGCACCCCGCTGGCCGCGATCCGCGGGTACGCCGAGGTGGCCCGACGCGGTCGCGACGAGGTCCCCACCGACGTGGCGCACGCGCTGCGCCGGGTGGAGTCGGAGAGCACCCGGATGACCAGACTCGTCGACGACCTGCTGCTGCTGGCCCGGCTGGACACCGGCCGCCCACTCGCGGTCGAACAGGTCGACCTCACCGCCCTGGTGGTCGACGCGGTCAGCGACGCGCACGTGGCGGGCCCCGAACACCGCTGGCAGCTCGACCTGCCCGAGGTGGCGATCCGGGTTCCCGGCGACGGCGCCCGGCTGCACCAGGTGGTGGCGAACCTGCTCGCCAATGCGCGGGTGCACACCCCGCCGGGAACCGTGGTGACCACCACGCTGGCCGTCGAGGGAGACGCCGCCGTGCTCACCGTCGCCGACGAGGGGCCCGGAGTGCCGGCGGAGCTGCAACCGGAGATGTTCGAACGGTTCGCTCGCGGCGACAGCTCCCGGTCCCGGGCGCACGGCAGCACCGGCCTCGGTCTGGCGATCGTGGCGGCGGTCGTGGAGGCCCACCACGGCACGGTCGCGGTGGACAGCCGCCCGGGCCGGACGGTGTTCACCGTCCGGTTGCCGAATCCCACAGCTGACGCATAGTCGGCGCACGGCGGCGGGCCAGGCCAGCCGCCGAGGCTTGCCGCATGGACAGAACCGAGAGCCTGCTGACAGCACCCGCCGATCCCGGCGTGGTGGGTCCGCCACCGCCGGCAACGCGCCCGGACCAGGAGCACCCACAACCGGCGGCGCGCCGATCCCCGGCCTGGACCCGGCCCGCGCTGGTGGTCCTGCTGCTGGCCACCGGCCTGCTCTACATCTGGGGGCTGGGCGCCTCCGGCTGGGCCAACTCGTTCTACGCGGCGGCCGTGCAGGCCGGCTCGGTGAGCTGGAAGGCCCTCTTCTACGGCTCGTCGGACGCGGCCAACTCGATCACCGTGGACAAGACGCCCGCGTCGTTGTGGCTGATGGCCCTGTCCGTACGCATCTTCGGGCTGAACACCTGGGCGATGCTCGTTCCGCAGGCGCTCTGCGGGGTCGCCTCGGTCGGCGTGCTCTACGCGACCGTCAAGCGCTGGTACGGGCCGGCGGCCGGCCTGATCGCCGGCGCGGTGCTCGCGGTCACCCCGGTGGCGACGCTGATGTTCCGGTTCAACAATCCCGACGCGCTGCTCGTTCTGCTGCTGGTCGCCGGGGCGTATGCCACGGTCCGGGCGGTGGAGGCGGCCAGCACCCGGTGGATCGTGCTGGTCGGCGTGCTGGTCGGCTTCGGCTTCCTGACCAAGATGCTCCAGGCGTTCCTGGTGGTGCCGGTCTTCGCCGGGGTCTATCTGCTGGCGGCACCGACCGGGTTGTGGCGGCGGGTCCGACAGTTGCTGCTGGCCGGCCTGGCGGTGGTGGTCTCCGCCGGCTGGTGGGTGGCGATCGTCGAGCTGGTCCCCGCCAGTGCACGGCCGTACATCGGCGGGTCGCAGGGGAACAGCATCCTGGAGCTCACCCTCGGCTACAACGGCCTCGGCCGGATCACCGGCGACGAGGTCGGCAGCGTCGGCGGCGGCGGGGGCCGCCCGGGTGGCGGTGGGGGCGGTCCGTTCGGTGGGCAGACCGGCCTGCTGCGGATGTTCGACGGCGAGATCGGCGGTCAGATCTCCTGGCTGCTGCCGGCCGCGCTGATCCTGCTGGTCGCCGGCCTGCTGGTGGCCGGCCGGGCGGCCCGTACCGACCGCACCCGGGCCGGGCTGCTGCTCTGGGGCGGCTGGCTCCTGGTCACCGGCCTGATCTTCAGCTTCATGTCCGGGATCTTCCACGCCTACTACACCGTGGCGCTCGCTCCGGCGGTCGGGGCGCTGGTCGGCATCGGCGTGACGCTGCTCTGGCGGCAGCGCCGCCCGCTGCCCGCCGGTACGCAGGAAACGCCTGACCGGACCCTTGCTGACTCGGAGGGCACCCGGTGGCAGCGGTGGCGTCCGCTGGCCGCCACGGCGACGCTCGCCGGCACGCTGGCGGTGACCGTCTGGTGGGCGTGGGTGCTGCTCGGACGCAGCCCCGACTGGTACCCGTGGCTGCGGACCACCGTGCTGATCCCCGGCCTGGCCGGGGCGGCACTGATCCTGCTGGTCAACCGGCTGCCCTGCCGGCTGGTGCCGGTGGTGCTGGGCCTGGGTGCGGCGGCGGCCCTCGCGGGGCCGGTGGCGTACGCGGTGCAGACCGCCTCCACGCCGCACACCGGATCGATCCCGACCGCCGGCCCGAACGTGGCGGGTGGCTTCGGCCGCGGCGGCTTCCCCGGCGGGCGACCGCCCGGCGGCATGGAACTGCCGGGTGGCGGCCAGATTCCCGCTCTCCCCGGTGGCGGCCAGAATGGCGGTCAGGCACCGGGCTTCCCTGGTGGTGGCCAGAACGGCGGTCAGGCTCAGGGCTTCCCTGGCGGTGGTCAGAACGGCGGTCAGGCTCAGGGCTTCCCCGGTGGCGGCCGGAACGGCGCGCAGACTCCCGGCTCTCCGGGCGGCGGGCAGGGTCGCTCGACCGGCGGCGGAATGGGCGGGCTGCTCGACACCCGCGAGCCCAGCGCCGAGCTGCGCGAGCTGCTGGAGCACGACAGCGACAACTACAGGTGGGTGGCAGCCACCGTCGGCTCCAACAACGCCTCCGGCTACCAGTTGGCCACCGGCGACCCGGTGATGGCGATCGGCGGGTTCAACGGCAGCGACCCGTCGCCGACCCTCGCGCAGTTCCAGCGCTACGTCGCCGACGGCGAGATCCACTACTTCGTGGGCGACGGCGGTTTCCGGGCCAACGGTGGCAGCTCCGCCTCGCAGGAGATCGCCGCCTGGGTCACCGAGACCTTCACGGCCCAGACCGTCGACGGCGTCACCGTCTACGACCTGAGCACCGAAAAGGACGCGGCATGACCGCGCTCGGTGGACCTCGGGCCGCCGTACAGACCGGGCCGACCATCATCAGCGCGGTGCTGGACGTGGTGATCCCGGTCTACAACGAGGAGACCGATCTCGGGCCGTGCGTACGGCGGCTGCACGCGCACCTGAGCGAGCACTTCCCGTACCCGTTCCAGATCACCATCGCCGACAACGCCAGCGTGGATGGCACCCTGGGGGTGGCCGAGGCGCTCGCCGGTGAGCTGCCCGGCGTCGAGGTGCTGCACCTGGACGCCAAGGGGCGGGGGCGGGCACTGTCCGCCGCCTGGTCCGCCTCGTCCGCGCCGGTGCTGGCGTACATGGACGTGGACCTCTCCACCGACCTGGCGGCGCTGCTGCCGCTGGTCGCGCCGCTCATCTCCGGCCACTCCGATCTGGCGATCGGCACCCGGCTGGCGCGTACCTCCCGGGTGGTGCGCGGGACCAAGCGGGAGGTCATCTCACGGGCCTACAACCTGCTGCTGCGCGGGGCGCTGGCGGCCCGGTTCTCCGACGCCCAGTGCGGGTTCAAGGCGATCCGCGCGGACGTGGCTGGCGGGCTGCTTCCCCTGGTCCAGGACACCGGCTGGTTCTTCGACACCGAGCTGCTGGTGCTGGCCCAGCGGGCCGGGCTGCGGATCCACGAGGTGCCGGTGGACTGGGTCGACGACCCGGACAGCCGCGTCGACATCGTCGCCACCGCGCTGGCCGACCTGCGGGGGATGGGTCGGCTGGGCCGGGCGCTGTTGACCGGCGCGCTGCCGTTGACCGAGCTGCGCGCGCAGGTGGGCCGGGCGCCGCTGGCCACGCCACCGGCGCAGGTGCCGGTCGGGCTGCCCCGGCAGCTGGTCCGGTTCGCCGCGGTCGGGGTGGCCAGCACCCTGGCGTACCTGCTGCTCTTCGTGGCCACCCGGGGCGCGTTCGGCGCACAGCCGGCGAACCTGCTGGCGCTGCTGGTGACGGCGGTGGCGAACACGGCCGCGAACCGGCGGCTGACGTTCGGCATCAGCGGGCGCCGGCACGCCGGCCGGCACCACGTGCAGGGGTTGCTGGCCTTCGCGCTCGGCCTGGCGCTGACCAGCGGTTCGTTGGCTGTGCTGCACGCGGTCGACGCCGCACCCACCCGGCTGGTGGAGCTGGCCGTGCTGGTGGCCGCGAACCTGGCCGCCACCGTGCTGCGCTTCGTGCTGCTGCGCCTCGGCATGCACCACCGGCGGAACTGACCCCGTCAGCTGCGGGCCGTGCCCAGCACCTCCGCGAGGACCTCGACGACGCGTCGCGTGTGACGCCCGTCGGGGTCCTCGTCCGGCGCGGGGTAGGTCACCGCCGGACGCATCCCTGTGGCCCGCCTGGGAGTCCGCCGATGTGGCCGATACGGCGTCGGCGATCGGCGTACGGTGACAGACAAGTCCGGCTTTCTGGGTCAAAAGCCTCACCGCTGTATGCCCGGGACGCCGGTGTCGAGACGGGCGAGGGGAAGGAGCGGTCGGTGATCCATCTGGCCTACCTGGACGCGGGATCCGGCAGCCTGATCGTGCAGGCGGTCGTGGGCGGGGTGGCCGGCGCCGCGGTCGCCGCCAAGCTCTACTGGCGGCGGCTGGTCGACCGGTTCCGTCGCCAGCCCACCGACCAGCAGTGAGCCGGCCCGTCCCGGCGATGACGACCTCACCCCCCGGGGTACGGCCCGAGCCGGCCTCCTTCCGCGACCCGGCCAACCGCGTCTTCCACGTCGGAGACGACGTGCTGCGCGGGCTGGACGCGCAGGCCGCCGAGCACTGGCGGGCGTTGACGGCCAGCGCGTTCTTCCCCACGCTGGTGGCCGCGGGCAAGGTCTGCCCCACCGAGGACGCGCCGTCGGCGCTGGTGCCCGCAGCGGTCGGGGCACCGTGGGCGGCGGTGCTGCGCCACGAACGCATCCCGTTCGTCTCCCACCCGTACGAGTGGTCCTTCACCATGCTGCGCGACGCCGCGCTGCTGCACCTGGAGATCCTGCGCGACGCGCTCGCCGACGGCTTCACCACCAAGGACGGCTCGGCCTACAACCTGCAGTGGCGTGGCGCCGACCCGGTCTTCATCGACATCGGGTCCTTCGAGCCGGTGCGTGACGGCGAGCCGTGGGCCGGGTACCGGCAGTTCTGCCAGACCGTGCTCTACCCGCTGCTGCTCACCGCCCACCTGGGGGTCGACTTCCAGCCGTTGCTGCGCGCCCGGGTCGACGGCATCGAGGCCGACCAGCTCCGTCCGCTCTTCGGTGGGGCGCGTCGGCTGCGTCCGGGCGTACTGACCCACCTGCACCTGCACGGCGCGATGCAGCAGCGGCACGCCGAGACCAGCACCAGCGACGTACGAGCCCAACTGCGGGCCGCCGGCTACTCCCGGGAGCTGCTGCTGGCCACCGTGCGCGGCATCGAGAAACTGGTCCGCCGGCTGGACCGGCGCCCACCGGCCAGTCACTGGGCGGACTACCAGCGCACCTGCGGCTACTCGGCGCGGGACCGGGCGGCCAAGGAACAGTTCGTGGCCGCCGCGCTGACCGCCGGCGTCCGCCCCCGCCTGGTGCTCGACCTTGGCGCCAACGACGGCCGGTACGCCCGGATCGCGGCCGAGCACGCCGACTACGTCGTCGCCGTCGAGCAGGACCCGGCCGTTGTCGACGACCTGTACCGGGCGCTGCGGGCCGAGGGGCAGCGGCGGATCCTGCCGCTGGTGCTGGACCTGGCCGACCCGTCACCCGGAGGCGGCTGGCGGGGTGCCGAGCGCGCCGGCTTCGCCGAGCGGGCGTCCGCCGACGCGGTGCTCGCCCTGGCCGTGGTGCACCACCTGGCGATCGGGCGCAACGTGCCGCTGCCGGAGGTGGTCGACTGGCTGGTGGGGCTGACCGCGCCAGGTGGTGCGGTGGTGGTGGAGTTCGTCCACCCGGAGGACCCGATGGCCCTCCGGCTGCTGGCCAACAAGCCCGACGGCCTCTTTCCGAACTACCGGCGGGACGCCTTCGAGCGGCTGCTCGCGGCCAGGGGCCGGATCACCGACCGGTTGGAGTTGCCCTCGGGCACCCGCACGCTCTACCGGACGGTGATGGGTGGCTGAACCAGCACCCGCACCCCCGCCAGCACAGCCGGGCACTCCGGCCGCGGAACCGGTCACCGGGCGGTGGGACCGCGGTTGGCGCGGTGAGCTGGGCCGGCTGCTGGAGGTGGTGGCGCTGGTCGGGTTGGTGGTCACCCAGCCACTGCTGGACGTACTCGGCCGCAGCCCCGACTTCTTCCTCTTCCACCGCTCCGACCCGGGCCAGATCCTGCTGCTGACGGCCCTGGTGGCGGTGGCACCCACCGTGCCGGTGGCGGTGCTCGGCGCGCTCAGCCGGGTGGCCGGCCGGACCGTCCGCGCGCTCACCCACACCGGGCTGGTCGGCCTGCTGCTGGCCGCGCTGGCCGTGCAGGTGGGCCGGCACGCGACGCCGCTGCGGGGCGTACCCCTGCTGCTGGTCGCCGGGCTGGCCGGCGTGGCCGGCGCGGCCGCGCACCGGCGGTGGCGGGCACCGGGCCGGGTGCTGCGACTGGCCGCCGCCGGCCCGGTGGCCTTCGTGGCGCTCTTCCTGCTCGTTTCACCCACCTCGGCGGTGGTGCTGCCGCGCGGCGACGGCGGCGCGGCCGGCACTGCCCAGGGGCCGGGTGGGCACCCTCCGGTGGTCATGCTGATCCTCGACGAGCTGCCACTGGTCAGCCTGCTCGGCGCGGACGGTCGGATCGACGCGGCCCGGTTCCCGCACTTCGCCGAGCTGGCCGGCGCGTCGACGTGGTACCGCAACGCCACCGGCGTCAGCGGCTGGACCCCCAACGCGCTGCCGGCGATGCTCACCGGCCGCTACCCGGCGCGGTCGGTCGCGCCGCACTACTCGCAGTACCCGGACAACCTCTTCACCGCCTTCGGCGGCCTGTACGACATCCACGCCCAGGAGAGCATCACCCGGGTCTGCCCGCCCAGCCGATGCGAGCAGCCGGTCAGCCCGGAACAGGGGCTCGGCGTACTGGTCCGGGAGACCGGCAAGCTGCTTGGCCAGGTCGCCGGGCCGACACCCACCCGCGTCGACCCGGAGGACTCCTACCGGGAGCAGACCCGGGCCGAGGCCGGCCTGGACGCCGCCGAGCCGGTGCCGGCCGACCCGAAGTTCCGCTGGGACAGCCTGGACGACAACCAGCCGGCCCGGTTCACCAGCTTCCTGGCCGGGCTGAAGCCGGAGCCCCGGCCCGCCCTGCACTTCCTGCACCTGCTGATGCCGCACTCGCCGTGGGCGTACCTGCCGTCCGGAGTGCGTTACGACGCCCCCGAGGACCTGCCCAACGACGGCACCGGCTGGGTCGAGCTGGCCCGGCAGCGCCACCTCGCCCAGCTCGGCTACACCGACCGGCTGATCGGCGAGACGCTGCGTACGCTGCGCGCCAGCGGCCTCTACGACCAGGCCCTCGTCGTGGTCACCGCCGACCACGGGGTGAGCTTCCGCGCGGGCGCCCAGGGCCGGGGCATGGATGCGATCAAGGCCGCCGCCGGCGAGGTGGCGTGGGTGCCGATGTTCGTCAAGGAGCCCGGGCAGCAGGCCGGCCGGGTGGACGACCGCAACTGGGAGCACGTCGACCTGCTGCCGACCGTGGCCGACCAGGCCGGTATCCGGCTGCCCTGGCGGGTCGACGGACGCTCCGCCCGGCAGGCCCCGCGCACCGACGGCACGAAGCACTTCTACGACCGCCCCGGCGAACCGGTCACCTTCCCCGGCGGGGTGCCCGCCCCGCCGCCGCTGCCGGCGCCGCACCCGCTGGTGGGCACCGAGGTCCACGCCGGCCCGGCCGGCGGCAGCGCCACCGTGGCCGACCTCGCCGCGTTCCGGGCCACGGACCCGGACACCGGCACCCTCCCGGCGCTGGTCTGGGGGGACGTGCCGGACCGGATCCCGGACGGCACCCTGCTGGCGGTGGCCGTCAACGGCCGGATCGGCGCGGTCGTACCGGTGGTGCCGACCGATCCCGGCGGACGCCGATTCGCCGCGCTGCTCACCGACGACCAGTTGTTCCGGGCCGGCACCAACCAGCTCGACGTCTACCAGATCGCGACGGACGGTACGCTCCGACGCCTTGCCCTGTCGTGAAGCTGCTCCGCCAGGTCCCGCACGGCGGGACGGAGGGTTTCCCGGCTGCCCGGTCGGGAATCGGGTGACGCATACCTCACCGGCGAACCACGGCGGGCAGTGTCCCCCAAGCCGCAATTACGGTAGAAGCGAAGGCAATTCAACGTAGATCTGCCGGCGAAGCGAGGAACCACATGACGGAAGTCAAGCTCGATCACCCCGGTGGGCAGCTGTCGATGCCGGTGCATCCCGCGGTCGAGGGCCCCGCCGGTGTCGGGGTTAGCAAGCTGCTGAAAGAAACCGGAATGACCACGTACGACCCCGGTTTCGTGAACACCGCGGCGGCCTCATCCGCGATCACCTACATCGACGGCGACGCGGGGATCCTGCGTTACCGGGGATACCCGATCGAGCAGCTGGCCGAGAAGTCCTCCTTCCTGGAGGTCTCCTACCTGCTCATCTACGGTGAGCTGCCGACCGAGCAGCAGCTGGCCGAGTTCACCGAGTGGATTCGGCGGCACTCGCTGCTGCACGAGGAGATGCGCCGCTTCTTCGACGGCTTCCCCCGGGACGCCCACCCGATGGCCGTGCTCTCCTCGGCCGTGAGCGCCCTCTCGACCTTCTACCAGGACAGCCTGGACCCGTTCGACTCCGAGCACGTGGAGATCTCCACTGTCCGGCTGATGGCGAAGGTGCCCACCATCGCCTCGTACGCCTACAAGAAGTCCATCGGGCAGCCGCTGCTGTACCCGGACAACTCGCTGGGGTACGTCGACAACCTGCTGCGGATGACCTTCGGCGTGCCGGCCGAGCCGTACGAGGTCGACCCGGTGATGTCGAAGGTGCTGGACATGCTCTTCGTCCTGCACGCCGACCACGAGCAGAACTGCTCCACCTCGACCGTCCGGCTGGTCGGCTCCAGCAACGCCAACCTGTTCGCCTCGGTCTCCGCCGGCGTGAACGCGCTGTTCGGCCCGCTGCACGGCGGCGCCAACCAGGCCGTGCTGGAGATGCTCCAGCAGATCCACGCCGGCGATGACGACGTCCGGTCCTTCGTCCGCAAGGTCAAGGACAAGGAGGACGGCGTCAAGCTGATGGGCTTCGGCCACCGGGTCTACAAGAACTACGACCCGCGGGCGGCGATCGTCAAGAAGGCCGCGCAGGACGTGCTGGGCCGGATGGCCAAGCCGGACCCGCTGCTGGACATCGCCATGGAGCTGGAGGAGATCGCGCTCGCCGACGACTTCTTCGTCTCCCGCCGGCTCTACCCGAACGTGGACTTCTACACCGGCCTGATCTACAAGGCCATGGGCTTCCCGACGAAGATGTTCACCGTGCTCTTCGCCCTCGGCCGGCTCCCCGGCTGGATCGCCCAGTGGCGCGAGATGATCAACGACCCGGAGACCAAGATCGGCCGTCCGCGGCAGATCTACGTCGGTTCCGCCGAGCGGGACTACGTCCCCTTCGCCGAGCGCTGACCTCCACGACGCACCACCGTCAGGCCGTCGACCCACCGGGTCGGCGGCCTGCCGCCTTCCCAACCGCCTGCCGCCTTCCCAACCGCCTGCCGCCGGCCTGCCGCCGCCTGCCGCCGCCTGCCGCCGCCTGCCGCCGCCTGCCGCCGCCTGCCGCCGCCTGCCGCCGCCTGCCGCCGGCCTGCTGCCGCCTGCCGCTGCCGCCAGCCCCGAGCGCAGCCGTCCCGGCCGGCAGCCTTGGACGCAGCCGTCCCGGCCGGCAGCCTTGGACGCAGCCGTCCCGGCCGGCAGCGTCGAGCGCATCCGCCCGCCCCGGCCATCCGCCCCGGCCAGCCGCCCCGGCCAGCCGCCCCGGCCAGCCGCCCCGGCCAGCCGCCCCGGCCAGCCGCCCCGGCCAGCCGCCCCGGCCAGCCGCCCCGGCCAGCCGCCCCGGCCAGCCGCCCCGGCCAGCCGCCCCGGCCAGCCGCCCCGGCCAGCCGCCCCGGCCAGCCGCCCCGGCCAGCCGCCCCGGCCAGCCGCCGCGGCGGCAGCCGCCCCGAGCACATCCGCCCCCGCCAGCCGCCCCGGCCAGGCGCCCTGCCCCGGTCCGCTCCTGTCGAGCTGCCCCAAATATGGGGCGGGCGGGCGCGGTCCGACCGCCACACCGGGTCGAGCCGCTTGATCGACTTGGGATCGCCGATATCGCGGCTGCCGGGCGCGCCGGGATACCCCGATGTCGGCGAAACGGAGTCGATCAAGAGTCTGTGCCGGTCCTTCGTGGGCTTTCCGGCCGATCCGCATTCCGTTCGGGCCTCCGGATGCTTCACCCCGCCCCATTTCTGGGGCAGCTCGACAGGGCCTACAGGGCCTATGGGGCCTGCCTGTGGGCCTGCCTGTGGTGCCTATGAGGCCTGTGCGGCCGGGGCCGGGGAAGCTCCCGGCGCAACCCTGTGAGGTGTGGGTGGCGCGGGCTGCGGGGACCATGCCGGCTTTCGTGGCGGCCGTTGAGGTGTTGGGCGTCAGAAGGCGGAGATGTCCCGCCCTCGCTCGCTGCGGCTCAGCGCGCTGATTACCGCGGACTGGCCGTGACGGCGCACGGCCAAGCGCACCAACAGGTCGCGCACGGGATCGAAGACATCCGCCGGAAAGGCCGGCGTGGGCACGCCGACGCTCACCGCGAGATCGTCGGCGTGGACCACGATCTCCAGTTGGCGCGTGAGCAGGAAGTCGCTGCGCCGCAGGGACCAGCCCTGCCACGGGATCGGCACGACGTCGCGGGCGTCCCCTCGTGCGAGCAGGTCGCCCACCTCTTCCAGCGCGAGGACGGAGCGGGCGTGCAGGTCCGCTGGTCCCCGCGTCGCTTCGGCTTCGTCCAGGCTTGCGGCCACCGAGTCCTCGTCCGGAGGCCCCGCGGTCACCCAGGCGGCCCGCTCGTAGTGGTCGTCGGCCGACTCGAGGAGCGGCAGGTCGGTCGAGGTCGGCAGCAGTTCCGCCGCCCGGACCGCCTGACGTCCCAGGTGGCACGCCAGAGCTCCCACGGACAGGTGTGGCAGTGCGCTCGGCTCGACCACTGGTCGGACACCTCGGAGCGCCGGATCAGGTCCAGCGCGATCGAGGCGGCAACCGGGAAGGCGGAATCCAGGGCGTCGACAAGACGAGGCATGCGCGCATTCTGACAGGCCCGGCAGTCCGGTACTGACCTCGAACGCCCCGCGCTGGAGCGCCGACATCGGGGCATCCCAGCGCCGGGATACCCCGATGTCGGCGACACGGAGTCGATCAGCGAGCAGGACCGGGCCGCGGGTAGCGACCGGGACGACGATCAGCGCGATGGTGGCAACAGCGGCGATGACAGCGGCGGCAAGGGCCGGCGGTCAGCGCAGGCCGGCGGCGGCGAGCAGGTTGCCGGTGGGGAGGGCGGGTAGGGCGCGGCCCTGGGACATGCGCTGCTCGGCGCGATGGGCGGTGAAGACGGCGTCGTTGGCGATGGCGTCGGCGTAGCTGGCGGCGGTGCGTTGGGCGATAGCCGACCAGCCGTACTGGTCGTGCACCATCCGGCGGGCGCGGCGAGCCAGGGCGCGGGCCCGGTCGCGATCCGACAGCAGCGCGTCGACGGCGTCGGCGAGCCCGTCGGGGTCGTGCGGTTGGAAGGTCATCCCGGTCACGCCCGGCTCGACGATCTCCGCGAGGCCACCGGTGGCGGCGACCGCCAGCGGCGCGCCGGCGGCGGCGCCCTCCAGGGCCACCATGCCGAACGGCTCGTAGATGCTCGGCACCGCGAAGCAGTCGGAGGCGGCCATCAGCGCCGGCAGGTCGGTGCCACCGAGGAAGCCCGGCATGGCGACCATGCCGCCCAGGCCGCGGCGGTGCACCTCGGACTCCAGCTCCGCGCGGTACGGGCCGTCGCCGGCGATCACCACGCGCAGCCCTGGGTGCCGCTCACGCAGGCGCGGCAGGCCGGCGATCAGGTGCTGTACGCCCTTCTCGTAGACCAGCCGGCCGGCGAAGGTGACCAGCGGGCCGTCCCCGGCGAACCGGGCCCGGGCTGCGGTCACCTTGCGCGCCGGCACCTTCCAGCGGTGCGGCTCCACACCGTTGGCCACCACGTCGACCCGGTCGGCCGGCACCCCGAACAGCGCGTTCACCTCGTCGCGCATGTACCCGGAGCAGACGATCACGCGGCCGGACTCGGTGCTGAGCCAGTGCTCGACCCCGTGGATGGTGCGGTTCATCTCCTCCGGCAGCCAGCCCTGGTGCCGACCGGCCTCGGTGGCGTGGATGGTGCTCACCAGCGGGATGTCCAGGTGGTCGCGCAACGTCATCGCGGTGTGGGCGACGAGCCAGTCGTGGGCGTGGATGACGTCGTACGAGCCGGCCTCGGTGGCGCGCAGGGCGGTGCGGGTGAGGGTGTGGTTGAACGCCATGGTCCAGGCCAGGAGGGAGCCGGTAGCGAGGGGGAAGGTGACGGGGTCTTCGGAGGCGCGCAGGATGCGGACGCCGTCGGCGTACTCCTCGAGCGGCGCGCCCTCGGCGTGCCGGGTGACGACGGTGACCTCGTGGCCGGCGGCGGCCAGGGCCACCGACAGCGCGTGCACGTGTCGGCCGAGGCCGCCGACGAGCACCGGCGGGTACTCCCACGAGAGCATCAGGATGCGACGGGTCTGCGGCGGTACCCCCGGCCCGGCCTGCGCCGGAAGTTGGGGGCGGGAGGTCAGGGTGGGCCGGTGGATCCGGTCCGAGGTGTTAGCGAGCTGCTCGCCGACCCGCAGGGTCGTCACATCAATCTCCGTCCATGCATGGTGGTACGCGCCGGCGTCAGTGGCGGCGAAGCGGGAG